>JBEPUJ010000009.1:0-140607 GCA_041691575.1 Terriglobales bacterium
TCGATCGAATGGACAACAACCTATTGAAACTTCACACCTAGGTACGCCAAGGCTTTAGCCTTGGGCCTCTAAGAGAAGCCCAAAAGCGGCAGGCTGCGGAAAAACTCATGTTTTGTTAAGGGCACGGCTTCAGCCGTGCCGTAAGCCTTGCTTGCAGTGCGGCTTTAGCCGCTGAGGGCTCATTCCGCGCCGTAACTGAATTTTTCCGCAGCCTCTTCAGCCCCTGAGGCATGTCCTCTTTCGGTGCCGTAGGACCAAAGCATTCGTTAGACACCGCCTAAAACCAGAAGCTCTAAACCCATGATCCTACTGCCCATCCGCCACGAACCTTCAAAAACACCCGTAAAATTCCCTGTCAAGCCCTCAAATCACATAACTCCAACAAAACAAACCCAATAGAGATGGCATTTGAGTTTCGCCCGATCCATTAAAATAAAGAGAGTAGATAAAACCGGCTCGGAGATCCCACAGGAACCTAACTTATTTAGAAAGAATACTTTACCCGCAAAGTGCCTGAAATAAATACTTTGCCGCAAACCATCCCATAAAGCTTATGTAATCAATACTTTAGGTCGGCAATAAATACGTTGGCTAACCCATGACCAGATTCTTGCACGGTTTCGGATGGGCTGGGGTAGCATGGCTTGGGATGCCCGAGCCCCCCTTACAGGTAGAGCTACGCTACCGTGGTCCCTTAGTGGATGACGGCACCATGTCATTGGATGACGTGGTTAAGGCTTTGCAGGCATTTGCGGGTGCATACGGTAAAGCAGCCGATACGCTTCTCTCTGGTACCACCCATGAGTTGTTGGTTTCCGCAGTTGAGGTCGGATCTTTTCGCCTAGTCATCCTAGCCTTTCTCCACAATCCTGTCGTAAGCGATGGACTAAAGGCTGTTGGTGGTGCTACAGCTAAGTGGGTTTTCGACAAGATCAAGGAGGCAATACAGGCAAAGAAGCACCTAAAGGGTGGCCCCGTCAGGGCGGATGTACGTGACAATAAGATCGTCCTTGTGGCAATGGATGGAGGCACCTTCAATATAACGCCAGAGGCTTTACGCCTTCTTGAGGAACGAACCTTAGATGGCGACCTTAAAAAGCTGATAGATCCGCTTTCAGAGGGCTTTGTTGACGGGCTAGACCTCACTGCAAAAGATGATAAAGGTGAGTTGGATGAGGAATCGATTGAATACACCCAGAAGGCATATTTTGCGGATGAAGCAACGTTGTCAGAAAAGCGCGAAATCACACTTGTGGGCACCCTTGTATCGGCTAGCAAGGAGTCTCTCAGGGGAACCTTCAAACTGCAAAATGGAACCAAAGTCCCATATCACTATGTAGGTCAAGACAAGATGTCACTACACGGAGACTATGCTTACAACGGACCACTACGGGTGATAGGCATGGGCAAGTTTGATGCGAGTGCCGTCCTCATCAACATTGATATTACTAATGCGGTACGATTGCAAGAAAGGCTTGATTTATGAATGATAAGCAATCTGGAATAGAGCATAAGAAATTTACGAAGGCTTTGGCTTCCGTCCTCTCCGTCTCTCCAAAACAAATCCAGGATAGTCGCGCTCAAGCCAAGGCCGAAAAGCCTTCGCCTCATAAGAAATACTCTTACGTCCCCGAAGAGGGCCAATCCTAGGCCACTTTTTTGGACTCCTTGCCCGTCAACTCCACCCACGTCAGACGCTTGCCACTAACCTGCGCCAGAGCCTTCTGGAAGCGGGTTCCATCCGTGTGACCGGTGCGGTTATTGAAGCGAAACATCTGCTCATCAAGGTAACGCTCCATATGGAAGGGTTCAACCGCTACATACGTTCCATTCAGGGTGCGCTTCAAGCATGACCAAAAGTTTTCGATTGCCTGTGTACTGACTTCCCCACGAACGTACTCTTCCATGTGATTCACGGTTTCGTGAACGAACTCCTTCGCGGTCAGGCCGTCATATCCCGGCCAGCCGTACGTGTAGATCGTAGAGCCAAAACCAACCTGCTCAAGAATCTTCTTTTGCAGCGTCTCGCGCTTGACGTTCGGGATTACAGTTGCACGAACCTGACGAGTGCCACGCTCCAACATCCCAAATACAGCCGTCTTCTCCGCATATCCGTTCATGCCTATACGCTGCTTGAGACGCTTGCTCCGGTGCATGTTCTTTGGCTTACCGCCAATGAAGGTTTCGTCCATCTCAACTGGCGTTCCAGTCGCGCCCAACATCACTGGCTTGATTTCCTTCAGTACTAAACGAAGACGCTGGAGGACGAACCATGCTGACTTCTGCGCGATGCCCGTAGCCCTTCCAATCTCGTAGCTGGAAACCCCATTGCGGCAGTTGCAGAGCATCCATAGCGCAATCATCCATGTATCCAGACCGAGCGGGGAATCCTCGAAAATCGTTCCAACCTTGACGCTGAATTGCTTGCGGCATGAGTAGCACTTCCATCGCTTCTGAGTCGCCAGCCAATAGTGATTCCGCGTCTCCTGAGTCGCGTTGCACTTGGGGCAAACCGGACTTCCATCCTGCCACCGCAAAGCAGCAACCGCATTGATGCAAGTCTGAGCGTCGGAGTAGTAGCGGATGGCTTCGGTCAGTGTCTTCGGTGTCGTGTCCATGAACAAAATACTATACTTGCTCGTGCAAGAATACAAGTACTTTCTCGGGCATGTATTGACAATTCTTTCTCGGGCAAGTAACTTAATTTCAGAGGAATTTCAGATGAGCAATCTTACGAAGAACAGCGAGGCTGCAAAGGCTCTGAGCAAGTTGGGGGCATCGAAGGGTGGCGCGGCGAGGGCCAACTCTCTCTCTCCCGAAGAGCGGCGAAACATTGCGAGGATAGCGGTAGAAGCGCGTTGGAGAAAGGCGGGGAAACTGACCGAAGTAGCGAAGGCAACTCACGGGTCCCCTGATAGCCCTCTCCGCATTGGAGAGATCGAGATACCTTGCTATGTCCTCTCCGATGGTCGCCGTGTCCTTGTACAGAAGAGTCTTGTCACGGCCTTGGGTATGACGCCCGGAGGGTCTAGTCATGGTGGGGACCGAATGGCTAAATTTGTGGGCCAAGATCGCCTCAAGCCATTCATTTCAGAACACTTAAAGCCTGGGACCTTATCCCCTATAGATTTCGTCACAACCGAGGGCATTCGAGGAATTGGTTATGAGGCAACTCTACTTGCCGACATCTGCGATGCCGTCCTGGAAGCCCGTAAGCATGGCGCACTAACTGGTCGTCAGACTCACATCGCCGAGCGTTGCGAAATTCTCGTTAGAGGCTTTGCGCGAGTTGGCATCATCGCGCTAGTTGATGAAGCGACGGGATACCAAGCAGATCGCGCTAGGGACGCGCTTGCGAAGATTTTAGAAGCGTTCGTTACGAAAGAGTTGCGGAGGTGGGTGAAGACCTTCCCGGTAGACTTCTACAGGGAGTTGTTCAGGTTGCGGGAGATACCCTACGACGGTAGTCCCAAAAAGCCTCAGTATATCGGGCACCTCACTAATGACCTCATCTATTCTCGACTCGCTCCGGGAGTGCTGGACGAATTGAAGCGCGTTGCTCCTAAGAATGACAAGGGCAAGCGCAAGGGAAAGCTATTCCAGAGTCTCACTGAAAATGTCGGTAACCCTCGACTATTAGAGCATCTAGCCGCCGTGACTACCCTTATGCGTGTAAGCACCACATGGGACCAATTCATGCAAATGCTAGACAAAGGACTCCCACGCCAAGTTGCACTCCCACTGTTCGATCAACTCGACCAAGCCGAACAAACTGCTTGATGGGAAATACAGAGGCCACCTGCGCTAACAGGTGGCCGGAAAGGAGACGGGATGCCGCCAGTGACGATATGCATCCAGACCCATCGCGTTGTAATCACCATTGGAATTGGTGAAGACGCTGTTGTGGTCATTGTTCCCAAATAGAGTTTAACTCTCTCCAGCCGAAGCCGTCCAGACCATCGGGCGGCTTTACACTGGAGATGTTGGGTTAGCCAACGTATTTATTGCCTTTAGGTCCTTAGGTCGGGGGTGGGGGTACCTCCTCCAAAAAGGAGCAGCACAGCAACCAAACCGGCGATTTCGACTTCTGCAATACCCGGTGATACACTCGAAATTGGTTTGCGATGCTGGCGCTGCAAAGCATAGGGGATAAACTCCCTCCTGCGCATCGATCCACACATTCTGGCTCAAGAGAAGGTCGTAACTTTACCCCGATGCTCTATTTTGTTGTTGTCATCCACGTCATCGTCTCGTTCTTCCTGGTCGGCATCATCCTTCTGCAACAAGGCAGTTCCGCCGATCTCGCCGGAGCCTTCGGCGGCCAGGGCTCTCAGACTGCCTTCGGCCCGCGCGGTTCCGCCACGTTGCTCACCAAGCTCACCGCATGGTCTGCTGTCCTCTTCATGGTGACCTCCATCGCCCTTACGGTAATGCTCTCCCGCTCAGGCAGCGATCACTCCGTCCTCTCCGGCGCCAGCCATCCCGTCACCCAGACGACGCCGAAGAAGTAACCAAGTCAGTTCAGGATTCCCCAATGCGCAGGCTCAGAGCCTGCGCATTTTCATGCTCCCGCATAAGTTCCTGTCTTTAAATCCGCGTCGTCGATGAAAATCCGCGTTAAGCCTTTAGTCTTTAACCCATGATCCACGAAATCCTCATCGTCGGCCCGCTCCAGTGCAACTGCTCCATCCTCGGCGACGAAGTCTCCCGCGAAGCCATCGTGGTCGATCCCGGCGACAACATCTCCCGCATCGTCAGCGCCCTTGCCGAGCATCAGCTCACCGTAAAGCAAATCATCGTCACCCACGCTCACATCGATCACATCGCCGGAGCCCAACACCTCAAAAAACTCACCGGAGCTCCTATCCTCTACAACCAGAACGACCTGCCTCTGGTAAAGATGATGGACATCCAGGCTGGATGGCTCGGCATTCCCACGCCCGAAGTCGCTCCTCCCGACGCCAAACTCGAAGATGGCCAACTCATCTCTATCGCAGGACTCTCCGGCACGATTCTCCACACTCCCGGTCACACTGAAGGCAGCGTCTGCCTTTACCTTCCCCAACAGACTCTCCTGCTCGCCGGAGATACCCTCTTCGCCGGCTCCGTAGGACGTACCGATCTTCCCGGCGGCAATACGCAGAAGCTCATCCAATCCATCCGCGATTCCCTCCTCACCCTTCCCGACGAGGTCACGGTCATCCCCGGACACGGCCCTAAAACCTCCATTGGAGAAGAAAGGGAATCGAATCCATTCCTTCAATGAATCAATGCTTTAGAGCTATTGGTATAAAGCAACACATGATGAGCATCTAACGAATCAGTTACTTACTTGGTTCCAGCAATCGACGTAGAAATCCGTTCCATCCCCGCAGCAAACTCCTCCGGTGGTCCGATCAAACTCACCACGATCCTTCCGCCCTCGGCAATCCCATAGAACGCTCCGGGATGCACCACAACTCCATAGGACTGGAGCAACTGCTCAGCCACATCACTTCCCTGCTTCATCTGCGGCAGCCGCAGAATCGCACACCATCCTGCTTCCACCCGAAGCACCTCCGCGCCACTTCTCTCAGCGCATGCCAGATTCACCCTCACCCGTTCCAGAATCTGCTCCTGAATCTCACTTCGCCCCTTCAGCCATGAAGGCAGTGATCTCTGCACCGGAGCGTTCATCGACAGGAAAGTATCCGCAATGACCTCCAATCGGCCCATCGCCTCCTGTCGAACTGGCTCTGGCCCAAAGCCTGCAATCCACGCTGCCTTCATCTGAGGAAGTCCGGCGATCTTGCTCATTCCGCTCAAGACGAAGGTCAAAATCGGATGCGGTCCCATTGCAAAGCTGACAAGCTCTTCCGAGTCGGCCCGATGCAGGGAATAATCCAGAAACACCTCGTCCACAATCAAAGCCAGCTCATGCCGGGTGCAGATCTCCTGCAATCTCTGCCGCTCGGCAGCCTTCGTTCCATGCCCGGTCGGATTGTTCGGATGCACCACCACAATCGCTCGCGTCCGGGGACTGATCCTCCGTTCCAGCTCCGCAAAATCGATCCACCATCCATAGTCATAAAACAGCGGATACGGATGCAGCTTCACATCTTCAAGATCCGCCAGAAAATCAAACAGGGGATAGCTGGGCTGCGCCACCAGCACCTCATCTCCCGCATCGCAAAGCAGCCGGAAGAGATATCCATAACCCTCGCTGGTGCTGGTCGTCAGCACCAGATCATCCGGATCAACCGCTGCGCCATGCTCCCGGTAATAGCCCGCAACTGCCTCCCGCGCCGGACGCATTCCCTTCGGATCAGGGTCATAGACCAGCGCGCCGACATCACTCAACGGAGCCAGGATCGCCGCGGCATCATATTCAAAGCCGCAGACGGTAGGATTCGAGATCGTCAGGTCATATAACCTGCGCCCGGAAGCCCGCGCTTCACGGATCGCCGCAGCAAAACTGCTCTCTCCTACATCCCACCCTGTACGCGAAGAAAATCGAAAGCTCACCCCACCATGTTAACCGTTGAGCTGTGATCCCCTACAATAGCCATTCAACCTATGATTCCAGTCAAAGCAGTTCTCTTCGATTTCGGCCAGGTACTCTCCCTGTCCCCCGACCTTGCCGTCTGGCAGCAGATGCTGACCATCAGCGGCCTCAGCGAGACCGACCTCCACCGCGAATACTGGGCTCACCGCCACGAGTACGACCGCGGCACCTTCACCGGCGAGTCCTACTGGCATCGGGTAGCGGCAGGCTCGCAGGCTGTCTTCACGCCAACGCAGATCGCCGACCTCATCGCCGCCGATGTTGATCTCTGGTCGCGGCTGAATCTCCCCGTGGTGGAATGGGCACAGCGCCTGCAACAGGCTGGAATCCGCACCGGCATTCTCTCCAACATCGGAGACAAGATGGCCGACGGTCTGATCGCGAAGTTCGACTGGATCAGTGGGTTCGACCACTGCGTCTGGTCCTACTCGCTCAAGCTGGCCAAGCCGGAAGCGGCGATCTATCACTGCGCCGCCGAGGGTCTCGCCACCGACCCAGCCCAGATTCTCTTTATCGACGATAAGCAGGAGAATATCGAAGCGGCGCACGCCATCGGCATGCAGGGCATTCAGTACGGCAGCCACGCCGACTTCGAGCAGGAGATGCATCAGCGGGGGCTTGCAGCTTTGCTGCACCCGGTAGCCAAAAGCTGAAAGCAAAATCAGATGGTGTGACTGAACAGCGCAAAGCAAAAGCAACAGTAGCTCCTCCGCCTACGGCGAAGGATGACAATATTTGAGGGTATAGCTTCCTTCATTTGCAGGTATAGATGCTTTAGAACCTGGAATCTCAGCGAAGCGCGTTCTTCACCAGCATGGGTACATCCGGGTCGGCTTCCGACTGCACCGGAAGCCCGAGCGACTGCAAGAAATCAACCACCGCCGTCAACACCTGATCGTCAGCGGAGGCGGGATACAGCAGACGGACTGTGGACCCCGCGTCCTCCGCCGCCCCGCCCTCGGCACGGACAAGCTCCCCGCGAGCGGCCACGCACCGCTCCGGGCGATACACGCACGAGGCCAGGTCCGTAATGCTTAGCGCATAACTTGGCGTACACAGAATCGTCTTCGGTGGAGCCATGCGGTCGATCATGCTGAAGATCTCCAGCTTCGACTCCAGCTCATCGGGAACGAAGTCTACGGCGATATCCGCTTCGCGGACCGCGTCCTCCACCGTCGACGCAAAATCGAGACACCCCTTGGCCAATCCCGCTTGCAGATCGGCGAAGTCCGCCTCGGCGCGGCGAAGATTTGCCGGCATCACATCTTCGAGCACGACATGAAAGCCCGCCGCCACGCACGCCAAGGCAAAGCTGCGGCCCGCCAGCCCTGCCCCGATCACGGCGACGGTTCGAATCTCAACCGGCTGCCGCAGCCCGGCCGACTCGGTCATTTCTTGCTCGATACAGCGGTAATTACGGATTCGTAGCTCGGCTCTGACTGCTTGATGTGGTCGGCAACGCGCTGCCGCTCATCGTCCGTCAGCGAGGGGAGCACCGCTAGAATGCGGCGCAGCGTGACCGAGATGTCGTCAACATAATTCATGGTACGAATGGCTTCGCCAGAGAGAGGCATGTGTGCTCCTGAAGATTTGATTGTGCTCAACTCCCAGTCTATCAACTCCCCGGCCAAGAGACTTCCGACCGAGGGCTAGGGAGGCTCTGATTAAGTCAGGCTCTGTTAAGGGCACGGCTTCAGCCGTGCCGTAAGTGACTTGCCCGCAATGCGGCTTTAGCCGCTGAGGGAATTTAATCAGACCTTCCCTAAAGCAAAAGCAGATCCTCCGCCTGTGGCGAAGGATGACAAGACAAAGAGAGGGAAACAAGGAGAGGGAAGGAGGAGCAGATGGGACAGGAACACCGACTCTGGTCTAAACACTCTCGGCACACTCTCGGCCTAAACGTTTCCCGCTTAAACGCTGGAGCCCAGCTCAGCCCGCGTATGCGCCTCTTCGGTCGGCTTACCGGCCTCCGTGCCCAGCGCGGGAGCCTCATACGCATCGCGATCCGTCATCTCCATCAGCGCGGCGAGCTTTATAGCGAAGTCGGGATGCAGAGCATTCAGGCCATAACGCCACGTCCAGTTCCCCGCTCCCGCTGCCGGAGTGTTCATCCGCCCCTCGCTGCCCAGGTGCAGAACATCCTGCATGGGAAAGATGCACAGGTTCGCGACCGACCGCGCAGCCGCGCGGATCATCGCCCACACAATATCGCCTTCGTGCTCGATGGTCTGTAGATATGTCTGCGCGTTAGCACGTTCCATCTCACCGGCGTTGTCGCGCCACCAGCCCAGCGTGGTGTTGTTGTCGTGCGTCCCGGTATAGACCACGGTGTTGGGAACAAACCGGTGAGGGAGATAAAGATGACTTCCCCGGTCGGAGAAACCGAACTGTAGAATCCGCATCCCGGGCATGCCGAAGTGCTCGCGCAACTCATCCACCTCGGGCGTAATCAGACCAAGGTCCTCGGCGATGAAGGGCAGCTCGCCAAAGACGTCTTTAAGCCGCTGAAACAACTCGTGGCCCGGCGCCTTCACCCACTGCCCATGGATCGCCGTCTCCTCGTCTGCCGGGATCGACCAGAAGGCTTCGAAGCCGCGAAAGTGATCGAGCCGGACCGAGTCGTAGAGCGTCAGCGCACGGCGAATCCGTGCCACCCACCAATCGAAGCCGCGCTCCTTCATCAGGCCCCATTTATAGAGCGGGTTGCCCCAGCGCTGACCGGTGTTGGAGAAATAGTCGGGCGGCACGCCGGAGACGCGGGTCGGCAGCAGATTCTCGTCCAGCTCAAAGAGCTCGGGGTTGGTCCACACGTCGGCGCTGTCGTAGTTCACAAAGATGGCCACGTCGCCCAGAATGCGAATCTTGCGCTCAGCGCAGTACACCCGCAGAGCGCACCATTGTTCATTGAATAAAAACTGGACTGCCTGCTCGATGGCAAGCTCGCGCCCATGAGAGTTCATCACCGACGTCAGGGCATCGCTCTTCCGCCGCGCGTAATCGGAGGGCCACTCATTCCAACTGATGTAACCGTGCATGCGCCGCAGCACGGTGAACATGGCGTAGTCGGGAAGCCAGGAGATGTTGTCCTTGCAGAATCTCTGAAACCGCGCCTGCATCTCATTCGACGCGCGATCGAGAAAGTTGGCGGCAGCCTCCTCGACCAACGGCAGCTTCACCCGCGTCGCCTCGACAAAATCGGCGGGGCCATCGTGGCCGGGCAGACCCGCGATGCGGTCCGCGCCAATCCAGCCCTCCTCTGCCAACCGTTCCAGGCTGATGAACAGCGGATTCCCCGCAAAGGCTGAGAGCGCGGAATAAGGCGAACTGCCGTAGCCCGTGGGACTGAGCGGCAGGACCTGCCAGAGCCTCTGCTTTGCCGCGGCCAGAAAATCGACAAACGCATACGCCGCAGGACCGAAATCACCCACTCCGCCGTACGACGGCAGAGACGTCACATGCAGCAAAACTCCCGACAACCGTTCAGCGTTCATCGCTCCCCCACCCATCTCTTCCCTTCTACCGGCTCTAATCTTTAGATGCAAAATCACTCGCCGCGGCAAGCCAAAGGAGCTCTTGCTCTACAGCCATAGTAGAAGAGTGGCTCCCCGGCAAGATTTCATTTAATCGGACGTCGAACAGCAAGGTTCTCGCAACATCTATCGAAGCCTGCTTAGATCAACTTCGGACTGATGGTTGACGGTAGAGGCAGACAGCTGTGGTCTCCCACCCTTTGTGCAAAATACGCACAAAGGATGGGGCACCCGAAGTTTCGTTAACACTCGAATTGAAAACGCGCTAGGCCTCCGTGATGCCGTACTCCTTCAGCTTGCGGTAGAGCGTCGTCTTGCCGATACCCAATAACCGCGCCGCCATCAGCTTATCGCCATTCAACTGCCGGATCGTCTCCAGAATGGCATGCTTCTCCATCTCCGCGATGGAGACAATTCCGCCTTTAGTGATCCCTTCAGCCATCGGATCAATCTCTACCCCCTCATCCGAAGCCGAAGTCGCAGAGTGCCGTTGCAAGCGGAAATCCTGCAACTGCGTCGGCAGGTCCCCCATGTGCAGCACCGGCCCGGAAGACAAGGCGCAGGCCCGCTCAATCGCATTCTCCAGCTCGCGCACATTGCCGGGCCAGTCATACTCAGTCATCATGCGCAGGGTCTCATCGGAGAAGACGCGTTCGACCCCGGTCTCCTGCTGCATGCGCTCCAGAAAGTGCATCGCCAAGGGAGCGATATCGTCGCGCCGGTTGCGCAGAGGCGGAATCCTCAGGTTGACCACGTTCAGGCGGAAGTAGAGGTCCTTGCGGAAGCGGCCCTGCTCGACCATCGTGGCCAGGTCGCGGTTGGTCGCCGCCAGCACCCGCGCCGAGATCGGCCTCGCCTGAGTGGCTCCGACCGGGCGCACCTCTTTCTCCTGCAAGGCCCGCAACAGCTTCGCCTGGAGATCGAGCGGAAGCTCGCCAATCTCGTCCAGAAACACGGTGCCGCCGTCGGCCGAAGCGAGCAACCCCTCCTTGGCGCGATCGGCTCCGGTAAAGGCTCCCTTGACGTGCCCGAACAACTCGCTTTCGATCAGTGTCGGCACCAGCGAACCGCAGTCCACCGGGATAAACGGCTTCGCCGCATTGGTTCCGTTGAAGTGGATCGACCGCGCCACCAGCTCCTTCCCAGTACCGCTCTCACCGAGGATCAGCACGGGATGCGTCGAGAAAGCTACCTTCGACAGGATTCGGTACAGCTTCTCCATCTCCGGCGACTGCCCCACCAGACCCCCCATGCCTGTCTGCGTGCGCAGCCGCTCCCGGAGTTGCCGGCTCTGTACATCCATGTGGTGGCGCTGGCCCGCGCGCTCCAGCACCTTCGTCAACTCTTCCAGAGCGAACGGCTTGGTCAGGTAATCGCCTGCTCCAATCCGCATCGCCTCCACCGCCGAAGAGACCGTCGCAAACGCCGTCATCACTACCACCGCCGTCTCCGGGTGGAGCATCTTCACCTGCTCCAGCAACGCCATTCCTCCGCCTCCGGGCAGCTTCAAATCGAGCAGGATCAGGTCAATCGGATGGTCCTTCAAAATCGCCTGGGCCGCGGTCGCGTTTCCCGCGCCCACTACTGAGCAGCCCAACCGCTCCGCGATGGCGCAACAGGACTTTCGCACTGCCTCGTCATCGTCCACCACCATCACATGCAACAGCTCCATATGGACGTTGGAGCGCTCTTTCTGTACCTCTTCGGCAACTGCGTTGCCCCCCAAAGGCGTCAGGCCGATCAGTACGCCTGACGGCACCTCTTCATCCAAGCCCGCTATTCCCGCCATCCATTCCTCCCATATATCTGATTCTTTGATTTTGTGTTCGGCTCACATCTGCATTGATTGGTACGTTGCCCGATCCTGGGCCTCCCACTCCACTGAGATCTTTGTCCCCACCCCGATCCGGCTCTCGATATTCAGGCAGCCGCCGGAGATGGCCGCCAGTTCGCGCACCACGCGAAAGCCGAGGCCGTGACCGTCCGCCGAGGAGATGTTTCCCGTTTGCATCAACTGCTTCAGAGCAGCGCTGCTCATGCCACGGCCAGTGTCTTCGACCGTCAACAAAACCCTCCGCCCGGCAGCGGCCATCGCTCCATCGGCCATCACTCCCTCGATCCCCACCGAGACCACCCCTCCGCTCGGCATCGCCTGTGCGGCGTTCTTAACTAAATTGGTGAGGATTCGCTCCATCGCCTCCGGACGCACACTTACCGGCACCCACGCCCCAGTCCCATAGAAGACGTCGATCCCCCGCCCCGCAACCCGGCTCAGCATCCCTCGGCAGCGTTCCACCAGCTCGGGCAGGACGGTTGCTTGCTGCTGCGCTGTCTCCTCGACGGCCCGGGCATGGCGCACCAGCCGGCCGATCATCGCCCAACTGCGATCGCTCAGCAGACGCAGCTCCGCCGCAAACTCCCGATGCTCCTCGTAGAGAACTCCAGGCCGCGCCAGCAGCTCCGAGTAGAGGCTCAACGCTCCCAGCAAATTTCCCGCGTCGTGCGCCAGCCCCGCGCCTTCCGCAATCCCCGCCATCGCAACAAAGGGCTTAAACCCCATGCCGTCATCCATAGGATGAAGCGCCGTAAACCCTATCGATTGTCCAACTGACCCTGAGGCTGTCCTGCTCTGCGTTGCCTGCATGTAGTAACTCCAATTGTCTCCTGCCCGTTTTTTATCGGTGCCGGTACACTCCTGTAATCACTTCAAGTGCCAAACTGGAACTCCCTTCCTAAGTCATTGCTTAGAAAGCAAAAATATCAACTTCGCCAGCAACAATTAAAACAGTCTATTTCCCGAATCGGAACTAATTTCATCACAAATCCCATAAAGTACCTCGACAATTCCCATTTCTGCGACTTTCCCATTACGGAACATCGTCCCATTCTGGAACTGCCCTCATCCATTCCCCATCAGATGAACGCCGCTGCCTCTACGCATCCTAAAAAGATTCACCCAACTATAATCCCCCCATGCCCCAAACCCCATCGCAGCTCTTCCGTCCCGACAACCGCGACGCCGACGCCCTCCGCCCCATCCGGATTACTCCCGGCTACGTCGTCATGCCCGAAGGCTCGGTCCTCATCGAGTCGGGCAACACCCGTGTCCTGTGCAATGCCAGCGTCGAGCAGGGCGTTCCCGGCTGGATGCGCAACTCCGGCCGCGGCTGGGTCACGGCGGAGTACGGCATGTTGCCCCGCGCTACCCTGACCCGTACCGCCCGCGAGAGCGAACGCGGCAAGGTCGGCGGGCGCACCCACGAGATTCAGCGCCTGATCGGGCGCAGCCTGCGCTCGGTCGTCGACATGAAGGCACTCGGCGAGCGCACCGTCATCCTCGACTGCGACGTCCTCCAGGCCGACGGCGGCACTCGCACCGCCGCGATCACGGGAGCCTGCGTCGCGCTCGCCCTCGCGCTCAACAAACTCGTCGCCGCGGGCACGCTCAAGACCTCGCCGCTGCGCCAGATGCTCGCCGCCACCTCAGTCGGCATCGTCGATGGGCATGTCCTGCTCGATCTCTGTTATGAAGAAGATTCCCGCGCCCAGGTCGATATGAACGTGGTGATGCTCGCCGACGGAGGACTCGTCGAGACCCAGGCCACCGCCGAAAAAGATTCCTACTCCCGCCAACAGCTCGGCCAGATGCTCGACTACGCAGAAAAAGGAATCCACGAACTGCTCGCCGCACAGCGGGCTGTCCTCGACGCCGTATAGCGGAGCAGACGCTATTTCATAAGGAGCCCCTCAGCGGCTGAAGCCGCACTGCGAGTAAAAACGCTTGTGGCACGGCTGAAGCCGTGCCCTTAAACAAAACAAGGGCCGAGATTTGATGAGGGCTCCGCAGCAGCGGTTTCCCCATGGCGTAGAGGTAGGGACAGGACGTGGGGCACGGGTTTTTGCCAGAGAGCCGATAGGCCGCGCATCCAGACCGCGCATCCACTCAAACACTTCGCCCAAGGCAAACAATATGCGAAGATAGCCAAGCACATGGATTCCGACTCCAAAGACTCCGCAGACCTCGCTGCTCTTCTCCATAAGACCTTCGGCTTTCCCGCCTTCCGCACCAATCAGGAGGCTGTCTGCCGCGCTGCCACCGATGGCCGCGACGTTCTTCTGGTCATGCCTACCGGGGCGGGCAAGAGTCTCTGTTACCAACTCCCAGCCCTAGCCCGAGGCGGCACTGCCCTGGTCATCAGCCCACTGATTGCGCTCATGGACGACCAGGCCGCCAAGCTCTCCACGCTCGGTCTTCGCGTAGCCCGCATCCACTCCGGACTCAGCCGCGACCAATCCCGCCAGGCCTGCCGCGACTATCTCGACGGCACCCTGCAGTTCCTCTTCATCGCACCTGAACGGATGCGCGTCCCCGGCTTCCCCGAGATGCTGGCGAAGAAGAAGCCAGCCCTCATCGCTATCGACGAAGCTCACTGCATCTCGCAATGGGGCCATGACTTTCGGCCCGACTACCGCACCCTCGGCGACTATCTCCCCGCGCTGCGGCCCGCGCCGGTCATCGCCCTCACCGCCACGGCCACGCCGACCGTTCAGAAAGATATCGTCGCCCAGCTTCATCTCGCGCTGCCTGCGCTCTTCATCCACGGCTTTCGCCGTCATAACCTCGCCATCGAAGTGGTCGAGATGTCGAAGCCGCGCCGCAACGAGTTCACCGCCAAGCTCCTCAAATCCCCGGCTAACCGTCCCGCGATCGTCTACGCCCCCAGTCGCAAGGCCGCCGAAGAGCTGGCCTCCGTGCTGGGAGGAAGCGCCGCCGCTTATCACGCGGGCCTAGAACCCAGCGTCCGCGAGCGCGTCCAGCGCCACTTCCTCTCGGGCAAGCTCGATGTCGTGGTCGCCACTATCGCCTTCGGCATGGGCATCGACAAGGCAGACGTCCGCACCGTGGTCCACACCGCGCTTCCCGGCAGCGTCGAGGCCTACTACCAGGAGATTGGCCGCGCCGGGCGCGATGGGCAGCCGTCGAGAACGGTGCTCCTGCACTCCTACGCCGACCGCAAGATGCACGACTTCTTCCTGGAGCGCGACTACCCCGCGCCCACCGAGTTAGCCCGCCTCGCCGCCGCGCTCAACGACGACTTTCAGATGCCGGACCTGCTTCGCCAGCGTCTCAGGATGGACGCCGAAACCTTCGCCCGCACCGCCGAAAAACTAGCTGCCCAGGGCGCAGCGGCGATCGACATGGCGGGCAACATCCGCGCTACCGGCCAGACCGACTGGCGCGCTGGCTACGATACACAACTGGCCTTCCGCCGCAGCCAGATCGACCGCATGGTCGGCTTCGCCGAGTCGCCGCAGTGCCGCATGTCCGCCCTCGTTCAACACTTCGGCGACACCGCCGACGGTCTTCGCCCCTGCGGCCAATGCGACTTCTGCTCTCCCGAGCGAGCCACCGCACAGACCTTTCGACAGCCCACCGCACTGGAGGATCGCCAACTCCGCGCCATCCTTGAATCGCTCGAAGGCGGCACGGCAAAGGCCACCGGAAAACTTCACACGGATCTCGCCCTCGGAGTCGATCGCAAACAATTCGATGGCTACCTGGACGCCCTCACCCGGGCCGGACTCATCGCGCTCACGCCCGACTCCTTCACCAACTCCGAAGGCACCCTCATCCACTTCAAGCGCGCCTCCCTGACTCACGAAGGCCATACCCTCTCCAACTCCGACAGCCTCGAACTTCTGCTCAAAGACACGAAAGAAGCTGAGACGAGAAAGTCTGCCCGCGGCACCGGCAAGTCGCGCAGTTCGGAGAAGAAGAGCACCGCCCAACGAACCGACCTCGCCGCAAGCTACACCTCCGAACAAAAAGACCTCGACGCTCGTCTCCGCGAATGGCGTAAAGCCGAGGCCGCAGGCAACGGACGTCCAGCCTTCTTCGTTCTTACCGAAGCTACCCTCGCCAACATCGTCGCCGCTCGTCCCACAAGCATCTCCCAACTGCTCGACGTCCCCGGCATAGGACAGGAAAAAGCCGATCGCTTTGGAGCGGCAATCTGCGCCATCTGCGACTCCCAAACCACGCCGGGGGAATATGGCGCACCCGCGGCCCCAGCGAATCGCCCCACGGCAATCAAGTCCAAATCGCAGATCAAATCATCCAGACCCGCAGCCAGAACGGAAGACGCAGCACCCTCTTCCGGCGAGACCTTCCATCGCCAACGGGCCACAGCCTCTGTCCCGACCGAGATACTGACAGCCGAGCAGCAGCAACTCGATCAGCGCCTCCGTGACTGGCGCAAAGATGCATCCGAAGAACTGGGCCTACCCCAGTTCTTTGTTCTCGGCTCTTCTACGCTTCGCAGCATCGTGCTGTCTCGTCCGCGCAATATTGCGCAACTCCGTACCATCGCCGGAATCGGCTCGGAGAAGGTAGAAAAATACGGCGCCAGCATCTGCGGAATATGTAACGAATAAAACTACATAATTCCGCTATCGATTTCTGCCGGCATCCGCGTCATCTTCTATTGCAGCGCGTCCGCGACCGGCTTTCCCGCTTTCTTCTCTTCCGCATTCCAGTCCAGCCCCAGATACTTCGCCAGCGTCGCAGCCACCTGGCTCTGCGTCACCGGCGGAACCTTCGTCCGAGCCCCCATCGCTGGAACCCCTCGCCCCATGAAGCCCATAAAGATGTACTTCGACTCGGGAGTCTTCTGCCCATGCGTCTTCCATCCATTCGGCGCGTTTCCCCGTCCATGATCCGTCAGAAAAATCAGCGTTGTATTTCCGCGATATTCGGGCATGCTCTGCACTTCATCCCAGATCTGTTTCAGATAGGCGTCCGACCGATGCGCCGAGTTCAGATACTCCCCATAGTTGCCCGCGTGAGCCCACTCGTCCGTGTCGCCCAGCGACAGAAACAGCACCCGAGGCTGCTTCACCCGGAGGTATTCCATCGCCGTATGGAAGGTAAGCGTGTCGAACGCCTCATCCTCCCACATCCTCGGCGTCTCCGCCTTGATCGCGTTCAGCAGATCCAGCCGCGGCGTAGTCGGAGTCATCTTCAACGGCTCGTACGCCGAGTTCGTCACGCAGTCACAGCGCTCCGGATTCACGACCGCCGAGATTACGCCCCAGGCTCCAAACGCAGCGACCTTGCCCTCTAATCCCGGCTGCTTGTTCAACCATGCCAGCACCGTCAGATTCGGGTTCGGTTTATTGTCATTGGAATTAATCCGCGGATCGCCATGTCCGGTCAGCGTCTCACTGTAGCCGGGATACGAGAAGTTGAACCCGTTCGTGACCGACGCATCCGACCCTGCGTCGCGATCGCCATAGATCTGCCCTTGAGGAATGAACGTGCTCCATAAGAAAGGCATCAGTTTTTCCCTGCGAGCCTCCGGAGTTGCCGCCAGATAGTTCTTTTTCAGCTCCGTCACGCTGCGCCCGTCATAGTACCGCGACGGAACCAGAAGGCTCTCGTCCGCTCCGCGAAATACCTCCTGCCAGCGCAAGCCGTCTGTCATCACCAGAATCACGTGAGCGTTCGCCGAACTGCTTTTAGCTCCGTCCGCCTGCCCCATCGCCACTGTTGCCAAGGCCAGCACAGCTACCTGCGCCACGATCTTCCAACCCGCTCGTCCTCTAAGATTCATCCTTAAGAGCCCTCTTTCGTCGAGGCCATATTCGCACATCGTTCCGCCGCTGGCCAGCCTGTACCGAGGAACATCAACGCAACTCTCTGGCTGTCCACTTCCCGCCTTGCTGTGCTACCGTGCGAGCAATCCATTATGAGCACACCCGATACCACGCGCCACGCCTCATCTCCCACCATCGACGAGCGGGCCAATCACTGCTTCGGCTGCGGCCCCGCCAACCCGGAGGGCCTGCATCTCGTCTTCACAACCAACACCAGCATCCCTGAAGCTCCCACCACCACAGCCCAGATCCAATTGACTCGCGTACACGAAGGCCCACCCGGCTATATTCACAGCGGCATCCTGGCCACGCTTCTCGACGAAGCCATGAGCAAGCTCAACCGTCCTCTTAACGTCCTCGCCGTGACCCGCCATATGGAGATCGATTATCTACGCCCGGCACCGCTCCACCAGCCTCTGGTCCTCGTCGGCCGCCACCTTCGCCGCGAAGGCCGCAAGCTCTTCCACCAGGCTGAAATCCAGCATCCTGACGGCACCGTGATGGCGCGCGGGCAAGGCCTCTTCATCGTCGTCGACGAGAGAGTCCTCGCCCGTGCGGGCTTAACTCAGCCGGAAGATTAAACCTCAACCTCTTCCCAGTAGCCCTGATCCCGTAAAAAATAGCCCTCATCCCAGCTATGGATCATCGTCTTGAAGAACATCCACACCATCCGCCCATGCCCCAGCTTCTTGAACCGGCGATTGGTGGTCAGCACCTTGCCCCGCACAATCCGAAACCGCTGCCGAGACACTTCTTTAGACAGCAGATAATCTTCGGCAAAGAGAGCACGCTCATTGAATCCGCCAAGCTGCCAGAATGCTTCGCGGTCAAACAGCATAAACATCCCCGTGGCAAATGGCTTCAAAAACGACCCGATGTGCTGCATCAGATTATTTCCGGCATAAAGCACATCGTCAAAGAACCCACCATGGCGGCAGGCGATGTTCGTCGTCACCAGATGAAGATTCCGCTGCCGCATCGTCTCCAGAGCCCTGCGCAACAAGGTGCGTTCGGACAACTCGACGTCCGCATCCAGAAACAGCACAAACCGAGTCGTCGCCAGTCTCGCTCCGGCATTGCGACCCACTGAAGGCAATCCGCCTGGTATGACCTCCACGCGCAGCCGGTCGCAAAAGCCGAGCGCGGCCTCAACCGTCCCATCGGTCGATCCGGCATCTGCAATCAGGACTCGGGTCCGGGCCATGTCCTCATAATCCTGCTGGCAAAGCGACTTCAGCAGCTTAGGCAACATCTTCACTTCGTTTTTAGCGGGGATCACAATCGTCAACTCGGGTTCCATCTCTACCTCCATGCCGGCGAACATCGCTGTGTGAGTAGTTTGGCTCCGCCACGCTGCCGCACGTGTAAAGAGGCATGAATTTTCGGCCAAAATCGACCGCGCGCGAACCTCGTTCGACCATACATCGCAGGCTCCGCATGTCTCCTCGATAAAGCTGATAAAATTAACTTTCCGCCGCCAACTGAATCAACCCCTCAGCGCGCAGACCGCGGCGTTCAAGGAGACATCGTCATGGCAGACCACACCACCAACGGCAACTTCAGTTCATCTTCTCTTCGCCTCAAGACCGGCCTGGCAGAGATGCTCAAAGGTGGCGTCATCATGGACGTCATGAACGTCGAGCAGGCCCGCATCGCCGAAGAGGCCGGAGCCATCTCGGTCATGGCGCTCGAGCGCGTTCCGGCCATGATTCGCGCCGAAGGCGGAGTCGCCCGCATGGCCAACCCCAAGCTCATCAAAGAGATCATCGCCACCGTCTCCATCCCCGTGATGGCCAAGGCGCGCATCGGCCACTTCGCCGAGGCCCAGGTACTGCAGACGCTCGGGGTCGACTTCATCGACGAGTCCGAAGTCCTTACCCCTGCCGACGAGAGCTTCCACATCGACAAGCACGCCTTCACGACCCCCTTCGTCTGCGGAGCGCGCAACCTCGGCGAGGCCCTGCGCCGTATCGCTGAAGGCGCGGCCATGATCCGCACCAAGGGCGAACCGGGGACCGGGGACGTTGTCCACGCCGTCCAGCACATGCGCCAGATCGTCCGCGAGATCAAGGCTCTCACCGTGCTCGACGACACCGAACTCTATAACGCCGCCAAGGTTCACGGCGCACCTTACGAACTCATCCGCATGGTTGCGAAGGCCGGCAAGCTGCCGGTGCCCAACTTCTCCGCTGGCGGCATCGCAACGCCAGCCGATGCGGCCCTGATGATGCAGCTTGGAGCCGAGTCCATCTTTGTCGGCTCCGGCATCTTCATGAAGGAGCGGGCAACACCGCTCGATGTGGAGAATAATCCCGAGGAGCGCGCCGAGGCCGTCTCCCGCGCCAAGGCAATCGTCATCGCCACCTCTCACTTCAACGATCCAAAGATCGTCGCCGAGGCATGCGAAGCGGTCACCGGAACCATGAAGGGACTAGCGGCGGCGGCGATCGAAGAAGCCCAGCTTATGCAGACCCGCGGTTGGTAGACACATCTTCTGAGCGTGTTTTTTTACGCTAGAGTCACAGCTTTTTTTGAACTTTTTGCAGCAGGTATCGCAGGGCCAACATAATTGACAGTCAAGCCACTTACTATAGGAGTCCTCGCCCTTCAAGGGGCCTACGAGGCACACGCCAAGGCTCTGACCGCTCTTGGCGCAATTCCTATGCTGATCCGCGTACCTGAAGAGCTCGTTGGGCCTGATGGCCAGCCGAAGGTCGATGGACTGATCATGCCCGGCGGCGAATCGACGACCATGCTTAAGTTTCTGGATCGCAAGGGCTTCTTCGATATCCTTAAAGCGTTTATTCAGGAAGTTCCCACCTTCGGCACCTGCGCAGGCTGTATCCTGCTGGCCAGAGATGTAGAGCATCCAGCGCAGAAATCTCTCGCCGCACTGGACATCACCGTCGAGCGCAACGCCTACGGACGCCAGATCGATTCCACCATCCTTACCGCGCCCACGAACCTTCCCGGCAACCCATTGGAGATGGTCTTCATCCGCGCTCCCCGCATCACTCGCACCGGCCCTGCGGTGGAAGTCATCGCCAGCCGCGACGGATTCCCGGTCCTGGTCCGCGAGGGCCACCTACTCGCCGCTACCTTCCACCCTGAGTTGGGCGCCGACCCACGAGTTCACGAGCTCTTCCTCGACATGGTTCGAGAACACAGCGCCACTTAAATCCGTCGGGATTCAAGCGACATGTGTATTGAAAAATGCCAGCGTCCTCTCGCGAGCCAGCACTGCGGAGTGAGCATCATAGGCGTTAGGGTCCGGGTCGCGATTGAACGCATGACCTGGGCCATCATAGATAAAGAGCTCCACCTCAGGATGCGCTGCGCGGACCGCCTCAATCTGGTCGCTGCCGATATGAGTGTCGGCGCTGCCGATATGCAGCATGACCGGGCAGCTTGGCTCCTCTTTGGCATACTTGCCAATCCCACCCGGATAGTAGCCGACACAGCATGAAGGCTGCATCTTCAGTGTCTCGCCGCGGGTCGCCGTCAGCCAGCTCATCAGGCCGCCAAAGCAAAAGCCGATAACGCCAATTCCCTTTCCTGACTCTTTCGCCACCTCATACGCTGCGGCAACATCCAAAAGTGCGGTGTCAGGATTCAGCTTCTTCCAAAATTCGCCCGCCCGCTTCGCATCCTCGCCCACGTAACTTAGTTCAACCCCGCGCTCGAAGCGGTCAAACAGCGCAGGCGCAACCACCAGAAAACCATCTTTGGCGTATCCATCCGCCACGCTGCGGATGTGGGAGTTGACTCCGAATATCTCCTGAACCAGAACCAGCGCCCCGATCGGCTCGCCCTCGGGACGCACGACATATGCGCTCAACTCATGTCCATCGACCGCCTGCAACATCAACCATTCGCTCATATCTTCCACCTCATCGCCCTGCCAAAGGCGCTCTCTTGAAACAGATGCGGAATCACCGTCTGTCGTCTGTGGGTTTTTCCGCATAACCCCTGATCTCGCTGGTCCAGCGCAGAAACCGGAACAACTGCTTCTTCTCTTTCCAGAAGAGATTCCAGAAATCGCCTGCGCGAACCGTATCCGCCCGCTGCCCCGAATAAGTCTCCAGCCGCCAGCGCAGGTAGGGGCTTCGCCAGGGCCGCAGCCTGTCGCCGCTGGTCGCGTTCCACAAAAACCTGAGTGCTCCCATAAGTTCCACCTTAGCCAGTATAAAGAACTGCAACGATCATCCGCGCCACGCCTGCTCCCATAGGTCTCACCTCAGAGAGTTGGGACAGCTTCGACCCGCGTGCTGCGCCGGATAAGGAAATAGGCAGGTACGCCCGCCGCGACGATAGCGATGCCAGGCCACGTCGTTCCCGGACGGTAGACGAACAGAGCCAGCAGGATCACCGAGGCGCCTGTGATATAGATACCTGGCAGCCAAGGATACCCCCACGCGCGATAGGGGCGCGGCGCGTCAGGCCGGGTGCGGCGCAGGCGGAAGAGGCCGAGGATCGTCAGGATATAGAAGAACAGTGCGGCTGAGATGACGTAATCAAGCAGATTGCTGTAGAGGTTGCCGTACTCGCGCGTCAGCGGATTGACGGTTCGCGGCAGCACCAGCACCACCGACCACAGTCCCTGAATCCACAGGCCCCACCCCGGCACCTTGGCCCGGTTCAACTTCTTCGCCGACGAGAAGAACAGGCCGTCCTTGGCAATGGCGTAGCACGCGCGCGCGCCAGCTAGCGTCAACGCGTTGACGGTCCCTAAGGTCGAGACCATGATGGCCGCCGCCATCAGCGCGGGTCCGGTTCGAGGAAAGATATTCTGCAAAACAGCTGTCGCCACGCGGTCGCTGGGCGCATGTTGTATGGCGTTGAGCGGAAGGCTTGCCAGGTAGGCGACGTTGCACAGCATATAAAGCACGATCACCGTCGAGGTGCCGATGAGCAGGGCCAGCGGCAGGTTGCGGTGCGGGTTCTTCACTTCGCCCGCGACAAAGGTAATGTCGTGCCACGAGTCCGCCGAGAACAGCGAGCCCGTCTGCGAGATGCAGAGCGCGATGATCAATCCGAATCCGCTGGCCGCGTCGAGCCCCTGCGCCAGCGGCGATACGTTGTGCACCGCCCAGGGATGAGCAAAGTTCGCATGCAACGCTGTGCTGTTGGCGCACACCGTCAGGCCGAGCACGATCAACGCGCCCAGACCGCCCAGCTTCGCGACCGTAAAGACATTCTGAATGATCTTTCCGTACTGAAGGCCAAGGCTGTTGCCCGCCGCCAGCAGAACAATCACGCCGATCGCCAGCAGCTGCGCCGTCGAGAGCGAGATGGCATAGCGGCTGCCCATCTGAATGGGAGCGATGAGGTAATGCTGCTCGGAGATTTGCGGAAAGAGCACTCCGGTAAAGCGGGCGAAGGCGATTGCGACGGCTGCGATGGTTCCCGTCTGAATCACGGTCCAGAGCGTCCAGCCGTAGAGAAAGCCCCAGATAGGAGAGAACGCCTCGCGCAGATATACATACATGCCGCCCGCGAAAGGCATCATTGCAGCCAGTTCGCCGTAAGAGAGCGCGCCCGCGACGGTAAGCACGCCGGTAATGCCCCAGGCCACCAGCAGCCAGCCCGGACTGCCGATCTGACGCGACATCTCGGCGGACACGATGAAGATGCCCGAGCCGACCATGATGCCGACCACCACCATCACGGAGTCGAACAGGCCCAGGCCGCGCTTAAACTCTTGAGTTGAAGGATCGACCTCTTCCGTTATCTCTGTCGGCATAGCGCTCTCAACATTCACTCCATGGTCGATGTATTCGTCAGCTGCCGATTTAAGATTTCCGCCTCCCATTGAAGCGGAAACTTCGCTCGGAAAAGACTATACCGTCTTCCGGTTGACCTTCCAATAGACGGAAATGGGTTCGCCCATCAATGGATCGACACAAGACGCCGGGGTTGAATCAGACGGCTGGCTCCTCTGCGAATGTCTGTTTTACACCATCTTCAAGAGCAGTAAAAGGGGCTGTATGCCCCGCGGCGCGCAGACCGGCGACGTCAGCCTGGGTGTAGTGCTGGTAGCGGTTTTTCAGATCGCCGGGGAATGGGATGTACTCGATCTTGCCCGGTCCATGGACCTGCATCAGGGCTTCGGCGACTGCCTTGAAGGTACGGGCCTCGCCGGTCCCGGCGTTGACGATGGCATGAGTTGGCTTGCGCGGACTATCGGGCAACAGGCCGCCGAAGAACATGTTGATGCGGGCAAGGTCTTTGACGAAGACAAAGTCGCGGCGCTGTTCGCCGTTGCTGTAACCGCCGGAGCCTTCGAACATGCGGATGGTTCCGGTGTCCTTGAGTTGCCGGGTGAAGTGGTGGATGACGCTGGCCATGCGGCCCTTGTGCTGCTCGCGCGGACCATAGACGTTGAAGTAGCGGAGGCCGACGACGGTGCTCTTGATCTCCGGCAGCAGGCGGCGAAGGTAGTTGTCGAAGACCAGCTTGGAGTAGCCGTAGACATTCAGCGGCCGCTCGTTAGCCGGAACTTCCTTGAACTCTGTACTCGCCCCGTAGACGGCGGCGGTGGAAGCGTAGACGAAGGGGATCTTGTGCGCAAGCGCGAAGTGCAACAACTCCTTGGAGTAGGTGAAGTTGTTGTCCATCATGTATCGGCCGTCGTCTTCGAGCGTGTTGGAGCAGGCGCCCTGATGCAGGATGGCGCGGACCTTGGCCCCTTCGAAGTCTCCGCTCTTCAGTGCCGCGCGGAACTCCTTTTTATCCATGTAGTCGGCGTACTCGGCACCGGCAAGGTTGAGGAACTTGGGGCCGCTGAGGCCGGGCGACGGCGCAAGATTATCTACAACAAGAATGTTGCGCTCACCCGCACGATTCAGTTGCTGGATGAGGTTGCTGCCAATAAAGCCTGCTCCGCCGGTCACGATAATCACGTTTAGTTCTCCTCGCTGTTCACAGAATCCATGTTCACAGAATCGCTGTTCACAGAATTCTCTGTGAGTTTTTTGACGATGTTGCTGGTCGAGAAGCCCTCGACAGTGGGAATAATCTCCACACGGCCACCGGCGGCGATGACGTCCTCGTGACCGATAACGGTATCGATGGTGTAGTCGCCCCCCTTGACCAGGACGTTCGGTTTGAGCGCCCGGATGAGTTCGAGTGGAGTGTCTTCCTCAAACAGCACCACAGCATCGACGGCGGCGAGAGCCGCCATGACGCGGGCGCGTTCGTGTTCGCCGACGATAGGGCGGGTAGGACCTTTGAGTCGGCAGACCGAGGAGTCGGCATTGAGGCCGAGGACTAGCTTGGAGCCGAAGCGGCGGCAGTCCTCCAGCAGAGTGATGTGACCTACGTGAAGAAGATCGAAGCAGCCATTGGTGAAGACGATGGTCTCGCCGGAAGCGCGCCACTCGGCCACGCGCAGCTTGATGTGTTCGAGGTCCAGGATCTTCTGGCCTGCCGTGACCCCGGAGCTGGGGGTAAGCGCAGCTACGAGTTCGTGTTTTGCGATCGGGACCGTGCCCGCCTTGCCGACGACGATTCCGGCGGCGAGGTTGGCGAGTTCGATGGCGGTCTCGTTCTGCAGCCCGCCCGCAAGGCAGGCCGCCAGCGTGGCGATGACCGTATCGCCCGCGCCAGAGACATCGAAGACCTCGCGAGCCCGAGCGGGCGAATGGTATTTACTGTAGCGGTGGAGAAGCGTAATTCCCTTCTCGCTCATCGTCACGGTAAGGAACTGGAAGTCATGTTTGGCGACCAGAGCCTGGGCGGCGGTAAGAATCGCGTCGGTCTGATGCGCAGGAATTCCAGTGGCAAGCGAAAGCTCACCCAAGTTCGGGCACACGGTGGTGGCGCCTGCATATTTTCCGAAATCCGGGGTCTTGGGGTCAGCAAGAATGGGAATCTTCGCGATGCGGGCGGCGTTGATGACGGCAGCGCAAAGCTGCGTGGTGAGAGCGCCTTTGGCGTAGTCCGAGAGGATGACCGCGTGAACTTTGCTGACCAGTTCGGTGGCACGGTCGATCAGCCGTCCGGCTTCAACCTCGGGCGGAGCATCGCGGCTCTCAATATCTAACCGGAGGAGCTGCTGGTTGCGGCCCACGATACGGGTCTTTGAGATGGTGGGCAGACTGCTGGAGACGACGCCCACCGTGTCCACCCCGGCGCGGTCGAGGATGGCAAGCAGCTCCGCCTGCTCTAAGTCATTTCCCCAGAAACCGCTCAGAATCGCCTGACAACCGAGCCCGGCGAGGTTCATGGCCACGTTGGCGGCACCGCCGGCGCGCTCGTAGCGCTGGGCATGGCGAATGACCGGGACCGGAGCTTCCGGCGAGATGCGGTCGACATCGCCGTGAATGTAGCGGTCGAGCATGATGTCGCCTATTACCAATACTTTGAGCTGGCTGAAACCACCTTCGAGCAGGTTCAGAACGGAATGCAGTTCGGGCAGCATACTTGGGAGGGCTCCTTACTTCCATCATCGCATCTCTGCGTGAAAGGTTGAAAAAGTGGGACAACCGGAGAAGACCTGGCCCCGTCTACCCCTGCTTAGCCCAGAATGGCGCGCACCTCGGCGAGAACTTCTCCGACCGTGATGGAGGTAATGCACTTCTTACGTTCTACGATGCAGGTTTCGAGGCCGCAGCCCCAGCAGTCGGTCTGGTGATAGACGATGCGATGCTGCTTCCCGTAGGGGAACCAGACGCGAGGCTTGTTGCGGGCAGCAAAGATGGCGACGCAAGCGGTCTGGACGGAGGCGGCGAGATGCATCGGGCCGCTATCGTGGCCGATGAAGAGTTGAGCGCGTGCGAAGGCGGCAGCGCTCTCGCGCGGAGTGAGCTGGCCACAGAGATTGATGACAGGACCAGCGCCAGCCTGACGCCAGCCATCGGCGGCGAACTCACTGGCTTCGCTCTCCTGCGGAGAGCCGGCAAGAGCGAGCGCATGGCCGGGGTAGAGATTTCCTAACTCCGCCAGCAGCGCACGCCAGTTTTCCCGGCCCCAGTCCTTGGACTGAACTTTGGTGCCAACGCTGACAGCGACGATTGGCCGATCCATGGCAGGGCGAAGTGCTTCGGCGGCGCGGGCGTGTTCTTCGGCGGTGAGAAGAAGGTCCCAGCTTGCGGGATCGTCCAGGCTCGCGTCGCCCAGCTCGGCTATATTGCGTGCGATACGGGCGGCTTCGGGCTCGAGCGCCTGTTCGGACTCCTGCCAACGATTCCGCTGCATGTCCTCGGTGAGGGGCACTCCGACGAGGCGATGGATGCCACAGAGCCGAAAGAAGCTCGCGTCACGTCGGGCGGCTGCTAGACCTCGCGGCGCACTAAGATAGACGAGTACCTGGGGCCGCCAGAGAACGATCTGCCACCACAGCGAGAGCAGTTCGCGCGGGCTGCGCGTGCCCACGGCATAGCGGAAGTAGTCATGGACCAGTCCGCTGTCTCCAAGAATGGCAGCAGCGGCCGGGGCCTTAACGTTGACCGGAAAGTTAGTCAACATGCGGCGTTCCGCGACGGGAAACGCATTAGCGACAAGATGCAACGCCGGAAGAGCGATGAGCGTATCCCCGAGGCTGCCGAGGCGATAGATGAGGACCCGTTTTATCGGAGGGGGCATAGTCTGCTTTTAGTCTGATTGCTTCATCCAAATGGCGCAACCCTGTGGAAGCTGGCCTGATAGAGTTTTCGTGGATAGGAATGGGAGTGGAATCAAAATGCTGGACGCTTTTGCGATAGCCGGAATGCAGGACGAAAGAACAGCCGCCTTGCATGGCGCTGACGAAGAGTTGCGGGCAGAAGGCCTGATGGAACTTGCAGCAGCCCAGCACCGGGAGAACTTCGATCTCTGGCACGAGGAGGACAAGGCCCGCGATCCGGGCGCGACCGACGCAGAGATCGCCGGGGTAAAACGGGCGATTGACCGCTTGAACCAGCGGCGCAATGATCTGGTGGAAAAGATAGACGAGTCCCTGCTGGCCTCGGCGGGAGAGCAGAACCCCCGCGCACCGCTGCACTCGGAGACACCGGGGCTGATGATCGACCGCATGTCGATTCTGGCGCTGAAGATTTATCACACCCGCGAGGAGGCTCACCGGGAGACCGCGACCGAGGCACACCGCGCCAAGAATACCGCCCGGCTGGCTGTACTCGAAGAGCAGCGGGATGACCTGGCTGGATGCCTGGATGCTCTGTGGACCGAGGTGAGCGCCGGAACTCGCCGCTTCAAGCTCTACCGGCAGATGAAGATGTATAACGATCCCGAATTGAATCCGGTGATGTATGGACGTCGATAGCAACGCCTCATCCACATTCAACCCGGCCCGCTCCGTACGGCACTCTCAGGGGCAGATTGGATTTTCGAAACAGCGAAGTAGTCAGACAATAACTTTCGGGGAGTTGACCTTGACGCGCTGGGTGGGTATAAAACCGAGACGAGAACATTTTGCAGGAATTGGCTCTCCGTAATATGCGGGAGTCTCGGGAGCGCCATCCGGCGACAGGATTACCAATGACTCAAGCAAAGACTGCAACTGCACCTTCGAACTCTTCAGGGAAACGTCCGCGCACTCTGGCTGGTATCGTCCCCCCGCCGAATGACGGCGCGCGCCAGCAGGTACTTGCTCACTACGAAGCCGCGCTGCGGCTGATGCAGGAGGGCAAGTACGAAAAAGCCCATACTGCTTTCGACAAGATGCTGGCAGCAGGTGCGGGCGAGTTGGCCGACCGGGTCCGCATGTACATCAATGCCTGCCTGTTGCAGGTCTCCAAGGGCAAGACCAGCTTCAAGAGCAACGAAGAGCGCTACGACTACGCCGTCTCCCTGCTGAACGATGGGCAGTACGAGGATGCGCGGGAAGAGTTCAAAGCGATCCTGAAGCAGGATGACAAGGCCGACTATGCCTTCTACGGACTTGCCGTTCTTGCCAGCATGACCGGCGAATCACACACCTGTCTGGAGCATCTGACCGAGGCCATCCGGCAGAATCCGCAGAACCGGATTCAGGCCCGCGGAGACTCCGACTTTCAGGACATGGCCGACGATCCCCGGTTCACCGAGTTGCTCTACCCCGAGGTGTAAGTCCCGGGCTTAGAGCACGGCAGACGAACCCTCTTTAGCTATCCTTTGCTATCGATTACAGATGCCGGATAATAAACCGGCCATCCTTCCGCCGCACTGCGCTCCACCAGCGCCGGAGTAGGATTCACCGGAAATGCCCTCCGCGCAATCGCCAGCATCGCCGCATCATGCACCGAGTTGCCGAAGACCCCATCCGGGGCCGTAACGCCCACGCGAGCCAGCGAGGCGACCTTGCCTTCATCCGTCGGCACGTCGCGGAGCGCATCCGTCACCAGCCCCTCGCGCACTGTCACGCAAGCCGCCAGCACCCGGTTCGCCGGAATACCGAACCGCTGCATCCCCTCTTCGATCACCCAGTCGCAGGTCGAGCTGACCGCCCAGATGTCCACGCCTTTGCGCCGCAGTTCGGCTACCAGCTCCAGCATCTCGGGAAAGATGTTCTGCTCGATCTGACTGGCGAAGAACTTCTTCGCTGACCGACGCATCTCCTCTTCGCGCAGCCCCTGGTAGAGCTGCACCATCTCGCCGCAGATTGCCAGTTCAGAGACCTCGCCACGCTTGTATCCGCGATAACGCCCATCGATCCAGTCGGTGGCCTCGCGCGAGACCAGACCGGTCTCGATGGTCCAGTTCATAAACGCCGACCCGGCGTCACCGGACCATAACGTTCCATCGCAATCGAAGACAGCGACGGCAGGAGACAGTTCATAAACCGCAGCATGAAACTCTGCGGTACTCAGACGATTTGTAAGGAGGGTATTGCTCAAGGGAGACACTCGACTTTTCTGCGCGCAGCACTGCGCACCATCAATTCAATCACTTTTAAGTTAATTCAATTTTACAATCCGTCGCCGCAATGGGCCAGTGGCAGCTAGATTGGCGGAAGCCCGTTCACCACAACGACTCCCTCTGGTGGGGTGAAGACAAAATCCGAGTTCTTTACCGGAACATTTTCCTCTATGCCGGTGAAAGTAAACTCCGTCACCGCGCCAGACACCTCTTCGAGCCGCATCCGTTCAATCGTCCCCGTCGCTGTGACGCCGAGCGTCAGCGACTTCACCCGCTCTTCCATCCCCTTAGGAATCCCGCCAATTCGAAAGCCAGCACCCTCCGGAGTAACCGTCAGCTTATCCAACTCTTTTTTGAGCTGCGTATGTCCAAGAAGAAACCGCAATGGGGAGCGAAGATCGTCCAACTGCTTCGCCGGAATCTTCTGTGCCTGTACGTCTCCCGGCGTGTAAAACCACGCGAACTTGCCGTCGAGCACGAACACCTTGCCCACCGGCTTGTCATAGTTCCAGCGCATCCGTCCGGGCTTCTTCAACAGCAGTGTCCCGGATTCCGTGCGGTCCATCCCCATGCCGGCATAGCGCTCCGTGTAGCGGGCGCGTAGCGAAGCCAGATGATTGTAGTGGTCGTCAACCTTGCGGATCAACGCAGCATTGTCCTGCACAGCTGGGCTCTGCGCGAACAACTGCGTCGCGCAGCAGACAAACATCAGCAGAACGCTCTTCTTCAACATCACTGAATAGGCTGTGTGCAATTCGTTCCGCCGGTGGGATCCTGACGGACGGTATTGTTCTCGTCGGAGCAGAAGCCGTTATCGCCGGTCTTGCCAACAGCATCAGGCACGGCCGTAATCTCGAACGACGTATACATATCCTGATTGTTGATGGTGACCTTCGAGCAGTTCGTGATCGCGAACGTATACCCTGCCTTGTGTCCGGTTGCCAGGTCCGGCGTAATCAACTGCGCCGCCTGCGGTGTCGGCGCTCCCGCCTTCGGATCGCCCCCAAGTGTCGCCAGCGAGCAGGAAAATCCATTGGCAGGATAAGCCGAGTTGTACTGTAGCTCTGCCTGTCCAATTGCCCTTACCGATTGAACCGCCGATAGCTGATTCGCCTGTTTCTTCAGCTTCAGCAGTTGCGGAACGGCAAGGGTCATCAGGATCAGCATCACCGACATCACGATCAACAGTTCAATCAGCGTGAAGCCTTCTTCAGTCTTTCGTCCTGCCCGGTTCCGTTCGAGAGCGATCATCTTCGTCATCAATTCCTCGGCCATCCTATTCCAACACCGAACAAAACTTTACCAGACCAGATCAATAGCGTGATGGGCAGGCCAGATCAGCAAGCCAGATCTTCCCGCTCGATCTTCATCTCGCCCAGGTTTCCCAGCAGCGTCAACGCAATCGCCTCGGGCCGGAAGAGCTGCTGCGCCAGCGTCTGAATATCGGCGGTCGTGACCGCCTCAATCTCCGCCGTAATCTCGTCGACCCCAAAGAAGCGCCCGAAGTACATCTCCTGACGCGCCAGGTTCGCCATCCGGCTGCCCGAGCTTTCGAGGCCAATCACGATATTGCTCTTCAACTGGTCCTTGGCCCGCTTCAACTCGCCTTCGCTCACGGTGTCTTCTTTCAGACGCCGCAGCTCCTGCATGGTAAGCTGCACCACCTTCTCCGTCTTGTCGATCGCCGTGCCCGCGTAGATGCACAGGGAGCCGGTATCGCGGAAGGGATTCATCTCCGAGTAGATGGCGTAGGCCAGACCCTGATCCTCGCGAATTGTCTGGAAGAGCCGCGAACTCATGCCGCCGCCCAGCATCGTATTCAGCAAATAGACCCCATAGCGGTCGGAGTGGTTGACCGGAGGCGCCGGAACCGCGATACAGACCTGCACCTGCTCCAGCGACTTCTTCCGCTTGAGCGTAATGTGCGGCGTGGCCACCGGCGCGGGCAGCTTCGGCGGCAAAGCGCCGCTGCTGGCAGCCAGCGAGCTGAACTGCTGCTCCACCTGCGCCACAAACGAGTCGTGCTCCAGGTTTCCGGCTGCCGAGAACACCATGTTCCGCGGGGTAAACCGGCTGGCGTAAAAGTCGAACACTATCTGCTGGTTGAAGCTCGAAACCGTCTTCTTCGTCCCCAGGATCGGCCGCCCCAGGGCGTCGTTCTTCCAGAAGTTCTGGGTAAAGATCTCGTGCACCAGATAGTCGGGGTTGTCCTCGTCCATCTTAATCTCTTCGAGGATCACGCCCTGCTCCCGCGTCAGCTCTTCGGGGGTAAAGGTCGGATGCAGAACCAGATCGGCCAGCACATCCAGCGCCGGGACCACGTTCTCGTCCAGCACCTTGATGTTGAAGCAGACCATCTCCTTGCCGGTAAACGCGTCCAGATTGCCGCCGATGGTGTCCACCTCGCGGGCAATCTGCTTGGACGACCGCGAAGTCGTCCCCTTGAACACCATATGTTCCACAAAGTGCGAGATTCCGTTCACGGCGGCTTCTTCATCGCGTGAACCGGTCCCGATCCAGGCCCCCATCGAGATGCTGCGGACATGGGGCATGGCCTCCGTCAGCACCGTCAATCCGTTCGACAAAACGGTCTTGCGGATGTTGCGGGCGGCGGCATTTCTCGTCAAACCACTATCTTCAACCAGCGTTACGGACATGGAACTCCTTACCCTCCATTCTTTCACAGCAGGGGGCAGCGCTGGCCCCACCCACCCATCCGGAGTAAACTAAGCAGAGCCCGCCCGAGACCAAGAAATATCGCTATGTTGAACAAAACAAACACCGTGGCCGAATCCGCTCCGCAGTCCAAGCCTCTCTTTGGCCAGTCGCTCGACGCCCTTACCCACCTCATGGCGGGCCTCGGCCAGCGTCCCTACCGGGCCAACCAGCTCATCGAAGCCGTCTACCGGCAGCGGATCATCACCCTCGACGAGATCACCACCCTGCCCGCCACCCTCCGCGAGTCTCTGACCGCCGAGGGCTACACCATCGGCCTGCCGGAGATCGTCCAGACCGCCCGCTCCATCGACGGCACCGAGCGCTACCTGATCCGCATGGCCGACGGCGAGACCGTCGAGACCGTCTGGATGCCCGACGGCGACGGCGGCGAACGTGGCGACGGCTCCCTTGCAGCCGAAGAGGAGGAGAAGGAAGACGCGTCCAGCAACTCCGCCGCCTTCCCCTACCGCCGTGCCACCATCTGCATCTCCAGCCAGGTCGGCTGCGCCGTCAACTGCCAGTTCTGCCTCACCGCCAAGCTCGGCATCCGCCGCAATCTCACCCCGGGCGAGATCGCCGGACAGGTCGCCGCCGTGCTCAACCGCCATCGGGTCGATCTCGGCAGCAGCCGCGGCAACCCCACCCCGGCCCGCATCAACCTCGTCTTCATGGGTATGGGCGAACCGTTCCTCAACTACGCCAACTTTATGGACGCCGTCCGCCTCCTGGTCTACATGCGCATCCCCGAGTCGAGGATGACGGTCAGCACCTCGGGCATCCTGCCCGGCATTCTGGACTTCGCCCGCGAGACCGTCCGGCCCAAGCTCGCCGTCAGCCTCAACGCCCCCAACGACGTCATCCGCGAGTCCATCATGCCCATCACGCGCAAATGGAACATCGCCGCGCTCTTCGAAGCGCTCAACACCATCCCGCTGCGCAACCGCGAGTGGATCACCTTCGAGTACGTCATGCTGGGAGGGATCAACGACTCACTGGCCAACGCCGACGAGCTGATCGCGCTGGTCAGCGGCATGCGCACCAAGATCAACCTCATCGTCTGGAACGCCGGCCCCGACATGCCCTTCCACGAACCGCCCCAGGCCGGGGTCGCCGCCTTCCAAAGACGCATCATCGACGCCGGGATTCCGGCTTACATCCGCCGCCCGCGGGGCCGCGACATCTACGCCGCCTGCGGACAGCTCAAGCGGACGGTCGACTCCCCCGTACCCGCTCCTCTAGTCGAGATTTCGTCTGCGGCCAGTCTTCCCGGATAATCGAAAACCAGATGCTGTCCCGCTGGCTCCCGTCAGGCATGATGAAGTGATTGCGAAACCTGCCCTCCTCCACCGCCCCGATCTTGAGCATGGCCTTCTGCGACTGAAAGTTCTCGTGGTGCGTCTTCAGAGCCACCCGCCGCAGCTTCAGCTCTTCGAAGGCATAGGTAAGCTGCAACAGCTTCGCCTCCGCGTTCAATCCAGCCCCATGAAACTCCGGAGCCAGCCACGTATGTCCCAGCTCCGCCGTCTCGTGGATGCGATCGAGGTCGGAGAAGCGGGTGCTGCCGATCACCCGGCTCTCAGCCTTCAAAACCGTGACCCAGGGCAGCGAGGTCCCGGCCTCCTTCAGACGCAAAGCCGTCTCCAGCCACTCGCGCAGGTCCTCGGGCGTCTTCATCGTGACCGGCATGTAACGCCAGATCCGATCGTCGAAGGCGATCTTTTCGAGAGCCGCCAGATGCTCCCGCGTCATCGGCTCCAGCCTTACCCTCGTCCCCTCCAGTACCGGCAGCTCACTCATTGCTCGTCTCCTCGCTCTCGTTCACGGTAGCTCTCTCAACGCTAGCAAGCCCCAGCAGCTTGTCCGCCACCCGGTCATAATCATGCCGCAAAACGTCGCCCTCATGCACGAAGTTTCCCGTCAGCGGCTCGACTCCCAGCGCTCTCACACGTTCCAGATCGGCCTCGATCGGTTCCTGTCCTTCGCGCTCATACTGCTCCAGACGCTCCGCCGAAATGGGAGAGGTATTGATCAGCGCGTAATCGAAGATCGGCGATTTCGTCGCCCCGGCATGCTGCAGAATCTTCTCGATATGCTGCGAGGCCGACAGTCCCAGCGACTCATTCGCCTGCGTCATCAGGTTGCACACAAATACCTTGGTCGCCCGCGAAGCCGCCAGCGCCTCCGGAATCCCGCGCACCAGCAGGTTCGGAATCAGCGAGGTATACAGCGATCCCGGGCCCAGCGAGATGATGTCCGCATTGGCAATCGCGTGCAGTGTCTCCGGCAGCGGATCGGCGGTCGCCGGTTCCAGCATCAGCTCCACAATGCGGCGCTTGCTGGCGGTAATGTTGGTCTCCCCACACACCACCGACCCATCGTCCATCCGCGCCGCCAGCGTGACGTCCGTGTTGGTCGCCGGAAAGATCCTTCCCCGAATCGCCAGAATCTGCGACGACATCTGCACCGCCTGCGCGAAGTCTCCGGTAATGTGCGACAGCGCCGCGACAAAAAGATTGCCAAAGCTATGCCCGTCCAGATCCCCTTGATCGAAGCGAAACTGGAACAGCTTCGAGAGCAGGTGCTCGTCCTCCGACAGCGCGACCATGCAGTTGCGCACATCGCCCGGCGGCAGCATCTTGAAGTCCTCGCGCAGCCGTCCCGACGAGCCGCCATCGTCGGTCACCGTCACCACCGCCGAAAGCTCACGGATCACCCACCGTGCATCCGGGTGATGCATGGACGAATTCACTGCACCGTCCTCCTCTCGGGGACGCTTGCGCCGCTCCCGCATCGGCACGTACCGCTTCAAACCTCTCAGCAGCGTGGACAATCCCGTCCCGCCGCCCATCGCAACCACACGAAGCTCTCTGGCTCCCTCGGAGTTTGAAGATGTCATACGCAATCCTCCCAGATCGTCTCTGCCCATGTTAGCGTCTCTGCGACCCCAACCACTTGGCTTCTGCCCGGGCGGAAGCGCGAAGCTAACTCCCTCGCGCTGAGGAAATCTCCTTTCGCCGCCGCGGGAGTCTAAACTGGAGTCAGGTGAGAGTTCCGATACGCAAGCTGGATGAACGAGTAGACACGACGACGCCCAAGCCCCTGCGGCTGGTGGTGGCGGCGCTGATCCTGCGCGAAGGCGCAGGCGGAACCGAGGTATTTATCTGCCAGCGCAAACCCGATCAGCCGATGAGCCTCAAATGGGAGTTCCCCGGCGGCAAGATCGAGCCGGGCGAAGGCCCCGAAGAAGCTCTCGCCCGCGAGTTGAACGAAGAGCTGGGAATCTCGGCCGTCATCGACCGCCGGGTGGCGCAGATTCGACATAAATATCGCAATGGGGGCGCAGTCGATCTCCAGTTCTTCGTGGTGAAGGAGTTTCACGGGCCGCTGGAAAACCGTATCTTCAACGACATGCGTTGGGCTCCGCTGGCAACTTTGCCGGAGTATGATTTTCTGGCCGCCGACCTTGGCCTGATCCGGGACCTCTCCGAAGGCAAATTGCTTTAGCCCTCCAAAAGTCCGATGCGATCTCCGTGAAATAGACTGGTTCCTCGCACCCAGGCGCCAAATGCGCGATCCATACCAGCCCAGGGCAACGCCCTGGGTTCGCAGACCTTCCAAAAATAGGAGGGCTGAAGGCCCGACCTATATCATCCTCCCTCTCCATCGACGAATTCGCTCTTTAGGAGTGCAGGCCGTTCCACACCATGACGACCGATAGCACGATGACGATGACGGTCGTGAGCCAGGCGACAGCATTGAACCAGACAGCGTTGGTGTATTTGCCCATCAACTCATGCTTGTTAATCAGCCGCAGCATGAAGATCAGGACGATGGGCAGAAGAACCCCATTGAGCACCTGCGACAGGATGCTGAACTTCACCAGCGGAAAATTCGGAATCAGCACGATAGCTGCTCCCCCCGCCAGCAGCAGCGTGTAGAAGCCATAAAAGAACCGGGCCTCGCTAAAGCTCTTATCGAGGCCGCTCTCCAGCCCCAGCCCCTCGCAGACGGTATAGGCAGTCGAGAGCGGAAGAATAGACGCCGCAAACAGCGAAGCGTTGAACAGCCCGGCGGCAAAGAGGATGAAGGCGTATTGTCCGGCCAGCGGCTTCATGGCTCCGGCAGCATCGGCTGGGTCGGCGATATTGCGGATGCCATGGGTGAAGAGCGTAGCCGCGCAAGCCACCACAATGAACCAGGCCACCAGGTCGGTAAAAATCGAGCCGACGATAACGTCAAGCCTCGAGGCCTTGTACTGGCGCACCGTAATTCCCTTTTCCACGATGGAGGATTGCAGATAAAACTGCATCCACGGACTGATGGTGGTGCCGATGATGCCGATCGTCATGTAGACATACAGCTTGTCGTGCCAGACACCGCGCGGAGGCAGCTTCACGGTTTCGACCAGCGCCAGGTGCCAGTTGGGACCGCTGAGAACACCAGCCGCGATATAGGCGATGTAAAAAACGCTGGCGACGAGAAAGACCTTTTCGATGCTCTTGTAGTCTCCCTTGACCACCAGTATCCAGACCAGAAACGCACAGACCGGAACGCTGGCGTACTTGCTGATATGAAAGAGCTGCATGCTGCCCGCAATGCCCGAGAACTCAGCAATGACGTTGCCGAAGTTGACAACGACCAGCAGCAGCATCATAAAGAACGTCATGCGCAGGCCGAACTCTTCGCGGATCAGGTCGCTGAGCCCCTTGCCGGTGACCACCCCCATGCGCGCGCACATCTCCTGCACCACGATCAGCGCGAGCGTGATGGGAATCATCGTCCACAGCAGGGTGTAACCGTACTGCGCACCCGCCTGCGAGTAAGTAAGAATGCCGCCGGCGTCGTTATCGACATTGGCAGTGATGAAGCCCGGCCCAAGCACAGCAAGAAAGAGGATGAGACTCGTTCTCCATCTGCGCCACGACTTCATCGTGCCTCGGCTCCCGCGTCAGCCAGAAGCTGTTCTCTCTCGGTCTGCATCAGGCCGTAGAGTTTTCTCGCCAGTGGTTCGAGCGTTCCATCACCGGCTACGCGGACGTTCTCCTCGATGTGCCGCGGACTCTTCGATGAAAAGAGAATGATGCTGTCGGGATTCATGACCAGCGAGGCTTTAAGCATGAGCCGCGCAAGCTGCGCCTGATCGCTCAGGTCAGCGCCTACCTCGTCCGACCAGCGTCGGCAGACGGCGGTGCGATTCACCAGAGCGCTGTGCAGCAAGCGGAAGTTCTCCGTAAGCGCACGGTGGTGAATGCGAAACGGGCCACCCGACGGAACGGGAGCGTCGAGGATCGACCACTCGTATTGCAACGTGCGGCAATACTCCGGATGCGTTGCTACAAGCTCGCCTACCTTGCCCGCCTCGCTGCCGATTCCGAAGGTTCCGATGGTTCCTTTGCCGACCTCGTCTTCGAGCAGTCGCAACAGGCCATCGTCCTGCAAATCGCTGGCCTTAACCTCGTGCAGCAACCAGACATCGATATGGCTCGTGCGCAGAGCAGCAAGGCTGCGCTCGAGCGAAGCCTTCGCCTGTGCAGCCGTGAAAGACGCCTTTTCGTCAGTCCGAGTCGCCGTACGAGCTACACCTGCGAGCTTCTGCTTGAGGCCGGGCAGTTGTTTGAGCACCGGGCCAACAACGGCGCGCGCGGCTCCCATGAGCGATGACTTTTTCGGCGGCGGGATGCCGTATTTGGTTGTGACCGTGATCTCGCCGGAGTGCCGCTGCATGAACTCGCCCAGACAACTCTCCGCCTCACCGTAGCCATACATGGGAGCGACGTCGAAGTGCCGAATGCCGGCCGCAAATGCGCATTCCAGCATGGCGAGAGAGTCGCGGCGGCCCATCGCTCCCATCAGGGAGGAGCCGCCGAAGCCGAGGCGTGTAGTCTGGCGGCCGGTACTTCCCAGTGCGATCTTGTCCATTATGCCTCCGGCGAAATGCCCTGTATCAGGCTAACCCAAATGTTCCCCAAGTCTGACGGCGAGCGCGAGAAGGGTGTGGGTTGGGTTCGAGAAACCCGACGTCGGAAACACCGCGCTGCTGCACACGTAAGAGTTGCTTATGCCGTGGAGCCGGAGGTTGGTGTCAACCACGCCGTTTGCAGGCGAGGCGGACATGCACATGCCGCCCATGTGGTGATTGCTGTCGTCGCAGCGGGCGAGGAAGTCCGCGCTGCCGGAGAGAAGGTCCTCGTCGGGACGGATGCGCGCTACACCGGCGAGAGACTTTGCCGCCACCTGAACGTACTGCCGTATGGTGGCTAGCTCGCGTTCGGAGATCTGCCAGTCGAGCCGAGTGCGCAGCAGGCCAAGGGAATCGCGGCTCTCTGCCAGCGTGATGCTGCTCTGTGAAGTCGGCTCCTGCTCGCAGTGGACACGCAGGAAGATGCGGGAGTCGGGCGGGTTGTAGGCGCGTTTTTGAAACTTGTAGCGCAGCGCCTGCCGGGTGATCAGCGGAAGGTGGCGAGCAGCAAAGCTCAAGTCTGCCGCGCCAACCTCGCCGAGGCGTCCCCGGAGAAGATTTTTGGCAGTCGCCTTCAATTGCCCGAGAGTCGCATCCGTGTCGCTGACGAAAGCCATAGTGGCGGCAACATTCAGAGTTCTGTACGCAGCTTGTTCGGAGGCGGCGAGGCGCAGTTTTGGATGGTACTTGAAGCCGCGGCTGAAGACATTGTCGAAGAGTTGATGAAAGCGCCCGGCGTCGAGCGGCTCGACGGTGGCCGCATTGCAGTCGATGTGATCCTGAAAGTGTTTGCCCAGCAATCCGGAGCCGTTCCACGGAAGGCCAGAGGGTCTTGGCTGGAGAAAGAAGCGTGAGCTTTCGATCCCTCCGAGACAGAAGACAAACTGGTTGGCGCGAAAGACCGCCTCGACGCCCGACAGCGTCCGGCAGCGAAGGCCGCGCATCGTTTCGCCTTCGAGCAGCGGCTCCACAGCGTTGGCATACAGCCAGAGAGTGACGCCCGGATGTTCTTCGATGGTCTGTCGGTGCAGCAGGGCAAAGTTGGGCTCCGGACACCAGCGCGAGAAGTAAGGTTCAAGGTCAGGGAAGGTGGGCAGCGTCTCGCCGATCTCGCGCCAGACCGCGTCGTCCCGGCGAGTGACTTGAGCTAATCCCTCGAACTCAAGGGCGCGTTCATAGTAGGGCGTCAGCTCACTCTTCGGAAACGGCCAGCCGCTGGCGTCGATCCCCGGACGCTGTTCGAAATCCAGCGCGTCGAGTTCAAGAATCTGCCCGCCCCATTTATTCGTCGTGCCGCCCTTCGCGCGGAAACGTCCAGTGTGAATGCCGCGATGCGGAAGGCCCGCAAGCTCGCTGGCATAGGGCTCCTGCGAAGGCTCCTCGATTTTGCCGCCACCGCCTTCGATCAGAAGAACGCTCTTCCCCCGGCGCGCCAGATCGACTGCAAGCACAATGCCGGCAGCCCCGGCGCCGACGATGCAGACATCAGCCACCTGAGCGGCATCAGGCTGGACTTGCTGTAGATCGCGAATCATGAACGGCCTGCCGTAGTTACAGATGACTTCTCAAGGATCTGTCGGGCGCGTTCGACGATGAGCCCCACTTGGCGATCGTTGTGATATCCATCGCGCACGGCCCGCGCATGACCAGCCGCTGCAATACGTTCACGCGCGGCTTCGTCAGGAAGGTAGCGGCGGATCTTTTCGACACACTCCTCGATGGTCGAGAAAAAGACCGCCTCCTCATCTTCACGAAAGCGCTGCATGTGCCCCTCCGAGCGTTCAGCGAGAAGGAAGCCGCCGCACCCCGCAATCTCGAAGCTCTTATGGACAAACTCGTCCTGATTGGAGTGGGTGATAAAGCTCAGGTTAATTTGAGACTTCCAGATGCCTTCGCGGTACTCGTCGCAGAACAGCTCTCCATGTCCGCGATAGATGGCGGCAACTGCCTCCTCTCCCAGCGCCGGCTTCCAGACTAGGCCGCCGGAGACGGTGACCGGAAGCCCGAACTCTTTCCAGAGCCGTGTGAGAAATTCGGCGCGTTGATCGTAGGGGGTTCCGATGAAGGAGACACCGCGGTCGCGGTCCTTGTCGCTCCATCCAACGGGCGGCGGAAAGTGGATGGTGGGCTCATAGGCAGTCTGAATCTTGATCACATCGCGAGCGCCGCGCTGGCGATAGTCGAGGATGTTTTTGTCCCGCTGCACGACATGGAGATCGTAGTGCGGAATGTCCTTCATGTAGAGCCGCCAGCCGGGATCCTGGCGCGGACCGAAGGGATTGTCGATCATGTAACTGACTGTGACAATGCCCATCGCCCGTATCCGGTCCAGCGTCTTCGGGCGCATCCAGAGCAGCTTGTCCGTCCACAGAAGATCAGGTTTTTCCTCCGCAGCCATCCGCAGAAGATCACGATTGAGCCGGTCGACTGTCGGTCCGGTTGCAATGCGATAGGTGATCTTTCGTATCAGGGAATTGCGCGGCACATAGTCGTAAGCGTTGAACGGGATGACCTGGTGGCCAAGCCGCTCCAGCGCCCACAGGCGATAGAGCGAGGAGTCGTTGGGCGAGAGGCCAGCGGCGTAAAGAATCTTCATGAAAAGCAGAGTTCCCTTATCGTGATCTCGTTCAAGTTTAGAGATTTGCGCGAAGCAGCGCTATCACCTGTTCGGCGTGGACGACTCCCACCAGCCGTTGTTCGCGGTCGAGCACAGGCAGGGCGCGCAGATTGTACTTGTCGAAGAGTTCGGCGACCTTGCGCCCATTGGCGTCGATGTCGCAGGTGACAACATGGCTGTGAGGCAGACTGGCGAGCGGAGTCTCCGGCGCTGCCAGCAATAGCTGAACCAGGGAGATAAGGCTCTCGATCCTGCCTTCGCCGTCGAGCAGGTAGATGTCGGTGATGATCTCGATGTCGCCTTCAAACTCGCGGAGCGCCTCGATCGCCTGCGCCAGAACGGCGGTCGATGGCAGCGCGATATAGTCGGTGGTCATGCGCCCGGCGGCGGAGTTCCCGGAGAATTCGAGCAGCTCCTCGACCTCCTGCCGCTCCTCCGGCTCCATCTCTTCGAGGATCGCTTCGGATTTTTCGTCGGAAAGCTCGGAGAGCAGATCGGCCGCCGCACCGGGGTCCATCTCTTCGACAATATCGGCGATCTGTCCGGAGTCGAGCGACTCGATCAGCGCCTGCTGCATCTTCGGCTTGACCTCTTCGAGCGCCTCGGCTGCAATCTCCTCGTTGAGGCTGGTGAACAGCGCCTGCCGCTCCGCAGGCGCGAGTTCTTCGAGGATGTCCGCAATATCGGAGGGGTGCATCAGCGAGAGGCGATTCTGCTCGATCTTGAGCTTCACGCGGCGGGCCGGATCGCGGTCGATCAGATCGACGAAATCCCACGGAATGAGGCTTGGACTAAATCGTGATGCGATGCGGTCGGCAGTCGTCGAGTGCAGCCCTTTCAGAAGGCGGCGAACCGCACCGCGCATCCCCACCTCGACCTCTGCAATGCGCAACGATAGGTCGCGTCTTCCCTCCTCCGCCTGTTCCCACACCAGGTTCACATCATTGACGCGAACAACCTTGTGCCCATGAACATCGATAATCTGCTGGTCAAGCAGGTCGCGCTCCAGCATCAGATGATTCTCATCAGAGGGCAGAATGACTGGAGCAGCACCTTCGCGCATGTGCAATTCATTGCGCACTGCAAGTCTCAGATCCGCGACGGAAACCAGCGACGGCGGCTCACCGCGCCCCGCACCTGCCAACCTGAGAACAAGTCCCTGAACGTGAACCGTATCGATGCCCGGAGCCACGACGAACTCGTGCACCTGGCCAAAGACCGAGCCTTGCGCGTCCATGACCCTTGTCCCCATCAAGGCGGAGACACTCGTCCGTTGATTCAGCTTCGTCATAGGCAATCGCCACTACGGCTACGCCAGACATTAACTCGCCCGGTCGTGCAGAATTAGGGAGCCTCTGATTAAGTCCGGCTCTGTTAAGGGCACGGTTTCAGCCGTGCCGTAAGTGACTTGCCCGTAATGCGACTTTAGCCGCTGAGGGAATCTTCGGAGACTTAATCAGACCTTCCTTACAGCTTTACGACGCGAAACCGGCAATCTGCATCCAATAAATTTACGTTCCGGAGCAGATTTATGTTGTGTCGCGTCCGTATACTCCTCTTACCCACATGGTAGCTCACCTGAAGGGTCTGTATTGCGATCCGGCACCGATTCGCCGCTCGCAGGGACACAGGGATGGAGAAGGTTTTGGAAAAGAAGATAAGCCGGGCAACCTTGACATTCGGAGAATCCACAAGCAAACTGCCATCATTGCTTTCGTCCACAGTTGACGACAGGCGCGCGGGTTCAGCAAGGACAGCATTGGCCGATTCAACGACAAGCCGCGTCAGCTTTACGCTTGACTCATCGCTCGAGAGCGTCAACAAAGTCGAGTTGACCGCCGAGCAGGCAGCGCAGCGCGCCGGCTTCGACGAAGATACCGTGACCCACGTCGCGATGGCCGTGCGCGAAGCCGCCGTCAATGCCGTTCTCCACGGAAACGCCTACGACCCCACCAAGCACATGATCGCTTCTTTTGAAACCACCTCGGACGCGCTCATTATCCGCGTCTCCGACCAGGGCCCCGGGCTCAACCCGGACAGCATTCCGGACCCGCTGGCTCCGGAAAATATCCTTCGCGGCTCCGGCCGCGGCATCTTTCTTATCAGGGCCTTCATGGATGAGGTACACTTTCGCCAGCTACATCCCGGCACGGAACTGACACTAATAAAGCATCGCCAACCCGCACAGCCGGGGAACTAAGGAGACGAATACTCATGAGCATGAAAGTACAGACTCGCCAAGTGGACGGCGTTACAATTCTCGATCTCAGCGGCCGAATCACACTCGGCGAAGGCAGCGTGACCATTCGCGACGCCGTGCGCGATGTCCTGGCAAAAGGATCGAACAAGATTCTACTGAACCTGGGCGAGATCAATTACATCGACAGCTCTGGAATCGGCGAGTTGGTCAGTGCCTTTACGACGGTGAAAAACAGCGGCGGAGAACTGAAGCTGCTCAATCTCACCAAAAAGGTCCACGATCTTCTGCAGATCACCAAGCTCTACACCGTCTTCGACGTCAAGGACGATGAAGCATCCGCAATCTCCTCGTTCACCAAATAAATTTCCTTCGACAGAAAGGCCGTCGCCTCAGCGACGGCCTTTTCCTTTGCCGCAAACCCTACTTCGAAAAATCAACCTTCGGAGCCGCGCCATTTTCCGGGTTGCCCTTGAAATATTCATCCCGGTAATGGAAGCCGGCCATACCCGCCCAGATGCTGTTCGGGAACTGGCGAACATAGACGTTGTAATCTTCCAGCGTCTTGTTGTAGCGGCTGCGCTCGACCGCAATCCGGTTTTCCGTTCCCGCCAGCTCATCCGTCAGCCGCGTGAACTGCTCACTGCCCTTCAGGTTGGGATACTGCTCCTGCAAGCGGAAGAACGGCCCCAACGCCACATCGAGCTTGGAGTTTGCCGCAATGCTGCTCGCCCGATCAGGCGCGCTGGTGATGGCCGCACGCGCATTCGCGATGTTGGTCAAAACCGTGGACTCTTCGCTGACGTAACCCTTCACCGAAGCGACCAGGTTGGGAATCAGGTCGAGGCGGCGCTGCTGTACCACGTTTACCTGCGAATAGGACTGATTGATGGCCTCGTTCTTTTGCACCAAAGTATTCTTCGTGCTCACATAGCTGCCAAAACCAAACAGCACTACGAGAACAAGAATACCCACTACGCCAAGCACACCCCATAAAGGTTTCATTCATCCCTCGATTTCATTCGTGTAGTTTCGATGTTCTTCACGGCAGATTATATCCGGCGGTGCTCAATTACTCCCGAACGACGCTGCCCTTCTCCTGCATCTACGCTTGGTCTACATTCGTATTCCCAAATTCTCAAAAGTCTCCGCTTGCACCCCCGCCGCCGGAACTCCCGCCGCCAAAGCCCCCGAAGCCGCCGCCTCCATCGCCGTCGCCGCCTCTTCCGCCGCGTCCGCCCCTGCCGCCGCCCATCAGGCTTCCCAGCAGGAAAAAGATCAGCCCTACGTTTCCGGTTCTAACCAGGATGAACAGCACGAACAGGATCGCGCCGCCAGCCAGAATCACCTGCCACAGGCTCAGTTGAACAGGCGCCTGCTGCGGTTGCCGCCCATACTGCCCCCCGGGACGCGTGAGCGTGACGCCCGCATCCGTCGCAATGACCCGCGCAATCTGACCCACCCCCAACGGCACCGCGCGGTTGTAATCGCCCTGCTGCGCGGCGGGCACCATGGAGCGGCCTATATCCCCCACCTTGGCGTCGTTGAGGATGCCCTCCAGCCCGTAGCCCACCTCGATACGGCCGCGCCTGGGGTTCATCACCAGCAGCATTAGGACGCCGCGATCCGTCCCCTTCGCGCCGACCTTCCATTTTTCCTCCAGCGCGGTAGCGAACTCTTCTATCGACTGGTCGCCCTCAAGCGTCTTGATCGTAACGACAGCAATCTGGGCATGGGCCTGGCGATCGACAGCAGCGCAGAGATCGTCTACCCCCCGCACCGTCTCCGGAGATAAAACGCCTGCAAAATCATTGACGTAGCCCGTTGGAGCCGGTAACGAATCGACCGTCTCTGCGGTTAGAACTGCGGCTGGCGAAAGAACCAGAAGAAGGATTGCCAGCCATCGAAAAATGGGCTTCATTGAAGGACATTCTACGCCCTGCGGCCCGCCGAAATCCTGAGTATCTTTCCTGTTTTCCATGAGGTAAGCAGCACGTCATCTCGACCGGAGCAGCGGACGGCTCTATCGTCCGCTGCGCAGTGGAGAGATCCCTGTATTAAGCCTTCCATTGCAGCGCCAAACCCCTATATCAACTGCGAAAAGGCTCTGAACCTGCGTTACTGCTCCGGCGGCGGACCCGGTTTATCGCGGCGACGACCTGGAACCTCAATCCCCTTGTTCTTCGCCAGTTCTCCCACCATCACCATGTGTCCATGGATGATTCTTTGCGCCCTGATCACTGCATCTCTCAGAGCCTGATTCTGCGTTGTGGCCGACTCCATTCGAAACTCCCGCAGGTCCTGATGGTGACCCTTCACCATATAGGTCAGGTACTCGGTATCGAACTCATCGCCGGACAGCCCCTTGAGCTTGTCATACTCGGCCTGGCTGTCCTTGTTCATGCGCTTGGGCAGCATCACTCCCGCAGAATCCGCAACCTCCTCGATCTCTTTGTTAAGCGCAGTGTGGTCATCGACCATCTTTTGACCGAAGGCTTTCACGTCGTTGCTGCCACCCTTCTGCGCCGCGAGCTGTCCCAACTGAACTTCGGCGAGGCCATCCTCCGCTGCCTGGCGAAGAAACATCTTGTCCTTCATCACCTGGGTACTGTCACCGGTATTGCCGACCGACTCCTGCATGGAAGGCATTGCGGTCTGCTGGCCCAGCCCCGGCTGTGGCTGATTGGACGGTACCTGCTGTCCCTGCCGGAATCGGCTGGACTGCGCCGTAAGCTCCGGCTGGCTCCCCGGCTCTGCCTGGGCAAAAAGCGCGACTGGACAGAGCATCGTAACTGCGCCGACCACCATCTTTCGTATTGGATTGAAGTTCATTGCCTCTAGCCTCCGGGAAAGTTATCGATCGATCGTTGATGTGTCCATTGATGCGTCCGTTGATGCGTCGCCTTGTTCCTTCTGGTTTGGTGTCTCGCAACGGGTTGGGGTTGCCTCTCTGAACTTGGTCTAACACTGTATCCTGTCGGCTGGAGTTATTGAATGACGCAAAGCAACATCACGCCGCCAACCGCCCGCCCGGAACCTACGCCTACAACACTGCACGGCCATACGCTTGAAGATAATTACCGCTGGATAAGAGACAAGGACTCACCCGAAGTAACCGCTCATCTCCAAGCGGAAAACCAATATACGCTCTCCGTCATGGCGTCCACCACAGAGTTGCAGGCGAAGCTCTACGCCGAGATGCTCACCCACATCAAGGAGACCGACGAGTCAGTTCCCTACCGCGATCACGGCTGGTTTTATTACACCCGCACCCTCGAAGGCAGCCAGTATCCCATCCACTGTCGCAAGCTCGCCTCTGCCGCAACCTTCGACGCCGCACAGCCCGAAGAGATTCTGCTCGACGTCAACAAGCTGGCAGAAGGCCAGCCCTTCATGTCCGTAGGCGCCATGAGCGTCAGCCCCGACGGCAACACCCTCGCCTACTCCACCGACAACACCGGTTTTCGCCAGTACACCCTGCACCTCCGCAACCTCGAGACCGGCTCCGACCTTGCCGACACCGCCGAGCGCGTCGGCTCGCTCGCCTGGACCGCCGATTCGCACACGCTCTTCTACACCACCGAAGATGAGGTGACCAAGCGGCACGACAAGCTCTTCCGCCATCGCATCGGCGACCCCGTCGCAGAGGACGCCCTCCTCTGCGAAGAAAGAGACGAGCGCTTCAACCTCGGCGTCGGCAAGACCCGCGACGGCAAGTATCTCCTGATGGAAGCTGGCAGCCACACCACCAACGAGTGCAGCTACCTGCCCGCCGACACTCCCGGCGGAGTCTTTCTCGTCATCGCTCCCCGGCTCGACGAGCAGGAGTATTACGTCGATCACCGCAACGGACTCTTCTACATCCGCACCAACGACACCGGCAAAAACTTCAGAGTGGTTACAGTCCCGGTCGACGGCGGCGGTCGAGAAGCATGGACAGAACTGCTTCCCGAAGACAAGCAGGCCCCGCTTGAAGATTTCGATGTATTCGACTCATTCTGTGTAAGTTCGCGGCGAGAGCTTGGTCTCACCACAATCGAGATCATTCGCTTCGCAGACGATAGCAAACCAGGCCCATCCGCAAAGATCAGCTTCCCCGAGCCTGTCTACACCGCCCAGTCTCACGTCAATCGCGAGTTCGTCACCGCAGCCTTCCGTTACAGCTACCAGTCACTGGTCTCGCCCGCCTCGGTCTACGACTACACCGTAGCGACCGGCACTTCTATCCTGCTCAAGCAGCAGGAGGTTCCCGGCGGCTTCGATTCCACCCGCTATGCCTCCGAGCGCGTCTGGATCGACGCCGAAGATGGAGTCCGCGTCCCGGTCTCGCTCGTCTACCGCCGCGACTCCTTCGACCGCAACGGTACCAGCCCGCTCTATATCTATGGATACGGCTCCTACGGCTATCCTCTCCCCATCGGGTTCAGCCCCGCGCGCCTGTCGCTGCTCGATCGCGGAGTGGTGATCGCCTACGCCCACATTCGCGGCGGCGGCGAGATGGGCGACCCATGGCACGATGCCGGCAAGATGATGGTCAAGCGCAACACCTTCTCCGACTTCATCGCCGCGACCGAGCAACTCGTCGCCCAAGGCTACGGAGCCAAGAACCGCGTCGCCATCGAAGGCGGCAGCGCCGGTGGCCTGCTCATGGGAGCCGTCGTCAACCAGCGCCCCGACCTCTTCCGCGTCGTCCTCTCGCACGTCCCCTTCGTCGATGTGATGAACACCATGCTCGACGCCAGCCTGCCGCTCACCGTCGCCGAGTACGAGGAATGGGGCAATCCCAACGAGCCCGAGGCCTTCGCCTACATGCGCTCCTACTCTCCCTACGACAATCTCAAGGCCGCAGCCTATCCCGCGATGCTGGTCAAGACCAGCCTCAACGACTCGCAGGTCATGTACTGGGAACCGGCAAAGTACGTCGCCCGCCTACGCACCCTGAAGACGAACGACACTCCCCTGCTTCTCCACATCAACATGGACGCCGGTCACGGCGGCGCCTCCGGCCGCTACGACTACCTGAAAGAGATCGCCTTCGACTACGCCTTTCTCCTCACGCAACTCGGAGTGGAAGGTTGAGCAGATTGCGAACAAAACTACCCCGCCACAAATCCCCGGGTGCCCCATCCATCGCGCATTTTGCGATGGGTGGGATGTAAACCCATCGACCGCCCGTTTTGCACTTTGTCTTTAGCCCGCCAGCCCCGAAAACCACAGCAAAATCGCCTGTCAAGCCTTCAAACCGCTTAACTCAAACAAAACAAACACAATAGCGGTGGCAAGTTAGTTCTGCTCCATTCGCTATACTGGAAACAAGGTAGCAACAAACTGAAGACCTACCCGCAAGGATAGGTCTAACTCGTCTACAAAGAATACTTTACCTGTAAAGTATCTGGAATGAATACTTTGCGTTTTTTATCCCTGTGCAAAGTCTTGATTATAAGTACTTTACAAAAAAGTACCCCAAGGGGAGGGGTACTCCATCATCAGGCTTTGGCAGTCGCCGTTTCGTCCACCGAGTCGCCCTCACCCGGAGCGAGGAAGAGATTCGTCTCAAGCCCATGCTGCCTCGTGTAGAGGTCGTAGTAGCGCCCACCCATATGGTAAAGCTCCTCATGGGTGCCCCGCTCGACGATCAACCCCTGCTCGACCACAAGGATCTGGTCGGCGCGGCGAATGGTCGAAAGCCGGTGAGCGATCACAAAGGTCGTCCGCCCCTGCATCAGGAAGTTGAGGCCGTTCTGAATCATGGCCTCCGACTCCGAGTCGAGCGAACTGGTCGCCTCGTCCAGAATCAGGATACGGGGATCGGCAAGGATGGCACGCGCAATCGAAAGCCGCTGCCGTTGCCCGCCTGACAGCTTCACGCCGCGTTCGCCGACGATGGTGTCGTACTGCTCCGGAAACCGTTCCGCGAACTCGTCCACCCGCGCAATGCGGCAGGCTTCCATCAGTTGCTCCTCGGTCGCGCCGGGGCGGCTAAAGAGAATGTTTTCGCGGATCGTGCCGTCGAACAGGAAAGTCTCCTGCAATACAACGCCGAGCTGCTGTCGATAACTGCTGAGCCGGATGGTGGAGAGATCGATGTCATCGATCAGAATCTGCCCCGTGGTTGCGTTATGAAAACCGCAGATCAGCGAAATGATCGTTGACTTCCCCGAGCCGGACGATCCGACCAGCGCGGTCACCGTACCCGGCTTCGAATCGAAGCTGATGCCGTGCAGCACCGGCTTGCCCGGCTCGTAGGCGAAGGTGACGTTCTGAAAGGTGACGTCGCCATTGATGGTGCCCAGGTTATGCGCCCGCGCAGGCTCGGAGTCCTCCTGCGGCTCGGCAAGAATTTCGTTGGTGCGGTCGAGTCCGGCGACAGCCTCGGTAAGCTGCGTCCCAATCGAGACCAGTTGAACGATCGGCGCGATCATGAACGCGAGGAACATGACATAGGTGACATAACCGCCAGTCGTAAGCTGTCCTGCAACAACCTGATGCGCGCCCAGATACATCACCAGCGCACCAACCACTCCCAAAACGGCAGTGGACGCCAGCGCCATTAGCGACTGCGCGGTGAGCGATGAAATAACGTTTTGCAGCAGCCGATTGGCTCCGGCTGCGAAGACGCTGGCCTCGCTCGCCTCGGCGTGATAGCCCTTGACGACGCGCACGCCGCCAAGCGACTCGGTGAGACGTCCAGTGACCTCGGCGTTGATCTTCGAGCGCTCACGGAAGATCGGTCGAATGACCTTGAAGGCGCGTTGCAGGATCAGACCGAAGATCACCAGGATGACAAACGTGATCAACGTCATCTCAACGCTGAGATGAATAAGGAAGCCGAAGGCGAAGAGCGCAGTCAGCACGCCGCCGAAGAAGTCGATAACGCCGGTTCCGATGAGGTTGCGAACGCCTTCCACATCGGTCATGATGCGGGCAACCAGGGTTCCGGTCCGGTTCTCGTCGTAGAACGCCACCGGCAGACGGCCGATATGCGCCTGCACCTTCATCCGCAGCTCGGCGATGAGCCGCTGGCCTTCTTTGGATAGAAGCTGTGTCAGCGTGTAAGAGGTGATGCCCTGAATGATCGTGGCCAGAACCACGACGCCGACGATAGTAGGCAGCAGGTTGAGCTGATGCTTGCCCATGACATTGTCGATGAGGTACTTGGTCGAGGCAGGCAGAATAAGGCCGCTGGACCTGTTGACGATCATCAACAGGAAGCTGCCGCCAAGCAGCACACGACGCGGCTTGATGAGTTCCCATACCTCGGGAAGCACCTTCTTCAACGTCGGCTTAGGACGCGATGCGCTCAGGTCGGCTGCGGTAGCCCGTCCCACACCACGAGACGGTCGATCCACTGATTTCATGCCGCCGCCGTATTTGGATGGACCGAAAGAAGACATAGACTGGCTAGAGTTTACGCTCTTTAGATGGTCGGCCTAGCCAGCGGGATTCAGGGTTCTTTGCCGCCGTGCAGCAATAAAAGACCGAACGCAGAACAGCACATACAGCAGACTGAATAGCGATGTCGCAGATTTTTCGATTACAGCGGCAGGATATTCGAAGTAAGCGCCCCGGCTGAGACGGATCACATCGATATCGGCCCGGATGAGGCTGAGGAACAGAAGCAGCGCTACAGTGACCGAGACGTGCATCCACAACATGCGTTTCTTTGGATTTTCCGTACTGGCTAGCGCTCCAAAGATCGCGAAGAGAATCCCCGCACCAGCAGGAATGAGAGCCGTGGGATGCTCGCTTCCGGTAGCAACGTAGCCGGTCACGCCAATAATGATGAGCAGAATGCCAAAGACGATCGTTAGTTTTGCCATAGTCGTGCTGTGCTCCTTATGCAGAAAATCCAGGATAACCCGAATGAGTCCGGAGTTTCTTTCTCCGGCCAGAGGGCCAAACCAACGACCCTTCATATCTCTTGAACGAGCGGAAAGGATGTAACCCATTATAGCCATAGGCTTACGAGCCAATAACGGCTAGGCTGTCCACATAGCTTTCGGAAAGAGCGCGGTGTTTGCGTCAGGCTGAAGTTTCAGACAGACCCTCGGCGCACTTGATAGATTCTTTGGACGGCTTGCTTCAATTCTCCCCTTAGACGGATGGCCCTCGCGCAAACCATCGTCACATTCATCTTCATGATTCAGGAGTAACCCGGCCCCTATGAAATGTTTCCACTACATCGCCCTGCCCCTTGCGGCGTTCCTTACCCTTCCGATCCTCGCGGTTCCAATGCATGCCCAATCTCCGGCAGCGCTCCTCCCCACGTCGCAGGAGTTCGCTTTCTCAGTCCCATCGTCAAGTTCTAGCGCCGATGTCAACGAGACAGCGGCAGTTCAACGCCCAGCCGCGTCGCCCCGCTCAGGAGCCGTCCCGACGCGAACGCCCGACCGCTTCGGAGTCGCAGCGCAAGTTGGAATCAACGGCATCGGTGCCGACCTGGCGGTGAGACTCGCATCGCACTTCAACCTGCGGCTCGGCGGACGGTTCTTCGGTTACACCAGTTCGTTTCAGGAGGAAGGCGCCGATGTCAACGCCTCTCTGCGCCTCGGCGGCGGCAAGGCATCGCTCGATTGGTTTCCCTTCCACAATGGTTTCCACGTCAGCCCGCTGCTCGTCTTCCTCAACCAGACCGGAGTACGTGCCACGGTAATCGTTCCTCCAGGGCAGACGATCTCGCTCGATAGCGGCGAGTACGTCAGCAGCCACGCCGATCCGCTGCATGGCAGCGCCTCGATAGGCATCAAGAAGACGTCGCCCGGGCTGACCATCGGCTACGGCAACATCATTCCCCGCAGCGGCAAGCACTTCAGCTTCCCCGTCGAGGTGGGTTTCTACTACGTCGGCCAGCCGACGCTGAAGGTCGATTTCACCGGAAGCGCCTGCGATCCGTCGGAGCCGGAGCCTCTGGGCTGCCAGCCAGTACAGGAAGACACAGGCTTCCAGCGCGACCTCGCTGCCTTCATTCGCCGCAACAACAATAACCTGAGCTACGCCTCGTTCATTCCGGTTGCGTCTTTCGGTGTCGGCTACAGCTTTTAGAGCGGTTCTCCTGTTACTGGGCACTGGATAGTGGATCGAAGTGCCGTTTTTCTTGGGAAAAAACGGCGTCCAGACTTCCGCTTCGGGTACACCTACAGGAGAAGCGCTCTAGCTACCGCAACGAGTAGGCCGCGTCGGACCAACGAAGCTCGCGCCGTAGTTCATGGATACGGGTTTCGCTGTCGATGCGGATCAGTTCGATGCCCGCAATCTCCGCGAAGTCTTCGAGATGCTCCATTGTCAGTGCTTGGCTGAAGGATGTGTGATGCGCGCCGCCGGCATAGATCCACGCTGCCGCCGCGACCTTCAGGCTCGGCTCCGGCAGCCACACCGCGCGGGCGACCGGCAGCCTCGGTAGTGCCCGCTCCGGCTGGATGACCTCAATCTGATTGACGATCATGCGGAAACGATTTCCCATATCGACGAGCGAAGCGACGATGGCGGCTCCGCTGGGTGCCGTGAAGACCAACCTCACCGGATCAGCCTTGCCGCCAATGCCCAGCGGATGCACCTCCAGAGACGGCTTGGCCGCCGCAATCGACGGGCAGATCTCCAGCATGTGCGATCCCAGTATCTTCGGGGTTCCATTGAAGTCGTAGGTATAGTCCTCCATGAAGGAGGTACCTCCGGGCAGTCCATGAGCCATGACCTTCATGGTGCGGACGAGCGCCGCCGTCTTCCAGTCCCCTTCGCCGCCAAAGCCGAAGCCCTCGGCCATCAACCGTTGCACAGCGATTCCGGGCAACTGTCCAAGACCATGCAAATCTTCAAAAGTATCGGTAAATGCGCCAAAGCCGCCCTCTATCAAAAAGGCGCGCAGCCCAAGCTCGATCTTCGCCGCAACCCGAAGCGCCTCTGGCCGGTCATGCTGCTTAGCAATCGAGTAGGCGTCGCGATATTCGAGCACGAGTTTGTCAACCTCGGCATCGGTGAACTGATTGATGCGGTCAACTAAGTCGCCGACTCCATACCCATTGACGGAGTAGCCCAGCGTAGCCTGTGCGGCCACCTTGTCTCCATCGGTTACGGCGACCTCACGCATGTTGTCGCCGAAGCGGGCGACCTTCAGGTTCTGCGATTCGTGCCAGCCAGCAGCGGCGCGGGTCCACGCGGCGATCTCACTAACCGTCTCAGAATCCTGCCAGAAGCCGACGACGACCTTGCGCGCCAGACGCAGCCGTGCAGTGATGAACCCAAACTCGCGGTCGCCGTGCGCCGACTGATTAAGGTTCATAAAATCCATGTCGATGGTCGACCACGGCAGGTCGCGGTTGAACTGGGTGTGGAGATGTAAAAACGGCTTCGCTAACGTGCTCAATCCCGCGATCCACATCTTCGCGGGCGAGAAGGTGTGCATCCAGAGCACCAGACCGATGCAGTTCTCCGTGTTGTTGGCGCGGCGGCAGAGGTCGCGGATCTGGTCAGGCGTGGTCAGAACCGGCTTGAAGATAACCTGAACCGGAATTGCCGCTTCGCTGTTGAGTGAGCCCGCGATCTTCTGCGAGTGCGCAGCAACCTGGGCCAGAGTCTCCTGCCCATAGAGGTGCTGGCTGCCGGTAACAAACCAAATCTCCAGAGACTTCAATTCGAACATGCGTAGTGTCCTCTGCGTCCAATTCGATCAATGGTACAAGAAAACGTATTCTCAAGCTTGCAAGCTTAATGGCAACCGTGCGGTACACGATCTTAGAAGATCTGGAAGTTCACCTCTACGTTCAATTCGACCAGCACCGGCTTGCCACCCTCCATCGCAGGTCTGAACTTGTATTGCTTGACTGCCTCGACTGCCTTCTCGTCCAGGCCCATGCCGACGCCGCGAATCACATGCACGTGGCTGGGAAGTCCGTTGGTATCGACCCAGAGGTTGACCAAAACATTTCCGGCGACCTTGGCCTTGCGGGCCTCTTCGGAAAACTCAGGCTCGACCGAGAAGATCAGCACCGGCGCAGAGACGCCGCCGCCAATCCGTCGCGGACCGCCGCCGGTATTTCCGCCCGAACCCGGCCCTAACCCCGAGCCAGTCCCGGAACCCAGCCCGGTTCCCCGGCCATTGCCCATCGACATCCCAACCAGCGGCGAGTTGGCGACGCCGATCTGCGGGATGCTGCTGGCCATCTTCACGTCATGCTGTACTTCGATGGTCGGCTGAATGTTGATTTTTGGTGGCTCCAGCGGCGGTGCCTTGGGCGGAACGATCTGTTGCTCGGCAAACTTCGGCGGTGTCCCCTTGGTCACCGGAGTAGGACCGCGCTGACCGCCTCCGCCGCCCATCGCCTTCGCTTTCATGGGGGCCATGGGAGGAATGTCAACATCGGTTAGCTGAACCGTTTTGACCGGGGCAGCGAACTTGACCTTCTGGGCCACCAAAAAAATGACGAGGAGAATGACAACCCCATGCAAGATAACCGCAATCGCGGTGGAGGTCGGGTCCCGCTTCACCTTCATGCGGTCGACGACGGCAATGGGCTGCGATTCCAGTTGCAGCGGCGGCAGCTTTACCGGAAAGAAGACATCCCGCACGCTGTTCCACAAGGACGCGAGGGTACCCTCTTCCTGGATGATGAGGTCCGTCTCCACCGGCTTCGACTCAAGCTGGAGCGGCGCTTCCTCCTTGGTGCTGAACGCGTCCCGGAGGTTCGAGAACAAGGAGGCCCACATGGACCCTTCGGTCTCTTCACCTAAATCTGGAGCCTCCGCCGGACGCAGCACCGGGCCTTCGTTCTGGGGATCTTCGTTCTGCGGAATCATAGATATGTCAGCCAAATTATTTCGCCTCGGCAGCAGAACCCGGCCATAGCCGTTCCGCCAGCCCTTCTCGAAAATCGCGCGCCACTCTTCTACCCTGTCTACGTTCCCGGTCTTCCGCCGGTTTCATCTCCGCTACAGCAGCGCGGCACCTGGCTCCAGAAGTATTTTACAAACAATCACCTGGCTGTGCTTGCCTTGGGTTGGACGCAGCTCCCCCGAGGAATGTCGCTAATGTCGCTTTGAGCATCCCAACCGTCATTCCACGCGCCCCCCTACACCCGGCTACAATAAGAGTTTGGCGCAAACTGCACCTTGCCTATCAGCGATCAAGAGGAACGAATGCCGGAAGTATCCGATGTAAAGCCGAACCCAGAGCAACCCGCGAAACCGTTGAAATCCACACTAAACCTGCCGCAGACCCCCTTCCCCATGAAGGCGAACCTGCCGGTCAACGAGCCCATTCGCCTGGCCGCCTGGCAACAGCAGGACCTTTATGCCCAGATTCGCGCCGCTCGCGCCGGATCGCCGAAGTACATCCTCCACGATGGCCCCCCTTACGCCAATGGAGCGATCCACCTTGGCCACGCGCTGAACAAGTGCATCAAGGACTTCGTGGTCAAGACCAAGACTATGGCCGGCTTCGACGCGCCCTACGTGCCGGGCTGGGATTGCCACGGCCTTCCCATCGAGATCAAGGTCGACGAGCAGCTTGGCCGCAAAAAGCTGGAGATGGACCCAATTGCGGTCCGCAAAGCCTGCCGCACCTATGCCCAGAAATATGTCGACCTGCAGCGCAGCCAGTTCGAGCGTATCGGGGTCTTTGGCCGCTGGGCCGAGCCTTACCTCACCATGTCGTTTCCCTACGAGGCCAGCATCGCCGAGACCTTCTACGAGTTCTTCGAGAACGGCTTTGTCTATAAAGGGCTCAAGCCAGTCTATTGGTGCATCCACGACCGAACCGCGCTCGCCGAAGCCGAGGTTGAGTACGAGCAGCACAACTCTCCCAGCGTCTACGTCCGCTATGCGCTGACCAGCGATCCCTCCGACATCGACGCCAGGCTGGCCGGAAAAAATGTCTTCACAATTATCTGGACGACGACCCCATGGACTCTGCCAGCCTCCCTCGCCGTAGCCTTCAACCCGGAGATGGAGTATGTCGCGTTGGAAAACCCCGATGGCAAGGTCTATCTCGTCGCTGAAGCTCTCGCCGAAGCAGTCAAGGTAGCCTGCAATCTACCCGATGCAATCGAGATTGCACGCTTCAAGGGCACGGTGCTCGACCGCGTCACCTTCCAGCATCCCTTCCTCGACCGACAGGTTCTGGGCGTGCTCGCCGACTATGTCACCGCCGAGCAAGGCACCGGAGCAGTCCACACCGCTCCCGCCCACGGCGTCGACGACTTTTATACCGGCAAACGTTATGACCTACCCGAAGTGCAGTATGTCGATAACGCCGGAAAGCAGCGCCACACCGATCTGCATGGCGGACAGCCGGGGCTCCCCTACGAAGATCTGACCGTCTTCAAATCCAATCCTGTAGTGATCGAACTGCTCAAGGAACGCGGCGCTCTGCTCAGCGCGACCAGCTTCGAGCACTCCTATCCTCACTGTTGGCGCTGCCATAACCCCGTGATCGTCCGCGCTACAGAGCAATGGTTCATCGGCATGGAGACGCCGATGCTGACTCCTGCAGGCGCAGAAACAACCTTCCGCCAGCGCGCGCTCGACGAGATCAAAAAAGTTGTCTGGGACCCGGCATGGGGCGAAGAGCGCATCTCCAACATGATCGCCACCCGGCCCGACTGGTGCATCTCGCGCCAGCGCATCTGGGGCGTGCCCATCGCGGTCTTCCTCTGCGAAAAATGCCACACGCCATTGAACGACAAGGCCGTCAACAAGCGCATCGTCGAACTCTTCCATAAAGAGGGCGCCGATGCCTGGTACATCCACGACGTAGCCGCGCTTCTTCCCAAGGGAACGAAGTGCTCCTGCGGCAACGAAGAGTTCTGCAAGGAGATGGACATTCTCGACGTGTGGTTCGAGTCGGGCGCAAGCTGGCACGCGGTCCTCGACATCGAGCCGGAGCTGCGCTGGCCCGCCGACCTCTATACCGAGGGCGGAGACCAGCACCGCGGCTGGTTCCACTCGTCATTACTGACGTCTGTGGCCGTGCGCGACAAAGCACCGTACAAGATGGTCGCCACCTCCGGCTGGACGCTCGATGAGCAGGGCCGGGCGTTCTCGAAATCACTGGGCAACGGCGTCGATCCTGTCGATATCGCCAAGCGCCTCGGCGGGGAGATCATCCGGCTATGGGTCGCCTCTGTCGACTTCCGCGAGGACGTGGCCGCCAGCGAAAACCTGATGCAGCGCGTCAGCGACAACTACCGCAAGCTGCGCAATACGCTGCGCTTCCTGCTCGGCAACCTGCACGACTTCGACCCCGCAACCAACAAAGTCGAGTTCGCACAGATGGAGCCGCTCGATCAGTACATCCTCGCCCGCCTCGCCGAACTGACCACTAAGATTCGCGATGCCTACGACGACTTCGAGTTCCACCGTGCGTATCACGCGCTCAACGAGTTCGTGAACACCGATCTTTCGGCGCTTTATCTGGATGTGTTGAAAGACCGCCTCTATACCTTCGCGCCCAACCACGCTGCCCGGCGCAGCGCGCAAACCGCGCTGTGGCGGATTGCCGAAGCGCTGACGCGGCTGATCGCACCGATCCTGAGCTTCACTTCGGATGAGGTCTGGCAACTACTGCCGAAAGTTCAGGGACGTGAAGCCAGCGTTCATCTGGCTCTGTTTCCTGATCTTGCCGACATTGTTCCGGGGAATACGACGAAGCTCATGGAAGATTGGACACAGTTGCTCTCCGTGCGAGGAGAAGTGCTCGCCAGTCTTGAAGTAGATCGCAAGGCTGGAAAAGTCGGCAAGGGACTTGACGCAAGAGTTCAACTGCTCGCAGGAGACACGGCCCTTCACGAGTTGCTTACAACATATGCCCGAACGCTGCCTGAACTCTTCAACGTCTCTCAGGTCGATTTAGTTCCGGCCAACGCTGGCAGTGATCCGCAAGCTACCGCTCTAAGCGCAGCCACGATTCCAGTCGCAGGCACCAAGTGCGAACGCTGCTGGCGCTACACCGAAGATGTAGCCAACGACTCACGCTATCCCACCGTCTGCCTTCGCTGCGCCGAAGCGCTTGAAGCCATCAGCTTTGCCCCTTACGCCGCCCAACCGTCGGAGGCGCAAGCTTAAATGTCCCTTACACCTTCATCAACGCGCGGCACGCGGGACAGTCGACCCCCCCTGCTCCTGCTTGCGGTTCTCGTCGTCGCTCTCGATCGCCTGAGCAAGGAATGGGTCGTTCACCACATCAATCCCGGTTACGCGATCAGCGTGATCCCCGGCGTCTTCCGGCTGACGCATGTGCTCAATACCGGAGCGGCTTTTTCGCTCTTCGCCGACTCGCTCTCGCCCATCGTCGTGCGTAACAGCCTCATCGGATTTTCCATCGTCGCGGTCATCATCGTGCTGGGCATGCTTTGGCGCGTGGGCCGAACCTTGTCGCTCACCGGCATCGCGCTCGCACTTATCCTCGGCGGAGCCATCGGTAATCTCTACGACCGTCTTCGCTTCTCGCACGTCGTCGATTTCCTCGAAGTCCACATCGTCCACTACCACTGGCCCGACTTCAACATCGCCGATAGCTGCATCGTCATCGGCGCATGTCTCCTGCTGATCGAAATCTTCCGTCCCCAACCAACCGATTCCTAGTCTCTAGTCCCTACTCCCTGCCTTTTATGAATGACCAGATCACAATTCGCGGCGCCCGCACCCATAATCTCAAGGGCATCGACGTCGATATTCCGCACAACGCGCTCACCGTCGTCAGCGGCGTCAGCGGCTCCGGCAAATCGTCACTCGCCTTCGACACCGTATACGCCGAGGGTCAGCGCCGCTATGTCGAGTCGCTCTCCGCTTACGCGCGGCAGTTTCTGGAGCGCATCGAAAAGCCTGACGTCGATTTCATGGACGGCCTCGCCCCCGCCATCGCAATCAAGCAAAAAAATCAGACTCGCAATCCCCGCTCCACCGTGGCAACAGCGACCGAGATCTACGACTACCTCCGCCTTCTCTACGCCCGCTGCGGAACCGTGACCTGCCTGCACTGCGGCGGCATCGTCAAGCACGACACCGTCGACGAGATAGTCGCTTCCCTGCTCGCTATACCCGAAGGCACCCGCGCCTACGCTCTCTTCCCCATCGTCCGGGCCGACCTGAAAATCGAACCGATGCAGCAGGCTACGACCGTAGTAGAAGAGGAAGCTCCCAAACCGAAGAAGGCCAGCGCAAAGAAATCCGTAAAGTCGGCCGTGGTTCCTAAAGCCATCAACATCACCGACGCACTCAAGGACCGTCTGACCGAACTCCGCCGCCGAGGATATAACCGTCTCTATCAGGCAGGAAAGATCGTCGAATTCTCGACGCCGGAATCGCTCCTCGAACTCGATTTCGCGCAAGCCATCTTCGTGCTTGTAGACCGCCTCGCCATCAGCCCCGACGTCCGCGCGCGTATCGTCGATGCCATCGAGACCGGTTATCGCGAGTCCGGCGAGATCCAGTTCCATACCCTTCCCCGCGAGGAAAACGCCGCGCCGCAGCATCTCCGCTTCTCTGCTGCCTTCGAGTGCACCACCTGCCATCGCGTCTACCGCGAGCCGGAGCCACGCCTCTTCTCCTTCAACAACCCCTACGGCGCCTGCCCGCGCTGCCAGGGCTTCGGCAACACCATCGATTTTGATCCCAACCTCATCATCCCCGACAAATCGAGGACTCTGAATCAAGGCGCCATCGCTCCCTGGACCACCACCAAATACCGTCCCCACCACGGCGAGATGATGCGCGCCGCCAAAGCGGCCAACATCCCCACCGATATTCCCTGGTACGACCTGACGCCGGAGCAGCAGCGCTTCATCGAAGAAGGCAGCGGCAGTTTTCCCGGCATCCGCGGTTTCTTCGCCGCGCTCGAGCGCAAGAAGTACAAGCTGCACGTCCGCGTCTTTCTCTCCAAGTATCGTGGCTACGCTCTCTGCCCCGACTGCCGTGGCCAGCGCCTCCGCGCCGAAGCCCGCGCCGTGCTCATTAACAACCAGAACATCTGCGAGACCTCCGCCCTCACCATCACCGACGCCCAGCAGTTCTTCGACAACCTGCAACTGTCACCAGCACAAACCGAGATCGCCGGAAAGATCCTCGAAGAGGTTCGCCAGCGCATCCACTTCCTGCATCAGGTAGGTCTCGAATACCTCACCCTCGATCGTCTCAGCTCCACTCTGTCCGGCGGCGAATCGCAACGCATTCAGCTCGCCACGTCGCTGGGATCACGTCTCGTGGGCGCCTTGTACGTCCTGGACGAGCCCTCCATCGGCCTACACAGCCGCGACACCGCCAAGCTCATCCGCATCATGAAGGACCTGCGCGACCTCGGCAACACCATCCTCGTCGTCGAGCATGACCCCGACGTCATTCGCGCCGCCGACCATCTGCTCGATCTCGGCCCCGGAGCGGGGGAACTCGGCGGCCACCTGCTCGCCTCGGGAACCGTCGCCGAAGTCACCGCCAACCCGAACTCCATCACCGGAAAGTATCTCTCCGGCCGCGCCACCATCCCGGTCCCCCGTGGCCGCCGCGAGCCCGGACGCGAACACCTCAAACTCACCGGGGCACGCATCCACAATCTTCGCGGCGTCGATCTCGACATCCCGCTGAACCTCCTCTGCGTCGTCACCGGCGTCAGCGGCAGCGGTAAATCCACCATCGTGCATCAGGTGCTCTACCGCGCGCTTATGCAGTCGCTTGGCCATACCGAAGGGTCCGACCCGGCGCACCTCTACCGTGAACTCTCCGGCACGCAGCACCTCAACGACGTCATCCTCGTCGATCAGTCCCCCATCGGACGCACCCCGCGCTCCAACCCGGTCACGTACATCAAGGCCTTCGACGACATCCGCGCCCTCTTCGCCGCGCAGCCCGACGCCAAGCGAAAGGGCCTCGGTCCCGGCCACTTCTCCTTCAATGTTCCCGGCGGCCGCTGCGACGTCTGCGAGGGCGACGGCACCGTCACTGTCGAGATGCAGTTCCTTGCCGACATCGAGTTGCCCTGCGAAGAATGCAACGGAACCCGTTACAAATCCTCAACCCTCGACATCAAGTACAAAAATAAAAATATCCACGATGTCCTGAACATGACCGTCAAGGAGGCCCTCAGCTACTTCGCCGGCCATCCCAAAATCGTCGACAAGCTCTACGTCCTCGACGAAGTCGGCCTCGGCTACGTACGGCTCGGCCAGTCTGCCACGACGCTCTCCGGCGGCGAAGCCCAGCGCGTCAAGCTGGCCTCCCACCTCGCCACCGCCCGCTCCATCACATCGCGTGCTGCCAGCAACGACGCCGCAAAAAAAGCAGCCAGCCGCACTCTCTACATTCTCGACGAGCCTACCACCGGTCTGCACTTCGACGACGTAGCCAAGCTTCTTGCCGCCTTCCACAAACTCATCGAGGGCGGCGGCTCCCTGCTGGTCATCGAGCACAATCTCGACGTCATCAAATCCGCTGACTGGGTCATCGACATGGGCCCCGAAGGCGGCAGCGGCGGCGGCCAGATCGTCGCCATCGGCACTCCCGAAGAGATCGCCGCCAACCCCGCCTCTCACACCGGCCACTGGCTCGCCCCTGTACTGAAGCCCACCGCTACCAGGCATGAACCCGAACTTCAGGTCACGGCATAATCGCAAGAACCTGTCCGCAAACTCCAGTACACTTTTCTCAATCCCTATAGAACGTCAGGAGTGTTATGAACCGTCGTAAGTTTGGTCAATTGGTTGCAGCAACGGCATTGGAAGGAGCTCTGTTTCGCGCGGGAGCCCAGGCAGCGAAACCCTCTCCATCGGCTCCCAGATTTTCCTGCGAGATTTTTACGCTGAAGCTGGATTCCTTCGAGCGTTGTATCGAGATCGTCGCCGAAGCTGGCTATCAAGGTGTGGAGCTGATCAGCTTTTTCCAGAAGTGGACACCCGAGGAGCAGCGCCGCCTGATGGCAAAGATGCGCTCACTCGGTCTGATGATCGATATGTTGAGCGGTCTACAGGCCAGCTTTGCCATTCCTGACCAGACCGAGGAGTTTGTGAAGCGGGTGACGGCGCACTGCCACGTGGCCAAGGGGCTTGAATGTCCGCAGATCAACATCAAGTCCGGCAAACGGCTTGAGGGCGTGGATCCAAAGGCGCAGCTCGCAGCCGCTGTCGATAACCTGAAGCGGGCCGGCGACGTGGCCGCCGAGAATGGGATAAATATTGTGATCGAACCGATCGATCTGATCGAAAGTCCTACGATCTTCCTGTCGTCGGTGCAGGAGGGCTTCGAGATCGTGCGCGCGGTCAACCGCCCCAATGTCAAGGTGCTGTACGACTTCTACCATGAGCAGCGCGCCGGCGGGAATCTGATCGAGAAGCTCGAAAAAAACATTGATTGGGTCGGCCTGGTTCACATCGCGGATGTTCCCGGCCGGCATGAGTCGGGGACGGGCGAGATCAATTACAAAAATATCTATCGCACCCTGGGCAAGCTGCACTACAACCGCTTCATCGGGATGGAGTACATGCCAACCACCGATCCCGTCGCCTCGCTGCGAAAGTCGAGGATCGAAGCGCAGCAGGCGATGGCCGAGGGTCAGCGAGCCGGTTGATACGACAACCCGATGTTTTGGGCTTATTTCGCCCAGAAGGTTCTCGAAGATGGCCGAGGCGTGGAAGGGCGTAGACTTTGCTTGAATTAGAGCGCAGGGCTGGTAATGTGCGGTCTGAGTTTTTGGGTCCCCTTGAATCTATAGTCCCGCTTCCCTGCCCATAAAAATTTCCCTCTTCTGTGTTACAGCCACATGAGTCATGCAATACTTATGTGGCATTCACACAGGAGACTCTGAAATGGCCGAATCCAAGCTTGACCTCCTCAAGGGAACTCTCGATCTGATGGTCCTCCAGACCCTTATCGCCATGGGCCCGCAGCACGGCTACGGCATTGCTCGCCGCATCGAGCAGGTCAGCGGCGATGAGATCCTCCTCAACCAGGGCACCATCTATGCCTCACTCGTCCGCCTTCAGCAGCGCGGCTGGATTGCCGCTGAGTGGGGCACCAGCGAGAACAATCGCGCTGCCAAGTTCTATATCATCACCCGCACCGGCCGTAAGCAGCTCGAAAAAGATGCCGCCTACTGGCGCCGCCTCGCCGCTGTCATGGGCCGTGTCCTCGCCATGGAGTCCGACGGCGGTGACAAATGAGCGTCCTCCGCCAAACCTTCCAGCGTCTGCTCGCTCTCTTCCGCCGCGACCGCCTCACCACCGAGTCCGACCGCGAAATGGCCTCTCACATCGCTCTCGCCACCGACGAGAACCTCCGTGCCGGCATGTCCCCTGCCGAAGCCCGCCGCCAGGCTCTCATCCGCTTTGGAGGCCTCCAACAGGCTCGCGAGCAGCACCACACCGCCCGCAGCATCCCGGCCCTGGAGATCCTCTCGCAGGATCTTCGCTACGCCACCCGCACTCTTCGCCGCGACTTCGGCTTCGCCGCCATCGCCATTCTTATCCTGGCTCTCGGCATTGGCGCCAACATCGTGGTCTTCTCCGTCGTCGACACCATTCTGCTGCGCCCGCTCCCATTTCCTGAAGCAAATCGTCTGGTCCGCATCGCCCCCAAAGTCTCCAAGTGCGGAGCCTCCTGCGCCACCTACTCCACCGACGCCGTCCAGGAGTTCCAGCGCCAGAACAAATCGTTCTCCGACTTCACCGGCTACGACGCTTTCACCGCGCCCGGCAACTGGAAGCTCACAGGCAGCGGCGTTCCCCTTCCCGTCTCCGAGATCGATGTCATGGACAACTTCTTCCATACTTTGGGAGTGCGGCCGCTGATGGGCCGCCTCACCTTCACCGCTGAAGAATCCCGCCCCAACGGCCCGCCGGTCGTCATCCTCAGCTACCCATTCTGGAAGCGCCAGCTCAACGCCGACCCCAACATCATCGGCAAGTCCATCTCATTCAGCAAGACGCCCACTACCGTCATCGGCGTCCTCCCCGACACCTTCGACTTCGGCTCCGTCTACTCGCCCGGCACGAAGATGGATATCTTTACCCCCTACGTCTACGACCGTGTACGCGAGTATGGCAACATGCTCTCCCTCACAGGCCGCCTCAAGCCGGGAGTCACCCTCGCCCAGGCCCAGGCCGAAGCCAATCTTCTCTTCCCAACTCTCGACGGCAGTGTGAAAAAAGGATACAAAGGCGGGTACACCGCCCAACTATGGGACCTCAAGGAATTCGTCTCCGGAAGCCTCCGTCGCTCGCTCATCGTCCTTTGGGGCGCGGTCGGACTCATCCTTCTCATCGTCTGCGTCAACCTCTCGAATCTTCTGCTCGCCCGCGCGGCGGCGCGCTCCAAAGAGTTCGCCATGCGCTCCGCCCTCGGAGCGGCACGCAGCCGCATCGTCCGCCAGCTCCTCACGGAATCGCTCGTCCTCTCTGCTGCCGGGGCCATCCTCGGCCTCGGTCTTGCCCTCGCTGCCGTCTTTTACCTCTCCCATCAGGGCTCCATCGCCCTTCCACTCCTCTCAAGCATCCGCGTCGACAAGACCGCTCTCATCTGGACCCTCTTCATCGCCGTGGCAGCCGGGCTCCTCTTAGGCATCGCTCCCGGCCTCCGCATCTCAAGTGGCAATCTACAGGATGTGCTTAAGGATTCCGCCGCCAGCACCACAGGCGGCCGGGGAACGGCCCGTCTCCGGTCTACTCTCGTCGTCTCTCAGATCGCCCTTGCCTGCGTCCTCCTCATCGCCGCCGGTCTGCTCCTGCGTAGCTTCCTCCGTGTCCTCGACGTCGATCTCGGCTTCGAGCCGTCCCACGCCTCAGCCATCTCGCTCGACTACGCCGACAGTGGAGACCCAGTAAAACGCGGCGTCTTTGACCGCGACGTTCTTCACCGCATTGAGGCTATCCCCGGCGTACAGACCGCTGCCATCACGGACTCGCTGCCGATGTCGCGCAACCGCTCCTGGGGCATCTCAGCCAAGGGCAAGCACTACGAGCCCGGCGAGCTCCCCGGAACCTTCGTCTACGTCGTCTCTCCCGGCTACCTCAACGCCATCGGAATGCGCCTCATCAAGGGCCGCGACATCTCGTGGGATGACATCGACCCCAAGCAAGCCGTCGTTATCGTCAATGAAACCGTCGCCCGCTACCTCTGGCCCAACGAAGACCCCATCGACCGAATCGCCAATGTGGGTGGCGACGAAGCCCGCGTCATCGGCGTCATTGCCGACGTACGCGAGACCACCGCCGAAGCCAAAGCCGGTTGGCAGATGTACATCTCTGCCGCCGCTCCCCAGTACGGCCCCGCCGACTCTCAGCTCGTCATCCGCTCCAGCCTCCCTGCCCAGACCCTCCAACCCACCGTTCTCGCCACTCTTCGACAGATCAACCCCGGCCAGCCCGCAGCCGACCTCAAGCCCATCCAGCTCCTCGTGGATCGCGCCTCTTCTCCCCGCCGCTTCTTTGTCTACCTCGTTGGAATCTTCGCGGCGCTCGGTCTCATCCTCGCCTCGCTCGGCATCTACGGTGTCATCTCCTACTCGGTTACGCAGCGCACTCAGGAGATCGGAATCCGCATGGCGCTTGGCGCGACTCAGGGCACCGTCCAGTTGGGAATCCTCGGTCAAACCCTGCGCATGACTGTCCTTGGGATCGTCGTCGGGGCCATCGCCTCACTGACGATCTCCTCCTTCATAGCCTCGCTCCTCTTCGGCACCGCCCCCACCGACCCCGCAACCTTCGCCGTTATCTTTATGCTTCTCGCTGCCGTAGCCTTGGCAGCAGGATACATCCCGGCGCGAAGAGCCTCGCGCATCGACCCAATGGTTGCTCTCCGCAATAATTAAGCTGACTCTAAATACCCTGTCAGGCGAGTATGATATTTTGCGAACAGCAAGTTCCCGTTGTGCTTATTCACGATAAGCGCAACGGTGGCCCCTCCCCGGGTTAGGATTGCGCCGTCCTCCGGAGTTCTTCCATAGTCTCCGTTGCACAGAAGAGATGCGCATCCGATGCAGTTACATTCTTGAGCATCACTTTCTCCGGTTATGTGTTTGACGCGTGCTTCCCGGGCCCCTTCGCAGGCAAAACCTTCTGAAAAGAGGACATCATGCCATCGGAATCGACAGTCTCCATCACGTTGAATACCCTTCAATGCAACCGCGAGTCTCAGTCCGGAGGCTCAAACCCTTATCTATGGCCCGCCGTGGTCTGGATCAACAAGACGCCACCGTTTGCGGTAGGCGAGATCGGAATCGCGGATAGCTACGCTCACAACGTTCTGAAGCGAGGCATGGAACCGGGCGATTCTCTCACCATCGAATCAACCGTCGGAGTAATTACGAGGTTCTTCGACGACCCCTTGACGAACTTCGTCATCATCCTGACGATCGGACTGTTTCACGACAACCAGACCCCCGACAATGCCGTGAGGGCTGGTTATGACGCGTTTCAGTCGACGCTTCGGGATGGAGTCCAATCTCACCTCGCGGCTCTGAACTCGTCGGACCCGAGCGCGGTGGACCAGGCCCGTCAAGAGATCGCTGATGCGGTGGCGGCGGCCATAACATCGGCCATCAGCAACAACCTCTCCAAGATACAGAAAGCAGAGGTGGCCCTCGGCATTCTGACCCTCGACAGCGAAATCGGTAGCGCGTCGACGTTGTTGTCGAGCCTGGTAGATACCAACTTCACGCTGACGATCGGCGATCCGCTGGGCGGACGACTGCTCTATTACAAGGATGCGTCGCAGACCGGCGGCGGTGATGTCAGCTCCCCCCAGACGATCGGTCAGGGAGGATGGCAGCAGTTCAAATTCCTGTTCGCGGCTGGCAACAACGTTATCTATGCGGTTGATCAGCAGGGAGAATTGCTGCGCTACGTCGATGCGTCGCAGACCGGCGGCGGCGATGTCAGCTCCCCCCAGATCGTCGGGCAAGGTGGATGGTTGCAGTTCAAGTTCCTCTTCTCCGGCGGCAACAACGTCATCTACGCGGTCAATCAGCAGGGCCAATTGCTGCGCTACGTCGACGCATCGCAGACCGGCGGCGGAGATGTCAGCTCACCGCAGGTGATCGGTCAGGGAGGATGGTTGCAGTTCAAATTCCTCTTCGGCGGCGGCAACAACGTCATCTATGCCGTGGATCAGCAGGGCCAGTTGCTGCGCTACGTCGACGGGTCGCAGACTGGCGGTGGCGATGTCAGCTCTCCGCAGACCATCGGTCAGGGAGGATGGTTGCAGTTTCTGTTTTTGCTCAGCGGCTGGAACAACATCATCTATGCCGTGGATCAGCAGGGCGAGTTGCTGCGCTACGTCGACGCATCGCAGACCGGCGGCGGAGATGTCAGCTCCCCACAGACCATCGGGCAGGGAGGATGGCAGCAGTTCGGCTTTCTCTTCGGCGGCGGGAACGACGTGATCTACGCGGCGGAGAAGGCGTTGTATCCGGCGCACAACTACGAAATAGCAGGCACCTTGACGGTAGCCTCCGTGCTATGTCTCGACGAACGGACAGCGGTCAATCAGGCGACCCAGGCGCGGAATGACGCGAAGTCGATTGTCCTGGAACTTCAGTTGGAGTTCCAGCAGGCGACTGCGAGTCAAAAGCCGGAGCTGCGGCGCGAAATTATAGCTGGGCAGAAGGATGTCGCAGCGGCACAAAAGGTGCTCGATGCGGCAAATCAGGCTCTCCAAGTTTGCCTGACGAACTCGCCGAAGCCGGCACCGACCTCCCCCGTACGACGGGAATAGGGACAACTGGAGGATTCCCGACACGATCTCGCTGGCTGTTCGGCGCAAATAAATGCCTTTGAGACGGCATGCAGTCGCTTGCCCTGTCCACCCAACCCTTGACGCGCCTGTTATCCTTAAATCAGAAGAAGGCTGTCGAAGCCCGACCACTCCAGGCCGGGCTTCCGCACTTAAGTCCAGACCGAAGTCCAGACTTAAAGTATTTCGTTCGAAGACTTTGGGTACTTAAGTAGGGGGAGGGGGTACCACGATGCCGAAAGCAATACACGACCGAATCACCCGCCTCGCGCTGCGCCCTCATGGTCTCTGTGCCACAGCCACAATAATATTTTTCATGCTTCTCTCCCCCGTTATGCTCCGCGCCCAACTCCCCGCCGGAACCACGGACACCACCGCCCAGCCGCAGGTCCAGTCACAGGATTCCCTCCACGCTGAAGCCAACGCTGCTCTCGAACAGCGCAACTATCCCGCCGCGCTCAAGCTCCTGACTGCGCTGGCCGCCAAAACCCCCAACGACGCTCATCTCCTCTACGATCTTGGCTTTACCCAGGAGGCGCTCGACCAGACCACCAACGCCGCCGATACCTACCGCCGCGCCATCGCAGCCGATCCAAAGTACTTCGAACCCCATCTCTCTCTTGGCCTGTTACTGGCGCGCAGCGGCAAATTCGCCGAAGCGCGGACCGAACTGCTGGCCGCAACTGCACTTACCTCCGGAGATCCCGCTCTCAGGGCCCGCGCTTATCGCGCCCTCGCCCGCCTCGATCAGGCCACGCGCCCCGCTGACGCCAGCGATGAACTTCTGGCCGCGATGAAGCTCTCTCCCGAGACCCCGGACGACATCATCCTCTCCGGCGAACTCGCCGAGGCGACCAACGATCCCGCCGCCGCAGAATCCGCCTATCGCCGCCTGCTCGCCGCCGATCCGGACAACCCCACCGGGACCGGAGACCTGGTCCATCTATTGATACGCCAGAAGAAAGCCGATCAGGCCGAAGCCCTGCTCAGCGCCGCACTCGCCAAGCATCCCGACGACCCTACGCTCAACGCCCAGCTCGCCAGCCTCTACGACGCCCAGAACCAACCCGAAAAGGCCATTCCGCTCGTCGAAAAGCTCCATTCCGCCACCCCCAGCGACCCCTCCCTTACCCGCCTGCTGGCTCATCTCTATAGCAGCAACGGCCAGTTCGATAAGGCTGCGCCGCTTTATGCAACGCTCACGACGCTCTACCCCGGCGATCTGAACCTGGTTACGGACCGCGCCGATGCGCTCATCCACCTCCGTCAATTCGCCGAAGCCGAGTCGATTCTCACGCGCGCCGTCGCCCAGCCTTCCGGCTTCGCCACCAAGGAAGACCTAGGACTCGCCGCCGACCACCTCGCCTTCGCCGCGTCGGCAAACAACAATCCCACTGGCACATTGCAAGCTTTATCAATTCGTGATAAAGTGCTGCCACAGTCTCCGCCATCCTTGTTCCTGGCGGCGACCGCGTACGACAAGCTTCGACAGATCAAGCAGGCGCGCGATCTGTACAAACAGTTCCTCTCCGTGGCAAACGGTAAGTTCCCGGATGAGGAGTGGCAGGCCCGCCACCGCCTTGTCACCCTCGATCACATGAAGTAGACAAGCGCTCCCTTCGAGGTGCGTTATGAAATCGACGATATGCAGGCCCCTCACTCTTCTCCTCGCTTCAGCTTTATTCCTCACCGTTATACCTCCGGTCCAGGCAGCTATCGACGAAAGCGTTCCCGACGCCCAGACTCTGAACCAGCTTGAACTCCGCGCCCAGCAGGCAAATCCTCGCGATCAGTGCTATCTCTACACGGAACTGATCCACACCATGACTGAGATGGCCGTCAAACAGATGGTCAACGGCGACGACGATCAGGCCAACGCAACCCTTCAGCAGATCAATCGTTACGCCCGGCTCATCCAGACCAATCTGGAAAAGAACACCAAGCGCCTGAAGAATGCCGAGATGTTGATGCATCACACCACGCTGCGCCTCGCCCAGTCTCTGCACCTTGCCTCCGAAGATAATCGCACCACCGTTCAGGCCACGCTCAAACAACTCGATCTGGTCCAGAACCAACTACTCGACCAGGTCTTTAACCATTAGGTTCGAATGCTGCGACTAATATGTCTTGCTCTCGCTCTACTCGTTCTCCACCCACCGCTGCACGCGCAGGCCAGCGATAGCTCGCTCTCCAACGCGGAGGTGGAGCAGTTGCGCGATGCCGCATACACCCCCCGCGACCGCGTCCTTGTCTTCATCAAGTTTCTCGACGAACGCGCCGGAGCCGTGCACGATCTGTTTGCCCGTCCGCGCCGTCCAGGCCGTGAGCAGGACACCCACGATCTTCTTGAGCAGTTCACCGCCATCGCCAACGAGCTCGAAGACAACCTCGACGACTACAGCACGCGCCATAGCGACATCCGCAAGGCGCTGCCGAAGCTTCTTGAAGCCAGCGATCGCTGGGCCTCCAACATCAAGTCCGCCCCGGACGATCAGGCCTACAACGTCTCACGCAGGCTGGCTCTCGAAGCCATCAACGATCTCCGCCAGGACACAACGGAACTCGTCGAATCGCAACGCGCCTGGTTCGCCGCTCATCCGCCGGCAAAGGAAAACAAGAACGGACCCATCGATATACCCCGATGAAATACCCAAATGGACTCCTTCAGGCGGCGAGGCGGCGATCGTGTTAACCTTAATAAATAGTGTCCCCTGCACTGATCGCCATCTTTGAAGAGCAATATCGCGACCTTCGCCCGCGCGCTCCGATTCCTCCGCTCGACATCCGCTTCCGCCGCTTCACGTCGCTGAATACGACCATCCGTCTGCGCGAAGGGCAGCTTCACGTTCGCCTCTCCGATCTTCTGGAATCCGCTCCCGAGAGCGTGCACCGCGCCATCGCCCACATACTGCTGGCCAAGCTCTACAAAAAGCCCATCGCTCCCGCCTATGCGGACCGCTATCGCCGCCATGTCTCGTCGGAGGCCGTCTCCCGACAGGCGGAACACATCCGCCAGACGCGCGGTCGCAAGCGCATCTTCACTCCCGTCGGTCACCACTACGATCTCGACGAGGTCTTCGAGTCACTCAACGCGCAGTTCTTCCACGGTCTCCTCGGACGACCCACACTTACCTGGAGCGCCCATCATGCGCGCCGCATGCTGGGCCACTATGACGCCGCTCACAATACGATTGTCGTCAGCCGCGTCTTCGATCGCCCCGACACTCCCCGCTGCGCCATCGAGTACCTCCTCTACCACGAGATGCTGCACCTCAAGCATCCCGTCCGCGTCAAGGCCGGTCGTCGCTGCGTCCATTCGCGCGAGTTCCAAGCCGAGGAGCGTCTCTTCCCGGAACTGGAAGCAGCCAAAGCTTATCTCAAGCATCTTTAATGCATTGGCATTCCATTGCCACTTCCCTGTAGTTCCCTTTTCTCGGCTGCAAAAACGAGATCCATGTCCGGTCTATTTGACTGGACATATTTTTCCGCATGTGGTCCGCTAAATATCGGAGATTCAATGAACACGACACAAGCCAGGACCAGTAAGCCGGTCAACTCGCCACGCCAGGTTTTGTTTGCCAGCCTGATCGGCACAACTATTGAGTTCTTCGACTTCTACATTTACGCAACTGCTGCGGTACTCGTCTTTCCCCTCCTTTTTTTCCCCGCGTCCGATCCCGTCTCTGCCCGGCTCGCCTCACTGGCGACCTTTGGGATTGCGTTTCTAGCGCGGCCGGTCGGTTCGGCGCTCTTCGGCCACTTTGGCGACCGCGTCGGACGCAAGACCACGCTGGTCATCGCCCTGTCGACCATGGGCATTTCCACCGTTGCCATTGGCGCGTTGCCGACTTACCACACCATCGGCTTTGCCGCGCCGCTGCTTCTGGCGCTATGCCGATTTGGCCAGGGTCTCGGTCTCGGCGGCGAGTGGGGCGGAGCGGTATTGCTGGCTATCGAGAATGCTCCTCCCAACAAACGCGCCTGGTATGGCATGTTTCCTCAACTCGGCGCGCCGATTGGATTTTTCCTCTCAGGCGGCGTCTTTCTGCTGCTCTCCCGCTTCCTCACCGACCAGCAATTCTTCTCCTTCGGCTGGCGTCTGCCGTTCCTCGCGAGTGCCGTGCTCGTCTTCCTTGGCCTGTATGTGCGGCTGACGATTACCGAGACTCCTGTCTTCCAGGAGGCGCTCGACCGTGGAGAACAAGAGAGCTTCCCGATGCTGACGGTGATTCGTAGTCATACCCGCGCACTCGTCGCCGGTATCATGCTGAGCCTTGCGACCTTTGTTCTCTTCTACCTGATGACGGTCTTCGCGCTGTCATGGGGCACCAGCGCGCTGGGCTACAGCCGCGAGAAGTTTCTGCTGATCCAGTTATTTGGCATCATCTTCTTCGCAATCACCATCCCCATCTCCGCAGTCATGGCCGAGCGCGGACGCCGTCGCGTGATGCTCTGGATCACCGTAGCCATCGCGATCTTCGGGCTGATTCTGGCTCCGATGTTCGTTGCCGGAACCACCGGAGCGGTGACGATGATGGCTCTGGGCCTGACGTTAATGGGCCTCACCTACGGACCGCTGGGGACGGTGATCTCCGAGCTCTTTCCAACATCGGTGCGTTACACGGGCAGTTCGCTTGCGTTCAGCCTCGCCGGTATTCTGGGAGCTTCGCTGGCTCCGTACATCGCCACCTGGCTGGCCCGAAACTACGGACTGCAATACGTCGGCTACTACCTCTCCGCATCGGCGGTTGTGACCTTCATCGGGCTGCTCTTAATCCGGGAGACGAAAGACGACAGCCTCGCTGCGTCCGGAATCTAATCTCAGCCCTACCGGCTCAAGCGAATCGCGATCTGCGCTACGCGGGGATCAGTGGTGGTACTGGTGATGGAGCCGAAGGCCGCAGCGCCGAAGCTTCCGTTCGGCTGCGAAAAGGCTGGCGTGTTCGTAATGTTGAATAGCTCGGCCCGAAGCTCCAGATCGGTACGCTCCCCCAGCTTGGTGTGCTTGGCCAGTGAGAGGTCGAGGTCGCGATAAGCCGGCCCGCGAACCGGGTTGCGCGAGGCATTGCCGATGGTGAACTGCGGCGCCGTAGCGAAGGCCGCGGTGTTGAAATACTTCGCCGGAGTGCGGCGCGACGAAGGCAAGGATGGATCGGCAACGAGGTTCGGACGTTGCAGCGCGAATCCTGCAAAAGAGTTATTGTTGGTCGCCTGAGTAACCGTAACCGGCATCCCGGACTGCAAGGCAAGAATGGCGTTGAGCCTCCATCCGCCGAGAATCGCATTGCCAACCCCGCCGGAGGCGTAGCGGTGATTGCGGCCCATTGGAAGGTCATAGGTTGCACTCAGAGCGGTGACGTTCGGCATGTCGCCTGAAGAAGAGTCGCGCTCCAGATACGGACGAAAGGTGTCTGCCGCGACCAGGCTGCTCGAGTTCGGTGAAGAAAGAACGGTCGACGAGAAGACCGAGGATGCATCGTCGATGAGCTTCGAGTGGGTATAGGCGAAGGTGACGGCGAGTCCATGGGAGAACCGCTGCTCTACCTTGGCCTCAAGCGCGTTGTAGTTCGTAGTGCCGCTATTGTGGCGATAGGTTGCGACGTTCTGAAAACGCGGATACGGCTTGAGCAGTTGCGCAGCCGCAACCGTCTTTCCGCCGATGGGGCTGCTGGCAGGAACCTGGCCGTAAAAGGGATTCGATACCTGCCGCGTAAGCGCGGTGGGATTGCTGAGCCCCAGGGCAAGTTGGTCCGCCGTAAGTTGATTGAGGTTAGAGTCCGGTATGCCGACGTGGACAATATGGGAGCCGACGTAGGCCAACTCAAATGAGAGATCATTTGTAATGGAGCGTTGCACGGCAACATTCCACTGCTGTACATAGCCGGAACCCGCGGCGCGGTCGGCGGTATAGACGCTCTGGCCAAGCCCCGCATCGGGCGTCAGCGGAATAGGCGAAACCGTGGGACCGGATGAGAGCGTGAATGCCTCGTTGACGCTGTCCTGCGTCTTCTGCTGAACGTTTTGGATGAACGGGAATTGCGGCGTCGTGAACGGAGTCGTAATGCCGGACTGGTCGATGAAGACAATGCCGAAGCCGGAACGAACCACCGTCTTCGGGGTGACCTGGTAGGCGAAGCCGACGCGCGGCGCAACATTGCCCCAGTGAAGCTGGCGCGCACTGCGCGAGTAGCCGTTCTGGCCAAGATAATCGAGCTGCTGCGTTTGTAAATTGAAGACCACGCCTTGATTGCTATCTTCGGTGGAAGGCAGATGCAGTGTCCACCGAGCGCCGATGTTCAGTGTAAGCTGCGGCAGGACGCGCCAGTCATCCTGCGCGAAATACTCTTCGATGTGATCGCGCGGACGAATCTTGCTGCGCTGAAGATCGATCTGAAAAGTATCCACCTGACCGAGAAGAAAACTCGCAAAAGAATTGCCCGTGTTCGTAATTCCCTGCTGGTTGGTTCCGGTCGTGGTGAAAGCGAAGGAACCGGTAGGATTGGGCGGCGAGACTGCATTGAGCTGATACCACCGAAGATCCGCGCCCAATTTGAGCGCGTGTTGTCCGCGCGTGAATAGAACAGTGTTGGTAACCTGCCATACGGCAGTCTGATACTGCGAGAAGGTGCTGGCCGACGAACCGAGCTGCTGAAATCCGGTGAAGGTGAAAAGCGGAAGCGCGTTATTGAAGGCAGCGTTCGTGGGAATTCCGGGAATGCCGAGCGCGGCAGAGGCCGTGTTGCCGAGCCCCGCTCCGCCAATAGTGTTGCCTCGACGCGTGTACCCAAGCCTTAGATCGTTGACGATGGAGTCGCTAAAGGTATGCGTCTCATTCAAGACCACCTGCTGGCCCAGGATGTTCGACAGGCCGGAGACGTTCCCGGCGCCGAGGACCGAGCCGCTGATAGCTCCGCTGCGGTCCGGCAACGGCGTTACCGGCTGCTCCACTTCGCTGTAATAGGAGTATCGGACAAAGGCGCGGTCGGGGCGACCGATCGCGCCATCAAGGCGGAGATCGAATTGATTCTGGTGATCGTCGTCGTTGCCGGTGCGGCTGTAGTTATTGGCAGTGGCATTGAGATTGGTCGGCGCGGGCAGGCGGTTGAGCAGCGCGACGGCGGCCGGATCGAGCGGCTTGTTGATGACATTATTCGGAAACTGTTGGCGAACATATTTTCCACTCACCACCGCTGTCGTCGAAGGATCGTAGATGTTCGAGACTCCGGTAAAGATGCCCTGACGCATCGCCAGCGTGGGAAGGGTCGAGATGCGGGTCACCCCAATGCGCTGCTTGACTCCCTGATAATCCCCAAAAAAGAAAAGCCGGTCCCGGAGGATAGGACCTCCGAGCGTCGCGCCGAAGAGATTGCGGCGGTATGCAGGCTTGCGCGCGGGAGCTTTAGAGAAGTAGTTGCGCGCATTGAGCGCTTCATTGCGGAAGTACTCAAAGAGGCTGCCGTGGAGTTGGTTCGTCCCATAGCGTGTCGCGACGTTGACTACCCCGCCGTTGAAGCGGCCAAACTCAGCAGAGACGTTATCGGTCTCAACCGTAAACTCCTGAATGTCATCGAGAATAGGAAAGAAGGCGACCTGACCGGGCTCGGGCTGCAACGCAGAGATGCCATCGAAGAGATATTCGTTGGTGCGCGGACGGCCTCCGTTGATTCGTGGAAGCAATATTCCCGGCGGAAGCGCAACGCCCGGAGCCAGGGTGCTGAGTTGCACAAAGTTGCGCGTGTTGAGCGGAATCGCCGCAACGACAGCGGCGGAGATGCTCATCTGAATGCTGCTCGTCTGCGATTGCAGCAGGGGCGCATCGGCGTGGACAGTGATGGCTTGCTGCTGTTCGCCAACCGAGAGCACGATGTCCACCGCGACGGTCTGCCCAATCATCACCGTGATGCCGCTGCGCGTCGCATGACGAAATCCGGATGCGTCAACGTCAATCTGGTAGGTTCCCGGAACCAGATGCGCGAAGACATAGTAGCCCTCGCTGGTAGTTTTTCCAGTTTGCGCGAGATTGGTCGTTGACTCTGTCGCTCGCACAGTCGCGGAGGCAAGAACTGCGCCTCCCGCATCCGTGATGCGCCCTTTAATCTCACTCGCCATCTGCGCGTGGAGTGAGGGCGCAAGCGCGACTAAAAGAGACGCGGCTACACCAAGGCGGAAGAGCCTGAACAGAACCAGATTCTGAAAACTCGAAGGCAACAAAGCGCTCCGCACGATTTGAGATATGCGGTCGCCACGGCGCTGTAAGAATGGGAGCACTTAAACGACAATAGACGATAAAAATCGTATTATCAACGATTTTCATTTAAGCGATTCAGATCAGTTCGATCATTACTTCTGTCGCTTTAACGAGAGCAGCGGCTGCATCGCCCTTCTTGAGCTTCATCTCTCGGACAGCATCGGACGTAATGATGGCCGTAACCTTCTGCTCACCGATACGTAGGACCACTTTCGCGAGCAGCCCGTCGACGGTGACGCTGACCACATGGCCGGTGAGTTGATTGCGCCCGCTCACCTGGCGGTAGCGCTCACGCGAATCTTCGGCGGGCTTGCGCTTGTCGTTCGCAAGCAAGGGCTTCAGCGTGGACTCCGCGATGCGATGGTGGCCACCCGGCGTCTGCACCGTCTTGAGTTTGCCGTTGAGAATCCACTGTTTAATCGTGGCATAGCTGATCCCCAACACATTTGCCGCTTCACGAGCGGTCAGCAGAGAGACACGGGTTGGCATGGAACCATTGTAGGACAGCCCGGTTCGGGCGTAGCGTTTCTACTCCACGGTGAGAGCGACAGTAGCCGAACGCTGCACCGTACCGCTGCTGCCGGTCACGGTGACGTTGTATGTCTGGGTCACTTGGTTGAAGAACCCGCCAGAGCCACAACCGCTTAGTCCGGTGACGACGCCAAACGAGAGGACAGCAAACAGCAGCAGGAAGCCATAACGTTGCAGTTTGCGACGAGCGCGACGCATCCCGGCAAGCGGCAGCAGGAATCCAAGCAGCACCGGCACAGCATAGCGAGTCCCGGACGAGTACTCTCCCTGTGCCACTTGAGCAGGCGTCTGAATCGTCAGCGTCGCCGTTGTAGCGCTGCTTCCGGGGGTCAAAGAAGTCGAGCTGAACGTTGCTGTCGCTCCCGCCGGCAGTCCACTGACAGAGAATGTGATCGGGTTGTTATAGGGGCGTAGAGTGGCGTCGCCGTAAACGTGAACGTCGCGGGGTGTCCCGGAAGAATTGTCTGCGGTGAAGAGAAGCTCAACGTAAAGTCGCTGACGGGTTGGCTCACCTGGTTTGAAGTGCTGGCGGTGAAGTTGGTGTCACCGTTATAAACCGCGGTAATGGTGTGGGGACCTGCCGAAAGCGAGCTGGTGGGATAGCTGGCGACGCCGCTACTCACCGGAACAGAAGCTAATATCGATGTTCCGTCGAGGAAGGTGACCGCTCCCGTCGGTGTGCCGCTGGTTGACGAAGCCACCGTAGCGATAAACGTTACGCCATTTCCAACCGAGAGAGACTGCCCCGATGCCGTCAACACGGCAGCCAAACAGTGCTGCTGCCTGCCTGGGTGATCGTCAGCGTGCCATTCGTGGCGGACTGCGTATAGGAGCTTAGATTCGCCCCCGTCACCGAAGGGATGATTGCATAGCTGCCAACCGCTGATGACACACCTGCTGTCGTGGCAAAGGTTTCGGTGAAGGTATCTCCGTTGGCAGCGCCGCCAACCGTTCCCGTAAATGCAGGATTGGCTATGCCATAGATCTTCTGGCTGTTATTGGCAGTGATCGTCAACGCCACAGGATTGATCGTCAATGCCAGCGATGCACTGGCACCGTTGTAGTCAGTCGTATCAGTGGGCGCAAAGGAAGCGCTCAAAGTATGCGTTCCAGAGGAAAGCGCAGTGCCCGCTGCCGGAGAATAAATCAAGGTACCGGGAACATTTGCGGATGCATTCAACTGTGTTCCAGACAGTACCGTACCGTAAGCGATTGGAGCTGGCGTTGGCCAAGTGATCACAGGGTCCGCCTTTCCTATCGTCAGTGTTCCGGTCGCCGATCCTGAGTAATTCACATCGTCGATCGTGCCAACCACGGTGTAGCTTCCGGCAGCCGTCGGTGCTGTCGAAGATCCGCCATAGGTGAAAATCACCGCAAGACTGGCGGGAGTTGTCGTTGTTGTCGCCGCGTGCGTGTTGCCGTCATACAAGGCACTCAGGCCGCCCAGCGTGACTGTGGCGGCAGCCTTGTTCACCGTCAGATTGATGGTCGCGGCTATAGCAGGATTGTAGTTGCCATCACCGGCGTAATTCACCGTGATCGTGAACGTGCCCGCGGCCTGCGATGCAGGGATGGTCACCGTTGCCGATCCGGCTGCAATTGCTGCCGACTGCGGTGAACCGCTTCCGATGGTGTAAGTGATGCTTCCCGTTGGCTGCGCGATCCCTGTCCCTGAGAACTGGCCGGATACATTCACAGAAATTGCTCCGCCCACGTTATAGACAAGAGTTGCACTCGGCACTGAAGGCGTCAGCGTTGAAGAGGCTTTGCCGATCACCACAGCTGATACCGCAGAGGTGAGTGAGCTTTGTGAGAAGTTTGCGTCTCCCGCATATTGAGCGCCATAGGTACTGCTGCCCACCACGGGAACACTGACGGTGTAACTCGTGGCAGCGCCGGCTAGCGTGCTGTTCGGAGCAAGCGCTGTCGCACCATCGTAGAAGGTCATACTGCCGGATGGCACAGAACCTGCGACAGCGTTGGGTGTGACCGCAGCGCTAATCGTCACTGGCTGTCCATAGACGATGCTCGTCGCCGACGGCGTCACCGCCACGGTCGTCGAGTCCTTCGTATTGGTTAACGTGAAGCTTGCGGGCGTGGATGCTCCGGTAACGCTCGCCGTTACGGTGTATGCTGTCGCACTCGCATCGCCGTTCGCGGTCGCGGTCGCGCTGGTCGTGCCGTTGGTTGCCGTTGCTGCTGCCGTCGAGAAGGTTGCGCCTGCGCCCGCACCTGGAGCGGCAAATGTCACCGTCGCTCCCGAGACGGGATTGTTGTATGCATCCACCACCTTCACCGACAGCGGGCTCGTAAAGGCTGCGCCGATCACCGCGCTCTGTCCCGATCCCGATACCGCAGAGATGCCGTTGGCCGAATCTGCCGACACTGTAGCCGAGGATACCGCGCTGGTCACGCCTGTCAGCGATGCCGTGTAATCGTAACTGCCTGCCGTGGTCAGAGCATCTCCGGAGAGATTAAAGGTGGCCAGTCCATTCACCGCGGTCGCGCTATACGACTTCGTATAGCTATTCGGCCCCGTCACCGACAAGGCGATGCTGTCAACCGCCGTTGTTACCAGCGAGCTATCGCTTCCCTCTTCCTTCACCGTCACCGCGGAACCTGCATTTCCGCCGGCAGTAATGGTCGAGGCGGGCGAAGTTCCGAACGCCAACTGAGTTACGGCGCTCGTGACGCTAAAGCTGCCGCTCGTCGCAGAGAGAGCAGTCGTCGTCACGTTGTTCAGCACAAGATTCGCAACCAGCGTGTCGCCCGTCCCCGCCGTATTCCCCTTCAGTGCGGAGTACGTCGCCACGCCGCCGCTTGTCGAAGCCGACGCACCGCTCAATGCGCCTGTCCCCGTCAACGACAGCGGAATGGACACAGATGATGCCACGAAGGGAACACTACTCTCCGTCAGCGTCACTGTCGGCGCAGGGCTCATTGCCGTGTTCTGCAGCACATTCGACGGTTGTATGCCGAAGCTGATTGAGTAGTTCGATTGCGCTGCGCCCGCATCCACGCAGGGCGTAGAGCCATAGGTCGTCGTCCGCGCAAAGCCGCGCTGGTCCGTCGTTATGCCACCAGGGATATTGGCTATGACTCCCGCACAGATCGCCGGGCTTCCCGGCAACGGCAGCATCGTTTGCAGCGACCCGCCATAGCTGCCGAGGGGAGACAGATTGATCGCGATAGCCGAAGCGCCGCTGTTGTCGGCGCTTGCGATATTCCCGCCTCCGTCCGTATAGGTTCCAGAGATATCGGCGCTGATCGCCGCACTATTCCCCGCTACAATGCTGTTGGCAATCGTAAGCGTACCGGCAGCGCTTACGATGCCGCCTGCGCTATTGCCGGAGACGGTGCTGCCGGTCAGGACCAGCGTCCCGACGTTGTTATAGATACCGCCGCCGCTGGAGGGCACCGTGTTGCCGGAGACCGTGCTGTTGATCAGTGTTAGCGTGCCGGTGCTGAAAAGGCCGCCGCCGTTAGCAGGAACGGTATTGCCAGTAACGCTGCTGTTCTTCAACGTCAGCGTGCCAGTGTTGAGAATGCCTCCACCACCGCCGTTGCTGGTCTTATTTCCGATGATCGTGCTGTCGCTCACAGTCAGCGCGCCATCGTTGTAGATGCCGCTGCCACCGGAACTGGAGTTGCCCCCCGTAATGACCAGATTGGAAAGCGCTGCATTCGTCACGCTGGAGTTCACTGTGAAGACGGATGCTGTACCGCCGCCGCTCACCGTGACCAGGTTGGCCAGCGTCGCTCCGCTGCCCGTGGTGCGGCCTTGCACCGTAGTGTTGGAAGGAAGAGTTAAGGTGCTGCTACCCAGCCCAATCGTCTTCGCCGTTGCGAATGCCGTTGCATCAAAGGTGATGTTGCCCGCTCCGGCGCTCGCCGCGGCCAGAAGCGCCTCGCGCAGAGAGCACGACGCATCCGTGCCGATCCCTGGTGTTGTCTGGGCGGTGCAGTTCGACGCTCCGCCCGAGCCCCCGGAGCCAACCAGAAAGTTTGCGCCTATATATCCTAGGTCGTTGCCAGGCCCGTCGGTCGATGTTGGCATGGTGAGACTAGCCGAACTGTCCCAGCGGTTGCCTTGAAATTGGATACCGTCGGCCATCGTATAAGCGCCGCCAAAGTACGTCTGCACGCCACTCCCCATTTGAGCGCCAACGACATAGCTTTGGCCGGCGGTCAAGGTAACCGGGGTGATCGAATGGTAGTAGAACGAGCCGATTGCCGTATCGGCCGACGTGACGGAAGCAGATGCCAGCAGCGTCCCTGAACTCGTCCACAAACCGACGGCAAAACTCGGGCCTGCCGGCAGGGTGAGAGAGGGACCGGCAAAGATACCCAGGGCGGCTATCGTCTCAGTCTTTGTCGCCTTGAATGCAAATCCATCGATTTCTCCGGCGCCGTTATAGGACTGCATCAAACCGCTCAGATTGATGGCCGGAGAGACTCCATCTCCCGTTGTCGTCACGACAAAGTTCGGCGCTGTCACGCTAATCCCATCCGATGTAGCGCTCAGACTATTAACCGTGTCCGTTACCGTAATCGTCTGGCTCCCCGGAGTCTTCAGCGTTGCTGAAAATGTTCCCGTGCCGCCAGTGATCGTCACGTCGGCGGGCAGCGTCGCGGTGCCGTCGGTGCTGGTGAAATGGACAGTGCCGGAGTAGCCCGTCGCTAAATTTCCATAGAGGTCCGCGGCAGATACCGTGAACGAAACCGCCGTGCCCGCAAGGGTCGCCGCGGGCGCGCTGATATTCAAACGCGCCGCTGGCCCGGGCTGGATGGTGAAGCTGGCAGTCCCGGTAATGGCTGAGCTTACGGTGTCCGTAGCCACCAGGGTTTGAATTCCGGCAGTCTTGAATGCCCCATTGACCGTGCCTACTCCATTGACCAGCGTGACCGGCCCCAGATTGACGAATCCGGGATCGGAGCTGGAAAGGACGGCAGTGCCGTTATACCCGGTCGCGACACTATTGCCTGCATCCAATGCCGTGACTGTAAAGCTGTACGTGTTATACGATACCTGCGGATTCGGCCCGCTTACACTCAAGTGGGTTGCAGCTCCTCCGCCTGTCGCCGTACCGCTCAGGGCAATCGTCTGCGTCGTGCTGGGGCTGGCATTCAGGTTGTTATCGGTCAGCACCAGCGATCCGCTATTCGACCCGCCAGACACCGGGCTGAAGCTGACCAGCATGGTGCATGAGCTTCCCTGTGCCAACGTCGCTGCACTCAAAGAAGTGCTGAGCTGTGGGCAGGTGCCGCTGTTGCCCAGCGTGAACCCGGTCGAGATGCTCGGATTGTTCCCTATCGTCGGAACCAGAATGCTGAGGTCGGCGTTGCCGATGTTCTCGACCGTCACGGTCTGCGGGCTATCCGTGCTGGTCGCACCTACATTGGTTGAGGCAAACACTAGAGCCGGGGGATCAGCGACATCCAGCATCTTCACCGCAGTGCCGCTGTTCTCGGCAACGTAGACGTTACCCCTACCTCCACCGCCACGCCAAGGGGTGTGTTGAAGGTACTGCCCAGCGTTTTGATCGTGGGTAATGCAGGAATAACGCCGCCCACTGCCACGATTTCCTTCACCGCACCATTGTCGGAATCGGCCACATAGACATTCCCGCTCCCGTCCACAGCCACGCCCGCAGGAGAACTGAAGCCGCTGCCCAGCGTCCGAATAGTGGAGGATGCAGGGATAACGCCACCTACCGCAACAATCTCCTTAACCGCATTGTTGTTCAAATCGGTCACATAGACATTCCCGCTGCCGCCACAGCCACGCCATAGGGTGTGTTGAAGCCGCTGCCCAGCGTCCGAATCGTGGGAGATGCAGGAATAACGCCGCCCACCGCCACGATTTCCTTCACCGCATTGTTGTAGGTATCGGCCACATAGACGTTGCCACTGCCGTCCACAGCCACGCTCTGGGGTGAGCTGAAACCGCTGCCCAGCACATTGATCGTGGGCGACGCAGGAATGACACCGCCCACTGCCACGATCTGCTTCACCATGTCGTGACCGGCGTCTGCGACATAGACGTTCCCGCTCCCGTCCACGGCGCCGCCATTGGGATACTGTAATCCGCTGCCCAGCGTGCTTTGCGTGCCGGGGCTAAAGATGAGCTGCGGCCCCACACCGGTCCCATAGACATAGCCGGTGGCAATCGTATTCCCGCTCGCGTCGGTGAGCGTCACCGCGCCATAGCGAGTCCCCGCAAACTTCGGCGAGAAGACCACATCCACCGTGCAGGTATCACCGGCAGCGTAAGTATGGCCGGTTCCGTTGGTGGTGCAGCTTCCCGTGCCTTTATCCGTAAAGTCCAGACCCACTGCGCCCTGCGTCAGCACCAGCGGAGCACCGATGCTGCCGCCAGTATCGAAGGTGAAAGGAATGGAGAGAGAGGCGCTCGTACTAGCCGCCGCAGTCGTCGGGAGCCTGCGCGCGCCGGTTACGATCTCTTTCATCGCGTTATTTTTCTGATCTGCGACGAAGATGTTGCCGCGCCCATCTACCGCCACACCCGTGGGGCCGCTAAAGCCGCTGCCAAGCGTATTCACCGTAGAACCAGACGAAACCGCGCCGCCGACCGCAACAATCTCCTTTACCGCATTATTGCCATAGTCCGCGACAAAGACGTTGCCGCTCCCGTCGACCGTCAGTCCATTGGGTCCGTTGAAGCCGCTGCCGATCGTATTCACCGTCGAGCTGGACGAGACCACGCCGCCGACCGCGATCACTTCATATAGCGCACTGTTGTTATAGTCTGCGACGAAGACGTTTCCGCTCGCGTCCACGGCGACGCCGTTTGGAGAGCTGAAGCCGCTGCCAATGGTCTTCACCGTCGAACTGGGCGAGACCACGCCATCGACGGCAACGATCTCATACACTGCGTTGTTGCCCTGGCTTGCGACAAAGACATTCCCGCTCCCATCCACAGCCACGCCATTGGGAGAGCTGAATCCGCTTCCAATCGGAAGAGGACCGCCGGCGTGCGCTGTCTGCGCCATGGCTGGCAAGCACGAGGTCATCGCCAAAGCATAGATGCAGAATAGTTTAGCGAGATAAATCTTCCGAATTTTGTAAGAAAATACAGAATAAATAGATCGGCCAGGGCACAGACGGGCAACACTCTTCATAACCAGGGCTCCAGAAAGCAAGGCAGATAGGGGATGATGCAAAAGTTTGCACTAAAGTAACCTGCCAATTCTCACAGAGGACTTCCTTTTATGTCAAAGCAATATCGCTACTTACCGAAATTCTCCTGGTCCCTTGTTTAATCCCGGAGATTACCTTTTTGATAAAGAAAGCACGGTGCCACCGGCAACATCCACCAGCCCGCAAGCTCCTAAGCATCTGTCCAAACCTAAAGCTCACGTCATCGCGACCATGCCAGCTGTTTCATCGCATTACCCCCGCTGTGGCAGCGCATAGGGTCCACGTCATCTCGACCGCAACCACACAGTTTCATCGCGTGGCGGAGTGGAGAGATCCCTGTATCTCGTCTTTGTTCCTGTCGTTGCCTATTGCTCCATCCGACGCAAATCAGGTCTTCGGGCAGGCTCCAAACACTCTGTCAAGCCCTCAAGGTATCTTCCGGCCATCCTATCACCGGTAAGTACAATGTTTTCAGTAATATAAAATTGAATAATTGCTCCTGAAAGTTGGCATACTAGTTGTCCTCCATTTGGTAAAATGGAGGACAACAGAGAAAATACATAGGCCCAGCAAAGATGCTGGGCCTAACTCGTTCAAATAGAATGCTTTACCCGTAAAGTATCTGGAATGAATACTTTAACTTTAACTCGTATCGTAAAGTATTGAATCTAATGACTTTACAAAAATGTACGGGGGTAGGGGGCTTCAGAGGTTGCTGAAAAGTCCGGTTTTGTTAAGGGCACGGCTTCAGCCGTGCCGTAGATGCTTTGCTGACAGTGCGACTTTAGCCGCTGAGGGCTCTTTGCGCACCGCAACGGAGTTCTTCAGCAGCCTCTTCAGGATGCCTGGAAACCGCCCGACAGCGGCAGATAAAACGAAAAGACCGATCCCTGCAAGGGTTGGCTGGTGACCTCGATCGATCCTCCATGCGCCTCCACAATTGCCTTTGCAATCGCCAACCCCATCCCGGTTCCCTGCACCCGGTAGCGTTGCCCCTGGCCGCGGTAGAACTTGTCGAAGATCATCATCCGTTCAAAATCATCGATCCCTGCTCCGCGATCTGCGACGCTCGTCACCAGCCGGTTCTTCGATGCCTCCGCGCTGATGAAGATAGGACTTCCGGCCGCCGAGTACTTCGCAGCATTCTCAAGCAGGTGTTGAAGCACCTTGCCGATCGACTCCAGATCCATCTCGACCGGAGGCAGAGAATCCGGCAGCCGGATGTCGACCGGATGCGTCTGAATCTGAGGCTGCACCGCCTCCAGCGCAAGATCGACGGCCTCCCGCATCGAGTGCATCTGCATGTCCAGCTTAATATCGTGCGCATCGAGCGCCGCCATCTCCATTGCCTGGCCAACCAGCCGATTCAGCCGCGCCGCTTCCTCCTCGATCACCTGCATCATCTCTCCGCGCTGGCTCGCATCGAGCAAAGCGTTGCTCTGGAGCGTGGTGATCGCCGCTGTAATCGAGGTCAAAGGAGTCCGCAGCTCATGCGCCACAGAATCCAGCAGCGCATTCCGCAACCGCTCGCTCTCCCGCGAGGCTTCCACCCGAGTCAGCGTCTCCACCGCGCCTGCCCGCTCAATGGCAATCGCAGCCAGTCCGCAGACCGCATCCAGTGCCTCTGGAGAAGTCCCAGTCCCGGTGATGCCAACCGAGCCTATCGGACGGGTTCCCAGCAGAATAGGCGAGAGAGTTACAGAACGCGCCTCATCCCGCCGGCGATCTCGCGCGAAAGCCGCGTCGCGAAGCTCCGCAGCCGTCACATCCATATACTCCGGGCTCGACCGGTACACGCGATCCTTCTCGCGCAGGTAAACAGCAGCGCCCGGCAGATTGAACGTCGCCGCAATCATCTGCGGCAACAGATTCAGCAGATCGATGACATTGCCCGTCACCAGCATCTGCTGGCTGAACTCGTAAAGCCGCTCTGCCTCCTGTTGACGGCAGCGCGACATCTTCGCCTCCCGGCGCGCGCGCTCCGCCAACTGGCTGGCCACGATTCCTGTCAGCAGAAATGCAAAAAGCGCTACCCAGTTACGCGAATCGCCAATCGTAAACGCTCGGACTGGAGGGAGGAAGAAGAAATTCAGCGCAGCGGACGACAGGATGGAAAGATATACCGCGTGGCGAAGACCCCAATTTGCGGCCGCTAGTAAGATTACCATCAGAAAGGTCAACGCCACTGTCATCTCATTTGCGTGTGCCCAGCGAAAGTACACGGCTACAATGACAGCAATCATGGCCGTCGAAGCGCCATAGCGAAGCACACCAGTGATCATCGATCGTCGCACTCCCATATATTAGCCCCCATATGTTAACCCCATGAACAGCCGCGAGCCATCGAACCACACCACCAAAAGCCCGGAAGAGTGGCTTGAGAAGATCGCGCCTGAAAAGACCAAAGGGACTTTCAAGCTCTTCCTCGGTTACGCGCCCGGCGTCGGCAAGACCTACAACATGCTCAGCGAAGCGATCCGCCGCCACCAGCGCGGCGAAGATATCGTCATCGGTGTAGTTGAAACTCACGGACGTCCGCGTACCGCAGAGCTTGCCGGTCTGCTGGAGCTGATTCCCCGCCGCAAGATCGAATACAGAGGCGTCGTCTTCGAGGAGATGGATCTTGACGGAATTCTCGCCCGCCGTCCGCAGATCGTTCTCATCGACGAGCTTGCCCATACCAATATCGAAGGCAGCAAACACCGCAAGCGCTACGAAGATGTCCTCGACGTTCTCGCGGCCAACATCGATGTACTCGCCACCATGAATGTGCAGCACATCGAGAGCGTCGCGCCCACGGTGCAAAGCGTCACCGGCATCCAGATTCGGGAGACCGTGCCTGACTGGCTCGTCCAGCGCGCTGACGAGATCGTCATGGCCGACTTGACGCCCGAAGCCCTGCAAACCCGCATGAGGCGCGGCGATATTTATGGATTGGATCGCGCCGAAAAAGCCCTTGCCAACTTCTTCCGTCGCGGCAATCTCATCGCCCTTCGCGAGCTGGCCCTGCAACACGTCACCAAAGCCGTGGACCGCACTCTTACCGCCTACATGGACGCGAAGCGCATCCAGGAAGCGTGGGCCGTTCGCGAGCGAGTTGCCGTCTGCATCAGTTCCAGCAGCGCTTCACAGATCTTGATTACCCGAGGCGCGCGTATCGCAGAAGGAGTCGGCGGCGAACTTTTCGTCCTCCATATCGAAACCGGCAGCGCCGATGAAGAACAAAGTACGCTGGCCGCGAACATGCAGTTCGCCCGCAATCTGGGGGCTCAAATCGCTACGCTGAAGGGCACAAGCATCGCCCACGCTGCAGCCGAATTCGTGCGCGAAAAGCGCATCACCCATATCATCTTCGGGAGAACCGCCGTGAGCGGCTTTCGTAAGTATCTTTATTACTGGGCCATTCAACACTTTCTTTCGGAAGCGCCCAACGTCGATGTCCATATCGTCACGCAGCATCGGGAGCGGGAATGAAGCCGACCGAACAAGGCCAGCCGGCAAAGATACTCATCGTCGATGACGAGCCGCAGATCATCCGCGTTCTCCGCACCGCGCTTTCGACACAGGGCTATAACGTTCGCATTGCAGCCAATGGCATCGAGGGTGCGGACATTGCACGCGACTGGCTTCCTGACCTCGTGATTACCGACGTCTCCATGCCCGAGATGAACGGAGTCGAACTATGCCGCGAGCTTCGCGCCAGCTCTCGCGTGCCCATCATCGTCCTTTCAGTCCGCAACAACGAGCGTATGAAGATCGAAGCTCTCGACGCCGGAGCCGACGACTACGTGACCAAGCCCTTCAGCATTCAGGAGCTGCAGGCGCGCGTCCGTGCGCAACTCAGGCGCAACCTCACGGAGAGTTTTGAGAAGCGCACCGTCTTCGATCTAGGAGATTTCCACATCGACATACCGCAGCATCGCGTCACTGTTCGCGGCCAGGATATCCATCTCACCCCGAAGCAATTCGACCTGCTCGTCTGCTTCGCGGAGCATGCAGGTCAAGTCCTGACCCATCGCGCTCTTCTCCAGGCTGTATGGGGAACCAACGCCGATCAGCCGGAGTATCTACGCGTCAGCATTGGTCAACTGCGAAAGAAGATCGAGACCTCCGACGAGCCTCGCTATATTCTCACCGAACCTTGGGTTGGCTACCGCTTCCGTCCCACCGGCAACGACGACTTGTAGCTGCATTTACGAACTCTTTACGAATTCCCTACAAACTCTTTACGCAAAACTCTATGAAATAGCTCCTGGGCAGAAGTAATAAGGCCCAAAGGAGAACAGCATGCTGAGCCTTCTGGTCGGCATAGTCGTTTACGCCATGACATTTGCGCTGGTTACATTCTGTTATCGCCATTTTTTATCCAGACGAAAGAACTCGAACAGGAAATGAATCACAGAAAGGATTAACCCATGTGGGATATCGGATGCATTGCAGCAAGCACGATCTTCTTCGCCATCGCCATCGTCTATGTCTTCGGCTGCGATCGGCTTGATGCAAGGGAGAGCAAATAATGCTCGAAACAATTCTGCTTTCGCTCGTCACGCTCGCTCTTCTCGTCTATCTCGTCTACGCGCTCTTGCGTCCCGAAAACTTTTAAAAGGGAAGTCCTTCAATGACTGCTAACGGCTGGCTCCAAATCCTCTTCTTCTTCGCTCTCGTCGTCCTCTGTGCGAAGCCTCTCGGCCTCTATATGGCCCGCGTCTTCGAACGCGAGCGGACCTTTGCGGACCCTATCCTGCGCCCGATCGAACGCCTCCTCTATCGCCTCACCGGGATCGACGAGACCCATGAGATGCGCTGGACAGAGTATGGCATCGTCATGCTGCTCTTCAGCCTGGTGACCATGTTGGTTACATACTCGATTGAGCGTGCGCAGCATTTCCTCCCGCTCAACCCGCAACATCTCGCTGGAGTCGCGCCCGATCTCGCCTTCAACACCGCCGCATCCTTCACCACCAACACCAACTGGCAGTCCTATGTGCCCGAGGCAACCATGAGCTATCTGACCCAGATGCTCACCCTCGCTTATCACAACTTCTTCTCCGCAGCCGTTGGCATGGCGCTCGCGGTAGCCTTCATCCGCGGCATCTCACGGCGAGAATTGAAGACTCTCGGCAATTTCTGGGTCGACGCTACACGGGCATCGCTTTGGGTGCTGCTGCCCACATGCTTTATCTACGCTCTACTTCTCGTCTCCCAGGGGGTCGTCCAGAACTTTCGCCCCTACGATCAGGCAAAGCTGGTCCAGCCGCAGACCATCACCACCACGGGCACAGACGGTAAGTCAGTCACTCAGACGATCACCACGCAAAACATCGCTCAGGGTCCGGTTGCTTCACAAGAAGCCATCAAAATGCTCGGCACCAATGGAGGCGGCTTCTTCAATGCCAACAGCTCTCATCCATTCGAGAATCCGACACCGCTGTCAAATCTATTGGAGATGCTTTCGATCTTCCTCATTCCTGCCGGACTTACCGTAACTCTGGGCAGAATGACCCGCTCCCCTGCTCATGGTTGGGCTGTGTTTGCCGCCATGTCGGCGCTCTTTTTCATCGGCGTCTCCATAGCGTATTACGCCGAGGCGCAACCGAATCCTCTCATGCACACTGCCACCATGCACATCGACCAACGCACGACAGCGATGCAGCCCGGCGGGAACATGGAAGGCAAGGAGGTTCGCTTCGGCATTGCGAACTCAGCGCTCTTCGCTACCGTCACCACGGACGCCAGCTGCGGCGCGGTCAACTCCATGCATGATTCCTTCATGCCACTCGGCGGCCTCGTTCCCCTGGTAAACATCATGCTCGGCGAGGTGATCTTCGGAGGTGTCGGCGCAGGCCTCTATGGCATGCTGATCTTCGTCATCCTCTCCGTCTTTATCGCAGGTCTTATGGTCGGACGCACTCCGGAGTATCTCGGCAAAAAGATCGAATCCTTCGACGTAAAGATGGCCATGCTTTATGTGCTCATCTTCCCTCTCTCGATCCTCGGCTTCTCCGCCGTCGCTGTTATGATGCCGAGCCTGGGCATCTCCTCGCTTGCGAACACGGGCCCGCATGGCCTCTCCGAGATCCTCTACGCCTACACTTCGGCCACTGGAAACAATGGCTCCGCCTTTGCAGGCGTGAATGCAAATACTCACTGGTACAACTTATCGCTCGCTACGGCCATGCTGGTCGGTCGTTTCCTGATGATCGTTCCCATGCTCGCCGTTGCAGGCAACCTCGCAAAAAAGAAGCTCGTGCCTCCATCCTCCGGAACCTTCCCGGTGCACACGCCACTCTTCACGGTGCTTCTGGCTGGAGTCATTCTTATTGTGAGTGCGCTCACCTTCTTCCCCGCGCTTTCGCTCGGCCCCATTCTGGAGCACCTGCTTCTGCACGCCGGTAAAACCTTCTAAGTCGGAAAGAAAATAACTATGGCAAACACACGCAAACGCTCTCTCTGGGATACAAAGATTGTCCGCCGCGCCCTGGTGGATGCGCTCGTCAAACTTAATCCGCGAACGATGATGAAGAACCCCGTCATGTTTGTAGTCGAAGTTGGCAGCGTCATTACATCCATCTATCTATTTCGCGACATGATCACTCGTCATCACTCGCTCGGCTTCGATCTACAGATCACCCTCTGGCTGTGGTTCACCGTGCTCTTCGCCAACTTTGCGGAAGCCATGGCCGAAGGCCGAGGCAAAGCGCAGGCCGACGCCCTGCGCCGCGCCAAATCCGAGACCATCGCCGTACGCATCCTCGCAAACGGCAAAACCGAGGAGATTGCCAGCTCTCTGCTTCGCTCCGGCGACCTCGTCTTCATCATCGCCGGTGGAATGATCCCCGGTGACGGAGAGGTCGTCGAAGGCGTCGCTTCCGTGGACGAGTCCGCCATCACCGGCGAGTCGGCACCCGTCATCCGCGAGGCTGGCGGTGACCGCTCTGCAGTCACCGGAGGCACGCGCGTCCTCTCCGACCAAATTAAAGTGCGCATCACCTCCAACCCCGGAGAGACGTTCCTCGACCGCATGATCGCTCTTGTCGAAGGTGCCGAACGCCAGAAGACGCCAAACGAGATTGCCCTCAACATCCTTCTCGCAGGCCTCACCATCATCTTTCTGCTTGCGGTCGTCACACTTCAACCCTTCGCCATCTACTCCGCCGCGCCACAGACCGTGTTCGTTCTCATCTCGCTGCTTGTCTGTCTTATCCCGACGACGATCGGTGGCCTGCTCTCGGCGATCGGTATCGCCGGTATGGACCGCCTCGTCCAGCACAACGTTCTCGCTATGTCCGGCCGCGCCGTCGAAGCTGCCGGCGACGTCAACACGCTGCTGCTCGACAAGACCGGCACCATCACCCTTGGCAATCGTCAGGCATCCGAGTTTATCCCCGCGCCTGGAGTCAGTAAAGATCAGCTGGCCGATGCCGCACAACTCTCCTCCCTTCCCGATGAGACCCCCGAGGGCCGCAGCATCGTCGTGCTCGCAAAAGAGAGCTATGGTTTGCGCGGTCGAGAACTTCACGAATTGAATGCTGAGTTTGTTCCCTTCTCCGCAATCACGCGTATGTCCGGCGTGAACCTCGACGGTCGCATCATCCGCAAAGGTTCCACCGACGCTATCGCCGCCTTCTTAAAAGAAAATGGCGGCAGTCTTCCCAACGAGGTTCGCGCTGCTGTCGAGTTGGTTGCCCGGTCCGGAGGCACGCCTCTTGTCGTTGCAGAGAACCGTCAGGCGCTCGGAGTCATCCACCTCAAGGACATCGTCAAAGGAGGCATGAAGGAGCGTTTCACTCAGCTCCGCACCATGGGCATTCGCACCATCATGATTACCGGTGACAACCCCTTGACTGCTGCCGCTATCGCCCGCGAGGCCGGAGTCGACGACTTTCTCGCCGAGGCTAAACCAAAGGACAAGATGGATCTCATCCGTCGCGAGCAGAGCGAAGGCAAGCTAGTCGCCATGACCGGAGACGGCACCAACGATGCTCCGGCGCTGGCCCAGGCCGATGTGGGCGTCGCCATGAACACGGGAACTCAGGCAGCGAAGGAAGCGGGCAACATGGTCGATCTCGACTCCAACCCCACCAAGCTCATCGAGATTGTCGAAATCGGCAAGCAACTTCTCATGACGCGCGGCGCTCTCACCACCTTCTCCATCGCAAACGACGTGGCCAAATACTTCGCTATTATTCCGGCAATGTTCGCCTCCACCTTTCCGGTACTCAGCGCGCTCAACATTATGCATCTCAAGACGCCGCAGTCAGCCATACTCTCGGCAGTCATCTTTAACGCGCTCATCATCATCGCTCTTATTCCGCTGGCGCTTCGCGGCGTCGGCTACAAGGCCATGTCGGCGGAGTCGCTGCTTCGCCGCAATCTGCTGATCTATGGAGTCGGCGGCATCATCGTTCCCTTCCTCGGCATCAAGCTCATCGATGTAATCATCACCGCCATTCACCTGGCCTAAAAGGACCACCATGCGCCGTCACCTCATCACCGCTGTCCTCTACACCATCGTTACCACGATCATCTTCGGAGTCGTCTATCCCTACATCGTCACTGGCTTCGCGCAGCTACTCTTCAAGGACAAGGCAAATGGTCAACTGATACGCCAGAATGGTCAGATCGTTGGCTCACGAATTATTGGGCAGCCCTTCTCTGCTCCAGGCTACTTTCATTCGCGCCCATCGGCAGCCGGCACTGGCTATGACGCTGCAAACTCCAGCGGCTCGAACTATGCGCCTACAAACAAGAAGCTGATCGATCGCATCACTATCGACGCAGCAGCTGCGGAGACCGACCGACCGAATGTTGATGTTCCAGTCGATCTTGTCACCGCTTCCGCCTCCGGTCTCGACCCCGACATTACGCCTGCGGCCGCGGAGTTTCAGGTCGCTCGCGTCGCTCGTGAACGCCATCTTGATGAGGCCGCAGTCCGGCAGCTTGTGGCGGCACATACTCTTGGCCGCCAGTTCGCTTTTCTGGGAGAACCCCGCGTCAACGTTCTCTCACTCAACCTCGAGCTCAATAAGATGGCCCCTGCTGCCACTTCTAAATAGCCAAAGCGCATCAACATTTGGAAGTAGCTGCCTCCATCGCGCAGAGCTATGGGTACAGCCTGATTACGTTATGGCGTTGCGCTCATCTCAAAGCGGAGTGTACCGCCGGCAGCGATCTGATCGTGCGTCAGCTTGTACCCTGTAATGCGCTTGCCGTTCAGGGTGACGCTTCGAACATAGACTTTACCCTTGTCCGCTCCTTTTGCGATGATATGCAGCTTGCGGTTGTTGGGGAGAGTGATGCTTGCCTCATCGAAGCGCGGCGAGCCTAACCAGTACTCCGGAATTCCTGGACAGACTTCATAAAAGCCGAGAGCGCTCATGACATACCACGCGCTCATCTGTCCAGCGTCGTCGTTGCCTGCGAGTCCGCCGGGACCGTCGCGATACTCCGATTCCATCAGCGAGCGGATCTCTTTCTGCGCCTTCGCCCCTTCGCCCACAGCGTCGTACAGGTAAGCGATGTGATGGCTCGGTTCGTTGCCGTGATCATAGTAATGACCGGAGAACAGGCCGTCGAGCTTATTGGTGAATGCAGCTTTACCACCTACGAGCTTGATTAGACCGGGCACATTCTGCGGAACGAAAAACGTGTACTGCCACGGCAGTCCTTCGGTGATCCAACTGTATGCCCTTGTTGGATCGAAGGGCGTATCCCAATTTCCATCCGCATGTCTCCCGCGAGCAAAGCCGGTCTCCGGATCGATCACATTGCGCCAGTTCTCTCCACGTTTTTTGAATAGCTCCGCATCCTGCTTCTTCCCGAGAATTGCAGCCATCTGCCCAAGCATTGCATCGTCAAATGCATATTCCAGCGTTCGCGAAACCTGCTCATTCTTGTGGAAGGCATCATCGATGTGGTCTTCCAGTGGGATATAGCCATACTTTATATACGAATCGAGACCACGTCTTCCCTTCCCGTCCAGATATTCCCGGCGATCGGATGGAATTTCGGTCGCGTTCTTTCTCATCAGGGCATAAGCGGCGTTCATATCGAAGCCGCGAATGCCCTTTCGGTAGGCGTCAATGAGCATGACGGAAGCATGATCCCCAACCATCTCGGAGGTATAGCTGTTCCATGCCGGAAAGATCGGGAGAAAGCCTCCATCTTTTCCTTTCGCGATCAAGGACTGCATCATCTGGGTATCACGCGAGGGCTCCAGAATGGTTAGCAGTGGATTCTGTGCGCGAAAGATGTCCCAGACCGAAAAGTCATCGTAATACGTGAAGCCATCCGCATGCATGATCTCCCCGTGCGACGCAAAACGAGGATAGCTTCCGCTGGCGTCGCTGTACGTACGCGGGTGCAGGAATGCATGATAAAGAGCGGTGTAGAAAATTGTCCGCGCGGGTGAATCGTCCGGAACGTCGATCCGACCAAGGGTACGATGCCAATCTGCCTGGGCGGCCTTCTGAACGGCAGCAAAATCCCACTTCGGGTTTTCGACGAGCAGGTTCTTACGAGCCTCTTCCACACTCGTAAACGACGTGCCGATACGAACCAGAACAACATCTCCCTTATGCACCCGGCCGAAGTGGACATACACACCGAACCCCGGTCGAGTGTTGGCCGTTGGTTGCGTCATCGCTGCGGCGGAGGCGCCTCCCGTGGAGGTCATCATCTTTGCCACCGTGACCACTCCCAACGGCAAGCCATCGCCCTGCTGCCGCATCTTTCCCTCGTCGATCTTCTCCCCAACCCATGTGCCTGCGGAAGAGATCTGGTGATCGAACTGCATGACGAAGTAGCCGCTGAATCCTGCCAGCTTACCGCTGCCTGCATACTCGCGACGAACCGGAACCTGGCCCGTGACCTCTCGGCCAGAACGATTCACCTCGACCCAGCCATCACCTCCACGCGCATTATTCTCAACCACCACCCAGGCGTCGTTCGCATCTTCCGTAAACTCGAACCGCATCATTCCCGTGCGCAGGGTGCCCGTGATGCCGGCTCGCGTATGCGCATCTCGAAGATCGACTTCGTAGAGATAGGGGGAAGCATGTTCGGACTCTCGCGCAAACGATGAAGCGCGCGAAACGGCATCCGTCTTCAGTTCTCCCACGCCCGGCATAAGCGTCATGCTTCCATAATCCGGAACGCAGCTTCCGCTAAGAAAATGGGAACCGCGAAATCCCTGAATCTTCGTGTCCGTGAAGTAATATGGCGCGATGCACTTTGTCTCTCCACCACGCGTCTGTGGAGTCCAGTGCGTCATTGCAAAAGGGACCCCGACTGCCGGATAAGTCTGTCCCTCACTTTGCGTCCCGACCAGAGGATGGACCATATCCTCTAGCGTTGTCTGTGCGCTGGCAGAAATCGTGGCGAGAAGAGAGAGCAGGATCAAATTGCATAGTTGGCGCATGAGATTCATTCTCCATGAGAAAGTGGTAGGGGGCAACCAACGCTGTCCTCAAAGCTATGGAACGAAGCGGCCTATAAAACGGCGCTTTCGACGCACGAGATACGGAGTATCCATGAAGTATATTGGCATCATTTGTAAGACATTCTGCTTGGCCCGCAACCATTGCCTTAACCTGCCCTCTGCCGGCTCAATTCGGCACTGCCGCGCCATATCAATTTTCCGGACAGGGACAGGCAGTGGTCGAACGCTTAGACACCCTCAACTCCTTAGCTTCGCAGGACTGGCAATATCGTGAAGGGGCCGTTCCGCGTGGCGAGAGCCCCGATCTCAACACCGCGGACTGGAAGACCGTCACTATTCCGTTTATTGGATCTCGTCAGGAGATATGGCTGCGGCGTTGGACCGAGGTGCCGAAGACTTTAAATGGCTACGACCTCACGGGCACCCGCCTCTCCTTCCAGATCGACGTCGCGGGCGAAGGGCCGGGACGCGGGTATCTGTACGAGACCATCTACTTCAATGGCAATCGAATTGTAGAGGGAACGCATCTGGGCAAGCAGCTCCTTCTGGCCAGCGCAAATCCCGGCGATAAAGTATTGATCGCTGTAAAGATGCCTCCAACTCCTGAGACAAAACATTTTGAGAGAGCCAGCGTTCAGATTAGCTTCCTGCCCAGCCGTCCAGATCCAGAGGTTTTAAGAACAGAATTGGCTGCCGCGGCAGAACTGCTGCCCGCCATCACGCACGATACAGCGGCACTCGCCTCACAAGAGAAGATACTGGAGTCCGCAGCAAGAGCAGTCAATATCTCGGCGCTCGACAAGAACGACCAGCAAGGCTTTGATGCCTCTCTGAAAGAGGCTCAGGCCGCGCTCGAACCGCTACGGCCTGTTCTGCAAAAGTATCTTGTGCAGATGACGGGCAATACCCATATCGACGCGGCGTGGCTTTGGACCTGGTCCGAGGCGGTCGATCAGGTTCATTTTACTTTTGCGAATGCTCTGCAGATGATGCGTGAATATCCCGCATACACTTTTTCGCAGTCCACCGCACAGTACTACGAGTGGATGGAACAGAAGTTCCCCAGTCTGTTCGCGGAGATACAGAAGCGAGTGAAAGAAGGCCGATGGGAGTTGGTGGGCGGTATGTGGGTCGAACCGGATCTCAACATGCCAGCGGGTGAATCCCAGGTTCGCCAACTCCTTCTGGGCAAGCGCTACTTTCAGCAGAAGTTTGGCGTGGACATTAAAGTGGGGTGGAACCCCGACTCGTTCGGCTATAACTGGCAATTGCCGCAGATTTATAAGAAGTCCGGGATCGATTATTTCCTTACCCAGAAATTGCGATATAACGACACCAACCAGCTTCCATTGAAGCTTTTCTGGTGGCAATCTCCCGACGGCAGCCGCGTCCTCTCCTATTTTCCGCACGATCTTGTCCAGGGGACAGAGCCTATGGAAATAGCGAGCGACCTGCCACTGGCAGTGAAGCTGAATCCCGGCCAGACCGAGATGATGCATCTCTACGGCCCAAGTCTCGGCCGACTCGACATCGCTCCTGCGCGCGATGTCATCGAGAATGGCATGAACTGGAGCGAGCCCAATAAGGTATTTCCCAGACTTCAGTTCCGCACCTCGCAGACATTCTTCAACGACATGGCCGGGCGTGTTGCCACCAGCGATATGCCAGTATGGAACTACAAGACATTTGCTGCCGGCAATACACAGTTGCCCTCGGCTCTCGCGGGGAAGATCAGCCTGCCCGTGTGGGACGACGAAATCTATCTTGAACATCATCGCGGCACCTTCACCTCTCAGACCATGCAAAAGGCGAATATGCGGCACAGCGAAGAGTGGTTGTTAAACACCGAAAAGTATTCTTCACTCGCCTGGCTCGGAGGATTGACATACCCTGGCGGCCAGTTGACCGAAGCCTGGAAGAAAAAGGCTTTCAATGAATTCCACGACGTGGCTGCGGGAACGGCGATCGGAGCAGCTTACATCGATGCGCAAAAAGACTTCGACGCGGTTCACTGGACCGCGAACGAGGCGACCGGTAACGCACTCAACGAGCTTGACAGCCACGTCGATACAGCCACTCATCCCGGCGTTCCGATCATCGTGTGGAATCCATTGAGCTGGAGCCGGACCGATGTCGTGAGTGTCAGCGTCCAGATGCCGCAAGCTGAGTCGAATGGCATCAGCGTGCTCGATGCCGATAACCAGCCAGTCCTCATGCAGGTTTTGTCGAAGGACGAGCGGACAAACACCTATCATCTGCTACTGAAGCCAGAGGACGTGCCGTCCGTCGGCTATACGGTGCTCCATGCCGTTCCCAGTCAGCGAGAGGTGGAAAGCGATCTGAAGTTAAATGGCTTCACGATGGAGAACTCGCTCATACGAGTTGTGCTCGATCCAAAGACCGGCTGCATGACCAGCCTTTACCAGAAGGCCTCGAGGTTCGAAAGCATCGTCACCGGCAAATGCGGAAACATGTTGCAAGCCTTCGTCGATAACGCTCGAAGTATGACGCAAGCCGCCGTCGATAACGTCAGGGTAGAGGACGCCTGGAATATCGACAAGGACTATGAGAAGCAGGGCACGGATCTGACCATGCTGGACAGCATCGAAGCCATCGAGCGCGGACCTCTGCGGGAGGTCGTTCGAGTTACTCGTATCTGGGGCAAATCGAAGTTCGTCCAGGACATTACTCTTTACGCAGGCCTTCCGCGCGTGGACGTGGTCAACGATGTGGATTGGCACGAGACTCATGTTTTATTGAAGGCCAGCTTTCCGCTGACTGCTACAAGTCCTACAGCGACATACGAAATTCCCTATGGAACCATCGAACGTCCCACGACGCGCAACAATAGCATCGAGAGTGCCAGGTTTGAGGTTCCAGCTTTGCGCTGGGCTGATCTTGGAGATAGCAGTCATGGGTTCAGCCTTATTAATGACTCGAAATACGGCTACGATGCCAAAGGCAACGTACTCAGGCTTTCGCTGCTTCGTGCGCCTATCTATCCGGACCCGAATGCTGATCGCGGACGCCAGCAATTCAGCTATTCCCTGTATCCTCACGCGGGCTCGTGGAAGCAGGCAGATACCGAACTACGCGCCTTCGAGTTCAACTACAAACTACACGCAGCGCAAGTCGAGTCTCATCAAGGCGGACTCCCCGCAACCCATTCCTTTGTGCAACTGAAGCCGAATAATCTGGTGCTGACGGCCATGAAGAAGAGCGAGGACGGAAACAGCTTGATCCTTCGCTTTTATGAGTGGGCAGGACGAAAGACCGATGCGAAGATAACGGTGCCGGCAGGCGCATCGGAAGCAGTCGAGACAAACTTGATGGAGCATGACATGAAGGATGCGAGCGCGCAGCTGACGATCCACGGCGATCAGGTCGGGGTTGCCGTCGAACCCTTTTCGATCAATACGGTACGCATCGGCTACTCCGTTCGTGGTAGCGAGTTCTGGCAAGCCCAGAAGTAAGCCACGTGTGCGGAGACTGCATGAGAGCACCCGAACGACAACGGCAAAATGAGAATGCTATGATCCGGTCGGGAGTGAACCAATGGAATCGACGAGACCCAAACTGCCGAGCGAAGCTATAGAACTCTACAACAAGTTTATTCATGGCGGCATGAGCCGACGTGCCTTTATGAACGGGGTGAAGCGGTTAGCGATAGGCGGTCTGGCGGCATCGACGATCATCGAAGCGTTGATGCCCAATTACGCACTGGGGCAGCAGGTGTCCCGGACCGATGACAGGATCAAAACCTCCTACGAGACTGTCCCTTCACCAAATGGCAACGGAAGCATCAAGGGTTATTTGGTGCGACCTGTCAGCGCCGACACCCGGTCTGCGGCGGTGACGAAATTGCCGGGTATTATCGTCGTCCACGAGAATCGGGGCCTGAACCCACATATCGAAGACATCGCGCGGCGGTTGGCGCTCGCCAACTTCATGGCGTTTGCGCCGGACGGGCTTTCCTCGCTGGGGGGATTTCCCGGCGACGACTACAAGGGTGGCCAGATGTTCAGCAAGATTGACCGTGCCAAGATGGGCGAAGATATGCTGGCCGCAGCCGTGTGGCTGAAGTCGCGCCCGGACTGCACGGGAAAGTTCGGCGCCACCGGTTTCTGTTATGGCGGCGGCGTTGCCAATACGCTGGCAGTCCGGATGGGAGCCGACCTGGCGGCGGCGGTTCCTTACTATGGTGGGGTTCCTCCCGCGCCTGAGATTCCCAAAATCAAGGGAGCAATCCTGGTCCACCAAGGTGAACTCGACAAAGCGGGAGCGGCATCGTGGCCACCCTACGACCAGGCCCTGACAGCGGCAAACGTTACGCACGAAGGCTATATCTATCCCGGGGCCGTTCATGGCTTCAATTGCGATGCAACGCCGGAACGCTACAACAAAGCCGCAGCCGATCTGGCCTGGCAGCGCACAATTGATTGGTTCAACAAATACTTGCGTGCCTGATCGCGAGCGGCTTCGAGCGACGCGACAGTCCTTACGGAGATCGTCAGGCGTTTGATGCTCAGTCATACCTGAAAGAGTTCATTGTCTTGGAGTGTACTTATGGCGTGGCTCTGCCTGGCGAAATACGGAGTGAGACGCTGTTGGAGGTTGCGCCGGTGTAGCTTTTTCCGCCATCACCTCCATAAGTGGCATCGAGATTGTACGGTGTGACTTTAACCGGGATATTCGAGTTTCTTATAACTGCAACCCCATTATTCAGGGGGCCGACACCGTAGATCTTGGACCCGTCGCTGACGTCGGCGATGGTAACGCTGCCAGTTGGCGCGGGTCCTCCTGGATAGCTCACCCTCACTGTGAAGATAACTGTAGCGCCGTCGATGGCTCTACGGGGGATCACAGTCAAGACCGCGGTTGGAGTCAATAAACCGCCAACTTTCTGAACTACTGGCGAAGAAACGCTGGTCAAAAAGTTTGAGTTTCCGTCGTAGCTGGCCGTAACAGTGTGAGATCCAGATGCGAGGGTCGATGTAGCAAATGTGGCGACTCCGGCGTTGAGGGCTGGTTTGCCAAGCGCGCTCATGCCGTCCTGAATCAGGACGGTACCGGTCGGCAAGCTTCCCGAACTGCTTGTTACCATGGCCCTGAAAATCACGTTTTGACCGGGTACGGAGGGATTGGGAGCGGAGCTAAAAATCGTTGTTGTAGGAGCCTTGTTCACTATCTGGGCAAGCGGCGGCGATGTGGCGTTTGCATGACTTCCATTGCCGTTGTACGCAGCCGTTATTTGATGCATGCCTGCGCTCAAAGTGGCTGCCGTCAAGGCGGCGACACCATTTCGCAGAGGTCGACTTCCGAGTCGTAAGGAGCCATCCAAGAACGTCACCGTTCCGCGGGGAACACCCTGGCCGGAACTTACAGTTGCGGCAAAAGTAACGTTTTTCCCATAGATGGAAGGATTCAGGCTTGAACTCAGGCTGACCGTGGGGACAGCAGCAGTGATCTTCTGCAGCACGGGCAACGAGACCTTGCCGGCATGGGTAAGATCGCCACTGTATGTTCCGGTGATTGAATGGGAGCCCATGCTCAGATTTGAGACGGGGAACGATGCCACGCCAGATACAAGCGGGACAGGCCTAAGGTTTCTCACACCATCACGAAAGGCAACATTTCCGAGGAGCGGATCTCCTGTTGAAGTGACTATAGCCTTGATCAGCACGTCCGACCCGAAGCTCGCTGGATTGGGGCTGGAAGTAACAGTGATGGTGCTGGGTAGCTTAGCCACGTTTTGTGTGAGCACCTGAGAACCACTGCTCGCAAAGCTGGGATCGCCGCTGTACGAGGCAGTAATTGGGTTGGCGCCCGGCGGCAGCGAGCGCGTGGTCCACGTGGCCGTGTTCCCGGTAAGTTCCACCACTTGCTGCGGAGCGCCGTTATTACTGAAAGTCACAGGCCCCGTAGGGACGCCGGATATTGCTGGCGTAACTGTTGCAACGAACCTTACCAACTGTCCGTCGTTCGATGGATTGGGCGACGAGCGAAGCATGGTTGTGGTCGCCTGACTTTTTACGCTCTGCACAACGATGCTCGAGACGCTTTTGCCGTGGGCAGTGTCTCCGCTGTATTTCGCTGTCAAACTATGCGGTCCGACACTCAGCGAGGTTGAAGAAAAAACGGCAACGCCGTTGTCCGAGAGCTGCAAAGGAACAATAGCCAGCGTGTTCGCACCATCCTGGAGGCTGACGGTACCGACTGGCACGACAACATCGCCAGTCTTGACTGTCGCCGTCAATGTAACTTTCTGGTCCGCCATGGAAGGATTCGGCGATGAGGTGAGAGCAATCGTAGTGGTCGGCCGCTGCAATAGAGTTGCGGTTTGTCCCTCCGTGGGAACGGAGCTCGGACCTACAGAAAATGTTTGGGTTTTCGGGTTGTAGATTTCCGTGCTACCGAGAGGATCTGTGAGATTTTCCCCGAAGGCGATTAGTACCGTGCCATCCAACAGAGAAGTTGCGGTGTGAGACGTCCGTGCGGTTGTCATGCAACCAGTACTGCCGGGGCACGGGCCGTTGGAAAGCAGGGTAAAACTCTGCGACTCGGGATTGTATATCTCAGCACTCGCCAATTCCTTGTCGTCGATTCCCATTCCGCCAGCGATAAGGACCGTGCCATCGGGAAGCAAGGTAGCGGTGTGGAGGCTTCTTGCAACGCTCAGGTTTCCTACAGCAGAGAAGGTTCGAGTCCCGGGGTTGTACAACTCAGCAGAGGCCGACGCTCCAGTTGCCGTCAAGCCGCCTGCAATCAGGACATGCCCGTCTTTCAACAGGGTTGCCGTATGGTAGAAGACGCCGGAAATCATGTTTCCGTCGGCTGGCGTGAAACGGCCGGTATTGGGATCGTAGATTTCCCCAGTATTCCTCGCTACTGGGAACAAAAGATTGGATACCCCACCGGCGATCAATACCTCTCCGTCCAAAAGCCCGGTCGAGGTATGGTAAAGGCGCTGCATGGCCATGGATCCTGTGGCACGAAAAGTTCGGGTCACAGGATCATAGATCTCGGCCGTCGCAAGAGCGTCTCCCGAGCCGCTTATTCCGGCGTTGTCGATGCCACCAGCCAACAGTACCGTTCCATTCTGGAGCAGAGTGGCCGTATGAAACTGACGGCTGTCGGCCATCATGCCGGCGGTAGACGAAAACTGCGTCGTATTCGGGTCGAATGTTTCGGCAGTTGCCGTTCCTACATCGGTGCTGACGGCGCCGCCGGCGAGCAATAACTCGCCCGACAAAAGCAAGGTAGCGGTGTGGTTGCTTCGCGGGCTCTGCATCGCAGCGCCGAAGTCGAACTGACCCAATTGCGGGCTGTAGAGCTGGGCTAAGGCTTGAGGGTTTCTTTGTGAGCCAGTGCCGCCAGTCAGCATAACGCCGGTCTCGTTTGGCTGGCCCACGGTTACACGTACCAACAGCGGATTTTTCTCTACGGACGGAGCGGCGAACGCGGGATTCGTATTCACATTGAGCGAGCCGACTGTTCCCAGCGCAGTACCCGGCGCAACATTCAATATCAGGCGTGCCGAGGAGCTTCCTGAAGTCTGGCTTACCGTCAGCCACGACGGCAGATTGGTCACATCCCATGCGAGACCGAGACCACTATTAGATGTGCTCTGATTCACCGCCGTGATTTCGAAACTTCCACTTCCTCCGGGCGGAATGGAAAGGCTGTTTAAGCTGATCTCGAAGGTGGGCGGAGAGATACTGGCCTGAAAAAATGCATTTAGGGGAGAATAAGTGTAGTTAAAGCCCGCGTACTCATAAGTCTGTGGTTCATCCAGGCTGAATTGAAAGGAAGTAGTCCCTTCCGGAACCTGGAAGATACTGCCCTGATGGCTCAGGAACACGCCAATCGAAGTCTCGGGTGGCGCTGATCCCCCGAAGCCATTGCCTTCAAATGCCTCATTCCACTTCCCCACCCCATGGACGAGATCGCTCTGGTCCGTGGTAGTCACAGATGGTTGTTGCCAGCTCGCTGAGTATGCTGCGTTGACACCGGGCCCGGCTGCGTTGATCAAGCCCCCGATACTAAAACTTGCAGTAGCCGTTGTGATCGTGTTGAGGGGACCGTGATCGAACAACACTGCTTGTGGATTGGTGGACATCGTAAAGACGCGCTTATTAGTCCACCACCCGCAATCAAAACCATTGCACCCCTGGTAATGCGGGGTTGATGACGGATCGGTCAAGACCATATACCAGTCAAAGTTCGGGCTGATATCGTTCAAGCGAAAGATAGAAACTGTGTTCTGAAAGGAATTGCCGGGCTGATCGTTGTCGCTGAACGTCGTCTGCTGTAGCTCGGTCCAGGCCTGTGCAGGCGGCTCAGGGTCGCCGGGTGAAAAACCGGTTTCCTCTTTCTGCGCAAGGAGGCGCTCCTTTTCAGCCCATGTGTCGAACCCGGCTAACTGCACGCTGTTGCTTGCTGCAATCGATTCCGTTCCGAGCTGCTGAAACTCATGCAAGGCTCCGGTGCGAGTGGATCGAGCCGCGACGATTTGATATATTGGCGCGCTCGCCTTCTGTTTCTGTATATCGAAGCGATTGCTTGCCACCGCTGACGATCGGGGAGTAAGGATTGCCCCACCGATGCCAAGAAGACGCTGTAAGTCCTCAGGCCTTCCACCCACAATGCGCACAATGTCGCCTTGAAGGAACGCTTTCCGCGCGGCCACTAGAACCATCGAGTCAGGATGGGGGTCAAGGTCGATCGTCTTTACGTCTTGGCCTATATGCCTTCCGCGCGTCTGAGCCGCCAGGAATGGAACGAATAGTATGGCGAGGATACCAATAAAGCCCGGAATATGGGCGCGTCTACCTCTCATCTGCGTCACCTCTTGCGTTTCAAGACGGCAGGCCCGTGCGCTCCCATTGAGATAATTCTCGTGGCCCAAGCAGCAATTCCGATGATGCTGCGTGTCGATTCCGTCTGCCTATCGCAAGTCCAGAAACCAGAGATAGAGTCGAATCATTGGATGGTCTCGAAGCATACCACCAATATATTGCTAGCGGAAGGCTTTGAGTGCAGGGCTATGGCTGACTTGTTTGGCGATGGATCACGAAGCCTCAATAGTTGACTTTTACTGGTGATCGATGATGAGAAGAGCGCTAATGGTACGTATGCTCTAGAGTTCCGTGCCACACAGATGCTCACGTGTCTGTAAAGCGGGCTCAGTGATTCTCGCAGAGCCCGGCCTCGCCTCTTCTCAATGAGCACATCATCACCGAGTCACTCATTGACGAAATAGCTGGTCCCGATTTGCCGGCTTCTCGGAATTTATATTCAGAGGCTTGGGGGAGCGACCCGCAGGCTGGTCATTAGCCGCTATCGATGTCTTAATGTGTCCAGAGGTTCAAGCCGTTCATAGCTAAGTCATTGGAGGAGTTTGACTTGGGAAGCGGCAGAACTGTAGGGCTGATGCCGTCCTACGGCATTATTCACGTTCTCCCCTCTTCCGGCAAACGAGAGCACAGGGGCACAAATATATGTTTAGCGATATAATAAGTCGTTAACATATCGCATGGCATATATTCAGGGGAAAATCCGAGAAGCGCGTGAGTCGAAGGGCTTGACGCAGTCCGACCTGGGTTCTCGTATCGGGCAGCCGCAGAGCGCCGTCTCCCGTATCGAACGCGGAGGCGACCTTCGGGTCTCCACTCTGCTGGAGATGGCCCGCGTCCTAGAGATGGAGCCCGTACTGGTTCCGAAGCACCTTGTCCCAGCCGTCCATGCCCTTCTTGGGCACGCCCTGGATCAGGGCGGTGCCCACACATCAGGTGTCAACAGCATACCGTTGGTAGGCGGAGAGCCAGAAGATGCCGAAGACAACGAGTAATGCGAACCGGCCTTCGGTGCTGGAGGTACGCCTTGGCGAAACCCTGGTGGGTACCCTCACCAATCTTCCGAACGACCAGAATCTCTTCGTCTTCGACTCGAACTACATCGCCGATGAGAACCGGCCTGTACTGAGCCTGAGCCTCTACGACGCCTACCGTAACCTCGTTCCAAACGTGCGGCCCGTAACGCGCAGATTGCCGCCGTTCTTTTCCAATCTTCTTCCTGAAGGCGCACTGCGGCAGTTCATCGCCGAACGGGGCGAGGTGAATGCCCAGCGAGAGTTCTTCCTGCTCTGGCTTTTAGGCAACGATCTTCCCGGCGCTGTCACAGTACGCGACGCGGAAGGCCGCCCCCTTCCCCCCTCGGAAAAGAATCCCACCGTTGCCCGCGCGCGCGCGGGCCGGGATGTGCTGCGCTTTTCCCTTGCTGGCGTGCAGTTGAAACTTTCCGCCATCGGAAACCCGCATCGCCAGCTTTCGATTCCTGCCTCCAGCGTTGGCGGACATTGGATCGTTAAGCTCCCCTCTCCGGCGTATCCCGGACTGCCGGAGAACGAATATTCGATGATGGAGTTCGCGCGGGCGGTCGGTATTCAAGTTCCCGAGATAGGCCTTATCCCCCTCGACAAGATTCCTGGTATCCCGGCGCCCTGGCAGCAGTTCAAAGGAAATGCCTATTACATTCGGCGATTCGATCGTGGCCCGAACGGCAAACGCATCCACATCGAAGACTTCAATCAACTTTATGGGCAGTTCCCGGAGGCCAAGTACAAGAACTACAGCTACACGAATATGGCCACCGATCTATGGCGTCTGACCGATGAGGTCCAGTTTGCCGAATTCGTCCGGCGTCTGGTCTTCAATGTGGGCATCGGGAACAACGACATGCACCTGAAGAACTGGTCGCTTATCTACCCTGATGGACGAACACCGCAGTTGGCTCCCGCCTATGATTTCGTGTCTACCGTGCGCTACATCGCCGATGACCGGCTGGCACTCTCGATTGCGAAAGAAAAAGCACCCAACCAATTGAATCTGGAGTTGCTCGAACGCTTTGCTCGTAAAGCGCAAGTTCCGAACAAACTGGTACTCGATACCGCCCGCGAAACCGCAGAGAAAATGATGACCCTTTGGCCTAAGCTCCAGAAAGAGCTTCCACTGGATCGGACTACGCGGCTTCAGATCACGGCGCACATGAGAACCATCCCACTCCTACAAAGCAGATAGACCGCGCGATAATGCTTCGCACAATCGCGCTATTTTGCCGTCCCTAATCTGTTCGGTTATTACGTTTCGGAATATCCAAAATTCATTTTGTTATTGGACACCGCGCGGTGAGCAGCCGTAGCTTTGCGCCATGCTGACGCCGAAGTCAGCGGAGGTGCAAAGATGCTCAGAATCCGCCGCTCATTCCGAGCGAGAAGCCGTCTCAATCGGTCGTCCAATTCCCCCGCTCAACGGTGGGCAAAACCCTTCTCAAAGCAAAACCTTCGTCATGGCATTCATGTGATGGCACCCACTCTCACTGCGCTCTTGTTCGCCGGAATAGAGAGTGGTGTTGCTCATGCCCAGGGAACGATGGACTTTTCCGGGGCACAAACGCTGATGTCAACTTTCAAAACTTTCGCGATTTATGCTGACGCGATCATCTGCTTCGGCGGCTTGATTTTCGCAGGAATTCGCATGATGAGCGGCAGATTTCAGGACGCGATTCCTGGCCTTTTCGGTGCGCTTTTCGGTGCCGGAGTGCTCGGTTGGGGAGCCGGTTGGATAAGCAGCCTCACCGGGCAGTCGATGTAGGAGGTGCATCGACATGACCAAGCGGGGAGAGCCGTTGTCACGCTCAATCTTGACAGCCGGAGCTATGCCACGTTCTCCACCAAGCCAAAGGACCGGGTACACCGGTCAAAACTCATCTCCAAATACGGACTCACCGAGGTCATTACACGCTTTGCCCAGGGTGAGACCGCATAACCCGAAAGGAATAGAGCCGTGAAACCACCCACCCTTATCTTCGTCGCCTGTGGCCTTGCTTTCACTGCCGCCGCCTCCGCTTTCGCATCCGGCCCCGCCGCGCCGGATGCAAAACGCCTTGAGCCAAGTGCGCCCCGCACAATCACCGTCTCGGAGTCAGCAGCTCCGCCCGTGCTTCGCGCTGGCCTGTTGCAATCGACGCTCATCCTGCTTCCAGATCAGGAGAAGGTCGCCAACGTCTTTGCGGGGGACACCGTGGATTGGGTGTTCGATGGCGGCCATGTCGCCAGCCGCTTTATGAGCATTAAGCCGAAACTGGCGAACAGCACGACCGACGTGCATATCGTCTCCGATCACGGCAACGAGTACACCTTGCAGTTGCGCGAAATCTCCGGTGACGAAGATCCCCACTTCGATTCCAAAATCTTCATCACTCCCGGCGACAAGGCCGCGAAAGACCGGCTAGCCGAGCTGCCCGTCTTCGTTCCCGCCGCCGACTTGGACAAGGTGAAGCAGGAAGCCGTCGCTGCGGAGGCGGCCCAGGCCGCTACGCTGAAAGCGGAAAAGACGCAGGAAGAGGCTTATCGCAGCCAGTATCCCGGCTCACTTCACTTCGACTACACCTGGGATAAATCGAAAGGCAAAGAGCTTGGCTTGCAGGAGATATGGCGCGATAACAAGTTCACCTATCTGCGCGGGCAGTTTCAGGAAACGCCCGCTCTGTATGAGGTGAAAGACAAAAAGCCGTCTCTCATCAACTTCGACTTCTCGAATGGCCTCTATACCGTTCCGAAGGAGTTGGACAACGGCTATCTCGCCATTGGCAAACAGAAGGTCGAGTTTCACCGCACCCAGGAAGCGAGGTAGCCATGCCGGAACCGAATCAGAACTCCCCTGCGACCGTTCCCGCGCAGCCGGAGGCGAAGCCACCGTTACGGAAGAGTATGCCGATCGTCATCGCCCTAGTAGTCATCGTTGCGCTTATCGGCATCGCCAACCTCTCCAGCCTGTTGAGCGGCGGCAGGAAAAACGCTCCGGCCAGCGCCATGCCCATGCGCCCGGCAGCGCCGAACGCGCAGCAGGTGAACAGCTTTGAATCGCAACAGCAGTTGCAGGCGCAGCGCGACGCCGAGGCGCGGCAACATCAGCAGGAGCTTAACGCCGCGCTTCAGCAGCTCCAGCAGACGGAAGGTGCGTCCGGCCCCGAGGCCGCAGGCGCACCGCCGATGACGTCCGCGCAGCGGTCGGCGATCTACGGCGACAACCCCAATGCGCTCGCGCACACGTCCGAAGTGTCGCAGGCACAGGCAGAGGCCAAGCAAAAGCAGCTTGCCAAAGAGAAGCAGCAGCAGGATGCCATCAACAGCGACACCGTTGCAATTGACTTCGCGCGCACGACACCCGCCGCTCCCGCAACGGGAACAACGGAGGCCGCGCAAGGGACGGCCGCTACCGCAGCCGGCGGCGCGGCACCGACCGGAAAACCTACCAGCACAGAAGCCAGGACCGACAGCAAGAGCAATGCGATGGCCGGGTACAACTTCGATACCTACGATGGCCGTTTGTATCGCATCTTTGAGGGAACGGTGCTTGAGGGTGTTGTCACCAACCACATTGACGGCGGATTCAGCGGCCCCATCATGGTTTCGCTGACGACCGACCTTTACTCTCACGACCATCAGCAGCTCCTTTTGCCGCAAGGAACACGGCTGCTTGGTGACGTGCAGAGCGTCGGCAACGCACAACAGCGCAAGATGTTCGTGACCTTTCACCGTGCGATCTGCCCCGATGGCTTTTCCTTGGAGTTTGCGAAGTACATCGGCCTTGACCAGATCGGTACAACCGGACTGGCAACGAAGGTGGACCACGGCTACCTGCAAGCCTTCGCCGCCGCTGCCGCCATCGGCGGCTTGGGCGGACTCGCCCAGATCGGCAACAACGGCAGTGTTCTTGAACCTTCCACTCAGATTCGCAATGGCATCTCCGAGCAGTCCGCTACCGAAGGAGAGCAGGTCTTGAATCACTTCCTGAATCGCCTCCCCATCATCACGCTCAAGGAAGGTTCCCGCGCCCGCGTGTACATCGGCACCGATCTCTTGATTCCGGCTTACGCGGAGCATCGCGTCGATCCCACGTTCTAGAAAAGGAACATTGCAATGAATGACCGTTACGAACATCTGCTGCGCAAATCGCGTGACGCCAAACGTGGCGGGCACGACTCATGGGCCGTGCAATCGACCGGCGAGAAGGTTGCCATAGCGCTTGTGCTCAATCGTGCCGATTGGCTTGCAGAGGTTCAGTACACCATCGCAGAGGCCATCGAACGCAGCGGGCAGGAATGGGTAGCGATCATTCCGCAGGTTGCCCGCCAGCTTGCGGAGGAGGAGTGACGGCCATGCAGACGACTACGTTCCATCGTTTCTGTCAGATGTCTGGAATCATTGCCGCCATCTTGCTTGCCCTTCTGCTCTTTGGGACAGACACCGGAAGGAGCGCGCTCGCGTGGATGTACCTCCAGCCCACGGACGCGGTTGCAAACGCGACACACATCCACGCATTTCCACTGGACAGGTTAGACCCGACCTGCCCGCAGTGCATGTAGTTCAACCCAACCGCAGGAGGCGTTATGAAAGTCACACTGACCAACCGCCGCAAATGGCTCATTGGCACAGGCGCGGTATTGCTGCTCACGGCAACGCCGAGCTTCGCTCTCTTCGGCATCGGAGATATCGTCTTCGACCCGACCAGCTACGCCAGCCTTGTCTCCCAGCTCACCACGCTGGAGAGCCAATACAACATGCTGAAGAACAACATCACCCATTTCTCCGCGAAGCAGCAATGGGAGACAACGCTCCATGCTCTCGAAAATGTGAACGTCGCCAATATGTTCGGTGAAACGGCGGGCATGAGCATTGCGCTCAATACCAATTCGCCGTCGGCGTCTTCAACTGCATGGAAGGCCGCCACGATCACGATGAACGGTAGTGCGCCGTCCTATCTCGCCAGCCAGTCCCTCGGAACTGCGCGGATGTCTCAGCTCGCCATGATCGAGACTGCCGATTCTGTCTCTCCCGATTGCCTTACTGCCGTGGGCCAATATCGTGCCGCCAGAAGCGAAAATACCATGGCCAACAGTTCGCTGCTGTCGCAGCAATTCGACAACACCGACAGCACCAACAGCGAAGTGCAGCAACTCAATCTGCTCAATGCTTCCGAGGCGCAGAGATTGAGTGAAATGCAGTCGCAAGGCACGCTTCATGCCTGTCTTGCTTCGCAGATGACGGTCGCCAACATGGAACGCCGGAACGCCGCCGCCGAAGATCTCAACACCGCAGTCTTCGTGCAGCAACAGCGTTCCGCCAATGACACCAGCGCAGCCAACGAGTCGAGCACATGGCAAACATACCTTCCCTAATTGGAGACACGATGCTGAAAGCGATCAATACGAAAATCCTACTTGCCGTTCTCGCGTCATTGACCGCGATAGGTGGCGCACTCACGTACCAGCGGCATGAGGCGGCGCAAGCCGCCGCGGCCGCCGCTACAACAGCGGCCATCCTTCAGCACCAACAAAAAGAAGCTGAGGAACGCAAGGCCGAAGATGAGGCATTCCGTGAGCGCGTTGAAGCGGACAAGAAGAAGCATAGTTCCGCCGCTGCCCACGAAGGTAAGACGTGGCAGAAGTACATCCCCTAAACATTACTTGAGAGAGAGTGCGATATGGTTTCCCTGGCTTTGTTGGCACAAGCATTACCGAGCGCAAGTTCCGGCGTCGATTGGCTATATCAGTTCACCAATAATCTGACCAATCTCACGACACAGAACGGCGGCGCGTTAACGCAGCTTGGACTTACGGAACTGAGCTGCATCGCACTCTTCACCCTCATCAGTATGGTTATCAATTGGAACACCACCAGCATGACGCTCCGCTTCCATGCTCAGCCCGTCCATGCAGGCGATTTGGTTAACTTCCTCCTCCGGCTCATTCTCTGCTGCCTGCTCGAAAACTATTGGGTGAACCCGTTCCCCGGCGCGAGCTTCGGCATCAATCATTTCTTTTCTTACATCGCGCAGGCGATGGTCGCGGCGTTCGAGCAAAACTCGCTCGACAGTCTTCTCCAGCTTTTCAAGACCGCTGGCGACAATACCGCGATGCCGTCTCTCATGGCTCCCCTTCAGATCCTTTGCTACTTCGTCGTGCAGGCGCTTCTCGGCATCGCATCTGCGATCCTTTTCGTCATTAATTGCAGCGCCTTCATCCTCTATGGTGTGACCGCTTTGTTTGGCCCCATCTTTGTGCCGCTGCTGATGACCAAGACGTTTCGAGCGAAGTTCTTTCACTTCCTTGATGTCCTTATCAGCTTCGCTATGATTCGCGCTGTAGCAGCCGCTTTCATCTTTGTATGGTCCGGCTTTATGAACGCCTTTATCCAACAGACCTTCAATGGAAATTATTCGATGGAGATGTGGCTTGCCAATCTTATTCCGTGCATCATGGTATTCGTCGCATTCATTGTGAACATGCTCTTTACTCCGAGCATGACGCAGGCAATCTTCGGCGGGGCGGCGGGAATGGCTGAAAGCGTCACGAAAGTCGTCGGCACGGCTACATCAATAGGAATGGCAGCAGGAGGCTAAGGTCTATGTTCCGCTTCGTATTACAAGTCGCATTCATTCGTCGTGTATTACAGTTGCGGATCGTTAGATTGGCACTGCTCTTCATATTCCTTGGTTCGGTCGTAATCGGGGCAATTTACACATACGTGATCTTTCAAGCGGTAGAACAAAGGAGCCATTCTCCCCATGTCCACACATACAGCCCCCATTGAAGCATCCTTGACACCGGAGCAATCGCTGCTTACCGACCACATCGGCAATGAGGTCTATGCCTCTCACTATTTGGAGCGGAAAGCATATCGTCTCATCCTCGGGTGTGGAACGGTTCTGTTACTCGGTTCTATGGGGCTGAATCTCTCACTGGCTCGCCGCCCCGTCGCCAATCGCTATATCCGCATTGACGAGATGGGCCGCGCCCAGGCGATCCAGTACAGCGATCTCAACTACAGTCCGCGTGAGGGTGAGGTGCGGACGTACCTCATGGATTGGGCCAACTACCGTTACACGATCAACCGGGACACGATTGGGAAGAAATACTCGCTGAACTACTACTTCATGGCCCAATCGCTCGCCTCTCAGTTGATGCTCGAAGACAACCAGAACCACCTTGTCTCACAAGTGATAGCGGGCCAGATCGAGCAGAGCGATGTGGATGTGAAGAATGTAACCATCACATCCATGTCTCAGGAGACCGTGCAAGGTGCCGTAATCGCCCGTGGTACTGCGCTTATCGCCATCGACAAGCTCTACTCCCCACGGAACTCCAGAGAGCCGCGCACAGAGCATTGGATGCTCAGTCTCACCTACTATCTGAATCCCAAACAGGTCAGCGACCAAGCCAAAATCTACCCCCAATATGAGTTCATCAATCCGCTGGGATTGACTATCACCGAGTTCCACGAAAACCGCGTGTCCGTCGATCCCATCGTGGCCGGAACACCGGCCACAGCTCCGGCAGCCATAGCACAACCAGCCGTGGGAGTGTCACGGTGAGCTACGAGCTGATACTCCCGTTCTTTCCCCCGGAGTTGCGCGAGCTTCTGCTAGACCCGTCCATCTCAGACCTGATGGTTAATGGCACTACGGGCGTCTACGCAGATCGTGGTGGGGTCGACGCCAGCGAAGATTCATCGAGCATATAGAGATGTTTCCGCGTTGGGTCATCGGCGGCCTGCAGGCCGCCGCCTGCGAGGAAGCGTTGCAATGTATCTGCTAGTGATCTTCCAACCTCTTCTTCAACTAGATGCATTAACCCCAAGTCTACAAAACTCAACTGATATTCAGTCTTGAAACGTCCCCAAGTCTTTGCCCGATAGACAGTCTCGGGAGAAAAATCGTCCTTGCGTCTATTGAAAAAGTCATTTATATCCGCCCTAGGAATGCTCTCCAGAAACTCGGGTGACTTGCTGCCCTGTTTCCACCATTGGAGTACATCGCCGGCACACACAAAGACCACTGGAGCGCCGAGTGCTCTGCACTGTTCCGCTGCCAGGTGAGGATCTCTACCTGCCGAGGTGACCGCAACACAGGCGGAACGAGAATCTGTGGGCGCTTGTGCGAATCCAACAATCGGCGCGATTTGATTACTGCCAAACGGAAAATCGGCGCGCAGGAGATCAGGCCTATATCCGCATGCTAGGAGTGGAGCCTTGATTGTTGCCGGTTGTAGAGCTGTGACCACTGTGCGGCTCCGGTTCTCCCTCTATAAGCACCTTTTTCTGTGCATTCAATTTTCGCACGCGTGTCATAGAGGGCGCAAAATCAATGGGATACATGGGTTGCCTAAGTATCGACACAGTATAGCGAACAAACAGCGAAAACACAAGGCCCTATTGACTGGCTCGCAATCTCCGCTTTATCGGATTTTGCCGAAAGCGGTACCCTGGAGGGAGGGATACTCCCGCCCGCCCCCCGCTGCAAACGCCGATCGACCTGGCGTTTTTTCTCATCCGTGCGAGCTTATTCCTATCCACAACGCCGAGCCCTCGAAATTCGGTTCACCGGCGTAAAGAAGACAGGCAGACCCGCCAAGGAGCTCCGATCCTGCGTTCAAAAGTGTTCCTCATACGCTTTGGATCTCCGGAGCGGTGTAGCGAAGGGGGCAGGAGGAAGCTTCTTGCCTGCGTTCACTGCCCGGCTTGTCATCTAATGACCCGGTGACGGGATACCGCCCATCATTCGAATAGCCGCATGATCAAGCATGTCAAAGACGGATGTCATCGCGTGCTGGAGTTGATTGAAATCAACCCAATATTGAGCATACTGTAACAGGGCTTCCGACTTTTCATCGGCATATCGAAAGGTTGTGCCGCCTGGATCAATTAAATCAAACTCCGCGATCCATCCTCTAGCGGGTGACGGGATTCTCTGGCCATGATGCTTCTCCAGAATAGTGAGACACCGTTTTAGCGAATGCGTCTCCACACGGATCTTGCCCGCGACCTTCAAATATAGTTCCAGGGAATGACGATACGCGAAAAGAACCGGATATCCCCAATCGCGTGGTTCTCCACTTTTGAGCGCAAACCGTAAGAGAGCATCGGCGCCTTCTCGGTAGCTTCGGGCTAGGGCAAGATAGCCATCGACCGTCCCGCCATTAAGAAATATCCCGTGCCGCCAAGTTTCATCGAGACCTTCTGGCCGTTCTTGCAGGACCGGAGTATGTCGATAGAGAATCTGGCGAAATCTGCCATCAAAGTGATCTTCGCTACCCAGGCGCACCCGTATTGCCTCCGTGTCGGGGTTGTCTTCCCAATAGAAGGCGACGAGCATGAGCGCAAGTACACCCTATCTGCTGGATCATCTCAAACGCTGAGCCCGGCCCCGATTTGAGTAACAGGATCAAAACGGATTGGCCTGCCGATGTGTATCTGCGCACGCCTGAAACATCTACTGGTGACCGCGCTACCCTCCCCGTACCAGGACAGTCTTTAGAGATGATGTGTGAGGTATGTGTTCGACTAGCGCGGCAGATACCCACCTTCATTACTTGCTCCTGAAAAAGAGGGACGCCGAGCGTTCTGTGGAGAAAAGGCTCGAAGGACGGATGCAGGTAGGTAATCGGCTGCCTGCCCAACCGCCGCTCTATGAATGGATTGACGAACTTGCCCGTCACTGGCCCAGGGCGAATGATGGCGACCTGCATGGACAAATCAGCAAAGCAATCTGGCTTTGTGCGTGGGAGCGCCGACATTTGAGCGCGGCTCCAATCTGGAACAAGCCAACAGTGTCCGCTTTCTGGATGCCCTTGTATACCTCCGCATCCTGCGGCAGTTGGGCATAGTCAAGCGTCTTTCCATAATGCTTCGGCACCAGCTCACGGCAATCCGCGAGTACGGCCAACATGCCGAGGCCAAGCAGATCAACCTTGATAATCTTCATGTCCGAGCAGTCGTCTTTGTCCCATTGAACGACCGTGCGCCCAGCCATCGAAGCCCGCTCAATCGGCACGACGGAATCGAGATGCCCCTGACAGATGACCATGCCGCCCGAGTGCTGACTAAGGTTGCGCGGCAGGTTTTGTATCCGCTCGCACATCTCCAGATATTTCCTGTTGCGGGTGTTGTCCATGTTGAAGCCCGTCGCCGCGACCGTGTGCTTGATGGTGTCCGTAGGACCTTTCCACTCCCAGGAACTTGCCAGTCGAGCAGGGCGTCCCGCCGTCTGCTTGTCGAAGCCGAAGACCTTGCCTACCTCGCGGAAGGCCGAACGGCTGCGGTAGGTGGAGACATTCGCCGTCATCGCCGCGCCCAGCTCGCCATACCGCTGATACACGTACTGAATCGCACGCTCGCGGTCGGTGACGCTCGGCAGATCGAGGTCAATATCGGGCCATTCGCCGCGTTCTTCGGACAGGAACCTCTCAAACAGCAGATCGAGTCCCACCGAGTCAACGATGGTGATTTCGAGCGCGTAACAGACAACGCTATTCGCGGCAGAGCCGCGTCCCTGAATGAGAATGCCGTTGTCCTTGCAGAAGCGAACCACGTCCCAAACGATCAGGAAGTATCCGGCCAGTCCCAACTGCTCGATCAGCCGCAGCTCGCGCTCTGCCTGCTTCGTTGCTTTGGCGTAGAGGGCAGGATCGTTCTTCGGCAGATAACGGCTGCGAATGCCTTCCTCCACTCGCTTGCGAAGAAAGGAGTCCATCGTCTGCCCATCCGGTACGGGATATGCCGGAAACTCGTACCCGAGTCCCGTCATCTCGAATTGCAGCCGTGCGGATACTCAGCCGATGAACCGAAAGCTCCTGGCTCGCTTTTAGGAGATCTAAGGGTTTCTCCAGAGGAGATAGCTTTCGCGGGAGCGAGATTTCTATCAAACCTGCTCATTTCTCCCAACTTCGAAGGTCAGGCTAGCCCTTCATCAACACATAAAGCGCATCATTAAATGGCCGACAATTGATAAATCGTATGGCCTGTTAGAGTGTCTTTCGGTGCCATTGTTTCTGCCACCAAGCCCTTTAGAATATCCAGTAGACTTTCATCCACACTAGTTGCATTCGTGGCTCTTTGACTTCGCGTTCAGTGATTTTCGAATGTTTCGGTCACTTTCGTTGGCTTCGATTATGTGACACGATTTTCATTGGAATGTTCAGCGCCAGATCGTCCGCCAATGTGCGACTGTCATCACTACGAGATAAAACTCGTTCTGGATCGACCTGGATTCTGAGCATCTTCGATCCAATTGTTCTGATTGACTGGATCGACCATCACATGGAACCGAAGCGGTGAAGGAGACAAAGGCGTACACCTTGTGTGTACGCCTTTGTCGCTGGAGTTGATCACCGATTCCGTTTTGCACGCTGAGTGAACGCACGGAACCTGAAATTTTGTGGCGAGGACAGGAAGACAATTCAGTCGTTTTGGCTGCGCCTTCACGACTGCCTTCGGCAGAGAGGAACGCCTGCGGCGTGGATTTTATGACACCGCTCAAGCCGTGCCACACCGAGTGGTGATTGGTCAGCGTCGAAATTCGATAACGAGCCCCTCGCACCGATGCTCTAAAAACTGGGATGCCCTTCTTTTGGGGTTGGGTAGTGAACCGCCGGTGTTTCAATGGCTCCGGTCGAAGGCGATACAAAGAGTGGAAGTTCAAGCCGCACCGTCGTTCCTACACCTTCAGAGCTCCGGATAGTAACCGAGCCTTCATGCGCGTTGCAGATGGCTTGCACAATGGATAGTCCTAAACCAGTGCCTCCCGATTCGCGCGAGCGCGCTTTATCGGAACGGTAAAAACGGTCGAAGACATTTGGCAGAGATTCCGGAGGAATGCCGATACCGGTATCGCTGACTTCAATAACGGCGACGCGTTGAGAAGTGATGACGGAGACCTCAATCTGTCCGCTATGGGGAGTGTACTTGATTGCGTTATCGAGCAGATTTACCAATACCTGTTTCACCCGAGCGGAATCGGCAAGGACAAGCGCGGGACCTGCCTCTATGTTATGCATCGTTATCTGCTTCTCCTCTGCGAGCACATGCAGTTGGTCAACAGTCCATCGCGCCAACAGACTGAGATCGACACATTGCCGGTTCATCATATCGGTCCCGGAGTCAAGCCGAGCGATCGCGAGCAGATTCTCGACAATCTTCGCCATTCTGTCGATCTCTTCGAGTGAACTTCCGATCGCCTCTCTCACGCTGGGTGACAGGCTCGGTCTCTGAACTACTTGTTCCAGTTCTCCACGCAAAATGGTTAGAGGCGTTCGTAACTCATGAGAGACATCCGCAGAGAAACGCCTATTGTGGTTTAATGCGTCTTCCAGACGACTAATCATGCGATTGAGCGACAAGGAAAGACGTTCCAATTCATCTCCGGTGGCGATGACCGGCAATCGTTCCCCAAGCTCGTGTGTTCCTATCTGCTCAGCTTGCTCTGTGAGCACAACTAATGGCCTAAGCGGCCTTGTCATAAGAAAATGACCGCCAAAGGCTGCCGCGATAAGAATCAGCGGAGTGATAAGCAGAAGAAGTTTTAGGAGGCTCGAGAGGACTCGGCTGATTGGAGCCAGGGGCGCACCCGTTTCGATGAGATATCTTCTCCCCGATGACGAAGTGTAGGGCAAAGTGTAAACTAGCAGGCCACGCGTTCCGCTTTTGGCATCGACGCGAAATGCCTCAGTTGCCTCTCCGAATCCCGGATTCGAGATCTTCTGCACATCGATATAGGGATCGCGGCTGTTACCCGATTCGTACAGGATGGTTCCATCCTGCCTGGTAATTCGGATGAAGCGTCCACTATGCTCGGGGGCGTATGCTTCAACGATTTCTCCCGACATCCACGAGGCGCCCTTTTCCTCTTCATCGGAAAGAAAGTTGGCCACGATCGCCGTTGCTTCACCGGAGAGGGAATGCTGCAGTTCCGTTTTGAGATAGCTCTGCGCTCCAAAATAAAGAGCTGCTCCGAAGACCAGCAGCGCCGTAGCCAAGAGGCCCACGTACCAAGTGGTTACCCGGCTGCGTAGAGTACCAAAATTCACTGCTCGCCGCCCGCGCGAATCATGTAACCGGCGCCTCGTACCGTTCGGATCAGCTTGCTTTCGTGGCCATCATCTACCTTGGATCGAAGATGGCGTACATAGACATCTACGATATTCGTAATGCCATCAAAGCTTTGATCCCAAACATGCTCAATAATCATATTCCGCGAAAGCACACGTTCCGGGTTCTGCATTAAATATTCGAGCAGGGAATATTCCTTTGCCGTCAATTCGATTCGTTTTCCGCATCGCTTTACTTGCTGAGTCAATCGATCTAGCTCAAGATCATGGACTGTCAGTGTGCTTGATCGGTTGACAGGACCCCTGCGAAGGAGCGCCTTGACGCGGACAAGAAGCTCGGCAAAGGCGAAGGGCTTGGTCAGATAATCGTCCGCACCTCCCTCGAAAAGCGTAACTTTATCTTCCACGGTGTCGCGTGCTGTGAGCACTAGCACGGGAACACAGGCATCATGGCGGCGGATCCGATGCAAAACCTCGCGCCCGTCCAGTCGAGGGAGCATCAGATCCAGAACAATGAGGTCATAGGGATACGTTTGCGCCATTTCCAAGCCATCGCGTCCATCGGCTACAACATCGACTGCATAGCGTTCAGCGGCCAGACCACGCTCCACAAACCCAGATACCTTCGGCTCATCTTCGACCAGCAAAATACGCATCGCATCCACCTCGATTCTTTAAAAGCGTCGGCCATAAACGAGACATGAAGTCAGGATGAAGAATACTTCATCCTGACTCTGCGCATCTGGAAGAAGGGTATGGCTTCCGCAACGGGAATGCAATTCGGCAAAAGCATCGGACATCACACATAAGAGGGGCTACGCTTGACACCAACAATAGTGAACGTTTCTTCATTCGAGTTTCATGCCAACTTCACCGCTGCGCATTCAGCATAGGAGGGCTATGCAATCGAGCCGGCAATCCCCGCCGAAGAAAGAGAAATATCCTATGTCTATATCTACGTCCCAACCCGAGAGTGAAGAGAGAAGGCAGTCAATTTTGGGGCGCGCGAGCACCGTTTCAGTCTACCTATTTGAAAAGGTAGTGCCTGATCCTTTCGTTTTTGCGGTCATTCTTACTTTCGTGGGGGCGCTGCTTGCTCTAAAGTTCGCGCCCAATGCGACGCTGTCGAGCGTGGCCGCGGCTTGGTACGCCGGCATTTTTTTTATTTTTGCATTTGCTTTTCAGATGGTCATCATGCTCGTTGCTGGCTATGCCTTGGCTACTGCGCCTCCCGTACAGCGTACTTTAGCAAAGATTGCATCCCTGGTTTCGACGCCGCAGGCAGCGGTTTCGCTCACCATTGTCGTGAGCATGCTTGCGTCGTGGATCAACTGGGGGCTTGGCCTGGTAACAGCCGCGTTGCTTGCCCGGGAGATGGCAAAGCGCATCCACCTAGATTTTGGATGGTTAGTAGCCGCTGCCTATACGGGATTTGTCATCTCAACAGAGGGCCTGTCGGGCTCAATTGCGCTGTCGCAGGCCACGCATGGCTCCGCACTGAATATCGTCGAGAAAATTACTGGGCATGGCCTTCCTCTGAGTCAGACCGTGTTTACACGATTTAATCTAATTCCATGCGCCATTCTGTTGATCGTATTGCCTATTATCTTTCGCGCCTTGCAGCCGACTGAAAAAAATACGATTGTTGCCGATCCGGAACGTCTTAGTAGAGAAGATCAGCAAGTCCAGACTAAAGAACGTGAAAACAGCTTTGGCTCCAAGTTGGACAATGCATGGATACTGAATGTCCTTCTTGCTGCGTTCGGTACCTTTGCGCTGATTATGGAATGGCATCGCACCGGCTTCACGCTCGACCTCAACTCAGTTATCATTATGCTCGTTCTGAGTGGACTACTTCTTCATTGGCGACCTTCCGCTTATATCGGAGCGGTTAAGCACGCAGCACGTATCAGCGGTTCGTTGATCTTGCAGTATCCGCTCTACGGTGGGCTGATGGGAATCATTACAACAACCGGGCTGGCCGGAGTTCTGTCGAAGGTCTTTATCCGCTTCTCCACAGCGCATACCCTGCCATTTTTCACCTATCTCACTTCGATGATCATCACCCTCTTCGTTCCAAGCGGAGGCGGCCATTGGGCAGTTCAAGGCCCCTTTGCCGTGCCGGCAGCGCGGGAGCTTCATGCATCGCTCGCCGGAACGACCATGGCAGTTGCGATGGGGGAGTCGGTAGCTAACATGCTGCAGCCTTTCTGGGCGCTTCCTATCCTCGCTATCGCCGGCATCAAGATGCGGCGCATGATGGGTTTCATGGTCGTGACGTTTGTTGTGTCTGCTGTTGTCTTCGGCTTGGCCTTGCTCTTGCTCGTACCCACTCGATGAGTTCACGGTAAAGGACCATATAGCGGTAGTTTTTACTTATCATGCTGCTGCCGTAGCAAATATTTAACTGCCGAGAGGGGCATGGAGCGATAACAATAGGTGGTCGTGATGAGCCTGTAGGGCTATTGCATTGGATGCTCTTCGTAGACGGGATCAACTATTGAGTCTACGTTTCCGGAATAATCATGAAGCTTTTTATTTTCCTTCACAGTCCACGGTATGGCCGAATACAGCTCCAGATAGTTAATAGTCTCGCGACTACAACGGCCTTTGACTTATTATTTGACCACGAAAGGCGTCTGAATAACTTTTTATGTCAGCTTCAGACGTACTTCATTCCAAGGTTCATAAATGGCTATGCATCCTGAGTGCATCTTGCCGAGAGGTTATTCGTCCGACCTGAACGAGGCAATTGCCCCTACGTGAGACATCCATCAGGTGACAGGCACTACCGTTTTCCAGTTTGCGTACTGGCCGCTTCGCCAGTATTGAGAGGCACCAATCATGTCGCAATATTCCAAGCAGCTTCAGCTCCTAATCCTCATGGTTATTGCCCTCTGCACAGGCATCAGCGCCCTAGCCCAGGTATCGACAGGGACCATTCTGGGGGGCGTCACCGATCCATCCGGAGCAACTGTTGCCGCGGCAACCGTCGCAGTCACCAATTTGGCGACAAATATTTCACATTCTTCCGTGACAAACAGCGATGGTCTTTTCTCTGTTCCAAACCTGCCCGCGGGGCACTATCGGATCCAGGTTTCGGCGAAAGGTTTCAGCGGCCAAACCGTCGCAGACGTTGTCTTGAACGTTGGCGAGCAGCAGGCAGTAAATTTCGACCTAAAAATGGGCGCCGCAACTGAAAACATTATTGTCACTAGCGCCGCGCCAGCAGTTGATCTTGTCAGCTCAACCGTGATGCCAGTGGTAAACGAACGCACCATTGTGGATCTGCCTCTGAATGGCCGTGACTGGGCTGCATTGGCAAATTTACAGCCGGGAGTATCGGCTGTTCGCACTCAATCCGTTGTCTCCGTCAGCAACCAACGCGCGAACCGTGGCGTAGGTAATCAACTGACTGTGAGTGGGGCGCGTCCGCAGATGAACAACTACCGCGTGGATGGCATCAGCATTAACGACTACTCCAACGGTGGTCCTGGCGGCGTCATCGGCAGCAATCTGGGTGTCGATGCCATCCAGGAGTTCTCTGTAGTAACAGGCCTGGCGACAGCGGATTACGGCAAGACTTCCGGTGGCGTTATAAATGCAGTTACCCGCACAGGCGGTAACAAACTTCACGGTAGCGTATACGAATTCTTCCGCAATAGCGCTCTCGATACGCGCAATGCCTTCGATTCCCCAGGCAAAGTTGCTCCGTTGAGGCGTAACCAGTTTGGCGCGTCGGCCGGTGGCCCCATTATCAGAGACCGAACGTTTATCTTTGGAGACTACGAAGGTCTCCGTTGGTTCAACAGTACAAATGCCAGCAGTACCGTCCCTTCGCCCGATGCGAGGGCTGGGTACCTTTGCAGCGGAACCAATTGCTCCAGCCACACGCAGGTTCCTGTAAATTCTGCCGTCGTACCATATCTTGCGTTCTATCCGCTTCCCAACAGCCCGGCATTGCCGGCCGCACATACCAATGGGGCAAGCGACACAGGCACCTTTCTATTCAACGATCCGTTCATCACAAAAGAAAACTATTTCACTATTCGCTTAGACCACAAGATTTCAGCGAAAGACCAGTTGGCCGGCACTTACTTCTGGGACAGTGGCAGTCTCACCTCTCCAGACGCATTCAACGAAAAGGTGACCGGCAATATCGATAAGCGCCAGATGGCGTCAATCAGCGAGTCGCACATCTTTACCACTAACCTTCTAAACACGCTACACGTTGGCTATAGCCGCAATGTGTCCGATGCCCCGACGACGCTTAGCGCGATCGATTCAGCAACGTCGGATGTAAGTCTTGGCTTTGTACCCAACCTGCCAGTAGGGCTCATCAATATTGGCGGTCTCTCTAACTTCACGGGAGGACTTCATGCGGTCGGTGAGTTTGTCTTCCACTACAGCTCCTATCAGGTATATGACGACGTCTACTGGACTCATGGAAAACATGCTGTGAAGGCCGGCTTCTCCTTTGAGCGATTGCAGAATAACCAGTTGGGAACATCTAACCCCAATGGCCAATTCAACTTTGCTTCAATTTCAGGATTCTTGACCAATCAGCCTACGGGCTTCAATGCACCGTTGGGGCAAACGACCTCGCCGAAGGATTTACGTCAGTCGGTATACGGGGGTTACATCTCGGACGATTATCACGTTGCACATAACCTGACACTGAACCTTGGCGTGCGTTATGAGATGGCTACAGTTCCTACGGAGACTGCAGGCCGGCTTGCCAACCTACCCACATTGACTGCGTCATCGCCAAACCTTGGCTCGCCTTACTTCTCCAACCCGACCACAAGGAACTTTGCTCCTCGAGTTGGCTTCTCTTGGAGTCCGTTTCAGAGCGGGAAAACGGCCGTTCATGGCGGCTTCGGTATCTATGATGCGTTGCCTCTCAATTATTTATTCGAAGGATTGAGCATCTTTTCCGCGCCGTTCTTTCAGTCTGGCAGCGTGAGCAGCGCCAATGCTCTGCTCGGAACCTTTCCGAAGAATGCATACCCTCAGCTCACCCCCGCGACCTTCCGGTACAGCTACACGCCACAGCATCCGAAGCGGAGTTACATGGAACAGTGGGGCTTGAATATTCAACAGGAACTGCCGGGTAACATGACAGCTCAGATCGGGTTTGCTGGTTCGCATGGTGTCGATATCGCATACCGCGAAGATGACATCAACACGGTACAGCCGATCGCACAATCCAGCACTGGAATATATGAATTTCCAAGTCTGTCGAACAATATTCTTCCCTCTACGACCAACCCCAGGCTCAACACGAATGTCGGGCAGATTAGCGCAATGTTGCCAACTGGCTTCTCAAAGTATTCGGCGCTGCAGGTAGGGCTAACAAAGCGGCTTGTCAAGCGATTCCAGTTGCAGGCAGCATACACGTGGTCAAAGTCAACGGACGATGGATCTTCCTCGACCTTCGGCGACTCATTCGCCAATTCGGTAAGCAGCCTTCCATTCTTCGCCCCTGACCGGAGAGTGGCAGTATCCGACTTCAACCTCGGCCAAAACTTCGTGTTCAACTATCTTGTTCTGTTGCCAGATGCGCCGAAGTCCCTCGGACCAGCAGAGTGGGCCTTGAATGGATGGCAGTATGGCGGTATCTTCCAGGTCAGCTCGGGTCTTCCGATTACGCCTCTGATCAGCGGCGATCCGCTAGGCCTTCGCAGTTCAGACACGTTTGCCTTCCCCAATCGCGATTACGGTTGCAAGCCGATCAACAAGCAGAACAAGGCCCACTACATCAACTCTAGCTGCTTCAGTTATCCCACTGAATCCTCTAACTACAATCCCTTCCTAGGGAACTCCGGCCGCAACTCCATCAATGGGCCGGGATTGCAGAACTTCGACATGTCCTTGGTCAAGAACAATCATGTGAAGAGCCTCGGCGAGACGTTCAATATTCAGTTCCGGGCGGAGCTTTTCAATGTTTTCAATCGCGCAAACTATGCCAACCCACTGAAGGCAGCTACGCAACTCTTCTCGGCCGCACCCTCTCCAAGCGCTTCTTCTCCAACCCCTGCACGTGTTGGGTCTGCAATCGCATCTGCGGGCGCGTTGACAGCAACATCAACCACCTCACGTCAAACGCAATTTGCCCTCAAGATAATTTTCTAACTATGTAGCGGGCTGCTTCAGTGCAGTCCGCCATTTCCTTCGGAAATTCGATGTGGCGTACTTCATTCTGCTCGTTCATGTTGATTCGCTCCGGACGCAACACGGGAAGGAAGCCTTCCCGCTTCTAATTTAGCAATTGCTAACGCAGACATGCACATTTAACGATGTCTATAGGAAGTAAACGAGATTGTAATGAATGAAGAAATAGACTATGACACCATATTGCAAGATAATCAACTTCCAACCGCAGAGGCATTCGCAGAACACGATGCGCCGTACGACAAAGGCGACGTGTATAACGACAGCAACATAGCGCGTTCCAAGAAAGAATTGCCCGAATCGACGTTGGGCTTAGACAACTCCGTTTTGACTCAAAAAGGTTCAGAACTTCTTGTTCGTGCTCTTGAAAATGAAGGCGTGGAATATATCTTCGGGGTTCCGGGCGAGGAGAACCTTGATCTACTTGAATCTCTTCGCACCTCGAATATCAAGTTGGTGGTGACACGGCATGAGCAGGTCGCGGGCTTCATGGCGGCGACTTATGGCCGCCTCACCGGCAAGCCAGGCGTTTGTCTAAGCACACTTGGACCCGGAGCGACAAATCTAGTTACCGCCGCTGCGTACGCGTCTCTCGGTGGGATGCCGATGCTGCTGATCACCGGACAGAAGCCGATTCTGCATAGCCGACAGGCAAGATTTCAGATCATCGATACAGTCTCGATGATGCGTTCTATAACCAAATCTGCGAAGCAAGTAGTCGACGCCGGTAATATTCCCACTCTGGTGCGCGATGCGTTTCGGGTGGCCCAGGCCGAGCGGCCAGGTCCAGTTCATTTGGAGCTTCCCGAAGATATTGCCAAGCAAATGGTTGAATACTCGTCAATCATGCCGATCAGTCCAGTCCTTGCACCTGTAGCTTCCAATGAGTCAATCATTCAAGCAACAGCCATGATTGCGTCTTCGCGGAGCCCCTTGGTGGTCATTGGCGGTGGAGCTAATCGCCCAGGACTTACGTCCAGACTCTCCGCCGCTATGCACCATTTGGCAATCCCGTTTCTCAATACGCAAATGGGCAAAGGGGCAGTCAGCGGCAACTCAGATTTATATCTTGGTACCGCTGCTCTGTCAGATGGTGACTATGTCCACATGGCAATCGATCATGCTGATCTGATTATCGCAGTCGGTCACGACACCGTCGAGAAGCCGCCGTTTTTGATGGGAGGATCGCGTGACCTGCGTGTGATCCATATAGACTTCAATGCTGCGGATATTGATCAGATCTATTTTCCGCATCTTGAGGTCATCGGGGACATTGCTGACAGTATGAGTCGGCTGGCGAATATATTGGAAGGTAAAGCTCCACACGATTTTAGTTATTTCCAGAAGGTGCAGAGTTTGGTGCTTGAGCAGATAGTCGAAGGAGCAGATGATTCGCGCTACCCCGTGGCACCCCAACGTCTGGTTGCTGTTACCCGCAAGGTGATGCCCGATGACGGTATTCTCTGTTTGGACAACGGAATGTACAAGATATGGTTTGCTCGCAACTACCGCACCCAATCCTCCAATACAATCTTGCTCGACAATGCATTGGCCACCATGGGTGCCGGTCTTCCTTCTGCAATGATGGCTGCGCTGCTTTACCCAGACAAGCGCATTATGGCGGTCTGCGGCGATGGAGGATTCATGATGAACTCTCAAGATCTGGAGACCGCTATCCGCCTTGGCTTGAACATTGTTGTTCTGATCGTTGAAGACCGCTGCTATGGGATGATCCGATGGAAACAGGAGTCAGAGGGCTTCGAGGATTTCGGTCTCTCTTTTAACAACCCAGATTTTGTTAAATACGCCGAATCCTATGGAGCACGTGGTACTCGCGTCACTGCCACCGAAGAACTAGCCTCCAATCTGGAGGCTGCGTTTCAGGAAGGGGGCGTTCATCTCGTCATCGTTCCAATTGACTATTCTGAGAACAGGCGTGTCCTCATTGATGAGCTTAAGAATAAAATTGTTCACTCGGATTAGATCTTAGTGAACGACTTCTCGTGATTGCAGATGTTGCTGCACCTATGCGATCTCGGCAATCCGGCAGATGCCCAAATATTATTAGCTGCATCGTCCAAACGAACGGTCTGCTAGTTGCGCCAGAATTGCCCAAATCTACATTCCATGTCCGCACTGAGTAGATGACCATAACCATAATGGTGCCGGCTACCTCAGTCAGTCAGACTTTTGAACAGATTGATGCCTTCTGCCAGTCTATGTGTTAAGGCGGAATTCTTCGATATTTCACACCTACGGCATGTGCCACATAAAATGATCGTATCGAAGTTGAGCGCGTCCTATTCCAGTTTCTTTCGTTCGATCTCTATTTGCCTCGCATTAAGCGGTAAATATGCGCCGTCCTTGATAACGGCTTCCATTCCATTGCGACTCAAAATATAGTGCAAAAACTCTTTCAATTTTGGATCGACAGGCTGCCCTGGCACGCGGTCGAGAAAGACGGTGGTGAAACGCGTCAGAGGATAGTTACGCTGGAAAGCATTTTCCCGAGTCGGTTCCCAGTATCTATCTCCGGCGCCGCGGGCTAGAGCCAGTGCTTTCACAGTGGGCCCCGCATACAAAACGTTCGCATACGCAATGCCCTCCGGGTCCTTCGCAAGAGCATTCAGCACATAGACTCCAGCGTTGATCACCTGCCCGTTCGCCGGATAACTGTTATTGAAATCCTTTAAATTATCTGTCCAGCGAGAGCTCCCACTAAGTACTGCGCGTTGAAAGTACCGAGCCATGCCTGTCGTCTGGTTATAACCATACACATGGATCGGCCGATGCTCCCACTTTCCTTTGAGTCCCAATTGACCCCAGGTTGTGATCTGCCCCGGATCCTTCTTCCCCATGCAACCATACACACGAGCCAGTTCTGAAAGAGTCATCTTTGCCAGAGGATTATCTTTGTGCACGAACACCATGAGAGCGAATGTCTTATGCGGCGTATTGAAGCTCCCTGAACTGATTTCTATCTTCAGCGGTAGGTGTCCTTTGGTCTCTTCGAACGCCCGCAATTCGGACGGATAACTCTCTCGTCCGATGAATGCCAGATCGGCAATCCCGCCATACAGTCCAGCCATGGCGGCCTCGCTCCCGGGCAAATTGGTCTCAAAACGAACCCCTGGCTGCGCCTCCATGAAACCATCTTCCCACTGCTTCATCAGTGCAGGAATATAGTTGTTCCCAAAGTTGCGGATGACACCGGATACCTGCGTTTTCGGAGCATAGGGCTTGAGTCCCACAAGTTCGGACTGCGCTGTAGATTTTTGATTGTCGTGGTGTATGTCTGAGCTTTTGTGGGTAGCAAGCGACGGTTGTCCGGCATCTCCTCTTTGAGATCCAATCATGAATACCGCGCCTAAAATAAGAGCACCTATCCAAATAGTCGGTTTCATCGGAGTGTCTCTCTTTCATGTGCTATCAGGTTCTCCGTCAGCGGAACATATGCTGCATCTGCATCAATAATCGCCTGTGCCTGCGGGCTAAACAAATATCCTAAAAAATCACGCGCCTTATCTTCGGGATGGCCGTCCTTCTTCATCCTGGTCAGGGCAAACAAAGTTCTTCCGAATGGATACTCACCAGAAGCTAATGCTTCCCTTGTAGGTAGTCGGCTAACTCCTGCCGCATCCATGATTGCCACAACCTTTGTACCTTCAGCCACCGCATCGAGTGTCGTCAGTCCGAGCGCATGAGGATCGTGAGCAACTGCCTTCACTGCGTCCACGGATGCTTTACCAGTGCCGGAGAGAGGTTTCATCTCCTTATAGCTACATACCCATCTCCGATCGCCTGCCATCGCAATCTTGCTGAACGTCATTGCCTCAGCACTTTCAATCCCGAATCCATACAAGTGCAATGGCTCACTCTTCCACGTCGCAGTAAGTCCCAGATCACCCCACGTCCGCACCTGATCTTCAGGAGACTGATGCTCAGCGTCGAAGATCCTACCTAACTCAGTTATTGTCAGTTGCGCGAGCGGGTTACTATTATTAACAACAAGAACGAGAGGCGAACCGGGCACCGCAGAATTGGCACCGCCTCGCATCATCCCGATCTCGAATGGTTTCTCGCCCTTAATCATCTGCTGATATCCATCCAGTTCGATGTATGAAGGCTCTCGGTCCATCAACACAAGGTCTGCCGCACCTGCGTATAGGCCGCCAAGCGCGGAGTCGTTGCCGATCAAATGATGAGTGAAGCTCATCTCCGGATGGCCTTTGCGATAGCCTGTTTCCAGCTTTATCAGAACACTCAGCAAGGGACTTGCACTCCCATCTTCGCCGCCTGCACCCCATATCCGCAGCACAATTTTCGTATTCTGCTTTCCCTTCACCGGAAGCTGTCCATGCGCGTGATTTCCAGATATCATCAACGGTCCCAGGATGATCATCCACATCAGCGGGTATCGCAACACATCAACTTTCTTCATTGTTTATCCGATCGGGTACTAAAACTTTGTTTGAATTTTGCATGGCACAGCCGCCTGATCTTCGACGTGTTAGAGGCTGGATATATTTTTGATGTTTGCATGACAACTACTTGGCAGCACCTCAGAGACCCGAAGCATATCACACCGAACTCTCTCTTGAGGATGAGCATGTAAGTAGGCGTACAACCCTTCAAACACTGGATAAGTCAACATGAATCGTTTTTTATCCTTGCTTCACTCATTGTTCATTCTGAGAGTTATTCATGTCACTGTCCTCGATATTTCGATTAGCCGGTTTATGAATCGATTGCATGCGAGACAGCGTAATTGGAGAGTGGATGTTGCTCAGATTTTGTGTTCCTATTCTTCTCTGCGATGTGTTGACCTTTTCTGGAGGCAAGTCAATGAAACTGAATTTGCTGTTCCGTACGCTCCTGGGTATCTCTCTTGCTGCATTTTCACCGGGGTTACTCTCCGCACAGGTGGCTGGCGGCACAATAACCGGTACGGTCAGCGACACATCCGGCTCAATGATCTCCAAGGCGCATGTCAGCATCACCAACCGGGCCACCGGAGTTACTCGCACCGTCACTACCAACGATGCTGGCTTCTATACCGCTCCAAATTTTGTTCCTGGCGGCTATCAGGTCAAGGCTTCCGCTCCTGGTTTTGCCCCCAAGGGCGCCAATCTCACTCTCACGGTCGGTGACGAAATCAATTTGCCGCTCGCCTTGAATGTAGGAGCCGTCGATCAAAAGATTGAAATTATCGATGCCCCGCCTGCCATTGAACTCTCTTCATCCGCTCTCAGTGCTGTTGTTGCTGGACCCGTCATTCGCGATCTTCCGCTCAATGGGCGTAGCTGGACAGACCTTGCTACGCTTCAACCTGGTGTCGCCGGCGTCTCCACACAGGTTGGGTTCGACCAGGGTGCAGGTCGAGGCAATCGCGGCTTCGGTGCTCAGATTTCCATCTCTGGAGGGCGGCCGTCACAGAATAACTATCGCCTCGACGGCATCAGCATTAATGACTACGCCAACAGCGGTCCCGGCTCAGTCATCGGCATTAACCTCGGCGTCGACGCCATCGGAGAGTTCTCCGTGCTTACCAGTAATTATTCTTCCGAGTACGGCAAGACTTCAGGCGGCGTCATCAATGCAGTCACGCGCAACGGGACCAATCAATTCCACGGCAGCGTCTATGGCTTCTTCCGAAACAGCGCGCTCGACGCCCGCAACTATTTCGATACCGGATCTACGCCCCCGCCATTCAGTCGTTACCAGTACGGCAGCTCCGTCGGCGGGCCCATCTGGAAGGACCACACCTTCTTCTTCGGAGACTTTGAAGCTATACGGCAGAACCTCTCCAACAGCGTCAGCGCCAACGTTCTATCCAACGCCGCTCGCGCCAAAGTTACCGATCCCGCCATCCTCAAGTACATCGGGCTCTTTCCAATCGCCAACCGAAATGCCAATACGACTGGAGACATCGCACAGTACAACTTCATCAAGCAGGAGGTCGCTAGCGAGAACTTCTTTACCGTCCGCATTGACCACAAGATCTCTGTGAAGGACAGCATCTTTGGGACCTATCTCTTCGACAACACTCCTTTCACTATCGGCGATGCGCAGAACATCACCCTGGATGCCTCGAAGACCCGGCGCCAGGATCTGATCCTCGAAGAGAGCCATATCTTCAACTCCAGCTTCATCAACTCCGTGCGCTTCGGCCTCAACCGTCAGAACGTCGCGAATAATATCGGAGTACAGGCGCTGAACCCTCTGGCTGGAGATACCACGATCGGTGTCATCCCCGGGCGTACGGCCCCCGGCGTCAATATACCCGGGATTACCCGTCTCGTTGGCGGCGTTGGTTCGTCTCCGTCCTACCTTTTCCGCTTCACGACCTTTCAGGGGTATGACGATGCTTTTCTCACGCACGGCAAGCATTCCTTCAAGTTCGGCATGGCTTTCGAACGCTTGCAGAACAATATCCTCGCGCTCAGCAATCCCAGCGGCCTCTTTAATTTCGCCAACACCTCCGCTTTTATTGCGAATAAGCCCAGCAAGTTTCAGGCAGGTATCGCCAGTACACTTAGCCCGCGTAACCTTCGTCAGTTCCTTGTCGGCGGTTACATCCAGGACGACTGGCACTTCAAACCCAATCTCACCGTCAATCTAGGTCTCCGATACGAGATGAGCAGCGTCCCCACGGAGGTAGCAAACAAGCTCTCGACGCTTCGTCATATCTCGGATGCGGCGCCGCACCTCGGCAGCCCCTACTTTAACAATCCCACCTACAAGAACTTCGAGCCTCGCGTTGGCTTCGCCTATGATCCTTTCAAAGATCACAGAACCTCTATCCGCGCAGGCTACGGTATCTACGATGTTCTGCCTCTCCTTTACCAGTTTGAGATACTGTCGGTCCTTAGCGCTCCCTACTTCGAAATTGGCGCTACCAGCGATCCCGCCGTCAGGTTGGGAGCCGATCCCGGTTATGTGCAAAACGCTCTTGTCGGTAAACCTTCGACTCTTGGTCAGGCATATATTGATCCAAATCCCAAGCGTAACTACGTTTCGGAGTGGAACTTCAGCGTGCAGCACGAGCTTGCGAAGGATGTCACTCTATCTGTCGGCTACGCCGGCTCACGCGGCCTTCATCTGCCTTACCGCGTCGAGGACGCTAATATAGTTCTTCCAACCAAGACCGCCCAAGGTTATTTATGGCCCAGCACTCCAGGCACTCCCGTCAATCCCAATACAGGAACCATCCGCGCGCTTTGGTGGATGGCCAAATCCTCGTATAACTCACTTGAAGCCGACATTACGGCTCGTGTCGAACACAACCTCCAGCTTAAAGGGGCTTTCACCTGGGGTAAGAGTCTCGACAATAACTCCGCGACGATTGCCGGGGATTCCTTCGGCAATTCAGTGCCTTCACTCGACTGGTACGATACGTCGCTGAGTTACGGGCGCTCCGACTTCGATGTCGCCAAGAAATTCGTCTTCAATGGAATCTATACGTTGCCCGACGATACCAATCTCCATAGCTTCAATTCAGTGGTTCGCAATGGCTGGCAGCTTGGCGGCATCTATAAGCAGAGCACCGGCACACCCTTCACTCCACTTATAGGCGGCGACCCCCTCGGCAAAGGCGGGACCGACCCATGGGACTTTCCGGACCGCGTCACCAATTGCGATCCCATTAACCACAACTTCCGCCAGAAGGGTCTCGCTTACGTGAACATCGCCTGCTTCCCCGTCCCCGGCGGTTCCACCCCGAATCCTCACCTTCGCGGCAACGCCAGCCGTAACGTCATCACCGGCCCAGGACTCTCGGAGCTCGACATGTCGTTATTCAAAAACAACTACATAAAGAAGTTTTCGGAGACCTTTAATATTCAACTACGTGCCGAACTCTTCAACGTTCTCAATCACACGAACTTTACGCCGCCGAATACCAACAATCAGCAGCTTTATAACGGCACTCTCTCGCAGCTGCCTACGGCAGGGGTGCTCACAAGTCCGACCGCGACGACCTCGCGACAGCTTCAGTTTGCCGCGAAGATAATCTTCTAGTCAGTCTCTCGAAGAGTCTCCACTCTTTCATAACCGTGGGGGAAGCGCTAGCCGCTTCCCCTTCTTCTGTTCTCACTGTTGGAGGGAACTTCATTGCGCATGAGACCAACGCTCCGCTTCTTCGTCGCCATTATTCTTCTCGCATGCAGTTCTTCGTCATTCAGCCAGACAGGCCTCTCGCTTACAGCCCGTGCCTCGTCGCTCGATAGCCTTCCGCGCTACGTCCCAGCACAACAGGTTAGCGGTATCATCCGCAACAACGGCAGCGCATTCGCCGGATTACTGGCCGCTTTGGAGGCCGGCTTTAAAAGACATCAACCCAGAATCACATTCCAGGACTCTCTTCTTAGCGGCGACGCCGCCATCGGTGCTCTTGAATCTGGCGCTTCCGACCTTGCGCCAAATGGACGTGAACCCGTTCTCACAGAGTTCTTGTCCTTCTCTGAGGTATTTAATAACGACGGACCTTTCCAAGTTGCGGTTGCCACGGGCTCTTACAAAGCACTCGGCCGCACCTGGGCTCCTGTCATCTTTGTCAATAAAGATAATCCGCTCACTCACCTTACGATGAAGCAGCTCGATCAGATATTTGGCGCTGAGCGAACCGGCGGGTATTCCGGCTACAAATGGGTTTCTGCTCACGCACGCCCGGCTAGTGAGAACATCCGTACCTGGGGTCAACTCGGACTCACTGGTGAGTGGGCCGACAAAATTATTCAGACGTATGGTTATGCCCCCACCGGCATGTCCAATTTTTTTGAGCTGACCGTTTTTCATGGCGGCACAAAGTGGAATCCTAACCTGCGCCAATATGTCGAGACTTCCGCGAAGCAGGCAACTGACCATGCCGGTACAACCGACCAGATGATGGACGACCTCTCACGCGACAAGTACGGCGTTGCCTGGGCTGGACTTGCCCACGCCCAGGGCAAGACCGGCATCAAAGCATTAGCACTCGCAGCTTCACCAAATGGGCCTTTTCTCCCTTGCAACGAGCAGACCGTCCGCGATCGCACATATCCGCTCACTCGCAGCATCTTTCTGCAACTCAATCGCCCTCCTGGCACTCCGATCGAACCTCGCCTCAAGGAGTTTCTGCTCTACATTCTGAGTCGCGAAGGACAAGCTGCGGTCGTCGCTCAGGGCGAGTATCTACCTCTGACCGCCGCGGAGCTACAGCTCCAGCGAGAAGCCCTCGACTAGCGGGTGGACCTTTGCGGATTGGAACAACCGTGTGTAAGTACTTAGTGGATGGAGATGAAGGTGTGCCACGTTCAGGAAGAGTATGGATCCGGCTGCTCTATCGAGTGGCGCGAAGCGGGATGCGCGATGATGGGCACCTTGCGGTCACTTTACAGGGCAGAAAACAGGCATTGCCATCTTCTGAACGCAATTTCATTTATGGTTCAGCGGAAAATAACGTTTATGGACCATGCTGATGTCTAGTTGGACGAAGCATGAGAGTAATGGCCAGCCGCGCATACCTAGCTATGGAAGGGTCTAATTTATGAAGATGGTTGCAAAATTTGTGGGCGGAGTATGCTTCTCCCTAGCGCTTTCTCTAGTTTCAATGCCACGCGTTTGGGGCCAAGCGAGTCCTCTTAAGCTTGTCCAGTCAGCTTCACTTCCTGGATATAGCGGCGATTTCGATCACTTTGCCGTCGACCACCAGCGCAACCGCCTCCTACTCGCTGCGGAAGATCACGCCACTCTGGAGGTCTTCGATCTTTCCACGCTTAAGCACCTCCGGACGATCAGTGGCTTCGGCGCGCCGCACAGCATTCTTGTACGCTCCGGGTCTCCAACCATTCTGGTTACCGACAGTGGATCTGGAATGTCAAAACTGCTTGACGCAGATACCTATGCCGTTAAAGGCACCGTTCCCTTGGTTCCTGGCGCTGACTCGATCGCCTATGACGCCAAGGCAAATATTGTTTATATTGTCACGGGCGGCAAGGACGTCGACATGAAGACTGCGGAGTTGGCCGCGGTGGATCCTGTAACTGGCAAGAAGCTAGGCAGTCTGACTTTCGATGACAACCACGTTGAAGCACTTACGCTCGATAAGAACAGCGATCGCCTCTTTATTAACCTAACGCAGACTAATAAACTCGCGGTCGTCGACCGCAAGACAATGAAACTGCTTTCTGTCTGGCCAGTGCCTCCGGCGCAACAAAATGCAATGGTCGCTTTTGACGCGGCGCAGCACCGCCTTTATGTAGTTTGCCGCCAACCTGGAATGGTTGTTGTTATGAACTCGGATACGGGGAAGGTGATTACCACGCAGCCTGCTCCATTGCGCGCCGATCAGGTTGTGTATAACGAGGCCGCGCATCGTCTCTATGTACCTGGCGGCGAAGGATATATTGGCGTCTACGACACCTCGAATCCTGACCAGCTCAAGGAAATAGCTAAAGTCCCGAGTGCAGCTGGCGCCAAGACAGCGATTCTCTTGCCCGAGATGCATCGTCTCTTTCTTGCCGTTTCTCCTGGTGAGACCAAGGCGATAGCCAAGGTGCTGGCCTTTGCAGTGCAGCCATAAATATTCAATTTAGCTTCTCGATACATCTTTTGATATAGCGGCGGGGTGCAGATCACATTTAGCGCCCTGTCGCTATGCACGCAGCCTCGCCTAATTTATCTCCTATCTACGGAGAATAAATAGGGGCAATTCCTCAACATGAGAGATTGATAGCGAATGTTTGCTAGCGAGCAGTGTTATCGGTAAAAACCGATGAGATACCAATAGGAGCCATTCATGAGGATGGCATTTTTGATTCCACGGGTATTCGTGATACATGTACCCGTCTGGTTTGAGATATAGCCCATCAGTGTGGTCTCTGTGTAACTGAAAGGAACACCTGCCCCATGTCCTCATCTCCTTATCCTCTAACGGGAAATAAGCATTTACTTCGGCGGGTAGAGAAGATGGCCGAACTCACAGAGCCTAGTGATATCCACTGGGTGGACGGTTCCCAGGGTGAGTATGATCTTCTTTGCGCGCTGTTGGTGGAACAGGGTACATTTACTAGGCTCAATGAACAACTGTGGCCTGGTTGTTACTATGCTCGGTCTGACGCCAGAGATCTTGCCCGGATCGAGGAAAGGACTTATATATGCTCTTTGTCCAAAGACAATGCAGGCCCTACCAATAACTGGCAGGATCCTTACATTATGCGGAAAAAGCTCAAAGGGCTTTTTCGCGGATGCATGAAGGGGCGAACCATGTACGTACTGCTCTTTAGCATGGGCCCAATAGGCTCACCTCTATCCCAAATAGGTATACAGCTCACTGACTCTGCTTATGTAGTGGTGAATATGCGCATCATGGCACGCATCGGTCAACTGGTCTTTGAAGAGATCGATAAAGATATAAGACGTGTTATCCCGTGCATGCATAGCGTGGGCGCTCCGCTTGCACCGGGAGAGATTGATGTACCGTGGCCTTGTAATCCGGAGAAGTACATCGTTCATTTTCCAGAAACTCGCGAGATCTGGTCTTACGGTTCTGGTTATGGTGGAAACGCTTTACTCGGAAAAAAGTGCGTTGCACTTCGAATCGCTTCCAATATTGCACGTGACGAAGGCTGGATGGCTGAACACATGCTTATAGTGGGTGTGGAGAGCCCCGAGGGCGAAAAGACATATGTTGCGGCGGCCTTTCCCAGCGCGTGCGGGAAAACAAACTTTGCGATGATGATTCCTCCTAAAACATTTGATAGTTGGAGGGTGCGCACCGTTGGAGACGATATCGCCTGGATCAAACCCGACAAAGACGGTCAACTGCGGGCAATTAATCCGGAGGCCGGTTTTTTTGGTGTTGCTCCCGGCACATCGATTAAGACAAACCCGAACGCCATGGCCACGCTCTCCAAAAATTCGATATTTACCAACGTCGCACTAACCCCGGATGGCGGTGTGTGGTGGGAAGGAATGACGGATGAGCCGCCAGCGGAGTGTATCGATTGGCGCGGCCAACGATGGACGCCGGAGATAGCGAAACAGTCCGGCGTAACTGCAGCGCATCCAAATGGGCGCTTTACGGCCCCTGCCTCGCAATGTCCGACGATCGACCCTTCTTGGGAAGATCCGAACGGTGTTCCGATCAGTGCGATCATCTTTGGTGGTCGCAGATCGGAGACAACGCCGCTGGTCTACCAAGCATTCAATTGGTGCGCAGGTACCTACATCGGTGCAACCATGGCTTCGGAAACCACTGCGGCAGCTACTGGGGCAGTAGGGAAGATCCGTCGCGATCCGATGGCAATGCTTCCATTCTGCGGATACCACATGGGGGACTACTTTCGGCATTGGATCAGGATGCAACGCACTTTGAGCGTGACGCCGCGCATTTTCCACGTGAATTGGTTCCGCAAAGATCAAAATGGAAGCTTCCTGTGGCCCGGCTTCAGCGAAAATATGCGCGTGCTGTTATGGATTGTGGACCGTGTGCGCGGACATGCCTTAGCGAAGGAAACTCCAATAGGCTGGGTACCGAATTACGACGATATCGAATGGGGAGATCTTGCATTCTCTCGCGAGAAGTTTGAGGAGCTGCAAGCCGTCGACCGCGATGCCTGGAAGGCCGAAGTCATGGGGCATGAAGAGCTGTTCATCTCTCTTCATGATCATTTGCCGCCCGAAATGATATATGAACGCGAATTGCTGATATGTCGTCTCTAAGCTATCCAATCGTTGCAATAGGTCTATGTGTAAACAAAAATCTCTGAATCGAATAATGCCGAACCAATGAGCTCAAATCATGGCCCATTAGAAGGCAAGGCATCTGTATCACGAATTATGTCAGGAGGAATAGCGGATGTTGGTCGTTCAACCATATGACGGCGGAGGGATAGCCGATATTCCGTTGGATGATGCTGCTAGCATCGAACAGAAGCTTGATCGGGCTGCGCATTGTTTCGCGAGCCGTGCAAGCTGGTTGCCTGCCTACAAACGAATAGAGATGTTGAGACGATTAGCGCGGTTGATTGAATGCGAATTTGCTCAGTTTGCGCTGCTAATCGCCCGTGAAAGTGGCAAGCCTTTAACTGACGCGAAAGCTGAGGTGACACGAGCGATCAACGGGATTGAGACTGACGCTTCTGAGCTTGAGCATCTGGCTGGACACGAAATCCCGATGGGCCTCACTTCCGCATCCAAGGACTGTTGGGCATTCACTACAAAAGAGCCCATTGGAGTGGTATTCGCAGTCTCCGCGTTCAACCATCCTCTTAACTTGATCGTTCATCAGGTTGTGCCGGCAATTGCAACCGGTTGCCCGGTGCTCATCAAGCCGGCCGCTACGACACCGCTTAGTTGCCTCCGCTTTGTCGAACTCATCCACGAGGCGGGACTGCCTGAACCATGGTGCCAGTCGGTAATCGTAGAGGATGTCAGCTTGGCGGAGCACATTGTTACCGATCCCCGGGTAGCATTTCTAAGCTTCATTGGATCAGCAAACGTTGGATGGTATCTGCGATCCAGGCTCGCGCCTGGTGCAAGATGTGCGCTCGAACACGGCGGCGCCGCGCCCGTGATTGTCGACCGTTCGGCTGACCTTGACGAGATCGTCGAGCCGTTGGTCAAGGGTGGTTACTACCACTCTGGCCAAGTCTGCGTTTTGGTACAGCGGATTTTCGTCCATAAAGACACTAAGGAAAGCTTTGTGGCGCGATTCACTGAACGGGTCCGACAACTTAAAGTGGGAGATCCTACATCGCCCGAGATTGACGTTGGACCGCTTATCCTGCCCAAGGAAGTTAGACGAGTTGTTGAATGGGTCCACGAAGCGATCGCTAGTGGCGGCCGGCTGACAACAGGTGGCGGGCAGGTCAGCGATCGAATATATAGTCCGACGGTGATAGTGGATCCTTCGCCGAAAGCCTACGTGTCTCGGGAAGAAATCTTTGGGCCTGTCACGTGCGTCTATGGTTATAGCGATTTGGGTGATGCTATCTGTCGGGCCAATAGTCTACCGACTGCTTTTCAGGCGTCGATCTTCGCTCGCGATATCGATGCTGCACTCGCTGCCGCCAAGCTACTCGATGCATCGGCGGTGATGATCAACAACCATACGGCGTTCCGGACCGATTGGATGCCGTTTGCTGGGCGACGCCGATCGGGACTCGGTATCGGCGGTATTCCCTACACCATGCATGAGATGACGCAGGACAAGATGATTGTGCTGAAGTTCTGAAGATTTGGCCAGTCGGCGTACATGCGAATGTTTGATTTAGAGGTCCGAGCCCAAGTTATAACGAGCGTTCTTGAAACGACCTCGTAGTTTCAATTACCGAGAGGCTTATGAGCTCACAGAATATACATACGGTCACCTTGATTCCCGGCGACGGCATTGGACAGGAAATTACAGACGCTGTGCTGTGCATCTTGAATGCGACAGGCGTGAAATTTATTTGGGAGCAGTTTGTGGTTGGAGCCGAAGCCTTTGAGAAGTACGGGGACTACATTCCGAAGGATCTCTACGACTCGATTGAGCGAAACAAGATTGTGCTCAAAGGCCCAGTCATGACTCCAATTGGCGGCGGGTTCACTTCCATCAACGTGCTGCTACGGAAGAAGTTTGAACTCTATGCAAATTTCCGTCCAATCAAAAACCTCCCCGGAATCGGAACCCAGTATCCAGGAATAAATCTCATTATCGTGCGTGAGAACACCGAAGGCGAATATGTGGGGCTCGAACACGAGGTAGTTCCGGGTGTGGTTGAATCTTTGAAAATTGTCACCGAAAAGAGTTCGACACGGATTGCAAAGTTCGCCTTTGAGTATGCGAGTAAGCACGGTCGACAGAAAATTCACGCGATTCATAAAGCCAATATTATGAAGATGTCCGATGGGCTCTTTTTACGCTGCGCGCAAGAAGTGGGAAAAGGATTTCCAGAGATTGCCTACCGCGAGCACATCATAGACAACACTTGCATGCAATTGGTGATGAATCCATACCAGTACGATGTGTTGCTTTTAGGAAATCTCTACGGTGATATAGTGAGTGATCTCTGTGCGGCATTTGTCGGTGGATTGGGTCTTGTTCCGAGCGCAAACCTGGGCACTGAGGCAGCGATGTTCGAGGCCGTGCATGGGTCCGCTCCTGATATTGCAGGCAAAGGAGTGGCGAACCCAACGGCGTTGCTTCAATCTGCGATTCTAATGCTGCACCATATTTGTGAGTATAAAGCCGCTGACGAGCTACAATTGGCACTTGAATCTGTCTATAGACAGAAGACGGTGTTGACACGTGACGTGGGTGGTTCATCTGGGACAAAGGCATTTGCAGATGCTGTGATTTCAACATTGCAAGGGGCCTAGCTCAAGGGGGCTGCTTCGGATGTAGGTCGTTGGTAGAACCGAACCGCAGCCCCCGAGTGTAGTTTTTTTGCTGCTTTCTCCACGATGCGTTATTTCGAGGGACCGAAGAGCGTTTGTGCCGTTGGAAGCTGCGCCTTCATCTCATTGGCGATATCTGTCGCAATTTTGGCCATTGCAGCCTTATCATCCCCAGGCTTGTAGTTAAAAACGACTCCAAGCGCGCCGATGGTCTTGTCAGACTGGTCTTGAAGGATAATTTCAGCCTCAAAATGCTTACCCGTAGGATCAACTTCCAGATTCGGTTTGCCGGTGTGAATGCAGCGCATATCATCCTCGTCTCCGAGCTTGCCGATACGGCCAAAGTTGGAGGCGATAATCACATTCTTGTGGCCAGGAGCCGCAGCATGGATTGCCATCAAAATAACTTCAGAGTGCTCGGCAAGAGCCTCATCTACCAGTTTCTGGGCAAAGGGAGCCGCCTTGGTATAAGTAGCGTCCATCTCTTTCGGTTGGACTTTACGCATTCCTTTGACGGCTTCCTCGCGAGTTTGCTGCGCGATGGCAGGATTGGAACAAGCAATAGCCATCGTTGCCATGCAGAGAATGATTCCTACTGTCTTCATGATTTTTCCTCGTTATCTTTATGAAAAGGTTGATGATTGTGGGATTTCCAAAATTTTGACGAAGCCATCCCCTTTGAGCTGGCGTAGCGGCTACAGTGCTCTGGATAAAGATTCCTTGATGCACATGAGGGAAAGCTGAATTGAAAATAAAATTAGCTTCATCATCAGAGAAACCTTTCTTGTATCCCGCCGGTTGAAACCGTATTCCCATGCTGTCTGGCCCTTTATTTAAGATGCTTCAACGTTTCCTTGACTCCACTCAGAGTTTAAGTGACCTCACGGCCACTTCAATCTATGTTGCTGCTTCGGTGTTTCGATGGCTGGTCAGGTAGTAGTAGACGACCGGGGTGACGATGAGGCTGAGGAGGATGGAGAGCAGGAGTCCA
>JBEPUJ010000010.1:0-136057 GCA_041691575.1 Terriglobales bacterium
TGGGGGTCTGGGTGTAGACGCGGGTGCAGACGCCACGGCGCTGGGGCGAACCCTGCAACGCGGGGCTGGCAGTCTTATAACGGGTGGGCGTGCGGCCCTGCTTGACGAGCTGATGGAACGTAGGCACTCGAACTCCTTGGTGTTGCAAACCTAAACTTTTGTCAGGCGCGCAGAAGGGTCGGTAACTTCGCAATTCGTATAGGTACACACGAAAAAGTGAGGACGCTGAAGCGCCTCGTGCGAAGATCTTCCCTGCCTCGCGTCTGTAAAACCATTACCAGACGAAAACAGTCGACGGTGGCCGAGCGTATTTCCTACCTAAAGGAAGAGCCGACTCCGTTTCGCTGTCCCGGCCCGCATAGCCCATCCAGGGTGGAGGGTGTCGCAGGCACGATTGCGAAAGGCCGCAGATTACGACACTCCACAATCGAACCTGAGGAATGTCCTGCGGTGAAATCTCTTGTATCCAGTGTAGCGCAGGTGAGTTTCCTCTGCCTGCGCGGGGTATGTCTCCACCCCAATTTGCGCGTCGATGTTAGCTGACAGCACAATCCGGATACTCGCGGAACCTTCTAACAATAGCAATTCGGCTGCCTTGCGTCAACTTTTTTAGCCGGAAATTTCACCTTCAACCTCAGGGTCCTGTAATTTGGCCCGCCCCTTATCAAAAGTGCCCCGGAAGTAGCCCCGTGCTAGCCTCTTTGCATGAATTTTCGCCGGCCTTTCACGCTCTCTCTCCCCCGCATTCTGGCCGCTTCTGCACTTGTTTTGCCCCTCGCATTTGCCTTTGCCTCTGCCGCACAGACAGCAGCCGCATCCCCGAAAGACTCCAGAATCAGCGCATTGCTTCAAAGCATCGGGCAGACTCGCCTCTTCCACCAGGCCGCAATCTCTCCCGATGGCAAGACCGTAGCCTGGTCGCTCGAAACCCGGGACGGAACGCAAATTCATCTGGCAGACCTGTCCAATCCCGCAAAAGAGACCGTGATTCTCACCGAAGCCGAGGCGACCGATTGCTCCAATACCAGCCCCATCTGGTCGCCCGACGGCCAATGGCTGGCCTTCCAATCGACCTGCGCCGCGAAAGCAGACACTCCCGATCAGGAGGAGATCTTCCTCTGGTCGAAAAAGACCGGGCAAAGCCACCAGCTCACTCACGTCACCGGAGAGATCGATTCTCCGGCCTGGTCGCCCGACGGCCGCTCGATCGGCTTCCTCTTCGTAGAGAATGCGACACGCTCGGCCGGCGCGCTCGCGGCCATGAAGCCATGGAGCGGCGTCATCGGCGAGGATGGCGTCGAGGTCCAGCGAGTGGCGGTGGCGAACGTGACCAGCGGCTCGCTTTCGCAGGTCACACCGGAAAGTCTCCACGTCTACGAGTTCGACTGGTCACCGGACTCGAAGCAGCTTGCTTATGTGGCGGCAAACCCACCAGGGGAGAACAATTGGTGGGTGGCGCAGCTTTATACACAGACCATGCAACAGACAGCGACCCAGCCGGCCCAGCCCCCAATCCAGCCGAAATCGATTCTAGATACCACCCGAATCTCCGGCCCCCTGCACAACCTCCAGATCGCCGTTCCCCGCTGGTCGCCCGACGGCAGACAGATCGCCTTCATCGGCGGCCTGATGAGCGACCAGGGATCGACCGGCGGCGACATCTACCTCGTCCCCGTCGCCGGTGGCGAGCCGCGCGATGTAACCCCCGGAAGAGCAGCGTCCGTGGCCTTCATCCACTGGATCTCATCTGAGGTCATCGGCCTCAACGAACACGTCGGCGGAAGCACCCATATCACCACGCTGAACCTGGCTTCCGACTCCAAGCCCAGCGCCGTCGATGTGACCTTTCCCGAGACCATCTGGTCGAGCGATCTGGTGATGAGCATTTCGACCTCTCACAACAGAAACGTCGCCCTCGTCCGCACCTCATTTGAAAAAGCTCCGGAGGTCTGGGCGGGGCCACTGAATGATTTAAAGCAGATTACGCATGGAAACGACGGTCTCAGACCACTCTGGGGCAAATCGGAAAATATCGAGTGGACCAACGAAGGATTCAAAGTGCAGGGCTGGCTGCTCTATCCCGCAAACTACGATCCCGCCAAAAAGTATCCCCTGCTCGTCTACGTGCATGGCGGCCCGTCTGCCGCGGTCACTCCGCGCTGGCCCGATGTAGGGTATGGAGGCGTCCCCTTCTCCGCCCTCGGATACTTCGTCTTTATGCCTAATTCACGCGGGAGCTTCGGGCAGGGCGAGCAGTTTACGCAGGCCAACGTGAAGGACTTCGGCTACGGCGACCTGCGCGACACGCTCGCCGGAATGGACCTGCTCGAAAAACGATTCCCCATCGACAAGAATCGCGAAGGCCTTACCGGCTGGAGCTACGGCGGATTCATGACCATGTTCGCCGTCACCCAGACCAACCGCTTCAAAGCCGCCGTCGCCGGAGCAGGCATCAGCAACTGGAAGAGCTACTACGGACAGAACTCCATCGACCAGTGGATGATTCCTTTCTTCGGTAAATCCGTCTACGACGACCCCGCCGTCTATGCGAAGAGTTCCGCCATCAACTTCATTAAAAACGTAAAGACCCCAACCCTCCTCGTCGTAGGCGACCGCGACGGCGAGTGCCCCGCTCCCCAGAGCTTCGAGTTCTGGCACGCCCTCCGCGCCCAGGGCATCAAGACTCAACTCGTCGTCTACCCCGACGAAGGCCACCGCTTCGCTAACGCGGACCGCCGCCGCGATGTCCTCGAACGCGCGCTCAACTGGTTCAACACCGAGATGCCGTGAATGCAGGGACCAGGGCCCAGGGACTAGCGATCACAGCCACGTCCGTTTTGATGGCCGTAAATACCAGTCCCCAGTCCCTGGGCCCTAGTCCCTAAGCCCTCGTCCTGCCTCTCTCATTTGCTTCCCATCTCCCCACCTTTTACACTGGTGCTTCGGTAATTCAGAGTGCGGTGAGACCGTTCAACTGGAGTTTCCGGTTGCACGGGGAGGTTCAATGCGTCGGTTCGTTTCTTTAGTGGCTCTTCTGCTTTTTACGATTCCTTTTGGTATCTCAGTCTCGGGCTGCGCGAAGAAAACCGCGGTGGCCTTTTGTAGTGGCGGAGACACCGGGCCTCGGATCGGCCAGGTGCAGACCATTACGCTGTCGCCGAAGGTCTTCGGCGTCTCGCTCAATTTTGGTCTGATCGGCAGCATCTCCGCGGCCTCCGCGACCGACTGCAAAAGCAACCCGGTCAGCGTAAACTCCTTCCAGTACCACACCACCGACATGACCATCGCCGACGTCCAGCCATCTACGGGGCGTCTCTGCGCAGGTACGTGGAACCGGAACTCCGGCGCCGGCATCGCCGATTACACCACCTGCAACGCCACCAACAAGATCGGAACGGCATACATCACGGCAAGTGCAGACGGCGCGAGCAGCAATCCGCTGCCCGTCTACGTGCATCCCACCGTGACCAGCGTTGTGCTCGGAGCTCCATCGACGAACTGTTCCACCGATCCGGCAACCAACTGCAGTCCAGCGGCCTATTCCACGTCGCCCACAAGCTGCACCGTCAATCCGGCTAACGGATGCTGCACCACGCCATTGCCTACCAGCACAAGCTACGTGCAGAATGCCTGCCTCTCGCAAGGCACCACCGGGCAATTGGCAGCGCGCGTCTACGCCGGCACCGGCGCAGGCCAGACCAACGTCAGTTGCCAGGTCGGGCATCCGAGCTATCTGGCGCAGACCGCCTCCGTCGTAACCATCGACGAGAACGGCGTCGCCACCGCCCAGGCCCCCGGATCGACCATCATCAGCGCCAATCTCTCCAACGCCGGAAGCTCAGCTGGCTTCTTCTCGACCTGCCCCCCGACTTCGATCTCCCTGACGGTTCCGATCAGCGGCGGAACCCACGTATCGGTGAATCCCAACAACCCACAGCCACTCAACACTATCGTGAAGGACAAGAACGGCACCATCCTCACCGGCCTTACGCTGGAGTACGTCTCCACAACGCCGACCACCATTCCCGGCAATTCAACGATTACTCCCCTCTTCCCCGGAACCGCGGGCATTACCGCCATCTGCCAGCCGCCCTCGTGCAATCCCTCGCCCTTCAACCAGATTGGATTATTCGGCAATGGAACACCGATCATCTCCAACGAGCTGACCGTCACTGCTCCGGGTAAGAACAGCACCGCGCTCTTCATCGCCAGCACTCAGTCGCAGTACATCGTTCCGGTCGACTTCACCACCAACGTGGTGGGAACACCGATACGCTTGCCTTATGTGCCTAACTCCATCGTCATCAGCAACGATGGAGCGTCAATCTACATGGGCAGCGCTACCGAGTTGATGACCTTCAACGGTCTGACCAACGGTCTCTCGAGAGAAGACCCCACCGTCATGGGCAAGGTGCTCGCGGTCTCGCCCGATAACAACACCCTGGTGCTGACCGACCCCACCCGTCAGTTGGTCTATCTCTATGGTGCGAGCGGCGGCATCCAGACGCAGATCGGCGGCATCGGCACCCACGCGGAGTTTTCGCCCGACAGCCAGACCGTTTACATCGCCACCACCTCCAATCAGTTGCTGGTTCATTCCTTGCTGACGGGATGGACGACCGCTACCCTCGCCACCCCAGCCACTGACGTAGCAGTTACCGTGCCGAGCGCGGGAGCCTTCCTCGCCGGCGACACGACCACCGCGCGCGGACAATGCCCCGTCACCAGCACGACAACCGTCAACGGATTGGCCACGACGACAAACCAGTTCTACCCCGATGCCGGCGTCGTTGCACCCAAGACCGACCTCATCGCGGCAACCAATGACGGCGTCCACATCCTCGGAGCGACTGTAACCCCCAACGCTACGTTGACCGACCTTGTGCTCTCGCACACCGACCCTCTAACCGGCAATCAGCCCGGCGTTCCCATCGGGGCCTGCCCGCCTGCGGGATTGCAATTTACCGCTGCCCCGGTGTTGACCAGTGTTCTGCCCGGCGTTACGGCGACAGCGATCACCGGTGTTACGGCAGCCTCGGACTCCAGCATCGCCTTTGTCACCTACACCGGAACTGGCGGCGTTCTGCCCACCTACACTCCGCAGGCGAGCGGGCCGGGAACGCTTGGCCAGATCCCGCTCTTGAGCTCTTCCTCTCCATCTGCGGTCGCTCCTATTGCTCCCGTGTCCGGGGTCATCAGCTCCGACAATACGACCTTCTACATCGGAACGTCGGGCGACAATGCGGTCCACCTCATCGACCGCACCCTGTTGAAGGACGATCCAACCAAAACAATCGCCCCTAAACTCCCCGGCATCAATGGAGGAATCGCCACTCCTGACCTGCTGGTCCAGCGGCCACGCAAGAGCACCTCGTAGCCAGAGGTGTTGACTCACAGAAAAGCCCTCTCCACCGAGAGGGCTTGTCTGCGTTCCTATTGCTGTTACTTCTCTTTTTTCGTTGCCTTTCCGCTCATCCAGAAGGGCCAACCTCAAGCCAATCGTTTCTTCAAAAGGTCCCGTGCAATCGCATCCAGCACCCCGTTAAGGAAGTGGATCGACTCCGGAGCCGCATAGCGCCGCCCCACCTCCAGCGACTCATTGATGATGATCGCCGCCGGAGTATTGGGAAATCCCAGCATCTCCGCTACTGCCGCGCGAATCAGGTTACGATCCACCACCGGCATCCGCTCGATCCGCCAGTTCTGCGCGTGGGCTTCGATCAGTTCATCGATCTCCGCCTGCCGCGACGTGGCGATGCGGTATAAATCCTCGGCAAAACCGCGCGTCTCCGCATCCACATCGTCCCGCGAGGGCCAGAACAGCTTGCGCACCTCATCCGGGCTCTGCTTGCCCAGATCGCCTTGAAACAACATCTGCATCGTCAGTTCACGAGACTTACGGCGGGTTCCCATTATTGTTTTACCGCCAGTTTCTTCTGGTTCGAGACCATCTCAATCGCCGCAATCGCAGCTTCAAATCCTTTATTTCCCGCCTTCACGCCGGCACGATCCAGCGCCTGCTCCAGCGTCTCGCAGGTCAGCACGCCAAAGGCATGAGGAACGCCAGTCTCCTGCTGCGACTGTCCGATGCCTCGCGCAACCTCGGTATAAATGGCCTCATAATGGGCCGTCTCTCCACGCAGCAGACAGCCCAGGGTAACAATGGCGTCAAACCGCTTCGACTCCGCCAGAGTGCGCGCAGCCGAAGGAATCTCCCACGCCCCCGGCACCCGGACGATCTCGACGTCAGCCTTCGCCGCGCCGCTTCTGTACAGCCCATCGAGCGCACCCTGCAACAGGCGGTCGGTAATCACGGCGTTCCAGCGTGCCGTGACGATGGCAAACCGCATTCCGGCGGCGGAAAGGTCGCCTTCGATAGCAACCGGCTTGTTATGGAGCGGATTTTCCGACTGCCAGAAGCCCAGCGTCAGAGCCTCCGCTTCGCCAGTCGCAATCTTCACGGTAAACAACCGACTATTCCAGTGTGTCAGTTCAGGAGCCGAGAGCAGCGCCTCGACCTCTTCGCTGCGATAGTTCGCCAGCATCCACTTCTGGACTGCGGCATGAATCTGATCAAGCTGCGTCACCTCGATCAGGACCGGAGGCACCGCAGGCGGTCTGCCGGTGACGAACTCGAGATTGCCGAGCGGCGCAAGATGCGCTGAGCCGCGGCCTTTGTCATCCTGCCAGCCTTTACCCGGCTCGAAGCCCAGCGCAGCAAGCAGGCTGTTGAGCTGGTCGAACGTCTCTGTCGACGAGACGGGGCTGACGAGCGTAATTCCCTTAATCATAGGTTCGATTGTATCGTCTGGATTGCAATACCAAGGAGATGACTGTGATCTACGAGACGCTGTTATGCGAGGTGCGAGAGCAGATCGCAACCGTGACGCTGAATCGTCCCAAAGTTCTGAACGCGCTTAATACCCAGGTCTTCGACGAACTGGAGTCTCTATTTACCATGCTTTCCGAGGATGCTGCGATTCGCGTCATCCTGCTGACCGGCGCGGGCGAAAAGGCCTTTGCCGCCGGAGCCGATATCAACGAGCTGGCCGCTACGGACGCGGTCTCGGGCGAGGGCAAGGCGCGACGCGGCCAGGCTGTGTTCCGGCTCATTGAAACCTGCGGAAAGCCGGTCATCGCCTGTATCAACGGATTCGCGCTCGGCGGAGGCTGCGAACTGGCAATAGCCTGCACTCTTCGCGTGGCCAACGAGACGGCCCGGCTCGGTCAGCCCGAAGTCAAGCTTGGGCTGGTGCCGGGATACGGCGGCACCCAGCGTATGCCGCGGCTGGTAGGCCGGTCAGCGGCGCTGCGGTTGATGCTGACCGGAGAGATGATCGGAGCAGCGGAGGCCCTGCGCATCGGCCTGGTCGATGAAGTTGTCCCGGCAGACCGCCTGATGGCGCGGGCACAGGAGTTGGCTGGAGCAATGGTGGCAATGGCTCCGCTGGCCGTTGCCGGTTGCATGGAGGCCGTCGAGCGCGGAAGCGAGCTGGAGATCGACGAGGCCATGGAGGTGGAAGCTGAGATCTTTGGGCGACTCTGCGGAACGGCCGACAAAGCGGAAGGGGCGGCAGCGTTTCTCGAAAAGCGTTCGCCGCAGTGGTCAGGACGATGAAATCATTCGATACCTCCCGTTTTAGTGCTTTTCCCCGGAACGTCCGGCTTGATATGCTGATATTTGTGCGTAGACCACGATTCATCCTCCAGTTAGCTCTCTTGCCCGCCACTCTTCTGCCTTTGGCGCTCACCGGCTGTACCCGTACTTCGACTCCGAGCCATGCGGAGGTACGCGCGATCGAGGCCCAGCAAAAGCAGGAGACAGCCCAGGTAAGGCAGCAGATGGATATGATCCCTGCGCCCTCCAAGGCGCGGTACATGGCGGTCAAGAGCCTTAATCTCTGGCAGAACCCGTATGTGACCGTACAGGGTGGCATGGTAACTCTGCATGTAATGCTCGCCGACGCGAACACCAGCACCATGGGGCAAGGCGGCCTGCTGCGGCCGATGGGTGCGCGGCGGCGCGACCTGAATGTGCGCATCGGCGAACTGTCGGCGGCACTCAATGCGATCCCTGAAAGTTCCTGGCCCTACGGTCGAGTGGTCGCGGTCGAAGAGGCGCACGAGGTTCCCGTCAGCGCGCGGCCCGAGGTTCGACGAAACATGGAGACGGTGGTCAAGACGTTGAGCGATCTCGGCATCGTCGTATACGACTGGAGCGAGACCGGAAAAAGTTAAGTCGGCGGAAACCCCGTCTCTCCGCCATTTGCACGCTACCTCCCTAACCCTCGATCACCCAAAGTGTTCTACGCTAAGATGCTTTTGACTCAATTCCCTCAATCCTGACCGGGTGAACGATTGCATACGACGGCGCTGGTTGTATTCTGCCTGTTTTTTCTATTGGTAACGCTGGCTGGCTTCTGGGCAGCGCGGTGGAGACGTCCGGCGGCGGGAATGGCGTCGCTGGAGGAGTGGGGTCTGGCAGGACGCAGCTTCGGCACCTGGGTCACATGGTTCCTCATCGGCGGCGACCTGTATACCGCCTATACGGTAATTGCCGTACCCGCGCTGCTCTATGGCAGCGGCGCCATGGGCTTCTTTGCCCTGCCGTATGTGGTGCTGACCTATCCTTTGATGATGCTGGTGCTACCCCGGCTGTGGACGATCTGTCGCCGCCACGGCTACATAACCACTGCCGACTTCGTCAGCGGCCGCTACGGGAACCGGTGGCTGACGGTGGTGGTCGCGGTAACCGGGATCATGGCCCTGATGCCCTACATCGCTCTGCAACTGGTCGGAATGCAGGTCGTCATCGAGGCGCTCGGACTGCACGGGGAGTGGCCTCTGGCCGCCGCGTTCGTCATCCTCGCGGCCTACACCTATTCGAGCGGACTGCGCGCCCCCGCCGTCATTGCCATCGTGAAGGACGTAATGCTGTACGTGATGGTGCTGGCGGCGCTGATTCTGCTGCCAATCAAGCTGGGCGGCTATGCGCATATCTTCGAGCTGGCAAGCCAGGCTCTGGCCACGCACTCTCCCGCAGGCTCGATCTACCTGAAGCCGGGACAGTTCATGGCGTACTCGACGCTGGCCATCGGTTCTGCGGTGGCGTTGATGCTCTACCCGCATACGGCCACGGCGATGCTGAGCGCAAAGAGCGCGAACGTAGTCCGGCGGAATATGGCGATGCTCCCGGCCTACAGCTTCCTGCTGGGAATGATTGCTCTGCTGGGCTACCTTGCGCTGGCTGCGGGCGTCACGACGAAGAACAGCAGCGAGGCTGTCCCGCTGCTATTTCTGAAGATGTTTCCGGAGTGGTTCGCAGGCTTCTGCCTCTCGGCGGTGGCAATTGGAGCGCTGGTTCCGGCGGCGATCATGTCGATCTCGGCTTCGAATCTGTTTACGCGGAATCTTTATGGAGCATTCGCCCGCAAGCCTCTGAATCCCAAGGGCGAGTCGCAAATGGCGAAGCTGGTTTCGCTGGTGGTGAAGTTCGGTGCGCTGATCTTTGTGCTGCAAATGCCGGTCGTGTATGCGATCGACATGCAACTGCTCGGCGGTATCTGGATTACCCAGCTATTTCCCGCAGTGGTGATCGGAGCCTTCAGCCGCTGGTTTCATCCCTGGGCGCTGATAGGTGGCTGGGCAGCGGGAATCAGCGTGGGGACGGGCATGGTGGTTTCGTTGGGCTTGAAGAGCTCGGTGTATCCGCTGCACCTCTTCGGTGACACCTATGCCATGTATGCGGCGGTTCCGGCGTTGATCCTGAACCTGTTGGTGGCCGTGGTGCTGACGGTGGTGTGCCGTATGGCAAAGCTGGGCAGAGAGACAGATGTGACGGACGCAACGGCTTATGTGGGGTAGAGCTGCCTCAGTTGGATTGAGTGCATCTTACCGCTAGACGACATGACCTTGAGGTGATTGGTGAGCGAAAAAGAAGCAGCACAGAAAAAAGAACGCAGGAAGTCGCTGGTCAAAGGGCTGGTGGCCGGACTGATTGGCGGTCTGGTAGCGACGGCGGCAAAGACGATTGCGGAAAAGATCTATCCGCCACGAACGCATGGAGAGCCGGAGCCTTCGGCGGTGCTGGCGGAGAAGATCGCCGGCCATGAACTCAGTAAGCAGGAAGAGGCGATTGCGGTCGAGACGATTCACTGGGGTTTCGGCGCGCTGACCGGGGCTGCCTACGGCGCACTGGCGGAGTTCTATCCACAGGCTACAGCCAAGGATGGCGCAGGGTTTGGCATGGCGCTGGCTTCGCTGACGCACGAAGGAGCTCTGCCGGCCATGGGATTGTCTGCTCCTCCCGAGGACCAGACATTACGGGAACGCACCAGCGGGATGGCCTCTTATGCGCTCTTCGGCGTGGTGACGGAGACAGTGCGGCGGATGGTCCGAAAAGTTCTAAGGTAAGGATTTCCAACTGGAACTCCGAGGCGCGATGCACTCGTTCGAATCTTTCGAGCGGGCGTTCCATTTGCCAGCGGATGCGATCATTTTGGAGGCAGGTCGGCTTCGACCTCCAGGCCGAAGCGCGATAGTTCGCGCTTCTGCAGGTTGTAGTCAATGAAAAAACCTACGCCGATCGCTAGCGGGATAAAACCCGAAGCCGCTCCAGCCAAGACTTCGCGGACCTGAAGGATCGCCGTCAGAGACAGAAAGAAAAGGATCAGGCCAACGCCCGTGGAGACCAGAATGATGCCGGTGCGGCGGGCGATGCCGAGGCTGCGGAGCGGATCCTTTGCGGGGCGCTTCCCTTCATCGTCGGCGGTGCCAAGTAGACGCTCGATCTCTGCAATGGGAATTCCGCGGGCGAGCATCGCCATCCGCTGCTCGGCGTTGAGACGGCGACGGTGGCCGTCCAGCCAGATGCCTGAAACGATTGCCACAATGGCGACGACGAACGCCCCAATGGGTATGATGAGCGGACTTCTGAATACTTCCATGATGTTTACCTTCCTTCTGCCCGCATTAGACCTTGGCCTCGATTGAAAGTTTCATCGGCGTGGATGAAACTTTGGCCGCGGCGTATTGTCTAACCTGGCTTGGGTACTGACATCAGCTTCGAGCAGATCGTGCAAGATCATCAGGCGATGGTCTTCGGCACGCTACTGCGCCTGACTGGAAGCCGCGAGCATCTGGACGACTTGGCACAGGAAGTTTTTCTGCGGCTTTATCGGGCGCTCCCCAGCTTTCGCGGCGAGGCGCTGCTTTCGACCTATCTTTACCGCATCACGGTAAACGTGGCGCAGAACGAATGGAAGCGGCGCCGTCGCGATGACCGCTCCACAGTTTCAATCTCGGACGAAGTCTCGGGATGGGAGGAGCGGCTGGAGCATCCGGGCCGCAACGCCGAAGAGCAGATGGAAGAGCGGGAGTTCCGTCTGGATGTGGAAGAGCAGTTGCAGGAGCTAAGCCAGGTGGAGCGCACTGTGCTCGTCCTTTACCATCAGGAGGAGCGCAGCTATGAGCAGATCGCCGAGGTGCTGCACTTGCCGATCGGTACGGTAAGGACGCATCTGCATCGCGGCAGAAAGAAGATGAGGGATGGCTTGGTGGCGAGACAGGCCAGGGAGAGGAGAGCACCATGCGCGATCACGGAATGAATCCGGTAGAGGCAGCGTTGGCGAAACTGGACGAACGTCTGGTTCGCTCGCTGGAGGCTCGGCCTGTAGTGCAGGTTCCTGAGGGGTTTGCAGCCCGGGTTGCTGGGCAGGTGCCTATGCGGCGGCCTGTGTTGCTGACTCCGACACACTATGGACGCAATGCGATGGCGGTATGCATGGTGGTCTTGGCAGTGGCGATGCTCGCTCTGGCTTTGCGCAGTTGGGAACTCACTCCGCTCGGACTAGCGCTGGAATGGTTTGTTTGTGCGCAGTTTGTGGCGTTGGCGGTGTGGCTGTGCAGCTGGCGGCGAGAGTTACAGTAAGCAGGTCGATGAGTCCGAACATCTGAATCTTGCGCTTCTACGAACGGCAAAGGAACCCGTATTTTCACCGTTGCTTGTTTTAAAGGACGGATTGGCGCCTCACAGCATATCCATCGTTTGATACATGCCCCGCAAGACTGACTAAACGCCCTTTTTCATGGGCTCCCAGATGAACTTGTGGATCTGGAGGGAGAGTCTCGCATCGAGGCCGTCAGCCAGCATCCACTCGACCAGCTCGCGAGGGTCAAGCGCCATATTATCCGCAGTGCGCTGAGGGTTGGGAGTCTTTTGAAATGCTGGGCTTAGCAGGATGCCGCCAGCCTTGCCGTTGACGTCGTGCTGGAGAATAAAGTCGCGGGCGAATTCGTAGTCTTCGCGGTTGGTGATAACGAACTTCACTTCGTCATTTTTAGTGAGAGCTTCGAGGTTTTCGAGACGGAAGCTGTTGGCCGCCGCACCTGCGCCCGGGCATTTGACGTCGACGATTTTGTGGACGGCCTTGGGGACTTCGGCCAGGGGGCGTTCGCCCGAGGTCTCGATCAGCAAGATGTAGCCGTCGGCGAGCAGACGATTCATCAGCGGGATGAGTTCCTTCGCCTGCAACATAGGCTCGCCACCGGTAAACTCGATGAGCTTGCAAGGGGCAAGGGCTTCTATCTGAGCGACGATCTCATCTTCCGTAAAGGGCTTGCCTCCCGTGAAGGTGTACTCGGAGTCGCACCATGCGCAGCGCAGATTGCAACCGGCGAGGCGGACGAAGATGCAGGGAAGTCCTGCGAAGGATGACTCGCCTTGAACGGATTTATAGAGTTCGATTAAGTGCATCTGGCCGGTTTATTCGTAGTAACGGGCAAAGCTGGTGTCGGTTTCGTAGAGGGTGCAGTCCTTGATGCGGACGCGGCCTGTGGTCATGTCATGGAGCTGCTTGGCCGTCTCTTGATAGAAGTAACGAGCGAGATTTTCAGCCGATGGATTGACCGTGGTGAAGGGCTCCAGATCGTTGATCATCTGGTGGTCGAGGTAGTCGACGACGGGGCGCATCACCTGCTTGAGCAGTTTGAAGTCGAGCAGTAGCCCGGCTTCGTCGAGGTCGGCGCCGATCAGCGTGACGAAGACTTTGTAGTTGTGGCCATGAGGATTCTCACATTTGCCACGATAGTTACGGAGGTAGTGGCCGGAGGAGAAGCCGGCTTCTACGGTGACTTCAAACATGGTTCTACGATCCCTTCAACGGCCGCGCAAGGCTGGATTTTGGAGCTGGAGTGGCGCGGCTTTCAGCGTGGCTGACATCTTCCAATACCTGTTTCTTCTTATTGTACTGGTTTGCGGAAGGCTAGTGTTTTTTGCGGCGCTGGCGATGTTCTTCTTCGGTGTGACGTTCCGCCTGCTCGAAGAGAGAAGAGAGGATGGCGGCCAGCGAGACGACCATGCTGACAAAGAAGAGCGCCAGCCCCATGGTTCGCCAGAGAGAGCTATCGCCGGGCGAACTCGGCTGTTGCGCGATGTGGGTGTAAGACACGCCGAACGCGATCATCGAGAAGACGAGAAGAGTACCGGCGAGGATGTAGAGGTTGCGTCCCATGAGGATTACTTAAGAATACACACAGAACTCCTTGCGACGATCCAATCTCCGGCCTAGATGAGGAGTGCATTATTTGTGTTGCGATCTCTGAAGTAATGATAGCTTTGTATGAAACTAAAGGACATCCTCATAAAGTGACCAAAACTGCCGATAAGCAGTCCAAGAAGAAGCAGGCATCGCGACCAACCACAGCACGTTGGTTTTTCGGAAGTTTATTCAACCTGTTGCGGCGATTTGGTTCCACCTTCATCTGGGTTGGTTTTTTGTCTTATGCAATTCATGTTGCAGGTGTAGTACTTATTGCATATGCTGGACGCAATTCAAATGCGAACATGGCCATTCGCATCGCAGCTAACCTCAATGTAGCTTTTGCCCTATCGTTCACTACCGCTGGTCTTGTTACTGGATTGTACTTTCGTGAATACAAACGTCATAGGAAGACCCGAGAGAGACTGACTGCCAGAATTACTCAATTAGAGCTCCATATAGACCCGAACAGAACATCCAGTAGATTGACGTCCCAAGGACTAACGCAAAGGGAGGATCTCTGAAATGACAGATCTTCAACTTACTACGGCGCTCGAAACTATTGCGGCCGCTATGCTCTGCTCATTTGTTTTTTTTAGGCTTCTGCCGATCTATCGTGTCGACGTATTTAGACAGAGCATGTTTGCGCTGCGTGATGAACTCTTTGACTATGCCCTTGCGGGCAAGATTAGCTTCAACGATCCCGCCTATGTGTTGCTGCGGACCCTGATGAACGGGTTTATTCGGTATGGTCATCAGCTCACTTCTTTCCGCGTTCTCATGTCCAATGTGCTTCGCAAGATTAATGGAGGAACGCCTCACCTAAAATGGAATGAGCGGTGGGAAAATGCAACTGGCAAGGTTGATGCATTAGAAGTTCGGGAACAGATGTTGAGCTTCCATAACCGAACTGTATGGCTCGTTGCAAAGCATCTGATTTTGGGATCGCCGACTCTGATGGTCGCAATGATAGTTGTAGGCTTGGTTTTGGCAGTGAACCAAGGTATTACAAGTATGAGACAGCTTGTGCGTGAAGCTAGGAATAAGCTCATCACAATGTTTGACCCGCGATTCCTTGAGGAAGAAGCCGTTTGCGCTCGCCTAAGGATTTAAGAACGGTACTATCTAAAAAACTGCTCGACGTCGGTGATCTCTTGTGTCAGCCGATACGGTGGCAGGCTTTCGAGAAAGATGCGGCCATAGCGCTGGCGCTGGATGCGAGGGTCGAGCAGCATCAGAACACCGCGGTCATCGAGCGAGCGGATAAGGCGTCCAAAGCCTTGTTTCAGCGTGATGACGGCATTAGGCACCTGGTAGTCGAAGAAGGGCTTGCCGCCGAGCGCCTCAATGGCCTCCATCCGCGCCTTGACTACCGGGTCGCTGGGCACGGCGAATGGCAGGCGGTCGATGATGACGCAGCTTAGCTGTTCGCCCTGTACGTCCACGCCCTGCCAGAAGCTCGATGTCCCGAACAGCACTGCGTTCGGCGTATCGCGAAACTGTTGCAGCAGAACGTGTCGCGGCGCAGTCCCGTGCAGCAGCAGCGGGTACGGCAGTTCGGTGAGCAGACGGTCGTGGGTCTCGCGCATCTGCTTGTAACTGGTAAAGAGGCAAAAGGCGCGGCCCTTGGTGATCTCGAGCACTCGGCGGATGCGCTCGGCGGCCTTGACTGGGAAGTCGGGCTCGCGCGGATCTGGCATGTTCGGCGGCAGATAGAGCAGTGCCTGCTTCTCGTAGTTGAAATGCGATGGAACGACGAGTTCGCGGGCGCTGGTAAGGCCGAGGCGCTTGCGGATGTGGTCGAAACCGCCCGAGACGGTGAGAGTCGCCGAGGTAAGGATGACGCTGGGATATATGTCGAAGAGCGAGGTAGTCAGCAGCTCCGAGACGTCGATAGGCGTGGCCTGCAGATGCGTGTGGAAAGCCGCCGGAGCAGCGCCGCCGCGAGCCAGATTGCGGACGCCTCCGGCCGCGCGGCGCTCGATCCAGAAGACGGTATTGCGGTCAGTGGATTCGAGCAGAAAGGCGAGATGCGCGCGGATGTCGGCGGTGCGCTTGCGCAGGCCGGGAATCTCCTCGACGTTCTTGACCCGCTCCAGTTCCCCTTCAAGACGAGTGAGCGCGTTGAGCGTCGCGGTGTAGGTGTCGCCGCTCTCTTCGAGGAAGGCTTCGCGGTCGTCAAACGGCATGCGGCCTATCACCGGAGCGCCGAAGGGGTCTTCGCTGGGCAGAGCGGCGAAGAAGCGGTGCGCCCGCTCTTTGACTGTGGTGCTGGCGCTGACGATGGAGGCGGAGAAGGCCTCCTTGCTCTTGAGCAGCATCTCGGTGTCGCGGGTCAGCTCGTCGAAGCGCTGGGTGCTGAGGCCGATGCCGAAGTAGTTGGAGGCAATCTCTTCCAACTCGTGCGCCTCGTCGAAGATGACCGCTCCTGCCTCGGGAAGAATGCCCGCATCGGGCGCGTTGGCGGCCTGCTGCTTGATGCTGAGGTCGGCAAAGAAGAGGTGGTGGTTGACGATAACGATGTCACTCTCAAGCGCCTTGCGGCGCATGTTGGTGACGAAGCAACGCTCCCAGTCGGGGCAGCTCTGGCCCAGACAGGCCTCGGTGCGGGCGTCGAGTTTGTGCCACAGCGCGGAGGATTCGGGTAGCGCGTCGATCTCTGCGCGGTCTCCGGTCTCGGTGGTCTTCTCCCATTGCGCGATGATGTGAAACTGCTCGATCTCTTCGAGCCCATTCAGCAGCGGAGTGTCGCGCAGCGCATAAAGCTTGTGGCGGCAGAGATAATTGTTGCGGCCCTTCATGTAGCAGACCTTCAGCGGCCCCAACAGCGATTCGAGGAACGGCACGTCCTTGAAGAAGAGCTGTTCCTGGAGGTTCTTGGTGCCGGTCGAGATGATGACGCGCTGCTGCCGCTCTCGCGCAAGACGCAGAGCAGGCAGTAGATAAGCGAGGGTCTTTCCGGTCCCTGTGCCTGCTTCCACGATCAGGTGGCGCTTCTCCTTGAACGCCTTTTCGATAGCACGCGCCATCTCGTACTGTCCTTTGCGATGCTCAAAGGCCAAAGAGGAGCGTGCAAGCGTTCCTCCGGGCGAAAAGAAGTCATGCAGATTCGGCAGATTCTCCGGCGGAGCGGGCGCGATCGAGATGGGAGTTGTCGTAGACAATGTATGGGTTACACGAGATAAGGCGGCACAGATGAGCCGCGCTTTCTATAATAGACAGCGTAGCGAAGAATTAGCGTAATAGAGCCTTGCCGCCTTTATCGGGTGCGTGGGAGAAAAGACGGACATTCACCGTGGCACAACGAGACGACCGGAAGCGGTTAGGCAAAAAGCACAGGCAGGCAAAGACTCGCCCCAAGAAGGGCCGAGCACCGAGAGTCGCTCCAACCACCGGAGCTGTGGACCCGCGCAAGCGCAAGGTGCTGGCGACGAAGAAGGCTGCCGCAGCCAAAGCAAAGCTGGTGTCGAAGCGGTCTCCGGAGTTCGAGACCAAGAAGACCCTGCGACCCGCACAAAGTACGCGCCCTGCGGACGGAATCGTTGGGCGGCAGACACCGCGCTCCTCCAACGTTGCCGGGCGGGAAGACATCGGCGAGGATGGCTGGCGCGAAGCCGAGGCGATTGCCGCGCAGTTGTCGACTGTAACCGAGAGCGCTGAATCGCAGGCACTTCCGCTGATTGCGGTCTGCGGACGACCGAATGTGGGCAAGTCCACGTTGTTCAATCGCCTGACCGGCTCGCGGCGCTCGATTGTGGGCGATGAGCCAGGAATCACGCGCGACCGCATCTACGGCGAGATTGAATGGGCAGGCCGCGATGCGCGCATCGTCGATACCGGCGGAGTCGTGCCCGATGACGAGGCGCTGATTCCCAGCGAGATCTTCCGCCAGGCGCAGGTCGCGCTCGAAGAGGCGGACTCGATCGTCATGGTTGTCGACGGACGAACGGAGCTTGCTTCGCCGGATATGGAGCTGGCGCGGCTGCTGCTGCGCGGCGGCAAGCCGGTGTTTCTGGCAGTCAACAAGATGGACACCGAGGCAATGCAGTCGCAGGCCGAGAACTTCCGGCAGCTGGGATTCAGGAACGTACTCGCTATCTCTGCGGAGCACGGCAGCGGCATCGGCGATCTGCTCGATGAGGTCTTCGCTTCGCTGCCCGCTGAAGAGGTGGACGAAGAGCCTGACGAAGTGATGCTCACCGCGCAAGACGAGATGGAGGAGGACGAGGACGGAGCGCAAGCTCCTGTGCGCAAGCTGCGGACGCATGGCGATTACGTGCAGAAAGAGACCAAGATCGCCATCATCGGCCGGCCGAACGTGGGCAAGAGCACGCTGCTGAATGCGCTGACTGGAACCGACCGTGCGATCGTGTCGCCGATTGCCGGAACGACGCGCGATGCGGTCGATGAGGTGGTCGAGCGCGGCGGACACAGCTTCCGGTTTGTGGATACGGCGGGAATTCGCCGCAAGGGCAAGACCAAGCTGATGGCGGAGAAGCTGTCGGTCGTGATGGCGCGGAAGCATCTCGAAGCAGCGGACGTTTCGCTGCTCATCATCGACGCAGTGGAAGGCGTGACCGCGCTGGACGCGAACATCGGCGGCTACGCGCATGAGAGCGGGCGCAGCGTCATCATCGTGGTCAACAAGTGGGACCTGATGACGACCGCGCGGAACGACGGCAAACCGCCTGCCGATATCAAGATCTACGAACAGCAGGTGCGGGACGCGCTGAAGTATCTGGAGTATGCTCCGTTGCTGTTTATCTCTGCGTCCGAGGGCATGAATATCGAGTCGGTCTTCAAGAAGGTCGAGCTGGTCTCGCGGGAGCGGCGCAAGCGCGTGACGACCGGACAGATGAACCGGTTTCTGGAGAAGGTCGACTTCCAGAAGGCTTCGGTTCCGATGAACAAACGCGTGCGGATTTATTACATGACGCAGGCTGCTGTCGCGCCGCCGACGTTTGTGCTTTTTACCGACAAGGATGTGAAGATGCACTTCTCGTTCGAGCGGTTTCTGGCAAACCAGATTCGCGACAACTTCGGATTTATCGGAAGTCCGATCTGGTTCAAGATCAAGGCGCGGAATAAGAAGAAGAAAGAAGCGTAGCGAAAAGCAGGTCCTCCGCTGCGCGAAGGATGACAATTCAAATGGGTAAAGTCAATTCAAGAGGATGAAGTCAGCCATTCATCCCACGCGGAAAGGGCGCGGTCACATTGCATTCTGTGGCGCTCTTTTTTGTCGCGAATCTTTTTGCGGAGTTCTTCTTCGAGCGGCACCAATAAGTCAAAAGTGATGTTGGCGGGCTGGAAGCGCTTGCCTTCGGCGTGGGTGATGTAGTGGGTCAGGCTGCCGTTGGCGCTGGCGCGAGGAGCAGCTGTGGGCACGTTGCCGTGGGCGAGAGCGGCAGCATAGCGTCCGGCGAGCATGCCCGAGGCGATGGATTCGGTGTAGCCTTCGACTCCGCTGAGCTGCCCGGCGATCATGATGCTGGGGTGGGCTTTGAGTTGGAGGGTTTCCGTCAGCAGCGTGGGGGCGTTGATGTAGGTGTTGCGGTGGATCTGGCCGTAGCGCAGAAAGGTTGCGTTTTCGAGGCCGGGGATGAGTTTGAGAACTCGATTTTGTTCGCCGAACTTCAAGTGGTTCTGGAAGCCGACAAGGTTGTAGCTGTCGGCGCGGAGGTTCTCCTGGCGTAGCTGGACGACGGCGTAGGGCCAGCGTCCGGTTTTGGGGTCGGTGAGGCCGACGGGCTTCATGGGGCCGAAGCGGAGGGTGTCGCGGCCCCGGCGGGCGGTCTCTTCGATGGGGAGGCAGCCCTCGAAGTAGTGGAGTTTTTCGGGGGCGGGTTCGCTGGATTTGGGATTGGTGGCGCTTCCACCCATCTTCGACTCGGGACGACTGTCGTCGTTCCGAGTCGAAGATGGGGCACCCGGTTCGGTGGCGTTACTTAACAGCAGGTCCTCCGCCTGAGGCGAAGGATGACAATTTTGTGTTTGTAAGGAATCGGTTTCCTGAGGGATTTGTTCCCAGGACTTGGCGGGGACGGCTTCGGCAGCGACGAGGGCGTCGAGGAAGGTCTCGTACTCTTCTTTGGTGAAGGGGCAGTTGATGTAGTCTGCTGTGCCTTTGTCGTAGCGGGCGGCGAAGTAGACGCGGTCCATGTTGATGGTGCCGGCGTCGACGATGGGGCTGATGCTGTCGTAGAAGGCAAGATAGTCGGAGCCGGTGAGGCGCTGGAGCTCGGCAGCGAGCGCGGGCGAGGTGAGCGGGCCGCTGGCGAGGATGGTGATGGTGTCGGGATCGTTTTCGTCGAGGTGCGTGACCTCTTCGCGGTGGACGGTGATGCGGGGTTCGGCGGCGATGCGCTCGGCGACGCGCTTGGAGAACTCGACACGGTCTACGGCGAGGGCGTGGCCGGCGGGAACGGCGGACGCATCGGCCTCGGTGAGGAGGATGGAACCGGCGCGGCGCATTTCCTGTTTGAGCAGCCAGGGAGCGGTGTTTTCGGACTCGGACTTGAGGGAGTTGGAGCAGACGAGTTCGGCGAAGTCGCTGGTCTGGTGGGCCTCGGTGGAGCGCGTGGGGCGCATCTCGTAGAGGTCGACCTCGCAGCCGAATTTTGCTGCCTGAAGAGCAGCTTCGGGACCGGCGAGACCTCCACCGATGACTCTGATTCGCTTTGTGGCTCCTCCTGCCAAGGTATCCCCCTCCCCCTACTTTTCCTGCAAAGTCTTAGAAACAGATACTTTAGACCTAGTCTATATCGCTAAAGTATTGATTTTACAGGGTATTTACCCGCAAAGTCTTCGATCCAATACACTTAGCTACACACTGCGGCATGGATACTCGCGGCAAACGATGCTGAATGTGGTCTTGCCCCCTTCTTCAATTATATGGGGTGCGTCAAGCTTTTGCGGGGCGGCACGACCGGCATCCAATCATAACGGGCTGCTATTGGTTGCAATTATCGCCGGGTTAGGATGACTAGGCTGCCTGAAAAAAGGATGAGGCAAGAATGTCAACGTTAGAACTTCCGAAGAAGAGACCCTCTGGTTCGGGACTTGAAACCCCAAACGCTTTGCTGGAAGCAATCGTCAATTCTTCCAAAGACGCCATCATCACGAAGGATCTCAGCGGCATCATTACGAGCTGGAATCCTGCGGCGGAGCATATCTTCGGCTATACGCCGGAGGAGATCATCGGCCAGCCCGTGCTGAAGCTGATTCCGCTCTCGCTGCAGTATGAGGAGCCGGTCATTCTGCGCAGGTTGCAGATGGGTGAACAGATCACCAATTTTGAGACCAGAAGAGTTACGAAGTATGGGAAGGAGGTTATCGTCTCGCTCACCATCTCCCCTTTAAAGGATAAAGAGGGACGGGTCCTCGGCATCTCGAAGATGGCCCGGGACATCACCCATGAGAAACAGCTCAATGAGGTGCGGTTTCAACTGGCGGCCATCGTCGAGTCTTCGGACGATGCGATTATGACCAAAAATCTTAATGGCATTATTACGAGTTGGAATCGGGCAGCGGAGCGGATCTTCGGATACTCCGCACGAGAGATGATCGGTGCCTCTATTTTGAATTTGATCCCTGAGGATCTGCGATCCGAAGAAGAAACCATTATCCGGAAGATACAGTTGGGAGAACGCATCGATCACTACGAGACGGTCCGGCTGACCAAGAGTGGGGAACGGCTGGATGTGTCCCTCACCATCTCGCCATTAAAGGATGCGTCGGGGAAGATCATTGGAGCTTCGAAGGTCCTTCGCACTATTGGGGAACGCAAGCAGATGGAGAAAAACCTTCTGCAGGCAGAGAAGATCGCGGCTACAGGCAGGATGGCCGCCACGATTGCCCACGAGATTAACAACCCCCTGGAATCGGTGCTTAACCTGATCTATCTGGCCAGGACCAACGCTTCCGATACAAGCGAGGTTGTCTCTTATCTCAATACGGCGGAACAGGAGCTGCTTCGCGTCTCCCATATCGCAAAGCAGACGCTGGGTTATTATCGGGAACACTCCGCTGCTCTTCCTGTCAGGTTAGCTGACCTGGTCACCGATACGCTTCATATCTATGAATCCAAATTGGTTGCGGCCGGCATCCAGGTCCAAACCCGGTTCAGCTCCTGTCCGCAGATTGTCTTGAGGAAGGGAGAGATGATGCAGGTGATCTCGAACCTCGTCACCAACGCCATATACGCCATGCCGTCCGGCGGCACTCTCACGACGTCTGTACAGGAAGCCGTGGAATCAGATCGCCGGGGGCTACTTTTGTCTGTTGAAGACACGGGCGAAGGCATCCCCGCCGAAAATTTGAAGAAGATCTTCGAGCCCTTCTTCACCACCCGTAGGTCCGTCGGAACTGGAATCGGGCTTTGGGTGACAACCGAGTTTATCAAGGGCCACAAAGGAAAAATCGATGTCCAGAGCAGCGTGGATGCGGCTTCTCACGGCACCAGGATGTCGATCTTTTTACCGTTCGATAGTCCCTATGTCGCCTAGACAGATTCCTTTATTTCAAATTCATTTCATCACCGCTTGAAGGAGATCGTCATGAAGCGCTTTGTTCTTGCTCTTTCGCTTTGCCTGGCTGCGCCGCTGAGCCTGTTCGCGCAGGGTCAGGCTGTGCCTGAGATTGCTTTCGACTCGGTTCCCAACTTTCTGAAGCTGCCGCCGGACATGAATCTGGGCGAGACGGCCGGGGTAGCGGTGAACTCGAAGGGGCACGTCTTCGTCTTCTCGCGCAGCAATACGACGGGGCCGGCCTATGGCGCGAGCGCGGCTCAACTGCTGGAGTTTGGGCCGGATGGGACTTATATCCGCGAGATCGGGCACAACCTGTATGCGTGGTCGTACGCGCATGCTGTGAAGGTGGATAAAGAGGACAACATCTGGGTGGCCGACAAGGGTTCGGACATGGTGATCGAGTTCAATCCGGCAGGCAGGGTGGAGATGGTCTTCGGGCGCAAGCAGGAGGCGGCGGACGAAAGCACCGGGCCGGTGAAGCATGCGAAACCGCCCTTGCCGCCTGTAGACGGGATGTTTCGCCAGGTGACGGATATGACCTGGGACAATGCCGGGAACACGTACATCAGCGACGGCTACATCAACTCGCGCGTGGCCAAGGTGGACAGGAACGGCAAGTGGCTGATGTCGTTCGGCGAGCCCGGCAGCGGGCCGGGGCAGTTCAACACGCCGCACAGCATCGCGGCGGATGCAGCGGGAAATATCTACGTGGCCGACCGTGGCAACCGGCGTATCCAGGTCTTCGACGGGAGCGGCAAGTTCCTGCGCCAGATCACGATCGATGTGCCGTTCGACTACGCGAATACGGTTGCCGCGATCGGGAAGAAGCCCGCCGAGGATGCGACGGGCTCGATGGCGTCGGGCTCGCCCTGGGCGGTGTGCATCACGCCGGGGCCGCATCAGGTACTCTATGCGTCAGATGCTTTTCCAGGGCGCATCTACAAGCTGAGCCTCGATGGGAAGGTGCTGGGCGTGTTGGGCGAGACCGGCAAGCAGCTTAAGCAATTTGGCTGGATTCACGAGATTGCGTGTCCGTCGGAGAACGAGTTGTTTGTCGCCGAGTTGTTGAACTGGCGCGTGCAGAAACTGGTGCTGCATCCGCAGAAATAACTACTCTTTATCTTGCGCGGCGAAGGCCGGCAGGGCCTCGTGGTTGACGCGCATGGTGCGCCACTCCGTCATCATGGTTGCGCCCATCTGCTCGTAGAAGCCTATGGCGGGGGTGTTCCATTCGAGCACGTCCCATTGCAGGCGGTGACAGCCCTCTTCGACGGCGATAGCGGCGACGCGGGTGAGCAGCGCTTTGCCGATTCCCTTGCCCCGGAGTTCGGGACGGACAAAGAGGTCTTCGACGTGGATGCCATGGTGGCCGCGCCAGGTGGAGTAGTTGTAGAAGTAGAGGGCGAAACCGACGGAGATGTAGTGGCAGCCCTGTTTCAGCTCGGCCATGAGGCAGTGGAAGCGCGGCGTGGAGCCGAGACTGGTGGGAAATCCATCGCGCAGCAGGTCGGCCTCGGTGGCAAGGACGGCGGCAGGCTCGCGCTCGTAGGCGGCGAGGTCGTGGATGTAGGAGAGGATCTGGGGGACGTCGGCGGGGGCGGCGGGGCGGATGTTGAGCATAGGGTTTTCTACTTGATTTTATAGTTGTGGCGCTTCGACCCACCTTAGCGACGATGAAGCCGTCGCGAAGATGGGGCACCCGGTTTTGTGGTAATGCCGGGATGCTTCACTACGTTGAGGATGACAACTTCAAGACAAGCAACGACTAGGGCTTCTGGCTCGTTGATTTGGCGACGGGAGGGTTGGCGGCGAGCCACTTGTCGAAGGGGATGGTGAAGGGGAAGAGCTCCTGCTTGCCGTCAAGGGTGTGGATCATCTTGACGTAGAGCTGCGCGCCTTTGAGCGGCGGGTCGTCGAGGCCGCGGACGTCGTAGAAGAGATAGCCGCCGAGGGTGCTGTGGGCGTTGACGGTGGTGCTCTGAAAGCCGAAGTCGGCGTCGTCCTGGGTGATCTTTTTATCGACATGGGCACGATTAACAGTGATGGGAATAGGGAGGGGGAGGCGCGTACCCATGCTCTTTTTGAGATTGAAGAGGCGGCGGTTGATCTCGTCGAGATCGGCGGCGGGAATCTTGTCGTTAGCCGCGGAGATGAACTGGATGCGGACGTCGGTGAGGGTGAGCGCGGCGTCGCCGTCGTTGGTGATGACGACGCGGACGGGGATGAAGCCGTGCTGAACGTAGGGAAGGCGGAAGAAGCTGCACTGCGCCGGGTCGATGCAGGGGTCGGCGGCGATGGTGACGTGCTCGTTGGGATGGGCTTCGAAGGCGGCGTATTGATTGGCCGGATTGACGGGCGGAGCCTTGTGGCTGGCGGCCAGGGCAGAGGCCGCGAAGAGGCAAAGGGTGGCGGCGACTCCGAGAGTCTGTGAAACTATTGCATGGGGTCGGTGGGAGTTCATGGCCAGTGATGATTATCATCTTCGCCGAGGCACAAGGTAAAGCGAGGGCACAAACCAAGTGACGATGGCGATCTATAGCGCGCTTCTGCTGGCGGTGCTCGTTCTGGGAGCGCCGTACTGGCTGTTGCGCATGGCGACCAGCGGGCGGTATCGCGCAGGGCTGGCGGGGCGGCTGGGATGGGTGCCGAAGCAGGTGCGCGCGGCGGTTGCAGCGGCGGGGCGCGAGGTGGTGTGGGTTCATGCGGTCTCGGTCGGCGAGGTGATGGCGGCGGCGCAGTTGATTCGCGAGCTGAGCGCGGCGCGGCCGGAGTTGATGATCGTGGTTTCGACGACGACGGCGACCGGGCAGAAGCTGGCGAAGCAGCGGTTGCCGGAGCTGCCGGTGTTCTACCTGCCGCTGGATTTTGCGTTTGTGGTGCGACGGTATCTGCGAGTGCTGCGGCCGCGGCTGCTGGTGCTGATGGAGAGCGAGCTGTGGCCGAATCTGATGGAGCAGTGTTTTAAAACTGGCGTGCCGATGGCGGTGGTCAATGCGCGGGTCTCAGACCGGTCGCTGCCACGCTATCTGCGGCTGCGACGGCTTTGGCGGCCCTTGCTGTGGAAGATTTCGCTGTTTCTGGCGCAGAGTGAGGAGACAGCGGAGCGGCTGGTGCGGATGGGAGCTCCTGCCGAGCGGGTACGGGTGACGGGGAATCTGAAGTACGACCTGCGCGAGAGTCGCGAGAGTGCGCTGGTGGGGATGTTGCGGGAACACTTGTCGTCACAGGCTCGCGTAATCGTATGCGGCTCGACGCTGGAGGGCGAGGAACGGATACTGCTGGACGTGTGGCCGACGGTGCTGGCGTCGACACCGGAGGCGGTGATGGTGCTGGCGCCGCGACATCCTGACCGGTTTGCGGCGGTCGCGGCAATGATTGGTGGAAGTGGGTTTACGGTGGTTCGCGCAAGCGAGTTTCGGGAGCGGGCAGACTCTTTGGGACCAGTGGCAGCGGGAAGCATCTTTCTGTTGGATACGATTGGCGACCTGGCGGCGGTCTATTCGCTGGGAGCGGTGGCGTTTGTGGGAGGGAGCCTGGTTTCGGGGGGCGGTCATAATCCTCTGGAACCGGCGCGATTTGGGGTGCCGGTGGTGATGGGACCGTCGTTTGAAAATTTTCGCGAGATTGTGGACGTGTTGCTGGCGCATAATGCACTTCGAGTCGTTTCGGCTGACACGCTTGCGGGGACGCTGATTGATATGGCGCGTCTTATCAATCAGAAACGAGTCGACGAGAAGCAGACAAATGAGGCACAGGGCATGGGAGAGCGGGGACGCGAAGTCTTCGAAGCGCAGGCCGGCGCGACCGCTCGAACGGTGCGGGCTCTGGTATCGCTGCTGGATGAGAGGGTGGGGCGATGAGTATCCGTAGACCACTGCTGCTGCCCCTGATGCCGCTGTATCGAGCGGGGCTGGCGATCAAACGACAGATGTTTCTGGCCGGGAGCTTGAAGCAGAGGCAGCTGGCGAACCCGGTCATCAGCATCGGCAGCGTGTCAGTGGGGGGAGCCGGGAAGACGCCGGTGACGCTGATGATGGCGGACGTGCTGCTGCGACGGGGATACCAGGTGTCGATCCTGACGCGCGGTTTTGGACGCGCTCCGAAGACGGTGGAACGGGTGGTGCCCTATGGCGATGCGGGCTGGTTTGGAGACGAGCCGGTACTGCTGGCGCAACGGTCGGGCGCGCCGGTATTTGTCGGCGCGGACCGCTACCGGGCCGGGCTGCTGGCCGAGCAGAATACGGTTGCGGGAAAGATTGCGGTTCATCTGCTGGACGATGGCTTTCAGCACCGCCAACTGGCCCGCGATCTCGATATCGTGCTGCTAACCCAGGAGGACACCGAGGACAAGCTGCTGCCGGCGGGCAATTTGCGCGAACCGCTATCGATGCTGGCCGAGGCCCATGTGATCGTCGTGCGGGAAGATGAGGCGGAGCGGCTGCGCAGCTTTGTCGCGGAGATTATGCGAAAGAAAAAGGCTCCGGCGATATGGGTGATACGGCGGCGACTGATTCTGGGAGAGCCGGGGGCTGCGATGCCGTGGAGGCGGCCACTGGCATTCTGCGGGATTGCGAGGCCAAAGGATTTCACCCTCATGCTGAACGCCAATGGATGCCAGCCGGTGGAGGCCGTCTCGTTTCCCGACCACCATGCCTATACCGATGCCGATATCGACTCCCTGCTGGAGCAGGCGCGGGGGCACAAGGCCGACGGCCTGGTGACGACGGAGAAGGATGCCGTGAAGCTGACGCCGGCGATGCGGCAGCGACTGGAGACGATTGGACCGTTGGTGGTGGCGCGGCTCGCTGTGAGCCTGGTCGATGAGTCGGACGCGGTCTTTCAACTGATTACGATGGTGCCGCGGCTCGACCGCCGCAGCGGAAATCGTTGATACGGAGCGCGGCTGTCGTGAGAGAATGGCGGCTTGAACGAGCCAGCCCGTATTCCGCCGGATAAAAACCGCCCTCGCCGCGTTCTGATTGTACGGATTGGCGCGATGGGAGATGTCCTACATGCCATGCCCGCCGTAACAGCGCTGCGGCAGCAGTATCCTGACTGGTTTATCGGATGGGCGATCGACCCTTGCTGGAGCGCTCTGCTCCATGCTGGGGATGCGACAGGACAGCGTGGACCGGAGATGCCGCTGATCGACCGCTGCTATCCGGTGCCGACGCGGGAGTGGAAGCGGCGGCCCATTTCGCTTGAAACGCTGACGGAGATTCGCACGCTGCGGCAGGAGTTGCGCGGGGAGCAGTTCGATCTCTGCGTCGATATGCAGGGGGCGATACGATCTGCGGCGATTGGCAGGATGGCTGGAGCGAAGAAGTTCGCCGGTCCCGCCAGCCCTCGCGAAAAGCCTGCGGGGTGGTTATACGGCCAGCACGTCAGAACGAGCACAGCGCATGTCATCGAACAGGGCTACGAGATTCTGGGCGCCGCTGTAGGCGAGCCGCTGACGGCCGCAAAGATCGACCTGCCCACCGATAACGCTGCCGAGATTTGGCGGGACGAGTTGCTTGCGCGGCTGGTCCCCGGTACGGCAGCTCCGAAGTTTGTGGTGATTGCTCCGTCCGCCGGATGGGGCGCGAAGCAGTGGCCGGTGGAGCGCTACGGAGCCGTCGCTGCCGAATTGGCGCGGGCTGGCTACGTGCCGCTGGTCAACGCAGTGTTTGCCGGAGATATGCTGGCCGATGCGGTCGTCGATGCCAGCGGGGGAGCGGCGGTTGTGGTTCCCTGCTCGGTGGGGCAACTCATCGCGCTTACCCGCCGGGCGAGCCTCGTCATCGCAGGTGACACCGGGCCGTTGCACCTGGCAGCGGCGCTGGAGCGCCCCGTGGTCGCCCTGTTTGGGCCGACCGATCCGGCGCGGAATGGGCCATATGGAACTGCGTCCCGTGTGCTGCGCCATGCTTCCAGCAAAAAAGATCACACCCGCCACGCCGAGACCGAAGAGGGACTGATGCACATCACCGCGGACGAGGTGACGGCGGCGGCGTTCGACCTGCTGCGGGCGACAGGATAAGGTAAAGCAGTGAGTGAACGAACACAGTGGCAACGGATAGCCCGGCGTATCCGCGTCCCCCTCGGATTTATCTTTGCCGGGGTCTTTCTGTGGCTGGCGCGACCGACGTGGCAGACCATGCTGGCCAGCCTTGTGCTGGTGGTTCCGGGGGTGTGGCTGCGCGCCTATGCCGCCGGATACGTCCGCAAGAATGCCGAGCTCACCCGCACCGGACCCTATTCGCACACGCGCAATCCGCTCTATCTCGGCTCCATGATGATCGCCTTCGGCTTCGCGGCTGCAGCGGGTAGCTGGATCATCCTGGTGGCGCTGGCGGCGCTGTTTGCGGCGATTTATCTGCCGACCATTCGCTCGGAAGAGCAGTACCTTCGCGATCACTTCGCGGGGTTCGACGACTACGCCCAAAAGGTGCCCCGGCTGCTGCCGCGCCTGACCGCAGCGCCCACCGCCGACGCCTCCGGGAGCTTCTCCTCCAAGCTTTACCTGCATCACCGCGAGTACAATGCCAGCATGGGCGCTATCGCCATTTATGCGGCGCTGGCGGCTCGCCTGCTGTTTTTAAAGCGGTAGGATGTTCCACCCATTTCAACCCAGCGAGCTGCCTCTGTTCAAGCGTAAATCGACCCTTCTTTCCTTTGCCGCACTTCTGCTGACGGCGTTGCCGGGCGGAACATCGCTGCCGGCCCAACAGACCTCGCCGATTCCCATGCTGCAACCGCCGCCGGTGGGCTACGTCTTCCCGACCCATGAGACGCTCAGCTATACCGTTGACTGGCGTGTGTTTACCGCCGGAACCGCGGTCTTCCACCTGGAGCGCGAGGGCAATGTCCAGAAGATTGCGGCTACTGCCGATTCGGTCGGTGCGGTGACCATGCTGTTTCCCGTGGTCGACCGGTTTCAATCCGGATTCGACATGAGGACCGGCTGCTCGACCGGATTCAGCAAGCAGTTGCAGGAGGGACGGCGCAAGGTATCGAGCGACCTCGCCTTCAACTACGACCAGGGCAAGCAGACTCAGGTTGAGAAGAATCTGGTCAAGGGAACCTCGAAGCAGTTGACGGCATCGATTCCGGCCTGCGTGACCGACTCGCTTTCGGCAATTTTTTACGCCGCGTCGCAGCCGCTGATCGTCGGACAGACAGTGAAGTTTCCGCTGGCCGACTCCATGCGCACCGTAACGGTGACCATGAAAGTGGAGACGCGGGAAGAGATCAAGACGCCCGCCGGAACTTTTCAGACGATCCGCGTCCAGCCCACGGCGGACGAAGGCGTGGTCAAGAACCGGGGCAAGATATGGATCTGGTATACAGACGACCCTCGGCATATGCCGGTGCAGATTCGCGCACAGCTTTTCTGGGGCACGATTACGTTCCATCTGCAATCGTACGAGAGCAAATGAAAGGCACGGTGACCTGCCGATGACCGAGATGACGGAAAAGCTTGAAGATCCGGAAGAGTTTGTGACTGTGGCCGAATTTATCGAGCCGGTCTTTGCCCAGATGGCCAAAGGCGCACTCGAGTCGGCGGGGATAGAGTGCTTCCTCGAAGGTGAGCACGTCAATAACATGCTTGCGCCCGCCTTCTGGGCGCGTCTTCAGGTACACCGGAAGGATGAAGAGGCCGCGCGCGAGATCCTCGATCAAGCCGAACCGGACGTTGACGATGCAGGCGCATCCGAAGTCGAGGCGAGCGCATCCGATAGCACTGATGACAAAGCCTGATCAGGACCGCCCCCGCGCCGTCGTCTGTCTCTCCGGCGGCATGGATTCGTGCGTCTGCGCAACGCTGGCCGCGAAAGATTATGAGGTTTACGCACTGCACTTCAGCTATGGGCAAAGGACGGAGGCGCGGGAGCTGCAGTCTGCCGAAGCGGTTGCCCGGATCGTGGGAGTGCGCGAGCTGCTGCCGCTCAAGATGGACCTGTTCCGCAAGATTGGCGGCTCCGCGCTAACCGACGCCAGCATCGCCGTGCCCGCGGCGGGCGACGAGGCGAGCATTGGGCTTGAAGTTCCAGTCACTTACGTGCCGTTCAGAAACGCCCATTTTCTCTCCGCGGCGGTAAGCTGGGCCGAGGTTCTGGGGGCGAAGACCGTCTTTATCGGAGCCGTCGAGCAGGACAGCTCCGGCTATCCCGACTGCCGCCCTGCCTATTACGATGCGTTCAACAAGCTCATCGAGACCGGGACCAAAGAGGGCGATATTCGGATCGTGACCCCGCTAATCGAGCTGCGCAAGAGCGAGATCGTTCGGCTGGGAGTTGAATTGGGTGCTCCGTTCCATGTAAGTTGGTCATGTTATTCCGGCGAGACTGTGGCCTGCGGCGTCTGCGAGAGTTGTGTTCTGCGGCTGAGGGCGTTTCGTGAGGCCGGAGCAGCAGATCCGATACCGTATGCCGTTGCCTGATGAGCGGATTGCGCATCAAAGTTTGGTGTAGTGAATAGTACGAGAACAATGATTTCCGCCCGCAGCGATGGGGCCAGGAGAAGAGAAAAGTGAAGAAGCATTTGAAGACGTGGATGACAGGCAAGACGGGCAAGACAAGCACGCTGGCCATCGCCCTGCTGGTGGCCTTCGCGATGATGGCGCATCCATCGCGCTCCATGGCACAGGAGACGGCCAGCATCCATGGCCACGTAAGCAATCCCATCGGCCAGGCAATTACCAAAGGCGATGTGAAGCTGACCACCGACCGCACCTCGGATGCGAAGAGCCGGAAGTATCAGTACACCTTCCCCATCGACCAGAATGGCGACTATAAAGGCTCCGGGATTGCACCGGGGAGTTATGTCGTGATCGTCTTTGTGGACGACAAGAGCCTCGACTTCAACGAGAACGTCGCACTCACGGCCAACGATGACCATGTCGTGAACTTCGATATGAGCCGCAAGGAGTACCTCGACAAGATGACTCCCGACGAGCGCAAGCAGGTCGAAGAGTTCAAGAAGAAGAACGCCGAGGCCATGTCCGCCAATTCGAAGATTGCCAATCTCAACACTCTTCTAGTGCAGGCGCGCGCCGATACCAAGGCGGGCAAGTTCGACTCGGCGATCTCAGCGATGCAGCAGGCCACGACAGCCAAGCCGGATGAGCCCATCCTGTGGGTCGCACTGGGCGACGCCCAGATTGGCGCTGCCAACGCTGCGGCCGTAGCGGCAAAGACCGCCGGAACTTCACCCACCGATCCCGCCATCGAGCAGAAGTTCACCGATGCTGCGACTTCTTACAAAAAGGGCATCGACCTCAATGCCGCTTCGAAGAAGCCAAGTCCGCAGACTGCTGCCGCTGCTTACAACCAGCTCGGACAGGCTTTGAACAAGGGTGGAAAGACGGCTGAAGCCACGGCTGCCTACGATGAAGCCGCCAAGGCAGACCCGGCTAACGCCGGCATGTACTTCTTCAACGAGGCGGCCACGTTCTATAACGCCGGCAAACTCGAAGAAGCTGGGGCTGCCGCCGACAAGGCCATCGCCGCCGATCCGAAGCGGGCAGATGCGTACTACATCAAGGGTCAGGCGTTGATTCCGAAGGCGACCGTCGATGCGAAGACGCAGAAGATCGTCGCTCCTCCGGGATGCGTCGAGGCTTACCAGCAGTATCTGGCACTGGCGCCGGATGGTCCCCACGCCACCGACGTCAAGGGTATCCTCGAGGGCATCGGAGCCAAGGTCGAATCCAGCTACAAGGCTCCAAAGAAGAAGTAGTTTTTCCAACATACGGAAAAGCCCCGGGCAGCATAGGCCGGGGCTTTTTCATTTGGAAGGAAGAGGTATGAACGGTTCGGATCATATTCTCGATTTTGATGAGGCGTTGGATGTGGTGCTGCTCCATGCCTCCGCGCCAGCCAGGCTGGAGACGGAGAGCAAGCCGCTGCTGTCGTGCGCCAGCCGTGTGCTGGCGGAGCCGGTGATGGCCGACCGCGACCAGCCGCCCTTCGACCGGTCGACCCGCGATGGTTTTGCCGTGCGCTCTAAGGATATTGGCGCAGCCGGACCTCTGCGCGTCGTTGGACAGATTCGGGCGGGAGAACGGTGGGTGGGCCAGGCGCTGGAGGAGGGGTGCACCATCGAAATCATGACCGGGGCTCCGGTCCCCGATGGGGCCGACGCGGTGGTGATGGTCGAGCATGTAGAGCTGGCGGGGGATGCCGTCTCTCTGGCTGCTGAGAGATCGGTGCGGGCGGGTGAAAATATCGTGCCCCGAGGCAGCGAGGCTCGCGCCGGGGAGTTGGTACTGGCAGAGGGAACCGAGATCGAGGCAGCAGAGATCGCCCTGGCGGCGGCCTGCGGCTATGCGTCCCTGACCGTCTTTCGCAGGCCGAGAGTGGCGATTGTGGCGACGGGCGACGAACTGGTGGAAATAGATGAGATCCCAGGGGAGCAGCAGATTCGGAACTCGAACAGCTATGGACTGGCTGCACTGGTGGCCAGGGCCGGGGGAGAGGCTGTCCGGATGCCTGTCGCTCCAGACCGGCGCGAGGAGTTGGACAACATCATCATGCAGGCGCGGAGCAGCGATCTTCTCCTGCTCTCAGGCGGGGTTTCGATGGGCAAGTACGATCTCGTCGAGGCAGCGTTGCTCTCGATGGGAGCCGAGTTCTTTTTTACCGGGGTGAGGATGCAGCCGGGCAAGCCGGTGGTCTTCGGCAGGCTTCCGGCGAGCGGCGGGTCTCCGGCCCAATTTTTCTTTGGGCTTCCGGGCAATCCGATCTCGACCCAGGTGACTTTTCACTGTTTTGTGCAGCCGATGCTGCGGGCGATGGCCGGAGCAGGGGTATCGCCGCCGCGATTCGTTCAGGCGACCCTGGCCGAGGATGTAGCTGGTAAACCGGGGCTTACCCGGTTACTTCCCGCCCGCCTGACTCCGGGGCGAGAGCGTTCGCTGGTTCGACTGGTGGGATGGCAGGGCTCTGGCGACCTGGCTGCCAATGCCCGGGCAAACTGCTATGCCCTGCTTCCGCCTAACAGGAGCGGCTTTGCGGCGGGCGAGGTAATTACGGTGCTGCTGCGGTAGCGTGGTGAACCCAAAAGAACGTACCCCCAAAGACAAAAACGGGTCCTCCGCCTTCCCACCTCGGCTCGGCGAAGGATGACAATACTTTGGGATATAACTTCTCTGAAACCACTCCGAAAAGTGGTTTGCGTTGCTTAAAAGCGATGAGCACCATTAAGAGTAATGGCTGCAAGTCACGGTTGAGTGTGACTTGCAGCCATTGCAGTTAATCTCGGTATTTCAATGTTGCTGGTAAGGGCCGAGGTTAGGCGGGCTGAATGTTGGCAGCCTGCTTGCCCTTGGGGCCGGTCGTGATGTCAAACGTAACGCGCTGGCCTTCCTGAAGAGACTTGAAGCCGCTGGAGTTGATTGCCGAGTAATGCGCGAAGAGGTCCTCGCCACCGTCTTCCGGGGTGATGAAACCAAAGCCTTTTGCGTCGTTAAACCATTTTACTGTTCCGTTTGCCATTTGTGATGCTCCTGAATGCAGGCGATATTCGCCGACAGTATGATGGTAACAGGTACTTCGGAGGTTGCGCGTAATAGCAGCGTAATTAAAGTAGGAAATCGCCAGACCCGGCTGAAATTTGGAGGAGGCGGGAAGAATTCGATGCCCTGAAATAAATCAACGCATCGCCTATGGCTCGCATCTTAAGAAAGAACTTCGCAAGAGACAGAGCTTCGCAAACCGTACAACCATGATGGGAAAGACCATGCCTGCTCCCGCCGAAACCGTCGCAGCTTGTTCCGCTCTTCTGGCCCGTTACCATGCCGTGCGCCAAGCCACCCTGCGGTTGTGTCAACCGCTCTCGCCGGAAGACATGATGGTGCAGTCGTGTCCCGAGGCCAGCCCAGTCAAATGGCACCTGGCCCACACCAGCTGGTTCTTCGAGACCTTTATCCTGCGGGAGCACTCCGCCGGCTACAAATCCTTCCATCCCGACTTCCATTGGCTCTTCAATAGTTACTACAACTCCCTGGGCGAGATGCCGGAGAAAAAACTCCGTGCCTCCTTCTCCCGCCCGCCGCTCGCTGCCATCCTCGCCTACCGCGCCCACGTCGACGAAGCCATCGGACGGCTTCTGCACTCACCGGTAGAGGAGGATGCCAGCCGCCGCATCCTGCTGGGTTTGCAGCATGAGCAGCAACACCAGGAGCTGATCGCCACTGACATCAAGCACGCCTTCTTTGCCAATCCCCTTCACCCCGCCTATCTCGAAGAACCGCAGCAGAAAAATGACGCCATCGCCCCGCCGGTGGAGTGGATCAGCTTTGCCCCCGGCCTGACGGAAGTCGGCATCACTCCTGACCCGGCAGCAATTGACGCCTTTGCCTTCGATAATGAGACTCCCCGGCACGCCGTCTACATTGCGCCCTTTACGCTCGCGACGCGTCTGGTTACCTGCGCGGAGTATCTCGCCTTTATCGAGCAGGAGGGCTACAACCGGCCCGAACTCTGGCTCTCCGAGGGCTGGGCTACGATGCGGGCCGAGGGCTGGCGGGCTCCGCTCTACTGGCAACGCGACAGCTCGACAAAATCCGGCTGGTGCATCTACACGCTGCACGGTTTCCAGCCCCTCGAAGATCTGAGCGAGACTCCAGTCTGCCATCTCAGCCTGTTCGAGGCCGATGCCTACGCCCGTTGGGCAGGCCATCGCCTTCCCACGGAGTTTGAGTGGGAGCATGCCTCTGCGCAGTTGAACCCAGCCGCTGAAGGCAAGGCCAACCTGCTGGAGACGGGCAACCTCCATCCGGCACCGGCAAGCCACAGCCCCGGACTACAGCAGATGTTTGGAGACGTATGGGAGTGGACGCAATCGAGCTATACGGGCTATCCCGGCTATAAGCCCTTGCCGGGTGCGCTCGGAGAGTACAACGGCAAGTTCATGTCCAGCCAGGTCGTTCTTCGCGGGGGTTCGTGCGTGACCCCGGCCACCCACATCCGCTCAACCTACCGCAACTTCTTCGGTCCGGCTACCCGCTGGCAGTTTTCCGGCCTCCGGCTTGCCCAGGACTCCGCCCCATAAGCAGGTCGAGAGAACAGGGTATCGCTCGACGCTCGCGCTGCATCCAATCGACCAGGCGGCACGGCCGCACCTTACCGGAGGAGAGACTCCCAAGTGTCATCTATCGCCGCCGCCTCAGAAATCCTTGAAGCCACGAGCTGTGCAGTAGCAGCCGAGGCTCGTGCCGGACTCACTGCCCGGCCCCGCACCCTCTCCCCCTGGCTGTTCTACGACGAAGCCGGTTCCAGCCTCTTCGAGCAGATCACCGAAGCACCCGAATACTATCTCACCCGCACCGAGCGCGGCATCTTCACCGCGCATGCCGATGAGATTCTTGCGCAGGCCGCAGGCAGCCGGAGGCAGGCTCTGACCCTGATCGAACTGGGCGCGGGAACCGCCGCCAAGACCGGCGTCCTCTTAGCCGCTGCGGTGCGCCAGCAGGGGAATGTCGTCTACCAGCCGGTCGATGTCTCCGAGACCGCGCTTGCGGCCGCCAGCGAAAATATCGCGGCGAACTTTCCCGGCGTCACGGTGCGCGCCCAGGTTGCCGATTACACCACGCAACCGCTGCCGCTCGACCGTCTACGGGGGCTGAGGACGCTGGCGCTTTATATCGGCTCCAGCATTGGGAACTTCTCTCCGGACGATGCGGAGGCTCTGCTCCGCAATGTGCGGGCGCAGCTTCTGCCGGGCGATAAGCTGCTTCTGGGCACCGATTTGGGGCCGGGCCAGCATAAGAGCATATCCACACTGCTGGCTGCCTACAACGACACGGCGGGAACGACAGCAGCCTTTAACCGCAATGTGCTGACCCGCCTCAATCGCGAACTTGGCGCGGACTTCGACGTGGCGGCCTTTGCGCACAAGGCACTTTGGAACGCGAAGGAATCGCGCATCGAGATGCACCTTGAAGCGCGGACCCGGCAGCGGGTTCGCATACCCGCCAACTCGGCGGGAGAGGCGCTCAGCCTGGACTTTGCGCCAGGCGAGACGATTCATACGGAGAACAGCTATAAATTCAGCACTGCCAGCATTGCGACACTGCTTGCCTCGGCTGACTTCAGCATCAGCAATACCTGGCACGATCCCCAGTACCTCTTTGCGGTGACGCTGGCGACTGCTGTTTGAGTTGATTTCTTAGGGCTGTTATTTCGCGGGCTGGCGGCGATAGTCGCCGCTTTTCCCACCGCTTTTGCTGACCAGCACAACCTCTCGGATGCGGATCCCCTTGTCGAGCGCCTTGGTCATGTCATAGACGGTAAGTGCGGCGATGGAGGCGGCGACCATGGCTTCCATCTCAACGCCGGTGCCGGCAACCGTGGCCGCCGTGGCCTTGATGGCGACGCCGCCTGGGACCACCGTGGTCTCGACATCCACAAAACTCAAAGCCAGCGGATGGCACATGGGAATCAGTTCGGAGGTCCGCTTGGCGGCCTGAATTCCGGCGAACCGCGCAACCTCCAGCGGATTGCCCTTGGGATTCTGCGGGAGAGCGGCCAGAACCGCGTCGGACAGCTCTACAAACGCCGAGGCAACCGCTTCCCTGCGCGTCTCCGGCTTCGCGCTCACGTCGACCATGTGGGCCTGCCCAACCTCATCGTAATGCGACAGATACTCGCTCATTGCTATAGGCTACCAAGTGATTCATCGAAAAGGATATTGAAACCGCGATATGGCTCGAACCAGTGATACGCCCGACTGTAAACAATGTCACTCCTTCAATACAGCGCGAGGAACACGCAAGACATTTATGGAGCGCATAGTATTGCCGCGCCTTGGCCTGTATCCATGGAAATGCAGGGTCTGCAAACATCGCTTCCTGTCGCGTAGCCGAGGCCACGGGAAACAGTACCGGGAGTGACGGCAATGAGACAAGCTGGACCCGGCGCGGAGGAGAAGGAAGGCCTCACGCGGCCAAGGTATCATCTTTAAATGACTGCTGAAGACCGCGCCCGAAAAATTAAAGTCCTTATCTTCGACGTCGATGGCGTCCTCACCGATGGCCAAATCTTCGTCATTCCCGATGCGAACGGCCATGGAATCGAGGCCAAGGGCTTCGCCGCCCACGACGGCCTGGGCATCTCGCTGGCCCGGCTTGGCGGTCTGCGGATCGGCATCATCACCAAGCGCCAGTCACAGACCGTGGCTATTCGCGCCAACGACCTGAAGCTGGAGTTCATCTACCAGGGCCAGTCACACAAGATGAATGCCATCAACGAAATTCTGGCCAAGGCCAACATCACCATCGACCAGTTGGCCTATGTCGGCGACGACGTGATCGACCTGCCGGTGATGCGCGCCTGCGGCCTGGCCATCGCCACTGACAATGCCCGCCAGCAGGTCAAAGCCATCGCCCACTACACGACGCCCAACCGGGGCGGAAGCGGAGCCGGGCGCGACGCCGTGGACTTCATCCTCACGGCGCAGGGAACGCTCGATAAAGTGATCGAACACTATCTTGACGAGAGCAACTCCGCCGCTGCCGCCGCCGATGTGGGCACGGGGAACATGTAGGTCGGCAGCAAATCGGCCGGAGGCGCGAATCATGACACTGAAGTTCACCACGTCATACATCGAAGACTCTCAGAAGCTATTCCTGTACTACAAGAAACTTGCCGAACACGCGATGGAGCAGGTGACAGACGAACAGCTTTTTTCTGTGCTGGATGAAGAAGCGAACTCAATCGCCATCATCGTGAAGCACATGGCAGGCAACATGCGAGCACGCTGGACCGACTTCCTGACGACAGACGGCGAGAAGCCGAACCGCAATCGAGATAGCGAATTCGTCGATCCGCCCGCGACGCGCAAGGCGCTTCTGGACGTATGGGAGGATGGTTGGGCGTGCGTGTTCCAGGCACTGGAGCCGCTTACGGACACCGACCTGACGCGCACCGTGGCCATTCGCGGCGAAGCACACTCGGTCATGCAGGCCGTGAATCGCCAGGTGGCGCACTATGCGCATCACATCGGGCAAATTGTCCTGCTGGCAAAACACTTCGCGCATGACCACTGGCAATCGCTGAGCGTACCCCGAAACAAGTCGGCTGAGTTCAATCGAAGAGTCGTAGAGGGAGAACTGAGCCAGAGATAGCCATCAGATTCATGGCGAACAAACATCGAACAAATCACGCTACAATAACCCATGCTCCAGGCCGCTGAAATCCGTGCGATCCCCGCCGCGCTTGCCTGGGCGCATCCCGTCACGGCGGAGTGGTTCGTCAGTAAATTCGGCACCCCCACCGAGCCGCAGGAGCATGGCTGGCCCAGCATTCTGGCGGGCGAAGCGACGCTGATCTCCGCGCCTACGGGCAGCGGAAAGACGCTCGCAGCGTTTCTGGTCTGCATCGACCGGTTGCTGCGCCAGGCCATCGCCGGAAATCTCGCGCCGTGTACGCAGATCGTCTACATCAGTCCGCTCAAGGCGCTGTCGAATGACGTGCAGAAGAATCTCGAGCAGCCGCTGCGTGAGATTCAACAGCTTGCTCTCGAGCGCGGTTATCTTTCGACCGAGATTCGCACCGCCGTCCGCACCGGCGACACGCTGCCCAAAGAGCGCGCCGCCATGCTGCGCAATCCGCCGCATATTCTCGTCACCACGCCTGAGTCTCTTTACATCCTGCTGACGGCTGGCAAGTCGCGCGAGCATCTTCGCCGCGTGAACACAGTGATCGTCGACGAGATCCACGCCGTGGCGGATGACAAACGCGGAGCGCATCTGGCGCTGTCGCTCGAACGGCTCGAAGCTCTGGTCTGCGGCGAAAACAGGCTTTCGCCGGGAGCGTTTCTTACGGGGCTACCCACGCCGCCATTGCGGATCGGCCTCTCGGCGACACAGAATCCCATCGAGCTGGTGGCCAGCTTTCTTACCGGTGTTCACGATGCGCGCAAGCCCGCGCGCATCGTTCAGGTGGGCCAGCGCCGCGAGTTGGATATCGCCATTGAGGTGCCGAGCGACGAGCTTGGTTCCGTCACCACCACCGCCATGTGGGAGGAGATCTTCGACAAGCTGGCTGCGCACGCTGAGAATCATCGCTCCACGCTGGTCTTCGTCAACACGCGACGGCTGGTCGAGAAGATCGCCTTCGCGCTCGCCGGGCGTCTCGGCAACGAGCATGTAGCCGCGCACCACGGCAGCCTCTCGCGCAACCTGCGGCTCGATGCCGAGCAGCGGCTCAAGCGCGGCGAGATCAAGATACTGGTCGCCACCGCTTCGCTCGAACTCGGCATCGACATCGGTGACATCGACCTGGTCTGCCAGATCAGCACGACACGTGCCGTCGCCGTCGCCATGCAGCGCGTCGGCCGTGCCGGCCATTGGCGCGGAGCCATCCCCAAGGGCCGCCTCTTCGCGACAACTCGCGACGACCTGCTCGAACAGGCCGCGCTGGTGCGCAAGATGCGCGCCGGTGAACTCGACCGGCTTGAAGTTCCGCCGCAGCCCACCGATGTGCTGATGCAGCAGATCGTTGCCTGCTGCGGGGCAGAGTCGTGGGAGGAAGACGCGCTCTACGACACGCTGCGCCGCGCTTATCCTTACCGCAACCTCACGCGCGAGCGCTTCGACGAGTTGATCGCCCTGCTCCACGAAGGCATCGAGTCGAGCCGTGGCCGCTACGGCGCTTATCTTCTGCGCGACGGCATCCAGCGGCAGATTCATCCTCGGCGCGGTGCGCGCATGATCGCGATCTCGAACGGCGGCAGCATCCCCGATGCCGCGCTCTTCAGCGTTATCCTCCAGCCTGAGGGCGTGCAGATCGCCACGCTCGACGAGCACTTCGCCGTCGACTCCAGCCCCGGCGACGTCGTTCTTCTGGGAAATACAAGCTGGCGCATCCAGCGCATCGAAGCGGCGGGCCGAGTGCTGGTCGAAGACGCTCATGGCGCTCCTCCGACGCTTCCCTTCTGGTTCGGCGAAGCTCCGCAACGCACCGCTGTGCTGTGCGATGGCGTTGGCGAGCTGCGCGAACAGATCTCCGCCCGCACTCCGAACGTCTCTCCGGGCTACATCTCTCCAGCGCAGCCCGAAGTAGCAGCGGCCAACGCGTGGCTTATGGAAGAGTGCAGCGTCTGTGCCAGTGGAGCACAACAGCTTATCGCCTACATCGTCACCGGACGCGCCGTGCTGGGGGCCGTTCCCAGCAAGACCACCATCATCGCCGAACGCTTCTTCGACGAGGGCGGCGGCATGCAGTTGATCCTCCACGCTCCCTTCGGAGGTCGCATCAACAAGGCGTGGGGACTCGCGCTGCGCAAACGCTTCTGCCGCGGCTTCAACTTCGAGTTGCAGGCCGCAGCCACCGACAACGGCATCAATATCTCGCTGGCCGAGCAACACAGCTTTCCGCTTGCCGATGTCTTTCAGTTCCTTACCGAGCAGACCGTAAAAGAACTGCTCGAACAGGCCGCAATCGCATCGCCCATCTTCAAGACGCGCTGGCGCTGGGCGGCTGGGCGTAGCCTGCAACTGCTTCGCTTCTCGAAGGGCAAACGTATCGCCCCTCAGATCCAGCGCACGCGCTCCGAAGATCTGCTGGCCAGCGTCTTCCCGCAGGCCGCCGCCTGCTTTGAGACGATCGTCGGCGACATCCAGATTCCGGCGCATCCGCTGGTCGATGAGGTGATGCAGGATGTCCTGCAGGAGGCGATGGACCTCGAAGGCCTGATCGAAGTTCTGCGCGGCATCAGGGATGGAAGCATCCGCTGCCTCGCCGTCGATACGCCCGTTCCCTCGCAATTTGCGCATGAGCTTATTAACGCCAACCCCTATGCTTTCCTCGATGATGCCGGACTCGAAGAACGCCGCGCGCGGGCTGTCTCGCTGCGGAGATCGCTTCCCGAGAGCGTTCTCGAAGAGACAGGCAAGCTCGATCAGAATGCCATCGACGAGGTGCGCCGCGAGTGCTGGCCCGATCTCCGTGACGAGCATGAGCTTCACGACTTGCTGCACTCGGTTATTGCGCTTCCCCTCCACGTTCTCGGCGCCACGGAAGCCCGCCACTGGCCAACGTTCTGCGAACGGTTGACCCGCGCTGGACGTGCGCAGACTGTTGATTGTGCTGGAATTTCTTGCTGGGCGGCTAGCGAACGCCTTGCTCATGCATCAACGCTATGGGCCAATAAAGAAACTGATCTAGTTACAAAAGAGCAAGCGTTGAAGCAATGTGTTCAGGGGTGGTTACAAATCCTTGGGCCCACGACTTCCAACACCTTCGCCGAGCGTTTCGCACTTGATCCCGCCGAAGTTTTTCAGACTTTCCTCGCCATGGAGATGCAAGGCCTTCTGATGCGTGGGGTGTTCGAGCATCCCAAACCATCGGCTGATTACGACATTGAGTGGTGCGAACGCCGTATCCTGCAACGCATCCATCGCCGTACCCTGAGCACGCTCCGCAAACAGGTTGAGGCAGTCACGCCTGCCGTCTATATGCGCTGGCTCCTCGGCTGGCAGCATCTCGCTCCGCAGACGCAACTTGCCGGGGAAGAGGGCGTGCTCGAAGCTCTGCACCAGCTCGAAGGCTTCGAGGCACCGGCCATCGAGTGGGAGCGCACGCTGCTGCCCGCGCGCGTTGCCAATTACGATCCCCGCTGGCTGGATGCACTGTGCCTGTCGGGGGCCGTGGGCTGGGGCCGGGTCTCGCCGCATCCGGCGTGGGCCATCGGCGATGGAGCCGCGCCGCGCCGCGTTATCCCCACCAACGCCGCGCCGATCACGTTCTACATTCGCGAGTCCGCCGACTGGCTGCCCCACGCGCTTGCCCAGCAATGCGTCGAAGAGGCCAAGTTACAACAAGCGCTCAGTACAGAGGCGCTCCAGATTCGCGGCCTGCTCCAGCAGCGCGGGGCCTGCTTCTCCAACGATATTCAGCGCATCGCGGGACTCACGCGGCCGCAGACTCAGCATGCACTCTGGGAACTGGCCACCGCTGGGCTCACCGCCGCCGACGGTTTCGACCAGCTCCGTGCGATGATGGATCCGCGCCGGAAGTCCACCACCACGGAGACTCCCGGCAAGCGCACAGCCCGTAGCTCCGCCGGGCGCTGGTCGCTGCTCTCCGAAGAGGTGCATGCCGCACCAACGCCAATCGAGCAGGCTCGCCGGACCGACACAGCGATCGAATCAGCAGCCCGCATGTTGCTGGCGCGCTATGGCATCCTCTTCCGCGATCTGCTTACGCGCGAGTCTAACGCTCCCCGGTGGCGCGACCTGCTCGGCATCCTCCGCCGCCTGGAGGCGCGTGGCGAAGTGCGCGGCGGCCGCTTCGTCTCCGGCTTCAGCGGCGAACAGTTTGCGCTTCCCGCAGCGGTCGATTCACTCCGCGCAGCCCGCAACCGCGATTGCTCTGCAACCATCACGGTAGCCGCCGCCGACCCCGCCAATCTTGCAGGCATCATCATTCCCGGTGAACGCATCGCCGCCATTCCCGGCAAACAGGTCGTCTATCGCAATGGTAGTCTGCAGATCGACCTGCATATAGAGGACGAGGCACAGGCTATTCCTACCGCCCTGCTGCCTGTCCCCACACTCGCCGCGCCCGTTCTAACATTGTTTTAGCAATGCCGGACCCACCCAAGCCCGACGACGACTCACCCGTGGAAGATGCTACTATGGCAGCACTCGCTCCGGAAGATTTTTATTACGAAGGCCCCTGGCTTGTCTTCACCGCGGCGTACCTTCTCAAGCGCGGCTACTGCTGTAACTCCAATTGCCGCCACTGCCCTTACCGTTAGAGTGATGATATGGATCGGGCTTTCAGAGGCTGCTGAAAAACTCAGTTACAGCACGGCTGAAGCCGTGCCCTTAAGCAAAGCATGAGTTTTTCCGCAACCTGTTTCAGCCCTCCTCTTTTCCGGTCCGCAGACCTGGGGCGTTGCCCCAGGCTGTTTTAAGCCGCGCCCTTCGCGCTGAGTGCAAAAAACTTTCTCTATGCCATCACCGAGTCTGATTGGCGATCACTCATGTTCAGTAGACGCCGGGGGCAAAGGCGTCACGCTTCCGGCGCTGGCGGTCAGCGCCATATGGCCGCTGCGCAGAGCCTCCGCGTTATGCACCAGCAGAAGGATGCGCGGGTCCTTGCGATACCGCCCCAGCACTTCATCTCCCCGCATCGCTTCCAGCACATCGAAGCCACCCTCGCTTGCGGTCGTCAGGTAATGCAGCATGTTGATCTCATCGCCGTGCTGCGCGTACAGCCGCGCTAGCTCATAGGAGAAGCGCGCATGGTCTGCCGGAGACAGCATTCGCATCGTGATCCCGCCCGGTCCGCCACGATGGATCATCAACTCCGGATCGATCGCAAGAGCAAGCGCGAACTCCTTGCGCGCACTCTCAAAATTCTTGGCCTGAAAGTAGGCCGTCCCAAGATTGGAATGAAAGGGGGCATACTCTTTATTCAGCTTGATCGCTCGCTTGTAATCGGAGATGGCGCTTCCGTTCTCACCCTGCAGGTACTCGACCGCGCCCAGGTTGTTCCATGCGTCCGCATTCTTCTTCTTCAGATGCACGACGCGCTGGAAGAAGGCGCGCGCGACCTGATGATTGCCTAGTTCCAATTGGGTCACGCCGATCTTGTTGAGTATCTGCACCTCATCGGCTCCGCGTTTCAGTGCATAGGCATAGTAGTCGAGAGCATCCTCAGGAAAACGTCTGGCCCGCAAAACATCAGCAGCCATCTCCAGCCGCTCGGGAGTGGCCGTTGAAGGATCGGGCAGGTGCGCCTGGATCGACGGCCACTGCGGATCTTCATGCTCGGACTGACGGGCCGTTTCGTGGCTGGGGAGATTCTTCTGGGCGTAAAGCCCGGTACCGGCCACGAAGAGAATCGCAAGAAATAAGAGGGAAGGGAGACGGACTGGATAGCCCATGGTATACCTCCGTGAGGTACGCCCAGATCATCCGCTCCCCTTGATATTTTTGTCAATAGGCTGTCATGGCGCGGGCGTTGCTTCGACCGGCGGTGACGCCAAGGCAGCCGTCGCAGGCGCTGTCGCCGGAGCTGCCGCTCGCACCATTAAGGCCAGACGGGGAAAGCTGAAGCTGCCACCGGCGTCGTCGATCACGTTTACCTGGCAGACGTAGGTCCCCGGTTTCAATTGGGTTAGCGGCACATCGAACTGGAAACCCACCGCGCCGCGCTCGGGAATGTTAATCGCATCGGCGACCACCAGCGGCGTCTCGTAGACCTTCACGCCGTTATGCATGAACTGGATGCTGGTCAGCACCCGCACCGGCTTGATCTCACGCTGCTTCAGTCCCGGGGTGGCGGCTGCCGGAGCCGCGCCTCCCTGCTGCTTCGCCGGGTCGTATACCTCATACATGAAATAGAGGTGCTGGTCCTGGCGGAAGACGTGCGGAATGTTTGGGATCCATTCCACTCCCTCGCGCACCAACGGACTCGTTGCCTTCTTCGCCGCATTCGGCGTCCGCTGGCTCGACAGCACAATCGAGCTGAGCTTGAGCGGACTCTTGCGCAGGTCCGGAACCTGGAGGTCGGTCTCAAAACTTCCCATCCTTCCCGTCTCGTTTTCGCGCACCACAAATTTCAGGTGATACCGTCCCGGAGCGAGCGTGAATCCAGTGGTGTACTGAATGTTTTTGCGCTGCACCTGCTGCGATGAATCGAGCGCCAGCTTCACCGTATCGCGAACGTTGCCGACAACGATTCCCTGGGCATTCTTCACCTCTCCCATCACGTCGATGTTGGCCTTGTCGAGGTCGCCATTTTTCAGGAAAGGAATCTGCGATCCCGGCACGATCAGCGATACCGGAATAAAGAACTTGTTGTCCTCCAGTCGGAAGTACAACGCCTGCAGGTACACGGCAACATCGGTCGCGGGCAGGTCGCTACGCATCTGCTCGGTCAGCGCCTGTTCGCGGTCCTCGTTCTTCTGGTGCTTGAAGTCCGCGGGAGCATAGTAGCCCGGACGGTAGTCCAGCTTCACGTCACTCCGATTCAGCTTCACCGTCAGGTGCCGGTAGCTGCCATCGCGCGCGGTGTTGGTGGAGTGGAAGCCGACGATGTAATAGGCCTCGGTGTCGTTCTGAATCTGCTGAAACGCGGGGGCAAAATCATTGGAGTCGAAGAAGGCTTTTCCGCCCGTGTCGCTGGACAAGGTGGCCAGCGTCTCCTGCGAACCGAAGTTCGCATCGAGATTGCTCTGCATCGATCCGCCGCTATAGGCGGCCGTGCCGCGCAGGCTTCCGGTCGAAGCACTGCCCACCGGCGGCAATGCTACCAGTCCGCGCGAATCGACGCTGTAGATGGCCATGTTGGCTCGTACCGCCGCATTGGTGGCCGCGCGCATGCTCGCCTGATTTTCAATGCCCTGCCGCGTCAACCCTCCGCTGAAGTAGAGCAGGCTCTTGCGCTGATCGACGCGTTCCAGCGACTTCGCAATCGACTGAATCGCATACAACTCGCGGTCTGTATTCAGGGCGTTGTACTCGCTGTCATCGGCGGTAAAGCTCGACGCATCGTCCGCTGTGCCGCCGGAAGAGCCGCCCTCATTGCCACTCGCAAGCCCCGTGCCTTCGGTGCCGTTGTACCTGCCCACACCCTTGAGCAGAGCAGCCTTGTCCGCCGTAAAATCCTGGTCCATGCTGAGCGACGTATCGAGACTCACCAGAGCGACCAGATCGGCGGGCTGCATCTTTTTGTTGATATAGTTCTGCGCTGCCTCTACCGCGCGGTCGATGTCCTCCGGCTGCATGCTGCTCAGGTCGAAGAACATCACGATCAGGCGATGGTCCTTCAGGCCCGCGGTGTCAGACGCGATATTTTTGTTCAGCAGATCCGCAATGGTCGCTTTGCCGGTAACCGTGGTCTTCTCATTCAGGACTGCCGCGTCGTCGACACTCTGAAAGTCGACGCTGGCAATCTTCTGCGGCTTGCCATTCTCCATAATGGTGAAGTCGCTCGCCTTCAGATCTTTCACCACCGCGCCGGTCTTCTTATCGCGCACCACCACATTGGTCAGCACGATATCGCTTTGAATCTTGAGCGTGAAAGTCCCATTCGCGTTCTGCTGCTGCGCCGGCATCGGCGTGGCTGCCATCATGCCCGCCAGCATCATCGCAGCGATGCGATTGCCCACACTCTCAAACCAACGCCAACGATCTATTGTCGAGACTCTCTTCACGTCCATCACTCCAACACTGCCTTTCAAAACCGATACCGGGCGAATACTGTAAGCGTGCGCATCGACGCCGCGCCCCGCACCTGTCCAAACGTCGGCGAGTTCAGCGTCGTATCAATGCCCGAGTACTGCACGATATTCAGCGCATTCGCCGCCGTCACTCGCGCCTCGAACGATCGCGTATCGCCCAGTTGCACCGTTCGCGACAGCGAAGCATCAACCACCGTTGTTCCCGGTCCTTGAATCGAGTTGCGCGACGCCGTGCCGAATGCTCCTGCAGCAGGCGCGGTGAACGCCGCCGCATTGAACCAGTTGCCGAGCTTTCCTGCGCCGCTGATCGGCACACTGAAATTGCGGTTCGGACGCAGCGAATTGCTGGTACCGGTCGCCGTCTCCTGCACCGTCAACTGATAGTTCGGCGTGTAGTACGGCCCGGTCGCAAACGTAAAGTCGCCCGAGAGCGAGAAGCCATCGAGCGCCTTCGACCAGAAACCGCCCTTGGTGAAGAAGAGCCGGTTCGGTCCAAAGGGCAGCTCAAATACCCAGTTGCCGGTCAGCCGCTGGCGAACATCGAAGGAACTGTTCGACTCCTCCGCGTTCAGATTCAGGTCATTCTGCGCCACCGTCTGCGACCCTCCGCCGATCGACGAGGCGTTGTCGATCGAGTGCCCATACTGATACGTCCCTTGCAGCGACACGCCCTTCTGCATCCGCTTGCGCACGTTCACGCGCAACGCATTGAAGCGCGAATATCCCAGAGAGTCCTCGTAGTTGAAGGCCTGCGCATCCGGGTTCAGCAAGCCTGTGGGCGTCCGGTTCGGCGCTCGCACCATATCGAGGTTGCCGCCCTTCGACCCGTTGTAGCCGATGTTCGCCACCACGCCCCAGGGCAGGGTCTGCTGAATATCGAGATCCCATGTCTGCACATGGCCCAGGCGATAGTTCAGGTTCGTGCTGAAGTTATTCTGCACCGGAGCGTTCGAGCAGTTGAACGCGCCGGCCAGCGTAAACTGCCCCAGCGTCCCGCAGCCCTGCTGCCCCGCGATATTAGTCTGCGTCACCGCGAACGGCTGCTGGTTGGCCATCTGCTTCGCAATCGTCGCGTACTGACCGGTGTTGTAGTTGATCCCGTAGCCGCCGCGGATCACCGTGTTTTTCAGAAGCTTCAATGTAGGCCGGTAGGCAAACCCAAAGCGCGGCGAGTACATCGCCCGGTCGGGATTAACGAGCGAGCGCGGAAAGCTGCCGCTGTAGGTTCCCTTCTGGTCCGGCTGTACGGCCTGCACCGCGCTGAAGTCAGCATTATGGTCCAGATTTACCAGCCGATTATTCTTCTCCACGTAAGGAGAAAAATATTCATAGCGAAGCCCGATGTTCAGCGTCAGGTTCGCCAGCGCCCGCCAGTCATCCTGCGCATACCAGTCAAAAACATTGGCCCGAAGATAGGTCTTGTTCAGCCCGGCTTGCACGGAAGCCTGTTGCGGCATGCCGAGCAGAAAATCGGCGAAGCCCGATCCACTCGCGGGCACCACGGGGCAGGTTACGGTTGACGATGCCGTGCAATCGCTGACGGGATTCTGGGTCGCATAGCCGGTAAAACTGAACGAGCCCAGCGGCGTAATCTGCGTTCCGCCGATGGTGTCGGCATGCCCCCGGCGAATGTCCACGCCGTAACGCATGTTATGTTTCCCGAACCGGTAGCTCACAGAGTCGCTGAAGGAGATGGTCTGGTTGATCGAGTTATTGGGCGGCGTATTGCTCAGCCCGGTAATGGCGTTCGAGCCGCCGAAGGATAGGGTCGGAACGCCGTAATAGAACTGGTTCGATTGAATCGTGGAGTTACCGACCAGCACACCCGCCTGCGCTCCCGGATTGACCAGTCCATTGGTGAAGTAGTTCTGCGTCATCGCATGCGAGCGGTTCCAGTTGAGCGAAGCATTGTTGCTCAATTTTCCGTAGCCGATGGTGTAGCCCGCCGTCACACCGTACCCTTCGGAGGCCGTCGTCCCGCCGAGCGGCAGAAAGATATTCCGGCTGTCGCTGGCGCTGTGCGAGTAGCTTCCGTTGAAGTTGATATTCTGCCGCAGCGTCTTCGCCGCGTTCGCCGCCGGACGCCGCCCCATGGCGAAGCTGCTCTGCCCGAAGTTCCTCACATAGCGTAGCGAAGCCGAGGTTGAGTTCTGCCCTGCGTTGGTGACCGTCTGATAGTTGTTGCGCGCACCCGCATTGGCAACGTTCGGCGCGGGATAGAAGTTCAGCAGAGCCAAAGCCTGCGACGAGATCGGGGTGGCAGCGTTGTGAAGATTGTTGCCCGGTATCGGCAGCTTCGTCGCCGGGTCATACAACGTCTGGGCCAGGGCCGAGAAATCTCCGCTCCGTTCAGCCAGCGTCGGCACCGTGCCGTTGAAGATCTGCGGATTGACGTTTCGCTGACCGGTCACGTTCAGGAACACAAACTGCTTTGTGCTCGGCTTCAGCAGTCCGGGGATGAAAGGCGATCCCGCAAAAGTCACGCCGAATCGATTCGACATGGATGACGGCTTCACCACCTGCGCTCCAGCCTCTCCCAGTGCCGCGGGCACGGAAAACGGCGACGCGTTCAATGCTCCATTGCCGCCCTGGTAGAAGATCGCTCCGTGCGGCTGCGTAGGGTTGAAGCCGCGAAAGCCGCCGCGGCCACCACCACCGCCTCCGCCTCGACCACCGCGTCCACCACCACCGCCGCCGCCCATCATCCCGCCTAACATCCCAACAACCGCGTTCGCCATGTCGCCCGCGGCGCCACCTTGCGCTCTCGCTCGCGCGACTGCATCTTCCACACGCTGCCGAATCTCGTCCTCATTGAAGTTCGCCAGCCCGTTGGTCTGGACCATCTGTCCGCTCACCGCAACCGAATCGGACGCCGCATCATCCCCGCTCCCCAGTCCAGAGAGCGTAGGCATCTGCGCGCCCACCACGCCGGCTCCGGCGCTGGCTTCGGCCAGATCGCTATCTCCGGTCACGCTCAGCGCCTGCGTGCCGCGCCCCTGTCCTAATCCCGATCTTCCAGTTGCCGCCGTCGCTGCACCAGACTGCTGTGCCTCTTCGCTCGCCACCCGCGAGGCCAACTGCATCCCAAACTCTGCTACCTGTTCCGGCTTGCTGCCATCGAGCAGTATCTCTTTGGTCTCCGTGGCAAACGCTGCCAGTTCGGCCTTCACCACGTATCGCCCGTTACGTGGAATCACCATCGCGAACGATCCGGTGATATCGGTCGTCGTCGCATACTTCTTTCCGGTCAGCGTATTGGCCGCCGTCACCGCGACACCCGGCAGAGGCACCGTCCCGGCCTTCACCGTTCCCTTGATCGTGCCCCCGCTCGCCGTCGCCTGGACGGTGGCCGGAACCGCAACCGGAGCAACCGCATCCTGCCCCACCGCAGACAGGCCAGCACCAGCTACAAGCACAACGCTCAACGCTGTCCATCGAATGAATCTGCTCAATCCATGCACCTTCAACCTCACCTCGGCACAACAAAAAATCCATCTACAAAGATCAAAGACGCCCCGGGCTATCTACGGCCGGGGACTTCCCGAGCCACTCGTATTGGGCGAACCGGCAGAAGCATCCGGAGACCCGTTCCCCGCTCCGCGCCGCCTCCCCTGTCCCTGTCCCGCCGCAGACGCATCCATCACGCGCAGCTCCGCAGGCACAAACATGCCGCCCTTCATCGCACCTCGTCCCCCCACCATGTCGCCCACCTTCACATCCGCCAGCGTGATGCTCTCTCCGCCGATTCCAGTGGAGGGAGTTCCGTTTGCCGCCGTCTGCACCCTGCGGCCGCCGCGCTTGAACGAGGTTCCCTCATCGGCCTGAATCACCTGGCTCACGCCATCAGGGCGCTTCACCGTTACCCTGGCCTCGTCCATATCAATGGCAGTCACTCGCCCAGTGATGTAAGTCTTGCCCAGATCCTCCCGCGCCTTCTTCACCTGCTCCGCATCCACCACGGCTACAAACACCGCATGAACCGTCTTCGCCGGAGCGTCCATCACGCCCATGGCTCCGATACCATCCCCGGCCTTGATCTCGGCGACCTTCAGCGGCTGCCGGTCCTTCATCACGCGCGTGTTGGCCGACACGGCAACCTGATAGACCTCGCCTTCCTCGGTCTTCACCGTCAGATGATCTGGCGCAACCGCCGTCACCGTGCCTCGAATCATCTGGCCACCGGCAAACTGGCCACCGGCGAATCCACCACCCTCAACCGGCCCGTCCTGCATCCCGCCCTGGGCCAAAACCGTTCGCGGAGCCGCCAATAGAATTGCCGCAAAAAGAACAAGCCATGCCCCAAGCCGTCTTACTTCGCCACCAGGTTCCTGTCTCATCCCACACATCCGTTTCATCGAGAGCCGTGCTCATACAGACGTGATTCCACCGCGAAAGACTCTCTGTATATCTAAAAACTTTGCTTAACTCGCTGCTATTCCACCTGCCTGAACTAAACTACGACCATGCACCAGGCTGCCCATGGACATGATCGCGACGCGCAACACATCGAAGGCCACTTCGAGTCGAGCGCCACCGTGCGCGATATCGTCATCGGCCTCGCCGACGGCCTCACCGTCCCCTTCGCCCTCGCCGCGGGACTCTCCGGAGCGGTGGCGTCCTCTCGCATCGTCGTCCTTGCGGGCCTGGCCGAGATCGCCGCCGGCTCCGTCGCCATGGGCCTGGGCGGCTATCTCGCCGCCAGAGGAGATGCCGAGCACTATGTATCGGAGCGGCAAAGAGAAGAGCGCGAGATCATCGAGCGTACCCACGACGAGGAAGAAGAGATCTACGAGATCTTCGAGCAATATTCCGTCGACCGCGCCAGCGCCGCGCCTGTCCTTGCCGCGCTCAAGCGCAACCCAAACGACTGGGTCAACTTTATGATGCGCTTCGAACTCGGCCTCGAAGAACCCGCCGCGAACCGCGCCCATCGCTCCGCCCTTACTATTGCCGCCTCCTATATCGCCGGCGGCATCATCCCTCTGCTGCCCTACATTCTTGTAGAGGACAACCGCACCGCGCTCAAGCTTTCCGTCGTCATCACCCTGGTCGCGCTGGCGATCTTCGGCGCGCTCAAAGGAAAATTCGTAGGCAGCGGCTGGCTCCGCAGCGCCATCCAGACCACACTCATCGGCGGAGCAGCCGCCGCGGTCGCCTACGCCCTCGCCAGCTTCTTAAACTCCCGCCACCCTTAATTCATCCTTGATCGCGCATCCGTTTTTCCTTGCGTAAACGAAGCGTTTCCACGATAGTTGCTCTGGGCCTCCATCACATCAAAAGACGAAACAGGCGATAACCAGATGAGTGCACGACTGTCTTGCATACACCGAAGGACCCTGCCCCTCGCATTGCTCGCCATCAGTTTGGCGATGCTCTCCGGTTGCGTGCCCGATCAGGACTACGCCCCGGTCGTCATGCAGTTCCAGCAATCGGCCGCTACCCTCGCCCAAACCTTCCAGACGCTGCTGGTCAACGCCAACGCGGTCGAGTACGAGCACTACATCGACAGTCAGGCCTTCGAGCACGGCCAGCTTGCTCCCACTGCCATCGACAGCCGTGCCGTCATCACGCCCGAAGAACTCCAGCTGCGCGCCGACGCCATCCTCGCCCTCGCCGACTACACCTCCGCGCTCGCCACTCTGGTCCAGGGAAAAGAAGAGGCGCAGATCGTCGCGGATGCCAACGCCGCCAGCACCAGCTTCTCCACGCTCGCAACCGACGGGCAGACGGCAGCCGCGTCTCATCACCTCATTCCCAGCACCGCCGACTACGCCGGCCCGCTCTCCTCGGCAGTCAGCGCCGCCGGGGAGATCCTCGGCCTTATCGAACACCACCGCACCCACGAAGAGATCCGCCAGAGCATCGAGAAGAATGATCCTGCGCTCAGCGCGCTCTTCAACCTCCTCGGCGACGAGTCGAAGGCTATCTACGCACGGCAGAAGAGTACCCAGAGCGCCCAGGGCGTCATGCTTTTTGCTGACTATAACCGCGAGATCGCCCAACCCTCTCCCGACAAGGACTATCTCCTCCAACTGAGCGACCGCATCAAGCAGTTCCGCCGCAACCAGATCCTCGTCGCCCAGTCCGATCCCGCGCCCGCCATCGCCGCCTTCAAAAAATCTCACGATGCGCTGGTGGCCGTCATCCTCGCGCCGAAGACCGGCAAGCCCCAGTCGCTCGCCGAACTCGTCGCCTCCGTCCGATCTTTCTCCGCCGAGGTGCAGCCGCTATCGGCCAATGTTCAGGCAACCCATACCGCGCACTAACCGAAAGGTGGCAGTTCTATGACTCAGGTCGAACTCGTCGCCGCCATCGGCGGCACCCTTACACAACTGGACCAGACGCTGATGGACCCCATCCTGGTCAATCAACCCGCAAAATGGCAGCAGACCTACGCCATGCGCAAACACCTCGACGACCAGCAACGCGCTCTCCTCACCGCCATCATCCAGGCAGACGACGTCGAATTTCAGACCCTTACCGGCACCATCCAACTCGCCATCAAGCAACTCCAGAAGGTCATTGGCGACATGAAGAAGATCGACAGCATCATCAACACCATCGCCCAGATCTCTGCCAGCCTCGATGAGATTCTGAAAGCCGCGGCCTGAGCCCAGAGATTTCGAGCGACCCAAAAGCGTTTCGGACGCATCTAATTCTCTGGACTCGTTTCTACACAAGCAGTATTGTTTTTCGGAACCGTAAATCAAATTATTCGAGGTGAGCAACAATGGCACGACCCAGGTTCTTAACCCTTGCAGCCGCCCTTCTCAGTCTCGCGATCTCTGCCGCTCCGGTCTTTGCCCAGAGCACCGCTGGTTCTACCTGGTCACAGGAGGACACAGTCCGCGTCATCAACGACGTCCAGCACAAGCTCGGCGGCCTCACCAGCTACGCCGTCTTTGACTGGATCACCTTCGGCATCCAGGGCAAAACCGTCATCCTCAAAGGTTACGCCTCGCGGCCTACGTTGAAGGACGAGGCCGAACGCGCCGTCAAAGGCATCGCCGGAGTGGCTTCCGTCGACAACCAGATCGAGGTTCTGCCCAACTCGCCCAACGACGACCGCGTCCGCGCAGCCGTTTATAACCGCATCTACAGCGCAGCTACGCTCAGTAAATACAACGCTAACGCCGGACGCGTCGGCCGCGGCGGCAGCGTAGCCCGCATGGCGGGCGGCATCACAGTGGACCCGCCGCTCGGCTACCACGCCATTCACATCGTCGTGAAGAACGGCAACGTCACCCTCTACGGCGTCGTCCTCAACCAGATGGATGCCTCCATTGCCGGGATGCAGGCTAACTCCGCGCCCGGGGCCTTCAGCATCAGTAACGACCTTGTGGTTCAGGGCGCTCCACCCAAGGCCGGGGCCAAGTAACCCACCCACAGCAATTCGCAAAAGAACGCCGCTCCATTCAGGGGCGGCGTTCTTTTGCGGACTATAAGTTGAACAGCTCTCGTAATCGTTTCGTCTGCGCCCGGCTCACCGGGATCTCCGTCTTTTTCGGGTCGTCCATGCGTAGCTGATAGCTCGACTTGAACCATGGCACCACCTCGCGTATGTGCTGGATGTTCACCACATACGAGCGATGCGCCCGCCAGAACGCCGCCGGGTCGAGCTGGTCCATCAGCTCCTCCAGCGTCCGGCAGTTCGAGTGGCCTTCCACCGTCGGCGTCACCACCGTGATGGTTCCCTCTTCAATCGATGCAAAGCAGATGTCTTTCTGGTTCGCCAGCAGCAGTCGGTTCTGGGTCCGCACCACTATTTTGCCCGAATGCGACTTTCCTCCCTGCGACTGCTCTTCCATCAGACGCAACAGGGCGTCGAGCTTGGCGTCGCTGGCCGACTCCGGCGGCGCCGCCAGCCGTGCTACAGCCTTCTCGATCGTCTTGATCACCCGCTTCTGGTCGAAGGGCTTCAGCAGGTAATCGACCGCATTGACCTCAAACGCCCGCACCGCATACTGGTTGAACGCCGTCGCAAACACCACCTGCGGCAACGGAACCTTGCGATCCAGCAGCTTCTTCAAAACGGCAAAGCCATCCAGCCCCGGCATCTGCACGTCGAGAAAGATCACATCGGGCTGATGCTCCCGGATCAGGTCCACCGCTTCGATTCCGTTCGTCGCCTGGGCCAGAATCTCCACTCCGCCGGCTCGCTCCAGCAGATACTGAAGCTCCTGCCGCGCCAGCGGTTCGTCGTCGATAATCAGCGCTGTCAATGACATAGAGAACCGCTAGTCGCTATATACGCGCAACCGCGCCGGAGCCTGATCCTCGGCGAGGTCGTGTCCGCACTGGGTGCAGTAGACATCCGTGATCTGGACCCCGCGAAAGCATCGCCCACACACCGGAGCCACCTGAAACTGGCACTGCGGACAGAAATGGATGCTCGACGCAATCTCGGTGCCGCAATGCGGACAGCGAGAAAGCAGCGGTTGCCGCAACAGGAAGTAAACGACCGCGCCGATCCCCCCCGGCATCACGATCACCAACAGCATCCATAACCCCGCCGACATGTTGCGCCGCTTCACGTCGCGGCTCACATAGCCGATCAACAGGATATAGGTCGCAAGCGCAGTTCCCCAGGAGTACCCCATCAGTATCCGCATGGGAAGCATCTCGTGCCGATGGTGGGGCATGACAAACTGAAACAGATATTGGATCGCCACAAACACGATCACCGCCAAAACGATTGCCCAGGCTGGAATCAGGCCAAGCTGGTCTTCGTCAGCCGCCGCCACTTCCTGCGACTCGTCCGGCTTCTGACTCCACCACTTCGTCATTGCGCAACCTCGCCGCCAGAGCGTCTCCGCACGCGTCGAAACAGGACCGTAACCAGCAGAACCATTGAAACCGGGAAGAACCAGAGCAGAAGCACAAGAAACTGCTCGCTCGAGTCAGGAACGCCCATCGGGGTCAAATCGTACCCGTCTAAAACCATCCACACGGCGGAAGAGATCATCAACAGCAGCGCGGAGCAGATCGTCAGAGGAATCCACAGGCTGCGGACCCGGCTGCGATGCGCCTGCAATACCCTGGCCCGTTCCCGCACGACACGGTGGGTCCGGTTCACCATCGACGCCCGCGCGGACGCATTGATCTGCGGCAAACCCGCCCGCACCGGCACGCGCCTGTCTATATTCAGGTTCATATCCAGATTCATATCCAGCAGGCGCTCATCGAAGATTCGCTTCACAGAGTTACCCCCTCTGGATGCATGGTGCGAAGTTGTTCCATCTCCGGCTTCAAAGCCGCCAGCCCGCGGTAAAGCCTCGATTTCACCGTCGACAGAGGCGCTCGCGTGACGGTTGCAATCTCGTCGAGAGACAGTTCTTCGTAAAACCGCAGAACCAGAACCTCTCTATAATTCGGTTCGAGCTTCAACAGAACCTCGCTCACCTCGGCGCAATTTTCCCGCTCCTGAAACTGCTCCAGCGGAGAAGGGCCGGTCATCGCGATCTCAAACGGACGCTCGTCGTCTCTCCCGTCGCTCATCTCATCGAGGCTCGCCATCGTTCGCTTGCGCGAGAGGTCGATCACCAGGTTGCGCGCAATGGTAAACAGCCAGGTATCAAAGCGCGCCTTCCCGTTGTATTGCGACCCGCGCAGCAGAACGCGCATCCAGGTCTCCTGGAAGAGGTCTTCCGCCACTTCGCGCTTGCCGGTAAGAAACAGCAGATAGCGCATCAGGCGATGCTGATAGGTCTCGATCAGCTGATCGAGCAATTCGGGATCCTGCTTCTTCAGCCCCTGGGCAATAGCCGCGTTCTCGCTCTGGGCCTGAGCGATCGCGGCGGCAGTCATCGAGATGGTTCCATCCCTCACATTGCTTCTGACGCTATTGCGATGGAAAAAGTCTCGGTTCTGGTCGATCTTGTTCATAAAACAAAAGTTTCCTGTTGGCGTCGAAACGCCATCCGGCGGCGGTTTTACCTGCGTTCCATTCTAAATGGCTGTTATTCGCGTTGGCCCGAAATCTTTCCAGTCCTGCGCTGCCGCGGGGAAAGGGTGTTTCCTCTGGCGGAGCATCACCCACATTCCACCCCGCCAACGCCGCAATCAGAGATACACTGACACTTGCATCTGTGGAGACAGGCCCCAAAATGAACACAACGGAATCGGTGCCGGAAGAGATCCCGGCCAAGCAGGAAGATCAAAGCGAAACCCCTTTGGAATCATTAGCTTCGATCTGTACCGTGTTGGCCATCGGCCTCTTCGTCATGACCTTCATCTTCCAGAACTTCGAGATCCCTTCCGCCTCCATGGAGAAGACGCTGCTCATCGGCGATCACGTTCTGGTCGACCGGACTTCCTTCGCGCCTCCCACCCGATGGGCTCCTTTTGTCCATTACCGTGACATTCGCCGCGGAGACGTCATAGTCTTCTACAAGCCCAATCCCGAGACTCCCGATCTCTTCCTGGTCAAGCGGGCCATCGGAATCCCGGGCGACCACATTCACCTGCGCGACGGAATCGTCTATCTGAATGGTGTCGCGCAAAATGAACCGCAGGCAGGCAAGCCCTCCTTTGACGGCGATCCGCAACATGCCTACAACCCCTACCGCGACGATTTCCCCTCTATTCCGCCTGGCCCGATGGACGAAGTGACGGCAAGCTGGGCGCTCGATCTTCCCAGCCACATTCAGAATGGCGATCTGGTCGTCCCTCCGGGAAAAGTCTTTGCTATGGGTGACAACCGCACCGAGAGCCTCGACGGGCGTTACTGGGGATTCGTCCCCCGCGAGAACATCATCGGCCGCCCCATGTTCGTCTACTGGTCCTTTGAAACCCCCGCAGACCAGATGAACAAGCAAAGCATGGGCGAACGTCTCGGCTTTATGGGTCACATCATCGTTCATTTCTTCGACGAGACCCGCTGGAAACGCACCTTTCACATCATTCGATAGAGGCCATATCCGCGCATTGGGTGTTGCAGCGTGGAACAATCGTTCATGCAGGAAACCGATCCAACTTACGCGCCAGGCGATGATTCTGGCGATGACCCGCAATCGCCGCGCACCGGCGTCTTCCGTCGCTTTCTCTTTCTCTGGCTGACGCTTCTGGCCCTGGTTCTGCTGGCGATCATTCCTCCTCTGATCAGCGTAAATCGCTTCCAGCGCCGCATCGCCACCAGTATCAGCGACAGCCTTGGCCGTCCCGTCCATCTGGATCAGGTCACTCTGAACCTGCTGCCTCTGCCCGGATTCACCTTGAACAACCTGGTCGTCGACGAAGACCCGGCCTTCGGCTTCGAGCCGATCATCCGGGCGAACTCGGTGCGGGCGACGCTGCGATTCCGCTCCCTGTGGACCAAGCGGGTCGAGTTCTCGACCATCAGCTTTACCGATCCCAGCGTCAATCTTGTGCATCTCGCCAACGGCAAGTGGAACCTGGAGAGCATTCTGCTCCAGGCATCTCATATCGAAGCCGCACCGACTGCCCAGAAGAAGGCCGGATCGGCTCCGCGCTTCCCGTATATCGAGGCGACCGGCGCGCGGCTGAACGTCAAGCTGGACCAGGAAAAGATTCCCCTTTCCTTCACCAATGCCGACTTCGCACTCTGGCTGCCAAACCCGCAGCAATGGCGTCTTCGACTCAAGGCCAATCCGGCGAGAACGGATACCAACGTCTCCGGCACCGGCACCATTCAAATTGAAGGCACGCTTGGCCGCGCAGCCTCGCTGGCCGAGGTTCCGATTCAGCTTCAGGGGGAATGGCGCAACGCGCCCCTTGGAGGAGCGAGCTATGTTCTGTTTGGCCGGGACGCCAACTGGCGCGGGAATATGACCCTCTCGGCGAACGCACAGGGAACCGTCGGCAATAGCGCGGTCGAGGTAAAGTTCAGCACCAGTGACGCCCGCCGTGCCGACTTCGTCCCCAAGCGCCCTCTGAATGTCGAGTTGGAGTGCCTTGGCACGGCTACCAACTTATTTCACTCCTTCAACAACGTTCGCTGTAGCTGGCCTCCATCGGGCACAGGAACGCAGGTGCTCTTCCTCTCCGGCTCATTGCCAGATGTCCGCAAGTTGGATTCGGCGACAGTCGATGTGTCCATCCCCGGTATTCCCGCGGATCGGATTCTGGACTGGCTGCATGTTCTCGACCAGCGCTTCCCGGCTGACATAGCGATGGGCGGGACACTGACGGGAAGCCTCTCGTACCATCCCAATCTGTTGTCTCCCGCCTTCTGGGATGGGGCGATGTTCGTAACCGGCGCCAAGCTGATGAGCACTCAAGCGGGATCGCCATCTCTGCTGGCCGGAGATATCGCGCTGCGGTCGGAGGTACATCCGGGACCGGTCAGCCGCTCCCGCAATCGGCACGCTTCGCCGCCACCGCCGGGCAACGTCTTTGTACTGGCGCCGACGGCTCTCGCTCTCGGCGGCAAAGAGCCTGCCATGTTGGAGGGACGTTTCGACGCCGAAGGATATACGCTGCATCTTACCGGCATAACATCTTCTTCGCGCCTGCTCGCGCTGGGCAATGCGCTGCCGCAGTTGGGCGACGGGCTATCGAAGGCACTGCCGGAAAACCATGCAGCGAGTTTGTTCCACGCCGATTTAAGAGCCGCTCGGCCGTGGACCGGAACGCAGGTATGGACAGAGGCTCCCATTCATCCTGCACCTCATCGTTCTCGTCATCCGAAACGTCCATAGCAGGCCGAAAGACATTTCTCAGCGCATCACAAGCTGCTTGGTGTGCGTGGCCGCGCCTATCTCGGGAACGCTGCCATCGTTCACGATGACCTCGTCGGGCATGCCTTCGAAGACAATGCGCGTCGATGCGCTGGACCGGCCCATGATTCGGAGGCGCTCGGTCGTGGTCAACGTGCCCGAGCGCAAAGTGACCGGAACTTCGGCGGCTGCGTCGCCATTGTTGCGCACCTCGATCGCTACCAGCCAGCTTGACGCTTTCAGTCCCTGGGCCGGCAACTGGCGCGGGGTCACGTTGGCAATGGTGAGGTCGGGCAGGCCTCGGTCACGGTAAACCCAGTCGTTGAAGAACCAGTTCAGGTCTTTGTGCGAGCACTGCTCAAGAACCTTCTGAAACTCCTTGGGGTCCTGTTCCCGTTCGCCGCTTTGACGATAGAGCTTCAGCGTCTGTTGCAGCGCGTCGTTGCCCACGATGGACCGCAGCATCCACAAAACTGCTGCCGCCTTTGTCCGGTAGTAGATCTCATCGCTTACCCGGATGAGGCTTTGCCCTTCCTGATCGGGATCGGTGCTCTGAGGCGTTGCGGGCTCTGCCAGGGCCAGCGTGTTGACCTGCTGTTGCAGTTGTTGCAGCGCTGCGTCACGGCCCTGACTACGCTCGACCCAGAGCAGAGACAGGAACTGAGGCACACCTTCGTCGAGCCATACGTGGGAGGAGTTGAACCACGAGTGCGCGAGTGAGTGGATCAGCGTTGCGGTCAAGGCATCGGGACTAACGGCACGCATGGGCGCGACCAGAAGGGCATCGTCTTCGAACGGCTGTCCTTCGTGATCGATGATGTGGAGCGGCGTAAGAGGCGCAGGGCCGAGCCACTCTTTCAGAAGCGGCTCTACTTTGACGGTGGCGGCAGCGTAACTGGGCAGAGTGTCGTAGTGGTCTGTTACCGCAGAGATCAGGTCGCCAGCAGTGGTATTGGCGGCTCCGCGCGTGATGAAGAGGCTGGGTGCGCGGAAGCCCAGCGGGCGGGTCGCGAAGTCTGCCGTGGCGACTCCGGGAAGGTCTGCAGCCGCTGCATCGGTATGTTCCGTCACGGCGAGCAGGGGTTTGCGCTGTCCGCAGAAATAGACTGCATCGGGCGGATTGCCGGTGTATTCGACGGCGAGGCGCAGATGGATCGTAGCCGCGGATTGCCTGAGCCGGGTCTGGCCGACGAGTTGGAAGAGCTTCGCTCCGTCGCCAAGGAACACAGGAGCGGATGCGGTGGGATACCAGAGGACGTTGCCGAAGCCTCGGAGAGAGGTGCTGTCGGGTGCGATCTGGTCCCAATCGGCAGCGAGAGCGCGATCCGCCGGTGCGCCGATGCGCTCCAGTCGCTTGCCCGATTGCCGCACTTCGCCGGAGTAGAACGCGGTCAGCTCAATGCTGGCTCCGGGTGGAAGCGGCTGCGGCAGGGTGACGAGGGCTTCCCTTGCCTGGCCGGTGTGATCGGTGTCGGTGTCGATGTTGTGCTGGACGAAGGCGAGCGGGAGGATGCGATCGGCGCTCTGCGTTCCGAAGCTCTCCCAGTTCAGCGACGAGGAGAGTTGGAGCGCAAGCCTCTCCAGAGGCTCGGCTCCGGAGTTTCGTACGGTCAGCTTAGCTCGCACGGCCATCTGCGATTTTTCCGGGATGAGATGAACGTCGAGATCGTAGGCGGTGAAGGTGAGGGAGCTTCGCTCGGCGTCGGTCGGCGTGTCCAGCGACTTAGCGGCGCTGGCCTGCGGCGCGGCTGGAGGATGGTCGCTGTTGAAGAGGACCTGATCCTGCGGCGCGGCGTGGCCGGTCGCAGGATGGTTTGACTGCGCTGCCGAGAGAGAACTCAGGGCGAGAGATGCTGCGAGTAGACACAGGCGGTTTCGCGTTAAAACAGACATCAATTTCAAGATCCCAATCCCTTGCGGGCTTTCTGCGGCTTTGGCGCGGGCTTTTCCGCCGGCTGGCGGCGCTGGCGCATGGCTTCGTACATGACGACGGCGCCGGCGACGGAGACGTTGAGCGACGAGACCTGACCGGCCATGGGAATGCGCAGGAGATGGTCGCAGGTCTTCTTGACCAGGTCGTGCAGCCCTGCTCCTTCGCGGCCAAGGACGAGGACGCAGTCGGTCTTGAAGTCGAACTCGGTGTAGTCGGGCGTTCCGCGCTCGTCGAGGCCGAGGACCCAGATGTGCTTCTGTTTCATCTGTTCGAGGGCGCGAACGAGGTTGGTGACGCGGGCGATCCGGACGTGCTCGGAGGCTCCGGCGGAGGTCTTGGCGACGGTGGCGGTGACGGGAGCGGAGCGGCGCTCGGGCAGGATGACGCCGTCGACTCCGGCGCCATCGGCGGTGCGGAGGAGCGCGCCGAGATTGTGGGGGTCCTCGATGCCGTCGAGCGCGAGAAAGAAACGGTGCTGGCCATCCTGTTTCGGAGTCAGGAGATCTTCGACTCCGAGGAACTGGCGCTCTTTGACGACGGCCAGCACGCCCTGATGCGCGTCTGTCCGTGCGGTGCGGGTGAGCTGATCGCGAGGTTCGAGCGATACGCGGATGCCTGCGGTGCGGCAGAGCTGGATGAGGCGCTCAAGGCGTTCGTCGCGGCGCTCGCGGGCGACGCTGACATGGTCGAGCTGGCGCGAACCGGAACGGATGGCCTCCTCGACCGGGTGAAGACCGTATAGAACTTCCATGCCTAAGTCTACCGCCCACGCTCTTGTTTTTAGGGGGTACCCCCTCCCCCTGTGCTTAAGTACCTAAAGTATTCATTCAATGATGTTTAAGCATGGGGCTGAGTCTGAAGTATCCCACTATAGTCTTGATTTCAGACATGTTAACGGCAAAGTATTCATTATAAAAAGGTTATCGCTGATATCGAGAGAAAAAGGAGAAGCCCCGGCGAGTGGGCGGGGGCTTTTAACTTCTGCTTCTATTTTAGTTGGTTGGATGAAACTAAAATGCCACCTCGAATATAAAGATAACTATTTTTATTAACAATGAGTTATTGGGTTTTTAGGGGTTAGAGGGGCTTGACATGCATTTTTGGGCCGGAAAATGGAGAGATTTTGTTTGAGGGACGTTCTTATCCAGGTCTTCGATTTGCGTTGGATTTAGGAACAGGCAACAACCAGAACAAAGACGAGATACAGGGATCTCTCCACTTCGCCACGCGATGAAGCCGCGTGGCTCCGGTCGAGATGACGTGGGCTCTTTAGTTAGTTTGATGGCGTGCGCTTTTAGTTTTTGGACAGATTCTTACGAATGGAAGCCTGGCCTTGTGCCAGTGGCGTCTCCGCTGTTTTTAACTTCTCACGGTCAGGAAGTCCCTTTCAAATTGACGTGTTCGATGAGCGTACGAGGAAGTTTTGGTCTTGTTTTTTTTGCAAATGATTGCATCTGACCGGGCGGGAGAGGGGGAAAGACGACGGAATGCTGGGCTTTCGGCTGTTCCGGAGTGGAGGGAGGATTGCCTATGTTAATAGATTCCACCGCAACCTATCCCCAGCTTCAAAAGATTCGAGGAAATTTCATGCGCCCAACGTTGCTCGCTGTCATCGTGCTTGTCGCAGCTACATCAGCCCTTCACGCGACAACTCTCTACAGCACAGGTTTTGAATCACCTGAGTTCACTACAGGAGCCTTGGATGGTCAGAATGGATTTTCCAATGATCCAGGCCAAGTCGGACAGGTCGAGTCCAGTGTTGTGTACAGCGGAACTCAGGCGGTGACGTTCAGCGCGCAGGGTAGTTCACTTCAGAATACGACCCATGTCGATACGCCCTTCACTGCGAGTCCCGGCGACGAGATCGTAACCGTTCAGATTGCGGCGATGTTCAGCGGCGATTCGACAACGCTTTTTGAGGTACTTGGCTTGAATTCAAGCGCCGGCTTTCTGACCCAGCTTGTCTATCGCAATGGGGTGGCATATTTTGCCAGTTCTCTTGGCAATCTCTACCTGCCTGTGGCTCTGGACACCTGGAATACCTACAGTATTCAGGTCGACTACGCCACGCAGATGGCTTCGGGTTACGTGAACGGGAACCTGATTGGAACTCGCGCTTTTTACACTCCCAGCACCGACCTTACAGACGTCGGAATTGGGGTCAACATCGATTCGGGAACCAGCACCGGCTACTTCGACGACCTCTCGGTATCGTCGAGTCCTGTGCCTGAGCCTTCCTCATTCATTCTGCTCGGCAGCGGTCTTCTCGGCGGTCTTGCAGCACTACGCCGCCGGTTTATCGCTTAGGGAAGGTCTGATTAAGTCTCCGAAGATTCCCTCAGCGGCTAAAGCCGTATTGCGGGTCACTTACGGCACGGCTGAAGCCGTGCCCTTAACAGAGGCTGACCTAATCAGAGGCTCCTTAGAAGCTGTCAAAAAACTGCTATGGCAGGTTAGGTATGGGGATAGCAAGAACAGGCAAGGGCAAGAACAAAGGCAAATACAGGGATCTCTCCACTGCGCCGCGCGATGAAACCGCGCGGCTTCGGTCGAGATGACGTCCCTTCTGCGCTTGATGGCATCCCTTCTTGAGTATTTAGACAGGTTCTAAGACAGATCTCACACTGTCCGACGCGCGGCCCTCTTCGGAGGGCCGTTTTGCTTTAGCAATGCCCGTGGTGTTGCGATACCGAAGAAACCATGGTGCAAATACAGGGATGCCCAACTTCCAATATTTGTGGATCTGTCCCGGAGGACTTATTTCACGATCTGGAGGGTTCGGTCCCAGCGGGCGAAGTCGGCGAGAGCATCAATTGCGTTGGCACGATGGTGATGGTGCGGCGCGACATGAGAGAGCTTTGACAGGGCCAGGTCGTCGCGGAGGCCGCGCTGCTGTAGCGAGAAGTAGATGAGGAAGGGCTGGCCGACGATGGCGGAACGCGGCACAAAACCCCAGTAGCGGCTGTCCTCGCTGTCGTTGCGGTTGTCGCCGAGAACAAAGTAGTCGCCGGGGGGAACGACGAGTTCGCCATTCTCGATGAGGCTGTGCATCCTGATCCACCAGCGGGAATTGACTGCCGGGTCCGCGCTTTGCAGGCGGGGGAAGTTATCGCGGTAGCTGTCTGGCGCGCTGGGCAGATACATCGCATAGGGCTCGGAGAGCATGCGGTCGTTGACGTACACCTGGCCGTTGCGGAGCTTGATACGGTCTCCGGGGACACCGACGATGCGCTTGACCAGATGCATCGACGGATCGAGAGGATAGTGGAAGACGACGATCTGCCCCCGCTCGATGGGCGTGCCGGGGAGAAGCCAATCGGACGGTCCGGGGGTGGAACTCTGCTTGTTGACCAGAAGGAAATCGCCGATCAGCAGCGAAGGCTCCATGGAGCCGGAGGGAATGCGAAAGGGCTGGACGCAGAAGGTGATGATGAAGATCGCAATCACGATGATCGACATCAGCGATTGCAGGGCGGACAGGGTTCCGGCTTTGCCGTGGAGTTGCTCGCGGGGCTTCGATGAGATCGGGATGCAGCGAGGTGAGTCTTCGCGCGGAGGCGCTACAACGAGGATTGGGACATCCTGTTGAGGAGAGGTGCCAGGCGAACTGGGGTCGATTGCGGGCTGAATCACCTCTGCACCTCGCTGTTCCCCATCCCGTCTCCGTTGGTGCCAGAGCGATCTTTGAACGCTTTGGAATTGGAATCTTCGAAGAGGAGGCGTTCGAAGGCGATGCGCGCGGCCTCCTGCTGGGCCTGTTTCTTGGTCGAGCCTTCGGATTCGGCGAGCGCACGCGAACTGCCGTCACTCTCTTCGATGCGCACTTCGACGCGAAAGCGCTTCTGGTGGTCGGGGCCGCTCTGCGCTGTGAGCACATATTGAGGCTGGCCTGCGCCACTCGCCTGAAGACGTTCTTGCAAGGCGGATTTGTGATCTCCGATGGCGCCGCTGAAGGTGTCGCCGGCCTGCATGGCCAGATGCAGATCGGGCAAGGCCGGTTCGATGATGTACTTCTCAATAAAGGAGCGGGCGGCATCGAGTCCGCCATCGAGATAGAGGGCAGCGATGACGGCCTCGATCGCGTTGGCGAGGAGAGCGGTCTTCTGGCGGCCGCCGCTCTGCTCTTCTCCGCGGCCAAGCCGGAGCAGGTCGCCGAGGTTGATGCGGGCGGCTACTTTGCCAAGATGACGGCGGCTGACGAGCGAGGCGCGGAGCCGGGTCAGTTCGCCCTCACGCGAGCGGGGGAAGCGGCGGAAGAGAGACTCCGCTACCGCAAGCCCCAGGACGGCGTCGCCGACGAACTCAAGCTGCTCGTTGTCGGAGCCGGGGTCGGGCAGGGTCTCGGGGTTGGTCTCGTAGGCGAGCGAACGATGAGTGAGGGCCCAGGTCAACAGGTCGGGACGACTAAAGCGATAGTCGAATAAACTCGACATCACTTTATCGGATGTCGCTTGTCCGGTCTTTTTGCGACGCGTCGTCATCGAACCCCTCTAACCTCTACTTTACTGGAGGAGGCAAATGTCTGACCAATCCGCTGGACGAGGTAGAAGCAGAGCAAGCGGACACCCGCAAGGGTATTTTGATTGGGACATTACCAAATATGGAACTGCTCCATCTTGCAGGGAAACTGCTGTCAAGTGAACACCAAAAGCTGCCTTATTCCACTAAATGGGAACATTAGGTAAGTTAGCGGCTTGCAGCCAGCGGTGATCCTGAGGGGAAATCGACATAGATCGTAGTTCCGACTTCCACGGGCCGGCCATCGACAGAGTATGGCTTATACCGCCACTTCCGTACCGCCTCGATCACGGCTTCGCGCAGAGGTTGGGGACCTTTGATTGCACACAGGGTTTCGATCGATCCACTTCTTGAAATCGTGGCCTGAAGAGTTACCTTTCCGCTGATGTGGTCAGCACGAGCGAGAGAGGGATAGTCGGGGCGGGGCGCCGAGAGCAGATAGCCCTCCATGATGTTGGATTGGACGTATGTGATTCTGGACAACGGGGAAGCAGTTGGTGAAGCGGTAGAGGGCGGGGTTTGAATCGAGGCGGGAGCGGGGGTATTCGTGGCTGGAGTGACTGAGGTGGCAGGGGTTGAAGAAGTTTGCACCGGGGCAGGCGGCAAGGTTGCTGCGGGCGCATTGCTGAAGAGCGCACGAACATTTTCGAGGCGCAATATGCCGGCTTTCAGGAAAGTTTGACCTGATCCCGAATGAGCAAAGAGAAGAAACCCTGCGACGACTGCCAGAAGGGCAAGGAAGATGCCGAAGGGAATGACGCTTCTGCTCTTTTCAGAGGCGTAGGCGAAGGTGGGAGATGAGAAGTCGTCTGTCTCAAACAGGTCAGATGGAGGCGGGTTCGGTTGGAGTTGAGGAGCAAAGGTAGCTCGGCCGCGAGTGGGCAGTTCTGCTTCGAATCGAGGAACGCTCTCAAAAGGGGGATCTGCAATCCTGCCTGCAACGGGGTCAGGTTGCGAAAGACGTTGAGGCGGCGCGGGAGCCTCCGGAGGCTCAATTCTGCTGATCCGCTGCTCGATGTAATCCAGGTGGAGTTTGACCTCAAGAGTATTGATCTCAAGACGAGTGAGCATCTGGCGAAGCTCGCCGGCATCGAGCAGGGCTGCCCGATCTTTGAGATCCTCACGAGCAATTGGAATAGAAGAAGAGGAAGAGGCCCGGATAGGACGCGCCTCTCCGGTGTGAACAATCGGCGTCGGCGCTGCGCTTTGGGAGCGGGGTGGAGAAGGCGAGCCGAACTTCATCCAGCAGCCGGTGCCCAGCAGGAACTCCATGAGCGCGTTGGTCGGCCTGGTGAGTTCAGCGGAGGTATCTGCGAACGACGGGCCACCCACGGAGGCAACGATGATACTCATCATGTCGGTGAGCAAGAGTTCGTCGGTTTCTTTGTGCACGATGGTTTTGACCAGCGTCGAGAGGTCGAGTCGAAACTGGTTGTTCTCTTCCAGCACCTTCGCAAATGCGAAGAGGTCGTCAGGCGATCCATGACGGACGTGATCGGTGTCGAGCAGCGAACGGAACGCCGCTACGTGACCGCCGAAGCGCTGGGACATCTCCTTCGCATCCAGAAAAAAGGGCATAACGGGATGTTAGATGCCGGTTTTCCGTGGAATGTGCGCTCGATCCCGATAGGGAAATTGTTACCGGTTTACCCGAAAATATTGCGAGTTTTCAAAGCGAGGTGCAGAAAATAGTTGAGGCCGCAAGATGATTTCCTTCACGGTTTAGAAACCGCCTATGCCTCATCCGAGTTAGCCCACGGTATCTGTGGGCTAACTTTACGGTTACTTTGCAGCGAGTTGAAGCTGCTGCTGGTACTCCTCGTAGGGGCCCTTGTGGTCGGTGATGCGGAAGTCGTCGGGGCCGCCTTCGAAGTGCCAGATGCGAGTGCCGGCCTCTTCGATCAGGTCCTGGTCGTGGGTGACGAGGAAGACGGTGCCTTCGTACTTCTGGATGGCCTGGTTGAGGGCGTTAATGCTCTCGAGGTCAAGGTGGTTGGTGGGCTCGTCGAGGACGAGGACGTTGGGCTTCTGCAGCATGATCTTGCAGAAGAGCAGTCTTGCTGCCTCGCCTCCGGAGAGCGCATCGGTCTTCTTGAGGCCTTCTTCGCCCTTAAAAAGCATCTGTCCGAGGATGCCACGGATGTCTTCCTTGGTGGCCGAAGGATCGAACTGGTGGAGCCAGTCGCTGGCAGTCATGCCTAGCTGGATGGAGCCTTTGTGGTCCTGCGCGAAGTAGCCGATCTGCGCCTCGTGGCCCCATTTGACGGAGCCGGAATCGATGGAGACATCTTTCTCGTCCACGCCGGGGCCGTTGGCAAGCAACGCCTTGATGAGCGTGGTCTTGCCCTGCCCGTTGCGGCCCATGAGGATGACTTTGTCCCCACGCTGAACGGTGGCGGAGAAGTTGTTGATGACGTGCTCGGTCTTGCCGTCCTTCTGGACGTAGGACTTGTTGACGTCTTCGAATTCGAGGACGTGTTTGCCCGAGGGCCGGACCAAGTCGAAGCGGATGAAGGGGCGCGCGATGTTGGAACGCGCCAACTCTGACGTGGCCAGCCGCTCGACTTCCTTCTTGCGCGAGTTGACCTGGGAGCTGCGGGTGCCGGCGGAGAAGCGGGCGATGAAGTCGTTGAGCTGGGCGATCTTCTTTTCGCGCTGCTCGTTCTGGCTCTCGATGCGGGTGCGGATGGCGGTCTTCTGCTCCACCATATCGTCGTAGCCGCCGTTGTAGATGATGATGGTCTCGTAGTCGATGTCGGCGATGTGGGTGCAGACGTTGTTGAGGAAGTGGCGGTCGTGCGAGATGGTGATGAGGGTGCCGTTGTAGCGGACGAGGAAGTCCTGGAGCCAGTGGATGGACTCGAGGTCGAGATAGTTGGTGGGCTCGTCGAGCAGCAGCGCTTCGGGGTTGCCGAAGAGGGCCTGGGCAAGCAGGACGCGGACCTTCTGGCCGCCCTGCAGCTCGGACATGTGGCGCTCGTGGAGTTCGTCGGCGATGTCCAAACCTTGTAGAAGCACGGCGGCGTTGGCCTCGGCCTCGTAACCGTCTTCGTCGCCGACGACGCCTTCGAGCTCGCCGAGGCGGGCTCCGTCTTCATCGGTCAGCTCGGGCTTTTCGTAGAGCTTCTCGCGCTCTTCGAGAGCGGCCCACAGGGCTTTATTGCCCATGATGACGGTGTCGATGACGCGATAGGCGTCGAAGGCGTACTGGTCCTGACTGAGGACGCCGAACTTTTTGGGGCGGACGACGGTGCCCTTCTGGGCGTCGATCTCGCCGGTGAGCACCTTCATGAAGGTCGATTTTCCGGCGCCGTTGGGGCCGGTGAGGCCGTAGCGTCGGCCGGTGGTGAAAGTGACGGAGACGTCCTCGAAGAGCAGCTTCGAGCCGTAGCGCATAGTGACATTAGAGACTGAGATCATGGGATTCTTTCTATTTTACAGGCTTGGTCCGATTCTCGTGCGGCAGGCGGCATGAAGCGTCGGCAGAGTGCTGCGATCTCTGCGGAGCTCTGTCCATGGGGTGATGATTGAATGTCGTGACGATCTTCGATTGAGGTTGGGGATTCAGGTTGGGAATTCAGCTTCGGCGGTGTCCGATCGCAATATCCGATAGAGGGTTTGAGGGTAATGCAGGCGGAGGAGAAGTAATTCCCAGGAAACGCGCCAGGCGATCACGAAGCGCATCCGTGCGGAACTCTGTAAAGAATGCCAGCACGTAGGTATAGAACAGCACAACGAGCAGAACGCCAACAGCAGCCATGATGTTTCGTGGCCTGGGGTACCAGCGTGAGTCACCGGCCACAAAGGAGACAATAAATATAAGGAACGGCACGTGCGCGGCGTAGAGGGTGTAGGAGAAACGCGCCAACTCGCGGGAGCCGCGGACGTTCAGCGCTTTGGGCGCGAAGCCTCCTTTGTCTGAGAGCAATATCCAGAGCAGGCCAAAGGTTAAACCAGCCAGAAGATAGTCGCTGACCAGGCCGGGAAGCTGATGGATCCTGCTTAACGCGAAGAAACTCAGCGCATACATCAGCAACGCCGTGATTCGCAGGTATACCGCAGTGCGTGGCGTGAAGGAAGGAGGCTTCAGTTTGAACAGGGCCGCGCCCAGCAGCCAGATGGGGAAGCTCTCGAGAATGCCTCCTCGAACAAACCAGGCAACCGCGAGAAAGAGCACGGCGCACAGCAACCGTTGCGCCGCACGCGCACGACTCCAGATCGCAATCAGCCCGAGTGGAAAGAGGATGTAGTACCAGAACTCAAAGGCAAGACTCCACAGCGGACCGTCCGAGCCGAAAGTGGGAGTGAGAATGCCCTGAAGAAAGAACAGGTTGCCGAAGAAGATATGAGGCGCGAGTAACGAAGTTACATCGGGGATCACATGGTTGGGGACACGGCCTCCGTAGAGCGCAGGAGCATGCCCTAGATGGATCCCCAGCCGGTCCCAGAAGAGACAGAGCAAAAGCGCGGGGACGAGTACAGCCCACAGACGGACAAGCCGGCGCAGGAGATAGCCGGGCCACTCCCACTGATTGCGCTCCATGGCACGGAACACAGTGCCACCGATGAAGTAGCCGCTCAGCACGAAAAAGAAGACGACGGATTGATGGCCGGCGCCAGTGAGGATATAGGGGATAAACAGCAGTCCCTGGTGCGCTGTGAGCTGGTGAAAGTCGACGAAGAGGATGTTGCGCCAGTGTCCGATCAGAACGAAAAACGCGGCCAGTCCGCGCAAAAGGTCGAAGTGGACGGACGCCCATGAATCGCTGAAGCGGGCTGAAGAGTTTCGGACGTTCGGCAGACTCATGAACTGTTCATTTCCAGAAAAGGGGAGTGGACGAATCTGTTGTGCGAGCGGCTTCACCTCATTTTAGGCCATGGGTTCATCACAGATAATGCCGGGCGTCTCATGAGAGCAGAACAACAGCAGGTCCTCCGCCTGCGGCGAAGGATGACAATTCAAACCAAGGATGGCGATTCAAAGTAGTAAGGATGGCGATTCAAGCCAAGGATGGCAATTCAAAATGCGGGCAGATGGCAAATTAAAAGTACGCACGGCATCGACAAAACACGGCTCCGCTCTGCGGCTGGTTGGCGGGCAGAGCCGAGCAATGGTTGTTTTGTTATTGACCGCGGCGGGCTGGGCCGGAGCGGCTGCTGCCGGGACGGCTGCTGGGACGGCTGGTTGAGCCGGGCCCACGTCCGCCGGAGCTGCGTCCACCAGAGAATCCGCCGCCACCGCTCTTGCTGCGACCGCGGAAGCTACCGCCGCTTCCCTTCGCCGACTTGTAGGGGCTGGGGCTTGCGGCCATGGGAGTAACAGGATCGTTGCCGCGCCAGGTGCGGGTTTCGAGCTGCATCAGATTCTGTCCCTGAGCGGTTGTGTCGAGGGGCTGATTGCGCAATTCCTTCTCAAGATTCTTATCGGCTTCGCGCCACTCAAACTTTATCTTCAGCTCGCGCTCGAGCTTGCGGGCGTCGTGCTTCTCCTGCGGCATGACGAACGTGGTAGCTACGCCCTTCGCGCCTGCGCGACCGGTGCGGCCGATGCGGTGAACGAAGTCGTCGGAGGCGTTGGGCAGATCGTAGTTGACGACGTGGGCGATGTCCTGGACGTCAATGCCACGAGCGGCAACGTCGGTTGCAACCAGAATGCGGTGCTTGCCGTTCTGAAAGCCTTTGAGAGCCGCGGTGCGCTGCGACTGGCTGCGGTCGCCGTGGATCACATCGGCATCGTGGCCGAGGCGCTCCAGCTTCTTCGAGATGCGATCGGCACCGTGCTTGGTGCGGGAGAAGACGAGGAAGGTTCCCTCCTCTTCGCGCAGCATTTGATCGAGCAGGCCGAGCTTCTGGTCCTGCATGACGGTGTAGACGCGGAGTTCGACACGGTCGGAGGGCTTGGAGGTCTGTCCGATCTCGATGCGGACGGGCTTGTTGACGTAGTCGCGAACGATCTCGCGGATGTTGGCATCGAGGGTCGCCGAGTAGCACATGGTCTGGCGGGTCTTCGGCACTGCACCGACGATGCGGCGGATGGCGGGAAGGAAGCCCATGTCCAGCATGCGATCCACTTCATCGAGGACGAGCATTTCAACGGAGTTGATGTTGATCTCGCGGCGGCGGAGGAAGTCTTCGAGCCGTCCGGGGGTAGCCACGACGAGGCGCGGGCCGCGATCGAGCTGGTCGAGCTGGTTGTTCTCTGAGAGTCCGCCGCAGACGAGTACAGCGTCGTTCTTCGAGCCGGGGACGAGCTTCCAGTAGGCTTCGAGCACCTGCATCGCAAGTTCGCGGGTGGGCAGCAGAATCAGAGCGCGAATCGGGCCACGCTTGCCACGAGTGCTGGGCACGGAGTTTGCGTCCATGCGCTCGATCATCGGGATGAGGAAGCTGAGGGTCTTGCCGGTGCCGGTGGAGGCGGTGGCGAGGATGTCCGCGCCGCCGAGTGCGGGCGGGATGGCCTTGGCCTGGACGGGGGTGGGGATGGTGAAGCCGGCGCTGGTGAGACGATTTTTGAGGGAATCGGAGATGTCGAAGCTGGTGAAGCGGACATCGTTCGGATTGAGATTGGAATTGGGACTGGAGAGGGGGAGGCTGGTGGAATTTGCAATTACGTTGTTATCAGCCTGGGGTGCTACTGTTTCCTGCTCAAGGGTTGCGGTAGTCAAGGATTTTCCTTTGGGGAGTGTGAGAGATCGGCGAATAAATGCAGGGGTGCCGAGGCACCATGGATTCTAAACTCAGCATTGCTGTCGGTTATCGAAGCGCTGCTGCTGCGCGGCGAGACCTGTCCTGTGACGGGCCTTCCAGCCAGAGCAACCAGCGCGGCTTCCGATTTTTTAGAAGGAAGATAAGCGGTGGGAAGAGGCGAATCGCAGTCTCTGGCCAAACCCCGAATTCCATGGAGGGTCTTTGCCTGCGATGCCCGCACTCGTTCTTTCCGAGAGTGCAATGTAAGTGTAGCACGAATAGGGAAGAACTGATGACTACCGACGCTTCAGCACGGCATAGAGGAACGATTGTGGCGTTCCCCACGGGGTGTTGTGAAGCTCGTGAACTTCCTTTACCGGGCGAAAGCTCTGGTCAAACTGTCTAGCCAAAGAACTTAAATCGTAACGTTGAACCTCGAGGCCGCTACACTTCTCGGGGCCGTCCAACCCAAAGACGCCCAGCACCATAATGCCGTTCGAGGTTACGGTGCGCTCAGCGAGCGCAATGTAGGCAGCTCGATCTCTGGGTTCGACCATGAAGTGAAAGACAGCGCGATCGTGCCACACATCAAAGGCGGGGAGATCCGGCTCACTGAGAATATCGGCGACTCGCCAATCGATTCTTGACCGAATCGAAGGGGTAAGGCGGGCCTTCGCTTTTTCGAGCGCCGCTTGGGAGACATCGAGAACGGTGCAGGGAGAGAATCCCTGTTCAACCAGCATCCCCGCCAGAATAGAAGAGCCGCCGCCAACATCAATCACGCTACTGCATGGCGGTGCAAACTGCCGGATCAGTTCAAAAGAAAGTGTGGGGACCGGCTGATGCCAACTGAGCGCATCCTCCGACTTGGACGTATAGACGTGTTCCCAGTGATTTTTCCCGGCGGAGTGCATAGAACTAATCATACGAGGATTTGAATCGCGTCAAGTTCCCACTGCCTGGCGATGACCGGGCCAAATCGCCCCACCTTCGGTTTCGATGCCTGAAGTGGGGCGATTGACCTTCTGTCTTTAGATGTGACAGCTCACCATGCCGCGTTTTTCGAGGTAGCGCTGGTGATACTCTTCGGCCTTCCAGAACGTGCCGGAGGGCTCTACTTTGGTCGCAATCGGTTGGCGGCAGGTGCCGGAGGCGTTTAGTTCGGCAATCTTCGCTCGTGCTTCGGCTGCCTGCTCATCGGTGTGGGTGAAGATGACGCTGCGATACTGCGTTCCCCAGTCCGGACCCTGGCGATTGACTTGGGTGGGATCGTGGAGCGTAAAGAATGCGTCGAGAAGTGCCTCGTAGGGGAGGCGGGACGGGTCAAACGTAACTTGAACGACTTCCGCGTGGCCGGTGCGGTCGCTACAGACTTCCTGATAGGTTGGGTGTTCGAGGTCTCCGCCTTCGTATCCTACTGCTGTGTCGATGACTCCTGTGAGTTCACTAAAACGGGTTTCTACACCCCAAAAACATCCTGCTCCAAATGTTGCTTTCTCTATTGCCACGTAATACTCCTTTGCTTATCCATTGGATGCGCGACAACCCGGTTGGTTATCGCCTTCCTGTGAATCGCGTGAGTATTTTGTGCCTTGCTATACACCCGCGTCAAGCAGCCCGGATGGCTCCAATGGGTGATAGCCGGGGACATGCGCCGAAGGAATAATAATGTCCCGTCGACCGAACCTGGACCTTCGTCCGTAAAGCCAATGGAGGCTGACTTTACCCTTTTTGGGCATCTGTGGAAAAGAAGGGCTGGAGCAAATTCTTAATGGTGTACAGCGACCTTTGACAAGGAGATGGATCGGGACTTCAGAGGCTGCTGAAAAACTCCGTTACGGCGCGGAATGAGCCCTCAGCGGCTAAAGCCGCACTGCAAGCAAAGCGCTTACGGCACGGCTGAAGCCGTGCCCTTAAGCAAGGCATGAGTTTTTCCACAACCTGCTTCAGCCCTTGCCCTCTAATACTCCCGCAGACCCAGGGCTTCGCCCAAGGCTGGCATAGTCCGCGCCCTTGGCACTATGGTTGCCGAATTCCATACACCATAAGAAAATTTGCTCTCTATGTGGAGGCTCAAGAGGTTATTCCGCTTCAGACCGGTCGACGCCGTGAGGGAGCGGACTTCGAGGCGAACGTGCGGCGGGGGGTCCGGGCTTTTGGCTTGGCCGGAGTCTTGAGCTGTGCAAACTCAGGTGTCTTCTTCTTGGGGACGACCTTCTGGCCTTTGGCGGCGCGTCCCAGAGCCATCACTTCGCCCGGCGTCAGCTCTCGATATTCGCCCGGAGGAACGTCGAGGCGAAGCGCACCATAGCCGATGCGGCGAATCTTTTCGACGTGGTTGCCGATCTCCTCGAACATCTTGCGCAACTGGCGGTTTCGGCCTTCGGTGATGGTCAGTTCGTACCAGGGATTGTCGCCGCCGCGCACCAGTTCCAGCTTAGCTGGCGAGGTGATGATACGATCGCGGCGACCGCTGCGGACCTCGTTGAGGCGGCCGCGGTCGATCATGATGCCGCGGCGAATCTGGTCGAGGCCGCTGGCTGGCGGCTGGCCGCTGATCTTGACCAGATAGGTCTTCTCTACCCCGGTCGCGGCCTTTGAGAGCGAATTCGCCAGCTCGCCGTCGTTGGTCATCAACAGCAGACCTTCGGAGAGATAGTCCAGCCGGCCAACAGGATAGAGGCGCACATGATCTCCGTGCGGCCCCTTCTGCTTCGTCATCAATTGCATGACGGTGGGGCGGTGCTCAGGGTCGTCGAGCGTGGTGACGTAGCCTCGCGGCTTGTTCAGCATGTAATAGCGTTGCTGCTCGCGGCCGTGGAGCAGCTTTCCGTCAACGCGAATATGATCTTTCGAAATATCGTGGCGGGTGCCAAGCTCTTTGACCACATTGCCGTTGACCTGGACGCGGCCATCGAGGATGATCTGCTCGGCTTTGCGGCGGCTAGCGATTCCGGCCTGGGCAAGAATCTTTTGCAGGCGGTCGCCCTGGGGAACTTCTTCTGGCTTGTTAACGGATTTGGTTGTCATGTTCCTGGCTTTCTGACTGCGGAGCTGCTCATCGCGGTCGAGGTGCTTCTGCTTCTATTGTATCTGGGTTGGCGCAATATAGGTCGTCCCCTCAGAGGCTGCGGAAAAACTCAGTTGCGGCACGAAATTGAGCCCTCAGCGGCTGAAGCCGCACGGCAAGCAAAGCGCTTACGGCACGGCTGAAGCCGTGCCCTTAAACAAAACATGAGTTTTTCCGCAGCCTGTAAAGCCGTACTGCAAGTAAAGCGTTTACGCGCGAGTAAAGCCGTATCCTTAACAGAGCTAGACTTTTTCAACAACGTCCTTCAGCCTTGGCGTGTTTGGTTCGTAGGCATGGCGCGGTGCCCAGGCTGGCATGAAGCGGACCTTCGGTCCTTGGTGTTGTCCTGGAACATTTCTACAGGTGGAAGATAAGGCCGAACCTGCCTGCTACTTCGAGAATCTTCGGCATCTCGTGGTGCGAGTACCCCTGGATCTGCTCGAAGAACTCCTCAAAGCCTGCCGGAGCCAGAAAGAAAGCAATCTTGCCCATCGTCGATCCGACGTTGCGGAAGGTGTGGATGGAACCGCGCGGCGAAAAGATGAACTCATCTTTGGAGACGCTGCGCCACTTGCCATTTTCAAGAAATTTAAACTCGCCCTCAATAACGGTGAAGGTCTCGTCCTCCCGGGTGTGCTGGTGAGGAGGAGGGCCGCCGCCGGGAGGCGTGGTCTGGATGAGAAAGGCGGAAGCTCCATTGGTCATCTCGCCCGTGACGATGAAATCTACCTGCTCGCCGAGGACATTGAGCGTCTTGACAGGATTCATGGTTCGACTCCAAAGCATGGAAATAAACTGCGCGGCCCGCTAATACTTAATATTTGGCGCAAGTGTAGCAGGAGGACACATAAGCGGTTTAGGTCTATCTAGCTCGGCTCAGCGGTCTCCTCGGCGACGTCGGCTGTAGCTTCGGATGCAGCGACATCCGACTTCGACTCAGCAGCATCGGGCTCATTCTCTATCTCATCCTCTGGCTCATCTTCGAGCGCGACATCAAGGGGATCATCTTCGCCGTCGGGACTGCCATCGGCCTGAGCAAGGTGAGTGTGCTTTTCGGCCTGAAGTTCGTCGACGGTCTCCGGAGCGTGATGCTCCATGGGAATCTCTTCCTGCTCGGCCAGTTCGTTGGCCATCTTCTCGAACTCTTCGATGCTGGGAAGCTCGTTGATGTCCTTGAGCCCGAAGCGCAGCAGGAAATCGCGCGTGGTCTTATAAAGGATGGGCCGGCCAATCACCTGCTTGCGCCCGGCGGTTGTCACCAGCTTGCGTGCCATCAGGCTGCCGAGGACGCCGCCCGAATCGACGCCGCGAATCTCCGAGATCTCGGGAGCGGTGACGGGCTGCTTATATGCCACCACGGCCAGCGTCTCCAGCGCCTGCAGCGACAGCTTCAGCGGCGGCTTCAGCGATTTCACAAAGCCGCGAACGGCGTCGTGATACTCCGGCTTAGTGGCAAGGCGATAGCCGCTGGCCACTTCGCGAATCTCAAGGCCACGGTCGCCGGTCGCGTAATCGCCGATGAGCTGGTCGAGGATGGCGCGGAAGTATTCGCGCAGACGGCGCTCCTTCTCCCGGGCAAGCTTCTTTTCGTCGGGAGCAGCCGCAGCCCGAGCATCGCTTCCCTGCTCTGGCGCAATGGCGGCTGATTCTTCAGTCGATGCCTCCGCTGAAGTCTCCTCCTCAGCAGGCCCGGCTTCGCTCATGGGCGACGACACTGCCGTCTCTTCTTCGGATTTCGAATCGTCGGATTCCGGATCATCCGGCTCGGCAAATATCTCGTCGTTGAGGGTATCGGCGTCGGCCGCACCGTCTTCCAGTTCGAGCGATTGCTGGGCGGCTGCGAGGTGGTCGAGTTCGGCCTGGGCCTCGTGGCCCAGCAGGCCGACGAGCTGCGCCAGGGTTACAGGTTCTTCCGACGCGTAAATAACGGCTTCGATCTTTGCTTTAAGGCTCATAGTTGGTCCCCCTAAGCATACCAACGCAGAGACTCGATTGCCGCGATCGAAGAGACGAATTCCGGCGTGCCCGGACCGTGGCCGTATCGGGCCGCTCCGGTTGCGGCGTCCCCGGTCGTACTATGTAGTCCGGGAGGACGCCATGGCATGGATCGAACTGATTCGCGGAGACATTACGAGGCTGAAGGTGGACGCGATTGTGAATGCGGCGAACACCTCCCTGCTTGGCGGAGGCGGCGTCGATGGCGCCATCCACCGGGCGGCGGGCAAGGAGCTTCTGCTGGCCTGTGAAAAACTGGGCGGCTGCCCGGCCGGTTCGGCCAAGGCCACGCCGGGCTTCAATCTGCACGCCAAGTGGGTCTTCCACGCCGTGGGGCCGGTTTGGAACGGCGGCTCCCATGGCGAGGCCGGGTTGCTGGCCGGATGCTACCGCCGCTCTCTGGAACTGGCTCGCGAGCATCAGGCCAGCTCCATCGCATTTCCGGCGATCTCGACCGGCGTCTACCAGTTTCCCCGGCGGCAGGCGGCGGAGATAGCGGTCGGAACGGTCCGTGAGCATCTCCCGGCAAGCGAGGTCGATCGAGTCATCTTCTGCTGCTTCGACGAAGAGACAGCGGGGATTTACGAAGCTATTCTTTCAGAACACTTTTGAAGTGGCGAAATTTTGCACGCTAAGGACGTGGGTTTCTTTTTGCCGCAAAGCGCAGCGGCTTCCGCATCTCTCTGCTCCGAAGGCCGCAGAATTCACCGAGGGGCCGTATGATGGGCACGCAAAAAAGACTCCGGCATGAGCAGTCGGAGATGGCGGCGAGGATAAGGTGACGATGAGGTGAGGAAACAGCATATGAACATAGGCAGCCTGCAATTCTGGAGATATCTGGCCGTTTATCTGACGCTCTCGATCATGGCCACCGCCCAGACGACGCCCACTGCCGCAGCCAGCGCTGCCGCCCAACCCGCAGCAAGCATCCATCTGGTTGGAGTCCGCGCCACACTGGACAAGAATCTCGATGCCGGGAAGGTGAAGGAGGGCGATGCCGTCGGGGCCAGGCCGGAGGTAAAGCTCCATGTTGCCGACGGCGTCGACCTTGAGCCCAGCAGCCGGCTGTTGGGCCATGTAGACACGGTTCAGTCATCCGTCAGCAAGAGCGACTCCGCGATCACCGTTACCTTCGACAAGGCTCAGTTGAAGAACGGCCGTCAGATTTCAATCAAGGCAACGGTCCTCTGGATCGGCCAGCCTCCCAACCTGCTCGATCCGGCCATCGTCTCCGCGCCTGCTGACCGGACCACGCCGGGCGTTGGAGTCGGCGCGGGAATGACCGGAACCCCACCGGGACAGGGTTATCAAGGTTCGGAGATCGCAGGGCGGCCGAAGCGTCACAACGATCATCCGAAGAGCAAGCCAACTCCACCAACCGGAGTCTTCTCGCAGGCGAACGCAATTCCCGGTGTCAACTTCAGCAGCGACATCCGCAAGCCGGCGTCAGCTTCGTTCAGCGCCCAGGGCCACAACGTGTACATTCCTGGAGGCACGGTCTTCGCCTTTGCGCTGGCCGTCATGCCTGCCAGTACGCCGAATCCATAGCGATGGTTTCTTCTTGCCGTGGCACTGGGCCAGTCCAAACATAATGTGCCCAGAGAGGAAAGCAGGTCCTCCGCCTGCGGCGAAGGATGACAATGCTTTGGGGTGGAGCTGTATTTTGGCGTGCAGCTTTATTTTAGCGTAGCTCTCTTTTGGGCGTAGCTCTTTTTATTTGTGAGTGTGGCTGCTTTGGAACCACTTAGCGCCAGTCGTCCCGCGCCTGCTGCTGATCGGCAAAGACGGCGTCGAAGTTGTCCGTCTTCTTGATGAGAATGTCGCCTTGCTGGATCGGTTGATGCAATAGCACGGCCTGTAGCCGGACCAGCTCCAGCATCGCCAGAAACATGCAGATCAGGGCGCGCTCCGTATGCGTGTTGTGCAGCAGGCGGCGCAGGCTGACTGGCTTGTCTTCCATGACCAGACGACGCTTCACATAGTCGATCATCTGCGCGACCGTGACCGACTCCTCATCGACGTTGAGGACGGGCCGCTCACGCAGTCGGCTCAAAATATCCTGAAAGACCCGAACCAGATCGACGGTATCAGCGGCAATCTCGCGCTCGGCCCCCGCATCGTTTTTGAACTCGCGGATGCCGGGATTGGACCAGGTGGCCTCTTCAATCTGCTGCTTCTGCATCAGCATCTGCGCGGCCGCCTTGAAGCGCTCGTGTTCGAGCAGCCGCTCCACCAGCTCGCGCCGCGGGTCTTCCGGGTCCGCGCTGAGAACATCGCTGGGGTCGCGCGGCAACAGTGTCTTCGACTTGATATGAATCAGCAACGAGGCCATGTAGATGAACTCGCCGGCAGCATCCACATCGGTCTGTTTGAGCTGATGCGTGTAGTCCAGAAACTGGCTGGTAATGCGGGCGATGGGAATGTCGTAGATATCGATATTCTGCTTGCGAATGAGGTCGAGCAGAAGGTCGAGCGGACCGTCGTAGACCTGCCCCACGGTAACCGAGAATGGCGACTGCGAAGCTTCCTCTTTCGCCGCAGAGGGACGCTTCGGCTCCGGCGGCGCGGGCGGGACTGGCCGCGGCTCCAGCGCGAACGGCGCGTGAGGCTCCGGCGTTGCGACCTCTGAATCTGCCGCCTCCGTTAGGACGACCGACTCGGCTGTTTCCTGGTGCGGAGTCTCTTCCGGCTGCTCCGGCGTGGCTTCGGGATGGAGGATTTCGTCGGACATGGTTATTCGAGACCTACCGCAGAGCGTACCTGCTGCATGGTAATGGCGGCACGTGCCGCTGCTTTGGTTGCGCCTTCAGCAAGGATGGCATCGACTTCGCCGGGGTTGGCTTCGAAGTGGCGGCGGCGCTCCCGAATCGGAGCCAGTTCCCTGACGACTGCATCGGCGAGCCAGCCCTTGCACTCGATGCAGCCTATACCGGCGGTCGTGCAGCCTTCGCGTGCCTTCTGCTGGGTCTCTTCGGTCGAGAAGACTTTATGCAGGTCGAAGACTGGACACACATCGGGGTTGCCACGATCTTCGCGGCGAATGCGGGCCGGATCGGTGACCATTGTCTTCAATTTGGCGCGAATCTCCGGTTCGGGATCGGAGAGCAGGATAGTGTTCTTATAGCTCTTCGACATCTTGCGCCCATCGGTGCCCGGCAGCTTGGGCGAAGGCGTCAGCAAGACTTGAGGTTCAGGCAAAACTTCAGTACGGCCAAAGCCGGAGAGCTTCTTCGTCTGGAGCGCCGCCTGTTGCAGTTCATGCGGGCTGAAGGTCGTCTTATGCGGGTCTTTGGCCAGCTTGCGCGCCTTCTCCTCGATAGTGGGCATCTCCCACGGCGCAGCGCCGGGGTTGAGATGGAAGTTGCCGGGATAGAACTGGTTGAAGCGGCGGGCGACCTCGCGGGTCAGCTCGACGTGCGCGATCTGGTCCTGCCCCACCGGCACATAGTCCGCCTGATAGATAAGAATGTCGGCGGACTGCAACAGAGGATAACCAAGAAAGCCGAAGGTAGCCAGGTCCTTCTCGCGAAGCTGCTCCTGCTGGTCCTTGTAGGTAGGCACACGCTCCAGCCAGGTCAGCGGCGTGATCATGCCGAGCAGATCATTCAGCGCAAAGTGAGCGGGAACCTTGCTCTGGACGAAGATAGTGCAGAGCGCGGGGTCGAGCCCGGCCGAGAGGAAATCCAACGCAACCTGATGGATATCGTCTTTCAGTCCGGAGGTGTCGGCATAGCCTGTCGTGAGCGCGTGGTAATCGGCGATGAAGAAGTAGCACTCATATTCGTGCTGGAGCTTCACCCAGTTGTAGAGTGCGCCCACGTAGTTGCCGAGATGCAGACGGCCCGTGGGACGCATACCGCTGAGGACGCGGCGGCGGGGAGTGATCGAGGTGTTTTCAGTCATTGCAATCAGACCCAAGGTTACATGATGAGGCGGCGAAAAGGCGGCGCTTAGAGCGTGAAGAGAAGATGGTTGAAGGTCCGCAGCAGGGGGTCGACGAAGACGGTGAAGATGAAGCTCCCGCCGATCAGGAACAGGACTATCAGCCCGATCATTCCCATCCGGTCGTACAACTGCACCGCTTTGTACGGCAGAAAATGCCGCAGGATGTGGCTTCCATCGAGCGGGGGAATGGGAATCAGGTTGAAGATGAACAGCAGAAGGTTGATAAGTACCACGAAATAAAGGAACAACGCCACCGGGAACAATGTGGGAAGACCAACGGTGGGGATGCCCTTAACATTCGACGCCATGGCCACTGCCGTCGCTACCGCTGCCAGGCCGCTTGCGGTAACGTGCTTAATAATGATCAGAAGAATCAGGGCAACTGAGGCTGAGGCCAGGTTGCTGGCCGGACCGGCAAGCGTCACCAGGATGTCGTCGCGCTTGTAGTTCTTGAAGTTGCGCGCCGTCACCGGCGTAGGCTTGGCCCAGCCGATCAGCGGCCAGTTATAGACCAGGGCCAGCAGCGGCATGAACACCGAACCCAACGGATCCAGATGCTTGAGCGGGTTCAGTGTGACGCGGCCCAACATCATGGCCGTGGGGTCGCCCAGCTTCCATGCAGTCCACGCGTGGGCGCACTCGTGCACGCTGAAGGCAAGGACAAGGACGACCACCTTAAAGAGAACAAGTACAACTTCCTGATTCATCCTCTTAGCTTATCGGAGGCGCGGCTTTCCCGCGCTTCACCCGGGCAGGAATCCCGACAGAAACGCTCTCCGGGGGGACGGCGCGAGTGGCTACACCCATAGCGCCGAGCATGGCGTCTTCGCCGATATTCGAGCCGGCGAGGACGGTTGCATGGTAGGTGACGCGGGCGCGGGGACCGAGTTCGGTCGGCTTGCTGGTGACGTCGGCCTGGGTGTTGATGTCGTGGGTGTGACTATAGATATTTGCGTAGTCGGAGATGCTGGTGCCTTCGTGCAGGATGATGCCGCCGCGGTCGTCGAGCAGAACGTTTTTGTGGATGGTGCAGTTGTCTTCGATGGTGAGGTTGTAGCCGAAGGTGAACTCGACGTTGTGGAAGATCTTCACGCCTTCGCCGAGATGGTGGAAGATGTGCCGTCCGAGCATGTCGCGGAAGCGGAAGCCGAGCCAGTGGTTGAGGCCAAGCGGAGAGCGGTCGAACATCTGCCAGAACCAGATGAGAGGCTTGCGGGGAGCGTAGCGGGCAGGATCGACGTCGCCGTAGTATTCAGGCTCGAGGGTGGCGTTGCGGGGATCGAAGGATTCGGCGAGGACGTTAGTGGCGAGTTCGGTGGCAAGATGGACGGAGAGGCTGCGGCTATGAGGGCGGCCCAGATAAATCTGGTGGAGTTCGTCGCGGACGATCTCGGAGCGCCGGTCGACCGATTGCAGGCGGGTGAACTCGCCGTCGAGATGCGAGAGCCAGCGGAGATAGATGGCTTCGGCTTCGGGGCTCGGCTTGAGATCGCGGTAGGCGTGGATCGGCATGGGTTCTTCCTGAACACTTCGAAGATGGAGACGCTAAGCGGAAACTCACTCCATTTCCGTGGTTCCATTTCAATCAATAACCTACACGTTGTGTGCTTATTTCACCACCATCGCAGTAGCCGGATAAAAGCCGTGGACTCGATGGAATCTATGGGGCTACACTTCCATCCACAGTAGCCACGAAGGAGAGCTTTGCCATGCAACCCTCCCATTTCCTCCCATTTCTGTCGCTGGGAGTTTCACTGATCGCCCTGGTCAATAGTTTCCTTGCCTTCAGATACTCGAAAAAGGTGAGCACAAGCGACTTCCAGGCTACGCAAAAAGTGAAGGTCGATACTGCCACCCTGATTGCTTCGTTGCGAGGAATCATGGTGAAGGGCGCCATCTACTCCCAACAGGACAAGGTGCAGCGAAAGCTCAAGACGTATTCACGCTACGTGGATATTTCGCCCGAAAAGAAGGTGGTCCAGGACTTTCTTTGCTCTCCGACTGCGATTGCCTACCACTCCTATCTTTCAGAGCGGAGCCGGAAGGCGACGACAACGGGCGAAGAGTGGCGAACCTTTTTTCTTCAGGCAGCGGAGTTGCTCAGCGAAGACGACCAGTACGACGCAGCCATGAGAGCGGCACGGCTTGAAAAGCTCTTCCACCCAATGGGGAAGGAAGATTTTGCAGGAGTGTCGAGATATCTGCAGGATTTAAGTGCAGCGCTCAAGAACCTGTTCGAAGGCATTCCGCATGACACGTTGATTGCAGCGTTCATGTCCCTCTCAAAATGAGATTGGACGAATTTGTCTATGCGGAGCTGGTGGGGGTATGATCCTGACCACACGTACCCCAAATTCGCACCATGAAGGCTGGTTCCAGCGATGCTTGTTCCTGCATTCTTCCCCGGCGCTTTTGTAGAGAGTTCCAAGTTCGACGTTGCCGATGAGTTGTTCAAAGGCTTCGCAATCGTAGTGGCGGGAGCCTGGACCTATCTGAACTACGTTCGCGGTCGCACGTTTCGCACGAGGCTGGAGATTGAGTTATCCGGCAGTATCGGCGAGCGGCCGGGCGTATTTTATTTCAATGGACAGTGCAAGGCCAAGAACGTGGGCCTCTCGCTGATTCCCATCCAACAGGTGGGCAGCGGGGTTGTCATCTATGCGCTTTGGCTGGTTCCAGCCGAGAATGGTACCTTCGACACGTTTACGGAAGAGATCGTTGTCCTCCCCATATTTACGCGGCATGGATGGATCGAGGCAGGGGAGTCAATCAGCGACACATATATCACCACTTTGCCGCCGTCACGAAACCAGCTCCTGGGAGTTCGCACGGAGGTCATGATTGGGAATGGAAAGACGGTTTGGAATGCTTCACAGATTACAGAGGTGTCAAATCTGAAAAAGTCGGAGTAGCTTATGTCCGAACAACAACAGCAACAACAACAGCAACAACAACAGCAACAGCAACAACAACAACAGCAACAACAGCAACAACAACAACAGCAACAACAACAACAGCAACAGCAACAGCAGGATTACCAGGTCGGTGGAAGTAGCCTGGAAGAGCGGAAGTTATACTACGCTGCGAAAGCGAAGGACAGCGAAGCTCGGGCTGCGGCAGCAATAGCGAAGCAGGGTGAATCTTCTGCTACGCCAGGAAAAACCGATATCGACAAAGATTAAAAGCAAGTACGAGAGGTGGCGATGAGGTGCGAGCGCCTTCGAGGTTGTATGCTTAGGTGCGTTTTGTAATCGCTTTCAGGAGCCTCTTTAAATGCGTATCTTCGCCAGCCTCTTCTGCGCCCTTATCTTCTCTGCGATTCCCGCCTATAGCCAGACGACACTTGCCGCCACGCCGCCGATGGGCTGGAATAGCTGGAACCACTTCGCCGGGCATGTGACCGACGCCGATGTCCGATCCGCGGCGGATGAGCTGGTCAGCACCGGAATGCGCGATGCGGGCTATATCTATGTGAACGTCGACGACACCTGGCAGGGCAAACGCGATGCGCAGGGCGTTCTGCATACGAATGAGCGCTTCCCGGATATGAAGGCGCTGGGCGATTACATCCACTCCAAGGGACTCAAGTTCGGAATCTACTCTTCGCCGGGAGCGAAGACCTGCGGAGGATATGCGGGCAGTCTCGGCCACGAGGCGCAGGACGCAAAGATGTATGCCGCGTGGGGCGTCGATTTTCTGAAATACGATCTCTGCTCGTTTCAGGGCGACATGAATAAGGCGCGGGCCGAGCATCCGAACGATCCGAATGCGGCGAACAAGCTGATGATCGCTGCCTATCGCAAGATGGGTGACGCACTGAAGGCTACCGGGCGACCGATTCTGTATAGCCTCTGCCAGTATGGGGTCGATCAGCCGTGGAAGTGGGGGCCGGAGCTGGGCGCGAATATGTGGCGGACGACCGACGACATCGACGACTCGTACGGGCGGATGATCGCCATCGGGTTCAGCCAGGCGGGGCTGTCGAAGTATGCGGGGCCGGGACACTGGAACGATCCGGACATGCTGGAGATCGGCAACGGCAAGATGACCGAGAACGAATACAGGACGCACATGACGCTATGGGTGATTCTGGCCGCTCCGCTGCTGGCGGGCAACGACCTAAGCAAGATGACGGAGGCGGACAAGAGCCTGCTGATGAACAAGGACGCCATCGCCATCGATCAGGATGCGCTGGGCAAGCAGGGCGATCGGCTGTACGAGAGCGGCGACCTCGATGTGTGGACGAAGCCGCTAAGCGGAGGTCGCGTCGCGGTCGGGCTGTTTAACCGGAGCTGGAGCGTGCGGGATGTCTCGGTCAATCTTGCGGAGATTGGCTTCGGGAGCGGGGCGAAGGTGCGCGATGTGTGGCAGGCGAAAGATCTGGGGCATCAGACAGGAGTCTTCTCCAGAACGCTGCCGAAACATGGAGCGGCTTTGCTGATTGTCAGCAAATAAATCGGCGGGGTCGGACGGCGTTCCCCGAACGTCTCAGTTGGCGTGGTTGAGACTGGTCTTGACGATTGAGGCCTTGTGCTCTTTCTGGTCCTCGTCGAGGATGATGAGCTTGCGGCCATCGATGGCGAATTTCAGCTCGGCTCCGACGGTTACGTTCGCGGGCTTCGACCAGGGGAAGAGCAGTTTTTCGCGAGCGATGTAGGTCTTCTCCGGCCCCTGAATGGTGTAGACCTCGTAGGTGTCGGTGTTGTCGGTGGTGGTTGCGGTCCCGTTCTCCGAGTAGTTGGTCTTGCCGTTCTTGCTCTTCTTCTGGGAGTCGGTGTTGTAGTGGGTCGTGCTGCCGTCGGTGATCTTCTGCTGCTCGGTGTCGAGCAGTTTGCCGCTTTGCCACTGGCGCGTAGCAGCAAAAGCCGTGGTGGTGACCAGAATAACCGCGATTGAGAGTGTGAGCCCGTAGCTTATTCGCTTCATGTTGCTCTCCAGTGTCTGGATTTCTGCGCTCATCTTCGAGCAGAGGCCCGTGCGCCGAAATCGGGGAGAGAAAGCGCGCATTGATGATGCTATGGGCACAGGGGAACTGGCAAGGAATTTTATGAAGGCACGACGGGAAGGGACTGGGCAGCCATGAGCAGGCCGCCTGTCACGAATAAAAAAGGCACGGCGGGCGCCGCACCTCTTGTTCACCCCAGCGGCGAAAACGTCACCAGGAATGTGACGAAGAGCAATCCAAAAAGAATCAACAGCAGGGGCCACCAACGATCCAACACCGACTCACGTGACGAACTCATCTCAACATTCTCCTTTGCCTACCTTCAAATCCTAACTGAGAACGGGCGACTCGCTCAAACCGGGCTCGAATCTATCTCCTAAAGTATGGAGGAGAGACGTCTCGCTAATGTTTTGTGAGCATTATCTGCCTTTGCGGGAAGCCGCCCAGGTTGTTGGTTTGCTTAAGGGCACGGCTTCAGCCGTGCCGCAAGAGATTTGTCAGCGGTTGCGGCTTTAGCCGCTGAGGTACTCATTTGGACATGTCTTGTGGATTGCCGAGGAATAGGGGTAAGCTTCCGGCATCTCGCAGAGATTGGCGCGAACGGGGTTCTGGTGGATGTAGGTACGGCGGATTTCGAAGTCTTCCGCATCGCGGATGCGGTGGTCGGTGAAACCTCGTTGCCAGACGGGGAGCTTGGAGGCGAGGCGGTGGGAGAAGCCTCCCTTGATGAGCCCGATGGTGCGTTCGAGGGTTTCCTGCGGGGTTAGGAGCAGGTGGATGTGGTCGGGCATGACGACGAAGGCGTGGAGTTTGTAGTGTCCTTCGGACCGGTAGTGCTGGAGGGTTTCGATGAGGAGTTCGGCGTTGCGTTGGACTTGAAAGAGGCGGCGGCGGTTGTAGGTTCCGCTGGTGACGAAGAAGGTTCCGGGGCGTGATGCTCTGCTGGGAATCGCCATACGGCGATTGTAACGGTGCATACCTCGGAGGGTTTTACAGGCTGGAAGTAACAAATGTTTTGCTTAAGGGCACGGCTTCAGCCGTGCCGTAAAAGCTCCCCTTATAAGGGGGCTTTAGCCCCTGAGGGCAATCTTCGCTGAGTCAAAGAGCATTCTCCCGCAGCCTGTAAAGTCACTCTTGGGGGGCAGAATGTGCGGGCGGGGATCGCCATACGGCGATTGTAACGGGGCGTACCTCAGGGGCTAAAGCCCCTTGGCGGGGGAGGGGGTTGTGGCACGGCTGAAGCCGTGCCCTTAAGCAAGGCGGTTTCCTGCGCAGACTTAGACCTACGGTTCGAGCTTCTTTTTCACAGGCGGCGTTGGCTCCAACTTGGGGGATCTTGGGCGCTTTATAAGGCGGTCAAGGTAAGTATCCATTTCTCGAATCACTATATGGATTTCTCGATTGCGTATCATATCGCGAAAAATGGGATGATGGCCGACAAGCTCACATGCTCGAGAGAACTGCCGTAAAGAATCTCGTGCATTTTCCGGTCGATCCGTGTTCATAGCGCGATATGCCTGTACCCCAAGCTCATAAAGCCATGGCAGCTCATCTCGAAATGTACTCGCGAGAACTAGTATGCCAATCCCATTTTCCCCATCGCCACCTAACATATGCCCAATTTCAAACATCATTTCAGGATGGAACATGCGCGAGCGACGATGATTTATTCTCTCCGAGCGCTCGTCCATTCGCATCGGAAGATCGCGAAACATGACCTTGACTTCTTCAAATAGCTTTGCAACAGAGGATCCCTCAACTTCCGCGCTGTCTGGCTTACCCGGTTTAGTAGTATGCTCAAGCCCCTTCGTCAAGACACTCGCCTTCTGCTTGAAAGCCTCAACTTGCATTCTTACGGTATCTTTGTCTGGCTCAGCTCCACTCACCCTACACATAAGCTGCAAGACGAGCTTAGTGAGCGAGTCAGCATCTTCGCCGCAATTCTGGAACTGGGCAAAAGGTCCACTTGCGGCTTTTGATAACGAAACTCCAATTGCGACCCCATACACTGGGGTATTCATTTTCCCTTTCGCGACACCAGCTTCGTATAAAATCCATGGTCGTTCAAGGCTTCTAGGCGTGAGTAAACATACAACGTCAGAAGCAGAGTCGATCTTTGACATAACTTCCGGATACCACTCGACCCCAAACTCAATACCTTCCGTTCCCTTCTTATCGGATGAACGGAATGACTTCAGCATCCCGGCACTAATACTGCTCAAGAGCTTGCTGAACGCTTCTGCTAATTCTGCATCTCTACTGTCATGGCTGACGAAAATTAGGGGATTACTAACTACGTTCAAAATTTCTTCAGTCTTACGGCTAGTCCCAGTGGAGTTCTTTCTTCCCACTCCATTCTTCTTCATCGCCATGAGTGATTAATTTTCCTTTCTAATTGGTCTAAAACTATATAGAAAAGCTTCGCTGAAATCGCGAAGCTTTTTCTATAAATAGACTTGGCACAACTGTTAGCTGCAGCCACTGGTGCTGCCGCAGCTCATGCAGCGGTAGCAGGAGCCGCTGCGGGTCATGATGGCTCCGCAGGTGGCGCAGGAGGGGGCGTCGCCCATGTCGTACATCGACTTCATGGCGTCGGCGGCGTGGTAGATGCCGCGGTCTTCTGTGGCTGGGAAATCAGCCGCAGATCCCTCCGCTTCGCTGCGGGATGACAACAAAGAATCGCCGGACGATAAAGAAGAATCGGGGGCGATTCCCTGCTGGGGCGGAGTGGTGGTGTAGAAGTTGTCGGTGGAACCAGAAACCGCAGATCCCTCCGCTGCGCTGCGGGATGACAACAAAGGACTACCGGATGAAGTCGACGAATTGCCGGAGGACGACAAGGAGTCGGCGCTATAACCGGTTTCGGCGGCGGCGGTGAGGTTGGGGATGACGGTGTTGGCCGGGCTGTTGACGGTTCCTTCGACGGGGACGCTGCCCTCGGTGTGCGGAGCGAGGCCGGCGAAGAGGTCGAACTGGTGGCCGCTGAGGAAGCGGATCTGGATCCAGCGGAAGATGTAATCCATGATCGACTTGGCGTAGCCGATCTCGGTGTTGCCGGTCCAGCCGCTGGGCTCGAAGCGGGTGTGGGCGAACTTCTCGCAGAGCACCTTGAGTGGGACGCCGTGCTGGAGAGCAAGCGAGATGGCCGTGGCGAAGCTGTCCATGAGGCCGGAGACGGTGCTTCCCTCTTTGGCCATGCGGATGAAGATCTCGCCGGGCTGGCCGTTGGGATAGAGGCCGACGGTGATGTAGCCTTCATGACCGGCGATGCCGAACTTGTGCGTGACCGAGGCACGCTCGGCGGGCAGGCGGTGACGGACGGCGCGGGGTGGAGACTGCGCATCGGCCGAGTCGGAGTTGTGCAGCGAGGCTTCGGTGATGGTCTTGAGCTGGGTTTCGAGCGCGGTGATCCGGGCCTGTGCAGCGGCCTTGGCGGCGACAACGGCTTCTTCGATCTCGATCGAGCCTGCGGCTGCGGGCGCTACGGCTGAGGCCTGCTTCTGCGCCTTGCCGTCGCTGGCGGAGACGTTGAGAGGCTGCGAGCCCTTGGAGTTGTCGCGGTAGATGGCTACGGACTTGAGGCCCTGACGCCAGGCTTCGAGATAGGCCTCCGCAATGTCATCGACAGTCGCGTCCTGGGGGAGGTTGACGGTCTTCGAGATGGCTCCGCTCAGGAAGGGCTGGGTGGCGGACATCATCTTGATGTGGCCCATGTAGTGGATGCTGCGGGTTCCCTTTGACGGTTTGAAGGAGCAGTCGAAGCAGGCGAGGTGCTCGGGCTTGATGGCGGGCGCGCCCTCGATGGTGCCGGTGGCGTCGATGTAGCTGACGATGGCGTTGACCTGGTCCTCGGTGTAGCCGAGCTTGATGAGCGCCGAGGGGACGGTGTTGTTGACGATCTTGATCATGCCGCCGCCGACGAGCTTCTTATATTTGACGAGGGCGAGATCGGGCTCGATGCCGGTGGTGTCGCAGTCCATCATGAAGCCGATGGTGCCGGTGGGGGCGAGGACGGTGACCTGCGAGTTGCGGTAGCCGTGCTTTTCGCCGTGGGCGAGTGCACCGTCCCAGGCGTGGCGGCTGGCTTCGATGAGCTGGTCGAGCTGGGGGACGGAGAATGGCTCGGCGCTGGTCTTCGACTTGCCGATGTTGTTGACCTCGGCGCGGTGCATGCGGATGACGTCGAGGAAGGGCTCGCGGTTGACGTAGAAGCCGGGGCAGGCTCCGCCGGCGATCTCAGCCTGCTGGGTGAGCGGGGTGGCGGCGCCGAGGGCGGGGCAGGTTTCGGCGATGCGCGAGGACTGCCAGTAGGAGTCGCCGCAGAGGATGGCGGTGAGGACGGCGGCGAAGTCTCGGCCGGCATCGGAGTCGTAGGGGAGGCCGAAGGCCATCAGGAGCGCGCCGAGGTTGGCGTAGCCGAGGCCGAGGGGGCGATAGTCGTGCGAGTTTTTGGAGATCTGCTCGGTGGGGTAACCGGCGGCGTCGACGATGATCTCCATCGCCGTGGTGAGGATGCCGATAGCGTGCCGGTAAGCGGGGATGTCGAACTGGCCGCCGGGGGTAAGAAATTTAAGCAAATTAAAAGATGCTAGATTGCAGGCGGAGTCGTCGAGGAACATGTACTCGCTGCAGGGGTTCGAGGCGTTGATGCGCGCGGTGTTCTTGCTGGTGTGCCAGCGGTTAATGGTGGTGTCGTACTGCATGCCGGGATCGCCGCACTGCCAGGTGGCTTCGGCGATGTTGTGCATGATGTCGCGGGCACGGTATTCCTTGACCGGCTTGCGGTCTTTGACGGTGCGGGTGTTGAAGGTGCCATCGGCTTCGACCGCGGCCATGAACTCATCATTGACGCGGACGGAGTTGTTGGCGTTCTGGAAGAAGATAGAGCTGTAGGCCTCGGAGTCGGGGCCGCTGCCGTCGTAGCCAGCCTGCACGAGCGTCCATGCCTTCTTCTCCTCGGAGACTTTGCACTGGATGAAGTCGTTGATGTCGGGATGGTCGACGTTGAGGATGACCATCTTGGCGGCGCGGCGGGTCTTGCCGCCGGACTTGATGACGCCGGCGAAGGCGTCGAAGCCGCGCATGAAGCTGAGCGGGCCGCTGGCGGTGCCGCCGCCGGAGAGGGTCTCCATGCTGCCGCGGATGCTGCTCAGGTTGGAACCAGCGCCGGAGCCCCACTTGAAGAGCATGCCCTCGGTCTTGGCCAGGGTGAGGATGCTGTCGAGGGAGTCGTTCACCGAATTAATAAAGCAGGCGGAGCACTGCGGGCGGGTGTAGCCGGTGACGGAGAACTCGACCTTGCCGGTGGTGGCGTTCCAGTGCCAGTTCTGGGCGTCGGAGTTGGGCTCAAGGCGGTCGCAGCCGACGTTGAACCAGACAGGCGAGTTAAATGCCACTTTCTGGTTGAGGAGCAGGTGGGTCAGCTCGGCAAAGAACACATCAGCATCATTGGCGGTCGCAAAGTAGCCGTCGCGGAGGCCCCAGTCGCGGATGGATTCGGCGACGCGGGTAATCAGGGCGCGGACACCGGACTCGCGCTCGTCGGTGCCGATGAGGCCGTGGAGGTACTTCGAGGCCACGATGTTGGTGGCGGTCATGGACCAGTCGGCGGGGACTTCAACATTCTTCTGCTCGAAGATGACCTTGCCCTTGAAGTCCTGGATGATGGCGTCGCGGAACTCCCATGTGATCTCGTCGAAGGGGGAGACGCCGGGACGGGTAAAGTGGCGGCTGAAGGACAGGCCAGGAGCCTTGGAACCGGATTTGGCAGACGTCTGGGATGGAGCGGGGGCGGAAGTTTTGGTGCTCTTGGCGGTCTGGGTGGGAATGGTGGCCATGGGGAAGTGCTCCTTCTAATTTGATGATGAAACTTAGCTTCTGGCTCACGGAACGAACCGCGTGAACGAGGGTGAAACGGCACTGTCGACGCTGGATATGAATCCGGGGCAAATCCGGCTCCGGCGGCGTCGATGCAGAGCGAAAACTGGGAACCCGAACCGAATGTTCTGGAGCGGCGCAGTGGCAAAAGTACCGCCGCCGGTAGGGTCTGTCAAGTATAAAGCACAACCTATTGTGTTATCTGTGCAAATACCCCTGTTTACAGGCCATTCACAAAAGGCGGCGCTGGAAATCAGGGCTTTGGCTGTGGAAGTTCGAGCCGGAGCGCGGAGATGGCGGGGTTTGCAGCAGTGGGCAAGGGCACTGTTTGAGGGTAGGCGCACTGAAGGACTGGGGCAAGGCGCGGAGCTGTGGAGAGAGGTGGAAAAGGAGGAAAAGCGGATCGCAAACGACGGGGTATCGCCTGAGAGCGCTGAAATATGAGGTCCGATGGCGGCGGCGTTACTTTTTGGCGGGCGGCGTTACTTTTTGGCAAACGAGCGCACCAGAATCACCATGTTCCAGATGACCTCCGGCTTTGTACGGTCGCCTTCACTGGTCATCTGGCCTTTGCCGTTCTTAATGATGTAGAAGAGCTCTCCGTCAGTCAGATCTTTCAAGGCGGCGGGATCGGTGTAGTCCTTCAGGGGAGGCTTCATGTCGGCAGCGAGGTCGCCTTTGCCGTTGCCGTTCTCTCCATGACAAACGGCGCAGTCGTACCCGTACATTTTTTTGGCCTGGGCCTGGGACTCGGGCGTGGGCTTTACCGGGTTGACCACATGGACAGCTTCAGGGGGGATAGCCGACGGTGCAGGAGTTGCAGAAGGAGTAGCAGGAGGAGTAGCAGCCGGCTGCTGGGGGGAAAAAGCGAAGAGCAGAAGCAGAGGAAAGACGAGCAAAGACTTCAACATACGAGCCACCTGTCTTATCGAATGGCATCTTATGCCTGAAGTGAACGGATGGGAAGATTTATCTTTCGAGGCCGGTTCGGCTCCTGGCCGATGCATCTTGACAAGACACTACGGCGACTCTAGTGTTTCGAGTGTCAACTGATTTCCCTATAAAACAATCCCAATCTCTCCACGACCCTTGAGGCAATTTCCCATGACCCTAAGAGAGCCGCTCCTGGCGTTCTTTCTCATCAGCCCCACGCTGATCCTGCAGGCACAGACACCGCCTCCGACATCAAAGTCTTCCCCCAGTGTCGTCGCCGACATTCCCGTCAATTATGACGAGGCGAAGGTTGGGACCTACTCATTGCCCGACCCTCTCAAGCTGAACAATGGAAAGCCCGTCCGCGATGCCCGGGACTGGTACTCCAAACGCCGCCCGGAGATCGTCACGATGTTCGAGACCCAGCAATATGGTCGAGCACCGGGGAGACCTTCGAATGAGAGCTTCGAGATCGTCGATAAGGGAACACCGGCACTCAACGGCAAGGCAATTCGCAAACAGGTCACCATCTATCTGAACAAGGACAAGACCGGCCCATCGATCGATCTGCTCATCTATCTCCCCGCTGCAGCCAGCAAGCCGGTGCCGATGTTCTTTAGTATCAATTTTGGCGCTGTGCAGAATGCGGTCGATGATCCCGGCATTAAACCCGAGACCGTCTGGGACCCCAAGACGAATACTCGGATAACACCGCCGGCGGGCGGCGGACACGGCCGGATCAACGCCCAGGACCTGCTCGATGCCGGCTTTGGTGTGGCGACCTACTACTACGGCGACATCGAGCCCGACTATCTTGACGGGTTTCCTAACAGCGTTCGCGCTCGCTACCTGAAGCCCGGGCAGACGGATCGAGCGGCGGATGACTGGGGCTCCATCGCCGCCTGGGCCTGGGGCATGAGCCGTGTCGAGGACTACTTCGAAACCGACAAGAGCATCGATGCAAAGCGTGTCGCGATCCACGGCGTCTCCCGCCTGGGGAAGACCGTTATGTGGGCCGGAGCGCACGACCAACGCTTCGCTGCCGTGATCGCAAGTTGTTCGGGCGAGGGTGGTGCTGCTCTCAGCCGCCGCGACTACGGCGAGACGATCGCGCACCTTACCGCTCCCACCCGCTATCCCTATCAGTTTGCGGCAAACTACGCGAAGTACGGTGGCTTCCCCGATAAGGCGCCCATGGATGCCAATCTGCTGATAGCGCTGATCGCTCCCCGCCCCCTGCTGCTGCAGACCGGCAGTACCGACTACTGGTCGGATCCCAAAGGAGAATTTCTGGCCGCTGCGGCCGCTGGCCCAGTCTATAAGCTACTTGGCAAAGAAGATTTGGGAACCTCGGTCTGGCCCGACGCCAAACAGCCCATCTTCCATGATCTCAGCTATTACATGCATGAGGGTGGCCACGGCATGGTGCCTTCGGACTGGGGCATTTACATCGAATTTCTCAAAAATGCTCTCCATCCAGAGCAGTGATGACAAAAAAATGATGGGGTCTCGGGACCCAGCGAGCGTCGGTCTCACCCCCCATAAAGAATGGATGAGTTTACCAAGATCGGTCTGATGGCATGCTAGCGCGGTCGTACGCTAAAAATGATAGGAGGCGAAGATGACGGGTTCACGGTATGAAGAGTACCTCACTAATGGCTATGATTCTTATCCTACTTTGGAACCAGCGGCAAAGGTCGCGGCATGAAGCTTGACGCCAAAATAGCAATCGTTACGGGTGCCGCAAGTGGCATTGGCCGAGCGAGTGCAATTGCCTTTGCGCGCGAAGGCGCCAAAGTTGTCGTTGTGGATGTGGACGAGCGTGGCGGCGAAGAGACCTGCAAGAAAATTCTCGAAGGAGGCGATGAGGCATTTTTTGATCGTACGGACGTCTCAAGCGAAGCCGAGGTCAGCAGAATGGTTGGGGATACCGTTGCCCGATGGGGACGGATCGACATCCTGTTCAATAACGCCGGTGTAGTGCTAGTGAAGCCGCTCGAAGAAACCACCGAAACGGAGTGGGATCGCGTCCTATCAATCAATCTGAAAGCAGTGTTCCTTGCCATCAAGCACGTCGTTCCGCATATGCGCCGTGGTGGCGGTGGCGCTATCCTCAACACCGGTTCCATCGCGAGCAGCGTAGGGCAATTGAATACGCCAGCTTATGTCGCTTCCAAGGGAGCGATAGCACTGCTGACGAAATCGCTCGCGCTTGACTATGGCAGAGATCAGATCCGCGTCAATTGCTTGTGTCCGGGCATCACGGATACTCCGATGCTTCGGGAACATCTCGGCAGCGGCCCGGAGGGCGAAGCAAACATTCGACAGCGCCTGTCGCGCGTTCCTCTTGGCAAGATTCTCAAGCCTGAAGATTTGGCTCAGGCTGCGCTTTATTTGGTATCGGATGATTCAGTCGGCATTACCGGAATCACGCACATCGTCGATGGAGGCCTTCTGGCCGCAGCAGAGTACGACGTTCAACTGTGAGCCATGGGAACCGCTACCAAATTTCTTGGTTCTATTCGGGCCCATCTTTTCTGCCTTGGAGCGAGATTCCTAGGGCTTTGAATCTGATAACGAACCGAGAAAGGGCATCCAATGATGGGCCGGAGAACTTGGCTGTGGACACTCATACTAGGATTTGCGACCTGCGGCCTTGTGCGAGCCCAGGATGCTGTAAAAATCAACCCTGAGAATCCAAAGTACCTGCTGTTTCGAGGAAAGCCCCTCGTACTGATTACAGCTACCGAGCATTACGGTTCAGTTGTCAATCGTCCGTTTGATTTCAAGAAATACCTGGACGATGCGGCTGAGCACAAGATGACGATGACGCGGACCTTTCTGCTCTTTCGTGAGCTGCAAAGTGCGCGCAATCCTTCTTCTCCCATGAAGCCTGAATCTCCGGACTATATCTCCCCATTTGTGCGGAGTGGCCCGGGCAAGGCGCTCGACGGCGAACCGATCTACGACCTGGATTTATGGAATCCTGAGTATTTTGAGCGACTGCACCGCTTTTTAGATGCCGCATCCAAAAGAGGAATTGTGGTGGAGTTGACGTTGTTCAGCAATACCTATGCGGACAGCGTGTGGGCGTTGAACCCTTTCCGTGCGGAGAACAACAAGCAGCATGTGGGGAATATCGGCTGGCAAGAATACACTTCGCTCAAGGACCCAGAGCTGGTTCGCAGGCAGAAGGCCTACGCCCGCAAGATCATTGACGAAACGAGTGAATACGACAACGTGTACTTCGAGGTTTGCAATGAGCCTGGTGGTGGCGTTCCGGGGCATGTAACCGCGGCGGATGTCGATGCATGGCAAAAGGAGATGGCGCTCGTCATGCGAGACGAGATGCGACGCTTGGGACGTCCGCACTTGCTATCAGGACAACAGGCCTTCACCTATGGTGCGGAGAACGTGTTTCCGATGGACGCCAGTTTCGCGGACAAAACGTTTGACATCGTGAATGACCATCCATTACCTAACACCCACTTCGGTGGAGGGGTCTATGACATGGGCAACTTCATGTCCAAAGAGTTTAGGTTGGACCAGGTTGCCGGGTTTTGCAAAGCCACCTATCCATTGCCTAAACCGACCGTGCTCGATGAAGACAATGCGGCGAGCATGTATCGCGATACAACCGGCTGGACGATCCATCGCAAGCGGGCATGGACCGCGTTGCTAAACGGATGCCATTACGACTACATTGATTTCTCGATCACCGTCGGCAGCGAGAGCGGGACCACCGCGTCGCGGCGGGAAATTCGTGCATGGATGCAGCACCTTTCGGAGTTCATGACGTCGTTTGACTTCGTTCACTCGAAAGTTGATCACGGCTGGATTGCCGAATACCCTGCGAATTTAGCCGTTTCGGGCATGTCCGCATCAGGACGAGACTATATCGCTTACCTGGCCGACTCACGCGAATTGATGGACACGGCAGCAGGGCAAGCGATCCAAGGGAGTCTTGCACTGACCCTACCTTCCGGCAGCTACGACGTGTCGCTCTACTCGCCCACCACCGGCGAGTCTTCTCCCGCAATCGCGGTAAAAGGCGGTGGCAGGAGCGTGTTGATGTTGCCGCAGTTTAGACAAGACATCGTCATACGGGCGATACGAGGAGATTAGAGCTACGTCAGGCGAGCCAGAGGTGGTTGTCGATAGCGATATGCAGGTACTTGTAGCGCTACGCGGCGCGTCTCCCAGTGTGGTCGCCGCGGATACGATGGCCGAGTTGAAGATCCGCGTCAGACGCTTGATATCGAGGTAGCGGGGGGCGAAGGAGCGCAACCAGTTGGCCCCCAAAGCTGGTCGTCGGCAGCCCTCTGTGGCTGCGCGTGATGCGCCTCTTCGGCGCGGGATGATAAAAGCGGGTGGATTCAAGGTCGAAGTGCAGGGGTGGATTGTTTCTAAGAATCTGTTTGAAAACTGAGAGCCTAGAACGAATTGCACCGGTCAGGAACGGGAAAGAGCAAGAACCAAGACGAAAATACAGGGATCTCTCCACTACGCCGCGCGATAAAACTGCGCGACTCCGGTCGAGATGACGTGACTAAATATTTTCTAAACAGATGCTAAGGGGTCTTGATCGGCGAACCTTCGGGATGGAGCTTCTGCTGAGCATCCAATAAAGATTTTGCCATCTCATTGAGGTGATCCTGCATGGCGGCTCGCGCTGCAACACTATTTTTCTTTGCAATGGCCAGGAAGATTTGTTTATGTTGCTCCAATGCCTTTTCTGAAACCCCTTCGATTGAAAGGCTGCTGGAAATCCATTGCTGTAGCAAGTTTCGAATAAGATGGAGCGCATTCATTAAAATACTGTTATGGGCGGCATGTCCGATCGCGATATGGAAATTGATATCCGCCCGGGCAAACTCCGATGGATTTCCTTTAGACTTTTCCATCACGTCGAGATGCTCTCCCAATTGCTTCAGATTTTCTGGAGTAATTCGCTCGGCAGCCATGCCAGCTAATTCCACCTCAATTAACCTGCGAGCCTCCACAAGCTCATGCGCTTCTGCTTCTGAGCTGCTCGTAATTGCCCAGAGCAGTGGACGAGAGAAAAACTCCGATCTTTTGCAAACGTAGGTACCGTCGCCAAGCCGGGTTTCAATCATCCCCATAATTTCCAAGGCCTTGAGCGCTTCACGAAGAGAGGCTCTACCTACGTTTAACTTTTGGCAAAGCTCACGTTCCGCGGGGATTCGTTCACCTGAGCGCCAATCCCCACGGATGAGATGACTCACCATTTTGCGACATATATCTGCCGTAAGGGTCGTTCTTGTTACCGGAGTCAGAAAGTCTTCAGCCATGGAATAAGTATAGATCGGTCTGATGGTCTGAAATCAACTTAGGTGCCACGAGTGTCTTATGAATGGCATCAGGAAGCGCAAATAAAGATGGTAAGAAGCCATGATGACCGTCTCTTGTCCCTTGGTCAAGATCGTCGAGCAGCACTCCTTCGGTCTCATCGGGGAATCTTCGACCGTCGCTCGCTTCCTCCACTTTGCGGCGGTCTTGAGGTGGATCCATACTGTCCGGCCAGTCGGTTCAGGCTCGCTTGATTATGTGACGAGTTGGGTACGAGAAGGTGACGAGGTTCTCGAGGTGAGCCGCTGATCAAACTCAGTTTTTGGCATCCGCGTCTCAAAATTGTTTTACAAACTATATCTCCATGTCTACAATCGTGTCATCAGATGGTCTGATGTATGAAAGTGCGGTCAGAGATATGAAAGCGTGGTCCGATTTAAGCCTCCATGGAAGACGGGAAGGTATCATCTCCGGGCATTGCACTCCACTGGAACAGAGTCCACCCAACGTGATGCTTCGCACATTTGTGTCGAGCGCATGTGGAGCGCGAAACTTTTACACCGGGACGGCGACTTTTGAGCCTGGCGCGACGTTACCACCGCATACGCATAAGGTGAGCGAGGCTGTCACGATCCTCGAAGGACATGCGACGGTGTTTGTTGAAGGCAGAAGATACAGATTAGGTCCTTTAGATAGCATTCATGTTCCGGCTCTTCTTGCTCACAGCGTTCGGAATGACGATCTGGATGCCGTTATGATTGCTCATTCCACTTTCGCGGAACCGGAACCGACCCGAGCCTTTACTGATCAAGCGTTTAATATCGAGCATCTTGCTGCTGCTGACTCCACTGGGCCTGAGCATCTCCGGAGATTCGAGACAATTGAAACTTATGAACTGGCGGACGGAGCAGTCTTTCGTGATTTGTTCGCAAAACGATTCGGAGCGGTCGGAATCTGTGGTGGGTACGGGCGTTTTCTTCCGGGATCTTCTTTGCCATGCCACGTTCATCAGTTCGACGAGTCAATCACTATTGTGACCGGTGAGGCTCTTTGCCAGGTGCAGGGACACGAGTACAAGCTCAGCGCTTACGATACTGCTTTTGTTCCAGAAGGGCGTGCTCACCGCTTCTTCAACGCTTCGGACAAGCCAATGGCGATGATCTGGGTATATGCGGGTGACGAACCTGATAGAACTCTTGTGGACGCAGGCTACTGCTCAGGCTCTATTCCAATTTTAGAGGATATGCGGATCCGTTAAATCAGGGAGGTATTTTTCCATGGAGCACTACGACAATTTCATTAGCGGGGAATTCACATTCAGCGGAAAGGATCGCATCGAGGTGCGAAATCCCTCTAATGGAGCCGTCATCTGTACGGTCCCCGATAGCGGCAAGCAAGAGGTGGATGAAGCCGTCACGTCCGCTGAAATCGCCCAGCGTGGGTGGGGGAAGCTCCCTGCGGTTGAGCGCGCAAAGGTGCTTCACTCTATCGCCGCCAAGATTCGGGAACGAAGTGATATGCTTGCCCGGACAATTGTCGAAGAACAGGGCAAGATTCTGGGTTTAGCGCGCGTCGAGGTTTCATTCAGCGCCGACTACTTCGACTATATGGCCGAATGGGCTCGCCGAATTGAAGGTGAAATCCTCGAGAGTGACCGGCCTGGTGAGACCATCCTGCTGTTTCGTCAGCCTATCGGTGTTGTCGGTGGCATATTGCCGTGGAACTTCCCCTTTTTCCTGATCGCTCGAAAAGTCGCTCCAGCTCTGTTGACGGGCAACACTATCGTTATCAAGCCGAGCGAAGAAACGCCGCATAACGCGGTGAAATTTTGCCAGATTCTTCAGGAGGCCAGCGTGCCGCCGGGCATCATCAACGTAGTGCATGGCCGAGGAGCTGTTGCGGGGCACGCGCTTGCCTCTTCGCCTCGTGTTGGCCTAATAAGCTTTACGGGAAGCGTTCAGACAGGCTCCGCCATCATGCGAGCTGCCGCCGACCATATTACGAAAGTGAATCTTGAGTTGGGAGGAAAAGCCCCGGCTCTGGTTATGGCCGATGCCGACATAGACTTGGCGGTGAAAGCGGTCAAAGCGTCGCGCATTATCAATAGTGGGCAGGTTTGCAATTGCGTAGAGCGCGTGTACGTTCAGAATAAAATCGCAGACGAATTCACAGAAAAGCTTACTGTCGCCATGAAGGCGACAAGCTATGGCGATCCGCTTCGAGACGAGTCAGTGGAATACGGACCGCTTATCAATGAAGCCGGTTATCAAAAGGCAGACAAGCTGGTCCGTGGTGCCATCGCTCAAGGTGCAACGGTCGCGACGGGCGGCAAGCGCGGAGGGGATGAAAATGGGTTTTATTACGAACCTACAGTCCTCACCAATTGCAGGCAGGACATGGATATTATCCGCAACGAGGTGTTTGGCCCGGTTATCCCCATCGTAAAATTCAACGATCTTGAAGAAGCCATTCATTTTGCGAATGACTCTGAATTTGGGCTTACTTCATCCATCTATACTCGCGACCTTAATGTTGCATTGAGGGCATGTCAGGAGATTCGATCCGGTGAGACTTATATTAATCGGGAAAACTTCGAAGCCATGCAGGGTTTCCATGCAGGTTGGCGTAAAAGCGGGATCGGAGGAGCCGACGGCAAGCACGGTCTCTATGAATTTCTGCAGACCCATGTCGTCTACATCCAACGCCAGTGATGGCCTTTTAGCCAGAAATGGTTTGAGAGTCGTAGTAATGAGTTCTTTGAAGAATTCCAGCAATCTATGGATTTTATGAGAAAGGCTTAACCCCGTGACCTCTAGACGAACCTTCTGCCAAGCTCTAGCTGTATGTGCTCTTTCCTCGTCCGCAACCCGCCTTGCCATAGGGCAATCGGGAATTGCAATGCATAGCGCTCCTGGACAATCGAGATTCGCGATGCAAAACCGTCCTGCCGAATGGTCGTACGCGACGAGTAAGCATTATTCGGATCCTTTTAATGAGGTGGAACTCGACGTAGTCTTCACTACGCCGTCCGGCCAGCAGCAGCGGGTTCCGGCATTCTGGTCAGGTGGGTCGGAATGGCGAGTGCGTTATGCTCCGCCTGAGGTGGGCGACTATAAGTTTCAGACTGTTTGTAGCGACCAGTCCAATAAGGATCTGCACCAGGTCAGCGGCACGCTGGTCGTTGCGGCCTATTCAGGGGGCGATTCGCTGTACCGGCACGGCATGATCCGCGTCGCAAAAGATAGGCGCCACTTCGAGCACTCCGATGGCACCCCATTTTTCTGGCTTGGTGATACCTGGTGGATGGGGTTGTGCAAGCGCCTTGGGTGGCCAGATGACTTTGAATCCTTGACTGCCGATCGCGTCCAGAAGGGTTTTACTGTTGTTCAGATCGTCGCGGGGCTTTATCCCGATATGGACCCGTTTGATCCTCGCGGAGCCAACGAAGCCAGTTTTCCGTGGGAGAAAGACTACTCCCGGATCAACCCCGCGTATTTCGATATGGCAGACCTCCGTATCCAGTACCTTGCTGATCGAGGTATTGCGCCCTGCATCGTCGGCTGCTGGGGCTATTTTCTTCCCCTGATGGGGGTCAAGAAAATGAGACAACACTGGCGCTACCTGATCGCACGCTGGGGTGCTTATCCGGCAATGTGGTGTCTCGCGGGTGAAGCGACGATGCCCTTCTATCTCTCAAAGACTCACGATCAAGACGCGGAGATGCAGAAGCAGGGTTGGAGTGAGATTGCCAGCTATGTGCGAACCATAGATCCCTATCACCATCCAATTACCGTTCATCCTTCGCACAGTGCACGGGAGTCAGTCAACGATGCCGCACTTCTTGATTTCGACATGCTTCAGACCGGCCACAATGGACGTGAGAGCGTTAAGAATACGATTGACACGGTAAGCCATTCGCTAACCTTGAGTCCCAAGATGCCAGTTCTCGTCGGAGAAGTCTGCTATGAAGGAATTATGCAGGCGAGTTGGCAAGAGGTTCAACGATTTATGTTCTGGTCGTGCATTCTGAGTGGAGCAGGTGGACACACGTACGGCGCAAACGGTCTCTGGCAGGTCAACACGAGAGAGAAGCCTTACGGTCTCTCCCCGCATGGCCATTCCTGGGGAGGTCCTTCCTGGGAGGTTGCGGCTCAGTTACCGGGCTCGGCGCAGCTTGGACTCGGGAAGTCTCTTCTGAAGAGATATTCATGGTGGAAACTGGAACCGCGGCCAGACCTGGTAGAGCCGCATTGGACGCGCGAGAACTATTGGCAGCCCTTTGCGGCCGAAATTCCAGGAGAAGCAGTGATCGCGTTTAGCCCGACTGGCTGGAACGCCCTGCAATTTCGTAATCTTGCGCCCCACACCTATAGAGGATTCTTTTTCAATGTGAGTGATGGAACAGAGATCAGTTTTGGCGAAGTAAAACCTGACGCAGCAGGCATGTGGAAGGCTCCCGAGTTCCCGATCTTCCGCGATTGGGTGATCGTTCTTGATCGAAAGGATAGCGACGGGTAATGACTTCAGACCGCAACATTAAAGAATTCAAGGTTGGCTTTTCCGCCGATTTTCGCAACGATGCCGGCGCTCTTATTTTCCCGGATATAGGTTTATCCTTGCTGGACGATGTTGCCAGCCTGTCATACGGGTTTGTCCAGGAATATAGAGCGGAGTACGCACCGGAACAGCTGCAGGATTACGATGTATTGATCTCGCTTAAGCCGCGCATAACAGCCGGTTCGCTCAAAGGGATTGAACGGTTATGCGCGATCGGTCGATGCGGTGTCGGATACGATAACGTCGACTTGCACGCTTGCACAAAAAATGACATAGCTGTCTTCATTACGCCGGGCGGCGTCGTGAGACCTGTAGCCGAAGCGATTGTACTTTTCGTCCTCGCGCTCTCGCATAATCTGGTTCTAAAGGATCGGTTGGTTAGACAAGGACGCTGGGGAGAAAGCTCCAGTCCACTGGGAAGAGAGCCGCGCGAACGGATCGTCGGCACGGTTGGTCTCGGAAATATCGCGTCTGCCGCCATTCGGCTCTTAAAAAACTTTGACGTGGCTCGCTTTCTGGCTTTCGACCCTTATGCGTCGAAAGAATCCGCTCATCAACTTGGTGTAGATTTGGTTTCACTTGATGAATTACTGCGCCAATCGGATTATGTTCTGATCAATAGTCCGCTCACGCCGGAAACTCGAGGTCTCATAGGCAAGCGCGAATTTAGTCTCATGAAGCCTGACTCCGTGCTGATAAATACCGCAAGAGGGCCAATCGTCAATCAGCAGGCTCTAATAGAAGCGATCGAAAACAAGATAATACGCGGAGCTGCACTCGATGTTTTTGAGCAAGAGCCACTGTCCGCTGACTCCCGCCTGACTAGCATGGACAACGTAATATTGACATCGCACTCCATCGCGTGGACGGAGGAACTCTTCCGAGATATGGGACGGATCGACTGTGAAGGCGCCTTGTCCATCAAGAGAGGAGAGGCTCCAAAAAATGTTGTCAACCCGGAGGTCCTCTGTCAGCCCGGTTTTCTGAAGAAGCTCGAGAACTATAGATCCTTATCTTGAGGACCAGATCAATGAATCAGTTTCGACAGCGACTCCTCCAAGGGGACGTGGTACTCGGCCAAATGGTTCTGGAGCTATTCACCTCCGGCATCGGCCCAATGCTGGCTGCCTGCGGGATGGAGTTTGTCATATTCGATATGGAGCACGGGCGATGCGACATTTCCTTGCTGTCAGAAATGATCGCTTCTTGCCGTGGCAGTGACATAGTCCCTATTGCCCGGGTTCCTGACTTATCGTATAGCCCGCTATCGCGCGTTCTCGATATTGGTGCGCGCGGCGTAATGGTCCCCCGCGTGGAAACGAGAGCGCAGGCGCAAGACATTGTCGCTCAGTTGAAGTACGCCCCGCAGGGACGGCGCGGCGTCGCCTTGGGGGTTGCCCACGATCTCTATCAGGCGGGCGACCGAAGTGTCTTCGCAAAGATCAACGAGGAGACCACGGTAATTCTTCTCCTCGAAACTGAGAAAGCATTTGAAAACCTTGAGGATATTATTTCCGTTCCGGGCATAGACGTAGCATGGATGGGCCATTACGACCTGACTGTATCGATGGGCATTCCGGCACAGTTCGATCATCCGCGTTTTCTCGCCGCCATGGACTCCCTGGTTGCCACTTGCCGCCGCCACGGAGTTGCTCCGGGGTTTCTGCCGCCAACAGCGGAGTCGGCGGTGTATTGGATTCAGAAGGGCTTTCGCGCAATCAGTCTAGGCAGCGATATCGGAGTATTCCTCGACGCACTTCGCAGATTTCAGCTCGCTGTTTCAGGAAGTATTTCAGATATTCAACCAAGCGTTGGAGACAGAAAATCATGAAATATTCTGTACAAGCGTTCAACGCCGGAACGTTCTGGGTTCCCGGTCCCGAAGTGTATTGGATGGAGGGCTGGAAGCAGCGGGAGGAGATGAACGTCATCATCTACCTTGTTCGAGGAGGCGGCGAGAATATCCTCATTAACACCGGTCCGCCTCAAGATCTGGCGATCCTGAACAAGGCATGGTTAGACTTCTTTGGCTATCCCGAGGCGCAAATCGTCAGGTCAGTCGAGCAACTACCTCAGAACATTCTTCGCTCACAAGGGCTAATGCCGGAAGACATCACCAATGTCATTGTCACTCCCCTTCAAGCGTATGCCACGGCAAATATTCCCCTATTTAGAAATGCAAAGATTTGTATTTCCCGGCGTGGCTGGATTGAGGATTTTCAAGCTCCTTTTTATCACTTGCATGTTCCCCGTCATCTTCGAGTTCCACCCGAAGTAAATCACTATCTTCAGAACGAAGGCTGGGAAAAAGTGCGGCTGCTCGCCGATGAGGAGGAGATCGTTCCAGGTCTTCGAGTTTTCTGGGCTGGAGTTCATCATCGTTCCTCGCTGGCGGTGTGCGTCGAGACTGAATCTGGAACAGTGATTATCACTGATTCCTTTTTTAAATATGGCAACATTGAAAATAACCGCTACTTAGGGGTAATGGAGAGCATGATGGAGGCGGATGCGACATGGGCTCGTATTCGCAAAGAGGGAAAGATCGTGGCCTCCGTCTATGACCCGGAAGTGTTTATCCGGTACCCCAACGGAGTGGTGGCATAAGTGAATGCTAAGGGTTTAGGTTGGATCAGCTCGGCCATGCGGTGTCTGAAGAACAGGGCATGCTTGAGATAGCCCAGTGGATCAAGTCATTTACGCCAGAGGTTGCTATTGAGCCTCAAGCTAATACCAGTCGGCGGTTTAGTTCCGGCGAAAGCTGCCTGTTGGTCGAAAACAATAATTTACCCTCACCCGGCTTTTCGTGCCATTGCTCATGTACTTTCACCTCTTTCCCAACATAGCATCGTGGACGGCAGAGGAAAATTCACCTCTTCTTGAAGGCGTTCAGCACCGCATATTGCTCCGCCGCCAGACGCAGATAAACTCCGCCTCGGCCCATGCTGATGGCGAGATCTAGGGCTTGCTTGGCGGCCAAGTCTTTGACACCACCCGAGCGCCTGACGAGTTCGGTCACCTTTTCCGGGTGGCGAAGGTGAATGTCTGGGGGAGGGCGGTCTTCAGGTCGACCTCCAAAAACTGACAGTACCAGCAGCCCTTGGCCCAGCATGAAGAACATATAGATACGTCGCCTTATAGTGGATGTTCTCTCGCCGCACATAGATGGAGTATGGGAGAATAAAAGACGAAAATTACTAAGGAATTCGGGAAAGGCTCTTACGGTGTCGAATTCTTCTAAAATAAGACACCTGTAGCCATTGTGTGGCCCACCAGATTATCCCAGTTTTCAAAATTACGAGCAGAGCCGTAAGCCCTCTATTGTGTAGCACCGTCTTCGACTCGAAGAACTGAGCATATGGACTTTTTAATATCAGACTGAAAGTTAGGAGTATGAGGAAGCAGAGCGTATGGGGAGGTAGATGGAATAATGGAGGGCGAGGTGAGATTGAGCATGAATGAGTTTGGTAACGGTGTTGAGGTTCGTTCGGCGATTTCGGAACGGTATGCGGAGATATTGACGCCGGAGGCAATGGCGTTCGCGGTGGGGTTACAGCGGAAGTTCAACGAGCGGCGTAAAGAGCTGCTGGCGGCGCGGCGGGTGCGGCAGGCGAAGCTCGATGCGGGCGAGAAGCCGGATTTTCTGCCGGAGACAAAGAGTGTTCGCGATGCGGATTGGGTGGTAGCACCGCTGCCTGCGGACCTGCTGGATCGACGGGTGGAGATCACCGGGCCTGTCGAACGGAAGATGATTATCAACGCGCTGAACTCGGGCGCGAAGGTGTTTATGGCGGACTTTGAGGACTCGACGACGCCGACGTGGGCGAATGTGATCGAGGGTCAGCTGAATCTGAAGGACGCGATACGACGGACGATTACCTTTCAGGATGAAAAGACTGGTAAGAGTTACAAATTGATTAAGAAGCCGGCGGTTCTGTTTGTGCGGATTCGGGGATGGCACCTGGACGAGGCACATGTGCATGTGGACGGCGAGGCGATGAGCGGAGGGATCTTCGACTTTGCGCTGTATGCGTTCCACAACGCGAAGGAGCTGCTAGCGCGGGGATCGGGGCCGTACTTCTATCTGCCGAAGCTGGAGAGCCATCTGGAGGCGCGGCTTTGGAATGAGATTTTTGTGGAGACTGAAAAGGAGCTGGGTATTCCGGCTGGCTCGATCAAAGCTACGGTGCTGATCGAGACGATCCTGGCGGCGTTCGAGATGGACGAGATTCTGTATGAGCTGAAGGACCACTCGGCAGGGCTGAACTGCGGGCGGTGGGACTACATCTTCTCGTACATCAAGAAATTTGCCGGGGACGTGACGATGATTCTGCCGGACCGCGGGCAGGTGGGGATGACGTCGCACTTTATGCGGAGCTATTCCCTGCTGTGCATCAAGACGTGCCATCGGCGGAAGGTGAGCGCGATGGGCGGGATGAGCGCGCTGATCCCGATCAAGAACGATCCGGAGGCAAACGAGCGGGCGATTGCGGGCGTGAAGGCTGACAAGGAGCGCGAGGCGACGGACGGGCACGACGGGACGTGGGTCGCGCATCCGGGTCTGGTGCCGGTGGCGCTCGAGGTGTTCGATCGCGTGATGCCGCAGCCGAACCAGATCGACAAGCAACTGCCCAACTACACAGCGACGGCGGCGGATCTGCTGCAGGTGCCTACCGGGACGGTGACGGAGGCAGGGTTGAAGCAGAATGTGGCTGTCGGACTGGGGTATCTGGAGGCCTGGCTGCGCGGGATTGGCTGCGTGCCGCTGTTCAACCTGATGGAGGATGCGGCTACGGCGGAGATCAGCCGGGCGCAGATCTGGCAGTGGGTTCACCATAACGCGAAGCTCGAGGATGGGCGCGCGGTAACGGCGGCGCTTTGCGACGAGTACCTTGACGCGGAGCTGGCTCGGGCAAAGGGTGCCGTGGATGAAGCTCGATATAACGCTTATATGGATGCTGCGTCGTTGATGCGGGACTTGATTAAGACGCCCAAGTTTGCGGACTTTTTGACGAACCTGGCCTATCGGCAGGTGGTCGCGGAGGAGGCTTAGGGTTTTTCGCTGACGCTTTTTGTGAGAGAGGATGGGCTTCGGCCTGTCCTCCTTTTTTTGGGCTGGGGAAGAAAGGCAAACGCAGGTCCTTCGGCTGCGCTCAGGATGACAGTTTTTGCGGGCTGAACTGCGTTCGGTGCGTCTGGGTTATTTGAGGATGAGGCGGGTCAGGGTTGGGAAGTGGACTATGAGTGAGACGAGGAGACCCATGAGGCAGACCAGGCCGATGCTGTGGATGAAGACGAAGCGGAGGATGGTTCCCTCCTGGCCGTAGCTCTCGGTGGCGGTGGTGGAGACGACGATGCTCTGGGCGTCGATCATCTTGCCCATGACTCCTCCGCCAGAGTTGGCGGCGGCCATGATGTAGGGGGAGATGCCGAGCTGCTGGGAGGTGATTTTTTGCAGGCTGCCGAAGAGGATGTTCGAGGAGGTGTCGGAGCCGGTGGAGGCGGTGCCTAGCCAGCCGATGATGGTGCCGAAGAAGGGATAGAAGATGCCGGTGCGCGCGAAGGCGAGGCCGAGGGTGGCGTCGAGTCCGCAAAAGCGTGTGAGGTAGCTGAGGCCGATGAGGGACGCGATGGTGATCGCGGAGAAGCGGGTGGAGAGGACGGTATGCCAGAAGGCGGCGGCGATCTCGCGGGGCTTGAGGCCCATGAGAAAGCCAGCGAGCAGCGAGGCGATGAGGATGCCGCTGCCTGTGGCGGAGAGCCAGTTGAACTTGAAGATGGCGGATTCGGCGGTGGGTGCGGCGACGGCCGGCGGCATATGCAGCACCATGTGATGGAGGCCGGGGATGGCGAGGTGCAGGGTGGTGGCGGCATCGAGTATGGCGGTAAAGCGTGGAGTTCCCCAGACGACTACGAAGCTGGCGAGGAGGAACCAGGGGAGAATGGCGCGGCGGATGGAGCGGAAGGAACCGATGTCCGCGTGCTGCGCGAGGCGGGGAACCGTCTGCAGTTGGGCATTGAGGATTTGTTTGGGCTGCCAGACGCGGAGGAAGGCGATGAAGACGGCGATGGTGACGACGGCGGCGGTGATATCCACCAGCCAAGGGCCGTGGAAGCGGGCCATGAGGAGCTGCGTGGTGGCGAAGGTGACGCCGGTGACGAGGATGGCGGGCCAGATCTCCAACATGCGCTTAAAGCCGGCGAAGGCCCAGATGAGCCAGAAGGGGACAATGACGCAGAAGGGCGTGAGCAGGGCGGCGATGACGCGCGTGAGGATGTGGAGGTCGAGCCCGGTGACGCCTGCGAGGGCGATGGCGGGGATGCCGACGGCTCCGAAGGCTACGGGTGCGGTGTTGGCGATGAGCGAGAGGCCAGCGGCCTGCAACGGGGGAAAGCCGAGGCCGATGAGGATAGTGGCGCAGACGGCGACGGGGGTGCCAAAGCCTGCGGCTCCTTCAAAGAAAGCGCCGAGGGCAAAGGCGATGAGGAGGAGCTGGAGGCGGGAATCCTGCGTGATGCCTACGAGGCTCTCCTGCAGGAGATTGAAGCGGCCTGCGCGAACGGTGAGCTGGTAGAGGAAGATGACGGGGAAGATGATCCAGAAGATGGGGAGGAGTCCGTAAGCGGCGCCGTAAGCGGTGGCGAGGACGGCGAGCTTCGCCGGCATGTGGAAGATGCCAATGGTGATCAGGAGCGCGACCACGAGGGCGGCCATCGCGGCGTAGTGTGCCTTGAGGCGGGGGCCGAGAAGGGTCAGCAGAAGTACGAGGAGCGGAAGCGAGGCGAGGAGAGTCGAGAGGCCCCAGTTATGCATGGGGTCGTAGCTCTGGGCCCAGGGTGAAGAGATTCCCATGCAGACAAGCGGGAGGCTGATGTTTGCAGCGTGAAGCATGAGCATGGCGAACCTTGATGGAGTTTGAGCGACGCGCGCGGTGGTGTTACCGAGGCAACGCATTTTTATCACATTGGAGTGAGGGTTGATGGTGGGGACGGGGGATTCTTCCCACCCTTCGCAGAGGCGTGAAGGATGGGGCCTGAGCGTTTTTGCGAGGAGATGGAAAGGTTCGGAGGATTTGGGGGAGACGACGATATCGGGGTCCTTCCCCTTCGGCTTCGCTCAGGGTCAGGATGACGGCAAGGACAGGCAACGGCAACAGTACATGTAGGTCCTTCGGCTATGCTCAGGATGACAGTTCTTGATAGAGGGGAAGATTAGTGGGAATGGGATACAGGTGGGCCTGAGCGCGTATTATTTTTTCTACATGGTCACAGCAAAATTACAGAACGCAGGGCAGGAGCTGGGGGGAATTGCAGCCTCGGAGGTATATGGGGTGTTGTCCGAGGACGTGATCGCAGCGCTGCGGGCTGCGGTTGGCGCGGACGGGTTGATCGTGGAGCAGAACCAGCTGCAGACCTATGAGTGCGATGGGTTGACAGCGCTGCGGACGATGCCGGGAGCGGTCGTGCTGCCGAGGTCGGCGGCAGAGGTGCAGGCAGTGGTGCGGGTGTGTGCGGCGCATCGGATTCCGTTTGTAGCGCGGGGTGCGGGGACGGGGCTTTCGGGTGGGGCGCTGCCCTCGGTGGGCGGGATCGTGATCGGGTTTGCGCGGATGTCCCGGATACTGGCGGTGGATATTCCGAATCAGCGGGTAAGGGTGGAGCCAGGAGTGATTAATGCGCACGTGACGGCGAAGGTATCGCCTGCGGGATATTTTTATGCGCCGGATCCTTCGTCGCAGAGCGTGTGCACGATTGGCGGGAACCTGGCGGAGAATGCGGGCGGCGCGCACTGTTTGAAGTACGGCTTTACGACGACGCATACGCTGGCACTCGACGTGGTGCTGCCGACGGGCGAGATGGTGCATATGGGGTCGGAGGTGGCGGATGCTCCGGGGTATGACCTGGCTGGGCTGATGGTGGGCTCGGAGGGGACGCTGGGGGTGATTACGGCAGCTACGCTGCGGATCGTGAAGAAGCCGGAGACGGTGCAGGTGCTGCTGGCGGCGTTCGATACGATTGCCGCGGCGGGACAGACGGTGTCGGACATTATTGCAGCGGCGATTCTGCCGGCAGCGATGGAGATTATGGATCGGCTTTCGATTGAGGCGGCGGAAGCCTCGGTGCATCCCAACTACCCGATGTGCGAGGCGCTGCTGCTGATCGAGGTGGATGGGCCGGCAGCGGAGGTGTGCCTGCAGGTGGAGGCGATTCGGCAGATGTGTGTGGCGAATGGGGCGTGGGAGGTTCGGCTGGCGCAGAGTGCCAAGGAATGCTACCTGGTGTGGAAAGGTCGCAAGGCGGCGTTCGCGGCGGCGGGACGGCTGGCGCCGAACTATATCGTGCAGGATGGGGTGATTCCGCGAACGAAGCTGCCGGTGATTCTGGAAGAGATTGGCGTAATGGCAGCGGAGACTGGGCTGCGGGTAACGAATGTGTTTCATGCCGGGGATGGGAACCTGCACCCGATTGTGTTGTACGACGCTTCGGTGCCGGGGCAGGAAGTGATTGCGGTGGACCTGTCGATGCGGATTCTCCATCGATGCGTGGACCATGGCGGCTCAATTACGGGCGAGCATGGGGTGGGCAAGGAGAAGCAGGAGGCGATGGGGTACATGTTCCGCGAGCCGGATTTGAATACGATGCTGCTGGTGCGGAGTGTGTTTGACCCGGCGTGGATTGCGAATCCGGATAAGGTGTTCCCGCGGCCCCGGTTGTGCGGAGAGAAGACGGGGCCGTATACGCCGCATCCGCTGGAAGTGAGTGGGGAGGCAAGTTATTTCTGATTTTGCTGAGAAGCTCGCTGGGATTTGTGGGGCGGAGCATGTTCGAGTGGATGAGGGTGTGGTGTGTGTGGCTCCGGCGACGACCGATGAGGTTGCGGCGGTGCTTCGCTATACCCATGCGAATGGCATTGCCGTGACGCCGTGGGGCGGCGGAACCAAGCAGGGATGGTGCGAGCCCGAAGGTGCTTCTGTGCGGATGGAGATGAGCCGGATGCGGCGGGTGCTCGAGCATCCGTGGCAGGACATGACATGTACCGTCGAGGCTGGATGTACGTGGGCGGCGATGCAGGCGGAGCTGACGGCGCATGGGCAGTTTGTGGCACTTGATCCTGTGTTTGCGGACCGGGCTACGGTGGGAGGAGTTGTTGCGGCGAATGACTCCGGCGCGCTGCGGCTGAAGTATGGAAGTTTGCGGGACCTGGTGATCGGCATGACGGTGATGCTGGCCGATGGGACGATTGCGAAGACCGGCGGCAAGGTGGTGAAGAATGTTGCCGGATACGATCTGCACAAGCTGATGACGGGGGCGTTTGGGACGCTTGGGGTGATCACGGAGGTGACGTTCCGGCTGCACTCTGTGGCGCGCCATGCGCGGAGCTTTACGGTGAGTGCGCGCGAGGCGGAGCCGCTGGGGAAGTTGATGATGCAGGTGATCGATTCGCATTTGAATGCACAGAGTTTGCAGATGCGCTCGGAGGATGCGGGGTTCCAACTGGATGTGCGGCTGGCAGCACTACCCGAGGTGATGGAGGAGCAGGGGCGGGCGCTGGATGCGATGGCGGCGGGGTTTGGACTTGCGGCGGAGGATGTGGATGAGGGAGTGTGGGGCGTGCGTGAGGAGATGTTTGCAGGGGCGGCTGAAGTGGTGGTGAAGGCTACGATGCTGCCGACGGAGATTGCTCTGGTGGCGGTTACAGTTGCGGCATTGGGAGGAAGATCGGTGACGCAGGCTGTGGGAGTGATGATTGCGGAGGTTCCGGCGGCAGCGGTAATGGAGCTGCGGCAGAGGGTGGAGCGGGAGCGGGGGACGGTGGTGATCTTGCAGCAGACTGAAGGAGCGGCATTGGATCGGTGGGGGACGCTGCCGGATACGCTGCCGCTGATGCGTGAGATTAAACAGATGTTCGATCCGAAGCGGGTGCTGAACGCCGGGCGCTATGTGGGGGGCATCTGATGGCGCGCCTGGTGCAGGTGAATGAGGCCAAGCCTTCGAACTTCGATGCGCATCAGCCGCCGGCGAAGGAACTGATCGCGGACTGCGTTCACTGCGGGTTTTGCCTGCCGGCTTGTCCGACGTATGTGCTGTGGGGCGAGGAGATGGATTCGCCGCGCGGACGGATCTACATGATGAAGAAGGTGGGGGAGGGCGAGGCTCCGCTGGACAAGCGATTTGAGCTGCACATGGACAACTGCCTGGGGTGCATGGCGTGCATGACAGCGTGTCCTTCGGGGGTGCAGTACGGCAAGCTGATTGAGGATACGCGGGCGCAGGTGGAGCGGAATATTCCGCGGTCGCTGGACGACTCGCTGTTTCGGAAGATATTGTTTGCGACGTTCCCGTATGCGGGGCGGCTGCGGGCGATTGCGCTGCCGATGAAGGTGTATCAGCGGTCTGGTTTGCAGAAACTCGTGCGTGCTACGGGATTACTGAAGCTGGTGCCGGAGCGATTTGCGGCGATGGAGGCTTTGCTCCCTCGTGTGCCGGGATCGCTCTTCAAGAAGCTGCCTGCGCGTGTCGCTGCGAAGGCTGTGGCGCGGCGGCGAGTGGGGATGCTGGCCGGGTGCGTGCAACAGGTGTTCTTTCAGCATGTGAATGAGGCGACGGTGCGGGTGCTGGCGGCGGAGGGTTGCGAGGTGGTGATTCCGCAGGCACAGGCTTGCTGCGGGGCGCTGATGGTGCATTCCGGCCTCGAGGAGCAGGCCAGCGAGATGGCGCGGGCGATGATTGCAGCGTTTGAGGCGGCTGATGTGGATACGATCGTCATCAACGCGGCGGGGTGCGGGTCGACGATGAAGGAGTACGGCTGGCTGCTGCGCAACGATGCTACATGGGCGGCACGGGCGGCGGCGTTCAGCGCGAAGTGCAAGGATATTTCGGAGATACTGTGCGAGCTGCCGGCGCTGGCGGAGCGGCATCCGCTGACGATGAGGGTGGCGTATCACGATGCGTGTCACCTGCGTCATGCGCAGGGAGTGTTTGAGGAGCCACGGCAGTTGCTAGGGACGATTCCGGGGATGGAGGTGGCGGAGATCGACGAGGCTAGCTTGTGCTGCGGGTCGGCGGGAGTGTACAACCTGCTGCATCCTGAACCGGCGAACCAGCTGGGGAATCGCAAGGTGGAGAACCTGCTGGCAACGAAGGCGGAGGCTGTGGTTTCGGCGAATCCCGGATGTTTGTTGCAGTTGATGAATGGGCTGCGGCGGAAGGGGCTCGACGCTATGCCTACGTTTCATATGGTGGAGTTGCTGGATGCTTCGATACGGGGCGTGTCGGCTGAGGAGTTGCGACGGGAGCGCGCTTCGTAAGGGCAACCTGACGGAAGTGGTGGGCGTGGCGAAAAACGGCAAATACCACGACCTGCAAGAGCCGCCGCAGCCTGTGACGTATCTTCCGTTGTCACAAAGCGGGGACAGCGGAGCCGTCTTCGGGCTGCGGTCGCGGAGGTCCCGGGTGTCACTTTCAGAGTTATTTGGCGTAGTTTTTCAGAGCTATTTGGCGTAGTGTCGATGCATGCCTATAGCCCAATCGACCTCCGGCTCCAAGCCGAGGTCTGAGACTGCCAGCGACGCCGGCCATTTGGCAGGAGACTGAATGCGTCCGGGCACTGGCTTCGCTGCTAGCGGTGCGGGCTCGGTCAGGCATGCCTTCCAGAATGCAGTAAAGACTCGAAAGGGTTTGCCCGCAGTATTTTGAATTGTCCAGGGTTCAAACAGAAGGTTGCCGGAAAAACTCTCAACTGCCAGTCCCCGCTGGCGAAGCAACGTCTTCAGATTTCGGTCGCGCGCGATGATGGCAGGCTCATACCGCCGGTTCCAGAATATGGACCGGGCACCCGATTCCGCAGCCAGATCAAATAGCGCCTTTTCCGTTGGTCCGCGGCGAAGCAGGAGCTTTGAGCCACGTTTGTTAAGCGCACGGTCTAAATCCAACAGCGACTGATGAAACCACCATCGTGACGCGGCGCCGGGCACCCATGGAGCTTCCTCTTCCGGGTCCCAGATAAATACAGGGATAATCGAGGAGCAGGTCTCTATTGCCGCATTCAACGCAGAGTTATCCGCGAGGCGCAAATCCAGGCGAAACCACATCAGACCCGGTCCCGGACTCACGGATGCCCCGTTTCAGTTTTTTGATCACCACCAAAAAGTTCAGATACCTTCTGATGGCGATACGCAAAAATCTCTTCCACGTTTCGCTGCACCGACAAGGTATTGACGAGCCGGCCCAGGACTCCAAACGGAAGCATGTACTTCACGGAGTCGAGGATTTGTGTGCCTCCGGCGCTAGCTTGAAAGCGGTGTGTGTGATGCCATAGCCGATAGGGCCCTTTCAACTGCAGGTCTACGAAACAGTTCGGAGGATCCCAGACAGTGATCTCCGTCTTCCATCGAAGAGGAATACCATGCCAACTCAGTTGGTAGTCAATGAGCGCTCCTGCGCCGATGTCGATCGGTTGCGGAGTGAGTATGCGAAAACGCATCCAGGCGGGAGTCAGCGCTTCTAGATTTACGGCGTCCGAAAAAAATGAAAACACCTCATCCAAGGGACGCGGCACCCACTGTTCCCGCTCAAGAGTAAAAGGCAAATTCATCTAAAATCTCCGTGTCTCGATCTCATTGGCTAATCTCAGGTTCTCAAAACGTCAGCCGGATCTTCCGATTTGTGAGTCCTTGCAGGATCACAAACCTGTTATAACGCTGGACGATGATACAAGGCAGGTTGGCAACAACGGCGTAGATTGTCATAACGATAGATGCCCAGAGCGGATTCCATGGATAAAAGATTGGAAAACAGAAAAGCATAACCCAATGAGCCAGCTCGCCGCGCCGCGCTTCAAGAGCAAAGCGCCGGAGGTAGGCGGGATCGCGAGATGCGAGTCGGCTCTTTGAGAACGTGCCGCTGATCCAGGAAGCTCCGTCAGGCAGAAGGTGTTTCCAGCTTCGAATTCGCAGGATTCGCCGATAGAAAGTAACCTCCCACATTTCGAAATCGGAGGGTCGACGCATTGAATCGAAATATCGTTCTGGCATGCGAAGGCTTATACGGGCGATGGAGAGCTGAATAATGGGCCACGCGATGATATTGACAGTCAGGACGGCCACATTCATAGCTGACGGCCCTTCCAGGTAGCAGAACGCCGGAAGCGCTTGAGCCAGGCGGAGCGAGCGAAAATAATGAAATAGAACAGAAGTGGAATCGGATAAAGGATAGCCGTGATAAGACGGTAGCTCCCGATCTGCCGGGATAGCCATGCAATTTGCAACGCAAAGGTGAGATACAGCACCAAGGCCGTGGAGCGCGGTACTCCGATACCAAAGATCAAAAGCAGGGATACCATCACCGCGGCGGAGAGCCAGTATATGGAGAGTAAAAGAACTGCGAACGAAGTGTCTCCAGCACCCGCCGCAAAGCCTTTTTCCCAACTCTCACAAAGCTGCGCGATTCCGTGCGGAAACATGCGAATGAAGAGCGTTCCTCGACCCGAGGTTGTGTATGGATGCCCATTTGCGCCCCGGATATGCGATGCGAGGTGGAAGTTTTCAAGAACATGCTGGCGAACGGCAGCGTGACCTCCTGCTCGTAGATAAAGCTCGCGATGAATTACGAGAGATTGGCCAAAGAGGTGAGGGCGATCGAGCCCTCCAAAGCCTCCCGCCCCAGCGGCCATCAATAGATTGAAGAAAAGTGAGAGCTCCTCATAGGGCTTTTGAGTCGTATGAAAGGGAAGAAGGGAGAGAGCAGATTCGGGCGGTAATCCATGAAAGAACGAGAGTGTTCTCTCCAAACCTCCGGATGCAAATCGGGTGTCAGCATCCAGAAATAGAAGCGTCTCGGAAGATGCGGTGAGAGCGCCCTGGTGGCAGGCCCAGTTCTTTCCACGCCATCCGGACGGGGCAGAGGTCAGGATGACAACCTTCGCTCCCAATGCAGAGGCGACCTCCCCGGTTTTGTCGGTAGAGCCGTCATCAACGACGATCACTTCAGCAGGTTGGGTTCGGGATTGCATCAGGGATGTTAGAAGCGGTGGGAGGTTTGACTCTTCGTCGCGGGCAGGAATGATAACTGAAACGATTGGAAAAACTGCTTCGGATGGGAGCGATTTAGGAACCGTAGGAATACGGCGAAGCAAAAAGAAGCCGGCGGCCAGACCCCCAATGCAGAGTGCTATGAGCGCAAGCACAATCAGACCTTTTCCGACTGCTCAATAATGAGCCGGGCGACATGCTGACCGCAGAGAGTTACCATCGGCATCCCACCACCGGGATTGACGCTGCCACCAACATAAAACAGATTCGCATACAGATTGCTCTGCTTGGGAGCTTTAAAAGCGAAATTGCGACGTCGATCTGATACGACTCCATAGATGGAGCCCCGATTAGAGAGATACCGCTCCTCGATATCAAACGGCGTCCAAAAATCTTCGACGAGGATGTGCTTTCGTATATCCGTCAGACCCATTCTTTCCAGCTTGTCGAGACAGACCTCTTTGAGCGTGATGCAATCCTCCCGGGTGTAGGGATGCTTGTCGTTCAAGTACGGGATATGCGGAAGCACCTTGATATTGTCGCAACCGGGAGGTGCCTGCGACGGATCGGTACGCGTGGGCGCCACGAGGTAGATGGTCGGATCGTCGGGCAGCATCTGCTTTTGGAAGACGCGATCAAAATGGTCCTTTTGATTCCCCGAGAAGAAGAAGTTATGGTGCGCGAGTTGAGGATAGATGCGGTCCAGACCGAGATGCAAAATAATTCCTGAGCATGCAGGCTCAAACTTCGCGAGCTTCTTCATAACTCGGGGAGGCTCGTTGAGGAGTTCCTTGTTGGCCGGAATGACTTCCATGTTCGACACAACGAAGTCCGCTCTGAAATTGAGATGGGTGCCGCTATCGGAGATCGCCTGAACCCCGGTAACCCGGGAACCTCGCTTGTCGATGGAAACAACGCGATGGTTGAGATGGAGTCTGACACCGGTCTCATGCAGGCGCTTTTCAAAGGCGCGCGCCAGTTCGTAGAGGCCTCCCGAGACGTACCACAGACCAAATTCCAGTTGGATATTTGGCATTAGATTCATAAATCCAGGAGCATCGTAGGCAGAGGAACCTACATACTTGACGAAGTATTCGAAGATGTCGCGAAGATAGGGATTGCGTACGCGCTTTGCAATGCCTCCTGCCATGGTGCCCATGTAATCGAGGCCGCGAGCATCCTTGAGACCATAAAAACGAACGAAGTCCCAAAAAGTATCCAGTCCGCGAGCGAAATATCCTCTTTCTACGATGGCATATTGTTGGCGGGAGTATTCGAGAAAGCGTTCGTAGTCGCTGATGGCATCCGGACCAAAGACGCTGAGTTCCTCCCGCATCCTCGCCGGATCTTCCCACAAGTCGATAATGCGCCCGTCTTCGAAAAAATTACGCCACTGTGGATCCACACGTTGGAGAGTGATGTAGTCTTCGAGGCATTTGCCGTCTCCCTCGAATACAGGACGGAATATCTGCGGCAACGTGAAGATGGAAGGACCCAGGTCGAAGCTGAATCCAGCTTCCTGATACAGGTTCAGCTTGCCACCGATGTTAGCGTTCTTTTCGAGAAGGTCGACCTCAAACCCAGCGCGGGCAAGTTGGATGGCAGTGGTCATGCCCCCGAGGCCCGCACCAACAACGACGGCTCGTTTGGCTTTTTTCACTCTGGCTGATGATGCTTTCATGGCATTCTTTCGATTTCACTTTACGAGCGTAATGGCAATCACCTGTGCATCCGAGCCATGAATAAAGGAGCATTCGTCGAAGTGCGGCGGCCCCAAATGTCCTTTTGGATTATTGGATGCGCCAACAGGCTCTTTTGGGATACCGAGGAAACCTTTGTCGAGCTTGTGATTTCCATTGACGTCTAGATAGACGGCAACAGCGTAGTTGCCAGGAGCGAGCGGACCGAGATCGATTACTTGATGGCTTGCCGTGGGGGAGGCGACTGCAATAAAGCCATGTCGTAGCGACTTTCCCGGAACGTTGGGGAAACCATCTGCGGAGGAAAATACGAGGTAGGCGATATCAATTCCGTGCTCTCCCGGTGGCAAGCTTACATTGAGCGCAAGAGACGAAGCCGAGGTAGCCTGCGCTAGGGTACATGTGCAAAGCATTCCCGCGACGACGAGAAGGTGAAGAAGATTCTTTATTTTTCTTAGAAGGGGTGCGCTCCGATGACGAAAGAGCAGAAGTCCGCGGAGACGTTCAAAGGTGCGCGAGGTAAATGGGAACCAATGGATTTCACGATGGCGAGAGCGGGTGACAACCATAACTGTTTTTGTGCGCGAGAAAGTGTGCAGGCCTGCCCCCCCATGATAACGACCATATCCGCTAGCCCGATTGCCACCAAACGAGGACTGCGGGTTGCCAATATTGCGGATCACATCATTGACTGCACAGGTGCCAGAGTTGAGTTGTGCCGCGATCCTCTGCCCGCGATCGGTATCTCCAATAAAAATGCTGGCACTCAGCGCGAAAGGAGTGGAGTTGGCGAGTTGAATGGCTTCTTCTTCACCTTGGAATGGTGCGACGCAGACGACAGGCCCAAAAGATTCCTGCGTGAGAAGGTGCGCTTCAGGATGAAGGTTCGTGAACACCAAAGGTGCCACTCGATCGGAGCCACGACCCCAGGCTGTGTGCAATTTTGCGCCGCGAGCCAGAGCATCCTCGACCTGTTCTAACAAAAGCTCCCGGACAGCATCCATGCGGATCGGTCCCATATCGGAATCGACTGTTGTCCCAACGCGAAGCTGGGCGATACGGTCGAGAAAGCCGCGCAGAAAGGCATCATAGATGGACTGCTCAACGTAGATTCGCTTGGCACCGACACATACCTGTCCTGCATTCGAAAAAGCGCCGTAGACAACCCCTTCGATGGTGCGTGCAAGATCGCATGAAGCAAAGACTAAACAGGCATCCTTCCCTCCTAGTTCCAGCACGGCGGGGATCAGATGTACGGCGGCACGCTGTGCGACGATGCACCCATTTCGGCTTGAGCCAGTGAAGAAGAGAAAATCGGGGCCAGCATCGATAAGCGCGCCAGCCGCTTCAGGAGACTCGCACGAGACTTGCACGAGATCATCCGGTAGATTCGCGTCGTTGCACAGGGAGGCAATCAGCGCAGCAGTGCGAGGCGTTTTCTCGGAGCATTTTAGCAACACAGCGTTTCCTGCAAAAAGAGCTGTAAGCATTGGTACGACAGCGAGCTGAAAAGGGTAGTTCCAAGGAGCAAAGATCAAAACGACTCCGTGAGGTTCCAGCGATTCGGTAAAGCGAGTGCCAGTGAAAAAGAACCAGGGCTTGCCAACGAGATGAGATCGGAGAAGCCGATCGGCGTTGCGCTCGTAGAAGCGAAGCTGCTCCAAAACAACCATGATGTCCCCCGTGAGGACATCCAACGGCGGCTTGCCAATCTCTTCGGAGATTACGCCAACGATCTGGTCGATCTGGGACGCTATCTCATTTCGCAAAGAGCGAAGCGCCTTCGAGCGTTGATCGACGCTCAGTCTCGCCCACCGCGCTTGAGCTCGACGGGCCTTTTCGATGCGAGCGACCGTTGTATTGCCTCCGCTCAAGATGCTGCAACCTCGGAGAACGGTTTGGGCTGAGGACAGGAAATGCCATATTTCCGGCTGATGAGATTCGACGAGATACGAGCCGACTCGAAGATGGTGGGCAGGCCGCTGCCGGGATGAGTCCCGCCGCCCACGAGGTAGGTATTTTCAAATTCTTCAAATTGGTTGTGAGGGCGTAAGTAAAGCATCTGGTTCCACCCATGGGCCAAATTGAATGTTGCACCCTGAAAAACGGACATACCATTTTCCCAATCGGCCGGCGTAATGATTCGTTCCTCGCGGATATGCTGACGAAGGTCTTTGTACGGCGTTCGCTCTTCAAGAAGATCGAGGATTCGTTCGCGATACCCGGATTTATGCTTCTTCCAGTCAATGCCGCTGGTGTTGTTCGGCACAGGAGCGAGAATATAAATCGCAGAGTGACCGGGTGGCGCGCAGGATGGATCGAGAGGCGCCGCATTGCGAATATAGATCGAGAGGTCCTCGGAGACGCGCTTGTTCTTGGTGATGTCTTCAAGACCCGTCTTATAGTCTTGAGCGAAGACGATCATATGATGTTCGGCTTCCGGGTAGGCGCGGTCGAGACCAAGATAAATCATGAAAGTGGAGCAGGAATATTCAAGTTTAGCTACCGAGGACGGTTTGTACTTTTTAAGAGACCCCTCAGGGAAGAGCGTGCTCATCGCATGGCCGAAATCTGCATTGATGACGACATCGTCGCAGGCAATGATTTCACCGCTTGCCAGTTCAACCCCGCAAGCCTTTCGACCATTGAGCACAACCCGAGAAACCGGCGACGAAGTGTGAATCTCCGCGCCCTCCTCACGGGCAACCTGTGCAAATGATTCCGAGATGCGGCAAAGACCACCCATAACGTGGTAAATCCCATGCGCGTGCTCTGTATAAGGGATCATCGCAAACAGTCCCGGACAATCCCACGGTGACATGCCAAGATATTTGGACTGAAAGGTAAACGCGAGGCGGAGTTCTTCAGACCGGAAGTAGGTGGAAAGAACGTCGTACAGCGAACGTCCGGCAGCGATATGAGGCAAGGCCGAGAAGAGGGTCTGACTGAGAAAATCGAGTGGACTGCCATACTCGCGTTGCAGGCAAGGATAGAGCTTTTTGAACCGAATGCTCTCCGCAGAAAGAAAATGGTCGAGCCCCGCCCCCTCTCCAGGAAACGCCTTCTCGATTTCGGCGCGCATGTCGTCCGGGCGGCTTCGAACCAGCATGGATTTGTCCGGGAAATAAAGACGATACATGGGGTCGAGCGGACGGCAGTCCAAATATTGATCGATGGTGCGACCGCACTCTTCAAACAGTTCATCCAGGATGTACTTCATCATCAGGAAAGTAGGACCCAGGTCAAACCGATAGTCGCCCACGACAAGTTCGGCGTTACGCCCTCCGATGCGCTCAGCCTTCTCGAATACCTGGACCCTGAAGCCTCTTCTTGCTAAAAGCATAGCCGTTGCAAGTCCACCCGGACCGGCTCCAACGACGATAACCTGTTTGTCTATCATTATTCTGCAGTAAGATGCATTAATTGCAGCAGTCGGTAGTCTCCTTCCAACAGCTTGCAACCTGAGGTCCGACTGAGCCAAGATGTCTGGCAATCTCGGGTTTCGTGAATTATTTCGGACAGAGGAGTCTGATGTCTGGAATCTTCTTCCCAGCAGATTTCAGCCAGCGACGAGGATGAGAGATCTGGTTAGTATCGATCTAACATAGCTCTCGATGAGCTAATCTATTCAACTTCGAGCTAAATGCGACACATGAAGACGACGCGCGGACCGAGGTCAACCGCGCACATCATCACAGCGGTCTGGAGCAGGAATGCAGAGGGTGTCTCAGAATCTTTTAGTGGTATTTTTCAATAAATTACATTAGTTTTTATATCGATAAGTCCCATGGTTTCAATGGGCTATAAACAAAAGCACGTCTGTCATGACGGAGAGCGGACTGTCTCTTTGGCCTTTACTTATCGGGAGTTTAATGGGAGCGCGTTGCTTGAATCGGTCCTCGTATCTCACTGATATGGAATAGCTTCTGTGGAGCGCCATTTCGCATCTTAGGGTTTCTCAGCAGCTGTCAGATACTACGAGTTGAAGAATCTGCGCCACCGCCGATCTCGATGATTCCCCAACCCTCTGCGCACTTCAAGACAAGGTGCCAGATTGTGCTGTTGGGGGCTTTCGGGGGCATAAGGATAAAGAAGGTACTGCCGTTGGCTCGTTACTGCTGGCCTCTATGACGCTGCGCGCCGGCTGGAGCACGTCGGTATGTGCGCTGCCAAACGCAAGGAGCTAGTGGAAGTTTCTTCCACCATATCGCGAATATGAGCTACGCAACCATCCTGGGGAGACTGGAATAGAAACAATGCGCAGGCCGGCGGCCGTATGCCGGGCTGTCAGTCGTGATGGAGAGCGGGCAAAGACCTGAGCTGGGTGCAGCTTCGCATTGAGCTTGTGATCAAGGTCGCCTATGCCGGCGTAGCGTATACGAGTGGAAGGCTCCGGACGCGAAAACCAAGCAGCCCTATGCGTTCCCATGAGCAGCGGAGAGCCGGTTGCCTTCGGTGGAGTGTGGGACATCTGGAAGGAGCCGGGTGGTGGTTGGCTGCAATCCTTCGCCATCACCACGACCGGTCCGATACGAGCTGACGGCCACCGTTCACAACCCCCGCATCGGCTTGCGTAAGGTCTTGCTCCAATCAGTGAATAGGCCGCACTTGAGATGAGGCACTCGCCGATCATATACATCCTCACTCCCAGGCACTTGCCGAACGCATGGATTATATGATCCAGCCAGAGAAGTAGTTGCGTGGCTTGGTTGTGAAATTTATAGGGACGTTCAAGGAGTGAAGAATCGCCAAAGCGCTCAGCGACATCGGATTAGTACCGATAAATGGGATGAGCAGGTCCTCCGAAGGAGGAGCAGACTATTCCCATGAAGAATCCAGCGCAGCACCTCATCGCTGAAGTCCCACGCAGACAGGCCAAGGTTGAGATCACGATCGGCATCGACCTTGGCGATGTCTGGAGCCATTACTGCACCCTCAACCAGGACGGAGAAGTGGTCGACCGTGGCCGCTTCAGAACTACTCCGAAGGCGATCGAGAAGTGGTTCACCGACGTGGCTCCCGCGCGGGTTGCGATGGAGGCTGGAACACACTCGATCTGGATCAGCGCACAGTTGCAGGAACTAGGTCACGAAGTCATCGTGGCGAACGTTCGCGAGTTGCGGGCGATCTCGCACAGTGACCGGAAGAGCGATCAGGTCGATGCTGAGAAGCTGGCAAGATATGCCCGGCTTGATCCGAACATCCTGCGACCGATCGCCCATCGCACCGTCGAGCAACAGCAGGCTCTGACTCTGATCCGTGCACGAGCGCTGCTGGTGAGACTGCGTACCGCTGCGGTGAACGCCGTTCGTGGTCTGACGAAGTCGTGCGGCTACCGTATGCCTGCCTCCGCCACAACGTGCTTCGCCCAGCGCAGTCTGGCCGTTATGCCGCCTGGACTGGCACAGGCGCTCGGTCCGGTACTTCAGCAGATCGCGGAGATGACAGTAAAGATCAAGCTGTACGACCGGCAGATCCAACAGCTCGGCCAGACCGAGTATCCAGAGACGCAGGCGCTGCTGACGGTTCACGGCGTCGGTCATCTCACCGCCTTAACCTTCGTGCTGACGCTCGGAAGCAAAGAGCGGTTCGGACGAAGTCGCGACGTTGGGTGCTATCTGGGCCTGCGACCGCGTCGAAGTCAGTCTGGAGATCATGATCCGCAGCTCGGCATCACCCACGCCGGCAACGCCTACCTCCGAAGTCTGCTGATCGAGTGCTCCAATCACATCCTTCGACCGCACGGACGAGACTCGGCCTTACGACAGTGGGGCCTGCGCCTAGCCGCCCGAGGTGGCAAGCAGGCCAGAAGTAAGGCCGTCGTTGCCGTGGCCCGCAAGCTTGCGGTGTTGCTCCATCATCTCTGGAGCACCCAATCTACGTATATGCCGTTCTACGAACAAGCTGCTTGAGAGATCCACATGTTCACCCGTTGCGACGACACCGTGTTCCGATGACTGCGAGCCGACTTCGGCCTTCGAGGCCGACCGATAAATGGCAGCATCGACTCTCCTCTCGAACCCCAACCGGCACCGAGCTTGCATGAAGACAGCTCATCAAGAGTGCGAATAGAAACACGGTGGAGAGCAACGAAACCAAGAGCAACAACAAAAGCAAAAGCCCTATGAAGGAAAAACAAAGAATAATCCTTGACACTAGTGACCTGCTCATAGAATGTCGGCTTCTCGTCAGTGATCCAGTCAGGATTGCTCTTTGGTTCGCAAACCAGCGTCTCGGTTCTCCGCGATTCAAACTAACCCACTACCTGGCCTTTTGGGAGAAGTCGCTTCGCATAAGGGCGAGGGTGCTGAGGCTTTGCCTGCGGATTTTATCAATGACTTACAGTGCCTTTGATAGCCAAGGGTGCTCATGAATTGAATGAGATACCAACCAAAAGCACTTCTGTCACAGCAGAGATCTGATGGTTGGTCGAATCGACAATAAAAACTGCGTTTAGGTGAATCGGTCCTGCAAGGTGAGATTTCCGCCAAAGGTGCGTCCGCACAATCCCAACCAGCGAATACCCTTAAAACGTAACGGCTCCATAAACAGCGCAGTTGACCTAGAAGCACGCCCAATTGCACATTCTCTGCAACTACGGAGAATGGATCAGGGATGTCCCAAGCACGACGACACAAAGTTCCACGGAGAGCAGCAACTTCGTTTGGAAGCCGATCTTTTTAGGGGATTTTCGCGAGTCCTGCGGGTAGTACAAGCGGATATTAGATATATGTAGACTGTCGGAGTGGGGGATTCGAACCTAACGATAACCCACGCATTATGTGTGTGCCGGCTAGATAGAATTTGAAAATACACCCGAATATACGCCCCTCAGTTCATTCCTTAGTCTTTTTTGCCATCGAGTTGCTCGATGCAGAGGAAGCCTTCTTCGATCCAAAGGCGGAGGTCGTCTGGCGGCCCCAGACCTTTTCCATTTGACGACCAGCTTTCGCCGTTTCGTTAGAAATTGCGTGGGTCACCTCACGTCGGAGCGTCCTGACCTTACCGTCGTCAAGTGTAATTCTTACGGTGGAGGCATAGCACTCCTGCCAAGTGCGCAGTTTTAGTCCCTTAAGACGAGCTGCGGTGAGGGTCTCTCGTGCCTTCCCTTGCAACGTGGCATCGGGCACAATTCGAGCGTCATCGAGTGCGAGGAGTAACTTGGGCCAGAAATTCTTCGCAGGAGTCCCAGTCACGACTTCACTGCGCGCAAAGCTCACGAAATGGGTATATGCAATCCGTTGGAACTCCGAAAGATGCACGAACCTGAGTTCCGCCTCCTTTGCCTCCTCCCCCAATGCGGCGAACTGAGCGAAGACCTCCTGCTGCGTGACTTCAAAAAGAGCTGCAAGGCACTCGGTCCAAGGTTTAGCGTCGTCCCAACTCTCCTGCCGGCGCTTGATAACTGCATCGAAGGTCTCTCTGCCTTCGAAAAAAGCCCGTCCTGGAAATTTTTCCGCCAAGTAGGTCTGGCTTTCACGTCCAAACGGACCGCCGTCGATAATTTGGTCAAATCCAGTCTTAGGAAGTAGTGCCGAGATCGTATTCTTCAACTTTTCGTGCAGGTCAGGCAAGACAGCAGGCGTCTTTCCTAACAAAAAAAACTCATTGTAAGGCCCAGAAAAATCGAATAGCTCTTTCCACTTCGTGTTGTCAACCTGGGATGCCGCAATATACTCTACCGCTGCCGACCGTAAGGCCATAATCGCCCAATCCTTGACCTCGTACCGGATAACAACCCAATACATTTCGGCGATCGGATTGCAGCCGCACTCTTCGAAATAGCTCCGGTACTGATCTCTTAATTGCCGAAGGGTTTCGACGATCCGCGCCGATTCAATCTCGATATACCTCATGTGGTCGGAAGGATCATTGTGCGGTAGCCGGCGCTTGAGAAGGGAGAGGAGCGAATCCTCTGCTGCTCGAGCAGGCGACCGAAGGAGCATCGCACTTTGAGCCTTCAGAAGGATCTCCTGATGTGGCAGCTCATCCCACCGCGGGGGCATGTGGGCTCTCGGCGTCGATTGGAGTCTTGCTGTGCCGGACTTTATCTTTCTTTTCAAGATCATCCTCGTTCCATGGCTTCTCTGTATCAAATCCCCCGAAATCGTCTGAAATCCGCCGAGCTGCTGCATCTCCATTTGTCTCAAAAGCTGTGAGACAAAATTATTTACCACCTCATAAAAGATAACGGAGGGGGCTGCAAACGCGGTAATTCGGTGTCTCAGAACACCCTTGAATCCTAGCGGAGGGATGTTGTCAGAGGCTGTTGCAAGTCATTGTTGTCTCAGATTTCATTTCATAGAATCACTTACCGCAACGGAGGTATCATGGCAACCGCAATTCTTCGCTTACCCCAGGTCAAGGTTAAAGTCGGGCTTTCCCGCAGCTCCATCTATTCCGCCGTCTCTGAGAAGCGTTTCCCCAAACCAGTCCGCCTTGGTGCTCGTGCGGTTGGCTGGTTGGAGTCTGAAGTTGACGAATGGGTCAACAAGCAGGTCGAGCTCAGCAGGTACTAGCCATGAACGTCGTCTCGCCTGAATTTGCGACGTTAGCTCGCCCATACCTCGCGCCCTTGACGTTGACTCCAGACCCAACGGACGAGTGGATCGTAGACCATTTGCGAGCTCACCCGGACTTCGTTAAGCACTGCCCGGGTTACTCAACGGCCGAGATCTCCGCCCTCGCAAGCCGTGGCGAATCCGCCTATGACAACCCGTTAGCCATCACACAGGATGGGTATGTCGTCGAGGGATACGCTCTTTGGCAGCTCGCCAAGCTCCAGAAGCGTCCAACCATCCGATGCGTTGTCCGGGAAATGAACAGAGAGCAGGCCCTGCTCTCCATCATCGACAGGAATCGCGGCTCAAAGGGTATCAATGATTTCGTTCGTATCCTGTTGGCGCTCGAGTTGGAATCTTGGTTCAAGGAGCGGGCCAAACTGAACCAGCAGATCGGGGGCCGGGAGAAGGGTTCGTCACAATTGACGGAAGCTCACCGGGTGGATGTACGCCAGAAGATCGCACAGGCCGCCGGCGTCAGTGTCGCCAATGTATCGAAGGTGAAACATATTTTGGAAGATGCAGTGCCTGAAATTCAGGAAGCGCTGAGGCTCGGAGAGATCAGCATATGCCGCGGCGCAGACTGGGCAAACATTTCCCCGACCCGCCAACATCAGAGATTGGCCGATGTTCGTCAACGTCGAGGCATTCACAGAACCATCAATATCCTTCTTACGAAGCAGAACTCCTCACATCTCCGAGTTTGTGATGGTCTCCGTGATGTTCAGCGCGGACTACGAAAGCTTCAGCATGAAGACTGCTTGTCCCCACTCCTGGAGCCTTTAGGCGGGGTGATTCGGGGGATCAGTCTGCTACTCGAACGTACGGAGGAATCCGACCATGCAGCGTAAGGAGCCACTGAAGGAAATTCTGGCGAGCACGAGGGCGCAGTGGGACCGGCCCGGCAGTCGTTCCGCTGTGAGGAGCAATTTCGACAAAGTGTTGAAGTGCCGGACCGAGGCACTCGGCTCCGAAGTTTATGCATCCGGCAGCGAGCAGAAAGTTTTCCATCACACCTGCAAGTCAAGGGCATGCCCCAGCTGCGGGCACAGAGCGACGATATTGTGGCAGCGAGAGATGTGGACCGCGCTGCCTGTCATCGAATATGCCGGCATCGTACTCACGATGCCCGATGTCCTCTGGCCCATCCTACGTGGCAATCGTCACCTCCTGGACGACCTGCCCGCTCTCGGCGCGGCCGTGATTGACGAATGGTCGAGAGAGACTTGTGGCGTGCGAAGGATGATCATGGTCGTGCGCCATACGTTTGGCAGGCATCTGAACTTCAATCCCCACCTCCACATACTTATCTCCGCCGGTGGACTCCGAACAGCAGATGGCACCTGGATTCCGGGATGCCGACTCGACAAGAAGGTCCTGATGAAGCGCTGGCGCTACGCGCTGATCACATATTTGAGGAAAGCGCTCAAACTTGGTCTGCTGCGATCGCAAGTCACTCTACAAAAGATGCAGGGGCTGTTGACCACGCAGTACGAGCGCTGGTGGAACGTCGATGTCCAACGGCGCATGTCAAAGACTCATTTTCTCCAATATGCGGGCCGATACGTCCGTCGGCCACCCCTCGCCCAGTATCGAATTCTAACGAGTACCGACGAAGAAATCAGCTTTCGAACCAAGGACCACAAACTGAAGCAAGAGGTAGTGACCCGATACACTCTCGAGGACTTCGTCGGTCTGCTAGCCGATCAAGTCCCCGACCACTATCGACACGCGATCCGGCACTTTGGACTTCTCTCTCCCCGCACAAGACGGATCACATTCGGAGCACTTTTTGCCCAATTGGGACAGCAACGTCGCCCAAAACCACAACATCTCAGTTGGGCGAAATCGATCGAGCGCGAATTTGGGGTGAATCCATTGCATGACTCACAAGGTGGCCAAATGCATATCGTCGCTCGAAAATTTCCGATTCCAAACCCGACGCCGCGTGCGAAACCATATCGCCTCTAGATGGACGGCTCGTCCGTCACCGACACGAAAGTCGAGTTCATCACGGATCGTTCTTAAGCATTTCACCCAAGGGATAAATCGAATATTGATTTTCCTTAAGCTCAAGGTAGGTACTTCAGCGGGCGGCGCGCGCGCGAAAGCCGTTATCGCTTGGGACCCGAAAACGGATGAGGTTCGCAGTGGTCAGTTCGAGACTGCGCCCGGATTCGAACACTGGCTCTTGAAGTTCGACGGTGTCGGCAAGGACAAGGAACTGGGGACGGGCGAGGGATACGGACGCATCGAGTACGCCTATTCCCTGATGGCGAAGGAAGCGGGCATTCAAATGTTTCCCTGCCGGTTGCTGGAAGAAAACGGTCGAGCCCATTTCATGACGAAACGGTTTGACCGTGAGGACATCCGTGGCAAGACTCGCAAGCACCACATGCAGACTCTCTGTACCATCAATCATCTTGATTTCAGGCAACGCGGCACACACGCGTATGAGCAACTCTTCATGGCCATTGGGAAACTTGGTCTTGGTGACGACGCAAAGAGCCAGACCTTTCGCCGCATGGCCTTCAATGTGATGGCTCGCAACTGTGATGACCACACAAAGAACTTCGCATTCCTCTTGAAGCAGGGCCAATCTTGGCAGATTGCGCCGGCCTATGACGTGACGCACGCCTACAATCCGAAGGGCGAATGGACCTACCAACACTTGATGAGTGTCAACGGTAAGTTCCAGGACATTACCCGTGCTGACCTGTTGGAAGTCGCCGACCGTTTCGGTGTCCGCAGACCGCAGGACGCTTTGGCGGACGTTCGAGCCGCATTGGATAATTGGTGTAACTTCGCGGAGAATTCAGGAATATCATTGTCTCTAAGCGATAAAGTCGCTCATGATCTACTGCCGGTCTGAGATCGAAAGCACCTGTGTACGCGTACGGCTGTGGGGAGGCGGCGGGATGTCCGCTACATCGGCCGCCATCATAGCCCGTGTACGATAGACCCGGCAGATTGGCACTTTTGGCACTTCATACCGATCATGGAATGTGTAACTTACAGGTTCTAAAGGCTGTGCAAAAGTTCGATCCCGCCGCCTCCACCATACTTAAGTTGTTTATCGTAAACACTTTCCAAGTTTGGACAAAAATCGGGTCGTTTTTGGGACAGCATTTTGTACAGTAGCGATCCGGTTTTGACCCATTTCGGCGATCAGAGCAAAATCTCGCTGAAGTGGGGAGTCCTATGCTTTCCGTCTACACCCGTCACTCCGAAGACTGCAAACACTACAGCGACAAGTTGTGGCGCCGCTGAACTGCCCAAGTAGATCTTGGGATCGCACAACGGCGAATTCCACCGCCTGAGCGCAAAGACGCGCCTCTGAGACGCGGCCGAGCGGTATCGTCACCGTCTGGAAGATCCAGCGGCTAAACTTGCCTTCGCCTGGAAGAGCGGATAATCAGCGAAGGCAGGAATGACGCTTCGCCCAAATTGCTCCTCTTTTAATTCCATGGAAGCAAGGACAATTTCTCAGGCGCCCTTCCTCTTCGATATTTAGAGGACACAGCTATCCTTTTCAGTCAGGAGAATAACCACATGCAACGCTACGGGATGACGATCCATCTCAAGCCTGGGACAGAGGCGCGGTATAAGCTTTATCACAGCGCCGTATGGCCTGAAGTACTTGCTAAGATCAGCGAGTGCAACATCCGCAACTACTCCATCTTCTTCAAAGATGGCATCCTCTTCAGCTATTTTGAATATATTGGCGAGGATTTTTCCGCAGATATGGCAGAGATGGCCGCCGACCCGAAAACGCAGGAATGGTGGGCCATTATGGGTCCGATGCAGCAACCCGTGGAAAATCGGGTGGAGGGTGAGTGGTGGGCGGGGATGGAAGAGATCTTCCACTACGATTGAGGGGCAACGGGTCTTTATCGTGGATAGCCCCTGGAAAATGCTGAGGGAATCCTCTAACGACGTTTAGTACGCAAGAATCATCGGGTGCGGTAATCTCCACTACGACGATTACCTTCGTATTGGACTTCGAGCATCGACCAGTAGAGTGCAGAGACCGGGCAACACGCGGCTGAGATCATTCTCAGTCTGATTGAATCGAAGGAATTACCCGTTCCCCGCAGAGTCATTCTGGAACCTGCGCTGGTCGTGCGCGCGTCGACCCAAAAGACCTGAAGTTACCAGGTACCTCCTTGCATCAGCATGGAAACGTCTCTTTCCATCTTCTCAATTGACATCTTTGGATAAGTTGGATAAGTTGGGTCCTCTGATTTATCGATATAGTTATCGCATTAACCTGCCTTGAAAGGTGAACCTGTCAAGTGCCTTTTCTTCCCTCACGCCCAACAGTATGCCTTTTAGCATTGAGTCTGGCCTGGATCACCCTCACCCCCGCCACTGTCGATGCACAGACTCCTTCCGCGATGGAGAAAACATCATCCACAAGCGCGGAAAGTCTCGCTTCGGAATGGCAAAAGGCCAGCGCAAAGTATGATCCGGCTCGGAACCGCATTCTTGCCGAGGTTGATCGCGAAGCGCACAACGGAAAATTCCGGCCAAACTGGATCTCACTCTCAAAGTACGAAGTTCCGGAGTGGTATAACGATGCCAAGTTCGGCATCTTCATTCACTGGGGGGTGTATTCCGTGCCGGCCTTTGGGAGTGAGTGGTATCCACGCGAGATGTATCTTGCCGGCTCGGAGATCAATAAGCACCAGGTGGCAACCTACGGCCCGTTGACGAAGTCTGGCTACAAGGACTTCATCCCCATGTTCAAGGCCCAGCACTTTGATCCGCAGGCGTGGGCCCATCTCTTCAAGCAGGCGGGCGCTCAATATGTCGTGCCGGTCTTTGAGCATCACGATGGATTTGCCATGTATGACAGCGGCTTGTCCGACTGGACAGCGGCCAAGATGGGACCCAAGCGCGATGTGGTCGGCGATCTGGTCAAAGCTGTACGGGCAGAAGGAATGCACCTGGGGGCCTCTTCGCACCGGATCGAGCATGACTGGTTCATGGACGGCGGGCGCCAGTTTGCGTCTGACGTGAACGATCCGAAGTATGCCGCCTTCTATGGGCCAGCGCAGATTCAGTTGCAGGACAAGGTTGCTCCGGGTGGGAATGATCTCGTCGAGGACTGGACCTACGTCAGCCCTGCCTTTGCCAATGACTGGGTAGCGCGTTCGGCTGAGATCGTGCAGAAGTATCACCCGGATATCATCTTTTTCGATTGGTGGATCGGGCAGGCATCCGTACGGCCCTACCTGGCAAAATTTGCCGCCTACTATTACAACGAATCGCAGCAGCACGGTCCTGTCGGCATCATTACTTACAAAAATGTCGATATGCAGAAGAACTCCGGAGTACTGGACATCGAACGAGGACAATTATCGGAGATTCGCCCGCTGCACTGGCAGACGGACACTTCAGTCAGCAATAAATCCTGGGGCTATATCGACCACGATACGTTCAAGACCCCGGCATTCATCGTGCATCAGTTAATCGATGTCGTCAGCAAGAATGGAAACCTGTTGATGAATGTAGGTCCACGATCGGATGGCACGATCCCAGATGAGGTGCAGCAGGTTCTGCTCGATGTTGGGAACTGGCTGAAGGTTAATGGCGATGCGATCTATGGCACGCGCCCATGGAAGATCTACGGCGAAGGCCCAACAAGGGTCGCGGCAGGCAGCTTCCATGACACCGAGACTCAAGCCTACACGGCGGAGGACTACCGCTTTACCACCAAGGGCAATGATCTCTTCGCAATCGAGCTTGCCTGGCCGACCAGCCAAGAGGCCGTCATTCGTTCGCTTGGAACCTCTGAGGCGTCGGTGGGCCACATCCAGTCAGTATCCCTGCTTGGCTCGGAGGCAAAGCTGACCTATCGGCAAGGCGCTGACGGATTGCATATCCAGCTTCCGGCCAAACCCGCAGGAAACATCGCTTATGCGTTTCGTATTACGCTGGACCGGGCGGCGAAGCCATCAGAAAATTGAACCTGCCGCATTCGTCTGTAATTGCCTGTGACTCTGAGCACGGAGCGGCATTGCCATGAAGAGCTATCGAACCGGCCAACCTTTATCCCTCGGGATGTTAGCGGCTACACTGCTGTTCTGCACGGCACATGCTCAGGGTCCTTCGCCGGAGCTCTCGAAAGCCACGCCCTCACGGTGGACCCAGACAAGCTGGTGGCCCACCAACGGAGCTCCTGCGCGTGAAGAATATGTGGGCGAGGATACGTGCGCGAAGTGTCACGGCGGCATTGCTGCAACTCAACACATGACTCCAATGTTCCAGGCCACGAGCCGGCCGTCGGAGTCGGCGTTGCTGATGAATCACACGCAACTTCCCTTCTCCGAGCCGGGCTATAGCTATGTGCTGTCGCGCCAGCCGAAGGAGAGCAGGTTTCTGGTCAAGGATGCTACGCGGGAGATCTCGGCGCCGATCGGATGGGCCCTTGGAATGGGCCACGTGGCACAGACCTACGTGTTGAAGCGCAACGACCAATACCTTGAAGGCCGACTGACCTATTACACCGGCCTGATGGCGCTTGGAATAACACCCGGTCACTCAGCCGAGACTCCGACGGATATCGAGGCTGCCCTCGGCCAACCTATCGATTCGGAGACGGTCACGCGATGTTTCGGTTGCCATACGACCGAGTCGACCACCTCTGGAAAGTTCGACCCGGATCATGCCACGCTGGGACTTACCTGCGAGGCTTGCCATGGACCGGGCGCAAAACATGTAGCCGCGATGAGCAGCGATCAACCTGGGCCGGTGAAGAAGTCGATCTTCAGCCCTGTGGAGTTGTCGCCGGTGGATTCCGTTGACTTCTGCGGCGCTTGTCATCGGACCCCTGCGGACGTGGCAGCGTTCTCCAACAGAGGGATTACGACCTTGCGATTCCAGCCTTATCGGCTGGAGCGGAGTTTATGCTGGGGACAGAAGGGCGATGCGCGGATTACGTGCGTTGCCTGCCATGATCCCCACAAGCCACTGGTTCGAGAGTCGTCTGCATACGATGCGAAGTGTCTGAAATGCCATGCCGGCACAGGAAGTTCAGCCTCTTCGACGCTGCTCCCCGGCTGCACCGTGGCAGCGAAAGATTGCACCTCATGCCACATGCCCAAATATGAGATTCCGGCGGTTCACGCCTCGTTTACCGACCACTATATCCGGATCGTGCGGGCTGGCACTGGCTTCCTGCCATAGTCGCAGTCGCACCCAGGGGGTACCCCCCTCCCCCCTACCAAAAGTCCTAAAGTCCTCGAAACAAAGGATATGGGGCTGGACTTCGGTGGGAAATAACATACTTGACACAGGCGATGAATGAGCGTACATTTGGTTCATGGAACGCCCTCGTACTCTTCAAGACGCGATCATCTACTTCTCTGACCGTGACCGCGCTTTTCAATACGCGCTGGATTATCGGTGGCCGAACGGTGCAGTAGCTTGTCCGCGTTGTGGTTCTGAGAGGCACGCTTTCATCAAGACACGCCGGATATGGGAATGCTATGGCTGCAAAAAGCAATTCAGCCTCAAGGTTGAAACGATCTTTGAGGATTCGGCTATCACTCTTGACAAGTGGATGATGGTTATCTGGATGCTCACAAACTGCAAGAACGGAGTTTCTTCTTACGAAATTGCGCGATCGATTGGGGTCACGCAGAAGTCGGCATGGTTCATGCTTCATCGGGTACGCAAGGCGATGGAAGGTAACGCCTATGACGGGCCTCTGGAGTGGAGTGCCCGGCATTTTCTGAACCAGTATCTATGAGAGAGACTTTGTCTCAAGGAGCTGGCTATGGCACGAAGGAAGAAGTACACCCCTGAGCAGGTGGTGAACCTGCTGCGTCAGATCGAAGTGGCTGTGGCGCAGGGCAAGACGACGGCGTTGGCTTGTAAAGAGGCCGAGATCACGGAACAGAGCTACTACCGCTGGCGCAAGGAGTACGGCGGGTTGCAGGTGGACCAGGCGCGGCGGCTGAAGGAGTTGGAGTCCGAGAACTCGAAGCTGAAGCGGCTGGTGAGTGAGCTGAGCCTGGAGAAGTTGATCCTTAAGGACATCGCCTCGGGAAACTTCTAAGCCCTGAGCGCAGGCGGACAGCGGTGGATCATGCTCAGGAGCAGGGCTTGAGCGAGCGCGGGGCGTGCCGGCTGGTGAACCAGCCACGCGGCACGCAGCGCTATCGACCGACACCGCGCGAGGACGAAGATGCGCTCACCCGCGCCATCATCGATCTTGCCAGCCAGTATGGACGTTACGGATATCGCCGGATCACGGCGCTGCTTCGGGACGACGGATGGCGCGTGAGCAAGGACCGGGTCGAGCGGATCTGGCGTCGCGAGGGCTTGAAGGTGCCTCAGCGGCAGAAGCCGCGCGGACGGCTATGGTTGAACGACGGCTCGTGCGTTCGCCTGCGGGCGCAGCATCGCAACCATGTATGGAGCTACGACTTCGTGAGTGCGAAGACGTATGACGGGAGGACGGTGCGGATGTTGAACCTGATCGATGAACACAGCAGAGAGTGCCTGCTGGTGCGGTGCGAACGGCGCTGGTCGAGCGCCAAGGTGATCGAGGCCCTGGCCGACGTGATGGTGATGAAGGGCGTGCCGGAGCACTTACGTTCCGACAACGGGCCGGAGTTCGTGGCTCGCGATCTGCGCCAGTGGCTGGCCAACACGGGTGCGAAGACGCTGTACATCGAGCCCGGCTCGCCGTGGGAGAACGGCTTCTGTGAGAGCTTCAACTCGAAGCTGCGCGATGAGTTCCTGAACGGCGAGATCTTCTACTCGATGAAGGAGATCAGGGTGCTGGCTGAACGATGGCGCGTCCACTTCAACACCATCCGCCCGCACTCTTCGCTGGGCTACCGGCCACCGGCACCGCAGGCATGGGCAGCATCAAGCCTGGGGCATGGGGAGCCGGGAATCGCTTCGCTCATCCCGCCTCCCCACGCCCCAAACGGTAACTATCTGAACTCAGAGATCGTTGCGCTACACTAACAAACAATCTGGTTCAAAAGATCGGGCAGGCCAGGGCGGGGGCGAGGCTGAGGTAGAAGTAGACGAATCTTTCATAGGTGGAGATCCC
>JBEPUJ010000011.1:0-118687 GCA_041691575.1 Terriglobales bacterium
CGTCGTCGGCCTCGAAGCCCTCGTAGCTGAGGATGGGGATGCGGAAGGCTTCGAGCGCGCGGCGGATGAAGGGGAGCTGCTGGGCGAGGTCCTGCGGCATCTCGGCGCGGTTGGCCTTGTAGCCGGCATAGTCGATGACCTCGAACTGCTGGGTCTTGATGTTGAACTTTTTGACGCCCTTCATCTCCTTGGCGCGCTCGTCGCGGAAGACGGGGCCGGAGAGGTCATAAACCGCTGCGAGGTAGTGGGGCTGGAAGTCCTTGCGCAGCTTGTTGATCATGTTGACGAAGACATACGTCGCCGCGGTGGGAATGCCGGTGCGCGTCGACATGGGGCGCTGGCGCTGCATGGCATGGTAGGCGCGGAAGATGAAGGCCATGCTGTCGAGGAGATAGATGGGGGGCTTATCGGCGGGATTTTTTGCGTCGGGCATGGTGGTTTGATGGTAGCGCGTTGCCCGGGATTAAATACATCGACCACGGATTACGCGGATAAGAACGGATTGGATTTTTTAGAGCAGCAACATGCAGTCGCCGTAGGAGAAGAAGCGGTAGCGTTCGCGGACGGCGTGGGCATAGGCGGCGAGCACTGCTTCCCTTCCGGCGAAGGTGCTGACCAGCATCAGCAGTGTCGATTGCGGCAGGTGGAAGTTGGTGAGCAGGCCGCTGACGACGCGAAACTTGTGGCCGGGGCTGATGAAGATTTCGGTGGAGCCGGAGTGCGGGTGAAGTCGGAGGCCAGTGTGCGGCTCGAAGGGCTCGGCCGAGGCCAAGTGCGCACAGTGTTCGAGCGTGCGGGTGGTGGTGGTTCCGGCGGCGATGATGCGGCGGCCCTCTGCCAGCGCGGCGTTGATGGCGGCGGCGGTAGCGGCAGGGAGGGTGTAGTGCTCCGCGTGGAGGTGGATGTCAGCGAGGTCTTTGGCTCGGACTGGCTGGAAGGTTCCGAGGCCTACGTGAAGGGTGATGGTTTCGATCTGGACGCCGTTTTGCCTGAGCTGCGTAAGGATTTCCGGCGTGAAGTGAAGTCCGGCGGTGGGGGCAGCGGCTGAGCCAGATTCGTGAGAATACACGGTCTGGTAGCGGTCGCGGTCTTCGGAGGTGTCGCTGCGATGGATGTAAGGCGGTAGCGGCATGTGACCGATTTTTTCGAGGATGGCCTGAAAGTTGGGCGTGGGGGCGAAGCGGAGGGTGCGCTCGCCGAACTCTCCGGAGGTAAGGATTTCGGCGGTGAGCAGCGGCTCGGTTTCGTTGGGGGCGTGAAAGTGAAGATGCTCGCCGGGTTCGACTTTGCGGCTGGGACGGACAAGGGCTGACCAGTCTTCTCCGCCAAGGTGCTGGGTGAGCAGGACTTCGATGCGTCCGCTGGGAAGAGGGGAGCCTTGCTGCGTGTGCAGGCCGGCGCGGGTGGCATAGAGGCGAGCGGGAATGACGCGGCTGTCGTTGAGGATGAGGAGGTCGCCGGGGTGGAGGATTTCGGGGAGATTGCGGAAGAAGTCGTCGCGATATTCTCCCGTCTGGCGGTCGAGACGAAGCATGCGGCTGGTGCCGCGAACCGGCGGAGGCGATTGGGCGATGAGTTCTTCGGGGAGGTCGAAATGGAAGTCGGATACACGCACTGGTCTTATTTTAGTTGCGTCGAGGTTGAAGAATGCAGTTCACGCGTTGTGCGATCGCCCACCTTAGGCGCGATGAGACTGCGCCGAAGATGGGGCACCCGGGTTATTGGATTGGGCAAGTTCGACAGAGTGGTCGAGGGCGGCCTGCACGGCGGCTTGATCTGCGGGGACGGGGGCGGTCCAGGCGACGGTGACGCGAGAAAAGGGCTTGGGGATAAGGAGGCGGTCCCAGGAGTTGGCTTGCCACGCGCTGTGGGGATGGACGTAGAAGACCCCAACGGTGGTATCGACGAGTTTGGCGAGTTGGATGACGCCGGGCTTGGCAATCTGAGCCGGTCCTCGCGGGCCGTCGGCGGTGATGGCACAGTAATTTCCAGCGAGGTAGGCGCGTTGCAGATTGCGTAGGCCGGCGGCGCCGTCGCGAGAGCTGGAGCCGCGGATGGCGACGAAGCCAAGGCGCTCGACGGTGCGGGCGACAAGCTCGCCGTCGAAGCTACGGCTGATGAGGATGGTCACGCCGTGATTGCGGAAGCGCCACGCGGAAGCGAGCAGGCAGCGGTGCCAGAAGGCATACACGGCGGGCGGTGGGGTGTCGTAGCCGGGAAGAGTGCCGGGGTCGGTGACGTCCTCGTAGCGGAGGGTAACCCCAAGGCAGCAGATGACGGCGCTCGCGATGCGCGGAACGATGGCGAGGGCGATGCGCTGCTTCAGGGTAAAAGTCTGGGGCACGAAGATGAGTTTACCTTCCCCATCCTTGAATCAGAAGGCAGCGAAATGGGGCGCCCGGATTTATAGGACAACTAGCTGTACTTCAACCAGCGCAGCACTTCAGGCAGCGTGGGCTTTTTGCCATACATCAGAATGCCCACGCGGTAGATGCGGCTGGCCACCCAGAGGATGGCGTAGATGGTCGCCAGCATCAGCACGATCGACAGGCCGATCTGCCATACCGGGGGCATGGCGAGCGAGATGCGAAGATACATCAGCAAGGGGCTGCAGAACGGGATCAGAGACATCACCACCGAGAAAGTCGAACTGGGATTCGTCACCACCAGTCCGGCGGCAAAGAAGCAGGCTGCCAGCGGCATCACCAGAAACATGTTGAGTTGCTGGAGTTCCTGCTCGGAGTTGGTCATCGCGCCCAGCGCGGCGGCGATGCTTGCATAGAGCAAAAATCCCAGCACAAAGTAGACGACAAAAAAGATAAGCTCCACCGCGCTCAACGACACATGCACATCGCCGCCCATCATCGATGAGACCAGAGAGGTGCTGGTCAGCAGGATCGCGGTGGCCAGCCAGATACCGACCTGGGTAAGCCCTACGGAGCCAACGCCAAGCATCTTACCCGCCATCATCTCCTCCGGCCGGATGGTCGCCAGCAGCACCTCGAAGACCCGCGAGGTCTTCTCTTCGATGATCGACCGCGCGACGTTCATGCCATACAGCATGATGACCATATACATCAGGAAAAAGAGGATAGCGGTCGCGATATAGCTGGAGGTCGTGTCCGCCGCTTTACCGGCCTGCGTCGTATCCACTTCGACAGGCTGCATCAGCGACTCCACATCGGAGGAGCCAATGCCCTGATGGGCGAGGCGCTCGTGCAGAAGAACGTTCTGCAGTGCGGAGTCGACAGCCTCCTTGGTCGCGATGTCTCTCGCGGAGCGGGGCGTGTAGGAGAAGGTCGGCCTGGCGTCTGGCTGATCTCCCGGCGTGATCCACAGATACCCGTCAATGCTCTTCTCGGCGAGTTCATTGTCGAGCACAACGCGAGTGTCGTTGCCCGGAGGCGAGATAACATCGACAAGCATCTTTCTGTCCTTGCCGTTTTCAAGCTCCGACTGAAGATCGGTGGCAAGCTGCTGGTCTTGCGAAACAATGGCGATGTGTGAGATGGATTTGGAGTGCGTACTGGCGACGACCTCGAAGATGATGCCCCCGCCCATCAGCAGCGGGATGAGGATGGTCGAAAAGATGAAGGCCTTGGTACGGACGCGTTCGAGGTACTCGCGCTTTGCGATGAGCCAGACGTTATGCATCGACTTTGCCTCCAACTGTTTCGATAAAGATCTCTTCGAGGGTGGGCTCGATGACTTCGAAGCGCGAGATGCGCGCTTTGCCGACCGCCGCTGCCAGCAGCGACTGCCCATTGTCGCCATCACGCAGCTTAATCTCGGCGCGGCCACTGTAGTTTTTCGCCGATTCAACCGAAGGGTGGTTGAGGAACGAGGCATCGCCTTCAAACGTCATCTGGACACGGTTGTTCGGGTAGCGCGATTTGATCTCGCGCATGCCGCCGGATAGAACAAGGTTGCCATTGTGGATCAGCGAGATGGAGTCGCACAGCTTTTCGATCTGGTCCATACGATGCGTCGAAAAGAGGATGGTGCGGCCCTGGCTGCGAAGATCGACGAGCGTGTCTTGCAAGATCGTCGCGTTGACGGGATCAAGGCCGCTGAAGGGCTCGTCCATGATGATCAGCTCGGGCTCGTGCAGCAGCGTCGAAATGAACTGAATCTTCTGCTGCATCCCCTTGGAGAGCTCTTCGGTTTTTTTGCCGATGGAGGCGGTAATTCCAAGGCGCTCGCACCAGTCGTGGGCGCGCTTGCTGGCGGTGGCCGCGTCGAGGCCATGAAGCTGACCGAGGAAGATGAGCTGGTCCATCACCTTCATCTTTTTGTAGAGGCCGCGCTCCTCGGGTAGGTAGCCGACGCGATGGAGGTTCTTGCGCGTAAACGGCTGGCCGAAGAGGCTGATCGAGCCGGAGTCCGGCACGGTGATGCCGATCATCATACGGATGGTCGAGGTCTTGCCTGACCCGTTGGGGCCGAGGAGACCGAACATGGTGCCGGGTTCGATATTGAAACTAATGTCGTTGACGGCGACTTTTGTGTCGTAGACCTTGCGGACTTTCTGGAGCTCGACGATGGGCATGGGTTCTCTTGAGGTCAAGTTTAGCAGGGTAACGGGGAGGCTACCCAGGAGCCACCTCCCGTTCCATACCAACGGCTGGCTTCTTGATAGCATCGGTTTGTGCTGGAACTATCGACTCCAATCAAGTTTGTAAAGCGCGTAGGAGAGCGCGTCGCCGAAGCGCTGGCCAGGCGCGGGGTGGAGACGGTTGAGGACCTGCTCTACCATCTGCCCTTTCGTTATGAGGACAGGCTGAATCCGCTACCGATCAGCGGACTCACAGCCGGGGCGATGGCCAGCGTCATCGGCGAGGTGCGCGGCACCCTTCTGCTCAAGACGCGCAGCATGCCGCTCTTCGAGATGACCGTGGGCCAGGGCCTGAGCACGGTGAAGTGCATGTGGTTCCACGGCGAGTATCTGCGCGATAAATTTCGCGCGGGGCAGGTGGTGGCGCTCTATGGGAGGGTCGAGGCATCGCGGTCGAGCGCGGGTCGATTCAAGATGATTCAGCCGCAGTTTGAGATCCTGCCCACGAAGGACGGCCCGGAGGCAGAGTTTGTGCGGCTGGAGATGGGGCGGATCGTTCCGGTGTACGAGTTTCTTGGCGGCACGACGGCCTGGGGCGCGAAGCTGACCTCGCGCTGGCTGCGGCGAGTGCTGTGGGGGATATTTGAGGAGCTGGAGCAGCAGACGGGAGCGGTTTCGGAGACGCTGCCATCGGCACTGTTGCAGCGGCTGAAGCTGCCGGGAAGGATGGAGGCGCTGCGCTCAATCCACTTTCCCGAGGCAGGAACGCAGATGACGGAACTAATGTCGGCGGCGACTCCGGGGCACCGGCGGCTGATCTTCGAGGAGCTGTTTTATCTCGAACTCGGTCTGGAGTTGAAGCGCCGCCGTATGCGCGAGCGCGAGGGCACAGCCTTTGTGACCAACGTAAAAGTACGCGAGGCGATCAAGCAGGTATTGCCCTTTCATCCGACGGCAGCCCAGAAGCGCGTGCTCGGAGAGATTGCTGCCGACATGCGCAAGGCGCAGCCGATGCGGCGGTTGTTGCAGGGTGATGTGGGCTCAGGTAAGACGATTGTCGCCATGCAGGCGGCGCTGGTAGCGATTGAAAACGGCTACCAGACGGCGCTGATGGCTCCGACGGAGATATTGGCGACGCAACATTATCTGTCCGCGAAGAAGTTGCTCGGCAGTGTGCTATCGCCGCGAACCGGCAAGCCGTACAAGGTAACGCTGCTGACCGGCTCGCTCGATGAGGCTACCAAGCGTGAGGCTCGCGGCAGGATCTTTCGCGGCGAGACCGATCTCGCAATTGGGACGCACGCGCTAATCGAAGATAAGGTCGATTTCGAGAACCTCGGCCTCGTGATTGTGGACGAGCAGCACCGGTTCGGCGTACAGCAGCGTTTTCGTCTGATGAAGAAGGACACCGCGCTTGATCCCGATGTTCTGGTGATGACGGCGACGCCGATCCCGCGGACGCTGGCGCTGACTTTGTACGGCGATCTCGATGTCAGCGTCATCGACGAACTGCCGCCGGGGCGAACGCCGATTGTCACCCGGAGGACGAGCGAAGAGCGGGCAGAGGATGTCTGGGGATTTGTGCGGAAACAGGTTGCGCAGGGGCGGCAGGCTTATATCGTCTATCCCGTGATTGAGGGGGCGAAGGACGATCAGCCGGAGTTGGACTTTGCGCAGGATCAAGAGCCCGAAGAGAATGCCTCCGCGAGAAAAGCCGCGAGTCCTTCGACTGCGGCTTCGCTGCGTAGAGGCTCGGCTCAGGACGACAAAGCGTCAAAGGGCAGGAAAAAGACAAAGCCTGCGAAGACGGAAAAACTATTCGAACCGAAGAAGGCACTGCGTGCGGCGAACGATATGTATGAAGAGCTGCGCAACGGGGCGCTGGCTGGACTGCGCCTGGGGCTGCTGCATGGACGTCTGAGCGCGGACGACAAAGAGATCGCCATGCGGCGGTTCCAGCGCGGCGACACCGATGTGCTCATCGCGACTACGGTGATCGAGGTAGGCGTCGACGTGCCGAATGCTTCGGTGATGGTGATCGAACATGCGGAGCGGTTTGGTCTGGCGCAGATGCACCAGTTGCGCGGGCGCGTGGGACGCGGCGCGGCGAAGAGTTACTGCATATTGATGACGGGCGGCAGGGTGAGCGAGCAGGCCGAAGCACGGCTCGATGCAATGGTGCGCACGCAGAATGGATTCGAGCTGGCGGAGCTTGATCTCGAACAACGAGGGCCGGGAGAGTTCTTCGGCACGCGACAGGCCGGTCTGCCGGAGTTTCGTGTCGCCAACCTGATGCGGGACCGCGCCGTGCTGGAGCTGGCCAAGAAGGAAGCCTCGCGCTTTGCCGAGCAGCCCGATCCTGCAATTTCCCATGAAGAGACTGAGGCAGTATGGGCAAGGCTGAAGCTGCAATGGCAGCGGCGCTATGGCTTGGTGGAGGCCTGAGAAACAGGGACTAGGGGACTAGGGCCCAGGGACTAGGAAAGCAAGCGGCTCCGACGACGCTCTCCCAATCATCGGCCCCAGGCCCTAGTCCCTCGGCCCTGTCCTTACGAAGCTACTGCGGTGAGCATCGGAGAGTTCGCCGTGGGCAGGACGAAGGCCTTCTTGGGGCCGCGTTTGCGGGCGACGAGAACGCGGATGCGCTCAATCATCTCGGCAGCGGAGCAAGCGCCCTTGGGCAGGAAGACGTCGGCGGAGCAGGCTCGATCGAAGGCGTTAACGGTGCCGGAGACGATCATGGCGGGCAGCGTGGGGTGGAGTTGCTTGGCGCGGCGGACAAGTTCGTTGCCGTCCATCTGGGGCATCAGCAGATCGCAGAGTAGGAGATCAAGCGAGCCGGGAAGAGCCTGTTGAACAATATCGAGCGCTTGTTGCGCGCTGGTCACAGAGATAACGCGGTAGCCACGGGTTTCGAGCAGGAAGGTGCGGACAGAGAGTACTTGTTCGTTGTCGTCGACGCAGAGGATCGTCTTCTTGGGGCGCATGCGGTCTCACATTCTGCCGAACGCCACGGGTAGGGTGGCGCGGCCGATAGGCCAGAGCTGGAGTGTCTGCTGGTTTGCAGGCACTCCGGTCTGGAGTGTTGAACATTCCCCGTGGTCCGTCACCTCGCCCCGGCTGTAGAGCTGGGAGCATGGTGGGGCCGGCTGTTCCCCCATCGCGAAGAGCAGCAGGCGCGAGCGATGAGGCTCTCCTGTCTGCTCCACGAGGGAACAGTGCCACCAGTCTGGCAAACGATGCAGCCGGACCGCGGGGTGCGAGAGAGGCTGGGTGCGGCGCAGGTTGCCACGCGACTCCGCAGGCGCAGGAGATCAGTCTGCTGCGGATGCAGCGAAGTCAAAGCCGGACGAACCGGGATCGACCTCGCTGCGTTGCAGGCAGCGACGTGCGCGGGGGGAGGCGCGACTGCGGGCAGTCGAAGCCTTCTCTCAACTCAAATTGTCGGAAAAACCAGGCGAAAGCAATTTCGTTTCGTCGCCGGCAGCACCGCACATTGCATGCGAAGTTGTCGTCAACGCTTGCCAAGAGTACGAAGCATCGCCGGTCTTGGCAATGGCGAATTTCGAGCGAAGACCGGGACTATTTACGCTTGCGCATCCACCGCTGTCTGCAAACCTGCATGGATATTGGAGATTGTTGCTCTGGTCCTGTTGAAATCTGGTGCATCGCAGCAGGAAAAGGAGTCCCTTTGCAACGGGAATGGTGCGCCTACCGAAGAACACTTGCAGCACGACCTCTGCAGCGATCTTTTCATTCGTGTGAATGCCGGGCGAACCGAACGTGAGCCCGACATGAATCCAATGTGAATCCCGAAGCAGCAACGCGATTTCTGCTCTACCTGCGCGTCATCAGGAGATTCAATTTGATTAGCCCTCTGGTTCATGGTAAATTTGAAAGCGTACGAAATTAGTACTGATTAGAAGAGAGGAGAGAAAGTCGCATGTTCAGGCTGAACAAGTTGACCGACTACGCTCTCGTCGTCATGCAATATGTCGCCGGCCATCCTGAAGAGCCCTTGCACACGGCGCGGAGTCTGGCTGCGGCAACCGAACTTCCCATCCCTACCGTCGTCAAGCTACTTAAAGAGTTGCAGGACCACGGCTTACTCGTCTCGTATCGCGGAGTTAAAGGCGGTTACGCCCCTGCCCGTCCACCCTCAGAGATCACCGTGGCGCAAATCGTCGAAGCCATCGAGGGCTCGATCGGCTTCACCGAATGCGCCACCGCCCCTGGCCGATGCACCCTCGAAGGCAAGTGTCGGGTGCAGGACAACTCCCACATCATCGGTCGCACGCTCCAACGAGCGCTGGGAGACATCAAATTATCAGACCTCACGGCGTCACTCCACGATGCCGACGCGCCTCGCCATAGCAATCTCGTTACCTCCATCACAACCTTGAGTCCAGGGAGAGTTCAATGACCACTACCAATACCATCGAAGACCTCGCCAATCAGGAATACAAGTGGGGCTTCGTCACCGACGTCGAAGAAGATCGGATCCCAAGAGGGCTGAACGAGGACATCGTCCGCCTGATCTCATCCAAGAAGAACGAGCCAAAGTTCATGCTCGACTGGCGGCTCCGGGCCTATCGCCATTGGGTCAAACTGCTGGAGGCCGGCGCCGAGCCCAAGTGGGCTCATGTGAGCTTCCCCCAGATCGATTATCAGGACATCGTCTACTACTCCGCCCCCAAGAGGAAGGCGGGCAGCAAGCAAAGTCTGGATGAGGTTGATCCTGAGATTCTCGAAGCCTACAGCAAGCTGGGCATCTCCCTGAACGAACAGAAGCGGTTGCAAGGCGTTGCGGTGGATGCGGTCTTCGACAGTGTCTCGGTCGCCACCACCTTCAAGGCCAAGCTGGCGAAGGAAGGCATTATCTTCTGCTCCTTCTCCGATGCCGTGAAAGAACATCCCGGCCTGATCCAGCAATATCTGGGCACGGTCGTCCCCTACAGCGACAACTTCTACGCTGCTTTAAACGCCGCGGTCTTCAGCGATGGTTCCTTCGTTTACATGCCCAAGGGCGTCCGCTGCCCGATGGAGCTTTCGACCTACTTCCGCATCAATGCGGCGGACACCGGCCAGTTCGAGCGCACGCTGATCATCGCCGACGCCGACAGCCACGTCAGCTATCTCGAAGGCTGCACCGCACCCGCCCGCGATGAGAATCAGCTTCACGCCGCCGTCGTCGAGCTGGTCGCACATGACAACGCCCAGATTAAATACTCCACCGTGCAGAACTGGTACCCCGGCGATAAGAACGGCGTAGGCGGCATCTACAACCTGGTCACCAAGCGCGGCAAGTGCGTCGGCGCAAATTCAAGAATCTCGTGGACTCAGGTAGAAACCGGCTCCGCCATTACCTGGAAGTACCCGAGCTGCATTCTGGTCGGCGATAACTCGGTCGGTGAGTTCTATTCCGTTGCCTTGTCCAACAACTATCAGCAGGCCGACACCGGCACCAAGATGATCCACATCGGCAAGAACACTCGCAGCACCATCGTCTCCAAGGGGATCTCCGCCGGGCACGGACAGAACACGTACCGCGGCGGCGTCAAGATCATGAAGAACGCCACCGGCGCACGCAACTACACGCAGTGCGACTCGCTGCTGATCGGCGACCAGTGCGGCGCGCACACCTTCCCCTACATCGAGGTGCGAAACTCCAGCGCCCGCATGGAACACGAGGCCTCGACCTCCAAAGTGGACGAGGACCAGATCTTCTACTTCCGCCAGCGCGGCCTGTCGGCGGAGGAAGCGGTCTCCATGATCATTAACGGTTTTTGCAAACAGGTCTTCCGCGAGCTGCCCATGGAGTTCGCGGTCGAGGCCCAGAAGTTACTCAGTGTAAGTCTTGAAGGGAGCGTTGGATAAATATGGCAATGTTGGAAATTCGTAATCTGCATGCCCGGGTCAACAAGCAGGAGATCCTCAAGGGCATTAATCTCGATATCAATACGGGTGAAGTGCATTCGCTGATGGGGCCGAACGGCTCCGGCAAGAGCACCCTGGCGCAGGTTCTCGCGCGCCGCGAGACCTATGAGGTCACCGAGGGCCAGGTGCTCTTCAACGGCAAAGATCTTCTTGCCATGAAGCCTGAGGAGGCTGCCTGCGAGGGTCTCTTCATCGCCTTCCAGTATCCCGTTGAAGTTCCCGGAATCAGCAACTCCTACTTCCTCCGCGCCGCCCTCAACGCCCAGCGGAAATATCGCGGGGAAGAGCCCATTGATGCCATCGACTTTATCCCTCTGCTCAAATCGAAGATGAAGCTGCTGGAGATGGACGAGCGCTTCCAGACTCGCGCCATCAACGAAGGCTTCTCGGGCGGCGAGAAGAAGCGCAACGAGATCGTGCAGATGGCCGTCCTCAATCCGACGCTCGCCATTCTCGACGAGACCGACTCCGGCCTCGACATCGACGCGCTCAAGATTGTCGCCCAGGGCGTCAACGCGATGCGCAGCCCCGACCGGGCCATCGTGATGGTGACGCACTATCAGCGGCTGCTCGACTACATCGTGCCTGACTTCGTGCATGTTCTCGCCGGAGGAAAGATCGTGAAGTCCGGAGGGGCTGAATTGGCGCTTGAACTTGAGCGCGAAGGTTACGGCTGGATCGAACCGGCGCTCGCCGGCGCACGGTAAGGAGACCCATGAGCACGATGACACAAATCTCAGGAGCCGGTACTTATCTCGACGCATTCAGTGACCTTCAGCAGCGCACCTCGCGTCAGCCTGAATGGCTGCGCATATTGCGCGCAGAGGCCTTTGCAAGCTTCTGCGATAAAGGATTTCCCACGATCAAGGATGAAGCCTGGCGCTTCACCAGCGTCGCTCCCATTTCCCAGCTCGCCTTCAGCCTGCCGGAGCGTGGCCACGCTGGATTGACGAAAGCAGACCTCCAGCAGTTCCGCATCGCCGGCACCGCTTGTTCGCTCGTCTTCATCAATGGTCGCTTTACGCCAGAATTGTCCGATCAGCCTGCGCTCGCCGCTGGCGTCGAAGCAGGTAGCCTCGCCGATGCCCTCGCCAGTGATACAGGCGCGCTGGAACTTCAGTTGGGTCTAAAGCTCACTCTCCAGAACGATGCCTTCAGTAGCCTCAACACTGCCTTCATCGAAGACGGAGCTTACGTCCGCATCGCGCGCGGCACGGTTCTCGAAGCGCCCATTCATCTGCTCTTTCTCTCCACGGGCGCGGAAGAGCCGCTGATGTTTCATCACCGCAATCTGATCGTTGCGGAGGCCAACACCCAGGCCAGCATCGTCGAAGAGCATATCTCGCTGGCAGACGGCGTCACCTTTTCCAACGTGGTTACCGAGTTGATCGCGGCGGAAAACGCCGTTACCTCGCACTACATGATCGAGCGCAAGAACAAGCAGTCGTTCCACATCGCCACCCTGCGCATCCAGCAGGAACGAAGCGCCAACGTCAGCTCGCACTCGTTTCTGCTGGGCGGCGCGCTGGTGCGTAACAACGTTCATCCCGTCTTCGCGGGCGAGGGCGGCGAGTGCCTCATCAACGGCCTCTTTATCGGCGACGGCCACCAGCACCTCGACAACTACATGCTGGTCGAGCACGCGAGCCCACGCTGCAACAGCCACCAGTTCTACAACGGCATCCTCAGCGATCACTCGCATGGCGTCTTCCATGGCCGCATTATCGTCCACAAGGACGCGCAGAAGACCGACTCCAAGCAGACCAATCGCAATCTGCTCCTGTCCGACGACGCCCAGATCGATACCAAGCCGCAGTTGGAGATCTACGCCGACGACGTCAAATGCACGCACGGCGCAACCATCGGCCAAATGGACGACAATGCCCTGTTTTATCTGCGCGCCCGTGGCCTCGATGAAAACTCCGCGCGCGGCCTGCTTCTCTTCGCCTTCGCCGGTGAGTGCACCGAGCGGATCAAGCCCGGTCCCGTGCGCGCACACATCGAAAAGCTGGTTCGCCAGGCTCTCCCCGAAATCAGCGCTGCACATCGTGACACCGCTGAGGCTGGAGTCGAAAGGACGGACACCGGCAGAAACTGGGAGGAGGTAGGATGAGCACAACCCTGACAGAATTAAGAACCCACGCAGGCCCTTCGACCAGCTTCGATATCGACCGTGTCCGCGCCGACTTTCCCATCCTCGGGCGGCAGGTCCACGATCTACCGCTCGTCTACCTGGACAACGCCGCCACCACGCAGAAACCCCGGGCCGTCATCGACGCCATTTCGGACTATTACCTCTTCAACAACGCCAACATCCACCGCGGCGTCCATCAGCTTTCCGAGACCGCCACCAGCGCCTACGAAGCCACCCGCAAAGTCGTACAGACTTTTCTGAACGCGGAAGACTCGAGCGAGATCATCTTTGTTCGCGGCGCTACCGAGGCCATTAATCTCGTTGCCCAGACCTATGGCCGCCAGCAGGTCAACGCCGGCGACGAGATCGTCATCACCGCGATGGAGCACCACTCCAACATCGTGCCGTGGCAGATGTTGTGCGAAGAAAAAGGAGCACATCTTCATATCGCGCCCATCAACGATCAGGGTGAGCTTCTGCTCGACGAGTTCGAGGCTCTGCTGAATGCGAAGACGAAGCTCGTCGCCGTCGTCCACGCCTCCAACGTACTCGGAACCGTGAACCCGATTCACCGCATCGTCGAGATGGCCCACAGCAAGGGCATTCCGGTGCTGGTCGACGGAGCCCAGGCCATCCTCCACGGCGTAGTCGATGTCCGCGCCCTCAATTGCGACTTCTACGCCTTCTCCGGCCACAAGATCTACGGGCCGACCGGCATCGGCATCCTGTACGGCAAACGCGCTTTTCTCGAAGCCATGCCTCCCTGGCAGGGCGGCGGCGACATGATTCGCTCGGTCACCTTCGAGAAGACGCTCTACAACCAGCTCCCCTACAAATTCGAAGCAGGCACGCCCGACATCGCCGGTGTGGTCGGTCTCGGTGCCGCCATCGACTACGTCAATCAAATCGGCTTCAGCGACATCGTCGCCCACGAGGACGCTCTGCTGGCCTACGGCACAGCGGCGCTCGGTGCCGTCCCCGGCCTGACCCTGATCGGGACGGCAAAAGAAAAAGTCAGCGTGCTCTCCTTTGTGCTCGACGGCATCCACCCGCATGATATCGGCACCATTCTCGACCGGCAGGGCATCGCCATCCGCACCGGCCACCACTGCGCCCAGCCGCTGATGCTGCGCTTCGGTATCCCCGCCACCGCCCGCGCCTCGCTCGCCGTCTACAACACCACGCGCGAGATCGACGCGCTGGTCGCGGGCATCCACAAGGTACAGGAGGTCTTTGCCTGATGTCGGAGCTACAGGATCTCTACCAGGAAGTCATTCTGGAACACAGCAAACACCCGCGCAACTTCAGGACCATGGAGAATGCGAACCTCCAGGCCGAAGGCTATAACCCGCTGTGCGGCGACCACTACACCATCTTCCTTGAAGTAGAAGACGGCATTATCCGCGATATCTCTTTTCAAGGCGCGGGATGCGCTATCTCCAAGGCATCGGCGTCGATGATGAGCCAGATTCTGAAAAACGGGACAACCACACAGGCGGAGGAACTCTTCGAAAAGTTCCATCAGGCCGTCACCGGCAGGGATTCAGGCAAAGAGCCTGACGCTCCCGGCAGTCTCGGCAAGCTCGAAGCCTTCGCAGGCGTCGCGGCATTTCCCACGCGGATCAAATGCGCCACCCTGGCCTGGCATACCTTGCACGCCGCGCTCAAAGGCGACCAGGCCGTCTCGACCGAATAGCTTCCGCAATCGGCCACAACCTGAATTGTGCCCCGAATAGCGACCTGAATCATAGATAAGGAGAAGAAAATGGCCCAACAGATCGTTCAGTTGACCCGTGATTGCCGGGCGACGGAGATTCCCAGCGGGGCGCTCCATATATTGGCCGCGGGCACGCCGGTGGTCATCACGCAAAGCCTCGGCGGCAGCTATACGGTCACCGAAGGCTATGGCCAGCTTGTGCGCATCGACGCGAAGGACGCGGATGCGCTGGGCTTCGTCAGCACCGGCTCGGCGGAGGAGAGTAACGAATTCAGTGAACAGTTGGTCTGGGAGCAGCTCAAGACCGTCTACGATCCTGAGATCCCGGTCAACATCGTCGATCTCGGTCTGGTCTATGCCCTGACCATCACGGAGCTGGATGGCAACCACAACATCGATATCACCATGTCCATGACCTCTCCCGGCTGCGGCATGGGCGATGTCATCCGTGCAGATATCGAAAACAGGCTCCACCCTCTGCCCACCGTCAAAGACGTCCGCGTCGAAGTCGTCTTCGACCCCCCATGGCACCAGGGATTGATGTCAGATGCCACCAGATTGCAGTTGGGGCTGGACTAGCAGACGCCCTCTCGTGTCCGCAATCAGACCCGCTGGAAACGCTAAAGGAGAAGGAAATGGCACAGCAGATAGTTGAGTTGACTCGCGATTGCCCAGCAACCGAAATTCCCAGCGGCTTTCTTCGCGTCCTGCCCGCCGGCACGCGCGTAGTCATCGCGCAAAGCCTTGGAGGCAGCTACACCATTTCCAATGAGTACGGGCAACTCCTACGCATCGATCCAAAGGATGTTGACGCGCTCGGCATCGCCGGAGCGGTCGCTGTCGAAGCCGCCAGCGACTTCAGCGAGCAGTTGGTCTGGGACCAGCTCAAGACCGTCTACGACCCGGAGATTCCCGTCAACATCGTCGATCTCGGGCTGGTCTATGAGCTGACCATCACCGAGCTGGACGGAGGCCACAACATCAATATCGTCATGTCCATGACCGCTCCCGGCTGCGGAATGGGCAACGTCATCCGCGAGGATATCGAAAGAAGGCTTCATCCTCTACCCACGGTCAAAGATGTTCATGTCGAAGTGGTCTTTGACCCACCGTGGCATCAGGGGCTGATGTCGGAAGCCACCAGGCTACAGTTGGGGTTGGACTAATCCGGCTAAATTAGATGAAGACCGTCCTCGCCATCCGGCACATCCATTTCGAAGACCTTGGCACCCTCGAACCGCTGCTTCATCAGCACGGCTACAAGGTTCAATACTGCGATATTGGCGACCAGAGTCTCATGACCATGGTCGCCGAAGAACCCGATCTCATGGTCGTCCTTGGCGCCCCGATTGGAGCCTATGACGAAGCAACCTATCCATTTTTAAGCCAGGAACTCAAGCTGATCGAGCAGCGTCTCGCCGCTCGACGCCCGCTGCTTGGCATCTGTCTCGGAGCCCAGTTGATGGCCCGCGCACTGGGTGCGAAGGTTGCACCCATGGGACGCAAGGAGATCGGCTTCTCTCCGCTCACGCTGACCGCTGCCGGTCTCACCTCTCCCTTGGCCAAGCTGGCTTCCGACCAGCCGGTGCTGCACTGGCACGGCGACCAGTTCGCGATTCCATCCGGTCTCCACAGTCTGGCCGCTACCTCGCTGTGTCCCCATCAAGCCTTCGCTCTCGATAACTATGCTCTTGGACTGCAATTCCATCTCGAAGCGGACTCAGAACATATCGAACAATGGCTCGTCGGCCACGCAGGCGAACTCGCGCAGGCTGGCATCGATCCCGTGGCCCTGCGCGCTCAGGCTCAGGCCCACGGTCCCCGCCTAAAGGCGGCCTCTCAGGCTGTCTTCGCCGCATGGCTCGATGGATGGGGCAAGACACTGAATTAGTTTTAACGATTCAACATTGAGATTTTGTTGCTTTTCGTCATACCGGCGGGCTACATTGACAGGCAGAACTTTATCTCCCTGAAAGCCGGCTGACCCTATGTCTCGAAAGACCTTGCCCTTCTATGCAAGCGTGTTTGCAACTCTCTCCGTCATGCTGTGGACGTCGATGGCAGTTGCCCAGGAAGCGCCCGTCTATATGGACTCATCGCTGCCGGTCGCCCAGCGCGTCGATGATCTGGTCAGCCGGATGACGCTCGAGGAGAAGGTCTCGCAGATGCAGAACCACGCAGTCGCGATTCCGCGGTTGAATGTGCCGGAGTACGACTGGTGGAGCGAGGGACTGCACGGCATCGCGCGTTCCGGCTATGCAACGGTTTTCCCCCAAGCCATTGGTCTGGCCGCGACCTGGGACGTTCCGCTGATGCATGAGGTGGCAACAACAATCTCCACCGAAGCGCGCGCCAAGAATGCGGAGGCGCTGCGACATGGCAATCACAGCATCTACTTCGGGCTGGATGTCTGGTCGCCGAACATCAATATCTTTCGCGATCCGCGATGGGGCCGCGGGCAGGAGACCTACGGCGAAGATCCCTTCCTGACTTCACGCCTGGGCGTGGCCTTTGTGAAGGGCTTGCAGGGGGACGATCCGCACTACTACAGGACCATCGCCACACCGAAGCACTTCGCCGTTCATTCCGGCCCGGAGAATACGCGGCACACGGCGAACATCGACGTCTCGCCGCGCGATCTCGAAGACACCTATCTGCCGGCTTTCCGCGCCACGATCAAGGAAGGCAACGCCGGAAGCCTGATGTGCGCCTATAACGCGATCGACGGGCAGCCCGCCTGCGCGAATACCTCTCTGCTGTCGGACACGCTGCGAAATACATGGGGATTCAAAGCGTATGTGACCTCGGACTGTGGCGCAATCGGCGATGTCGCCGTGGGACACAAGTTCGCTCCCGACATGGCGCACGCATCCGCCGTCTCTGTAAAGGCTGGCACGGATACAAGCTGCGGCAAAGAGTATGCAACCCTGACCAGAGCCGTCAAGGAAGGGCTGATCTCGGAGGCAGAGATCGATCAATCGGTGCGACGCCTGTTTACAGCGCGATTTGAGCTTGGGCTGTTCGATCCTGCGGCGAAGGTCGCGTACGCGCGGATACCGTTCTCGGAGAATGACTCCGCCGCGCACCGCGAGTTGTCGCGAGTGGCGGCCGAAAAGGCCATGGTGCTGCTGAAGAACGACGGCATCCTACCCTTGAAGAAGAGTGTGAAGAAGATTGCGGTGATTGGACCGAATGCCGCCGCGCTGGCTGCAATCGAGGGCAACTATAACGCGGTGCCGTCGCAGCCGGTGTTGCCGCTGGCGGGGATGGAAGCGAAGTTTGGCGGGCAGGCGAAGATCCGGTATGCACAGGGGTCGCCCTACGTTTCGGAGCTGGCGCTTCCGGTGCCGCGAACCGCTCTGCATCCGGCCAAGGGTAGCGCAGCGTTTGGGCTGAAGGGGGAGTACTTCGACAATACCGAATTTTCGGGCAAGCCCGCGCTGACACGGGTCGATCAGCAGGTGGACTTCGACTGGAACGCAGCGGCTCCTGCGCCCGGGGTCAAGGCTGAAGCGTTTGGCGTGCGCTGGACCGGGACGATCACACCTCCCGCGCCGGGCAAATATGAGTTCAGCTTCGGGCTGGCGCATTGCTATCCCTGCCGCGACGCGGAGGTGATACGCGTGTTTCTCGACGGCCAGCAGGTATCGGAGCAGACGGTTGCAGCGAAGGAGTATCGGCCCAGCGGGATGGAGCCGTTCACGCTCGATCTGAGCGATGGCAAGGCGCACGATCTGCGGATTGAATACACGCACACCGCACCGCTGTTCGGTGCGGGCATCTCGTTGAACTGGCGTCCGCCGGTGGAGGCTCAGCGTGCCGAGGCGGTGAAGCTGGCCAAAGAGGCAGACGTAGTCGTCGCGTTTGTCGGGCTTTCGCCGGAGCTTGAAGGCGAAGAGATGCCGGTGCACGTCGAAGGCTTTGATGGCGGTGACCGCACCGAGATCGAGCTGCCCGCGGTGCAGAAGGAGATGCTGGCGGCCGTCGCTGCAACCGGCAAGCCTGTGGTTGTGGTGCTGATGAATGGCAGCGCGCTGGCGGTCGACTGGGCAAAAGAACATGCGGCGGCGGTGCTGGAGGCGTGGTATCCGGGCGAAGAGGGCGGAACGGCGATTGCCAATACCTTGGCGGGCGACAACAACCCTGCCGGACGGCTGCCGGTCACGTTCTACGCGGGAACGAATGAGTTGCCGCCGTTCGATGACTACTCGATGGCGAAGCGGACCTATCGCTACTTCACCGGGACGACGCTGTGGGGCTTTGGATACGGACTGAGCTACTCGAACTTCAAATGGAGCGATGTGAAGCTGTCGGCGGAGAAGCTGGCCGCAGGCGATCCGCTGACGGTGGATGTCGAAGTGGAGAACACCAGCGCCGTAAAGGGAGACGCGGTCTCGCAGATCTACCTGAAGACACCAGCGTCAGCGACGGCTCCGATTCGCGCGCTGGTAGGTTTTGTACGGACTCCGCTGAACGGGCACGAGCGGCAGCACGTTCGCGTGGAGATCGATCCCCGCAGCCTGAGCACGGTGGCGGCGAACGGGACGCGCAGCATCAAGGCTGGAGAGTATTCCCTCTTTGTCGGCGGGGCACAGCCGGGAGCCTCCGAAGGTGGAGTGACGCAGCCGTTCACGATCGTTGGTAAAAAAGAATTGCCTCGGTAGATGTCAGCCTGCTTTCAGACCAGGCCCCGGAGATCGGGGCCTGGTCTGTCTGGAGGCAACACCGGCAGCATGTCGAGAAAGCTATTCTTTGTTCGGGCGGGTTTATGGGTAGAATCCTCTACTGGAATGCTCGAGCGCCTAAAATGGTTGCGAAACGTTAGCGCTTACGCTAGAACACAGATAGAGGGACCCTATTTATGGAGAAGAAATATATTCTGGCGCTCGACCAGGGGACAACAAGTTCGCGGGCGATGGTCATCGACAACGCGGGCAATGTGGTCTCGATCAGGCAGCGACCTTTTCAGCAGATCTTCCCCAAGCCGGGATGGGTGGAGCATTCGCCTACGGAGATATGGTCTTCGCAGAGCGGCGTAGCCACCGAGGTGCTGGCGGCGGCCGACCTGACGGAACGCGATATTGCCGCCATCGGGATTACCAATCAGCGCGAGACGACGGTGCTGTGGGATCGCGGGACGGGTGAACCGGTCTACAACGCAATCGTGTGGCAGGATCGCCGGACGGCGGAGTTCTGCGATGGACTGCGCAGCCGTGGGGATGCCGCGATGATCCAGGCGAAGACCGGCCTGCTGCCGGATGCCTATTTTTCGGGGAGCAAGTTGAACTGGCTACTGAAGAATGTTCCCGGCGCGCGCGAACGGGCGATGGCTGGCAAGCTGGCGTTTGGGACAGTCGATAGCTGGTTAATCTGGAAGTTGACCCAGGGCGAGAGGCACGTCACCGACGCGACTAATGCTTCGCGCACGATGCTCTTCAACATCCACACGCTGGAGTGGGATGAGGAGCTTTTGCAGCTTCTCGATATTCCGCGGTCTGTGCTGCCGGAGGTAGTTGCTTCGAGCGGTCATTGCGCCACCACGAAGGGGATATTGAACGGGATCTCGATTGCGGGAATCGCGGGAGACCAGCAGGCTGCGCTGTTCGGCCAGATGTGCAGCGAGCCGGGGATGGCGAAGTGCACCTTCGGTACCGGCAGCTTCATGCTGCTGAACACTGGAACGACACCCATGACCTCGCGCAACCAGTTGTTGACGACGATTGCATGGAAGATCGGCGACACGGTCGAGTACGCGCTCGAAGGAAGTATGCTGATGGCCGGCGCGGTAGTGCAGTGGCTTCGCGATGAGATGCAGATGATTCGGTCTTCGGCAGAAATAGAGGAGCTGGCCGCATCGGTTTCAAGCACGAACGGCGTGGTGCTGGTACCGGCGTTTGCCGGGCTGGGCGCTCCGCACTGGGACCAGTATGCGCGTGGAGCGCTGCTGGGCATGACCCGAGGAACGACGCGGGCGCATGTCGCGAGAGCAGCACTCGAAGGGATTGCGCTGCAGGTGACGGATGTTCTGGAGGCGATGCAGACGGACTCGGGCCTACCGCTGGCGCAGTTGCGAGTGGATGGCGGTGCTTCCGCGAATAACCTGCTGATGCAGATTCAGGCAGACGTGCTGGGGATCGATGTCGTTCGTCCGAAAAACGCCGAGGCCACGGTGCTGGGCGCTGCTTACCTTGCCGGGCTCGCCGTGGGATATTGGCCGGATAAGGAAGCCATTGCGCGGCAGTGGCAGATGGACCGCGTGTTCAAGCCGCAGATCGATGCCGAGGCGCGGCGCAAAGTGCGGGCCACATGGCACAGAGCTTTGGATCGTGCCCGGGATTGGGCTGGGGAGACACAGGATTGAGCGAACGGGCGGAGGTATTACGGCGGTTGGCCGAACCGGGCGAGCCGTGGGACGTGTTGGTGATCGGCGGCGGAGCCAGTGGGCTGGGCGCGGCGGTAGAGGCCGCTTCGCGCGGCTATCGCACGGCGTTGGTGGAGCGATTCGATTTTGCCAAGGGAACTTCGAGCCGCAGCACCAAGCTGGTGCATGGCGGGGTGCGGTATCTTGAGCAACTGAATATCACGCTGGTACTGGACGCTCTCAGGGAGCGGGGACATATGCTGCGGAATGCGCCGCACCTTGTCCACAATCTGGAGTTCGTGGTGCCGGCGTTCGACTATTTTTCGCTTCCCTACTATGGCTTTGGGCTGAAGGTGTACGAGCGGATGTCGGGGAGCCTTTCGCTGGGCGCGTCGAAATTTCTCTCGCGGGAACGGGCGGTGGAGATGCTCCCGGGAATTGCGGCAGAGGGGCTTCGCGGCGGTGTGCTGTATCACGATGGGCAGTTCGACGACGCGCGGTATGCGATCTCTCTGTTGCGGACGTTTCAAGACCTCGGAGGGACGGCGATCAACTATGTCGAGGCGGTTGGGCTGTTGCGGCGCGACGGAAAGACGGTGGGGATCGAGGCGCGCGACTGCGAAGAGGATGCGCGGTTCGATGTGCAGGCAAACGTTGTCGTCAATGCCAGCGGGGTCTTTACCGAAGAGATTCTTGCCATGGACGGCGTAGCGGCAGAGTCGTTGCTTTCGGTAAGCCAGGGATCGCATTTTGTTTTGCCGCATTCCTTTTTGCCGGGCAGCGTGGCGCTAATGATTCCGAAGACGGCGGATGGGCGAGTGCTGTTCGCCATACCGTGGCATGGATCGACAATCGTCGGGACTACCGATGTGCCGGTGGATGGGGCGTCTGTGGAACCGCATTCGATGGCTTCGGAGAGAAAGTTCCTGTTCGAACATATCGCCCGCTATTTTGGCCGAAAGCCGAACGGCGAAGAGATTCTAAGCATGTGGTCGGGGCTGAGGCCGCTGGTCCGCAAAGGCGGCGGTAAGACGTCGAAGCTGTCGCGCGACCATACGATCCTGGTCTCAAAGTCCGGACTGGTAACCGTTACGGGCGGCAAGTGGACTACCTACCGGCGCATGGGCGAAGACGCGATCAATCACGCTGCCGAGGTAGCCCAGCTTCAGAAAACATCCTCACGAACGCTTGAACTGAAGCTGCACGGATGGACGGAGGGCTCTGCCAATATGGCAGAGTCTGAGCGCGTGTATGGCTCCGATCTGCCGCTGCTCCAAAGCCTGTCGGAGAAAGATGCGGAGTTGGATGGACTTTTGCATCCTCGGCTTCCCTACCGACTGCGCGAGGTAGTCTGGGCGGCACGTTATGAGATGGCGCGGACGGTCGAGGATGTGCTGGCGCGGCGCACCCGGGCTCTCTTTCTCGATGCGCGCGCAGCGATCGAGGCGGCCCCGGCGGTCGCCAGACTGCTCGCAAAAGAACTAGGAAGAAGCGATGCGTGGAGAGACCGCAATCTGCAACAATTTCTGGATGTGGCAAAAGGGTACATCTACCAGGAAGAGTAAGTGCTCGGGTAGCCCTCAGCTATTTTGACTCTCCGCTGAGTGCACGAACGTGGGCGGGCAGATAGGGTCGAATCAGATACTGGTAGACCCCCCCGCCGACAACGCCCCCGATCAGCGGACCGGCAACCGGCACCCACCAATAGTTTCCCGGCGACGGAAAGGCAGAACTGCCCCAGCCCGTCATGTAGCAGAAAAGCCTCGGTCCAAAGTCACGCGCCGGATTGATCGCCCATGCTTCCAGATATCCCATGGACGCGCCGATCAGAGCCACCAGCAGGCCAATCATGAGCGCGCCGGAGTTCGCTCCGGGTGCCATCTCGTTATAGGTTTCGGTGATCGCAAAGATACCGAAGATCAGAAATGCGGTAAGGATAATCTCATCGCCGAAGGCGTGCATCGGCGTGATCGCCAACCCGGGATGGGTGAAGAAAACCCCAGCGGCTCCGCCAGCGGCACGGGTAAGATTCGAGGTCTCATTAAAAAGATTGATGACTGGCGAATACAGGGTATAAACCAGCGATGCTCCAAGCACGGCACCCACCACCTGGGCGATGCAATAAGGGATCACCTTGGACCACGAAAATTTTCTGTAAAGAGCCAGCGCCAGCGTGACCGCTGGATTTGCGTGCGTGCCCGAGACCGATCCCGTCGCATAAATCGCGATGGTGACGGCTAGGCCCCACGCGATGCAAACACCCCAGTAAGCGCTCTGATAGGGGCTGGGGGTATAGAGCGTATACATGGCGGCAACGGAATCGCCGAACGCAATAATTATGAAAACGGCTATCGTCTCAGCAATGAGTTCCCCGATAAGTTGTCGATTCATCGTCCCTGGCCTTCTGCATCAAGTTAGTTGCAAATCTATCATCTACCGCTTTGTTAGACAGCACCTTCGCTCAGAACAAGGGCGACGGCGCTGCGCAGTCGGGCCGCATTGCCGTCGTAGGCAGGACGAAGGACCGGCGACTTCGACAAGGAATTTTTTCTAAGCTCCGCCTCGACAATAGAACCGAAGGTGTGCCAGCCCGAAGTAATGTCTCCCACAACGATAATTTCGTTAGGAGCAAGTGCGGACGCGATCATACGTATTCCGCGACCTAGCTGGAGGGCCATCTTTTCCATAGCAAGGACGGCTTTCTTATCTCCGCCTTGCGCAAATTTCAACAATAGATCCAGGCTGGCAGCGGGGGTAGAAGGAGCAAGATCGTTGTAGTAGCGGAGAGCCGCGCGGTTGGAAGCGAGCATCTCCCAACAGCCGTGATTGCCGCAGGCGCACAATGGCCCGTCTGGGTCGATCTGAACATGGCCAAACTCACCTGCCATGCCATTATCGCCACGAAGAAGCTGGCCATTGGCGAAGATTCCAGTGCCGATTCCTTCGGAGACGTTGACGACGACCAGGTCGTGCATGCCGTCGCTGTCGCCGAACCAGACTTCGGAGAGAGCGCAGGCATTGGCTACATTGTCCATCTCCACACGAAGGCCGGTAGCACGCTGGATACGGGACTTGATGCTGAGCACTGGCCACTTGAGGTTAGGCGCAAAGATAAGCTTCTGCAAGCGCAGGTCAGTGCGGCCCGGAAGACAGATACCAATGCCATCGAACGATTTTTCTTTGTGCGCAGCAATGAGCTTGCGGACGCCGGAGACGATCGCACTAAGAGCTTTTCCCGCGTCGTGCGGAAGGACGATAACGTTCTGCGCAACGATCTTTCCACCCAGATCGGCGACGGCAATGGTAGTTTGCATGGGATGAATGTCGAGCGCGATGACGGCGCGCTGGTCATTAAGTTTGATCAGAGTCGGACGGCGTCCACGTGGAAGACGGCCAGTCGCACCTTCCAATATCCAGCGCTCAGCAATGAGTTCTTCCACGATGAGAGAAACAGTGCTGCGCTGGAGACCGGAAAGACGGGCCAGGTCGGCCCGCGAAACGGATGGACGTGTACGAATGAAATTGAAGAGCAGATTGCGGTTGATTTGCCTGGGAGTCTTATTGGAGGCGGTTTGTTTGCCTGTAAAAATAAAGCGCTGCATAAGTGGGTCTACTTCCGGCCAGACCTTAGCGAGACAGGGATCTGGCTCATTCACAGCCATTGGCCAGCCAATTTTGTGTGTAGCCTTTATATCATCGGAATTCTTGCGGAGTGGAACCTGGACAGTTCCAGTTGCGCGTTACGGTAATTCATTATCAGGAAGAACAACCCGGTGGAGTTACCTCTTGTTTTCTACCCCCCATCTCTTAGGTAACTGGGCCAACGCATAACCTACAGGGTTCCGGAATTTTGCAATGCCTGCTTCATGCCAGCCCAACTGATGCGGGTAGACTCTTCATGCGTGGCGGCACCGTGCCAATGAGTCTCAAGGCTGACGGCTCCGTGGTAGCCGATATTCTTGAGCGCGCGAAACTGCGCAGTCCAGTCGATGAAGCCTATATCAACTGGAGACCATGCGATTTTTCCATCCGGCCCCTTCACCGCGTTCTTGACGTGGCAATGGTAAATACGCTGTTTGGGCAGGAGATCCCAGCCGGCGGGGAAGGCATCCAGTTCACCGCGCATGACAGCGTTGCCCGGATCCCAGTTGAGGCCAAAATGAGGAGAGGTTACCGTGGCCAGAACCCTGGCGGCTTCAGGCGCCGTGGCAGTATTACATGCAAACTCATTTTCAATGACGAGGCGAATGCCTTGTTTACCGCAGGTCGCGGCCGTCTCTTTCAATTTATCGTCGATAGCGGCGCGATAGGGTTTTTGGTCATCCAGTCGCCAGAAGTCGAAGCAGCGAATCTTATCTGTCTTGAATCGCTTTGCCAGGGCGATGTATTTGGTGAGGAGATCGTTCTGCTGCTTGAAGGTTTCATCGGCGCCGAAATCGTGTTTCGAACCATGGGAAGATTTTGGTGCGCCCGGCCAATCGACCTTGAAGAGCGGACTGCCCATATCAGTGACGCGAAGACTGTATTTGGCAAGGATCTTCTGCGCATCGGCAAGTTGAGCCTCGGAGAGATCATGAAGAGTTTTGCCCCACATACTACGAAGCTCTACCCACTGCAAGCCGAAGTCCTTCGAGATAACCGAGCAGGCGTGATCGAAGTCGGGCGAGATCTCGTCGCTGATGACGGCAATCCGGAATGGCGATTTTGACGCCATGGCAAAGAGCGGCCTCGCGGCACACGCAGCAGCGGTGGCGCCTGCTCCGGCAAGAAAATTACGTCGTGAAAAACCTTCCATTTTCTAGTCCCTTCTCTTGTTCTGACTCGGTTCGAATCCATACGTTTGCGTGGCTCGAAAGTGGCGAGCACTCCAGGCCGGAATGGCCGCCACGATCACTCTATCAAGAGGCAGGCTTAGAACGTTACCTTGCCGGCCAACTCCATCACGCGGTTTCCGTTCGCTCCGCCATTCGCGCCGTCGATATGGCCAAAATCCGAGTTCGTAATGCTGCTGCTCGGATTGCCGAATTGAGGTGTGTTGGTAATGCTGAATGCTTCCGCGCGAAGTTCCAGGTTCACTCGCTCGGTCAAGGGGAACCGCTTCAGGGCTGAGGCATCGAGGTTGAAGAATCCAGGCCCGATGTAGGCGTTTAGACCAGTATTTCCAAGTGCGGCCGTCGTCGGCTGGCTGAAGACCGAGGGATCGAACCAAGACTTCGCATTGCCGATTCCCTTGAGCTTGTGAAATGTTCCATTGATGTTTGCGACCTGCGTATTGCTGGGGGCATTCAGGCTGGCACCGCTGGCCGTCACGGTGAAAGGCGTTCCGGTCTCAAGCGAGACGACACCGCTCACCTGCCATCCGCCTGCAATCCATTTGGCCACGCCGGTATTTAACCACTTCTTTCCCTTGCCGAACGGAAGCTGGTAGATGAGGCTTTGCACGAAGGTATGCGTGCGATCATTGCTAAGTCGAGAATAGTTGCGGGAGAAGTCGAGGTAGATGCTAGTGCCGCCTACGCCCGAGCCGCTCGATGTCGAATAGCCCATTCCCTTCTGGAAGGTGTAGGCACTCGTAGCGGAAAGCCCATTGGTGAAACGATGGTCCAGCTTTGCCTGAAGCGAATGGTAGTTTGAGCCTGCCTGTTTAAACATCGTGCTCGATGCGGTTCTGCCGAAGGCGGTGAATTCCGGCTGCCCCTTTGCTCCGGCGCCAGCTACGAAACCTGCGTTGAGATTATAGTTTTGCGCCAGGCCTACGCCGACGTTGCCGACATAGGCGACATCGAGCACAAAGCCCGAAGGCAACGCGCGTTGCACCGCGGCGTTCCAGGATTGAACATAGGGGGCCTTCCAGTTCAGGTTGATGACGTTGTACGCCTGCGGCGGCGCATTCGTGATGATGCCATTCGGAGGGATGGGTGCAAGCAAGGGAGGAGGAAACCCGGCGGCCATGGACGCAGGCGTGCCGTCCGGCTGCACGGCCTGCGTGTAGCTGCTCAAAGAGTCAAACGAGTTATTTTGCTTGAGCGGATAGTTGGTGGCATAGGTATTGAGGTTGTCAGGATAGGATTCATAGCTCATCCCATAGCCGGCACGGACGACTGTCTTGTCATTCAATCGGTAGGCCACGCCAAGACGAGGCGCAAAGTAGGTGAAGCGAGTCTTCATGCCCAGGTTCATCGGGTTTTTCCCCAGACCTGCGATGATGAGCGAATTCGTCGTGGGATCGTAGTTCGAGTAATCGCCCCGTCGACGCGGGGTCGGAGGAACATAGAGTTCCCAGCGAAGTCCGTAGGTCAGCGTAAGTTTGGAGTTGGCCTGCCATGTATCCTGCGCGTAAGCAAAGACCTGCGACTCTCTCCATGAGGCATCCTGAACTCCAACGTCCCGGCCCACCTGGTTGGGAATGTCGAGGAGGAAGCTGGCGAAATCGTTGGCCTGGCCTGTCTTGGGACCGCCCTTCAAACTGGTTTGGCCATCCCTATATCGAAAGATGCCTCTCTGTCCGAAGACCTGTCCCTGTAGCAGATCGTCGCGAACCCGCCGCACCTCCGCTCCGAACTTGAGGCTGTGGTTTTCTTGAATTTTGGTCCAGTTATTGACGAGGTCGATATTTGTCTCGCCCCGAACCCAGGGATAGGAGGCACCGGTGCCAACGATAGGACTAGAGAAGCCTGCGATGTCGATGCCGGTAAGACCGCTCGTGGAAGGATCGACGTTCACGCCCGGAATCCCGATCGCAGCCGAAGCTGTCGTCCCATAGTCATGCTGCTTGGCTATATTTTTGTAGTGATTCAAACCCAATCGAACTTCGGTGAGCAACACTGGCGAGAAGACATGGGTATAGTTTGCGGCCGTGTTGTAAGCGGTCTGGGTTCCCTGTGCGCCATCACGCGCCGGTCCGCCGGCCATGCCGAAGAGGGCTTCCTGGTTCTGGTCCACTTTTTGCCAGCTATACCGGACCGAGAGATGATCCTCTCCGCGAAGGGTTTGATCGGCTTTTACGTCGAACGAGTTTGTCTTCCGGATGAAGTGAGTCACTCCCGTATAGTTGCTCGATAAGCCTCCCCCGGGAACATTGGGCAGCGGGAACAGTGCCATGATCTTCTGTGCGATGGGGCTGATCCTCGCAGGATCAATGACGTTCGCCTTGCCCAGATAGCTGAACTGGGAGCGATTCGTTCCATCCGGATTCCCAGTTGTCGGATCGTAGATATTGTTCGGTGCGGCGCTGAAGTCGCCGTTGCGGAAGGCCGCGGTAGGCACAGTCAGCGTATTGAACTGCCCCTGATGATCGCTGACATGCAGGTAGTCGCCGAAGATAAACAGCTTGTTGCGAAGGATCGGGCCGCCGAGATTTCCGCCGTAGTAGTTATAGACGGTCACCGGATTCGGCCCGGTCTGAAAGTAACTCTTGGCCGCCAGCGCGCTGATGCGATTGAATTCATACGCCGCGCCGTGAAAGTCGTTCGTGCCGGACTTGAGGATGATATCCGTCACGGCTCCGCCGACCCGACCGAACTCCGCCTGGTAGTTTCCGGTTGAGACGCTGACGCTCTGGATCGCTTCGCTGGGCGGAATGAGAACCTGCAGAAGTCCCGACCGCTCGTTGTCGTCTACACCTTCGATCACCGTGTTGTTTGCGAGACGCGACTGGCCGTTGACCTCAGTGGATAGTGAAGCGGCGGCATTGAAAAAAGTCGAATGCTGGAAGTGCGGCTTGGTCGCGCCCGGAACCAGGGCAAGCAATCCCTGAAAGTTGCGATTGGTCCCGAGAGGAAGCTCTTCTACCTGCTGCGAAGAGATATCGATTCCAACATCCGCGCGGTCGGTCTTCAGGACGTCCGGCGCCGAGGTGACGGTGACGCTCTCCGTCGCAGAGCCGAGCAGGAGCGTCACGTCCATGCGCACCGTGGTGTTGACGACGACCGCCACATTCTCAACCCTGGCCTGCCTGAATCCGGTCTGCGCCGCTGTGATCTCATACGTCCCTGGCTGGATCGCTTCAAAGTCATAGTTGCCGCTGCTGTTCGTCTGCATTGTCTTGCTGGCCCCGCTCCGGGTCTCCTTGATCGTTACCGTCGCTCCGGAAACCGAAGCTTTGGTCTGGTCCGTAACCGTTCCCAGAAGATTTGCATTCACGGCCTGGCCAAAGGTGAAGTGCGGGGAACTCAAAAGCAGAAGAACGGCGATATAGATGAGAGACTTATGGCGAATCACGAAAACCTCCGACAGTGGCCCAGGGATACGCACTGGGGAATTGATTGTTTGAAGAACGAACGAAACGATATCAAGATGTCCTCCAAATAGCAACAGAAATGATTAATCCTTTAAGTCAGCCAGCTTCGACATGAAGTGACACTGGACTAGCTCGTATTGAGGGAGGTAGGATTCGCAGCATGAACCTTTCCATGACCCGCCGTAATCTGCTGCGCGGAGGCACGATGCTGAGCGCCTCGGCCTTTCTTCCCAAACCTGGCTTCGCTTTTGCCGCCGGCACAAAACCGTCCGCTACCTCGCCGATCCGGCTGGGCATTGCCAGCTACACCTTCCGCAAATTCGACCAGGCACATTTGATCGACTTCATGAAGGAGTTGAAGACGCCCTATCTGAACCTCAAAGACTTTCACCTCCCCATGACTCCCTTGGACCAGGTGAGCGTGCGGGCGGCGGAGTACAGAGCCTCCGGCCTGAAGCTGACAGCGGCAGGCACGATTACCTTTCAGAAGGATGAGGACGACGACATTCGGTCGAAGTTCGAATACTGCAAGGCCGCAGGAATTCCAATGATGGTCTGCGCTCCAACGCATGCCGTGCTGCCCCGGCTGGAGAAGTTCGTGAAGGAGTACAACATCAAGCTAGCCATCCACAATCACGGCCCCGAGGATAAGAACTTCCCCTCGCCCTTCGACGTGCTGGCAGCGGTGAAGAACCTGGACCCCCGCATCGGCTGCTGCATCGACGTGGGCCACACCATGCGCACCGGAACCGATCCCGTCGAAGCAATTCGCAAGGCAGGCGCGCGGGTATTGGACATTCACATGAAAGACCTCGCCGAGAGCAAGGTGAAGGAGAGCCAGGTTGCCGTCGGCGATGGGCTTATGCCCGTCCGCGAAATCTTCCAGGCGCTGATCGCGCTGCGCTATCCCGGAGATGTCGATCTGGAGTACGAGATCTTCGCGGACGACCCAATGCCGGGTGTCGTCAAGAGCTTCGCCTATATGCGCGGCGTCCTTGCCGGCATGGGCTATAAGGGCTAGGTTTACCAAGTCTTACTATGACCGCTTCCGTCCTATCTGAGCCGAATGATCGATAACTGTGCTCAGATAGGCGGAAGCAACAACAAATCTATTTTGCAGTCATATTCTCTACTGCGACACACGCAGGAAGAGAACACCGTGTCCAGGCACCGTCACCGTATACGGCGAGCTAATGCTTCCGAGGTCTTTGCCCAGCCAGAGATCTTTCGCCTTTACCGCGCGACTGAATCCTAGCTTGCCGAAATCAACCTGCGTAGACAATGCTGAGGGATGCCGGTTAAAGATACCGACCGCCTTCGATCCATCGGCCAGAGAGCGAGTCCATATTTCGATCGGACCTTCAGCGCTCACGCGATCTCCCTGCTTCCCTGCCGCATCCTGATCTACAGCAACGACGTCATGATTCGTCAGAATCGCAATCGTCTCCGGAGTCATCGTGCTCAGGTCGTTGCCAGCCAGCAATGGCGCGGCAAGAATGGCCCACAGGCTCATATGCGTGCGGTACTCTTCCGCCGTCATTCCGCCATTGCCAACCTCGAGCATATCGGGATCGTTCCAATGACCGGGACCGGCAAAGCGAGAAAGTCCCGCCTGGCCAAACCCTATCTGGGACATGCTGGCGTAGTGATCGGAAATGTCTCCAGTCGTGCGCCACAGATTGCCGCCGACGTTCGTACCCCATCGCCAGACTGCATCGTTGCCGTATTGGCAGAGGCTATACACGATCGGGCGGCCCGTGCTGCGCAGCGCGTCGCGCATCTTGATATAGGCGTCAACCATGATCTTGTTGGCAGCCTCGGGAGTCGGCGCAGCCTTCATCTGGACCCGCAACCCGCATAGATCGTACTTCAGATAATCGATTCCCCACGCGGCGTAGGTGCGCGCGTCCTGCAGCTCGTGACCATAGCTGCCCTCGAACTTTGCGCAGGTCAACGGACCGGGCGAAGAGTAGATACCTAGCTTCAGCCCCTTGCTGTGAACGAAGTCAGCGAGCGCTTTCATGTCGGGAAATTTGCTGTTGGTCTGGATATTGCCTTGCGCATCGCGCACGCCTTCCCAGGTGTCGTCAATGTTGATGTAGGTATAGCCTGCATCCTTCATCCCGCTTGAGACCATTGCCTCAGCCTGTGCGCGAATCGTTGCATCGTCCACATTACGGTGAAAGTGATTCCAGCTATTCCATCCCATCGGAGGCCGGGCAGCAAGATCATTTTGCTGTGCCGGAGCAGTGCCCGGAACAAAGAGGGCGAGGGCAGCCAATGCAATGCAGGCGAAACGTATTCGTGAGAGCGACATGTGTGAAAACTCCTTAAGACAATTTGTGAAAATTCGTCAGCGAGCGTCGTGAGCTTTATACATCAACCGGAAGACGGACGCGAGTTGTTATTTCAACAGCGAAAATAGTTTTTGGAAAAGATAACCATCGATACTCAAGTGGAACCGGACATATCCATGCCTTGCTCTACCGTTTGTAGTGCAGGCTACTACAGCGGAATTTCAATGACCGTCACGCTCGCGTTAGGAAATTTGTGCGTGAAGATTCCATGCACGGCCTCGGTGTGGACAACAGGCTTTACACGGTTCGGATCCTCCTCGTCATTTTCAGTCAGGATGCTGTCCGCGGCCAGCGTTGTTACCTTAGCAACTTTTCCTTTTGCGCCAAGGCTCTCGAAGTTGAAACTGGCTGTCAGCGATCGCGTCAGATATCGGTTTACACAAAACAGGACAAGCGATCTTCCTCCCTCGGACTCGGCTGCAACCACATCGAGGTAAGGTACGCTTGCAATCTCTGGCAGTCGATCGACCCCATGCGCTACGGAATACTCTGGCGAGTTCGATTCCACGCTAAGCAACGTCCGAGGCTGTGCGTTCGCATACTCGCGAAGAACCCAGTAAGCAGGCGCTCCATAGACCTGGCCGCGTTTGCTCCAGATGCCGCCAAACTCCATGATGCCGGTCATGTCCGAGATCGGAACGATGTCGGAGTTGCTCAGAATCATGTTCAGAAATCCCCCCGCAAACAGGGCTCCGCCCATATTTGGGTAATTCAGCCCTACATGCGAATTCGAGATCATCAACCATTCCGTGAAGGCCGTCTTCACGCGATCGCGATGAGGACTCTGCTGGATCTGGTCATGGATGGCATGCATCTGCTTGCCCAGACCGATGGGCAGCGCGAGGCTCGCCATCGTACGAAACTCCGCAGTGGCGTTGTGCATCTGCACGTTATCGCCAACCACAAAGTGAGTCGAGAGAAAATCGAACGTTCCCGGAGGATTGCTCAACTGCGCAGCGTTCCAGTCGTGGAAGTGATCTTCATCGCCGCCAGTCGCAATCAGCCTCGCCTTGGGGTCTACCCGGCGTACTGCTTCACTGACCTTGCGAGTGACGTCGGCTACACGACCCTGGCTCGGATAGCCCACCTGGAAGTCGCCCCAAAGCTCATTGCCCAGCTCCCACAGCAAGCCGCCTTGATGATCCCCCCAATGCTGATTGACATACTGCACCCACTCAGCCGCCTTCTGCGGAGTGTCCGTACCGAGATTCAGAGCGATCTGCGGCTGCGCGTGAATGAGTCTACAGAACTCCAGGAATTCGTCCGTACCAAATGTGTTGTACTCGGGAATGCCCCACGAGACATTCAGTTTGCCAACTCGTTTGCCTCGCGGGCCCATGCCGTCCTTCCAGTCATAGGCAGAAGTAAAGTTGCCGCCGAATCGAATCAGCGGCGAATGCAGATCGCGCGCCATCGCAATCACGTCCGGGTCCATGCCATCGATATTGTCGGCCGGCATCAGTGATGCCTGGTCTACCTCGGCCCGCGCATCGTCGTTGAGCGCGATAACGAAATCCACTGGCTCCAGCGCAGAAACCTGTCCCTGCTTAAGCGCGAGTTGAAAGGTGTACTTCGTCCATTGAGTTGCCGCCGCATCGAGATCCTGCGTCGCCAGCACACGGTCTTCGTGATTGTGCGCGCGGATCGATACTGTAACTTTGGTTGGCCCCTGCATATGCTTGAGCCAGACACTGCCCGTGTAGCTCAGTTCGCGGTGCACAGGCAGGTACACCATCTGCCGTATGCCGACCTCTTTCCCCGGCAGCGACATAATCAGCAGCGAACGGCTAGAGTTCGCCGCATCCCCCCAGACCGGCAGATAGCGGTTTCCCTGGGCTTGGCCCAACGGCTCCCAAGGTAGAGGTATTCCGAGTTGAGAGGCTCGCTGCAGCTCTGGACGCATGCGCAGCATGTTTGCAATATTGCCGGCGCTCCATAGTCCATCTTCAAAGCTGGGGTTCTCAAGCGCATCGGCCCAGAGACCACCGTAAGTTGACTTCCCAATAGGTTCGAGAAAACTTCCAAAGACGCTTGTTGGAATTGTCCGGAGGCTTGCAAGACGGGTGATGTGCACCTGGATGGGTACGTCGGAGATAGGGCCAGTCTCCGTAATCTGAGCAGAGAGAGTAAGGCTCACCCCAACCGTAAATAGACCGAGTAACACAAACTGCGCGACAGTTTTGACACCGGAAGGCATACAGATCACTGAACGAAATCCCTTTATGAGCTATCTAAAAGCTATTAGTTCCTGCAAAGATTTCAATTGTAAACGCTTGCATTGCAAGCATGACCCAAAACCAAACAATAAATTACGAAGCGCCTTCCGCTTTGAACAAATTTTGAAAAGCGAGGGCCATTGCCTTGGTGCTGCTACGCGCCTTGGGAGAGATGGGCGTTAAGATCATTCAGCCTGAGAGCAAGGGGGCGGATTGAGTAGGTACGCTTTATCTCACAGCTTGCTTATCACCGACTCCTGTCGAAGCAACCTTGGCTGGCTCGTCAATCTTCAGCACCCTATCGCCCTGCACATTTTCCAACTTCTGCACGATCCCGCTCGGCCAGCGAATCTCGATCTCCTTCGCTACCGCATCCACGCCAAGGCCGAAATGCGCACGCTTGTCACTCGCCGAGAGATAACTCCCCGCCGTCGAAACCGTTACATATTGCGGACCCTTCGTTGTGATCAGTTTGATCTCCGCGCCGATGCCGTCGCGATTGCTGCGATGCCCCACCAGGTTGATCGTCAACCAATGATTCTGGGTCTTGGTCTGGTTATGAAGAATGTGCGCAGCACCGCCATTGGTCGTAACCACGGCATCCAGTCGCCCATCGTTGTCCAGATCGCCTACGGCCATGCCCCGAGCAGCCCACGATTCCTGAAAGACACTGCCCGACACTTTGGAAACATCGACAAACCCCTTACCGGTGTTACGAGCCAATAGCATCGGCTCCTTGTATCGAAGCTGCGGATAATTCAGTTCGATCGTGTCGAGGTCGTGACCCTGGGCAATCATCAGATCCTTCCAACCATCGTTATCGTAGTCGAGAAAGCGCACACCCCAGCCCGAATGCAGCAGCGTGATTGCAGCCAGGCCGGACACGTAGCTGTCGTAGTTAAAGCTGCCGTCACCATTGTTGCGATAGAGCGAGTACTTCTGGTTGGCAAGGTCCGTAATGACGAGGTCGGGCAGACCATCGTTGTTGTAGTCCTCAAGGTCGATTCCCATTCCCGCATACGTCCGCCCATCACCATCTACAGCCATTTCGGCCGTCAATCCTATCTCCTCAAAGGTGCCATCTCCTTTGTTCTGGTAAAGAAACTCCAGCATCGAATCGTTCGCGACGGCAACATCGATCTTGCCATCCCGGTTGAAATCGGCAATGGCAACCCCCAGCCCCTTGCCCGGCACATCCATGCCTATCTTCTCGGCAATTTCAGTGAAGGTTCCATTCCCGTTGTTGTGATAGACCAGCGCCGGAATCGCCGGAAACGTATCCGGATGGCAGTACGCTCGATACCCTTCGCGATGCTCCCCGCACCAGATGTCATTAAAGTCCCACTTCATGTAACGCAGCACGATCAAATCCAGAAGACCATCGTTGTCGAGATCAACCCATGCCGCGCTCGTCGACCACCCGCTCCCGCCCATGCCGGACTTTTCAGTCACATCGGTGAAGGTCCCATTGCCGTTGTTGTGATACAGACGGTTGCCGCCCAACGCAGTGACATAGAGGTCCTCATAGCCGTCGTTGTCATAGTCCCCCACGGCAACGCCCATGCCATAGCCAACCCCTTGGAGTCCAGCCCGTACAGTCACATCCTCAAACGTCCCATCCTTCTTCTGGTGGTAGAGCCGGTTCCAATCCTTCTCACTCTTCTTCTGAGGAATCGTACCCAGCGGAGTCGGATCGGATAGCGGAGCGCCATTCACAAAAAAGATATCCAGCAGGCCATCGTTGTCGTAGTCGAAGACAGCAACCCCAGACCCCATCGTCTCGATCAGATATTTCTTCGAGGTATGTGACGCGACTCCGGTAAAGTCGATGCCACTCGCGCTGGTTGTATCGATAAAATTTCCCGGCACGATTCCAGCCGCAGCAGGCGGCGAGGCGGGATTGGCAGGTCTCACAGTTTGCGCGAACAAGCCCCCCGGAAGAGCGGCAATACAGATAGTCAACACGCAGGCACGTGAAAAATGTGTGGGGCCCAAGCTCACCTCGCCATCTCGTATCCGCTTATTGCGCATCTTCATGTCGTTTTCCCAGCAGACATCTTCCCAGACACATTTCGATGACAAGGATACAAGTTTTCCAGACACGAGACCTCATGCTCGGAGGGGATCGCTGCGGATACATCATGGCCTTCGCCGAAACTACTGTCGAGTGTAGACAACGGGGTTCAGCGGAGTCGCAATGATCTCGCCAACCGTGGCCGAAGGACACCAGCGCTCGGCATCCGCCATCTGATTCTTATTTTTTGGCTCCGCGAGGAGCATGTGCTGGTCCATATAGATGATCGTCATTACCTCGCGCGCCAGCGCAGTGGTGTTCGCACCCGCGCGATGAAAGGTCCAGCCGGTATGGAAGCTGACGTCACCCAGATCGAACGCGCTCTCCTCCAGCCGATAAGCCGCGAGTGCCTGTTTCAGCGTCAGTTCGCTCTCATCGCTGATCTCAAGATCGCGGCCAAGCTGAAAGCGATGGCTCTTCTCACAGAAGGCAAGCGGCCCCATTTCGAGGGGTGTGTTTTGGAGCGGAATCCAAGCCGTCGTCATATGCTCATTCGAGACCGGCCAGTAATATTGGTCGGCATGCCACGGCGTGATGCCGCCTCCCGCCTCCTTATAGAGTGCCTGATCGTGATAGATACGGACGCCACGGCAACCCATCAATTCCGTTGCAATCCGTGCCAGCCGTTTGCCGAAGACAAATTCGCGAACCACCTCGCTCGTCGTCCACAGATTCATAACCTGCAAAAAAGCCTTGTCGTACGTCGACCGCTTCTCCATCGGCAGACGTTGGGTGTTCAATTCCCCAACCTTATCGCTGATTGCTCGCTGATAGTGAGCCAGCGTCTCGGCTGAAAATACCTGCTTCAACTTGATATAGCCATTTTCGCGATAGAACTCGACCTGCTTTGGATCGAGTACGAAAGGCGCGTCCAGTTCCTTGTGCGGGGCAATGTCGGTTGTCATGATTTCTTTCCCCTCGTTGAAACGTTTGATTGCAGGATAAGAATACGGTCCCGCAAAAATGAAATGTCGAGGCGGCGCTTACCTCGCATCCGCTTGCGATTCACCCAATGTAACCGATTGCACTTTTGTTGTATCGTAAATGTTTGGCAATCTATTGCCTTAGCCCCCGCTCTTCCGTTAGAGGTCCCGCATGAAACTCAAGTTTGTCGCCGTCCTCGGTGTTGCCATTCTCGAAGCAGCTACTCTATTTGCCCAGGTGCAACCCCGCTGGTCCGAACAGAAGGCAAATGACTGGTACGCAAAACAGCCATGGCTGGTCGGCGCCAACTTCGTCCCATCCGATGCCATCAACGAACTGGAGATGTTTCAGGCCGCCACCTTCAACCCCGCGTTGAACGACAAGGAACTGGGCATGGCCGAATCTATCGGGATGAACACCGTGCGCGTCTTCCTCCAGGACCAGCTCTGGCAGCAGGATCCCGACGGCTTCAAAAAGCGTCTCGACACCTTTCTCGGCATCGCCGCGAAGCATCACATCAAGTCGCTGCTGGTCTTGTTCGACTCCTGCTGGGAGACCGATCCGCACCTCGGCCCGCAGCACCCGCCTATTCCCGGCATCCATAACTCCGGCTGGGTACAAAGCCCCGGCAAGCGCGAGCTGCTCGATCGCTCCTATGAGCCGAAATTGAAGGCATACGTCGAGGGTGTCGTCGGCGCCTTCGCCAACGACGACCGCATCCTCGGCTGGGATATCTGGAACGAGCCCGACAACGGCGGTGGAGACATCGAAGCAGACGTTCCCGCAAAGGTAAAGCGCGTCAACGAACTCCTGCCCAAAGCCTTCGCCTGGGCACGTGCAGCGAAGCCATCGCAGCCGCTAACCAGCGGCGTTTGGACGGGAGACTGGTCCAATCCCACAAAGGAAAGCGCAACCACCAAAATCCAGCTTGCCGAGTCTGATGTCATCTCCTTCCACAACTATGGCTGGCCCGAGCAGTTCGAAGCCCGCATCAAGGAGCTTCAACCTCACCATCGGCCCATCCTCTGCACCGAGTACATGGCGCGCGGCAACGGCAGCACCTTCGACGGTTCCCTGCCCGTCGCGAAGAAGTACAACGTAGCCGCCATCAACTGGGGCCTGGTCGCCGGAAAGACGCAAACCTATCTGCCCTGGGATTCATGGAAACGGCCCTACGTCCTGATCCAGCCGACCCTCTGGTTTCACGAGGTCTTTCGCCAGGACGATACCCCCTATCGCCAGCACGAGGTCGATCTCATCCGCCAGCTCACAGGACGTGGCACGCCTGCCGCGCAAAAATAAAGCCACAGCACAATCCTTATTGCGCTCACTTCCGACAAACCGCCAATTTTCTGAAGACCGCCGAAGCTGGAGACCCTTGATGCTCATCGCTGCCATTCGCCGCTCGCTCCTCTTTTCCCTCCTCGCCGTTGCTCCCATCGCCGTCGCGCCCGCCTTTGCCCAGCAGGTAGAACGTCCCCCCGCCACTCCGCTCATCACCCACGATCCCTACTTCAGCGTCTGGTCCAATACCGACAAGCTCACCGACTCGCCCACCCGCCACTGGACCGGCCATCCGCAGCCGCTCGCCAGTCTGGTGCGCGTGGACGGCAAGGCCTTCCGCATCATGGGCAGCGAACCTCGCAACGTCCCCGCGATGGAACAGACCTCCCTGAAGCTCACCCCAACCCACACCCGTTACAGCTTCACCGGCGCCGGCATACAGATCGACCTCACCTTCTTTACCCCGGCGTTTCTCGACGACATGGACCTGCTCTCGCGGCCAGTGACCTATCTCACATGGACCGCGCACTCGACCGACGGTGCGCAGCACGACGTCTCAGTCCTGCTCTCAGCAACCGCCGAGATCGCGACCAGCATGACCGGTCAGCAGGTCGTCTTCTCACGCCACCGGACGGCATCGACCGGGGTGCTCTCCGTCGGCACCCGCGATCAAGCCGTGTTGAAGCGCTCCGGCGATGACTTGCGCATCGACTGGGGCTACTTCCACATCGCCGTGCCCGACGATGAGTCCGCAAAGACCTCCATCAGCGAACATCCCGACCGCGCCTTCGCCAGCGACGGCATCCTGCCCGCAGCCGACGCGATGGACGGGCCCGTCCCGCAGAACCGCTCCGCGCCGGAGATGGCCGTCGCGCTCCCGCTCGGCTCGGTCGGCGCCCAGCCCGTATCGAAGCACGTTTTCGTCAGCTACATCCAGGGCTACTCCATCCAACTCTTCCAGCAGAACCTGCGGCCCTACTGGCAACGCGACAACAAGCCCGTATCGACCATGCTCGACGAAGCCGAGCGCGACTACGCTGCTCTCGATGCCCGCGGCGTCGCCTTCGACAAACAACTCACCGACGATCTGACTCGCACCGCCGGAGAGCACTACGCCTGGATCTGCACCCTCGCCTACCGCCAGTCCATCGCCGCGCATAAGCTCGTTGCCGACGCCAACGGCAACCCCATGCTCTTTGCCAAGGAGAACTTCTCCAACGGCGACATGGCCACCGTGGACGTCTTATATCCCTCCGCGCCCCTGTTCCTCTTCTTCAATCCGAAGCTGCTGGAGGCGCAATTACTCCCCGTGCTCCAGTACGCCGCCATGTCCAACCGCTGGCGCTTCCCCTTTGCTCCTCATGACCTCGGCCAATACCCCCTGGCCAACGGGCAGGAGTACGGCGGCGGCGAGAAGACCGAAGAAAATCAGATGCCCGTCGAAGAGTCCGGCAACATGCTGATTCTTGCCGACGCGCTCGCCCGCGCAGAGGGCAGCACCGCGCTTGCCCAACGTTTCTGGCCGCAATTGACGCAGTGGGCCGAGTACCTTCGCGAAAAAGGACTCGACCCCGAGAACCAGCTCTCCACTGACGACTTCGCTGGTCATCTCGCGCATAATGCCAACCTCTCCATCAAGGCGATCGACGGCCTCGCCGCATACGCCGACCTCGCGAAGCTCCTCGGCCACGATGCCGAAGCAAAGCAGTACAGTGCTACCGCAAAGAGCATGGCGGAGAAGTGGATCGGCATGGCCAAAGACGGCGACCACTACAAACTCGCCTTCAACAGCCCCGGCACCTGGAGCCAGAAGTACAATCTCGTATGGGACAAAGTCCTCGATTACAACCTCTTTCCCAATAGCGTCCGCGACACCGAGATTGCCTACTACCAGACCAAGCTCAACACCTACGGCCTGCCGCTCGACAGCCGCAAGGACTACACCAAGCTCGACTGGGAGGTATGGACTGCCACCCTGGCCGATACCCCTGCCGCATTCGATGCGCTGATCGATCCTGTCTACCGTTGGACCAACGAGACCACCACCCGCGTCCCCCTCACCGACTGGTACGACACCAAAACCGGCAAGCAGGTCGGGTTCCAGGCCCGTAGCGTAGTCGGCGGCGTCTTCATCAAGGCACTCTCCGACAAATCCCTCGCAGAGAAATGGCGCAGCAAAAGCGTAACGAAATAAACTGCGTTTCTTATCGAGCAACGGCACGACTTCGGTCGTGCCGTTCTGTGTTTTCGGTAGCGCTATAAGCGCCTCCGAACTGTTCACCCTTTCAGTTGCGGAAACGATGTGATGCGCAGTTTTGCCGCGGCGTAAGGCGCAAGCGTAATTCGCTCTTCCTTTTCTCCACTCGATACCAGACTCTGCGGTACAGCATCCGCGACGCCGTCCACCGCATGCCACGAATCGAGCTTGCGCGCCCTCACCTGAATCTTTACCGCAGTATCTTTCAGCGCGAACGGGCTTGCTCCCACAGGGCTTTCCTCGACCGGCATCGCCTCCGCGTCCGCCGGACTCGTGGCCAGCGCATAGTTCCATGGAGATGCCGGGTAGATCTGCCAATCGGCAGTCATCCCGCGATCACGCAGCTTAATCCAGCTCTCCTCGATCGGAAGCGAGAAGACCAGCGGTCCGCGCACCACAGAAGCCGATCCATTGAAACCAACTTCGATCCGTGGTTTCAGCGGAAACACCACCTCGACAATATCGTTGCCCTTCCACTCACGTTCGACGACAGCAAAAGAGCCTACTTTCGGCGCGGGTTCGGCCTTTCCATTCACGCGCAAGCTCGTTCCCTCAGCCCATGCAGGAATCCGCAGCCGCAGCGGAAACTTAACCGTCGCCTCCGGCTTGACCGAGATGCGGACAGTCCCACGGAAGGGATAGTCGGTCTCTTCCAGCAGATGCACGCTGACTCCCTTTGTCATAAGATGAGCCTCACAAGGCGCATAGACAGCCGCAACGATGCCGCCATCGTCCGCGGCCATCCACAAGCTGGATGTAAGTTTGGGCCAGCCCTGGTGATAGTTTGCGGTGCAGCAGCCGAAGTTCGGCTCCAGCCCGAACAGGTTTGATTCTGGCCCATTCGTGTTCCAGGGCTTGTGATGCAGACTGCACTCAACCTGATTCGGCTCCTGGTCGTACTGGTGAGCCCACATATCGTCGGTCAGCGTGCCCGGCAAAGCGTTGTAGGCAATTCGCTCAAGCCTGTCGCCCAATTGCGGGGAACCGAGAATGGCCATCGCCTGCTCCAGCGAGAACATCTCTTCAACCACCGCGCAAAGCTCGATCCCCTGCGAAGGGTTCCGTCCGGAGAGATGTTCATCGGCGGAGAACATGCCGTTGGGCAAGCCATGATATTGGTCGAGAGCGGCAAGCTGCCGGAAGATAGCCTTGCGATCTTCTTCCGAACGACTCACCAGCGACCACACCGGCGACGTCTTCAGCGCCTGCGCATGATTGACGCCGTGCGTTGCCAGCGAAGGCTTCAGGAGCGGGTCCTTGGAGTCTTTCTGAATCTGACGCGTGTATTTGAAGTCGACAAAGCTCCCTTGCCAGTCGTATCCCTGCTCGTGCAGAAGATGCGCGAGATCGAGCAGCCACGGCTCGCCGGTACGGTTATAGAGCCAGATAACGGATTGGACCTCATCCTGCCAGCGAAACTTTCCCCATTCTTCGAGCGGCCTCTGCGGAAGCGAACGAAGCTGATAAGCCAGATATTTGGAGAGCACCGGAATTACCCTCGGATCTCCCGTAGCTTCCTGGTATTGCGTCAACACCTTGAGCATGACCATCCGCGGCCACCAGTCGTTGTTGCTGCGCGGCCCGATCATGCCTTCTGCTGTCTGACTCTCCAATGTCCAGTCGATGTACTTCTGTGCCTTTGCCTTCAGGCCTTCGTCGTCGAGAAGATACGCCAGCGGAACCAGGCCATCCAGATAATAGGGACCGCGCTCCCAGGACTCGCCTTTACCTCCTAGCCAGCCGCTCTCGGGACCAACATCGGTCCAGGTCTCATCGAGATGACCGCTAAGGCCGCTCGCCTGAATCTGGAGCTGCCGCCGCAGCCAGCCCTGCGGACGAATCTCCCCCAGCGGCAACAGATTAAACTCATTTCGAGTCAGCGGCGCACGATTGCCGACGACTGATGCGGCTTTTGCATCGGAGCGTCCCGGCTGGCTCTTCGTCGAAGACGAGACAGAGGCAACCAGAGACGAAGGCAGAGAGGTAGCGACACTTGCCAGTCCAAGTTGCTTTAAAAATCGGCGACGAGTGTTCGTCAGATTGTTCACGGTCAACTCTTTCTGCTTGCAACGCGATCAACAGCTATCAAAATTGAAAAGGCGGAGGGCTATTGCCCAAGCTACTACTTTTACCGCTCGACAACTTCAATCCATCCAATCTCATCCCAGCCTGTTGCTAAAGCACCAGCGTAACCAGCGCCGCACTCCCCGGCGGCACCATAACGTGCGCTCCTGTCGCCCCCACCCGCAACGGCTCGTCCCGCATCGCCTTCCAGCGCCCATCGCCGCTGACACCTGCACCGGACAGCGTCACACCGGTGCTACTCTCCAGCGAAGGCGCTTCCAATCTCATCGCCGTGGCTTTCAAGATACGTCCGCGACATCTTAAATCGACCGCAGCCTCGCGCGTTCTGTCTTTATTGATGAGCGTCACCATCACCTGCTGGTCGGTAGCTACTGCATAGGAACTAAGATTGAGATCGCCACGCTGAGCGTCCACCGCCACCCGTCTACCCCGGCTCGCCCGCGAGAAAGCCAGCATCCCATAGTATTCAGGCTTCGCCGTGTAAGTTCCATGCTCATCGTCGCCAATTGGCGAGTAAGCGCTGATGACGCCCAACTGGTTTACTCCGGTCTCGATATTGACCCCGGCAGCGTCATACGACGCCAGGATAAACATGTAATCCAACACCCATAGCGCCGCCCCGAACGTTCCGCTCACTCCCGGCCTGCCGCCTCCGGAAAACGAGTTGGTCTCGCAGATGCGGTATGGAACCTTGACGCTCTGCGATACCTTTTGCAGTGTCTCCAGCTTCGAAATCAGTTTCGGATCGGGATTGAACAGCATCTCCAACGAACTCTTCGGATTCTGCCCGCCGCGATAGTAGTGCTCCGTCAGCAGCTTCAGGTCGCTCCCCTCCGCCGCGGCGAACTGGCTCACCCAATCCGTCCGAAACGCCGCATCGGGCCCGGCAAACGGAGCGCCCGGCAGCTTTGCGCGGACAGCCGCCTTGTAGCGCCGGTACTCGCCAAGATAGTCGTCAAATGCATACGGCTCCTTCCTGTGCCCCTCATGCGTAAACAGATCGACTTCATTGCCCACCTCCAGCGCCAGCAGTTTGTCCTTCGCAATCGCGCTCACCGCTTGCGCCTCTGCCACCGCCTCGCTCTGCCGGTCCTGACCCAGATTCAGTCCCCAGATCAACTTCCAGCCAGTCGCATCGAGAAATGTACCCAACTCTCTTAACGACTCTCTGTTGATGACAGTCGCCTTGGGAGCCGAAACCGCCTTCCCTCCCTCGGAATAAGCCGCATAGTCCGAGGTGTTGCCGCCAATTCGGATGACGTCCGCCGCACCCAGCGTCCTCACCATCTGCGCATAGACGCGGTTGGTTCCGCTCAGCAACCCCGGCCGAGCGACCGAGGAGATCTCATACCCCAGGCCGACGAAATCACGAGGAATCGAGCCTAGTACCCGATTCTCATCGACGTTGATCTCAACCTCCTGCTTCTGCATTGACGAAGCGACAAGGGGAAACATAAACCTCTCTGCAAAGACAGAGCCAACGCCAGAGGCCGCATAGCCCAGTAACTTCCTACGATTCATGAAAAACACTCCTTACAAGTCCGCTCACAAGCCGCACCCATCATGTCACAGAAGCCTTTCCCCCGGTCCATCGCAAATAGCGGTAGTTTTCCCGTCTTATTCTGCACGTTGCACCACATCGTGCCCTTCAGAAACCCCATAAAGCCTCAACTATTCCCATTCAGAATGCTCAGTGCTTATGATGGATATGAGGTTCAACATGTCCAGAACACAATCGGCAATGGTCGAGCTGGGAACAGTAGCACCAGCCTTTGAGCTACCCAATGCATTGACAGGAAAAGCAGTTGGCCGCGACGATGTCGCCAAAAATGGCCTTCTGGTGATGTTCATCTGCGTCCACTGTCCCTACGTCAGGTATGTCGAGCAGCAATTAGCCCAGATTGGCCGCGATTACGAAGGAAAGATAGGCATCGCGGCGATATCCGCTAACGACACCGTCGCCTATCCCGACGACGGCCCCGAAGATATGAAAGCCCAGGCCCAGCGTCTCGACTTTCGCTTCCCTTACCTCTTCGACGAAACCCAGGAGGTCGCCCGCGCCTATGCTGCCGCCTGCACTCCCGACTTCTTCCTCTTCGACGCCGGAATGAAGCTCGTCTATCGCGGTCAACTCGACGACAGCCGCCCCCGCCGCGGCGACGCCGGCAACGATATCCCCATAACTGGAAAAGACCTGCGCCAGGCAATGGATGAAGTCCTTGCGGGCAAATGCCCCGATACCAATCAGCGAACCAGTCTCGGATGCAACATCAAATGGAAAGAACAACAATAGAAAGAAGGTTGCATGCAGGATGTACTTGAACAATTGAAGGCAGGAATTCGCCGATTTCAAACGGAGGTCTATCCCGGACAGGCTGAGATGTACCAGCGCGCAGCCAGCGAGCCGCAGGAGCCGCATACATTTTTCATCGCCTGCGCCGACTCCCGCATCGAACCCGAGACCATCACCCAGACCAAGGCTGGCGAACTCTTCGTACTGCGCAACATCGGCAACATGATTCCCGCTTATGGCGAGATGATGGGCGGCGTCAGCGCCGTGGTCGAATACGCCGTGAGCCTCGTCAAGGTGAAGCATATTGTGGTGTGTGGCCACGCCGATTGCGGAGCCATGAAAGGCCTCCTCGCACCTGAAAGCGTCAGCGCACTGCCAGCCGTAAAAAATTGGCTCACCAATGCGGCTGCTGCGTTGTGCGTGGCCGAGGCCCTAGGCGAGAAGCATCAGGGAGCGCCCGTCGAGCTGATGCACCGAGTGACGGAGCAGAATGTGCTGCTCCAGATTCAGCATCTCCGCACCCATCCCTCCGTGGCGGCAGCAATGGCCCGCGAGGAGTTGACCATCTCCGGATGGGTTTATGAGATCGGCACCGGCGAGGTCCGGATCTGGGAGGACGCCGTACTGGGATTCGTACCTGTCGGCAAACAGGCTGAGTGAGCGAGAGATAGATACACCGCTGCCCTGCTCAAACCTCCTTCACCCTTAATCAGGTTAGAGCGGTTCTCCTGTTACTCCGCACTGGATAGTGGATAGAAGCGCCGTTTTTCTCGGGAAAGACTGCGTTCAGACTTCCGCTACGATGTAGATCTACAGGAGAACCGTTCTAATTAGCTGGCATGCTGCCGTCGGAGCCATGAAGCTTGACGATTTTGTTGTAGATGCCGATCAACAGAAAGGGCGCAGCCCACTGGCCGACGAAGAGGGCGGCATGGGACTTCTTCGCAATTGACAATCCCAGGGATACTCCCATGGAAGCGAGGGCCAAGCCCAGGTAGCAACTCGACGGTATTTGCGCCGTACACTTTTCCATGGCGGCGGTTATCTGATCTTCCTTTACTTCACCTTTAGCTACGCGGTAGTCGGTCATGGCAAAAATCTCCTTGGCGCTTCTGCAATCTCTTACTAAGACAGATGCCAAAAAACAACTCCACGAATATCCATTCTCGAAAGTCCGGCTGAATTTTCATTGCGCGAAAATTGCTGCTGGTTTTGTTGAGGGCGCAACTAGAACCACTTCAGCTTGCGCAGAACAGCCAGCAACAAAACCGTGCAGAGGACGGTCATTCCACCGACATAGAGCGCACCATGGGGAGATGCTTCAAAGGGAAGACCCTTGAGATTCATGCCATAGACCCCGGATATGGCGATGACCGGCAGCGCGATGGTGCCCACCACCGTAAGCACCTTCATCACCTCGTTGGTACGGTTAGCAACGCTGGAGAGGTAGATATCGAGGGTGTTGTTCAGTAGATCGCGTTGGGTTTCGACGGCGTCGAGCAGCCGTGCGATGTGGTCGTAGATATCGCGGATGTAGGGTTGCTGTTCAGCGTTGATGACCGAACCTGGATCTCGTTGCAGATGAAGCGCGGCGTCACGCGTGTTGACCAGAACACGCCGCAGCTCGATCAACTCTCTCTTGAGAGCAAAGACACTCTGAAGAATCTCGGGTGAGGGCGAACCGATCACGGTGTCTTCGAGATCGTCGATACGGTCGTCGAAGCGATCGATCGCCGGGAAGTAAAGGTCGACGATCGTATCGAGAATGAGGTAGAGCAGCTTGCCGGGGTTATCGTCGGAGCCATCCCGGCGCGCCCGCGCCAGCGCCTCGGCGGAGGCAGGGCAACTGGGCTCTGTGATGGTAATGAAAAAATCCTTGCCGGCAAAGATGTCGATCGTGGTGAAGGCAGACTCGCCATTCAAATGCACGGGCTTGAAGACGGCAAAGGTGTAATGCGGTGCCGTGTCGACCTTGACGCCCTCGTTGTCGCTGCGGCAATCCTCAATATGAAGCGGATGGAGGTTATATTGCTTAGCCAGTTCGTCGAGGCGGGGATCATGTGCGGATTCGAGTTCATACCACGGCATGGAGAATTCCTTTGCTTACCTTGCCAATCGCTGGCTGGCTAAACTTTACCGGGCTTATTTTTCTTTCCCGCTGAGACGAATCTTATCGCCTCCTTAAAAAGAGCAAGGTCTTTTTTGTAACCGGAGAGCCTGACATGTTCAAGCAGAATCCACTCTTTCATGGTTCGCTTGCCCATGCTGAGCGGGGCGATCTCTTTCCTATGAAGAAGTTCGGCGATCTTCTCTTGAGGAAGCTTGATCGCCACGCCGCCGCCCTTGCGAGTGAAGGCAAAGATCTTCTTGTTAACGAGAAAGGTGGCGTGCTCTTCTGTCTTCTCTTCGATTACACCGGGAAGCGTGGCCAGAAATTCAGAGAGCGTAGTGACGAGTTCCGCGTCTGGCATCGGGCGGCTCCTTCAATATCGGTAACTGACGGCGAGATCGGCGCGCCCTAGCCTCGCCCATTCTCAATATGCGTAATTTCGCCATCGCGCATGTGCAGAATCCGGTCTGCAATCTGCGCCGCTTCGATGTTATGCGTAATCATCAGCACGGTCTGGTTCAACTCGCGACTCGACTTGCGAAGCATTCCCAGAACCGCTTCGGAGTTTTTGGTATCGAGGTTGCCGGTCGGCTCATCTGCAAGCACGATGGCAGGGTGCGTAATCAGCGCCCGCGCAATGGCCACGCGCTGCTGCTCCCCGCCCGACAACTCATTCGGACGATGGTCAAGGCGCCCTTCGATGCCCAGCATCTGTGTGAGATGGTCAAGCAGCGGCTTGTCCAGTTCCTTTTTAGTCGCAGCCCCGAGATTGGCAATGTCATGGGCGATCTCGATATTGCCCATCGCGGACAACGTCGGCAGAAGATTGAAGCGCTGGAAGACGAACCCGATCTTGGCCCGGCGCATCTTGGTGCGCTCGCCGTCGCTGAGCGTGGCAAAGTCTGTGCCATCGATGTGGACCGATCCGCTGGTAGCGTGCGTAAGCCCACCGAGAATATAGAAAAGCGTCGATTTACCTGATCCGGAGGGGCCAACGATGGAGACGAACTCGCCCGGTTCAATGGCAAAGCTGACTTTACGGAGCGCCGTGACTGCGAGTTTTCCTGAGCGGTAGGTTTTGACGAGATCCTGCGCGAGAATGATGGGAGCCATGTTGTTAACTTGAAGTTTACCGTGAGTAGGGGTTTGGGAATGAATCTTCGGGAGTTTCTGCTCTTCGTGCTGGCCGGCTGGACCGTGGTGGGCGCCGCCGGAGTCACAGTATCGCTGGTCAAGCGGGAACGGTCGAAGGCGCTGCGAAACTTCCTGTGGATCGTAGCGGTCTGGGCACTTTATATGGCCGTCCTTATCTGGTCTTCGTGGACGCAGCCCCAAAAGATCGTTGCTCTTGGGCAGGACCAGTACTTCGACGACATGTGCTTTGCCGTAACCGGAGCGCAGGATATGCCCGAATTTTCGGTTCAGGCTGGGAGCCGTCTGGTTCGCGTGACGGTACGCATATCAAATCATGCCGGAGAAAAAACTCAGCAGGATAGGCATATTCGAGCGTACCTGGTAGACAGGCAGGGGCGGCAGTGGGTTGAATCGACCGCGGTCTCCGGGGTGCGCCTCACCGCGAAGCTGACTGCGGGAGGCTCGGCAATCAGCCAGCCGGTATTCAAAGTGCCGCACGACGCCACCGGCCTCGGTCTGGTCTTTACCCACGGACGAGGATGGCCGGGTGCTCTGGTGATTGGAGATTCCGATAGCCTGATGCATCGCCGGACAGCCGTCTGGCTAGGGCTTTAGGCACGTCAGGCGGGGGTAGTGCCAGTCATCAGCAGGGAATGAAGGGTCACATCTTCGAGAAAGCTGATTTCCAGACGAATCGTCACCACCTGCCCCAGATCAGCGACGGTAGCGAGATTTTTGCGGCAGTTGCAAAGATCAGTCAGAGCCAGGTGGCCGGACCGGGCCAGTTCCAGTCCAGAGGATACGATGGAAGCATAGAGATCGACGATGGCGCGAAGCTGAATCTCGAACCGGAACTCCATCATGCTGGGAGAAAGCGTCTTGCGGCACAACACCCAGCCCCCGCACTCGGCCAGTGCCGAGGTAAGGTTGGGGAGCAGTCCGTGGCGCTCTTCGTAGCTGAAGCTCTGGATATCGAGAGGTTGCATTCCGTAATCTGGCCGCCGCGGCTGGAGGTTTCTGCCGTTAGGCTGTTCATCGGAGAAGAAAGTCCGAAGCGTGATACCTCTCACGCACGGGAGTCATGTGACGGGAGAGAGTTCCCATTGTGCTGAAACTGGACTTTGCCGGTTACTGATTTGCCAACCACCGGTTGAAATGGCTGCATTCGTCAAATTTCTCGAATTCTTGAAGGAGGCATTCTGAATGGTTCTTGGAGTAGGAACAGATTTGATCGAGATCGAGCGGGTGCAGCAGAGCCTGGACCGTTTTGGCGAGCGATTCCTCCACAAGGTGTTTACCCAGGGAGAAATCGTCTATTGCCAGCGCAAAAAGCACTCCGCAGAGAGCTTTGCCGCCCGGTTCGCGGCCAAAGAGGCTGCCGCCAAGGCTCTGGGGACGGGTATCAGCCGCGGAATTAGCTGGCAGGAGATCGAGGTCAGGCGCGAACCTGGCGAACGCCCCACCTTGCATTTAGCTGGACGAGCGCAAGAGCGTGCAGCCTCCATGGGAGTGCGAACCCTGCAGTTGAGCCTGACTCACAGCCGGGATGTTGCAATGGCTGTCGTAATTGCTGAGAATTGAAACCCTTGGCGGGTTTCCCGCATCCATTGAAAGCATGCCTTTTATGCAATCGAACCGTTAAGACGAGCGCAAGCCGGATGGTCAAGAAGATGTACGAGACAGCCTCCCGGCTGATGTATCCTCTCATTGACCGGGTACCTGCTGCCCGTGTCCGCATTCCGCTTAGAGAGATTTGAAGGAGAGCTATGCCCAGCCAGCAGGAGGTCAAATGGTCGCAGTTGAAGGTCGGCGTAATTGTGCTGGTTGCGTCGGTCATCCTGGTGACGCTGCTCTTTCTCATGACCAGCGCCTCAGGACTTGGACTCTTTTCTCATAAGCTAACCATCACGACCTATTTCGAGAACTCTGCCGGTCTCAAAGAAGGCGGCGCGGTCAACCTTCAGGGGGTTACCATTGGCGCGGTCAAGAACATCACCGTGGTCAATACTCCTGACCGCAAGCTGACCCCGGTCAAAGTTGTCATGAAGCTCGACGAAAAATATGCGGCGAGTCTCAAAAAGGATTCGAAGGCGTCGCTGTCCACCGTAGGCGTGCTTGGCGATACTGTCGTCGACATCAACAGCCAGTTCGCTGTCGGGGCTCCTCTCCGGGATGGCGATGAGTTGAAGACGCTGGAGACGCCCAGCCTGACCGATGTGGTCAAGGCCAGCCAGGGAACCATCGAGAGCCTCAACGTCATTCTGTCGAAGATGAACGTGATCGTCGACAATCTGCAATCCGGTAAAGGGTCCGTGGGTCAGTTCATCAATAACCCCGAGCTTTACAACAAGGCAAACTCAGCGGTCAACGAATTACTCACGCTCGAGAAGAATCTGAATGCCGGACGAGGCTCCATCGGCAAGCTCATGACCGACGACACCCTCTATAACCGGATGAACGACGCCGCCTTGAAGATGGAGAACATTGCGAATTCTCTTGACAGCGGCAAAGGCACCGCCGGAATGCTCCTTAAGGACGATTCCGTCTACAAAAACCTGAACTCGACCCTGGCCCATGCCAACTCCATCCTAGCCGAGGCCGACGCCGGCAAGGGCGGCCTGGGGCTGATGTTGAAAGATCCGAAGTTCAGAAAAGACCTGAGCGACACCCTGACCCAGATCAATTCGCTGGTATCGGGAGTCAACGCTGGTAAGGGAACGCTGGGCAAGTTGACCAACGACGATCAGGCGTACGCCAATCTGAACAACCTGCTGACCGCAAGCACCGACCTGGTAACGACGATCCGCAAAGATCCGAAGAAATATCTCACGATTCGTATGAGGATCTTCTAAGTCGTCTGCACAAGAAACAACCATCCGGCCTGCGACCCTGGATCATTTTCCCTCGGCGGATAGAACGCCCTCCCGTGTGTTGTTTACGCCTATAGTCTTTATTTTCTGTCCCTTCAGGAGAGCCATGATCCTCAAAACTTTCACATCGCTTCTGATATTGACTGGCACCTTGTGTCTGGGCCAATCCTTCGCCCCGGCGGATACGGCCTCCGCGCCAACCTCCGTGCCAAAAAAGCCGGTGAGCTTCGATCTCTCGGCCATCGATAAGACCGCCGATCCCTGCACCGACTTCTACGAGTACGCCTGCGGCAACTGGAAGAAGGACAACCCCATCCCCGCCGACCAGAGCCGCTGGGGTCGATTCAATGAGTTGGCCGAGCGCAACAACTATCTCCTCTACCAGGAGCTCAAGGCTGCCGCCGACGCCCCAAAGTCCCCCCTGCAAAAGAAGTACGGCGACTACTTCGCCGCCTGCATGAACACGGACCTGTCCAACCGCCTCGGCGTGAAGCCGATTGAGCCTGCCCTCAAGACCATCGCCGCCTGGAACGACAGGAAGACGCTGGCCACCCTGCTCGGCACTGTGGAAGACAAATACGCCGTCGGATTTTTCTTTACCTTCGGCTCCGAGCAGGACCAGAAGGACTCCACTCAGCAGATCGGAGCAGTAGACCAGGGAGGCCTCGGCCTGCCCGACCGCGACTACTACCTGAATCAGGATGATCGCTCAAAGACGCTCCGCGCCGAATACCTCGCGCATGTAACGAAGATGTTTGCCCTGCTAGGCGATACTCCCGAGCAGGCGGCCGCAGAAGCCAAAAATGTGATGACAGTAGAGACTGCGCTGGCCGAGGGATCGATGCCCCGCGTCGACCGCCGCAATCCGGCCAATGTCTACCATGTCATGACGATCAAGCAGTTGCAGACCATGACTCCGGACTTCGACTGGAAGGTCTACCTCGCGGCTAAAAATGAAGCTGGCCTGAATACGGTCAACACCATATCGCCCGGATTCTTCAAGGCCATGCAACAGCAGCTCGGCTCCGAGAGCCTCGACACGCTCAAGAGCTACATGCGCTGGCATACTGTTCACCGCTTTGCGTCCAACCTGAGCAACCCGTTCGTCCAAGAGAACTTCAACTTCTACGCCGCCACCCTCGCTGGCCAGAAGGAGATCACTCCCCGCTGGAAACGCTGCACCGCTGCCACCGACCGCGCCCTGGGCGAAGCTGTCGGGCAGGACTGGGTCGCCAAAAACTTCCCCCCTGCCGCCAAGGACAACATGGACCAACTCGTCCGCGCGCTCGAGACCGCGCTCGGCAAGGACATCCAGCAGCTCGATTGGATGAGCGAAACCACCAAGCTCGAAGCGCAGAAAAAGCTCGACGCCTTCCGCAACAAGATCGGCTACCCCGAGAAGTGGCGCGACTACTCCACGCTGGCCGTCAAACGCGACGACCCCACAGGCAATGCGCAACGCTCCATGGCCTTCGCGGATCGGCACGATCTCAACAAAATCGGCAAGCCGGTGGACGAAAAAGAGTGGGACATGACTCCACCCACCGTCAATGCCTACTACAACCCCGCGATGAACGACATCAACTTCCCTGCCGGCATCCTGCAACCTCCCTTCTACGACTTCAAGATGGATCCGGCGGTCAACTTCGGCGGCATCGGCATCGTCATCGGCCACGAAATGACGCATGGCTTCGACGATCAGGGCAGCAAGTACGACGCCCAAGGCAATGTGCGCAGTTGGTGGACTCCCGAGGACCAGAAGAAGTTCGACGAGCGCACCGACTGCGAAGTTAAGCAGTACAGCAACTTCGAAGTGGCGCCCGGACAAAAGCTCAATGGACATCTGACCCTGGGCGAAAATACCGCTGACAACGGTGGTCTGCGCATCGCCTACGCCGCTCTGATGAGCACGCTCGCAGAGGAAAACAAATCGACGACCGAAAAGGTTGACGACTACACCCCTGCACAGCGCTACTTCATCTCATGGGGCCAGGTCTGGTGCGAGAACACCCGCGAACAGGCTGCCCGTCTGCGCGCCAAGACCGATCCGCATTCGAGCGGTCAATGGCGTGTCAATGGAAGTGTGCAGAACTTCGATGAGTTCGGCAAGGCCTTTGGCTGCAAGGTCGGCCAGCCCATGATGCCCGAAAACAGTTGCCGGGTCTGGTAATTCGCCCGGCGGCAAAACCTGGCCCGAGCTCAGGCTCGGGCCTTTTTATTGACTAAATCGCTATCCGCGGAGTAACCGCCGGCAGGTGACCGGAAAGTTCGGCAACGAATACGCTCCCGGAGGTGGCATAAAGTCGCAACAGCTTCTACAATTGGCGAAGGAATCGTATCCCTACTAGAGTTGCTCGCGGCAGAAGGTGGTCGAATACAGATCACTGGCGAGGTTAAGGAAGCGCATGAAGTTGAGCAGGATTGGCCGGGTTTCAATGGCCTTGGTAGTGTCCGTAGCGATGGGTTTGGGCATGACGGCGTGCGGTGGCGGCACGATCGGTTTCATGTGGGTTCTTGGCACGCAATATAACCAGATTTCCGGTTTCAAGGTCGACAACTACACGGGCAATCTGACAGAGATGCCGCACCAGCCGTTTACCTCCGGCGGGGCGAATCCTGTGTCGCTCGTCGTCAAGCCGGGCGGTCGCTATCTCTATGTGGTCAACAAAGGCGTCACACCGACGTCCGGCAATACCTCGGGCGATCAGAAGTGCGGTACGGGCGGCGGTAGCGGTATTGCCCAGTTCAGCATCGGCGGCGACGGCGTTCTGACCTTCCAGCAGTGCTTCCAGTCTCAAGGTGCCAGCCCTGTCTGGGTAACCATGGACAGCACCGGCAGCTTCCTCTATGTCCTTGACCAGTACGCGCCCGGAACCGATTGCACTGCGGCCGCGCCCGTCAACTGCCATGGCGACATCACAGTCTTCGCCGTCGCGAACGATACCGGACGGTTGACCTTGGTGCCGAACCAGCAGGTCAAGAATTCGAATGGCACCCAGCTCACCTACTTCCCCGTCGGCAACACGCCCACGATGATGAAGGTCGCCGGTGGCGGATGCCTGTTCACCCTCAATTCGGGCGACCAGACCATCTTCCCGTACACCGTCGGATCAGGTGGCCAGTTGACCCTGCCCGCCAACACGACCATCACGACAGGGGCTACCCGGCTCACCTCCATCAATGCGAGCGGAACCAGCGTCTATCTGACGGATGCGGCCCCCACGTCCGATAGCTCAGGCGGTCGTATCCTGCCCTATACCGTTGGTACGGGATGCGCCTTGAACACGCAGACTGGTGGACCTGTCAATAACCTGCCCCAGACATCCAATCCAGTCTTCACACTGTTTGTCCCCGGCAGCACCAGCGATTATCTCTACGTCGCGAATCAGTCCACCACCAACTCCAACGCTCCCGCCTTCAGTACGCTCTCGGCGTTCAGCATCGATAGAACATCCGGGAAGCTGCAGCCGGTGCCGGATCCGGGAAACAATCCCTATCCCGTCGGCGCAGGCCCTGTATGCATTGTGGAAGATCCGTCGAACCAGTACATCTACACGTCGAACAATGTTGATGGCACCGTGACTGGCAAGAATCTGGATAAGGCTACCGGCCAACTCTCGAACCTGAGGAGGGGCGCGACCTTCACTGCAACCGGACTCGCGACGTGTCTCACAGTAAGCGGAAATGTTAGCTAGCTGGCAACCTCGCAGCTAAAGACACAGGACAGGATGTCCCCACGAGTCCTGATTTTTCGACATAGCAATAGCAGTAGCGGGCGGAATTGATTTGCCCCGGAGCCAGGTAAGTATGAAGTTGAATAACATAGGCCGTGGAGCAGTGGCCTCGATTTTGTCTCTCGCGATTGGGTTTGGCGTAACGGCGTGCAGCCGCGACTATACGTTGGCATACGTTTACGTGACCACCTCAAAACCACTGGCAGGCGGATCGAACGACGGCGGTATCAGCGCCTATGGCGTCGACTATCAATCCGGCGCTTTGGTTCCGTTGGCCGACTCTCCCATCCCCGCGGGCAGGAATCCGATCACCCTGGTAGCCTCACCCGCCAGCGCAAGTGCCAGCGCCAACGGCCAGTTTATCTACGTGGTCAATCGTGACGATTCCACGGTGATGGAGTTCTCGATCGGCACCGACGGCAAGCTTTATCTGAAGAACACCTACAACACAACCGGAAGCCTTCCATCCGCGGCTGCGATCGATGCCGCCGGCACCTTCCTCTATGTGACCAATACCTATCAGAACAAGCCTGACAATACGCAGCTGTATACGCCTTCCTCTCCCGGGCCGGGCAGCGTGACTATCTTCCCGATCAACAAGGACGGAAGCCTGGGCACGGCTTCGACACTCAATGTCGGTAATAACCCAGTCGGCATCGTGGCCAGCGCCCGCAACAACTACGTCTATGTGCTCGATCAGGAGGTACCGGCAGTCGGCAGCCCCATCGGTGTCGCGCTCGGCTACTCCCAGAACCCGACCACCGGAGCTCTGACCCCAACAACGGGCGGCACCGTGACCCTGGGCGGCGTTCTGATCCCCAATGGCTATCCTGCCGGAACCACTCCCAGTGCCATTGCCGAAGACCCCTCCGCGCGCTTCGTCTATATCACCGACAAGGCGACCAATCAGCTCTATGGCTACATCGTCGGGGGTAGCGGCCAACTGGTCACCATGACCAATGGACCGTTCAACACCGGCCTCTTCCCTGTCGGCATCACTATCGATCCCCGCGGCAAGTTCCTGTATGTCGCCAATTACAACTCCAACACGATCGGCGCATACGCTATCGACATCGCTACCGGAGCGCCGGTAGGGTCGGTGGGATCGGCTTCAACCCTGGTTGGCACTGCACCGACCTGTGTCGCAGTCGAACCGGCGCTGGGCAAGTATCTGTACACGTCGAACTACCTGGACGGAACGGTCTCCGGCGAGAAGCTCGATCCGCATAACGGCGGGTTGACCTCAGTCCAGAACACGCCCTTCCCTTCCTCCGGACTGCCGACCTGTGCGATAGCAGTGGCAAACGGCGCTTACGGTCATCCTAACCAGATCATCAACCCCTAGAATCCTATGGACGGATTCGCAAAAGCCCCGCGAAAGCGGGGCTTTTTGCTGCTCGCTATAGAGCACTGAAGCTCCCCTCATCCCACATCGCGCCGCGTTGTTCTCGCCCAATGGATCACAAACCTTCGGGTGCCCATCCATCGCAACGCTTCACCGCGATGGGTGGGATGTAATCCTCTCGCAGCGCGGAGATTGACTGACATGAAAGAGACTGCTGAGAAATCTGTGGCTAAAAAGAACCCTTACCCCATCGACTAAAGCCGCAATGCAAGGGGGACGCTTAAGGCAACGCTGAAGCTCTACCCTTAGAGCGGTTTTCTTAATGGTGCATAGCATTCCCCAGGGCGAAGCCCTGGGGAATGCTATGGTTAGCGCCGTTGGCGCTATGGCTGCCGAACTCCATACACCATAAGAAAAACCGCTCTCAGGAGCCTCTGATTAAGTCAGGCTCCGTTAAGGACACGGCTTCAGTCGTACCGTAAGTGACTTGCCCGCAACGCGGCTTAGCCGCTGAGGGAATCTTCGGAGACTTAATCAGACCTTCCCTAAGGATCATACCTATCCCCTCCGGCATGCTGGGGAGATCGCGCGGGGCAGAGGATTCGACTCAGATGAAACCCCTTCGGCGGAGTGATCTGCCCAAAGCTGGATACGGGTTCAGTAAATAGGGCGAGATCCGTGGCAAGAAAAACCCCATGTCCCAGAAACGGGACATGGGGTACCCGGATGGGTGGCAGAGCGGTTTATTTAGTAGGACTCGGAAGTTTCCAAGCGAACATGACGCTGCCGCCGCTGGTCAGGATATATTGATGGCCATCCAGCTCGTAAGTAATCGGAGAGCTGGAGATACCCGCTCCTGCGCCTGCATGCCAGAGCGTCTTCCCGTTGCTGGTATCCAGTGCAAGGAAGTTGCCGCGAGTATCCCCGGTAAAGGTAAGCCCCGAGGCCGTTGTCATAACGCCCGCACTCGCTCCACCTTGACCAATCTCATGGCTCCAGCGGCTCTTGCCCGTCTGGTAATCGATAGCCTCAATGACGCCCTTGCCCCACAGGCCGTAATCCGCGCCGGCCCAGCCGTAAGTACCATCCGCCGGTTTGGAGAAATAGATACTCCAACTGGGGTGGGCGCTGACGATGAAAAGACCGGTCTTCGGATCGAAGCTTGGCGACCGGAAGTTGGTGAGACCAGCCTCGTCGGGCGCGATCAGGCGGCCATCGGGCGCGGGTTCTTTCGCCGGATCGGGAATGGGCTGGCCCTTCTTATCGAGGCCGGTGGCCCAGTTCACCGGACCGAAAGGCACGGTCAGAAGGTTCTTTCCATTGGTCCGGTCCAGCACGAAGAAGTAGCCGTTGCGGGAGGCCTGCATCAACATCTTCCGCTGCTTGCCTTTGAAGGGGCCATCGACCAGGACAGGAATTTCGACGGCGTCCCAATCGTGGGTATCGTGCGGCGAGGGCTGAAAGGCCCAGACCAGCTTCCCGGTATCGGGGTTCAGCGCCACGATGCTGCCGGTGTAGAGGTTGTCGCCGGGACGCGAGTCGCCATGCAGGACCGGCGTGGGATTGCCGGTCCCCCAGTAGAGGAGGTTGAGCTCCGGATCATAGGTCCCAGCCATCCAGGTCGTGCCTCCGGTAGCCTCGTTCGGAGTGCCCGGGGGCGGGGTAGAGTCCCATTGCCATTGCGTCTTGCCGGTCTCCGGATCGATCGCCTTGAGAAACATGGAGATATTATCCAGATCGCCGCCAACGCCAACGACCACGTGGTTACCCACGATCAGAGGCGCCTCGGTTGCCCAATAGCCCTTGTTGACATCGGCGATCTCGACGATCCAGATGACCTTGCCAGTCTTGGCATCGAGCTTGATAAGGTGCGCGTCGGGCGAGGTGAAGAAGACTGCGTCCTTATAGAGAGCAACGCCGCGCTGGCCGATGTGATCGCCCTTGTTGGGCGGGTAGGTGTAACGCCAGAGTTGATGACCCGAACGCGCGTCGATTGCCCAGACGTTATCGGGAAGCGTGAAGTAGAGTATCCCATCCACCAGGATTGGGGAGGATTTGATGGTAGCGGTCTGCTGCGTCTGAAAGGCCCAGGCAAGGCTCAGGTTGCCCACGTTCTCGGGCGTAATCTGCGTCAGGCTGCTATGACGCTTGCCGGAATAATCTCCGTGGTAACTTGGCCAGCTATCGACCGGCGGCTTGAGCAGCATGGCTGCGTCCACATTCTGCGCCACGAGCGAGTGAGGAAGCGCCGTTGAGAATACAGCGGTCGCGACAAAAAACAATGCGGTCTTCAGAATCTTCATACCGATTAGGAACCCTTTCAAATCAAGACATCGAGGCCGATCCACGCGCAGCGTCCAGGAGAATACGGCGGCAAAAGGCCTTCGGCATTCTCAACGGAATGCACGGAACCCATGCAGGAGGCATCTCCTTGCGCGCTGCGACAACAACCATCCTATACAGTCAGGACGAACATAGGCCAGTTGTCGGCTCGGATACACTATACCCGGATTACCGGCGTTTCAGGACGATGCGGTCTGGATGGCGCGCGGCCGGTTGGAAAAACGGTTAAGAATCGCCTTCCGCGCCGGGTTCTCGACGAAGCGGAACGCCGCCAGCGAGAAGAGAATCACGAACACATAAGAAAACCAGGGATCGAACGCGGACAGGTGCAGATGCTGCGACAGATGTCCCTTGCGGATGAGGATCAGAACGTTGAAGTGCAGCAGGTAGAGACAATAGCTGCTCTCGCCGACGATCAGCAGCGGACGCCAGGCGAAGGCAGATGCGAGAGGATTGGTCCCGCTCAGGCCCAGCACCAGCGCGGCAAAGAGCGGAGTGAGCAGACCGCCGTGTATCAGCAGGTAGGGAAGATCCTGAACGAAGCCATAGAAGACCACGAGTAGGGCGCCAATGCTGGCGGCGGCAACGGCGAAGCGTCGGCGCTCGGTGATAGAGAGCGCATGCTGGAGCTTGCCCAGGGTAACGCCCACCAGAAACGTGCAAGTGTAAGGGAGCGGCGTGTATTTGAGAAAGCGGATCAGGTAGGTCGAACTGTAGCGAGTGACCGGTCCGTCAAGTCCGTCGGGGTTCAGCAGGAGATAGAGGGTATGAGGGATGAGCCCGATGACCCAGAAGGTGAGCAGCAAGGCGATCAGGCGACCGGCGGTTTTTGGCCACGGGATGCGAATCAGCCAGGGAAAGGCAGCATAGAGCATGACCTCGCAGGAGAGCGTCCAGGCAACGGTGTTCCAGAAGGTTGCGAGGTTGGGGCTCCAACCTTGCAGAAGCACCGGAGTGAGCACAACTCCCTTCCAGAAATCGGCGTGGCTGCGCACCTGCCATTCGTCCTCCAGCATCTTGACGGAGACGAGGAGGGCAAGCAGATAAATCGGATAGAGCCGCGCGAAGCGGGCGACCCAGAAGTTGCGCTTGTTGAGTGTCTGGGCGCGGTCAGCATAGTTATACGTAAGGATGTAGCCGGAGATCAGGAAGAAGACGCCGACGAAGACGTAGCCGCTGTCGACAAATGGATAGAGCAGCCCCAGATGCGGCGGCGTGAAGTGGAAGAGCACAATACTGAACGCCAACAGCGTGCGAATGCCGGTCAGCGCCGGCAAAGGTGGTTTGCGGAGAGTGACGGCGGCAGCGGCGGTGGTGGCGGCGACTGGCAAGTGCAGATTTCCTGTTCCGGACTGGTCGTTATGCAGGCCGTAATGGTAGATGCGCGGCAGGACGCGGACGATTAAGGGCAGATTGGGGAAATATTGGTACAGGCGCAGATTTTCAGCTTCATGACGCTTCGCGGACGGACAGCTAGGCAGTGACGAGCGAGCCGAGTTTTTCGCCGCTGACGACGCGGACGATGTTTCCCGGCTCCTTCATGCTGAACACCATCATCGGCATATTGTTGTCTTTGCAGAGAGAGACGGCGGTGGTGTCCATGACGCGGAGGTTGAGGCGGAGGATGTCGTTGTAGGTAATCTGCTCGAATTTGGTTGCGTCGGGATTGGTTTTGGGGTCGGCGGTGTAGATGCCCTCGACGGAGGTAGCTTTGAGCAGGATGTCGGCCTTGATCTCCATGGCACGCAGGCTGGCAGCTGTGTCGGTGGAAAAAAATGGGTTGCCGGTGCCGGCGGCGAAGATGACGATGCGGCCCTTTTCGAGGTGGCGCATGGCGCGGCGGCGAATGTAGGGCTCGGCGACCTGGTGCATCTCGATGGCGGACATGACACGGCAGGTGAGGCCGCGCTTTTCGATGGCATCCTGAAGCGCAATGGAGTTAATGACGGTCGAGAGCATGCCCATATGATCGGCGGCGACGCGATCCATGTCGATGGCCTGCTGGGCGACGCCGCGGAAGAAGTTGCCTCCGCCGACGACGATACCGATCTCGCAGCCGAGCGCGTGAACGGCTGCGATCTCTTCGGCTACTTTGTGGATAAAGATGGCGTCGATGCCGAAACCGCTGCCCGCGGCAAGGGCTTCTCCGGAAAGCTTGAGGAGGACTCGCTTGTACATATTAGATTCAAGTATCGCATGTCAGCGGCCTTGAATCCGGGGTCAATAGCCGATGGTGAAGCGCTGGCGCTCGTGCTGCGGTTTTTCGAGCTCGTCGGCCAGAGCGATCGCGTAGTCTTCCATGGAGATACGGCTGTTTCCCTGGGCATCGGAGATGAGCTGGCCTTTGCCGAGGCGGAACTTGCCGGTGCGCTGGCCGGGCTCGAAGAAGCCTGCCGGACTGAAGCAGGTCCAGTTGATACCGGATTTTTTGATGAGATTGAGCGCGTCGCGATGGGACCGGCCAATAGCCAGCCATTCGGCGGGAAGATGGCCGCTGTCGAGCAGGAGGACGCCGGGAGCTACTTCGAGGCTGGAAGCTCCGCCGACGTAGAGGAAGCGGGGAATGCGGGTCTGCTTGACCGCTTCGATGAAATTGCCGGTGACCGCGACCAGTTGATCGGTGTCGCTGAAGGGCGGCGCGTAGGCGCTGACAACAGCGTCGGCTCCCTGGATGTCAGACGCAATGGCGGCTGCTGAGTCTACGTCTCCCTGCTTGACGGTGAGATTGGGTTGCGGCTTGAGTTTGGTGGGATTACGGACGATCGCGGTAACCTGATGACCGCGGGAGAGCAGTTCGGTGAGGATACGACTGCCGGCGTGGCCGGTGGCTCCGTAGAGGACGATGTGCATGGGGTTTCTCCGCTGGGGAATTGGATGCCGGGAGTCAGGAATGGATGGAGACGTCTGCCTCTCTCCAAAATACGGTACCCCCCTCCCCCGTACTTAAAGTACTAAAGTATTCATTCGATGCAGCTTAGGTGTGGACCTAGGTCCAAGGTATACCGTTATAGTCTTGATTTCAAAAGTTTTATCTGTAAAGTATTCATTCTATATAGTTAATATTTTATTAAGAAAGAAAAGCCCCGACCGGCGGCCAGGGCTTTTCTTTTTAACCTCTGTTTCTAGTTTAGTTGATTGGGTGTAACTAAAATGCAACGTTGAATATAAAATAACTTGTTTATTTTCAGTAATCTATTGGGTTTATGGGTGTTAGAGGGACTTGACACGCGTTTTTGACCGGAAAATAGAGAAATTTTGTTTGGAAGCAGAGAGAATCCTATGTTCCAGACTGCAAACGCAGCAAAGCCCAGACTGATATCCGGGCTTTGCTAAGGCGTTTGGCAGCTCCTGACGAATAGCAACAATACAGGAGGGCATATCCCCAGAGGCTATAAGAGCCTACTGAAAAACTCAGTTACGCCGGGGAATGAGCCCTCAGCGGCTAAAGCCCCACTGCAAGCATAGCGCTTACGGCACGGCTGAAGCCGTGCCCTTAAGCAAAACATGAGTTTTCCGCAGCCTACAAGGCCCTAATTCCATTGGCCGCTTGAGAGGGCCAAGGCTAAAGCCTTGGCGTACCTAGAAGCAAGGACAGATTTGTCAGGCCTGAGCTTCTTCGGCGGCTGGCTTGGTGGTGGCGACGGTCCAGTTGGGATCGCCGACCTTGAAGCGGGCGAAGCGGCGGACGCTGATGTTTTCGCCAAGCTTGGCTACCTTGCCGGCGATGAGCTGGGTGATGGTCTGGCTCTGCTCCTTGATGAAGGGCTGGTCGAGCAGGCAGACTTCTTCGTAGAACTTGCTCATCTTGCCTTCGAGCATCTTCTCGATGATGTTGGCCGGCTTGCCGGTGGCGGCGGCCTGAGCACGGTAGATATCCCTCTCGCGGACGAGGTCTTCTTCGGTGACGTCTTCGCGGCGGACGTAGCGGGGATCGGTGGCGGCGATGTGCATGGCGATATCGCGGAGCAGCTCCTGGAAGTCATCGGTGCGGGCGACGAAGTCGGACTCGCAGTTGAGCTCGACGAGGACGCCAATCTTGCCGCCGGCGTGGATGTAGGTGCCTACGGCTCCCTCATTGGTGGAGCGGGAAGCCTTCTTGGCCGCTGAGGCCATGCCGCGCTTGCGCAGGACGACAAAGGCTTCTTCCATATCGCCCTTGGTCTCCTGGAGGGCCTTGAGGCAGTCGCCCATGGGTGCGCTGGACTTTTCGCGGAGTTCCTTAACGAGTTTTGCGTCGATCTTTACTGCGGTTTCAGTAGACATTCAGGTTTCCTTCGTTTTTCGGAGAAAGGGGGCGCAGGCTTAAGCCCGTGCCCCCATCAAGGTAATAGAAAGCTGTTACGACACGGCTAACGCAGCTCGTAACGCAGGGGTTGTTTAGGCGCCGGGTTCAGCAGCAAGCGACTCAGGTTCGTCGATGGTTGCAGCGGCTGGCGCTTTGCGGATGCCGCCGCCGAGGACAGCTTCGAGATCGACATTTTCGTCGTCTTCCGCGGCTGCTTCGGCAGTCTCGGCGCTTGCCTGAACTTCAGCAACTTCGCCCTCTTCGCCTACAAATTCAGGAGCTACCTCGGCCTGCTGAACATCGGCGGTTTCGGTGGCGAAGGCACGCTCGGAGACCATCTGGACGCCCTCGTAGGCCGAGTCAGCGATCTTGGTGGTAAAGAGACGAATGGCGCGCAGAGCGTCGTCGTTGCCGGGGATGACGTAATCGACAACGGTAGGATCGCAGTTCGTATCGACGACGGCGACAACCGGGATACCGAGCTTGCGGGCTTCCGCAACGGCGATGGCCTCGTTGTTGGAGTCGACGATGAAGAGCGCATCGGGAAGACGCTTCATGCTCTTGATACCGGCAAGGTTGGTGCTGAGGTGCTTGCGCTCACGCTCGAGCTTGATGACTTCCTTCTTGGTGAGCAACTCGTAGCGGCCGTCGGTGGACATGTCGTCCAGTTCCTGGAGGCGCTTGACCGACTTCTGCACGGTGACCCAGTTGGTGAGCAGACCGCCGAGCCAGCGGCTGTTGATATAGGGCATGCCGGCGCGGGTGGCCTCTTCGGCGATGGCGTCCTGCGCTTGGCGCTTGGTGCCGACGAAGAGAACGAGCTTGCCGGTGGCAGTGAGATCGGTGACGAACTTGGACGCTTCCTTGAACATCTTCAGCGTCTTCTGCAGGTCGATGATGTAAATGCCGTTGCGCTCGCCGAAGATGTATTCCTTCATCTTGGGGTTCCAGCGCTTGGTTTGATGCCCGAAGTGGACTCCAGCTTCGAGCAGTTCCTTCATAGTAATGCTGGCCATAATGGCTCCTTGGAAAAGCATCCGCGGCGGTAAGACAGGTGCCGGGATTGAATGCCCACGCTCCACGAGTGGAGGATGGGAAATTTGACTCCTTGCCGCAAGAGTTCAACCTTGCGGGTGCTGCGAACGGAGGAGACCCGGGATACCCCGAAGCCTCCTCCGCATAAACGATGTTTCCAAGAACAGACAAAAGCAAGAGCAAAAAATTCTGCTGAAAAGCTTTTTATCGCTTGCTGAACTGGAAGCGAGCGCGTGCGCCCTTCTGGCCATACTTCTTACGCTCTTTACCACGCGAATCGCGGGTAACGAGGCCTTCTGCCTTGAGCGCCTTACGCAGCTCAGGGTTGAATACCATGAGGGCGCGGGCGATGCCGAGCTTCACAGCGTCGGCCTGTCCCATAACGCCGCCACCCTTAACGGTGGTGATGACGTCGAAGGTCTCGCCGATGTCGGCGATGCCAAGCGACCGGCGAGCGGCGGCGCGCTGCTGGGCGGTGACGAAGTAAACATCGACATCCTTCTTGTTGACGGTGAAGTTGCCGCTGCCGGGACGCAGGAAGACGCGCGCAATCGAAGACTTGCGACGGCCGGTTCCGTAGTATTGGATCAGATCTGCCATGGTGCTCCTTGAACTTGCCTCAGGGCCTAACGCCCCGAAAAATCTCTATGCACGGTTGAAGCCGTGCCCTTAACAAAACTTAGGCGACGACTTCCATCGGCTGCGGCTGCTGGGCGAGATGCGGATGCTGGCCGCCCTTGTAAACCTTGAGCTTGGTGGCCATCTGACGGCCCATCTTGGACTTGGGCAGCATGCCTTTGACTGCCTGCTCGACGATCGCCTCGGGGCGACGGGCAAGCAGCTTGACGAAGGACTCTTCACGCAGGCCGCCGGGGAAACCGGTGTAGCGGCGATAGAGCTTGGTGCTGGACTTGAGGCCGGTGAGGACGATCTTTTCGGCATTGATGATAATGACGTGATCGCCCATATCGATGTATGGCGTGTAGAGCGGGTTGAGCTTGCCGGCGAGGACGCTGGCGGCGTGAGTGGCAAGGCGGCCAAGCGTCTTACCGCTGGCATCGATAACGAACCACTTGCGCTGGATATCTTTTCCGCTGGGGATGGTGGTGGACATTGCTGTGTTTACTCCCTGGTTCTGCCGTCTTCAGTATTCGGCGTGGTGCATGAAGAAAGATGGATCGAATATGGTGCTCACAACGATGCTGCTTACAACGTTGAAACCTGTACCGCGAGAGGCTCCGAGAGGACATCCTCGATGCACAACGAAGCCCTACCGCATGGGTCAGCGCACAAAGCCTTGAAAATCAGCTTGGGAAGTGGGTGCTTCGGGGGCGGCGTAATACTTTGTGCTGCCCCAGGTGAATCCACCACGGTTGTCTCTTTGGCCTGACCCGCCCGTAGATGCAGCCACACGGACGCGCAAACGCGAGACTGCGCGAGATTCAAGATTATCGGAAAGCCAGGGAATTAGTCAATTGAAATGCGCGCAGATGCCAGACCGCATAAGAAATTTCCTGTTTATAAGCGCGGCCTAGGATTTTTGTCGAGAAGCTTGTTGAAAAAGAACTAGTGCGCCAGCTTCGAACCCTGACCGGGGATGCTGAGTCTCCCAAAATGGCCCCCGATGGCTCCGCAAGGCGGCATTTTGGCTGATACCGGTCTCACTTACTATTCAACCGATGCTGGCGGCTTTTATCGCAATTCTGGACCTTGGCATTCAGTCGAGCCTCCACATGGCTCCATGTAGGATATCGGCGTAAAGCGGTGGTACACAATAAGCGCCAGTGCCGGAACCGCAAACGCTGTCCACTCGGAGAAAATCCGTATCTCGGTAATTACCCCAACCTGGATCATTCCTAAAAACCACAAGCCCATTACGATTGCGCACCCCCAGGACATTCCCGCAACCCGAATCCATCTTCGGCCCACCCATAGGGCAGGCAGCAGGAAACCGCAGATACTGAGGAGCACTGGCCATTGTTGCGGTTTTATAAGCTCATGAAGGTTATAGCCGAGATGCCCGAAGAAAATGGATCCACCATTGCGGCCAACCTCCGCTGGATTCGACGCGAACATATGCGCTAGATAGAGCTTAATTCCAAACCAGATCGCCGCCTGGACCAAGACGTGAGGCAATATTCGCATCACACGTCTGCCAATCTGGTTCGCGGCCACCGCAGCCTCTGAGTCAGTCTGGAACCACTCCCAGACCACAAAGAATATGGTCAGAAAACAGATCGTCTCCCTGTTCAGCACCGCGAGAGGAAATAAAAGGTAGTACACCCACCAGCGGCGGCAAATAATCAGATACAAGCCGGTGCAGAAAAAGAAAAGGCTCGGCACGTCGTATGGCAGCGTATATTTCAGACCCCAATTTGGAGCAAGGTTGAAATAGGTCATATACACCACAAGCAGACTCATCCACCGACCGAATACCCGGTCGCCCGTCAGCCTCATGATCGTCCCCGAAGTCGCCAGCACCGCACCCATCAAGCTGAAGAATGAGATTCCGAGCAGAATCACCGCATAGGGGTTATTTAACGGCTTCGGCATATGCCCTGACGTTGCTATCACGGCATGAGTATGAATAAACGCGCGATATACGTACATCGGCAATACTCGATACTGGAAAGGCGTAGCTTCCTGCCCCTGTAAGTAGAGTTCTTGCCTAAGGAAAGATGGATTGGAAAGATAAAACAGACAAAAATGCATACAAAGGAGCATCGTAAAGGTTATCCATGCTGCGAACCTCAGCGGGGAATCCTTCGTAAAGAACCGCTTCCGCTCGCCATCGATTTTCGGATGGCGGACCTGCTCCACCTTGTAGCCAATGTGAACTGCAGTTGTATCCTTCACCCAAAGCTCCACGTCGTTGAATTCTGTAGCTCGGCCAAGTTTCGATACTAGCATTTGCACTTTAGATTGAAAGCAGTTCCGCCGATTGAAAATTTTGTTAAAACAAGCATTATTTGCAGGACAGGGAATCCAATAGGATCTTCGTGCGCGGCCCTTATAGCGGGATAAAAACGCTGAACATGGCTTTGGAGTTTGGCGGGCAGTGGGAGTCGATATTTACACCAGGGCTTCGGGTATCCTGGCAGGCATGGTTGATCTGGATGAAGACAAAATCGTCTGGAACCAGAAGGACCATGTCGCGGTATGGAAGCTGAATCCGGACAGCTTTCGTGCTGCATCCAAGTCGGGGGTAAGCCAGAAATAATCCGAGGCTTACCACGAGATGCTTAAGCGACGCCAGCCGTTTGACATCTCGCCAAATCAGGACGGAGCTATTTTCACCCTAATACACAAAGTTCTAGCCGGATGAACAGAAGATGAGAGTGCTGGAGCAGATTAGCCGGTTATAAGCTATTCATCGCTACTAATATGCAGTTATGGAAGGCATCCGGTATGAATATCGCACAGTGGATCACTCCAGGAGTCACGACTATCTTTACCCGCCGGTTGCCCGCTTCCTGCAGGACTTTCCCGCCGGCACTGTGATCGTCGATCTGGGGTGTGGCAATGGCTCGTTTCTGTCTCTCTTTCAGGGCCGGGGATGGCAGCTATATGGAGCGGACTTCTCTCCGAGCGGCATCGCGCTGGCGCGTTCCAACTTCCCCAATATCCGGTTCTCGCTGGCCGACACACAATCCATCCCGACGGAATTAGAGGACAAGGCAGGGCAGGTTGACGTGGTTTTGACGACCGAGGTGATCGAACATCTTTACAATCCTCGCGGTTTTCTGAGCAGTTGCTATCGCCTGCTCAAGCCGGGAGGGACGCTGGTGCTCACGACGCCATACCATGGATATCTGAAGAACCTGTTTCTGGCCGCCTCCGGAAAGCTGGATTGGCATTTCAATGCGCTTCGTGACCATGGCCATATTAAATTCTGGTCGCATAAGTCGATCCGCGAGATCCTGATCGAAGCGGGATTCACCGATATCGAGATTGTCGGCGCTGGAAGATTTCCGCTTCTCTGGAAGAGTATGGTCGTGCGGGTAAGAAAGCAGCCTGCGCATTAAGAAGCGGTGCTCCTATATGCCTCAGGCATTTCTACTGTCAGGATTTCTACTGCCAACTTGAGAGAAGGCGTGGGCTTTTGTCTAAGGATCGGCCTTTCCAGGACGAACCAGGAGAAGGTGGCATAAAGGAGAGAGACCGCAAAGGTGACACCGGCGATTGCAAGGGTTCTGTGCAGATAGCGTGCAACCACAAGAAATACGGTGAGGTGAATGAGGTAGATGGTGTAGCTGATTCGACCGAAAAAACGAACGGGTGAGAATGTCAACAATCTGGTTCCTCTGCCACCCAAGGCCCAGAACATGGCTCCGGTACAGGCAATCAGAGTCAGTTCATAGATGCATACATTCGGCAGTTGGGTGTTGGAGGTCGTCGTGAATCCCGGTTTTCGAGAGAGGGCGAACAGCGTGAACAGTGCGAGCGCAGAGAAGATCAAGCCATAGGCCCCCCATCGCCGTATGAGGTCCTGACGCCTGCGCCACAGAATTGCGATCAAGGCCCCCACTGCGAGCAGATCCATGCGGAAGGGAGTCAATGCATAGATGGGCCAGTGGTAGGCAAAGAGCGGGGTGCAGAACCAGCGCAAAAGAGGCGCAGCGCAGACGAAGGCTGCGGCTAACCAGGTAATGGCTTGTTCACTGAAGAAATAAATGATGAGAGGCCAGAGGAGATAGAACTGCTCCTCGACGGCGAGCGACCAGAGAATATCGAGCGACTGAGGATGGGGAATATGGAAGGCCAGTACGAAGTTCATGAGAAAGAAGTAGTAATACCAGTGGCGGGCCCACGATATTCCAAACAAAACAGAAGTGATGGTCAATACGAGCAGATAAGGGGGCAGGATGCGCCTTACCCGGCGTTTGTAGAAATGCCCAAAATATTGCTTGAGGCCATGAGTTTTGTTGTCGACCAGAATGCCGGTGATAAGAAAGCCGGAGAGGATGAAGAAGAGATCAACGCCCATCCATAACAACTTCACATGCAGTGTGTGGTGGATGAAAACAGCGGCGATGGCGACGGCACGGATCCCGTCCAACTGGTCGATTCTCTTTACCATTGGCCTCGGTGAATCTCATGGAGGTTGGATTTTTCAGATTGCCGAGAATTATAGCGCAGCTATTCGTAGGAGAGAGCGTCGATTGGATCTTTCCGTGCGGCCTTGATGGCAGGATAGAACGCGCCGAGCATGGCTCCACTGAAGGCGATCAGGACGGCAGCGGTGACCCAGCCGGAGGTAACGGCAAAGGCGAGTGTGGGGAATTTATAACGGAAGATGGCACGCATGAGAAACGTAATGCCGACGCCGAGGGCGATGCCCGCGATGGCTAGCAACGCGGTTTCGCGGAGGACCACGGAGACGACATACAGCCGGGAGGCCCCGAGGGATTTGAGAATGCCGATCTCGCGGGTGCGCTCCATGACGGCGGTGTACATGGATTGAAAGATCACGAGGAAGCCGATGAGGACCGCGGTTCCAATGACGATGCGGAGGCCGATGTTAAAGCCGGGGAGTTTATCCGGGGTGAGGTTGGCGAGCAGTTCGTCGAGAGTTTCGATGTTGTACTGCTGCATGCCGGGGGTGGCGAGAACCTCCTTGCGGACGGCATCCTGGAACTGCGGGGGATTGTCGGTGCGGAGGTAGAACATGCTGGCCTTGCCGGGCGTTCCTCCGATCTCATTCATGGTCTCGATGGGGATGAACTTGCGGCCACCCTTGCCATGCTGGACGATGCCGGAGATACGGAAGGAGTGGTGGAGGACATCGACGGTATCGCCTACCTTGAAACCGCGAGCGGCCTCGAAGTCGTCGATGATGATGTCATCGGGGTGTTGAAAAGGGCCTCCGGAGACGAAGATGAAGGGACGCAGCGCGTTGTAGCTGGCAAAGTCGATGCCGTAGATGTTTTCGAGTGCCTTGCCGGCGGTGAACTGGACGTTGACGGGGGCGGCGACATCTACGTGCGGGAGGGCGCGGAGGACATCGGCCACCTGGATGGAGGCGGCGGCTCCGGACATGCCGATGAGGTTGCTGGCCGCGCCGGGGTGCACGATCATGTCCATGCCGATGCCGCTTTGCCGAGTACGCTGGCCGTTGAGGATCCCGAGCATGACGGCGGTGATCGAGAGGATCATGATGACTTCCATGGCTACGGCAAAGGCGCTGATGAGTGAGCGCAGCGGGCGATGGACAAGATTACCGACGACCAGTTTGTTCATAGGTTCCAGTGTAAGTGTATTTGAGAGCGGACTCCCAGCGCAGGAGAGTGGCGACACCTGGGCGGTTTCGGAGGAAACCGGTTGACTACTGACCGGGGCTTCGGGATGGCTGAACGGGCGGCAGACGGCGGGGAATGCTGCGAACCGTGGCGGCGCGGCGTGGATCGATGCGCTCGCGCCCGGCGAAGAGGGCTCCGAAAACAGGCATGCCATAGGATGCGACCAGGGCTACGAAGACGATTCCTGCGGTGCCGAACCCCAGCATGTAAATGACACCTCCCAGCAGGCCATTCGGCGCAATATGGGCGAGCAGGACGATCGCCAGCAGGCCCCATGGATTTTTGCGCACATCCCCGCAGAGTGAATCGTAGAGGGTGAAGAGCGCGATCCACAAGATCGGCGCGACCAGGAAGATGCCCATCCAGCGCCCAACGCGGAATGCCTCCCCCACCGGGCTGAAAGAGATGCCGGTGGTCGTATCATCGGGCGCGACCATACCTATTTCATGGGCATAAAGATTGCCGAATCGATAGGTGGGCTTTTCAGGCCAGAGGACGTGAGGAATGAGGCCTTCGATCTGGAGGTAAATTGGCGCCATGCCAAACGGCCCCTTTTCCTCCGTAACGGTGATGATGGCGTCATCCACGGAGAGCATGGAGACGCGGTCCACGAAGCCCTGCGGGGTGTCAAAGTAGCCTTGGACGCGATTTTCACGGACGATCTCTGAGTCCAGTTTGTATTGCTGACGGACATAATCCAGATTGGAAAGCAAATTGATGGAGATCGGTATATCCCCCGAGAGCGAGCCGGTCATGAAGTTTCTGCCGTACTGGGAATATGGAACGAGATAGTAAAGGGCGAAGGTCGCCGCCAGGATGAAGCTGACAATCTGGGAGAGAGAGACCCTGTACCGCTGCGAAGCCGCGGCAATGAGCCAGCATATGGCTGGAGTAAACATTCCCTGTTTAGTAAAGCCGACGACGCCGAGGAGGAAGCCGGAGCACATCGCGACCAGGACAGGCAGATTTACGCTGCTGGTTCCACCGCTTCTTCGAATCTGGTAGATGACCCCCAGGATAATGGAGAGTTCAAGGAAATGATTGAGTTGGCCGAGCGCGCTGAGAACGGAACCGCTTTGGGTGTCTACGGACGCAGACACGACAATGAAAAGAAGACCGATGATCATGCAGCCCAAAGAGGCGTTTAGCATGTTTGCATCGGAGATCAGGTTGCCCAGGAAGGGACGCTTTCTGGTGAATCGGCGGCTTAGAAAGACTGCCACGTACATCGCTGTAATGCCGCCGAGATGGGCCTCGATCGTCAGTAGCGGGTTAGTAAGATTGGAGTTGGCCGGCTCACCCACCACCGCCTTCCAGAAGAGGCCCAGGATGACCGCGTTGCATGCATAGAAAAAGACATATGCGCCGGATGGACGGGCAAGCCCGCCAGCGAGATTGAATGCAAGCGTGGCGATGAGGATAAATAAAAAGCAGCAAAGAGAAAACGCAGGGGTTGTTCCCTGGAGAAACTGCGCGATACAAAGCAACGTGGCGAAGTAGCCGGCGTAGCGAAGAGGAATGTGTTGTGGGAAGGGGAGGCGCACTCATTCTCTTTCTGGACCAACGGCTGATTCAAGCGCGAGAGCGAACCGGAGTCCGTGCGGGCGCTGACAAGGCTAATCGCACATGCTTCCCTTCTAAAATCATCCGGCCAGGGAACATAGCGATGATATCAGCGGAGCCTTGTCTCTCAAAGAAAACAGGTAAAGAACAATCCTAGACAGAATGATTACTCAGAGCTTTTTCTTCTACTTCGGCAGGTATACCAACGGCAGAGTCCACCCTTCTCGGGAAGAGCCTGTCCCGCAGTTTGAGCGCAGGGAATTCAACAAGCTTCGTGAAGAAAATCCCCAGCATCGCGCCTAGCAGCGTTGGCGCGATCGCCAACCAGACCGGTCCCAACCAGTGGGGCAGATGTGGAACCACCCGGGTAAGCGGTTCAATGACAGATAAATGCCAAAGATATATGCCATACGAATACAGGCCCAGCCACGCAACCAAACGATAGACTGGCGACCGGCGGCGAACGCCCTCGCGATGCCGGTATAGCAGCATGAGCAGCGCAACCCCCATCGCGTTGGCGCAATCGATGCTGAGGGAAGTGGCCCACTGCGTCGGAGGCCTCACGCGGAAGAACACAAGAACCAGGGCCAGAGTCGCCAGCCAGAGCCATCGGCGATCCTGCAAGCGCCGGAAGGTCTCAGGCGCATAGTGATAAAGAATGGCCAGCAAAACTCCTTCGAGTATTCCGTCGATCCGTGTATGGGTTGGACCATAGACCTCGACGCCATGGACTGCCAGGATCATGCGCAGAACGATCACGCAGGCGGTGACAGAAGCTAAGAAGAAGAACAGATTCCTCATTCGCGTTGCTCGTCGAGCAGCGATTGCAAGGCACAAGACCAGCAGCAAGTACGCGTGTTCTTCGACTCCGAGACTCCAGGTGTGAGCGACGCCTCCCACATAGTTCTGAATATTGAGCAGGTTGCCCCAGAGTTGCCGGAGCGAGCGATGGCTCGTCACAAGCATCAGAAGAATGAAGAAGTAGTACTGCGGCCAGATCTTGAAACCTCGGCGAATGAGGAAGCGCTTGCTGTCAATCCTGCCGCGCACCTTCCACTCCTTCACCAGCAGGCCCCCGACCAGGAACCCGCTCAACACGAAGAACACATCTACGCCGGCCCAGCCAAAATGCTTGAAACCCATCAGCCTGAATGGATAAAACAGGATCCCCATCGGGGAGTGGAAATCGATCACCATGAGAATGGCGACGCCGCGCACAAAATCGAGTTCTATCTCACGCTTTAACGGCTTCTGATGACTGATTTACCTCGACACTCAACAAGTATATGAGAGGTTCCGACATCAAGGCCGGTTAAAGCAGAAAGATCATTACGCGGCGGTCAATTCACGCTTCATTCGCCAAGGGATCTCACCGGCCAACGGTATACTGCAAATAACGTAGTATCTAGCCCACAGTGCCAGAAAAATATTCAAAAACCATGTCCTCAACTCAGCGTTATTTTGGCCCTATCGACTTTAAGACCCGTTTTCCCGCTCTGGATGGCATTCGAGCCCTGGCCATCACAATGGTCTTTGCCCAACACTACGGTGGAGGAGCTCATGGCGGTATTTTTCTTCGCATCTTCAATGTGATTCGCAGCCATGGCTGGGTCGGGGTCGATCTTTTCTTCGTGCTGTCAGGATTTCTCATCACGGGAATCCTCTACGACACACGCGCCGATTCGAGCTACTTTAAGCGCTTCTTCGCCCGCCGCGCGGTCCGCATCTTTCCCGTTTTCTATATCGTCGCTATCCTCCTTCTACTGCTCACGCCCATCTTTCATTACCAGTGGCACTGGCAGCACCTGACTTTCGCGCTTTACATCGGCAACTTTTTTGGGAACTACAACTTCAATTTCTATGGGATCGTCAGCGCCAACCACCCTACGGCAGGAGTCGCCATCTCGCACTTCTGGTCGCTATGTGTCGAGGAGCAGTTTTACCTGTTGTGGCCGATCGCCGTCTGGCTTATCCGTGGACGTATCCGGCTTATCTGGACTGCTGCCGGGATCTCGCTTCTTGCCTTGGGGCTACGCTTTGCCATGATGGCGCACTTTTCCCCGGTAGTTGCAGGGACATGGATCATCCGGACGCTGCCCTTCCGCATGGACTCTCTACTCATCGGCGCTATGCTTGCGCTGTTGCTGCGCGGCCCAAACGCCGACCGGTGGCAGCGCTCGGCGAAGTGGTTCTTTCTCGTGGCCGGCGCGGGAGTCATTGCCATTTTCATTTTTTCGCCGGCCTATTATTCGACATGGCTGCACACAATTGGACTGACGTTGACCGCTCTGGCCAGCGCCGGGCTTATCGGCAGCACGCTTCGCACAGGCTCACCCGCCTTCCGTATCTTCAACCTCAAGCCTCTTCGCATTCTGGGCAAGTATAGCTACGGATTTTATGTCTACCATCTGCTCTTCGGAACTGCGTGGCTGAAGCTCCTCGTCTGGCTCGAGTCCAGTCTGCACTCTCTCGCACTCGCTGGCCTTATCGCCCTGCCTTTGAACTTCGCGGTCACTTTTATCGTTTCAAAGCTCAGCTACGACATGATCGAGGTTCGTTTTCTCCGCCTCAAGCGGCACTTCGAATACGACTCCGAGATTACCGAACACAGTCACGCCTTCACCACCAAATAGAACTTGACGGCGAGACCGTCTGCTTGATCACCCCTATGAGCTGAGCGAGGCAGAAAAGGCCTGGCTCAGTCCATGGAGCATTATCGTGGGCTGAAGCACCTAGGCAAAACAGAGATCTTTCCGCAGACTCTCAAGCTGAGGCACGGATAGTGCTTACTCATTCATCTACGTTCCACCAAGGGAGCTGCCTTCGAGGAAGCCGAGGGAAGGTAACGCATGAGGCCGTTGCGGAGACGAAGCGAGGGCTGCTCAATCAGATAGAAGGAAAGCTCGGCGGCGAGGAGGATGGCGATCCAGTTTCCGGGGAAGGTACTGATGAACGTCAGTGAAGGACCGAAGACCGATGCATTCATGTGATGAAGGAACAAGGTCTGCCACACGTAAATGCTGTACGACAGCACACCGATATGCACGATGGGTCGGGCGTTAAGCACGCGTCCAACCGCCGAGGAGGGATTGCGGACGCACCAGAGTAGAAAAAAAGCGATGGCAATTCCGCAGAGGGTGATGCCGAACGGCAACTGCCAATAGTTCTGAAAACGGGCCTGGAGGCAATCGGAGAGGAAGATCACGACGGGGGGGATCCACCAGATCTTCGTGGCATAGGAGTAGACACGCTCGAACAAGGGCGTTCCCTGGAGCAGCGCAGCGACGCAACCGAACATGAGCGAGTCCGCGCGCATATGAAACATGCCGCTGTGATGCAGATAAGCGATGGGCAGGGCGAAAGAAACGACGCGGATGATGGGCGATATGAGGATGACCGCGATCGCTACCCTGGCAGCGGACATGCGACCTTCAAGGCCGGGCCGTCGGCGCAGGCAGTAATAGAGGACGCAGGGCCAGACGAAGTAGAACTGTTCTTCGACGCTGAGCGTCCAGAAATGCTCGAGCGACCACATGGAGGTGCTGGTTGCGTAGTTACGAAAGAAGAAGAGGGCGCTGAAAATATCGATTTTTGTGAGAGCCAGCCGTCCAGCCCAGCCGAGGAGCAGAAGGATGGCGACATAGAAGTAGATCGGCGGCAGAATGCGCATGGCGCGCCGGAAATAAAAGCTGCTCATGTTGATGGAGCCGCGCTTCTGCTGCTCGTGAAGCAGAAGACTGGTTATCAGATAGCCGCTGATGACGAAGAAGATAAATACGCCCGTGTCGCCGTCGAAGATGGCAAACCAGATGAGGGGGACATAGTGGGTGATGCTGAATCGCTGGAGGGTATGGAGAGCAATGACGAGAAAGATGGACAGGGCTCGCAGACCGTCGAGGCTGGGAATGCGGGACATCGATGCAGCTCGCGCCGGGAGGGGCTGGGACATATTGGGGAGGCCTCTTCAGGGGCTAATTATATAGTTACCAGTTCAACGGAACTGCTTTGACTTGATAGGGATGCGAGGCTATTCTTCGAGCAACCGGGGCAAAACCAGCGGGCGCTGGAGCATCCGGCAAGGCTAACGGCTGAGCGGAGCGAATGGAAAGATTCTGCGACGAGCTGCGATGGGAACGGGAGCAGCGCAAGGTCTCGATTGAGGCGATCTGCGAAGAGACAAAGATCTCGGCGCGGCACCTTCGTGCGCTCGAAGCGGGAGAGTATAAAGAGCTGCCGGGCGGGGTATTTCGCAAGGGCATCGTTCGCAGCTACCTGGGAGCGCTGGGGCTGGAGGAATCGTCGTGGCTGCAACGGTTTGAGACCAGCTTGCGGGAGAGCGGCGCGGAGGATGCGAACGTCGAAGGCTGGGCCGAGTTCGCCGAAAACGTGCGCAGGAATAGGGTTGGAAGTGAGTCCGGGATGAAGCTGCGCTGGATGGGTGTAGGGGTGATGGTGGCTGCGCTGGTGGTTCTGGGCTGGTGCGTGTGGAAGTTTGCTTTGCACGGACGGCTGCTTTAACCGGGAAGCGCTGCCTGTTGTGGATAACATCTTTTTGAAGAAGCACTCCCCGTTTGATGCAGGGTATTGCCGTTGGGGGTGGAGCAGTTGCAGGTGGATGGCAGCCTTTGCGGGAGGCCCGGACGGCGGGTAGAATAGAGAGGTTAGACGCTGGCCGGACTACGTGTCTGGGCAGGTACTCTGTGGAGGAGTTATTGTGGCGAAACGCGATAAGTTTTTGTTTACCAGTGAGTCTGTAACCGAGGGACATCCCGACAAGATTGCCGACCAGATCTCCGACGCGATCCTGGATGCCTGCCTGGAACAGGACCCGTATAGCCGCGTGGCCTGCGAGACGCTGACCTGCACCGGGTTGGTGGTGGTGGCGGGCGAGATCACGACCAAGGCTTATGTGGACTTTCAGAACATCGTGCGCGGAACCGTCAAGGCGATTGGGTATGACAACGCGCTTTATGGGTTCGACTCAAATACTTGTTCGGTGATCTCGACGATCAACAAGCAATCGGGCGATATCGCCATGGGCGTCGATACGGGCGGAGCGGGCGACCAGGGGATGATGTTCGGCTATGCGACGAACGAGACCCCGGAGCTGATGCCAGCGCCGATCTCGCTAGCGCATAAGCTGGTGGAGAAGCTGAGCGAGGTTCGCAAGTCGGGGCTGATGAGCTATCTGCGGCCTGACGGCAAGAGCCAGGTAACCGTCGAATATGACTCGAACAACAAGCCGGTGCGTGTGGATGCCGTCGTCATTTCGACCCAGCATGCGGAGACAGTAGGCAACGACGAGCTGCGTGGAGACATTCTGAAGCATGTGATTCAGGCTGTGATTCCTGCCGAGTTGCTGGATCAGGATACGAAGTACCACATCAATCCGACGGGCCGATTCGTGGTCGGCGGACCGATGGGCGACACCGGATTGACGGGCAGAAAGATCATCGTCGACACCTACGGTGGCATGGGCCGGCATGGCGGCGGAGCCTTCAGCGGTAAGGATGCGACGAAGGTTGACCGCTCGGCGGCCTACATGGCGCGTTATGTGGCGAAGAACATTGTTGCCGCAGGATTGGCTGACCGTTGCGAGGTTCAGCTTGCTTATGCGATTGGCGTGGCTGAGCCAGTGAGCGTACTGGTGGAGACGTTTGGCACGGGCAAGGTTGATGAAGCCAAGCTTGAAGCGCTGGTGCGGAAGAACTTCTCGCTGACTCCAAAGGGGATCATTGAGAGCCTGAACCTGCGGCGGCCGATCTACAAGGCGACTGCGGCTTATGGTCACTTTGGACGCACGGGCAAGGACTTTACCTGGGAAGCAACCGACAAGGCTGCCACGCTGAAAGAGCAGGCTGGACAGGCTTTGGCTGCCAAGTAACTTTTTTGAACCGATGGAGAAGGGGCAGGCCCGAGGGCTTGCCCCTTTTTTTTGCGTGGGTCAAGTTTGACTGAACGAAACGGAGTGTAGCGGAGGACGCGAATGGAGGAAGATACTGGAATGACGATGGCTAAGGTAAATTCCAGGGTGAGTGCGGTTCCGAGTTTGTTTGCCGGCAGGCAGTGGCAGCAGGTGCTGGAGCGGGATGCCAGCGCGGATGGACAGTTTTTCTACGCGGTAAAGTCGACGAAGATTTACTGCAAACCGAGTTGTCCCAGTCGCAGGCCTACGCGGAAGCAGGTGAGCTTTTTCCCTACCGCTGCGGCGGCCGAGGCTGCCGGATACAGGCCCTGCATGCGTTGCGAGCCGGAGCGGACAGATCCGAAGGCTGATCCACAGGCGGGAGCCATCGTCGCGGTGACGGAGTATCTGAAAGAACATGCGGAGGAGCGGACCAAGCTGGCCGATGTGGCGAAAGCGACAGGGGTGGGGCGGCTGACGATTCTGCGCGGGTTCAAGCGGGTGCTGGGCGTGAGTCCGGGGCAGTATGCGAAGGAGCAGCGGCTGGCGAAGTTCAAGGACAAGATGCGTGAGCCCAGAGTCGGGCAGCCGAAGACGCGGATTACAGATGCGATCTATGAGGCGGGGTTTGGGTCGAGCAGCCGCCTTTATGAGAAGAGCGAGGCTTCGCTGGGGATGACTCCGCGAACCATGCGCGCGGGCGGAGAGGGGTTGCTGATTCGATATTGCACAGCGGCCAGTCCGCTGGGGCGGATGCTGGTGGCGGCGACCGATGTGGGCGTCTGCTCGATTGCGTTTGGGAAAGATGATGCGGAGTTGGTGGCGGAGCTGCGGAAGCGGTTTTCGAAGGCTCAACTCGTAGCAGCCAAGGGGAATACTGGCTGGCTGGCGGAAGGGGTGGCGTTTGTGGTGAGCCAGTTGGGGGAGCATCCGCTGGCGGCTACGTTTCCTCTGGACGTGCGGGCGACGGCGTTTCAACAGCGGGTGTGGAAGGCGTTACAGGCAATTCCACGGGGCGAGACGCGAAGCTATCGTGAGATTGCGCACGAGCTGGGCAGATCGACAGCGGCACGGGCGGTGGGGACGGCGATCGGTTCGAATCCGGTGGCGGTAGTGGTGCCCTGTCATCGGGCGATTCACAGCGATGGGTCGCTGGCGGGGTATCACTGGGGGGTAGAGCGGAAGAGGAAGCTGCTGGAGGCGGAAGGGGTGAGTAAACCCTCGACTCTGATCCTCACCAGTCCTTAGAAGCTGTCTAAAAATCGCCCGGGTATATGTGGTCGCAAGAACAGGTAAGAACAAAGACGGAAATACGGGGGGTCTCTCCACTCGGCCGCGCGATGAAACCGCGGCTTCGGTCGAGATGACATTCATTAAGAGCTTCTAAGAGCCTATTTTGAGGACTGCCGTGAGAATGGCGCCGTGCCGGAGACAACTGCAAAAGCAGATTCCTCCGCTTCGCTGCGGAATGACAAACAAAGGGACAGGCAACGGCAAGAACAGCGGCAAAAGCTGCGACAAAGACGGTGGCTGCATTGGGCCTCCGGGCGTCTGGGTGGCCATTCAAAATGGTATTCTGGAGAGGTTTGCAAAGACTTGAATTTGGATGAGGAGTAACGATGGCGACAGCGACGATTGATAAGGCAGGGGCAGCTTCCGAGTACAAAGTGGCGGACATGTCGCTTGCGGATTTTGGACGAAAAGAGATCGATATCGCCGAGCAGGAGATGCCGGGGCTGATGTCGATCCGCAACAAGTATGCTGCGGCCAAGCCGCTGGCGGGCGTCCGCGTGACCGGGTCGCTGCATATGACGATTCAAACGGCAGTGCTGATTGAGACGATGGTGGCTCTAGGCGCGGATGTCCGCTGGGCGAGCTGCAACATCTTCTCGACGCAGGACCATGCGGCAGCAGCGATTGCGGCGGCGGGCGTTCCGGTGTTTGCGTGGAAGGGCGAGAGCCTCGAAGAATACTGGTGGTGTACCGATCAGGCGCTCCGGCATAAGGGCGGGCTGGGACCGCAGATCGTGATCGACGACGGCGGGGACGTGACCCTACTGATCCACAAGGGCGTGGAGTTGGAGAAGGGCGATGGCTGGGTCAACACTCCTTCCGGAAATCAGGAAGAGGGAGTCATCAAAGATCTGCTGAAGAAGATTCATGCCGAGGACGCGACCTACTTCCAGAAGCTGGCGAAGGAATGGCGCGGCGTTGCCGAAGAGACGACGACCGGTGTGCACCGGCTGTACAAGATGATGGAGCAGGGCAAGCTGCTGGTGCCGGCCATCAATGTGAACGACTCCGTCACGAAGTCAAAGTTCGACAACCTCTACGGCTGCCGCGAGTCGCTGGTCGATGGCATCAAGCGCGCGACGGACGTGATGGTTGCGGGCAAGACGGCAGTGATCTGCGGTTATGGCGATGTGGGCAAGGGCTCTGCGGCTTCGCTGCGCGGTCTGGGCGCGCGGGTGATCGTGACCGAGATCGATCCGATCAATGCGCTGCAGGCGGCGATGGAAGGCTACGAAGTCACGACGCTCGAAGAGACGCTGGGTCGCGGCGATATCTATGTGACCTGCACCGGCAATCTCGACATCATCACCTTCGAGCACATGCAGCAGATGAAGGACCAGGCGATCGTCTGCAACATCGGTCACTTCGACAACGAGATCCAGATGGACCAGTTGAATAACGCCAAGGGCGTGAGCAAGCTGAACATCAAACCGCAGGTGGACAAGTACACCTTCCCCGCAGGCAACAGCATCTTTGTGCTGGCGGAAGGACGGCTGGTGAACCTGGGTTGCGCGACCGGCCATCCGAGCTTCGTGATGAGCAACAGCTTCTCCAACCAGACGCTGGCGGCGCTTGATCTGTGGAAGAACAAGGACACTTACAAGCCGGGCGTCTATATTCTGCCGAAGAAGCTGGATGAGGAAGTGGCGCGGCTGCATCTCGAGAAGATCGGGGTGAAGCTGACGACGCTTTCGCCGAAGCAGGCCGAGTATCTTGGGGTGTCTCCGGATGGACCTTACAAGGCGGAGCAGTACCGGTATTGAGATACAGCAAGAATTAGCAAACAAAAGCCGCGGAGAACTTACTCCGCGGCCTTTTTTGTTGCTGCAGCGTTATATTGCGCTGGGTGGATCGTAGTCGGCGGCGGTGATGACCTGCAGGTGATAGCCGCTGGTAAGGAGTTGGTCGATGAGGATGACGGTACGAGCAGAGCCATCGGCGTAGGCAACCTGGGTCCCGGTGTAAGCAGGGGCAGTCGTGCTGGTGGGGATGGTTCCGGCAGGCAGCATGACGATGGTGTAGGTGCCGGTAGGGATGTTCAGATATCCGGTGTTGACGCCTAAGGTGATGTTGGTGACAACGGGTCTGGCGTCGGCAAGGGTTTGGCCACGGTGGACGAGATAGACATCGACGGGGCCGATGCGGGTGGACTGTCCGATGAAACGAAGGGCGATCTGGCCGGAGGGCGCGGGCTGATTCTGGTCCTTGAGCGTAAGTTGTTGCGGGCCGGCGGCGGTATCGCTGATGAGGACGGTGTATTGGGTTGCGGGAAGAAAGGTTCCATTGACGGCAGATAGGACCTCTGCGGTTCCGGTGGAGTTGGCAGCGATGGTATACGCGCCGGGCGTGATGGGCACGTAGGACGTGATAGTGCCAAAGCCAAGCCCATAAGCCAATGCGTCGCGGCCATGGTAGATGTCTAAAGAAGGGGTAGTGGGGGAAACGTCGATGATACGGATTTGCGAGAGGGACGGATTGCCGATGATGCTCTGGCAACCAGAGAGTGAGCCGAGAGTTACGGCGACGGCTAAGAGGTGAGCAGCCTGACGGACGAGTTGGCGGATTTTAAAGGGCATTAGCCGTCAGTGCGGATGGAGCGTCTTAATATTAGGGCATTGGATATGAATCAGACGAACCGATCTTTTGGCAGCAGGCGGCGATGGAACCGGGCGGCGGCAGCGATGGCCACGCTGACGGTGGGAACAATGCTGTGCGGGGGGCAGACGAAGGTGGCGATGGGGCAGATTGCAGCTCCAGCGACCCAACGGGTGCAGCCGATTGTGGGTATGCGCGATCAGGCGAGGACGGCGACTGCTACGGCGTCGAAGCACAAGCAGAGCTACGACTTTACGTTGAAGGGCTCTGACTGGGTGGATACCGGGGTAACGCTGGCGGCGGGCGAGCGGGCAAGTTTTACCGCGACCGGAACATTTACGCTGGCGGATGCGCGGGTGGCGGAGCCGGACGGTCTGGCGCGGGGATGGAAAGATTTGCTGCGGCAGTTTCCGCTGAACTCTGCGAATGTGGGTGCGCTGGTGGGACGGGTGAGCGACGTTGGCGCGTCAGTTCCCTTCCTGATTGGAACGAAGAACGAGATTGCGATTCCTACGGCCGGGCGGCTGTTTCTGCGGGTGAATGTGAGCAACGACCTGACGGCGACGGGAAGCTACAAGGTGAAAGTGAAATTTGAAGCTCCGAAAGCAGCGGCAGCGGCGCTGGTTCCGGGGACGGGCGTGGCGCTGGTAAGTGGGCTGATAACGCCGGAGACCTTTGTGGATATTCCGCGGCGGGTTTCGGATCAAGCTGGAAATGAAGGGGATATGGTGAACTATGCGCTGCTGGGGAGCGAGGCGCAGGTGCAGGCAGCGTTCAAAGCAGCCGGGTGGGTGGCGGTGGACAAGTCGGTGCAGGACGCTGTGCTGCATGGAATTATGGCGACGCTGAACCACGAGGCTTATACCGAGATGCCGATGAGCACGCTGTATCTCTTTGGGCGGCCGCAGGATCTGTCGTTTGCGCGGGGTGATCCGCTGAAGGTGGCGGCAGAGAGACATCATTTGCGGGTTTGGAAGACGGCGAAGACAGTTGGGGGAGTGCCGCTGTGGGTGGGCTCGGCGACCCATGATATCGGGTTTGAAGAGGACCAGAGAAATGGGGACGTGACTCATAAGATCGATCCTAAGATCGATGATGAGCGGGACTTTCTGCTGCATAGCTTCGATGCCGCCGGGGCGTTTTCGAGCGCGGCTTATGTGCTTCCGGCAGACCCGATGCTGAAGGCGAAGACAGCTACCGGGGGGAGTTTTTATTCGGATGGACGGATTGTTGTGATGGAGCTTAAATAAAAACGTTTTGGAACAGCCGCTTTTGAAGCGGAGAGCTGCGCCAGGGCCATTCATGACAACAGGGGGCATACCCCAGGGGCTAAAGCCCCGAGTGTTCGTAGGAGGAGAGAGGGCCAAGGCTAAAGCCTTGGCGTACCCAGAAGCAAAAATGATTTCTCAATCTTCTGCGTAGGTCTACCGCTTATGGCTACCACTTATGGCTACTGCTTACAGATACCGCTTATGGATACCGCAGATGAGAAAAGGCTGACTGCGAGAGAGGCAGTCAGCCTTTGGGTTTTTCTCAGGTGCTGCTACTTCTTGGGCTTGCTGGCGACGATCTGGTCTTTGATCTTGTTGTAGGTCGCAGCGGGTAGGATGCCGCGGGTGGTGAGCTGGTTCTTGGCGGTGTAGGGACGGCCGTCGATAATGCGCTTGGAGTAGGCGTCACCGATGCCGGGGAATGCCTTGAGCTGGTCGGGCGTGGCGGTGTTGATGTCGAGCTTGTCAGCGCTGGCTGCGGCGGCAGCCGTGGTTGCAGTGGTTTTGGCGGAGGTCTTGACGGCCTTGGCGGAGGATTGCGCCGTGGCCAGAACTGGAGCAGACAGCAGAAGCGCCAGAGCCAGCGTGAGAGGGGAGCGGAAGAGCTTGAACATGCGAATAGGTCTCCTGAAAAGATGGACTGCGACGCAAGAGTAGAACAGGCCGGACGGCGGGTCAAAGGATTTCGTGCGGCATCATCAGCATTTGAAGGGCTACTGTCGAGTTGGTTAACTGAACCGGTAAGGCACTCGCTGCGGACGCGATAGAAGTTCGTTGGCTGCGTCATCGTTGTGGAAGCGCTCTTTGACCGGGTCCCAATGCAGCCGACGCTTGGCCTTCATGGCGATGTGGTGGATCAGGCAGGTGGAGCAGGCGCGATGTCCCATCTCGACTGGCGAGATTGGCTCCTGGCGCGAGCGGATCGAGTCCAGCCAGTTTCCATGCTGGTCGGTGCTGCGGTAGAGGTGAATATCGTTGAGGCCGAAATCAGATTGCAGAATCTTCGGGTCGCTCACCGTCAGCCCGGCCACGGCCAGCGGACCGGAGCCGGAGGCGGCAGAGATCTTCGGCTTGCCTCCGGGATCGGTCGGCGTCGTCTGCTCGGTGCGGGTGACGAAGAGCCAGCCCTTGGTTCCGTAGAATTTAATGCCGTTGGGGAAGTCTCCCGAGATGTCCATCGTGACGCCGTTGGCGTAGATCGCGTGCGTCAGGAACTTGCCGTGCACGTCCCATAGGCCGTGGGTCGGAAACTCGGCGTCGCCCCAGACCTCGACCGGGCTGGTGTACTCGGTATTCATGCCCCAGTGGGCGCTGTCGATGTGGTGCGCGCCCCAACCGGTGATCATACCCGCGCCGAACTGCTCGCAGCGCAGCCAGCCGGGACGATCGAAGCCGGATTGCGGCATCACCCGATCCACGGTGTAGGGCACGACCGGGGTTGAACCCAGCCACGCGTCGTACTGGAAACCGGCGGGTACAGGCATGGGCGTTGCATCGCCGCCTGCGGGATCGCCGGGCAGGCCTATCTCAACGTGCTTGAGATCGCCGATGCGACCGTTGCGCACCAGCTCGGCGGCGATGCGGAACTGCACCCACGACCTCTGCTGGCTGCCGATCTGAAGAATTCGACCGGAGGCGTTGAGAGCGTCACTAAGGTAGCGGCCTTCGGCGATGGTCAGCGACGCGGGCTTTTGCAGGTAGACGTCCTTGCCCGCACGGACGGCGTCCACTGCGAGGATGGCGTGCTGATGGTCGGGGGTGGAGATGACGACGGCGTCGATATCCTTATTCGCCAGCAGTTCGTGATAGTTGCTGTAGCCGGTGACGCCGTCGTAGGGCTTGCCCGTCTTTTTGGCGTAGACGCCGTTGAGCAGCGTCTTCGCCTCCTCGACGCGCTTGGCGCTGAGATCGCAGACCGCCATGATGCGCGCATGGTCGAACTGCCAGATGCCGGGCATGTCGTGTCCACGCGAGATGCGGCCGTTGCCGATGGCTCCGATGTTGATGCGATTGCTGGGGGCCATCTGACCGAAGACGCTCGACGGCACAATCGCCGGGAATCCGGCTGCCGCAACCGTGCTTATGGAGGTCTTCAAAAACGCACGGCGCGAAACCTGGATCTTTGCCATCGTTGCTTCCTCTTCTACGCTTTCAGATCTACAACCTTGGCATTCTTCTGCGCCTTGATGACCAGTTCGGCAGCGAGCAGGCATTGCTCCTGATCCTGTCCGATATGGGTTCGGTTGACGATGTCGGCGACGAACTGTGGACCGAAGGGCAGCGTGACGTTATTGCAGTCGATGTAGCGCGTCTGCTTTTTATCGACGATGAACAGATGGTTGCCGCCCTTTCTGCCCGCGATGTCCGCGTACTTTCGCAGCTCGATATAGCCTTCGGTGCCGAGCAGGAAGAGACGCCCGTCTCCCCATGTGCCCAAGCCGTCGGGCGTAAACCAGTCGAGCCGGACGTAGCCCAGGCCACGGTCACCGCGCAGCATCATGTCACCGAAGTCCTGGAACTTGGGGTGGTCCTTGTGCTCAACGTTGGCGATCTGCGAGGCGACCACCTCCGCGGTTTTCGAGCCGGTGTAATAGAGAAACTGATCGACCTGGTGCGAACCGATGTCGCAGAGGATGCCGCCGTACTTCGAGTCGTCCCAGAACCACCAGGGGCGGGAGGAGCCTCCGCCAGCGTCGCCACCGCCGTGCTGGACGATCTGATGCGGCGCGATGTTGATGGTCTGAATCACCTTGCCGATGGCTCCGGCCATGACCAGTTCGCCCGCCTTGACAGCAGCCTTCACCTCGAGGCGCTCGCTGTACATGATGCCGTAGATCCGCTTGGTCTCGGCTATGGTCTTGCGTACTTCGGCGAGCTGCGGCAGGGTAGTGATGCCGGGCTTGTCGCTGAGGAAATCCTTGCCGTGCTTCATGGCGCGGACGCCGAGCGGAGCACGATCAACCGGGATGGTCGAGGTGAGAATAAGCTGGGTCGACGAATCGTTGAGGATCTCATCCTCGGTCTCGACCATCTTCGCCTCGGGGAAACGCTTGGCAAAGGTCGCTCTTCTATCGGGCTCTGCCGCATAGAAGGAGACCAGCGTGCCGCCGCCGCGCTGGATCGCGCCGACCATGCCGTAGATGTGGTCGTGACTGATTCCGCAGACCGAGAACCGGATCGAGTGCTTCGGCGCCGCATCCAGGCCGGGAGCAGCAACCTCGTGCACGATGCTGCCTGTGCTCGAACCAAGCCCCAGTGCTGCCTCGGGCAGCATGGAGAACGCGCCTGCCGAACCAATGGCCTTCAAAAGCGAACGACGGTCGACCAGATTTACTTTGCTCATCTTTTATCCTCTATTCCTCTATTCTCAATTCGCGGTGGCAGGGGCAGAACAGTGCAGGCGGCGCTTTACCCTTTGCATATTTATTCGGCACCAAGAATAAATAGTATTGCCCAGCTTCGGCAATCTTATCTCCTGATTCAGGCAATCTGATTTCTCGCCCTCAGCAATCTAGTTAAATTACGCTACTTCCCCTGGTAGCGGAGGCGCCGGGAGAATCTTCCGCTTTGACGGTGAAAGCTGCGCTCTGTCAGGCCCGGATTGACAAGCGGCGGCGGCACAGCTACCTTTAAACACAATGAGCGTTCGCCTCCAGCATCACGGCCATCACCATCATCATGCGCAAAGCGTGTTGGCGGCAGTGTCCGGTGTGGCGAAGTAACGAACGCATACTAAGGATTGGAAAGGCCCGCTAACGCGCATATCGCGAGCGGGCCTTTTTGCTGCCCGGTAGCGCGTTGGATGGCCCAATAACATTGAGGAGAGTGACATGGAAGCGGTAAAGATCGATTTTGCGAAGATGGATGGCCTGGTCCCAGGCATTGTGCAGGATGCGAAGACGGGCGAGATGCTGATGCTCGGCTTCTTGAACGAGGTGAGCTACGCGAAGACGCTCGAGACAGGGTTTGTGACCTTCTGGAGCCGGACGCGCAGCAAGCTGTGGATGAAGGGCGAGACCAGCGGCAACCGGCTGAAGGTTATCTCGGCCGCGACCGACTGCGATAACGACACGCTGCTGTTCCGGGTCGATGTCGAGGGCGATGGTCTGGTGTGCCACGAGGGTACGGTGAGCTGCTTCACAAAGCAGATCTCTGTAGACGAGACAAAGTAAAAAAGCAGATTCCTCCGCTTTGCTGCGGAATGACAAAAAGGGGATTGTGAGAATGAAGAAGCTGAAGCTGGGAATTCCGAAGGGCAGTCTGCAGGATGCGACGATTGCGCTGTTCGAGCGGGCCGGATGGAGGATCTTCGCCAACGGGCGGAGCTACTTCCCTTCGATCGACGATACCGAGATTGAGTGCATGTTGGTGCGGGCGCAGGAGATGGCGCGGTATGTCGAACATGGCGCGCTCGATGCAGGGTTGACGGGCAACGACTGGGTACTCGAGAACGAGACGGACGTGGAATATGTCACGAGTCTCACCTATTCCAAGCAGAGCCGGCAGAAGGTGAAGTGGGTGCTCGCGGTTCCCGAGGACTCGCCGTTTCAAAAGCCGGAGGATCTGGCGGGCAAGATTATCGCTACTGAACTGGTTGAGTTTACCAAGCGGTACTTCGCCGGGAAGAACATTCCGGTAAAGGTGGAGTTTAGCTGGGGCGCGACTGAAGTGAAGCCGCCGACACTCGCCGATGCCATCGTCGAAGTGACGGAGACGGGAAGCTCGCTGCGGGCGAACCGGCTGCGGATTATCGAGACGCTGATGGAGAGCGAGACCCAGTTGATCGCGAACAAGGATGCCTACAAGGACGCATGGAAGCGGGAGAAGATCGGTAATATTTCGCTGATGCTGAACGCCGCGATTGCGGCTCAGGGCCGCGTTGGCCTGATGTTAAATGCCCGCAAGGACGCTCTCGATACCGTGATTGGCGTACTGCCGGCGTTGAATTCGCCGACGGTATCGCAACTGAGCGATGCGGGATGGGTTGCGCTGAATACGATTCTGGATGAGTCGCTGGTGCGGGATGTGATTCCGAAGCTGAAGGCCGCCGGCGCGACCGGAATTGTGGAGTACCCGTTGAGCAAAGTAGTTCTGTAAGCAGAAGAAAGACTTAACACTGATTGGCACGGATGAACACCGATTAAGGCAGATCGTTTTGTTTTGGATCGGTGGTTATCAGTGTCAATCGGTGTTAGGTTTTACGGAGTTGACGATGAAGCTGGTACGAACATTTGGTCGAGGTAAGGCGGCTGCCGCCGTTCTGGTGGAGACACTGGAGCGGCGCGGAGCAGCTAATACGGCGAAGGTAGAGCCGGTGGTGCGCGGGATTCTTGCTGCGGTTCGCAAGAGCGGCGATGCCGCGCTGCGGAGATATGCGGCGAAGTTCGATGGGCTGACGAAGGGACAGGCGCTGCTGGTCTCTCGTGAAGAGATGCAGGCGGCGTGGGAGGCTACAGCTCCGGAGTTGCAGGCGGCGATGATGGTCGCGCGAGGTAATATTCTTGCGTTTGCCGAGGCGCAGTTGCCGAAGGAGTGGACGATTGCTCCGGCAGAGGGCGTGAAGACGGGACAGATCGTCCGGCCGCTGGGAAGCGTGGGTTGCTATGTGCCGGGGGGGCGGTATCCGCTACCTTCAACGCTACTGATGACTGTAACTCCAGCACAGGTGGCGGGCGTGGAGCGGATTGTGGTGTGTTCTCCTAAACCTGCAAAAGAGACAATGGCGGCAGCGTGGCTGGCGGGGGTGACGGAGTTCTATCGCGCTGGCGGGGCGCAGGCGATTGCGGCGATGGCTTTTGGGACGGCGATTGTGGCTCGCGTCGACAAGATTGTGGGACCGGGAAATCTATTTGTAACCGCGGCAAAAACAATTGTTGCAACGGAGTGCGGGATTGATATGCCCGCGGGTCCGACGGAGATTGTCGTGACCAGTGAAAGTGGGAATGCTGCGGGGATTGCAGCCGATCTGGTGGCGCAGGCAGAGCATGACCCCGAGGCGCTGGCGGTTCTGATCACTAGCAATGAGGCGTTGGCGAAGGATGTTGCTGTTGAGGTCAAACGGCAGGTGGCGGGAAATAAGATTGCCAAGCAGTCGCTGGCAGCGCAGGGTGCGATATTTGTAACCGCTACGGTTCAGGAGGCACAGGAGTTGACCAACCGGCTGGCTCCGGAGCATCTGACCGTCGATGCGGCAGCTGATTTGAAGTGGGTTCGCAATGCGGGCAGCGTGTTTGTGGGAGCATATGCTCCGCAGTCGATGGGCGATTACGTCTCCGGGCCGAACCACGTGCTGCCTACCGGACGCGTAGGCCGGGTACGCGGCGGGTTGAGCGTGATGGATTTCGTGAAGGTGATTACGGTGCAGGAGTACACGCGCAAGGGACTGCGGAAGATGGGCCCCCATGCGATTGCGCTGGCTGAAGCCGAGGGGTTGGTGGGCCATGCGGAGAGTGTTCGAGTGAGGATGCAATGACGGCTGCGATAAGTGCTGCGAGTGAAGTGAAGCCGCGCCGGGCGGTGCTGGAGATGCCGGAGTATCATCCGCCGCTGGCGGGACGGGAGTTGCTGCGGCTGGACTTCAATGAGAACACCTTTGCGCCGTCGCCCAAAGTGATCGAGCGGTTGCGCGAGATGACGGCGGAGGGGTTGACGAAGTATCCCGAACGCGAGTCCGTTGAAGCGATTGCGGCAGCGCACTTTGGCTTGCAGGCCGACCAGATGGTGCTGACCAATGGCGTGGATGAGGGAATCCACCTGATGTGCTGCGCGTTTCTGGAGGAGGGGGACGAGGCGATCATCTGCACGCCGACCTTCTTTATGTATGACGTGAGCGTCCGCATGATGACGCGCGGGCTGGTGAAGGTGCAAGCGGATGAGACGCTGGAGTTTCCGTTCGAGCGGTTTATGGCTGCGATTACGGAGAGAACGAAGCTGATGTTTATCGCGTCGCCAAACAATCCAACCGGCGCGGCGGTGAGCCGTGAACATCTGCTGGCGCTGGCAAAGGCGGCTCCGCAGGCGGCGCTGATGGTGGACGAGGCTTACTCCCACTTTGATGGCGAGTCGGTAATCAAAGATCTGGAGGGGGTGCCGAATCTGGTGGTGGCGCGGACGTTCTCGAAAGCCTACGGAATGGCCAGTCTGCGGATTGGCATGTTGGCGGGCAACGCCGCGCTGCTAAAGTATGTGCGCAAGGTGAGTTCGCCCTACAACATTAATGGCGTGGCACTCGCTTGCCTGCCCGTCGCGTTGGCGGATGAGGATTATCTGGCGTGGTACGTGGAGCAGGTGCGGGTGGGTCGAGACCGAATGATGGCGGGGCTGCGCGAGTTGGGCGTACCTTACTTTCCCAGCCATGCGAACTTCGTGCTGATGAAGATTGGGCCGAAGCACAAGGAACTGGTCGCGGCGATGCGCAGCCATGGCGTGCTACTGCGCGACCGGTCGGCTGATCCGGGGTGCGATGGTTTTGTGCGCATCACGATTGGGCTGGAGGAGCATGTAAGGATCGGGCTGGCGACTTTGCGGTCATCGCTCGAAGAGATTGGATGGGACAAGCGGCGGGCGAGTCGTCCGGCCAGCAGATCAGCGAAGACGAGAGGGAGTTTGAGTAATGGCTAAGGCTTTGGGCAAGGTTCGGACGGGAACGGTGAAGCGCGACACGACGGAGACGCAGATTGCGTTGAAGCTGGTCGTCGATGGGCAGGGCGTTTATAAGGTCTCGACCGGGATACGGTTCTTCGATCACATGCTGGAGCTGTTTACGCGGCATGGCGGCTTTGACCTGACGCTGAAGTGCACGGGCGATCTGGACGTGGACCAGCACCATACGGTGGAGGACGTCGGCATTGCGCTGGGGGAGGCTTTTGGGAAGGCGCTTGGGGATAAGAAGGGCATCATGCGCGCCGGGTACTTTGTGATGGCGATGGATGAGACGCTCGCAGTGGCCGCTGTTGATTTGAGCGGTCGCGTGGCCTATGTCGTCGATGACAAGGTGAAGGTGCGGCTGGTTGGGGATTTCCAGAGTGAGTTACTGGCTGATTTCTTCGATGGGTTTGCTCGGGGGGCCAAGGCGAATGTGCATGTGAAGACGATGTATGGGCGGAGCAATCACCACAAGATCGAGGCGATCTTCAAGGCATTTGCTCGGGCGTTGCGCGGGGCCTGCTCGCGGGATGAGCGAATGCGGGAGATGCTGCCTAGTACGAAGGGATTGCTGTGACAACGCAAAAGCAGAGGGTACAGTTGGCTAGCATATGTGCCGTCGCATCCTTGGTCATTGGCTGTATTGCGTTCTTAGCGATTTTTTCTAAATCTTTGCACGTAAATGAACTCACGATTGACCTTTTAGGTCTGGTCGCCTTTTTCTTCGCTGTCTTTGCGTCTTATCTGTTCTACCAGCTCCGTTCCCAGATGAAATTTCGTCTCATCTGCGGCGCTACCGTTCTGATCGCTGTACTTATAGGTATTGAGTTTGTTGGCGGAACACTCTGGTTAACTGTGGATACAGTTGCACGATATGGGCAGAAACGATGATTGCTGTCATTGATTACAAAGCGGGGAACCTGACCAGCGTGGTGAAGGCGCTGAAGTATCTTGGTGCTGAGACGCAGGTGACGCAGGACCCGGAGGTTGTGCGCGCAGCCGCCAAAGTTGTGCTGCCGGGAGTGGGACACTTTCAGTCGACTCAGTTGCTGACTGATCTCGGCTTGACTGACGCAGTGCGGGAGAGTGTCGCTAAGGGCGCGTGGTTCCTGGGGATTTGCGTGGGACTGCAATGGTTGTTTGCAGGTTCGACGGAGGCTCCGGGGATTGCCGGGTTGGGGCATTTTGCGGGGATGTGTGAGCGGTTCCCTGCTTCGTACGATGGAGCGGAGCTGAAGTCACCACATGTAGGCTGGAATTCGCTGGAGGGTGTCAGGGCGGATTCGAAGTTGCTGCGCGGAGTGCAGGGGGGCGGATTTGTTTACTACACGCACTCGTGGCGGGCTCCGGTGGTCGAGGCGACGGCCGCGATTACGCAGTATGGCGGCGGGTTTACCGGGGTGGTGGAGCAGGAGAATGTAATGGGTGTGCAGTTTCATCCGGAGAAGTCGAGCGCCGTGGGCTTACAGGTTTTGAAGAACTTTGTGGAGTTGTAGCGATGCCTTTTATCTATGAGTTGAAGCTTGCAGCCGAGGAGCCTTCGTATACGTTTGTGCAGCAACTGGTATCAACGGGATCGATGGCGGAAGCCGGGCAGGCGGTTTGTACGTTGACGGATGGAGCGATGGAGTTCCATGTGCCTGCGCCCAGGCAGGGGTTGGTGGTGGAGTGGTTCGTGGAGCATGGCGCGGTGGTCGAGAATGGAGATTCGCTGGCTCGAATTGTCTGCGAGGGGACTGAAGTTGCAATTCCGGCGGCTGTGCCGGTGAGGCTGGGATAAATGCTGACGAAACGGATTATTGCTTGTCTCGATGTGCGCGGGGGGCGCGTGGTGAAGGGTGTTCAGTTTGTGGACATCGTCGACGCCGGGGACCCGGCGGAGTTGGCGCATCGTCATGCAGCGGCAGGAGCTGATGAGATTGTGCTGCTGGATATTACAGCGACGCATGAAGGGCGCGGGACGCTGCTCGATACGGTGAAGCGGACGGCGGCGACGCTATTTGTCCCGTTTACGGTGGGCGGGGGGATTCGCAGCGCGGAGGATGCGGCGGCGGTCTTCGATGCAGGCGCAGATAAGGTTTCGATTAATTCGAGCGCGATTGCGCGGCCGGAGTTGATTGGAGAGATTGGCGGCAGCTTTGGGGCGCAGGCCGTGATTGTGGCAATCGATGCCCGGCGCGGAGCTGCGGGTGTGGAAGATGCCGAGGTGTATGTGAGTGGTGGCCGAAAAGCGACTGGGTTGCGAGTTGTCGATTGGGCGCGCGAGGCCGAGAGCCGCGGAGCCGGGGAGATTTTGCTGACCAGCATGGATACCGATGGAATGCGCAATGGATTCGATTGCGAGTTGACCGCGAGAGTGAGCGAGGCGGTGCAGATTCCGGTGATTGCTTCGGGCGGAGCGGGGTCGGCGGCTCACTTCGCGGAGGTATTCGGCAGAGGCAAGGCCGATGCGGCTTTGGCGGCCAGCATCTTTCATTTTGGAGTGACGGATTCGCGGGAGTTGAAGGCGGAGTTGAGGCTGGCGGGAGTTAGCGTGCGGCTGCCGTGCTGAGATTGAGGCTTCATGAAAGAAGACATGCCTCAGAGAGACCCAAGGCTGAAGCCTTGGGCTACCTGGAAGCAACGGCAAGTGCAACCGCGGGTCCTTCGACTCGCGTTTCGCGCTCGCTCAGGATGACAATTTTGATAAGGGGATAGAAAGCATGTTGATACCTTCGATTGATTTGATGGGTGGGCGGATTGTGCAGTTGGTGCAGGGCGAGAAGCTGAAGCTGGCGTTCGATGATTTCGAATACTGGATCGAGCGGTTCTCGAAGTATCCCGTGGTGCAGTTGATCGATCTGGATGCGGCGATGCGGCAGGGAGATAATCGCGCGCTGATCGAGATGATCTGCAAGCGGCTCCCTTGCCAGGTGGGCGGAGGTTTGAAGACAGCTGCGGATGGCCAGGCGCTGCTCGATGCCGGGGCAAAGCGGGTGATCTATGGATCGAGTTTGTTCGGCGCGGCGGGAGTGAACAGAGATTTTGCCGCAGGGCTGAAAAAGGAACTGGGGGAGGACGCGCTGGTGTTCAGCGTGGATACCAAGGGCGGCAAAGTCGCGGTGAAGGGGTGGAAGGACTCGGTCGATCTGACTCCTGAAGAAGCGGTGACGTGGCTGGAAGATTATTGTGCTGCGTTTCTATATACGCATGTCGATACTGAAGGCACTATGACAGGTTTCCCACTGGATGTGGCGGCGGTGCTGCGGGCGACTACGGGGCGGCAACTGATCGTCGCCGGAGGCATCAAGGAGCGAGCCGAAGTAGATGCGCTCGATGCGATGGGCGTGGATGCGGTGGCCGGGATGGCGGTTTATTCGGGAGCGATGGAGGCATAGAATCTTTCGGGTGTCACAATACACGGTGTGACAATGACAAAGGAGCAGTGCATGCAGCGGATGACGAGGCGAGGATTTATGAAGAGTTCAGCAGCACTTTCATTGGCAGCGCGGGCTTCACTGGCAAGCGTGGGCGGGGCAGGCAAGGGCGAGCTACTGCTGGTGGGAACCCAGACGACGGGCGCGAGCAAGGGAATTTATGCGTACAGCTTCGATGAAGCGACGGGAGAGTTGAAGCAGACCGGACTTGCCGCGGCGACACCCAACCCGTCGTTCATGGCTCTCGCTCCCGGGGGGAACCGGCTGTATGCCGTGAGCGAAGTAGACGAATTTGGGGGAAAGAAGGGCGGCGGCGTGACGGGGTTTACGCTCGACCGCGCGAATGCACGACTCACGGAGATCAATGGAGTCTCTTCGGGCGGCACCGGGCCTTGCCATATAGCCGTAGACCATACGAGACGGTGCGTCTTTGCGGCGAACTATAGCGGAGGCAGCGCGGCAAGCTTTCATGTAGGCGAGGATGGTCGGCTAAGTAACGCGGTAAGTTTCTTCCAATACACCGGTCATGGCCCCAATGCGGAACGGCAGGAGCAGGCCCACGCGCACCGGGTGACGGTCTCGCCCAACAACCGGTTTCTGATGGTCAACGATCTTGGGCTGGACATGATTCATATCTATAAGCTGGACGCGAAGACGGCAGTCCTTACGCCCAATAATCCGCCGGCATGGAAGTCGGCTCCGGGCGAGGGACCGAGAGCGCTGCAGTTCCATCCCAATGGCAAGTGGGCTTACTGCGTAACCGAGCTGAAATCGACGGTGGATGTGCTGCACTGGGACGGCGAGCGGGGTGCGTTCGAGCTGGTACAGTCGATGAAGCTGCTCCCGGCAGGCTATAAGGGCGATACACGGGCCTGCGATATCGTGTTCGACCGCAAAGGACAATTTGCCTATGTAGCGAACCGCGATAACGACTTCATGGCTTCGTTTACGGTGTCGGACGCGGACGGTAAATTGACGCTGATCGGGCGGAGTTCGTGCGGGGGAAAGACTCCGCGGCATATTGCGCTGAGCCCGAACAACCGTTGGTTATTGGTGGCAAATCAGGATTCGAACAACATCTCCGTCTTTGCGCGGGATGCAAAGACAGGCAAGTTGGCAGACTCGGGGAAGAACTTTCCGCTGGCAAATCCTCAGTGCCTGGTGTTTGCGTAGGGATATCGACTGCGGATTGGCGCGGATTTAGAACAGACAACAGCAAATGCGGTCATCCTGTACTCAGGACGACCGCATTTTTTGGTTCTATTCGCTGTTGCCCATGGAGTCCGCGAGGGCGTAGTAGCCCTTGCGGGCCTGGACCTTCTGGTCTTTCTGGCAGCTAATGTTGAGCGTGCGGAAGGTGCCGTCGACCTTGAGGTTGGTGGGCGTGTAGCTGGCGAGGTACTGGGTGCGCAGTTCATCCTGAATCTGGTCGAAGGCGTCTTCGAGCTTCTTGCCGTTGTTGCCTACGTTGATGACGCGGCCACCCGTTTCCTTGGCCAGGCGATCCATATCTCCCGCGCCGGTGTAGCCCATGTTGAAGCCGCCGTAGAAACCGCGGTCGGCGATCATGATGACGTAGATGATGGTGTTGGACTTCTGGGCCGCCTCGATGGCGGATTTGAGGGTCTCCTGCGAGCCCTGGTCGCCGCCGTCGGTGAGCATCACAAGCACCTTGCGGCCGGCCTCCTGGTGGAGTTTGTCGTGGGCAGCGAGATAGACCGCGTCGTAGAGCAGGGTTCCGCGAGGATTGCCGTTGCCAGTGACCGAGCCGGTGCCTGCGCCGGTATTGATAGTGGCCTTGTCGATGGCGCGCTTCAACTCGCGGGGATCATTGGTGTAGTCGGCGAGAAGATCGACGTTGATGTCGAAGGAGATGAGGAAGGCTTCATCCTTGGGAGTAAGGACGTCTTTGAGGAACTCGGCGCCGGACTGCTGTTCGAGAGGAAGGACGTTCTGCTGGCTGCCGCTGGTGTCGAGCAGGATGCCGATGGTGAGAGGGAGTTTCTTCTCCTGGGTGAAGTTCTTGGTGACCTGAGGCTCTTTGTCCTCGAAGATCTGGCAGTCGTCTTTCTTGAGATTAGTGATAAAGCCGTTCTTGTCGCGGACGGAGAAGTAGACGTTGACGAGGTTGACGTTGACCTTGAGGGTCTCGATATCCTGATCGCCCCTGGGCTGGGCGGCGGCGTGGCTGGCGGGAGGCGGACCTCCGGGGGAGGGCGCCTCCTGCGCGTGCAGTGGAAGGGGAAGAGCAAGAGTCCGAAGAATAAGGGTCAGCGCGGCGGCAAGAGCAAGGGGACGCATACCCCATTAGACGATAGAGATGGCGGCTGGGTCAGCGGAAAATGCGGAAATGATGCCGGGTGCGGCAACGTGCCGGGCGCAACGTTGGGGGTGGAGACTGCGTCCAACCAATAAGGTTTGGGGTGCGGGATGGCGGCGCAGAGGCCGCACTGGTAATCTGGTAAGTGGCTGAGGCAGAGATCCGATCTCAGGTTCGGCTGGAACGTATGGGGGTTGTTCGTGGTGAAGTACAGCGTATTGGCGGGGGCTGTGGCATGCATGATGCTGGCGCAGCTGGGACAGCGAACGGTGGCGGAAGCCCAGGCACCGCAAGAGACGGCGCAGCAGGCGATTCCAGATGCTCCGCGGCCGCAGCAACTACCGCCGCTCGACGCGATTGCGCCGGGCAGGGGCGCTGCGGCAGGCCTGAGCGGAGAGACGTCTTCGACTCCCGATGCGGAAGCGCCACCCAGCAGCCTGCCACAGTCGGCCGCCGAGCGGGCGGTACAGGGAACAGCGCCTGAATTGCCGTCACCTGGGCAGGGCCCGGAGGCGTTCACGCTGCATGTACAGACGAACTTTGTCGAAGTGCCGTTTACCGTGAAGGACAACAAGGGCCATCTGGTGCCGGGGCTGACTTGGCGCGACGTGCGGGTGTACGAGAACGGACTGCGGCAGCAGCCGGCCCTGTTTACCGTCGACCCATTCCCTCTCTCGGTTGCGCTGGTGATCGACCAGAGCATGACCTTCGACAATATGGCCAAGGTCAACAATGCCCTGGCAGCGATACAGGGAGCCTTCGCACCTTACGACGAGGTTGCGGTCTTTACCTATAACAATGGGCCCAGGCTCCAGACCGATTTTACGGCTGCACAGAGCGCGCGGCTGGGCGCAGTGCTGGAGCGGTCGAAGTCGACCGGACGCGAAGGGGCGATGGCCTACACCAGCGGTCCGCTGTCGCAGAACATCAATCTTAATGGCGGCGCACAGAGCTATATCGATCCGAATACGAATTCGACCCACGGCACCAGCCTGAGCAATACGCTGAATGTGCCGAAAGAGGTGCATACGCTGAACGACGCCATTCTGGCCGCGGCGACGCATTTGTCGAAGACTCGTAAGGGGCGGCGACGGGTAGTTTATGTCATCAGCGATGGCAAGGAATACGGCAGCACAGCGAAGTTCAAAGAGGTTGTGAAGTATCTCCAGACCAACAAGATTTCGGTGTATTCGACGCTGGTGGGGACCTCTTCCCTGCCTGTGGTCGGCTTCCTGGATCGCATCCACCTGCCGCTGATGATGCGGGACAACATCCTGCAGGCGTACGCGAGTGAGACGGGCGGAAACGTCGATGGCGAGTTCCGGCAAAAGGGTATCGAGAGCAGTTTTGCCAAGATTACGGAAGAAGTGCGGACGCAGTACACCATCGGCTACTACACGCATGAGCCGTTTATCGATGGCAAGTACCGCACGCTTGAAGTCAAGGTAATGCGGCCTAACCTCACCGTGCTGGCGAAAAAGGGCTACTACCCGACGGCAGAGGACGTGAGATCATCGGTCGTCCGGGGAAAGTAGGCGCACCCTGCTGCATGTGAATGCTCTGCTGGCTTTAGCGGCGGCGTTTCTGTGGGGAGGCGGAGACTTTTCCGGCGGGATGGGCGCAAAGCATGCCGGAGGCACGATGGGCGGTGCGCTGCGTGTGATCCTGGCCAGCCACGCCGCCAGCTTTACCGTGCTGGTCGCCGTGGCCTGTTTGCGTGGGGATAGCTTTCCGCATGGCGCTCCACTGGCCTGGGGAATCGCGGCGGGAGTGACGGGCGGGCTCTCCCTGGCTTGTTTTTATGTTGCGCTTTCACGAGGAGCGATGGGGGCTTCGGCCGCCTTGAGCGGGCTGCTCGCGGCGGCTATCCCGGCGGTGGTCTCCGTGGTGGCGGAAGGATCTCCGGGTCTGCTCCGCGTCGTGGGATTTTTCGTCGCCGGAGCGGCGATCTGGCTGATTGCGGCAGGACCGAATGCAGAGGCCAAATCGGCAGATACCGGTACGATATGGCTGGCCACAGCGGCGGGAATAGGATTTGGGATTTATTTTGTGGCCTTGAAGATGGCCGGGGTTGCCGGTGTCTTCTGGCCCATGGCTACGGCGAGGATCGGCAGTCTCAGCGTGTGCTCTTTGCTGCTGCTTGGGCTTTCCTTCAACGCTGGAACTGCGGAGATAGCCAAGGGGCGGCTGACGCGAACGGCGCTCCGGTGGGCGTTGACGACGGCGCTGCTGGATACCTCGGGCAACCTGCTGTTCATCGCGGCGACCCGGGCCGGGCGGCTGGACGTGGCGGCGGTGCTGGCCTCGCTCTATCCGGCTTCGACGATCCTGCTGGCGGCCTGGATGCTGAGCGAGCGGCCTACGCGGCGGCAGGGACTGGGAATGGCAGTTGCCGCGGCGGCGGTGGTGATGATTACGCTCTGAAGCGCTTTTGCAATTTGATATGGCTGGCGTCGAAGGTGGGAGCAGGATATTGGAGCTTGAGGCCCTGCATGGCGTCGACGATGATCTGCGAGATGGCGACGTTGCGATACCACTTGTGATCGGAGGGAATGACGAACCAGGGCGCATGTTTGCGGCTGGTGGCAGAGAGGATGCCGTCGTAGGCGTCCGCATATTGCGGCCAGAATTCTCGCTCGTGGAAGTCGGCTTCCGATAGCTTCCAATGCTTGTCCGGCGTATCGATGCGCGACTGGAGGCGGCGAGTCTGCTCCTCGTGGGAGATGTGCAGGAAAAACTTGAGGATGACGACGCCGTTATCGGCGAGCATGGCTTCGAATCCGTTGATGTCGTCGAGGCGACGACGCGTGACCTTGCCGGAGATGAGCTTGTGCACCCTGGGCGAGAGGACGTCCTCGTAGTGCGACCGGTTGAAGATGCCGATCATCCCCTTGGGTGGAACAGCGGCATGGGCGCGCCATAAAAAATCGTGCCTGGCTTCAAGAGGTGTGGGAACTTTGAAGGCGGTGACATTGCAACCCTGCGGGTTGATGCCGGAAAAGATGTGCCGGATGGTGCCGTCCTTGCCAGCCGTGTCCATGCCCTGCAGGACGATCAGCAAGGCCTTTTGCTGGCTGGCGTAGAAGACTTCCTGGAGGCTGTTCAACTGGTCGCGGTGCCCGGCAAGGACGCCGTCAGCTGCCTTCTCAGTCGTGAAGTCACCTGTCTCCACGGCCGAGAGACGTGAGAGCCGAACCGAGGCGTGCGGCTTAACGAGATAGGACGACTTCAATTTCATGAAGAAAGGTCCGTCTGGATCATCTTTTCAAGTTTTTAACAAGACGAGAGAGCGAATCCGGCGCTGTCGGACTCGTAGCCGTAGCGGCTACTTATTGACAGTCTCTTCGGGCTTTGGCGTCACGGCGTGCGGGGTCTCAGTGGGCTTGTTCATCTCATCGGTGACGCCCTTCATCCCGTCCTTGAAGCCGCGCAGTCCTTCGCCCAGACCTTTGCCGAGTTCGGGCAGTTTTTTGCCGCCGAACAGCACTATAACGATGATCGCGAGGATGGCAAGATGCCAAGGTTGAAATAGTTCGCCCATATGAGTTCCCCCTACAGCCGGATGGATATTCCCCAAGCGGTTTTTATCATTGTCGCACAAACCGGAGCTGCTGGCAGAATGGATACGAGGCAGCGGATCGGGCAGATGTACGCCGGACGTTATATCTTGGATGATGAAGCCAATGCTGGAGAAGATGTTGGGGAAACAGATGCTGAGAACGAAGTCGGAATTGAAGATGGCCGGAGCGTGGAAGAACGGGACGCGCGCGGTAAGTGGGCTGCTGCTGGCGGGTATGTTTGTGGCAGGTGCATCAGCGCTGGCGCAGGCCAAGGGAAAATTGTCGGCTGCTCCGCCGGTGAACTATGACAACCGCTGTGAGATCTACGGCGGCTTGAATTTTATGAACTTTCAGGCTGGACAGAACCTGCCCAAACGGATGAACCTGGGCGGCGGCGAGATTCTGGCAACCTACTGGCTGACCAATCACATCGGCCTGGCCGCCAACTACCGCGGAGAAGCGGGAACGACGCCGGTATTCCCCAGTGCCCCGATTCCACCGAATCCGAACTACATCAACCGCCCCCTGGTTTACATGAACATGATCATGCTGGGCGCACAATATCGCGGGCCGAAGAACCAGTTTGCCGCGTTGAACTACCACGCTTATTTTGGCGCATCGCATGGCGTCTTTGATGGCGGCACCGGGGGCGCTCCGCCGGAGGCTGTCGGCCTGTACACGAACCGCACCAAGCCGATCGCGGCGATAGGCGGCAGCATCGACATCAACCGCTCCAAGAAATTTGCGATCAGACTTTCGCCGGATCTGATCTTTGAGCATTTCGGAACGGAGACCCGTGAGTTTTTCGCGATCTCGGCGGGTGTGGTCTACCGGTTCGGCAAGCGGTAAGCAGCAACACTTCAGACAAAAGCCGATCGCGGATTGCGCGGATCAGTACGGATAAGACTTGTTTTCATCCGTGTTAATCCGTTCAATCCGCGGTCGGCTTTTTTGTAGCGTTACCAGGCTTCGTGCTGCTGGAGAAAGTCCGGCGAGACCGGGTTCTCGTAGACCGAGTAGTCGCGGGTGACGACGGTGAGGCCGCTGGCGGAGACGAAGTAGTTCTTCTTATCGTCGTTGGCGTCGTAGCCGATAACCGTGCCATCCGGGATATGAACGTCGCGGTCGATGATGGCATGGCGGATACGACAGTGGCGGCCAATGTTGACGTGCGAAAAGATGATGCTGGAGTCTACGTCGGCATAAGAATTGACACGGACATCGTGCGAGACGACGCTGTTGCGCACGATGGAGCCGGAGACGATGGAGCCGGAGCAGACGATGGAGTTGATGGCCATGCCGGTGCGTCCCGGCTCTCCAAAGACGAACTTGGCGGGCGGGTACTGGTAGGGACGCGTGCGCATGGGCCAGGACTTGTCGTAAAGATTGAAGGTCGGGGTTACGCCGGCGACGTCCATGTTGGCCTCGTAATAGGCCTCGAGAGTCCCGACATCGCGCCAGTAGAGAGCCTTCTGCTTGTTCTCGTCGACGAAGTTGAACGCGAGCATCTTGAAGCGCCCGAGCAGCTTGGGAAGAATGTCATGGCCGAAGTCGTGCTTGGAGTTCGGGTCTTCAGCGTCTTTCAGCAGCTCGGGGATCAGGACATCGGTGTTGAAGATGTAAATTCCCATCGAGACATCGACCATGTCCGGGTTGAAGGGCGACCGGATGCTGGTCTCCTTGGGCTTTTCAATGAAGCCGGTGACCTCTGCATCGCGGGCGACCTCGACGACCCCGAAGGCGGAGACCTCATCGGGTGAGATGGGCAGCGTTGCCAGAGTTACGTCGGCCCCGGAGTCTTTGTGCTGCTGCAACATCCGGCCATAGTTCATCTTGTAGATGTGATCGCCGGAGAGGATGATGACGTACTTAGGCTCCTCGGAACCGATGGAGTAGATGTTCTGGTAGACGGCGTCCGCGGTGCCGGTGTACCAGTTCTTGCTGACGCGCTGCATGGGCGGAAGGATCTCGATGAATTCGCCGAGTTCGTTGGCGACGACCGGCCCCCAGCCTTCGCGGATGTGACGGTTGAGGGAGAGCGCCTTGTACTGGGTGAGGATATAGACGCGACGCAGATCGGAGTTGATGCAGTTGGACAGCGTGATATCGATGATGCGGTACTGCCCGGCAAAAGGAACCGCCGGCTTCGCGCGATCGCGGGTCAGGGGGAACAGCCGTTCACCGGCGCCACCGGCAAGTAGAACACCAAGCGTATCTCTCATATTCCGACTACCTCAGACTTATAACTATGAACTACGTCAATGGGATGCACAAAACAACCCACACGTCTTCCGAGAAACGCGAGTCTACCACGCGACGGTGGATTTGTGTGTTTTTTTGATCCTGTCAGGCACAGGAAGACGAAAGACCCAGGCGACTACGCCAGGGCTTGGTAATCGCAGACCGTAACCTACTCTTCCGTTGCGCTCTCTTCAGGAAGGATGATGCGCAGGGATTTCAGAAAGGTTAGATCGTTCGCGGTAAAGGGACCCTCTGCACTCTCATCGGCGTTTTCGAGCGTGCCGTCGGATTCAGATTCGGATTCGCCGGTTTCTGCCTCGACCTCGTTGAGTCCAATGGTGGCCTCAAGCATGAGGAGAACATCAAACCCTTGCTCGCGTATGTTTTTGACCACGCCAGCGATGTCCTCAGACTCCGAGACGGACTCATGAATCGCTTCGCCAAGTTTCTGAATCAGGTTTTTGACCTTCGGGTTCAATGCCACCTCCGGACTGCCCTTTGTATGCTATCAACCGCGCATCGGGTATTCCCGGCCTGACGCGACCGGCGGGAACGGCATTGCGGGTACTACGCCCTGTTACGGCTACAGAATACGCTCTCGTCCATACGCGCCGCAATCACGACAGTTTTTGCTGGACGACAAGGCTAAACGACGGTGTGGTGATCGGACCAGGCTACCTCCAGGCGTTCGGCAAGCTCCTGCACGGGCTTCATGCGCTTTGGACCCCAGACGATAAAACAAGCCGACGCCACGCAGAGACCGCCCGCCATCCAAAGAAATTTCTTCATAATGTTTGCCCCCCTCTTCCACGTGTTCAATCAAGGTTTAGATGCAGCAATGTGCAATGGGGATATTCGTGCCGGGAATCGAGGGCGAAAGAATCGCTGCAACCGCTGTTGCAGCAAAGCGGTAAACGGCTACACTTTGTGTATGGATTCGGTACGCTTCGGCCGTGCGCTTGGGATTGGAGCTCGTGCAGCCGCGAAGACGCTGATAACAGCGGTTGACGCGGCTACAGCGCCGAATCCCTCTGCCAGCGGGGCAAAACCTGCTCAGCGAAGTACGCCTTCGGCTAGCGCTCCGCCTGCCAACGCTCCGCCCCAGCAGGGGCCAGCCAAGACCGAGCCGGTGGTTCAACCGCCGAGCGCGCGCGTCGTGCAACAGGCTGCACGGACCGCAACCCAGGCGCGGCAGACGGGACAGGGGATCGTCCGCGGCAGCAAGCGCTTTGGAGACGCCGTCTGGAAGCCATTTGTGAAGCTCTCCGGTGTCCTCTGGCTGGAAGTGGTCGGTGTATTTTTTGGCGTTTTCGCCTTCTTTGGTGCGGGCTGGGCATGGAAGCTGCGTGGAAATCTCCATGAGACGGCAACCAACCACGATGCCCATATTCGACTTCTGGTCTGTGTCGCGCTGGCGCTCGTCTTCGGCTATTTTCTGGTGAGCAGCTTTGTGCGAGCGAGCCGCAGGAGCCGCGGACAATAGGCTTCTGAGAATGCTCACGCCTTCACCCAGTGGTATCGCGGAGGTTATAGATCAGGCTTTCAGAGGCTGCTGAAGAACTCCGTGCGGTGCGTAAAGAGCCCTCAGCGGCTAAAGCCGCACTGTCAGCAAAGTATTTACGGCACGGCTGAAGCCGTGCCCTTAACAAAACTGGACTTTTTCAGCACTCTCTTTCAGCCCTCCTACGTCATCGGGTCTGAATTCATGGGGCTGCGCCCCATGCTGGTATAAGGCCGCGCCGTTGGCGCTTTCACGTACACTACATCGTCATGGCGGAAACCCCTAAAACTAGCTCCGGAATCCCTGTTGACACAGTCTATGGAGCGGAGAGTCTGAAAGACTTCGACGCAGCCGGGGAGTTGGGCGTGCCCGGAGAGTTTCCGTTTACGCGCGGGATTCAGCCAACGATGTATCGCGGGCGGTTGTGGACGATGCGGCAGTACGCCGGCATGGGCGATGCCGAGGAGTCGAACCGGCGCTACAAATTTCTACTGGCTAATGGGACCAAAGGGCTCTCCGTCGCCTTCGATCTGCCGACGCAGATTGGCTATGACTCCGATGCGCCGCTGGCACTCGGCGAGGTCGGCAGGGTGGGGGTCGCGATTGATTCCATCGAGGACATGCAGCGGCTCTTCGATGGAATTGCTCTGGATACGATCTCGACCTCAATGACGATCAATGCGACCGCATCGATCCTGCTGGCGCTTTATGTCGCGGTGGCGCGGCGTACAGGCGCGGATGTAAAGAAGCTGAGCGGGACGATTCAGAACGACATTCTGAAGGAGTACATTGCGCGCGGCACGTATATCTACCCGGTGACTCATGCGATGCGGCTAGTAACCGACATCTTTGCCTGGGCGGAAGTAGAGGTTCCGGAGTGGAATACGATCTCAATCTCCGGCTACCACATGCGCGAAGCGGGATGTACGGCGGTGCAGGAGGTGGCCTTTACGCTGGCCGACGGCATGACCTATGTGCAGGCCGCGATCGACGCGGGGCTCGATGTGGATGCCTTCGCGCCGCGGCTGAGCTTCTTCTTCAATGCGCACAATAATCTGCTGGAAGAGGTGGCGAAGTTCCGCGCGGCGCGGCGGATGTGGGCGCACCTGATGCGGGAGCACTTTGGCGCGAAGAATCCGCGAAGCTGGATGCTGCGCTTCCACACCCAGACCGCCGGGTCGACGCTAACGGCGCAGCAACCGGAGAACAACATCGTGCGCACCACGCTGCAGGCGCTGGCTGCCGTGCTGGGTGGGACCCAATCGCTGCATACGAACGGATTCGATGAGGCGCTGGCGCTGCCGACCGAGCAGGCGGCGCGGATTGCGCTGCGAACGCAGCAGATCCTGGCGCATGAGAGCGGGGTTGCCCAGACGGTCGATCCGCTGGCCGGGTCGTACTACGTGGAATCCGTGACGAACGAGATCGAGCGGCAGGCGAAGCAATATATGGCGACGATTGCCGGGTTTGACCGTGCCGGAAAGTATGGGATGCTACGGGCAATCGAACAAGGTTATGTACAGCGGGAGATACAGGCGGCGGCCTATGCGTACCAGCGAGCGGTCGATGCAGGAGAGGCGGTTGTGGTCGGCGTCAACGAGTTTGCTGCCGAGCCGGAGGTCGCCGTGCCGACCCAGAGAATGGACGAGACTTTAGAGGCGCGGCAGGTGGAACGCGTGCGGGCGCTCCGGCTGCGGCGGGACTCGGGCGTGCATGCAGGGGCACTGCGGCGTGTGGAAGATGCGGCACGGGATGGCAGCAACCTGATGCCGCAGATTTTGAACGCGGTGGAGAGTTATGCGACCGTCGGCGAGATCGCAAATGTGCTCCGCTCGGTGTTTGGGGAGTACCGCGAGACCGTCGTAGTCTGAGCAAGGCGCGACACCGCTGTGAATGCTATCGTTAAGAGTTGAAACTGTTGTTTAACTGAGGAATTGAGCACTATGGCTGATACAGGCACACTTCGTAAAACTGCACTGAATGCCGCGCACCGCGCCGCAAAGGCCAAGATGGTGGACTTTGGCGGATGGGATATGCCGGTGGAATACTCCGGCCTGATCGCCGAGCACATGGCGGTGCGAACCGGGGTCGGGTTATTCGACGTGTCGCACATGGGCGATATCCAGTTGCGCGGACCAAACTCGCTGGCGGCGGTACAGCAGCTTTGCATGAACGATGCCTCGAAGCTGGCCGTGGGACAGGCGCAGTACTCGGCGATGCTGTATCCGAACGGGACCTTCGTCGATGACGTGGTGGTGCATAAGCTCTCTGCCAATGACTACCTGATCGTCATCAACGCGGGGACGCGCGAGAAGGATGTTCAGTGGGTGCGTCAGGTCATCGGAGGCATGCCGGGAGCACACGTCAACGACTTCAGCGACTACTACACGCAGCTTGCGATCCAGGGGCCGAGAGCGGCGGAGACGCTGCAGAAGCTGACCCCGGTCGATCTGAGCACGATCAAGAACTACTGGTTCACCTGGGGCCGGCTGGACCTGAAAGACGGGGGCGGCCTGCACAACGTACTGATTGCGCGCACCGGCTACACCGGCGAGGACGGCTTCGAGATCTACGTCCCGTCGGATGTGCCGACCAGCGAGCGGGTGTGGAACGAGGTGCTGGCGGCGGGAGCGGAGTTTGGCATTGTGCCCTGCGGGCTGGGCGCGCGCAATACGCTGCGGCTGGAGTCCGGGATGGCGCTCTATGGGCACGAGATTTCGGACACGATCAACGTGCTGGAAGCCGGGCTGGGGCGATATGCCAAGCTCGACAAGCCGGAGTTCGTGGGCCGTGAGGCACTGCTGGAGATCGAGGCCAGCGGTGGGCCGAAACGCAAACTGGTCGGGCTGGAGATGATCGAGCGCGGTATTGGGCGTGACGGCTATCCCGTATTTACGCTCGGCGGCGAGAAGATCGGCGAGATTACCAGCGGTTCGCCCGCACCGTTTTTGAAGAAAAACATCGCCCTGGCCTACGTTCCGATCGAGCATTCCGCGCTTGAAACCGAGCTGGCAGTTGAAATTCGCGGCCAGAAGGTGAAAGCTCGTATCGTTCCCACGCCTTTTTACAAGAAGCCGAAGAAATCCACCTAGCAGCAACATCTAAAATCTAAGCTGGAGAGACAAGAGCCAATGGCATACCCTGCGAACTATCGCTATACCAAGGAACATGAGTGGATTGAAGTTGACGGAGCCGGCGGCGCCGTCGGCATCACGGACTATGCACAGAGTTCGCTCGGCGACATCGTCTTTGTCGATCTGCCCAAGGTGGGCGACAAGGTTGAGGCGGGCAAGATCTTCGGCTCGGTCGAGTCGGTGAAGGCGGTCTCCGACCTCTATGCTCCAGTATCGGGCACGGTGACGGAAGTGAATGAGGAGCTGGCAAGCGCTCCCGAGAAGATCAACACGGACGCAAACAATACCTGGATGCTAAAGCTGGACCTGACGAACGCCGCCGAGGCCGATGGGCTTCTATCTGCCGCCGACTACGAGAAATTTATCAGCGAAGAGACCGGACACTAAAGATGCGCTATTTGCCGAAGTCCCCTGCGGATCGCGAGGAGATGCTCGCCGAGATTGGCGTTGCGTCGATCGACGATCTGTTTTCGAGTATCCCTGCCGAGTATCAACTGAAACGCGATCTTGCCATTCCCCGGCAGCATGGCGAATCGGAGATTCTGGACCGCTTTCGTGCCTTCTCCGAAGATAATGCCGCGGGCTATGCCAGCTTTCTCGGCGCAGGCGTGTATCGGCACTACCGGCCCGTCATCATCGACTCGCTGGTGCAGCGCGGAGAGTTTCTGACCAGCTACACCCCCTATCAGCCGGAGATTGCGCAAGGCACGCTGCAAGCCATGTTCGAGTTCCAGACCATGATCTGCGAACTGACGGGCATGGAGATCGCCAACGCTTCAATGTACGACGGTTCGACCGGCGCAGCCGAAGCGGTAATGATGGCGGTGCGTGTGACCGGGCGCGATGGCGCGGTCGTGGCGCGGACGGTGCATCCCGAGTATCGCGAGGTGCTGGCGACCTACGCGCAGCATCAGGAGATTCCGGTGACCGAGGTGGGCTATGGGGCGAATGGCCGGGTCGATCTGGAGGCGCTCGATGCTGCGATTACAAGCGATACGGCCTGTGTGCTGATCCAGTCACCGAACTTCTTCGGCACGATTGAAGATGTAACCGCTATTGCCGATATCGCCCATAAGAAGGGCGCTCTGCTGATTGTGTCGATTGCGGAGGCGGTCTCGCTGGGCATTGTGAAGCCTCCGGTCGAAGCCGATATTGTGTCGATGGAAGCGCAGTCGCTTGGCGTCGCCGTGGGATACGGCGGACCGTATTGCGGCGTGATTGCCTGCAAAGAGAAGTTCCTGCGTCAGATGCCTGGACGCCTGATCGGCGAGACCAAGGACGTGAACGGCAAACGTGGATTCGTGCTGACTCTTTCTACCCGCGAGCAACATATTCGGCGCGAGAAGGCTACCTCCAACATCTGCACCAATCAGGCTCTCGTGGCCCTGATGACGACTATCTTCCTGACTGTCTATGGCAAGCAGGGCATGAAGGAATTGGCGGAGCAGAATCTGGCGAAGGCGCACTATGCGCAGACAGCGTTGAGCGCTGGCGCGAAGGTGCTGTTCGATGGCGCACCGCGCTTCCATGAGTTCGTGCTGGAGTTGCCGAAGAGCGCGGAGGCGACCAACACTGCGCTGCTTGGCGACAAGATCATTGGCGGACTGCCGCTGCAGAAGTGGTATCCCGAGCTGGGACCGAATGCTTCTCTGTGGTGCGCGACCGAGTTGACGACGCGGAAGCAGATCGATGCAGCAGCGGCAGCACTCGCGGGTAAGAAGGCCTAACCGTGGACGTATCGGTAATCATCGGCGAGGAGCTTGTAGCGGTGGAGTTTGTGCAGGACCATTTGCAACTTCGCTTTGCGGCCCCTCTGTTTACGCTATTCGTCTGGCCGCATGTGCTGTTTCCTGATTTCTCGATTGCCTATGGCGAGCCCGAGTACCGCAATGCGTTGTGCGCGCAGATCGGCGAGAAGGTTGTTGCTATATCCCTTGAAGAGGGCGATGCGCTGACGATTGAGTTTGAAAACGGCACGGTCTTCGGTCTTTCGTTGCGTGAAGAAGATTTGGATGGCCCTGAGTCCGGCAGCTACTCCGAGGCCGGCGATGCAAGCGATGTCCAGGAGTTTTAGCAATGGCAGATGAGAAGTTTATAGGCACGCCTAAGAAGGCAACGACCCACGTCAACCAAAATGAAGACCTGATCTTTGAGAAGTCTTCGCCGGGCAAGAAGGCCTATCGGTTGGCCGAGCTGGATGTGCCGGCAGTGGATGCTGCTTCCCTGCTGGGCGGTTCCGTGCGAACGGATCTGGGCGTGATGCCGGAGCTGAGCGAGATCGAGATCATCCGTCACTTCACACGGCTTTCGACGTGGAACTATGCGATCGACCTAGGGATGTATCCACTGGGCAGTTGCACGATGAAGTACAACCCCCGCGTGAATGAAGCCGTGGCGAGATTGGAAGGGATTGCCGAGGCGCATCCTTATCAGCCGGAGTCGTTGTCCCAGGGCTGTCTGGGGATTATGAAGCTGCTGCAGGAGTGCCTGATCGAGATTACCGGCATGGACGCGATTACGCTGCAACCGGCGGCGGGCGCGCACGGCGAGTTTACCGGCATCCTACTGGTCAGGGCGTATCACGAGAGCATAGGCAATGCGCGCAAGAAGATCCTGATTCCTGACTCGGCGCATGGGACCAATCCGGCGACTGCGGCGGTCTGCGGATACGAGGTTGCCAACCTGAAGTCGAACGCGCAGGGCATGGTCGATATCGCCGAACTGGAGCGGATGGTCGATGAGGATACCGCCGCGCTGATGCTGACGAATCCTTCGACCATCGGGGTGTTTGAGAGCGAGATTCACAAGATCGCCGACATCCTCCACGCGAAGGGCGCGCTGCTTTATATGGATGGCGCGAACATGAACGCGCTGGTCGGCAAGACGCGGCCCGGCGACTTCGGCGTGGACGTGATGCATTTGAATCTGCATAAAACTTTTTCTACGCCGCACGGAGGCGGTGGACCGGGATCGGGACCGGTGGCTTGCAAGAAGATGCTGGAGCCATTTCTGCCTACGCCGGTTGTTGTTACTCGGGCTGACGGCAAGCTGGGGCTGGAGTATGACCGGCCGCAGAGTGTCGGACGGGTGCGGATGTTCTATGGCAACTTCGGCATGTTCGTGCGAGCGCTGGCATACATCCTGGCCAATGGACCGGATGGATTGCGGCAGACTACCGAGGATGCGGTGCTGAATGCCAACTATATCCGGGCCAAACTCGAAGGGACTTTCGAGCTGCCGTACACGACGCGGACGCTGCACGAGGTGGTCTTCAGCGACCGGTTGCAAGCTAAGAACGGCGTGAAGACCGGCGATATGGGCAAGCGGCTCATCGACTATGGCTTCCACGCCTACACGGTTTCGTTCCCGATGATCGTCGCGGGCGCAATGATGATCGAGCCTACGGAGAGCGAATCGCGCGAGGAGCTCGATCTTCTGATCGATGCGCTGAAGCAGATCGCGCGCGAGGCGGAAGAGAATCCCGAGCTGGTGCAGACGGCTCCGCATACAACGCGCATACAGCGGCTGGATGAGACAACAGCGGCGCGGAGGCCGGTGCTGCGCTGGAAAGCGCCTGCAGCTCCGGAACCCTTAGAGGCTGATTCTGCCGCGAAGGAGTGGTAGATGCCCGTCTTCTACGACCGGCAGCTGGAGCTTGAAAAATACGAGTTCATGATGGGCGAGGCGCGAGGCGCGAGGTGGCTGGCCGTTGCCATGGACGCTTTAACCGATACGCTGATCCTGGTGGGACAGCCTGGAGTCTACTGCACGAGCGCGCGGAACCCTGCGGTTCCGGCGCTCGACTTGCAGTCTGTTCTGACAAACATCAATGGCGCCAAGGAGTTGGTAGCTCGATGATGGAACGGCTGCGGCTCCATAAAGAAGCCGCTCAGTAAACCTCACTCCGCGGTGATGGGAACGGACACGTCGGTCGTCTCCCACTTGACGTGTAGTTCGGAAGTATTTCCCCGAGTGCGTTCAAAGGAGATAGACATTCTCTCCTGCGGAGAGGAGAGGGTGTTGCTCTTCATCGGGGTACGTCCGAGGTCCGAGGCTTCCTTATAGGCCAGGCCCCATTCGCCGGTGTCCTTGCTGACGATCAACTGCCAGGTATCGGCACTGGGTATGGTGAAGAGGGTGTAGGTTCCGGCGGGGACGGAGATGGTTCCGATCTTCAGATTGCTCTTGGTGATGAGGGTGGTCGCTTCATTTGCTCCGGTGCGCCAGACCTCACCGTAGGGGACCAGTTCACCCATGATCTTGCGGCCACGCATGGAGGGGGTGTTGTAGTTGATCTTGATGTCATTGCCGTTAAGTGTGACCTCCGCAGAGGCGACGGGGCTGGCGAGAGGCTTGGCAGACTTGCCGGCAGGAGCTGTTTGAGCCAGGCTGGCGGTAGCAAGAAGGGCCGTACAGGCGAGCGATGCGATCGAACGGATGAGCATGGAGGTGGTCTCTCTTTCCCGGGTTTTCCGGATGGTCGTATGATGCTGGACCATGGCGGCGAAGGCTGTCAACCGGCGCAGCGATCATGCTACGCTAGAGGGACGCACCCGTAGCTCAGCTGGATAGAGCGGCAGCCTCCGAAGCTGTAGGTCAGAAGTTCGAATCTTCTCGGGTGCACCATTTTTCTCCTCAATCCGCGGTCGGTGTCTCCCGGGCATCGACCGCGGTTTTACGTAAATGGAGATATTCTTTTGAAGGTACCCCCCCCCGGTACTTTGAAATAAAGTATCTGGATTCAATACTTTACCTCGGTAATAATATACTTGACTAACTAGAAGGGGATATGGATACTGAGATGACCGTGACAGGGCAGCAGGCTATTTCGGATATGTCATCACTCGAAGAATCTTTTCTATTTCTTCTAGTCGCTGGCCGCTTGCTTGACTCCGGAGAGTGGCCAATGCAGGCACCTTGTTTAGTTCAGAGCGAGCATGTTGAAGTGCTTCCCCGTACGACTTCTCATCAAAGCCAGACTGAGAGCGCAGAAGCGAAAGAAGTGTCATCTGGCGAGCAAATAATTCGACGATAAGACTGCCGATAGCACTGAGAGTGCGAGTGTCTTCGTTTTCCATAGTGCCGATAATTATAGCCGTGAGAGGGGAACGCTCATCCGATTGGGCGGGAATGAGTTGCAATTGTGCAATGCCAAATTAATGAGAGTATTGGTCCTGCTTCTCTCTGCTTAATTGGGAGTGGGGAAGCGATTGAGGAGACCAATAAGGTGGAGTTTCGTCTACTCTTTGAGGGTGAACTATTACCATCAGCCGGAACAAAGAAGAGAACTAGCGAGAAGCACACTATTCGTCGCGCTTTTCATCCTCAACTCAGAAGACTTTGGGATATAAGCCCCAACCTGAAAAGTCTTGCGAATCAGGCATGGTTGGAGTCTCTTCCTTTAGACCAATATTTGGCAGCTCAGGAATATATGCACGATATGGGCGATGACGCCCCGAAAGCCTATACAACTTCTGGATTGAATTTGATAGGGCAAAAATGGTCTAGAGCTGGATTCCACTTTGTGCCATTAGTGACCGAAGATATGGCGCTGAGGTGCAGCATAGATATAACTCTTCTGCGACCAGAAGAGAAGCATCTAATCTTCAAAGCTGGAGATATTGACGGACAGCTAAAGACCCTTCTTGATGCCTTGCGAATGCCCGCTAATAGCGATGAGACATCCGGGATAGGGCCGCAGGATGATGAAGAACCGTTTTTCTGCCTACTCGAAGATGATCGTCTGGTATCAGAAGTAAAGGTTAGCACCGATACTATGCTGCTTCTGCCTCACACACGAGAGGTTCGAGCGAACGATGCCCACGTTACCATTCACGTTAAACTGAATCACAGGATCGCAAGGACTTTCGGCAATTATTTTGGATAGATTGGTGAACAATGACAGGACAAGAGAATTTCACGGCGGTACTCAAGAAGGTGCTCTCCGTATCAAAGGTTGAGTTGCAGAAGCGCCTAGACGCAGAGAAAGCCGCTAAAAGCGGCTCCTCTTCCCGCGTCCCTGTCTCCCGCGCCAAGCACGGTTAGAACGCCGTTTCTCCCACCTTGCCGGTCAGTTCCTTGTAGGTGAGCCGCTTTCCCGCAACCTGCGATAAGACCTTAGCCAAACGGGTTTCGTCCGAGTGGGTTTTACGAGTGTTGAAACGGAATACCTGTTCGTCAACATATGCGTCCATGTGGAATGGCTCTACTGCAACATAGGTTCCCGCAAGAGTCCGTTTCAAGCAAGCCCAGAAGTTTTCAATACCTTGAGTGTGAACTTTGCCGTTTACGTATTCGTTCATGTGGTTGACGGTCTTGTGGGTAAAATCCTTGAAGTTGTTCAGGTTGTCATATCCAACATGTCCGTCAGTGTAGACGTGGCTATTGAATCCAACATTCTTTAGAATTTCGGTCTGCAAAGTCTCACGCTTGACGTTCGGAATGACCTTGGCGCGGATCTGACGAGTCTGACGGTCCAGCATCCCCATCACAATGGTTTTCTTGTCACCCTCCACGGTGCGTTTGCCGAGATGCTTATTCTTAGGCTTGCCACCAATGAAAGTTTCATCTACTTCTACAGTTCCACGATTGCCGCCGATGGTCAGCATAGTCGGGTTATCCTTCATCGCTACGCGGATTCTGTGAAGCATGAACCATGCAGACTTCTGAGTGATGCCCAGATCGCGGGCGACTTCGTAAGAGGAAACGCCATTTTTGCAGTTCCCGATAAGCCACATGGCCACAAGCCACTTATCTAAGCCGATGGGCGAGTCTTCAAAAATGGTGTTGACCTTGACCGAGAACTGCTTAGCGCAGCCCTTAGCGCGGCACTTCCAACGCTTCTGATTAGCAAGCCACAAGACATTCTTACTCATGCACTTAGGGCATTCAGGCTCACCATCTTCCCAACGCATAGACGCGACGGTATCGATGCAGACTTGGGGATCTGAGAAGTAGCGGACGGCTTCGAGCAAGTTCTTCATTCCTCTACTGTAGAGAATTATGTTTAGTTAGTCAAGTATATTATCACCTTTACCTCCATGATTACTGCAAAGTATTCATTTCAGACACTTTATTGACAAACTATTGTTTCTAAAAGAGTTAGGCCCAGCATTCGGCTGGGCCTCTGTTTGTTTTGGTCTACTGCTTTTATTCTAACTGGTTGAGGCAAACTAAATGACACTCTATATTCCGTTCAGTTTGTTTGAGTTAGCTGTATTTCGGACGTGACAAGAGGATTTGCTGGTATTTTCTGGGTTGGCGGCGGTCAATCGGCATAGAATCAGTGATTTATGGAGTCTAGAAAGATCCTGGATTCCAAGAAAAAAGCAGGTCCTCCGCCTGCGGCGAAGGATGACAATACTTTTGGCTGAAGTGAAACCGCTCGATTTTGACTTTTCAGTGAAACCGTTCAATTCTGGCTTTGCTCAGTGAAAACCGTTCAATTTGGGCTTCAGGGACTGCTCAATTTTGGCTTTTCTCAATCTTGCCTTTAGTGACTGCTCAATTTTTAGCTTATTGAAACTGCTTAATTGGCTTAGGGAAGGTCTGATTAAGTCTCCGAAGATTCCCTCAGCGGCTAAAGCCGCATTGCGGGCAAGTCACTTACGGCACGGCTGAAGCCGTGCCCTTAACAGAGCCGGACTTAAGCTGAAGCCGCGCCCTTATCAGAGCCGGACTTAATCAGAGGCTCCTTAATGGAGTTGGTCGGGGATGACGGCGTACTGGATGAGGAGTTCGAAGGGAACGATCTTAAGGGTATTTTCGTGGGTGGCTTCGAGGAGGATGGGGCAGGCTGCTCCTGCCTGCTGGACCTGGAGCCAGCGGGCAGCGCAGACGCACCAGCGGTCGCCGGGCTTGAGTCCGGCAAAGCCGTAGTGCGGCATGGGGGTGGAGAGGTCGTTGCCAAGAGCTTTGCTGGCGGCGAGAAAGTCTGCATCGACGACGCAGCAGATGGTGTGGACACCAAGGTCGCCGGGGCCGGTGTTGCAGCAGCCGTCGCGATAGAAGCCGGTCATGGGAGTGCATCCGCAGGTGGCAAGAGGCTGGCCGAGGACGTTTCTGCCGGGGAATTTCTCTGGTTCGATGGTGGGCATGATTTCTATTGTAGGGCTTGAAAAACGACCGTGAATTTCACGCATCAACGCGGATTTTCTTAGGAGGTATCGATCTATCAATCAGACGAGGTGGATGATGGCCGTGCAATCAATAAACAGGAAGCGGTTCGTGCTACGACGACACCGCAGGTCCTTCGACTGCGTCTCTCGCGGTAAAGCTGCGAGAGACTTCGCTCAGGATGACAGTTTTATAGATTGATCAGTCGTTTACAGCTTTAACTTTATATTGATCAGTCACCTATAGGCCATCTTGCAGTCAATACGACCTATATGGTTTTTAGGCTGGTTCTGAGGGGAAACGGCAGGGCGAATTATTTCGCCGATGGGGCGCGGTAGGCGTCCTTTTCCGCTTTTCCGCTGGGATCGATCGGGGCATCCTCATCAGGTTCGGCCGTCTCGTGCTCTGCTTTGGGGGCGGCGAAGGGCTGTTTCAAACCCATTTCGGCGGCAGCCTTGGTGTCCGGCTGGCCGTCGCGGACGGTGAGAGCCGCGTGATACTCCGTCAGAGCCTTCTGGCGGTCGGGAAGAACATCGTAGAGCCGGCCTAAATAGATGTGGGACCAGGCCAGCGTACGGGGGTCTTTGGACGTTTTGAGAGTTTCCTGGAACTCCTCGATGGCTGTGCCCGGCTGGCGCTGCATGAGGTTGAGGCGGGCCATGACGAAATGAGCCTGGGCGTGATCGCCCTGGGGATCGGCGAGCGCGTTTTTGGCAAGCGTGGTTGCGCCGTCGAGGTCTCCCTGGAGCATCTTCATCTCAGCTAAAGCCACTCCCGTAAGTTGCCGGGGCGAGCGCCGGACGACATCGTGAGTACCTTCGGACAGGAAAGCAATCTGTTCGTCGCGGTGACGCTCGCGCTCCACGTCCATGCCGTAGACCATCTGGCCGATATCTTCTTTCAGGCTGACGCCATCCTTCTGCATCTGGCCGACTTTTCCGTAGAAGTAGTCGACCAGTACCCATCCCTGGCGCATGGCGAGGTCGACGCGCTGCCTGCGTACGGCTTCGGCCTGCCGTTCATATGCGCTCATGGCATCGCTGTATCTTCCAAATGCGACGCGGCTGGCGTTGGCCTCCGGGCGCTCGGGTTTGGGGATGCCCACGTCCATGGTCTGGATTTCGACGGACTTGATGAGGCACTCGGTCAGCAGGGCCGAGATGTCGGATTTGTAGGCAAAGTCGAGTGGGGCGTCCTGCACGGACTTCAACAAGGGGAGCAAGCGCTTGATGGCCGTGCCGCGGGAGTAGACCAGAGGCTCGATCTCGTAGTGGAGATAGGTGTGGCGAATCTCGTCCATATGAACGGCGCCGAGCGGATCGCCGGCGGGCGAGGCCACGACGATGTAGTCGTTGCCATAGATTCGGGCGTTGGTCGCCGAGGGCGCGAGCATGGGTTCAAGTAGAACAAGGAAGCGGCGGCCGTCGTAGCTGCTGACGGGCATGTGCAGATAGATATCCGTGTTGAGAACCATGCGGGTCAGAGGATCGTGGACACGCTTGGCAAGGTCCTCATAATCGGCGCGATGCGCTATCCAGATGGCGTGAAGATTGATGTCTTCGCTGAATTTGCGCAGCAGGGGAAGAATGTTGACGACCTGCGTGGAGTCGGGGGGAAGCTGAGTCTGATCGACGGTGGGGCTAAGTTGAGGTGGCGGGGAGAGGTAGAGCGCAAGCGAGATGTACTGCGCGAGATTGAGTGTGCTGTCGGCGAGGGTGTGATCGCGGACGTAGGCGCAGAGGGCGTCGCGGCTGTTGCGGGCATCGGCGGAGGTGGTGAGCTCGGTGTTGATCTCGCTGCGAATGGCCTGGCGCACAGGGGCCGATGCGGCGAGATCGGCATCGTAGCCGCAGACGTTCAACGCGACTGCGATGTTGAAGAGCGACTCGCTGGTCTCGAGCGTGACGGCGGAGCCACCGGCCTCGGGCTGGGCGATGCGGGGAGCAACCGACGTGGACTCCTGCGCGGAATGCTCGGAGTTGCTGCTACTGCTGCTTGAATCTGGAGTAGAGGGAGCCTGCGCTGCGGCGACCAGCGTGAACACGACGCTGAAGAGTGCGGCATTCCGGAGCGGTTTCCATAGCTTCAACCGCGAAGTTCGCAGGGATCGGCATGACGACGATAGGGAGAAAGAAGGAGTAATTGGCAAAGTCACGATTAATTCAACGCTCCCATGGAGTTTAGGGGAGCAACGGGGCGGTTGCAACCTCCCGCGTCGGCCGGTGCGCTATCCGCGGACCAGAACTCCGGAAAAAGTGAGCACTACCCTGCCCCGCACCGGCGCACCGAAGACACTGGCGGGCTGGAAGACGCTCATGACAAGCTGATCCACAACCTGGCTCTGAACCGCTGAATCCATGGGGCCGGAGACGACGTTGTAATCGTAGACACGGCCCCGCTCATTCACGTAAGCCTCGACCACAATGGGAGAGTCATGGGTGGTCTCAATGGCGTGAGGCGTTACCGCAGAATAGAGATAATGAGGAACGGTGATGGCGCCCAGGGGCTCGTCGTTCGCCATGACAGGCTCGGGGACAGCGACCATTCCCAGCATGAGCACGATGCCTCCGACGAGTACCACCGATCCGGCAAAGCCTGCCGAGACCTGAACGAGCAGAGGACGGACGGTGTTCTCCCACTTGAGACTGAAGCTGTCCCTCCAACTGGCTTTCATCGAGGCGCGCTCGTGTGAGATAGCGAGGCGGAGCTTCAATCCAAGATTGACGGGAGCCTTGGCGGAGCCAAGCAGCGCGAGCGATTGCTGCATCGAGCGGAGCGTAGCAAATTCATGCTTGCAGTGGCCGCAGGAATCGAGGTGACGAGCGATCTCCTGCATTTGATGGCCGGGGATAGCGCCATCGAGATAGCCGGAGAATGAATCCTGAATCTTCGCGCAGATTGGGGTCATGGCGTCACCATCTCTTCGGATGAATGCATAGTGAAGGAAGATGCAGATTTATTTCCTGCCGCGTTCGCTTCGGCAATCATCAGGGCGCGCAAGCTGGAGCGGCCACGGGTGAGTCGCGACTTTACCGTTCCCAGATTGACATTCAGAATTTCGGCAATCTCTTCGTAGGCGAAGCCCTCGATCTCGCGAAGGACGAGGACGGTGCGGAAGACCTCCGGGACCTGCCGGAGGGCAGTTTCAATGCGCTCGCGAACTTCGTTTTGAGCTACATTGTCGAAGGGTGAATTGCCGTCGTCGGCCAGCGTCGCACTAAGGCAGACACCGCTGCCATCTTCTTCCTGGTCGTACGGGGAGTCGATGGTGATCTCCTGCTTTTTGTGCCGAGACCACCAGCGCCGCTGGTTCGAGGCTTCGTGCAGAGCGATGCGATAGAGCCAGGTGCGGAGGCTCGCGTCGCCGTTGAAGCTGCGAATGTTGCGGAAGACTTTGATGAAGACTTCCTGGGTAATGTCGGCAGCGTCCGCAGGATCGTTGAGGCTGCGGGCAATAAGCGAATACAAGGGCTGATGATATTGGGCGATGAGGATGGCAAACGCGTCCTCGGAGCCGGCTTTGAGGTCGGCTACAAGTGCAGCATCTTCGGTGCTGATGCCTATGACGCTCGCGAAATGACCCATTACGATGCCCGCCTGCATTCCGGGTGTCCTCTACAGTACGACGTTTGCGAAACAACTGGCAAATAGCGAAATCCAATAAAAAACCTACGCCACCGGTGGCCGAGTGCTCGCTCACTCTATTATCTTTAGACACCGAGAGATAGGGGATAAGTTCCCGGAGACATTGACGAATGTCTCCGGCTCCTCCAGAATAGAGAGAGTCCTTCCTGAGAGTGGGCCTGTGGCGCAGCTGGGAGCGCGCTTCCATGGCATGGAAGAGGTCATCGGTTCGATCCCGATCAGGTCCACCAACACCCCCTTACAAATCAATAGATTAGCTAAGCCCCGCTCCAGCCTCCTCGGATCTTTTGGCAGCAAATTACATGGGAGCGGGCTATCTCTTCGATAGCCTGAGCACGGTTGGAAGAGAGTTGACGGCTCGAATTTGAAGCTGCTTTCTTTGAAATTCCCACTTATGTATAGGAGAATTCGATGGGAATAAGAAACGAAACAACCGGTTTATTCAGGGAACGCGGAAAAGCAGGAAGACGCAGGGATGCGGGGGTGCGCTAACTGTGCGCGAAGAAAGCTGAAGATCTCTTCCATGCCCAAACCTGTCTTCGAGGAGACCTCAAAGATCTTCATGCCAGGGCTTACGCTTTCAATGTTGCGACGGGCGACGGCAAGATCGAACTCGGCAGCATCCGCCATGTCCATTTTGGTGATGATGGCAATGTCCGAGCTATTGAAGATGGTGGGGTACTTCAGTGGCTTGTCTTCGCCTTCCGTGGCTGAGAGCAGAACCAACCGGAGCTCTTCGCCGAGGTCGTAGCTGGAGGGACAAACGAGGTTGCCCACATTTTCAATAAATAGAAAATCGATGGCGTCAAGATGCCAATCTTCCAGAGCCTTCTCAATCATTGACGCGTCGAGATGGCAGATGGTGCCGGTGGTTATCTGCTTCACATTCGGAGTGG
>JBEPUJ010000012.1:0-107277 GCA_041691575.1 Terriglobales bacterium
CCGACAAGATCACCCACATCTCCACCGGCGGAGGAGCCAGCCTCGAATTCCTCGAAGGCAAAATCCTCCCCGGCGTCGCCGCCCTAACAGACAAAAGTTAAAGCAAACGCATTGCAACAATCAGCCTAGCGAGCAAAGCGCTCCGCGGCTGAGTTCTTGATCGGTGCTCATCGGTACCAATCGGTGTTAAGCATCTAGCATTCTTTCCCCTAAACCCTGCAAGATGGAATACTAAAAACAAATGCGTAAACCATTAATCGCCGCCAACTGGAAGATGTACAAGACTCCTGCCGAATCCACCGCCTTCACCGACGCCTTCCTTCCCCTCGTCGCCAGCCAGAAGAAGACCGAAATCGTCCTCTGTCCCTCGATGACCTCGTTAGCCGTAACGCTCGCCGCCACCAAAGGGACCGATGTCCACATCGGAGCCCAGACCATGCATTGGCTCGACAACGGCGCCTACACCGGCGAGACTTCGCCCATCATGCTCAACGCCATCGGCGCAACCCACGTCCTGATCGGCCACAGCGAGCGCCGCCAGTACTTCAACGAGACCGACGAGACCGTCAACCTCAAGCTCAAGTCCGCCCTCGCCCACAACCTCGTCCCCATCGTCTGCGTGGGCGAGCACAAGGCCGAGCGCGAATCGGGCCATACCAACGACGTCCTGAAGCAGCAGATCACAGTCGGCCTTCAAGGCATCGATCCCGCCGCCGCTACGTCTCTGGTGGTCGCCTACGAGCCCGTCTGGGCCATCGGGACCGGTCTCACGGCCACGCCTCAGATTGCGGACGATGCCCACAAATTCATCCGCGCCCAGATCGCCGAAGTCCTCAGCCCCGCCATCGCCGCCAGCACCCGCATTCTCTACGGCGGCTCGGTCAAGCCGGATAACGCAGCCAGCCTCTGCTGCCTGGAGAACATTGACGGAGCCTTGGTCGGCGGAGCCAGCCTCGATCCCACGAGCTTCGCCCAGATCATCGCCGCTTCCTCCATCTAGGGAAGGTCTGATTAAGTCTCCGAAGATTCCCTCAGTGGCTAAAGCCGCATTGCGGGCAACTCATTTGCGGCACGGCTGAAGCCGTGCCCTTAACGGAGCCGGACTTAATCAGAGGCTCCCTGGTCATAAGCGAGCTAGCCTCAAACAAGATGCCGCGCAGACTCGACCAGTCTGCGCGGCATCTAAATCTCCCTATTCCCTATTCCCTATTCCCTATTCCCTATTCCCTATTCCCTATTCCCTATTCTCTATTCCCTGCCCTTACCGCACCACTCCAGCCTGCGCCATCGGCCAGTACACAAACGCCGCCTTCCCATAGATCAAATTTCTATCCACTGGACCGAAGTCCCGGCTGTCACTCGAGATCGAGCGATGGTCGCCCATCACAAAATATTCATGGAGCGGCACCACCGTCTCGGGCTGCGAGCGATCATCGGCGAACCGCTCCGGAACATACTTCTCCTTCACTCGCTTCCCATTCACGTAAACCGTTCCATGGTCGATCCGCAGATCGTCCCCGGGCAGCGCAATCACCCGTTTGATATAGCTCTTGGTGTGGTCATGCGGATAAAGAAACACCACCACATCGCCGCGATGTATCTCCTCCACCCGGTAGACCATCTTGTTGATGAAGAGTCGGTCCTGGTCCTTCAGCATCGGCAGCATGCTGGTCCCTTCAACACGCACCGGCTGGTATAGAAAGATGATGATGAACGCCGATACCGCGATGGAGACTGTCAGGTCCCGCATCCACGATCGCAAACCCGACCGAGACCCGGCCTTCTCCTTCGGATCCAGACTATTGCTCTCTTCACCCAGATCCGGTTCCTGCTCGTTGCTCTCCACGTTGTTTTCCCGCTCCTCAGACATTTAGACGCACCAGCCGCTCACCGTCGCTGCCTTCCCGAAATCCGCCTAGGGCAAACAATCCCCCATTGGTTGCATCTTAACAGGTTGATCGACACTCTCGATAAACAGCTCCCCAAACCTTTATTACCCCAGCGGAGAGGGAAAGGGCTAGAATCGTATGAGAAGCACTATAGGACTCTTCCAGCAGGATTTTGATGGCTACCCTTACCATGCTTGAGCAGGCCCCCACGCCAAAACCCGAGAACCGCTCTCCACAGAATTTTCACGACCTTACCACGGAGACCGCGAACGCGGCATCCGAGGGTCTGGATACTAAATCCGCTCTCGAGATCGCGCGCATCATCAACCACGAAGACGCGAAGATCGCCGCCGCCGTCAAGAAGGCGCTGCCTGAGATCGCGATCGTCATCGACACCGTTGCCCGTTCGCTCCGCGACGGTGGCCGGCTGATCTACGTCGGCGCCGGCTCCAGCGGCCGCATCGCCTCCCTCGACGCCTCGGAGTGCCCACCAACCTACTCCACTGCGCCGTCGCAAGTCCAATACATTATGGCCGGCGGCCCCAAGGCTCTTGCCTCCGCCTCCGACGTCAACGAAGACTCGCCCGAGATTGGCCAGCGCGACATCGCGCGCCGCCGCCCCACGCGCAAAGACATCGTCATCGGCATCTCCGCCAGTGGCCGCACTCCCTACGTCGTCGGCGCAGTTGAGTACGCGCGCGCACGCGGAGCCAAGACCGCCGCAGTCACCTGCAACCTCAACACCCCGCTCGCCGATGTGGCTGATACCACCATCATCGCCGAGGTTGGTCCCGAAGTTCTCTCCGGCTCGACACGCATGAAGTCCGCCAGCGCCCAGAAGATGATCCTCAACATGATCACGACCGGCGCCATGACCCGTCTCGGCTATGTCTACGACAACCTCATGGTCAACGTGCACATGAAGAACGCCAAGCTGGTCGAGCGCGGCATCCGCGTGCTGATGAAGGTCTGCGACATCGACCGCGACACCGCTATCCGCACCATCAAGTCCGCGGGCAAATCCATTCCCATCGCCGTGGTCATGCTCAAGGCCAACGTCGACAAGATGGAAGCCGTCCGCCGCCTGAGCAAGTCCGACGGCAACGTCCGCCTCGCCATCGACGACTCGCGCCTGGAACTCTAGTCCGCATCTGTTCTCTATGCTTACGACGTGCCCTTGTGCATCGAACGAAGCCACCCAGCGGTAGACTACGCATATGGCGATCGGGCGAGTGATGGCGTTAGATGTGGGGAAGGTGCGCGTGGGCGTTGCGCTCTCGGACCCGCTGGGCTACACCGCGCAGCCGCTGCTGACGCTGTGGCGCAAAAGCCGGGGTGAGGATCTGCGCAGCCTGCTGCGGCTGATTCGCAAGCATGAGGTCGTGGAGATTGTCGTGGGGAATCCGCTGCACATGTCGGGCGACGTGAGCCCGTGGGCAGCGAAGGTGCATGAGTTCGCCGAGGAGTTGCGTGAGCGCTCCGGGCTATCGGTGACGCTATGGGATGAGCGACTCAGCTCGGTCGCGGCACACGAGATTCTCAACGAAGCTGGACATGATTCCCGGAATCGCAAATATGTGATCGATCAGGTCGCCGCGGTGGTGATCCTGCGCGGATGGATGGAAGCAAAGGAAGAGACAGCGGCGCGGGCCGCACTGGAACAAAGCGATCGTAGCAAAGAAGGAAGCTGAAAAGGCGTCGTCGGGTGCTATCAATGGCGCAGCGTTATCTGTCTGTGTACTCTAAGCCCTCTCCGCCACCAGCGAAACCACAATCCCCCACGGATCGCGAACTCTCACCTTGCCCTGGCTTCGATCCACCGTATGGCCACCGGCCGTCAGATTCCGGCTCATCTCCTCCACGTCGCTGCTATCTGGAACTACCAGTTCCCACTCCAGCAGACGCGGATCACCCTCCGCCGCTACGCCCGAATGCCGAGCCCAGGTATTGATCCCCACATGATGGTGATATCCCCCCGCTGCCAGAAACAACGCCACCTCACCCAGCCGACTCATCACGTCCAACCCCAGCCCCGCATCGTAGAACGCTCTCCCCGCCGCCATCTCGCCCACATAGAAATGCATGTGCCCCACCGTCGTTCCTGCCGGCAATCCATCCCACGTCGTTCCAGCCGATGCCTCGATCAGTCCACCCATATCCAGCGGGTCGACCGCCATCATTATCTCGTTCCCCACGAATCTCCACTCCGAACGGTCACGGTCCGAGTACACCTCCACCGTCAGGCCATCCGGATCGACCAGATAAAAAGCCTCGCTCACCAGATGGTCCGCCGAACCCGCCCGCACTCCGAGCCTCGCCAGATGCGCCGCAAACGATCCCAGAGCTGTCCGCGTCGGTAGCAGCACGGCAAAGTGATACAGACCCAGCCGCGGCGAAGTCAACGGTCGCAGCCCCGGACTCTCCTCCAGTTCCAGCAGCACCCGCTCTGAGTCCTTCACTCCCAGAGCAGCACGGGAAGCTTGCCGCTCGATCACCCGAAACCCGATCACACCCTCATAAAACTCCAGCGATTGTTCCAGGTTCGATACGGCCAGCCGCACTTTCCCCACCCTCGTCCGGGGAGGAACCCTGTACGCCGCTGCTTGAACGTCCTTATCCACGGAAGGCCCTCCGAATCTGGAATGCTCTGTCACTTTAATCCCATCCGGCGGAAAAAGCTTGTCAGGCTCTTCAAGATGGGCTCCATGGCACCGGAATAACAGCGCCCAGTACCAACACAGGCATTCATTTCCTTACCGACGCCCCGTAAACTGACAGAATGGATAAATTTGTTGTACGCGGCGGCAACCCTCTTCTCGGCACCATCAAAGTCTCCGGAGCCAAAAACTCCGCCCTCCCCTGCATGGCCGCCGCCATCCTCACCGAAGACGAGGTGATTCTCGAAAACATTCCCCAGGTCCGCGACATCGAGACCGAGCGCAAGCTCCTCTCCAGCATGGGAGCAGAGGTCGAGCTGGGCTACGGACGCGCCCAACATCGCACCCATATCCGATGCGCCGTCCTCTCCGACCCGGTGGCCAAGTACGAGATCGTCAAAACCATGCGCGCCAGCTCACTGGTCCTCGGCCCGCTGATCGCCCGCACCGGAGTCGCCCGCGTGGCCATGCCCGGCGGCTGCGCCATTGGAGGCCGTCCCATCGACCTCCACATCAAGGGTCTCGAAGCGATGGGCGCCACCATCACGCAGGAGCACGGCTACCTCGAAGCCCGTACCGATCGTCTGAAAGGCGCGCACATCGTCTTCGACAAGATTACCGTCACCGGGACTGAAGACCTGCTCATGGCCGCCACCCTCGCCGAAGGGGAGACGGTCTTCGAGAACTGCGCCCGCGAGCCTGAAGTCACCGATCTGGCTGCCCTTCTCATCGCGATGGGAGCGAAGATCGAAGGCGCCGGCACCTCGACCATCCGCGTCCAGGGCGTCGCCAAACTTCATGGCGCGCGCCATCGCATCAACCCTGACCGCATCGAAGCGGGAACCTTCCTCATCGCCGGAGCCATCACGGGCGGCGACCTGAACGTGGACTCCTGCGAACCAGCCCACCTCAGCGCTCTCATCCACAAGCTGGAGCAGTGCGGCGTCCGCATCGACGTCGGCACCGACAACATCCGCGTCCGCTCGGGCGGCGACCTCAAAGCCGCCGACATCTCGACCGAGGAGTACCCCGGCTTCCCCACCGACATGCAGGCGCAATACATGGCGCTGGCCACTCAGGCTGAGGGGACGACGATCGTTACGGAGAACATCTTCGAGAACCGTTTCATGCATGTGCAGGAGCTGAACCGCATGGGCGCGAACATCACCGTGCAGGGCCGCACCGCCACGGTTCGCGGCAAAACGCCATTGCAGTCGGCGGCGGTGATGTGCTCGGACCTGCGGGCTTCGGCGTCGCTGGTGCTGGCAGCGCTGGTAGCGGATGGCGAGACCATTCTGGACCGGGTTTATCACATGGATCGCGGCTATGAGCGGCTAGAGGAAAAGCTGCGCGGAGTGGGAGCGCAGATTCGGCGGATGGGCGATGTATTCGGGAAAAAGTGACCGGACTTTTTGCGCAGATTTTAAGGCCCGCTTTTGCGTATTGTGTATTGCGTATTGAACGCGTGGCCAGTCCTGTTCACGGCATGGTATTTTGCATGGTAACCGTGGTCAGAAACAGCCGCTACTGGGCGGAGTTCTCGGCAGCGGTGGGAGAAGGTGTACAAAGGTTGCACCGCTTCGCACCCACTTCACAATAGACAGCCTGGAGAATCATGACAGGAAAGAAGAAATTGTCCGAGGCCGGCAAGCCGGTTACGCTGAAGATTCTTGCCGAGTATCTGGATCTCTCCCCGGCGACCGTCTCCATCGTGCTGAACAACTCGCCGGTAGCTAAGTCGATCTCTGCCGCGACCAAGGAGCGGGTTCACGCAGCAGCGAAGAAGTTCGAATATCGGCCCAACCTGCACGCCCGCATGTTGCGCACGCGGGTGACCAACACGGTTGGCCTGATCGTCCCGGAGGTCAGCGAAGGATACTTCACCGGCGTCATGCTTGGGATCGAGCAATATCTACAACAAGAGGGCTACCTCTACTTCACAGTCAGCCATCTGGGACGGCCGGACCTGATTGAGGAATATCCCCAACTGCTGATGAACCGCGCCGTCGACGGCTTTCTGATGGTGAATACGGAGCTTCGCCACAAGGTGCCTCTGCCAGTCGTCGGCATCTCCTCGCACAGCAAAACTCTGGGCGTCACCAATGTCATACTCGACCACAATCGCGCTGCCAAACTGGCCTTGCGACATCTGTACGACCTGGGCCATCGACGTATCGCGTTTATGAAGGGCACCCGCTACGTCAGCGATACGGATGCGCGCTGGGAGGCCATCGCGAGCATCGCGCAGGAGATCGGCATCACCATCCGCCCCGAACTCTGCATCCATCTGGAGAAGAACTCCTGGTCGCCGGAGCTGGGCTATCCACCGGTGCGCGATCTGCTTGCACGCACGCGAGACTTCACGGCAATTTTCTGCTTCAACGACACGGCCGCGATCGGCGCTATTCGCGCAATCGAGGACGTAGGACTGAATTGCCCGCGTGACATCTCGGTCATAGGATTCGACGACATCATGGTGGCCGAGTATCTCACTCCACGGCTGACGACCATTCGCCAGCCGCTGCACAAGATGGGCTGGACGGCGGCGCAGTTGCTGGTCAATCGGATACAGTCGCCGGGCGAATCTTATCCTGCGGATGTATGGTTCGAACCCGAATTGGTAGTGAGAGAGTCGACCGCCGGTGTCCCCGCAGACCGTCCCGCGAAGACACGCCGCGAAAAACTCTAGAAGTTCTGAAAAGGGCCTAGCAGAGACGCATTGCCAGAGATCACACCATCTGCAACGGGAGCTTCGAGCACGCGGGCCGAGTCATTTCGCGCGCTTGGCCCGGTGTTCTTCTATTTCTTCGTAGCCGGCGTTGCGACCGTGATGCTGGGGCCTCTGCTGCCGGCGCTGATCAGGCGATGGCACATCCAGGACAATCAGGCGGGCACGCTGTTTACGGTATCGTTTGCCGGCCAGCTTTGCGGAGCGTGGTTCGCCACCCGCAACCTTCGCAGAAGCGTCCTGTGCGGCGCATGCATGACCGCCGCAGGATGTGCGTGGATGGCGTGGGCCGACTTCAGTCTGGCACACCTTGCGCTGTTCTGCGTGGGACTGGGGCTGGGACTGGGGCTTACCGCGGGAAACGTGATCGTCGGCACGGCAATGCCGCATGCCCGGACTCGACTACTTGCCATGCTGAACGTGTCATGGGGAGTGGGCGCGATTGCCTGTCCTCTACTGGTGCGCGCATGCGGCCGAGACCGTGTGCCGCTGTTCTTTCTCCTCCTCTCCAGCTTTCTCGCCCTGGCCACCGTCGTAGCCCTGGCGATACCCCGTACTGCCTCGCGAACGATCACGGAGGCATTGTCAACTGAGGCCTCGCAACAGAAACAGGGAGCAATATCGAAGAAGATGCCGTTGCCTCTACGTCCCCTGCTCATGTTCTCCTGCGCGATGCTTCTGTTCGTGGGGATAGAAAATGCGCTGGGAGGCTGGTTGCCGAGCTATGGCGTCCGCACCGCGATGGGACTGCGGGCTTCGTCGATTGCGCTGTATTTCTGGGTGGCAGAGCTGAGCGGGCGACTGCTGCTGGCTGCGCTGACGAGCCTGTTCGGCGAGGCGGCGCTTTACCGGGCGAGTATCTTCCTGCTCATCTTTACTGAAGCAGCGTTAATCGTCACGACCCATCTCGGTGCCGGCGGAATGGCGATGCTCACCGTTCTGAGCGGCCTGGCGCTGGCGCCGATCTATCCGCTGATGCTCTCGTTTTTTCTGGCGCGGACTGGTAATCATCCACGACTAGGCCCGGTATTTGCCGCCGCCTCGCTGGGAGGAGCAACACTTCCCTGGCTGACCGGGGTGGTCTCGACGCAGTTCCATGGATTACGAGATGGGCTAATGGTTCCCGCAGCCGGGGCGGTACTGCTGCTGTTGCTCTCGCCCGAGATCACCGCCAAGCCTGCAAATCAAATAATTTTCCGGGTTGATTGAGGAAGAACAAATAACAGCTTTATGCGGAGCGAGAGGAAAGCTTACTTCTTTTCGCTTGCAGTTTTCAGCGGACGACGGTCTTTCCCCACTGCGACCTTCTGTCCCGCAGCCGAGGCATGAGTCGAGCGGTGATGGCCTGAATGACGTTGCAATACAAGCGCCGCCGCTCCGCGCAGGCGCGCGAGTTCCGGATCTGTCGTTACCAGAATGCGAGGTGGTTCTCCAGCCAGCATCTGGTCGCTGAGTTCTTTCTCGACGATGGGCCCCAGGCGGGACCAGGCGGACGTGAGATCGCCGCTCAACAAGATCAGTTCCGGCGCAAGCGCGGTGGAGATGAGCCGCAGCCCAATGCCCAGATACGAAGCCTGGCGGCGGAGCGCGGCCGTAGCCTTCTTGTCGCCGTCTTCCGCCAGATTCAGCAAATTCTGGAACCCGGCAACGGGGATCTCCGGCGAAGAGTCCGCATAGAAGCGCAATGCCGCACGTGACGACGCATACATCTCCCAGCATCCAGTTCTGCCACAACCGCAGCGGGGGCCATTGGGATCGATCGGGATGTGGCCAAACTCGCCGGCCAGGCCGGACCTGCCGACGACCAGTTGCCCATTGGCTAAAATAGCGGACCCGACGCCCTCGGAGATGGTCACGAGCACGGCATTGCGTATGCCGTCCATCCTTCCGAACCATAGCTCCGACAACAGACAGGCGTTCGCCGCGTTGTCCATTTCAACTTGCAGCTTCATGGCCCGTTCGATTGCACTCTTGATGTCGTAGTCGTACCACTTCAGGTTCGGCGCCAGAATGAGACGCTGCGCGACGGGGTCAACCCTGCCCGGCAGACTGATGCCGATGCCCTCGAATGATTTATCCCGATGGCGCGAGCGCAGATTCTTCATGCACTGGATGATCCGCTGCACACCGCGCTCGGGATCGGAGGCAATAGGAATCACCTCGCGCGAGAGAAATCTTCCGTTCAGATCGACAACAGCGATAATCGCCTGGTGAGGCCGTATATCCGCCGCGATGATAGCAAGGTTCGCATTCAGGGACAGCAACGTTGCCGGACGGCCCCGCGGCCTGCGCGACTCGGCTCCCTCTTCGATCCAGCCTTCGGCGATCAGTTGCTCCACGATGTTGGAGACGGTGCTGGGCTGGAGTCCTGACCACTGCGACAGGCCAGCGCGTGCGATAGGCTGCTTGGTTCGGATCAACTCCAGAACAATATCGCGATTAATGTCGCGGGCTACCTCGCTCGACGCCAGTTCCACATAGGCAAGGTCGATTCGGCGAAAGCCGTGCGAACTTCTCTTTCGCGCGTCTGCTGGATCTCGATCTGGCCGTAGAGTTTTCACTGATTCACTGAACACGCACACCGACATTGTCTTCCCAATCAGCCTAGAAGCAGAACTTACATCGATGTCGTCGTCTTATGCTTTTACTATAAGCGCGCATTCGATGTCACTGCGATAATCATGCCTTCCTGTGCCGCCTTTACGGAGTCACGCGAACGGCTCCTCTCAGCTTGATGTCGTCGGAAGAACTGCCCACCAGAAGCTTCACCCGCTCCGGCTCGACGCGGAAGCTATGTGCGGCAACGTCCCAGTAGGCGAGTTGCGATGCCGGGAGCCGCATCTGTACGGTTCTGGTTTCTTTTGCAGCGAGCGAGATACGTTGAAATCCTTCGAGCTCGCGAGCGGGCCGCTCAACCTTTGAATCGAGATGCTGTACGTACATCTGCACCACTTCATCTCCGGGGCGGTCCCCGGTGTTGGTGACGTCTACCTTCACCACGACCGCGCCGCTGCCGGTCATGCTGGAGGAACTCAGGCGCAGGTTTTTATAGCGGAAGCTGGTGTAACTGAGCCCGTAGCCAAAGGCGTAGAGTGGCTTGCCCTTGAGATACATATACGTCCTGCCCTGGCGGATGTTGTAGTCCATCATGGGCGGCAGTTGGTCCATGGAGGCAACCCATGTCTGAGTGAGGCGACCACCGGGGTTGTAGTCACCAAAAAGAGCGGCGGCCAGTGCAGTTCCCTCTTCCTGACTGTTGTGCGTCATCTCCAGAATCGCGGGGATGTGCTGCTGCGACCAGTTGATGGTGTACGGGAAGCTGGTATTCATCACCAGCACGGTGCGGGGATTCGCCGCGAAGACGCGGCGGGCAATCTGCTCCTGCTCGAGTGTCAGCGACTTGCGGTCCATAGCCTCTTTGCCGTCGCTGGGCAGCGGACATTTGGCCCATCCGGCATTGCAGGTGGGATGATTGCCGATGACGACGATGGCCACGTCAGCGGCCTTTGCTGCCTGAGCCGCGGCTTCGAGATCGTTGCCCGTCGTAAAAGTTACGGCGACGCCGGCACCGGCCCGTTTGCGTATTCCTTCAAGGGCGCTGATGGTGTAGGGCGGCGTTCCGCTGTACCAGTCCAGCAGAACCTGGTCGGCGTAGGGACCGATGACAGCGACGGAATGTATCTTGCTGCTGTCGAGAGGCAGCGCACGATGCTCGTCTTTGAGCAGCACCAGCGATTCCTCCGAGACCTTCAGAGCAAGCGCCTTGTGCTCGGGCCAGGTGGTGGGATTGCCTTTCGCGGCTTCGGCCGCGGTGCCGATGCTGGCGTAGGTAACGGAGGAGGGAGCGTCGAGCATTCCCAAGTGAATCATCACGCGAAAGATCCCCTTGAGGTTTCGGTCAATATCGGCGTCGGTGATGAGATGTTGCGCATAAGCATCGCGGACAGGCTGCTGGTACTTATCGAGAAACTGGTTGATGCCTGCGTGGATTGCACTCGCAGCGGCATGAGCCATGTCGGGCGAATACTTGTGATGCGTCACCATGTTCGTCAGTGCGCCGGCGTCGGTGCAGATGATTCCGTCGAAGCCCCAGTCCTTCATCACAACGCTTCTCAGTACTGGATTCGCAGTCATGGGAATGTGGTTCCAGGCGTTGTAAGAGGTCATAAACGCTTGCGAGCCGCCCTTCTGGATGCCCATGCGGAAGGGGACGCTGTAGTACTCGTGGAAGAGCCGCTCGTCGAAGTCGGAGGAGGAGCCATCGCGTCCGTCCTCGTTGCTGTTGGCGAGGAAATGCTTCATCAGCGAAGCAGTCTCCCAGTAGCGGGGGTCATCACCCTGCAGGCCCTTTACGTAGGCGACGGCGAGCGTTCCGACCAGGAAGGGATCTTCACCGTAGCTCTCTTCGCTGCGTCCCCAGCGGGGATCGCGGCTCAGGTCGGCATTGGGGGCGCGGACGACGAGGCCACCACGCGGGTCATCCTGCCGCTGATAGAAGTAGCGCGTCTCTTCGGCCTCCACTGCGGCTGCCTGTTGCAGCAGAGCCGGATCCCAGGTGTGTCCGAGCCCCCGTGACTGCGGAAAGGTCGTCGTCGGGACAGCCTGCTTGCCGCGACCGCCCCAGCCGGCGGGGCCGCCAAGCGCAAGGCCGTGCAACCCTTCGACATGCCCCGTCCCGCGTATGCCTAGCCGGGGAACAGAGGGATTGGTGCCGAGACAGGCAATCTTCTCATCGAAGGTCAGGCGGCTGACGATGTCGTTTACGCGCTGCTCGATGGGAGCCGAAGGATCGCGAAATAATTCGTGGCCATCGGTCGGCCTGCCGGCCCGCATACCGCTCTGCGAAAGTGCAGCGGAAGAGGACATCAGTGAAAGCACGGCAAAACTGCACAACAAAGTCTTCGTCAACATGGGTTCTGTCATCCTGTTCGGAGAAACGAGGCGATACAAGCATTCACTGATCTGCACTCATGCGGACGGGGAGTTGCATGCTGCCGATATCACTAAAGTAGCTTACTCAAGCGTTTTAGTAGATGCGCAATCGATCTGTCAACTGGCGCGCGGGGCGTAAGCTCCCTACGATGATGCAGCAGGCTGAGGTTCGCTTCGCCCGTATCAGCGGGTTTGCGGGGTCTTCAATTGAGTTGGCCGAGGGTGCTACAAGGTTTGACAGGCGATCGTCCATCGCTGCACCGCTACGGAATAGCGGTGCTACAGGCGAGATTCTCGCTTCTCCGCAAATTGCAAAGGGAAGCCGGCCTTAGCTGGCACCGGCTTCCTTTGATACTTACCGTTCCAGTCAGACCTGGGAGTCGGGGCGGTAAGTAAAGTGGAGGATACGAAACTTCATCTCGCGTTGCTTATTTCAACGCTTTCGATACGGCAAATTGATCGCGGAGTTGGATAAAGCCGATAACGAGAATGGCAAGCAGTGAGGGCAGAAGAAATAGATACATAAGGTCTCCTCTTACAGAGAATCGATGACAGAAGATCAAGTTCGTGCAAATCAGTAGTACAGAGCCCGACGCACAACTCCGATGCGCTCCCTTGAGCGCACAGGCCTACAGCAGAGAATCCCGTTCAATTCAGAATGTCCCGATCCAGCTAAGTTTTCTGGTACGCCATCTCCAAAAGCAAGTGCATTGCCAAACAGAAATTCCCGGAAAATTCACCAAACTCTGGCGTTTTCCGGGAAGTAGTGATGGCACATTGCAGGTTGATGGGAAAAACTTTTACCTATTCCTCATGCAAAGGATAAACATTTTCGAGCCTCCCCACAGATGCGGAGACCGCTCGATATCGAAAGTTCAAACCGCAATGGTGAACGTATCTTCGCTTCGGGTCACGGCGCGATAGAGCGTATCGCGCTCAAACGGAACCCGGCCAGCTTCGGTAATCAGTCGAACCAGGTCGGCGCGCCGCATTCCCTGCGGGGTGGTCGCACCGGCATCGTGGTAGATTTTCTCCTCAACGACGGTGCCGTCGATATCGTCAGCGCCAAACCGGAGAGCGATCTGCGCCATCTTCGGCGAGACCATCTGCCAGTAGCTCTTGATATGCGGGAAGTTGTCCAGCATCAGGCGGCCTATGGCAATCTGTTTGACGTCGAGCATCCCGGTGGTACGCGGAATGTGAGCCAGCGCAGTGTGGTCAGGGTGAAAAGCAAGCGGGATAAACGTCTGGAAGCCGCCGGTATCGTCCTGCACTTCGCGAAGCTTCAACAGATGGTCGACACGGTCTTCGTCATTTTCAACGTGACCATAGAGCATGGTGGCGTTGGAACGAAGCCCCATCTTGTGCGCTGTGCGCGCAGTCTCCAGCCATTCGCCGCCATCGATCTTGTGATCGCAGATGATGTGCCGCACGCGGTCGGCAAAAATTTCCGCACCGCCGCCGGGCATCGAGTCCACCCCGGCGTCCTTCATGCGCTGTAGCGCCTGGGGAATCGTCATCTTGCCGCGCTTGGCCAGGAACGCTACCTCGACCATGGTGAACGCTTTGACATGGACCTTGGGAAAGCGCTGCTTGAGCCCGCTGACCAGGTCCATAAAGTATTCGAAGGGCAGGTCGGGATGCAGGCCGCCGACGATATGAAACTCGGTAATCGCCTCAGAGTATCCTGACCCCGCAGTCTCCCACGCCTCTTCCAACGCCATCGTATACGTTCCAGCCTCGCCCTTCTTGCGGCCAAAGGCGCACAGGCGGCAGGAGGCCATGCAGACATTGGTGGGATTGATATGACGATTGACGTTGAAATACGCCACGTCGCCATGCATCCGCTCACGGACGAGGTTCGCCAGCCAGCCAACGGCCAGCACGTCGCCGCTGCGATAGAGGGTTACGCCATCGTCGAACCCCAGACGCTCGCCACGCTGCACCTTCTCCGCGATGGGAAGAAGAGCAGCGTCGTCTGTCTGAAAGGAGTGCCGGGGCCGCGCGCCTGATGATGGAAGACTCATACTACGATTCTATTCCTCTATGGCATGGCCGGAGGCTAAGGCTTGGCTACCGTTTCAGCCTTGGCTGCCGGGGCCGATTTAACCGATACTTCCGTGTTATGGGACACCTCTTCAGAGGCAACCATGCGCGGCTGAACTACGATGCCGTCAAATAAAGTTGCTCCGACCAGATGGTCGCCCACTGGCCGCGCCAGTCTCAACGACCAGCCGGTATTCCAATATTTCACGGTCTTTTCCGGCAGATGCACAGCATAGACGATCGTGTTTCTATTGTTCGCCGTTATCAGGATGCGCTGCGCGGAAGCATCGTAAAAGAGGCTGCTTACATCGTGGACCGTGAGGTTTTTTATGGTGTGCCAAGTTGCGCCTTCGTCCTCCGTGAAGAAGGTGCCTTCACGACCCCCGACCCACAGGCCATGGACGCCATCGACGGCTACCGCAGCGAGCTGAGTCAGAGTATTCGGCAGCCTGATCGATTTCCATCGCTTACCGCTGTCGACCGTCAGCATAACGGCATTCAGGTTGGCCACCGCCGTCATCGACCGGGCCGCGGCAACATAGCGCCAGCTCTGTCTCTCCAGCCCCGGAGCCAGTGTCCAGTTCGATCCCGCGGTCACACTCTTCAACAAGCCGTCCGAGGTCGCGGCGTAAAGAGTATCGCCTGTCCGCGCGACCGCATTGACACTGCCATCGAAAGTGCTTGAAGAAACGCGCCTCGCCGCTGTGGCAGGCACATGCCTGGCACCCGCTTTGCCTCGTGATACCGCTACCTGCGCTACCGCCGAAAGAGATACATTGTTTGCACGAGACCAGACCTGCCCCTGTAGCCGATAGATGCCATGCGAGGTGCCGGCAATCACTGTTCCGTCGGAAGCCTGTCCCAGGCTGTAAACATCATTGCCATCCAGGCCGGCGCTGATCTGGCTCCAGGTAAGGCCGCCGTTATGGCTGACGAAGGCGCCGCCCCAAGACTTGTCGTTAACCACGCCAACATAGATGGTTGCGGCATGCTCCATATCCTGAATGTAAGCAACGACCTGACGTGACGAGAAGCCGCGGTTCGATGGCAGGAAGCTCTTGCCGCCATCATTGCTTGCCAACACGCCGCCTCTGTCCGTTGCCAACAGGATGCGGTTGGTGTCGGCGGAATCGACATAAACGTCATTCACGATGACTTCCGGGCCGGTCGTGCGCAGCCAGGTTTTGCCCGAATCGCCCGATCGAAACAGCCCTTCGGTTGTTCCGGCAAAGACAATGTTCAAGTGCTGGGGATCCTGCATCAGAACCCTGGTCCTGCGGGCAGTGGAGGGGATGCCCTGTATCTTTTGAAACTTTTCGCCCTGATTCTCGCTCTTGTAGATACCGGAGCAGGCACTGGCGTAGACGAGGTTCGGCTGCTTCGGATCGATGATGATCGAAAACACATCCGAATCGTCGATCATTCCATCCTTGATATATTTCCATTTCTTGCCGCCATCGGTCGTCTTCCACGGCAGGTGCCAGGTTCCGGCATAGATGATCTGGGGGTCTACCGGATCGATCGCAACGGATTCAACCTGATGAAGCTCCTTGTCGCCTTCGGGGCTGATGAGCTGCCAGTGCACCCCGCTGTCGGTCGACCGATAGACGCCGAGCAACGTGCCGGCTACCAATATCTTTGGATTGGACGGCGCAGCCGCAAGGGCGCGGATGGATTGGCCCTTCATGTCGTTATCGCTGGTCCAGGTCGCGCCACCGTCATGGCTGGTATACAGACCGCCATCGTTGCTCCCCAGCACCCACGCGCCCACCAGAATATGCCTGGGGTCAGCCGCATCCAGAACAATCGAATCCAGAGCCAGATCGTCGCGATCGCCAACCCGGGCAAGCCGTTTCCAGTCCTGGCCGCGGTTAGTAGACTCGTAGATCCAGCCGTTGATCGCCCCAAGATATAGATGCGAGGGATTCTGCAGATCGGCAACCAGGGTTCGCGCGTCTCCGCCATCCGGGCCGAAGGGCAGCCAGGTCGCCGCATTTCCTCGAAGGCATGAGAAGGCAAGAAACAATACAAGGAAAGAAATTTGAAATCTATACCGTCTGCTCAACGTATTCATCCAGTTCTACAAGTTCGCTCTACTAAGCATAAGCTGAAGAGCCTTAAACGCGCTAAACACAAAGGCTGACTGGGAACCAACCCAGTCAGCCTTCGTGCATTGCTGTGTACAGCGTTTTTTACTTCTTGTGACGCCGTACTGGCTTCTTCGTCGTGAGCGCACTCTCGTCGACAGCGGTGATACCTGTGCTGTCCAGCGTGGCGCCGGCAGGGATCAGAGTCGTCGTAACAGTCTTACCGTCCTGAGAACCGGTGTAGACCGAGATACGGCTGGCATCGATGCCCTTCTCCGTTACCAGGTACTGCTTCGTGTTGACAGCGCGCTGGGCGGCGAGGGTGGTGCCCTTCTTTTCGGTGCTGGCGGCGTTACCAACCAGCGCGAGCTTCGCGTCGGAGGAGCGCTGCAGGTTGAGGGCGACATCGTCGAGGCAAGCCTTGCCTTCATTGTCAACCCGGGTCGGACGCCGCTTGTCACGCTCGAAGTTCACCGAGCAGAGGTTGCTGGCAACCGGTGCCGGCGGCGGTGGGGGTGCGGTGATGCTCACATTGGTCGTAGCAGATGCAGTCTGACCCTTATCGTCGACCACGTTGCAGGTGATGGTAATGTTGCCAGGCGCTGCTCCAGCGGTGCTCAACGTTGCGGTTCCGCCGTTGCCATTGACCGAGCCTTCGGTTGCGCTATAGCTATAGGTCAGAGGACGGTTCTGCGGGCTGACGCCTGCTGCCGTAATCGTGGCCGAATCGCCGGGGTTCACGGTAGAGGGGTTCGCAGAGCAGCTTACGGTTGGCGGCTGGAAGGCTTCGATCGTATAAGGAGCCGAGCAGTCTGCCATCTGGCCAGCCTTGGTGCCCTCGGAGACGTGGCCCTTGGCCGTGTAGGTTCCCGGAGCAGCATTCTTGGTGTCGATGTTGGCTACGTTGGACGTACCCGCGATCGTGCCACCGTCAGCGGTCCAGGTGTAGGCGGCCGTCTTCTTCGGATTCGTGTTCAGAGCGGTACCGGTAACCGTCAGAGGATCGCCGGGGTAACCAGACGCGGGAGAGACTGCGCAGCTATAGGTGACGGGCGGCGGCGGAATGACATGGCCGAAGTGCGTCACGATACCGGTGCTCAGATCAACTCCGTTGAGGTTTGCCCGTCCGCCCATGACACCGCCCGTTGGAGGAGGGGTGTAGGGACCGAAGTTGGCATGAATGTAGCGGAAGTCAGCCTCGAAGAGACGCAGTGAAAAGCGGTTGTTGAAGAAGGGCAGATCGTAGTCCATACCGCCGCCGGCCGTCAGGGTCGGACCCCAGGTGTAGGGCTCGTGATAGACCACCGGGCCTTCGCTGTTCGGGCCGCCAAGCTTGGCGCCGCCGACAAGACCGTGAGCAAAGAGGGTGAAGTTCTGCATCGGCGCACGGAAGATAGGACCGGCGGACGCAGAGTACAGGCCGTCGTTCTTGCCATCCGGGTGGGCAACGAAGTTGATCTCACCGCCGAAGTACTTATTGAAATAATAAGCACCGCTGCCGATGGCCCCTACGTCGATCGAAGAGTAGTTGATTCCCGCAGGCTTTACCTGTCCGTGGGCTCCAAAATAGGAAAACCCAGTGAAGATATCGACTCGCGAAGGGTTAGGCCCCACCGGGGCGGTTGTGCTGGGTGCTTGCTGTGCACCCAGGCTTGCGACTCCAAGGCTGACTGCACATGCAGCCAGAACTAACCGGCCAACACTACGAAACGGGCGATGAACCATTGACTTCCTCCGCTAAAAATTCTTCCATTTTATTGCAAGCCTACTGGCTTGTTCAGTTTAGTTCGATTCAGTATAGCTAACCTAGGTTGTTAGCTATACCAGTAAAAGTTACCTTCCGGCTACCGTCTTTTCAATACTTTACCAGCCGTCTACGTAAAAGATTCCGATGTTCGCTCCAGTGAACCTTCAAAGTAACCAAGCCTAAAGGGTACCTCACCGCAGTCGAATTCAGCGTATTTAATCCAGATTGAGCGTTTTTTTCAAGGTGCCGCGCTCATGCTGGATCTTCTCCTGTAAAAGCGTAATGGCATAAAGCAGCTGCTCCGGACGCGGCGGGCACCCGGGAACGTAGATATCGACGGGAATCACCTGATTGACGCCCTGCAAGAGGGCGTAATTGTTGAAAACTCCTCCCGAGGTGGCGCAAGCCCCCATCGAGATCACCCATTTGGGCTCCGGCATCTGCTCATAGAGCCGCCGGATCACGGGCGCCATCTTCTGCGAAACCCGCCCCGCGATAATCATCAGATCACTTTGCCGCGGCGACGGCCGAAAGACCTCCGCCCCAAATCGAGCGATATCGTAACGCGAGCCGCCCATCGACATCATTTCGATGGCGCAGCAGGCCAGACCGAACGTCATCGGCCAGATGGAATTCTTTCTCACCCAGTTGATCGCAGAGTCCATTGAAGCCAGAAGGATGCCTTCCGGCTGCTCGTCTCCCCAACTTACCTCTTTCAGCTTCTCTTGATTCTTGCCAAAACTGTCCAGCGTACCGAAAAAATACCGGTCGTTTTTTTGCGGAGTTGCCGTGGGCCGGCCATTACTCGTCGTTTCGCCTGCTGCTGTACTCATATCTCTAATAATAAAACCTATGGGGCCTTCTAGTAACTTTTTTCATATAGATGGCAATTATTTGCGTAAATCTCGATCAAAACATCTGCCAAGATGCCGCTGAGTACCTTCGGTTGGCTTTTCCATCCCCGAAAAGCTTAACGCGCGTTCTCTTCGATTGCCCGTAACAGTGCATTTTGAAGCAGCCATTCTTCCTCCTGGTTCAGCTTCGCTCCATTGCGCGTCACGTAGAAGACGTCGATCGCCATCTCCCCCTCCGTATCGACCAGCGCAGCCTCGATATTGCACCCCTGCCGGGCTAGAGTCAGGCTCAAGGCGTGCAGCAGTCCGGTCGTATCCTGGGCAACGACCTCAAGCAGCGTGCTGTGCGACGACGCCGCGTCGTCAAACTCGACCCTCGACTCCACCACCACCTTCGGAACTTTATGTCTGCCGCGCCGGCGTCCGCTCAGCAGCTTCTCGACCGGCAGGCTGCCGCTCATCACCTCGTGGACACTTTTTACAAACGCCTCGTGCTCGGACACGTTCATCTCTAAAGTGCGAAAGCTGTCGGTAAATCGAAAGCTGTCCACCACCACGCCACGGCGGTTCGAAAACGCATCGGCGGTCACGATGTTCATGCCCCATGCCGCCAGCGCGCCCGTCATATTCGCAAACAGCAACGCCCTGTCCGGAGTCGCCAGGGTCAGTTCACTTACCCCCGGGGCATAGCGGAAATCCAGTTGCACCGCCTCCTCCCCGAAGCGCTTTGCCATCTGGAACTGCGTCCGTATCTGCTCCGGCGTCCGGGTCAGCACGTAACGCTCGGGAAACCCCTCAAGATACTCCGCCACCTCTGCACGCTGCCCCGGCAGCAGAGCGGTCACGCGATGGATCAGTTCACTCTCCTCCTGCGCGCCTACCCGCTCTTCGTCCACATTGCGGTCCAGATAGTTCGACGTCGCGATATAGAGCCGCCACAGGTTCTCCGCCTTCCACGGCGTCAGCGCATCGGGATGTACCGCATTGATATCCGAATAGGTAAACAAGGTCAGCATGCGCAGAGCCTCCGGCGTCTGCACCTTTCCCGCGAAGGCTCGCACCGTCTGCCGGTCGAAGATGTCCCGCCGCACAGCGATCGACATCTCCAGATGATTCGCAATCAGGCTGCTCACCATGCCACTCTCATACGAATCCAGTTCCAGCCGCTCCAACACGCTCTGGGCCATCCTCATGCTCTCCTGCGCATGGTCGTCCGTGCTGCGGCCCTTGCCGGTGTCATGCATCAGCGCCGCCAGATACAACAGCCCAGGATGCGGAAGCTCGCGCAGCAACCGCGAAAACTGTGCGGCCCACGGGGCCATGGGTCCCTCCTGCTCGCGCTCCAGCCCATGCAGCGTATCGATCAGCACAAAGGTATGCTCGTCCACCGTATAGCGGTGGTACGCATCGCGAATCACCAGAGCGTCGATCCCGTGAAACTCCGGGATCAGCAGTTCCAGCACGCCCAGCACATGCATCGTCCGCAGCGCATCCCCGGCATGGCGTCCGGTCAAAATCTTCTGGAGGTGCTGCCATAGCGCCGGCCCCTCCTCGAGGTGTGCAGAGAGCACTGGCAGCGCGTGCAGCAGCCGCTGTTCGGCGTCCTCACCCAGAGTGCAGCCGGTCCGCGACATGACCTCAAATACATCCAGCACAATGTCGGGATCCTGTGCCGGGTCCTGCACCGAATCGCCATTCCCATCTGCGGCCAGGGCATCGAACACAATACGTCCGCGTTCCACATGAAAGCCCTGCTGCAAAGGCTCCGTGTGGCGCTCCCGCCTCAGGCCACCTAGCAGCTTCAACCGCGGCTTGTCCAGGGGAGCCTCTTCCATCATCCGCTCCACCCGCCGCTCGATCCGCCGCGCATGGCGGAAATAGAACCGCATCCAATAAGCCGCATCGGCGCTGGTCGGAGCATCCCCCGACATTCCCGTTCCCATTCCAACGCCCGCTGCAGCCGCCGCATCCTGGGCCTGCCAGTCCAGCGAATTGTCGTCGCGCTCATGCCGGTAGTGCAAAAAACATCGCACCAGCCATAGAAACTCCACAGCCTTGCGAAACTCACCATCCTCTTCAGAATTTCCATTTCGCGAGACGCGAGCGCCCGCCACCGGCCCTATCCCGCGCAGCAACGTCATCCAGTCACATACATGGATATCGCGCAGCCCGCCCGGGCAATCTTTGATGTTCGGCTCCAGATGGAAGAGGGTATCTCCATACTTCGCATGGCGCGCCCGTGTCAGCTCCGTCAACCGCGCCATCAATCCCTTCTGCTCCCGCAGCAGCAGCTTCGGTATGGTTTGCTCGGCCAGCTTTCTATAGAGAACCGTATCTCCGGTAATCAGCCGGTGGTCCATCAGCGCAACCGCAAATTCGGCATTCTCCTCATCGAAGCGCTCACATTCCTGTAGTTTCCGAGTCGTCGGAGAGATCCGTATCCCGGTGTCCCACATCTCCTGGTTCACGCGACGGATCGCGTCCTTCACATCTTTTTCGGCGAGCCGCCCATTGAGCAAAAACAGCAGATCCACATCCGAATAAGGAAACAACTGCGCCCGACCGTAGCCGCCAACTGCAACTAACGCAATTCCGGTCGCCAGCCGCCGGTCCTGCTGAACTTCCTGCGCCCAAAGCCCGCTCGCCAATTCATCCAGAGCCTTTGTCCGCGCGGCGATCGTCGCAGCGCCCGACGCGCCTGCATGGAACCCAGCCCGAATCTCCAGCATTCTTGCCTGATACTTGCTGCGCATCCCGCTACCAATAGACTCGTTTGTGCTCACGTTGTTTTCCTCAAAGAAAACCCAAGCCCAGAGAGGCTGCTGAAAAGCGTTCCTTCCTGATGGGCGAGACTTCCATACCGCCCATCAGGAATCCCTTATAAAGAGCGCTAAAGCGCGGACTCGCCTCGCTCGTCGTTCCGGATACGAATGGCCTCATCGATCTTCGAGACAAAGATCTTGCCATCGCCGATCGTGCCCGTTCGTGCCGACGTCAGGATCGCAGCGACGGCTTTGTCCAGCATCTCGTCCTTCACCACCAGTTCCAGCTTCACCTTCGGCAGCAGGTCAACCGAGTACTCTCGTCCCCGATAGAACTCAGTGTGACCTTTTTGACGCCCGTGACCGCGGGCCTCGGTGATCGTCATTCCCTCAACGCCGATATCGACCAGCGCATCTTTCACAGCATCCAGTTTCGATGGTTGAATCACCGCTTCAATCTTCTGCATATGGAGTGTCCTCTCGCGCTTTCAATCTCGTTGAACTGCGGCCCCCCACTAAGAGCTAGTGAGCCCAATCGTAACCCTCTTCGCCGTGTTGCGTCAGGTCCAATCCGACGCGCTCGTCTTCCTCGCTCACCCTCAACCCGATCGTCTTATCCACCACGAACAGAATGATAAGCGTACCCACGATCGAAATGGTCCAGGCCAGCCCGATACCGAACGCCTGATGGAATAATTGACGCCAGTTCCCTTCCAGCAGACCGGTCGGCTTCCCCGCCCCGAAGATAGGATTGATCGCGCTGCTGGCAAAGATTCCGGTCAGCAACGCTCCCAGCGTTCCGCCCGCGCCGTGGATCCCGAACGCGTCGAGCGAGTCATCATAGCCGAACCAGCTCTTCACCTTCACGACCATGAAGTAGCAAAATGCGCCGGCGATCAGTCCGATCCACAACGCCGACATCGGCGTTACGAATCCGGCTGCCGGCGTAATCGCCACCAGCCCGGCCACCGCGCCTGAGATCGCTCCCAAAGCTGACGGCTTGCCCTGCCGCATCCACTCCAAAGCCGACCATCCAATCACCGCCGCCGCCGCGCCAAACTGAGTCGCCACGAACGCCGAGGTCGCCAGTGTGCCTGCCGACAGAGCCGACCCGGCGTTGAATCCGAACCAGCCTACCCACAACAGGCATGCGCCCACAAAGCTCAACACTACTGAGTGCGGCGGCATCGGGATCTTCGGATATCCAATCCGCTTGCCCAGGTAGAGCGCCGTCACCAGGGCTGATACACCGGAGGTGATATGCACCACGGTTCCGCCCGCGAAATCCAGGCAGGGGAGCAATCCGGTTGCATTCAGCAGCCCGCCCTTGCCCCAGACCATGTGTGCCATCGGGCTATAGACGATGATCGCCCACAGCACCATGAACACCAGCATCGCCGAAAACTTCATCCGCTCGGCAAACGCCCCGGTAATCAGCGCTGGCGTGATAATGGCGAACATCATCTGATAAACCATGAAGGTCTGCAACGGGATGGTCCCCGCATAAGCCGGGTCCGGCGCCAGCCCCACGCCGTGTAAAAACATATTGTGCAGCCCGCCGATAAAGGCGTTCCCACTACTGAAGGCCAGCGAGTAAGTCAGCAGCGCCCACAGAACGGTGATGACAGCCATCATGGCGAAGGTCTGCATCATCGTTCCCAGAATATTTTTCTTGCGTACCAGGCCGCCATAGAACAGCGCCAACCCGGGTCCACTCATCATCAGCACCAGCGCTGCCGAGACCAGCATCCAGCCGTTGTCTCCCGCCGTCTGCGCCGCTGCAATCGCAGTCGCATTATCCGCGGCCTGTTTTTCAAGTGCGGCAATACGATCTGTCTGAGACGTCGCAGGCGTCTGCGCCATCGCTGCCGATCCACACAGAACCGATCCGCCAAATATCAGAACAAACAAAAATGCGAGGAATACCTTGACAGCTCGTATGCGCATGCGTTCACCACTCTTTTTCAGGGATTTTTGATGAAAGAGGTACTTTGGTAAACCCGCGGACATGGCGGTTAGATAAAGAGCAACAACAAGCTTCGCTGCAACAGGGGAGCAGAAGCCACATTTTGTGCTGATGAATTTAATCTACACAAAATAGGACACGATGCAAAGCACAAAATTCATCTTCCCCTGAGTAAATCAGTCGAATCGACGCGATGGCGTCGCGCCAGCAGCTCTCCCACAATGCCCTCCCACTCCATCCGTAGATCGCCCTCTGCCATGGGACGTCCTGCTCGCCGATACCAGTACGCAGCGTTCCCCACATCGCCCTCCTTGCGGTGGAGATACGCATGGACCCACGCTCCGTCCGCTCCCGGCACGTCCTGGGCAACCTCATGGGCCTTCTGCCAATCCTCCTTGCCATCCCACCACAGCGCCAGCAGTGCTCCTGTAAACTCCTCGCCGTCCGCCGCTGCAAATTCTGTAACCGTCATTGTTCGTCCTTCAGCCCATTCCTTCAGCCCGTTCCTTGCAGTCAGTTCCCTGCCGTGGCTGCCTGTCCCGCCGCTGCGCCCGCAGGCGCGGCATAACCTCGCTCTCTCATCCACTTAATCAGTAGATCCGGCCACACACTCAGCTCCGGATTCGCAGCGGCCAGTCCTGCTCCATGCGCGCCATGTTGAAACAGATGCATCTCCGCCGGAACTCCGGCCTTCACCAGCGCCGAATAGAACAGCACGCTGTTCATCACCGGAACCGTCTTATCATCCGTCGTCGAGAACAAGAAGGTGGGCGGAGTCTCCTTCGTCACCTGCAACTCCGCCGACAGCGATTGCACCAGGGCTGGATCAGGGGCATCCCCCAGCAGATACTTCCGCGAGCCGGTATGCGCATACGGAGCCTCAAGCGTAATCACCGGGTAGCCGAGAATCAGAAAATCAGGCCTGCTTCCCTGCCGATCGATCGGATCCGTCGCGCTGGAATTGCCCGCATCAAAGTGTGCCCCCGCCGTGGCCGTCAGATGTCCGCCCGCTGAGAAGCCGCACATGCCAATGTGATCCTCGGCCACGCCATACTCTGCCGCATGAGCCCTCACCATCCGTATCGCTCGCTGCGCATCTCCCAGTTCGATGGGGTTGTGATAGGTCGGCCCCAGCCTGTACTTCAGCACAAATGCTGCAACTCCCTGCGCATTCAACCACTGCGCTATCGCCGTGCCCTCTTTCTCAATCGCCAGATGCTGATACCCTCCCCCCGGAGCGACCACCACTCCCGTCTTGGTCGCATTTACCCCCGACGGCAGATAAACCGTCAGCGTTGGCTGGTCCACATCCGCAGTTCCCTGGGCACCCGGAGCGCCATCGGGCCACAGCAGCATCGTCTTGCCCACTGTAGCGTCCGGGGCCTTCTGCCCCTGCGCCATTCCCGCGCTCAACACCACCGCCAGCACGCTCCCACCGACCCCACCCATCCTCAGCAATTTCGCCATCATCCGGTCTACATCTCCTGTCGTACCGCAAAGCATCCTATTGCGCAGCGAACAAATTGTATCCCGCGCCTCCATCGTTCTGCCCGCATTAATCTGAGGCTTAACCGTGGAGAAATGCCACCACGATAAAATCACCGAAGGAATACAACGGAGCCCGATGAAGGAACTCGTTCAAAAGCAATTGACTCAATCCATCGCGACCATGCAGGCTGTCCTCGACGACCCGCACATCGCCGATACCATCATCAGCATCGGCGAATTGACGGCAAAAGCGATGAAGTCCGGCCACAAGCTGCTCGTCGCTGGCAATGGTGGCTCTGCCGCCGACGCCCAGCACCTGGTAGCCGAGTTTGTCGTCCGCCTCAGCGTTAACCGCCCGGCCCTCCGCGCCATCGCCCTCACCACCGACTCTTCCATCCTCACTGCCACCGGCAACGACTTTGGCTTCGACCGCATCTTCGAGCGCCAGGTTGAAGCTCTCGGCCAGCCCGGCGACGTCTTCCTCGGCATCTCCACCTCCGGCAACTCCCCCAACATCGTCAAGGCCCTGCACCAGGCTCAGAAGATGGGGATCACCACGATCGGCTTCACCGGCAACGACGGCGGCACGATGCGCGAACTCTGTAGCTACAACATCGTCATTCCTTCCGCTGTCACCATGAATATCCAGGAGTCGCATCTCGCCCTCGAGCATATCTTCTGCATGGTCGTCGAGCGCTTCACCTTCGGCGACGACTTCGAAACCCAGCCCCAGATACTCAGTGAATAACCATTCACGTAATCCCGGTTGAGCGCTAACCCATTTGAACGAAGCTGGCGTATACTCGGCGTGTTTCTGGACCATCACTTACAGTTTCAAGGAGATCAACCGATGCTAAAAGGCTTTCGTGACTTCATCCTGCGTGGCAATGTCCTGGATCTGGCTGTTGCTGTCATCATCGGCGTGGCTTTCTCATCGATCGTCGCGTCCCTTACCAAGGACATCATTAATCCCCTGATAGCCGCCCTCGTCGGAAAACCGGATTTCTCCGCCCTCGTTGCGAACGTCAACGGTGGCGTAGTGACCTACGGCAACTTCATCAACGCGGTCATCGCGTTCCTGCTGCTCGCCTTCGTCATCTACTTCTTTCTCGTGCTTCCAGCCAACCACCTGATGGCCAAGGTAAAAGGCCCCGAAGCAGTGACCAACAAGACCTGCGTAGAGTGCCTCTCGGAGATTCCTCTCGCCGCGCATCGCTGCAAGTTCTGCGGCCAGCCGGCAGCTTAGGCTAAACCGCACTCAGAAAGAAACCCGGCGAGAGTATCCTCCCGCCGGGTCCAATTCCTCACAAGCTATCGCTATGCAGCAGACTCAGCCCGACGCCTTCTCTCGATGTTCGGCAGAAATCCAGTCAGCAGACCAATCGCGGGCAGATACGCGCACACCTTGTACACGAAGATGATGCTGGTCGCATCGGCCAGCTTGCCCAGCACCGCCGCTCCAATCCCGCCCAACCCAAACGCAAATCCAAAGAACAGGCCGGAGATCATTCCCACCCGTCCCGGAACCAGGTCCTGCGCGTAAACCAGGATCGCCGAGAATGCCGACGCGATCACGAACCCGATAATGACGCTCAGTATTCCGGTCCAGAAGAGGTTCGCATAGGGCAACAACAGGGTAAAAGGAAGCACCCCAAGGATCGAGCACCACATCACAAGCTTGCGCCCTACCCGGTCGCCAATCGGACCGCCAATCAGCGTGCCTGCCGCGACCGCTCCCAGAAAGGCAAACAGGTGAAGCTGCGAGCTCTGCACCGACACATGAAACCGGTTGATCAGGTAGAAGGTGTAGTAACTGGTAATGCTGGCCAGATAAAAATACTTCGAGAAGATCAGCGCCACCAGAACGGCGATCGCTGAGATCACCTTCTTCCGTGGCAGGGTAATCGCGTGCTCCGCATGTTTTACCGGCCGTTTTTGCAGATGCACCAGCCGCGCCTTGTACCATCCGCCCACCCATATCAGCACCGAGATGCCAAGCAACGCCGCCGGTGTAAACCAGCCGATGCCCGCCTGTCCTATCGGCAGCACGATAAACGCGGCCAGCAGCGGCCCGATCGCCGACCCGGTGTTTCCGCCCACCTGAAAGAATGACTGCGCCATCCCATGCTGTCCGCCTGACGCCATATGGGCCACCCGCGACGACTCCGGATGAAAGACGGCAGACCCGACTCCAATCAAGGAGGCGGCAATCAGCAGCAGAGTAAAGTTATGCGCCACGGCAAGCAGAGTCAGCCCGATTAAAGTCACCGTCATGCCAATTGGCAGTGAGTACGGCATAGGCTTGCGATCGGTAAAGTGGCCGATAAACGGTTGCAACAACGACGCCGTGATCTGGTTAGTCAATGTAATCAGCCCGATCTGTCCAAAGTCCAGATGAAACGAACCCTTCAGGATCGGATAAATCGATGGCAGCAGGGACTGCATCATGTCGTTCAGCAGATGGCAGAAACTTACCGCTGTCAGTACATGAAACAGCGCGCCCTCTGCCACTGGCTTGGGTGCCTCTACTTCCGCTCCCCCAATAATCTGTGTAGACACTTCTCCGCCTTATTTTGCTTGGTATCTCTCTATGTTAGTGCCATTGCTCCAATGGATACAGCAACATAAAAACAACTAATCCCTCCATCTCACTTTCATCGATCCAGGGGCTCCATCTACTTTTCGGAGAAGCCAGGGAATCCGCTCTTGCGATACCCTGAATCATCTCGACCTCGAGGACTCCCCTTTGATCTTCCTCCGCACTCTGGCCTGCCTGCCCCTCCTCGCCGCTCTCACCGTTCCCGCGCAGACACCGGCTCCACAACCCGTCTTTGGCTACCGTGACTTCACTCAGCAAGCCAAATGGGACGCTGCCTTCATGGCCATCCCCGATGCAAAGCTCGCCGGAGAGCATCTCAAAATCCTCACCGCCGAGCCTCACTGGGCCAGTTCGCCCGAGGACTACAAGACCGCCCTCTACGTCGCCGAAAAGTTCAAAGCCGCCGGTCTTGAAACCAGCATCGTCCCCTACAAGGTGCTCCTCAACAAGCCCGCCAGTATCCTGGTAGAGGCCTTCGACGCCAGCGGAAACAAGCTCATGTCCGGCCCCACGCCTGAGCATGTCGATCCCGCCAAATACGGCGGCGACGCCTTTCAAGACGACCCTCGCATCCTGACAGCCTTTAATGGATTCTCTCCCTCCGGCGACGTCACCGCACCGGTCGTCTACGCCAACTACGGCACCCTCGCCGACTTCAAAAAGCTCGCCAGCCTCGGCATCAGCGTTAAAGACAAGATCGTCCTCGTCCGCTACGGAGCCAACTTCCGCGGCGTCAAGGTCTACATCGCGCAGCAGTATGGAGCCAAGGGCGTCCTCATCTACTCCGACCCTGCCGATGACGGCTTCTTTCGCGGCGATTCCTATCCCAAAGGTCCTTTCCGTCCCGCATCCGGCGTCCAACGAGGATCAGTCCAGTTCCTGCCAATCTATCCCGGCGACCCCGAGACTCCCGGCATAGCCTCCACGCCCGATCTCCCCGACTCCCAACGCATCAAACTGCCCGTCAACGTACCCTCCATCCCCTCCAACCCTCTCTCCTATAAAGATGCCGCACCTATTCTCAAAGCGCTGGACGGCCCCGACGTACCTGACGGCTGGCAAGGCTCGCTCCCGTTCACCTACCATCTCGGAGGCAGCGGCAAGGTCACCGTCCACATGCATCTCGAGCAGGACTACGCCCGCCGCACCATCTGGAACGTCATCGGCACCATCGACGGCACCGATCCCGCCCAGAAGGACGACTGGGTCGTCGCCGGGAACCACCGCGACGCCTGGGTCTACGGAGCCGTCGATCCGGTCAGCGGCACCGCCGCCATGCTCGAAACCGTCCACGGCCTCGGCGGCCTCCTTAAGCAAGGCTGGAAGCCCAAACGCCGCATCGTCATCGCCAGTTGGGACGCCGAGGAACCGGGCCTCATCGGTTCAACCGAGTGGGCCGAGCAGAACGCCGCTCACCTCAGCCGCGCCGTAGCCTACTTCAACACCGACGTCGGCGTCTCCGGGCCGAACTTCAATGCTGCCGCCGTCCCATCGCTCAAACAGTTCCTGCGCGAGGTAACGGCCCGCGTTCCCAGCCCCAAAGGCGGCACCGTCTACGACCAATGGAAGGATCAGTGGACGAAGACCCGTCAAGCCAGTAATGAAGCTCAGGATCACGGCCACAAATCTGCCGCGACATCCGGTGTACCGATCGAAAATCTCGGCTCCGGCTCCGACTACACACCCTTCATCCAGCACCTCGGCGTTCCCTCCACCGACATCGGCTCCGAAGGCCCTTACGGCGTCTATCACTCCACCTTCGACGACTACAACTGGTTCATCAAATTCGCCGATCCCACCTTCGTCTACGAGCAGCAGCAGGCCCGCGTCTTCGGTCTTGAAATCCTCCATATGGCCGACACCGATGTCCTGCCCTATGACTACCAGCTCTACGGCAAGGAGATCGTCGACTACATCGAAGACGCTCAGCGCCACGCCAAGAAATCCGGCTTGAAGCTCGACTTCACCACCACCCTCGCCGCCGCCCGGCGATTCGCCGCAGCTGGCGCTGTCATCTACAAAATCCAGACCAATCCACCCGCCGACGCAGCTTCACTCAACCACGCCCTGCGCGCCGCCGAAGGAGACCTGCTGAACCCCGAAGGTCTTCCCCGCCGGCCCTGGTACAAACACACCATCTATGCGCCCGGCGAATATACCGGCTACGCAGCCGTGGTCATTCCCGGCGTCAACGAAGCCATCGAAGCCGCCGACGCGCCCCGCGCTCAGGCCCAGCTAGCCGTCCTCGGCGAAGCCCTCAATCGCGCCGCCACCACCCTCGAAGCCGCCACAAAATAGCCGCCAGACGCAGATAAGGCCGCATCCCAAAAGGATGCGGCCTTATCTATTTTCTTCTTGCAGAACTATCCCCGCAATGCCATCTGCTCCGAGACAATCTGCGTCAGGTCGGTCTTCTTCAGTCCATGCTCCTTCGCATTGAACTCATCGACCTTGCTCGACCAGTTCATTGAGCAGAACTTCGGCCCGCACATCGAGCAGAAGGAGGCTTCCTTGTAATACTCATCCGGCAGCGTCTCGTCGTGCATCCCGCGTGCCGTGTCCGGATCGAGCGACAGGGCAAACTGCTTGTCCCAGTCGAAGGTGTAGCGCGCATACGAGATCGCATCGTCGCGGTCCTGCGCTCCCGGCCTGTGCCGCGCAATATCGGCCGCGTGTGCAGCAATCTTGTAGGCGATGATGCCGTCCTTCACGTCCTTCTCGTTCGGCAGTCCCAGATGCTCCTTCGGAGTCACATAGCAAAGCATCGCCGCGCCGTGCCAGCCGATCATCGCCGCGCCGATCGCGCTGGTGATGTGGTCGTAGCCCGGAGCGATATCGGTCACCAGCGGTCCCAGCACATAGAACGGAGCGCCGTCGCAAAGCTCGACTTCCTTGTCGACCTGCTCCTTGATCTTGTCCAGCGGCACATGCCCCGGCCCTTCGATCATCACCTGCACGTCGCTCTTCCACGCCTGCCGCGTCAATTCGCCCAGCGTCTTCAGCTCGGCAAACTGCGCTTCATCGGAAGCATCGGCCACGCAGCCGGGACGCAGCCCGTCACCCAGCGAGTAGCTCACATCGTACTTGGCCATCACCTTGGTGATGCGGTCGAAGTTCTCGTACAGAAAATTCTGCTTGTGGTTGCTCGTCATCCACTGCGCCAGAATCGCGCCGCCCCGGCTCACGATGCCGGTGATGCGTTTTGCCACCAGGGGAACATATTGAATCAGGACCCCGGCATGGATCGTAAAGTAGTCCACGCCCTGCTGCGCCTGCTCCTCGATCACTTCGAGGTAGAGGTCGATGTTCAAATCCTCCAGCCGCTTCACCCGGGTCAAGGCCTCATACAAAGGCACCGTCCCGATCGGCACCGGGCTGTGTCGCAGAATCTGCTCCCGGATCATCGGGATATCGCCGCCCGTCGAAAGGTCCATCACCGTATCGGCGCCAAAATGCACCGCGGTATGCAGCTTCCGCAACTCCTCGTCCACATCCGAGACGATCGCAGAGTTGCCGATGTTCGCATTGATCTTGCACAGCGATTCCACCCCAATCGCCATCGGCTCCAGCTCAACGTGGTTAATGTTGGCCGGAATAATCATCGTGCCCTTAGCAACTTCGCTCCGCACCAACTCCGCCGCAATCTTCTCCCGCTGGGCCACATAAGCCATCTCTTCCGTGATCAGCCCCTTGCGCGCAAAGTGCATCTGCGACATATTGGTGTCGCCCGTCCGCTCCGCCTCGGCCTTGCGCTTGACGATCCACTCCGCCCGCCCGGTCGGAACCTTGTACCCATTGCCATTGGTGTGCTGACCATTGCCATTGATGCTCATTCTTTGTCCCCAATTCGTACCGCTGTTATCGAGTAAGTATACGCTGCCGATCCTGCTTCCGGCCCGCCCCTGTCCAGTCAGTTGCACCACAAAAAGCACCGCCATCCCGCTGCTCCCAGACGCCATCAAACGCGATCACATCGTCCCGTCGCCTAACCACGTCATCTCGACCGGAGCCGCGCGGTTCTATCGCCCGGCGGAGTGGAGAGATCCCTGTATTTTGCCTTCGCTCCTCCCATGCCTGTTCTTCCCAGAAAATTGATGAACAGACAGAGCAGTTTCAGAACAGGTTCTTAAACCAAAGCCCAAAGCAGCCCACAACTCCCTGTCAACTGCTTCGATAATCGACCCGCCGGATAGAAAAGAAGCTACCCCTACCCAAACCGCGTCCAAAACCGTAGACTTACATGCATACGCCATGCCTACCAACCATAAGAGCCCCGCGAAGATCATCATTGCCGCAGTCATCATCGTGGCCACCATGGGCTATCTAGCCTTCACTGGTGTTCGCGACAACAAGAGCTACTACGTCACCATCAGTGAGCTCCAGGCCATGGGCAATAAGGCATACGTGCGCCATCTGCGCGTCGCCGGCAACGTAGCTCCGGGCAGCATTCACCGCACCGGCACCTACGTCGATTTCGAACTGCTCGAGCAGAACCATACGCTCAAGGTCAGCTATAAAGGCGTCGAGCCACCGCCCGACACCTTCAAAGACGATGCACAGGCGCTCGCCGTAGGCACCTTCGGCCAGGACGGCGTCTTCCACGCCACACAACTCCAGGCCAAGTGCGCCTCCAAGTACGCTCCGGCCGCCAAACCCGCCGAAACGACCTCCACAGCGACCGCGCTGCCCGCCGACTTCAAAAAATAAATGGAGAAGTCAGCCCAGCCCATCGACGGCACCCCCGGCGTATCCGGCGTTGCTGCCGAACTCCTCTCCGTCTCCAAGATCTACGGCACCTTCGCCGCTCTTCGCAATGTCTCCGCCACGTTTAAAGCTGGCTCCTGCACCGTCATCGTCGGTGAAAACGGAGCAGGAAAATCGACTCTCCTGCGCGTCGTCGCCGGTCTCATCACCCCCAGCCGGGGCAGCGTCGCCGTCTTCTCCGAGCCTCCACACCAGCAGCGCAGCCGCATGGCCTACATGAGCCACTCCACCATGCTCTACGACGAGTTGACTGCCATGGAGAACCTCACCTACTTCGCCCGCCTGCACCGCGAAGGTGGCTGCGCCTGTGTCGGCAATCCGGAGTCTGCCCTCCGCGCCGTCGGCCTCGACCCCCATCTCACCCGTCCCCTCGGGCAATACTCCCAAGGCATGCGCCAGCGCACCTCGCTCGCCCGCGTCCTCCAGACCGACCCCGAACTCCTTCTGCTCGACGAGCCTTTCTCAAACCTCGACGTAGCCTCTGCCCATCACATGGTCGAGCTCCTCGCCGACTTCCGCACTTGGCCCGTCCACACCGCCGACGGCACAGCCGGAAGCCGCACCATCCTCATCACCACTCATCAGGCTCACTTCGCCGAACCCATCGCCGACGCCACCATCACCATGCGCAACGGTCAGATCATCGCGGGAGGCCTCCAGTGAAGCCGCCCGCCAAGACCAACGCCGCCCGCCTGCTCGACGGCCTCCATATCTCTTACGAGCTGCGCCCCTACGAGGTGGACCCCGACGACCTCACCGCCATCTCAGTCGCCCGCAAGATCGGCATGCCCCCGGAGCAGGTCTTCAAGACCCTCCTCGCTCACACCAATTCCGGGGAGCACTTATTCGCTGTCATCCCCGGCGACGCCGAACTCGATCTCAAGAAACTCGCCCACGCGGCCAACGCAAAAAAGACCGAGCTGGTCTCGCTCAAGGAAGTCGAACCCCTCACCGGCTACATTCGCGGCGGAGTCACCGTCATGGGAGCCCGCAAGCCTTTCCCCGCCTACGCCGACGAGACCATCGAGCTGCACGACCTCATCTCCATCTCTGCCGGACAACGCGGACTGCAACTCATCCTCGCCCCAGCCGACTACCTTCGCGCCGCCAGCGCCACCCTGGCCGACCTGACGAAATGAACGATCTCACCAGCTATCTGGGCCACGTCTTCGGTCACCTCCGCAAAGACCTCCGCATCGAGTGGCGCTCCCGCGACTCCATCAACGGGATGCTCTTCTTCTCGCTGCTGGTCGTCGTCGTCTTCTCGCTGGCCTTCGATCCCACCGCCGCCGTCTCCCGCCAGATCTCGGGCGGCATCCTCTGGGTCGCGCTGCTCTTCGCCACCGTCACCGCGCTCAACCAGTCCTGGACCCGCGAGCAGAACAATCAGGTCCTCGAAGCCCAGCGCATGGCTCCCGCCCCCGCCTCCGCGCTCTTCCTCGGCAAAGCCCTCGCCAACATGATCTTCGTCCTGGTCGTCGAAGCCGTTCTGGCCCCCGTCTTCGTCGTCTTCTACAACCTCCATGTCCTCGGCAATCCCTGGCTACTTGCCATTATTCTTCCCTTAGGCACCTGGGCGCTGGTCGTCAACGGGACCTTCTTCGCCGTCCTCGGCCTGCGCACCCGCAACCGCGAACTCCTTCTCCCCCTGCTACTTCTGCCCATCTCGCTGCCCGCGCTGCTCGAGATGGTTCAGGCCACTACCGGCGTTCTCACCGCCGGTCTCGACCCCATCCAGATCAATAGCTGGATCATCCAGTTAGCCGGTTACGACATCATCTTCACCATCATCTGCCTGCTCCTCTTTGACACCGTCCTCAACGCCGAATAGCCTGTTCGCGTATCAGAAAGAAAGAAGATTCGCGGTAAAATTATGCCTATAGTGATTCGCCCCGCCATTCTCCGCAACGCCGCCTGGCTCTGGTTCTTCGGTGCCCTCGCCATCCTGGCCGTCGGCTTCCGTGAAGCCATCTTCATCGCCCCCACCGAAGCGACGATGGGCGATGTCCAGCGCATCTTCTACTACCACGTCCCGTCAGCCCTGATGGGGCTCATCTTTCCCTACGTCAACTTCTTCGCCTCGCTGGCGTATCTCTACTGGCGGCGGCGCGACCCGCTCAAGGCGCTCGCCGCCGACGCGCTGGCGCTCGCTTCGGCTGAAGTCACCGTCGTCTTCGTCAGCATCGGCCTGCTGACCGGCATGCTCTGGGCCCGCGCCTCCTGGGGCATCTGGTGGACCTGGGACGCACGCCTCACCACCTATCTCCTGCTCTGGCTGCTCTACGTCAGCTACCTGCTGCTGCGCCGCTTCTCCTCCTCCGGGGAGTCCAACACCCTCGCCGCCGTCATCTCCGTCTTCGCGGCGGTCGATGTTCCTATCGTCTACATGTCGATTCACTGGTGGCGCACCCAGCATCCCTCGCCCGTCTTCAGCGGCAACGGCAGCCTCGACCCTTCCATGTGGCCCGCCTTCCTCTGGAACGTCTTCGGCTGGGGCCTGTGGGGCGTGTTCATCATACTCTTCCGCTTCGCCCTCGAACGCCGCCGCCAGCTCGCCGAACAGGACGACGCACTCACTGCCATCGAAGCATCTCTGGAGACCGCCCCATGACCTGGCAATCCTTCTTCAATATGAGCACCATGGAACACAGCCATCTCGTGATCGCATACATCGCCGTCTGGGCCATTCAACTCGGCTACCTCGGCTGGATCACCCGCCAGTGGCTCCGCACCAAAGGCCCGCGCAACTAGTCCACCGTTACTTGTTTGCAAAATCACCCATCTCGGATGGCCCCATCTTCTCGCACCTTTGCGAAAAGGATGGGGTCATCAATATTCAATCCACCACGCCTTTTGCCGTTGCCTGTTTCTAATCAGTGTTCATCCTCGCAAATCGGTGTTAAGCCTTTCCTCTGCCTAGGATGACTCCCTGCCAGCAACACCGCCCCTTGCCCCCGCCAACCCTCCCCGATAGACTCGCAACAGTGCCAACCCCCCGTGTTCTTTCCGCCTCTCGACCCCTCGCCGCCGCTGCGCTCGCGCTCCTGGCCACCTGCATCGGCTGCCATCGCAACCGTTTTCCCGACGTTCCCGCCGGATACCACGAGTTCGCCTACATCAGTAATGGCGGCTCCAACACCGTCACCGTGCTCGACCTCGTCTATCTCCGCCAGGACCGCACCCTGCAGGTCGGCTCCAACCCCACCGGCCTCGCCGTCAACCCCGTCCGCAACGAAGTCTACGTCGTCAACACCGATTCCGGCACCGTCTCGGTCATCGACACCGAATCCAACCGCGTCGTCGCCACCATCCCCGTCCATCGCCAGCCCTACTTCATCAGCGTCGACAACACCGGCCGCCGCGCCTACGTCGCCAACTCCGGCTCCAATAACGTCAGCGTCATCGATCTCGACAAGCGGCGCGAGATCGCCGTCGCCGGCACCGGCGAGCAGCCCGGCCTCGCCCGCATCTCGCCCGACAACCGCACCCTTGTTGTCACCAACCGCGGAAGCGGCAGCGTCTCCGTCTACAGCATCGCCCCTTACTCCGAGTCCGCTGAATCCGCCGTCCCGCCTGCGCATATCCTGCGCTTTCGCGACGCCTTCTCCGGCTGCCCCGGAGCCACCGACGCGGTGATCCTCCCCGACTCCTCCAAGGCCTTCATCGCCTGCTCCTCCGGGCATCAGGTCATGGCCATCAACCTCGCCGCCGATCCCTCCTCCTGGGCTGCGAAACAGGCTCCGGCCCTGATGGTCGACCACCTGCTCACCCTACTCGATGTCGGCGATGCTCCCGTCAATCTCGCCATGAAGCCCGACGGCGGCGAGATCTTCGTCTCCAACTTCAACGCCGACAGCATCTCGGAGATCTCCACCTGGACCAACGAAGTCGGCTGGACCCAGGCCATCGGCAACAAGCCCTCGCACGCCCTCGTCAGCCGCGACAACAGCACTCTCTGGGTCTCCAACTTCGGCGCCGACTCCATCAGCCTCTACAGCATCGACGACGGTCGCGTCTCCAACAGCGTCCACACCGGCTCCGGGCCTGATGCCCTCGCCTTCTCCGCCGACGAGCATCTTCTCCTCGCCGCCGACGCCCACTCCGGCGACGTCTCCGTCCTCCGTACCCAGGACAAGACCGGCCCGACGCTCTTCACAATCCTCCCGGCAGGAAGCTCACCCAACGCCATCGTCACCAAAGCCTTCCGGCTGAAATCCTAAGCATCAATCCCAAGCATCGACAGCGTTAGGGAAGGTCTGATTAAGTCTCCGAAGATTCCCTCAGCGGCTAAAGCCGCATTGCGGGCAAGTCACTTACGGCACGGCTGAAGCCGTGCCCTTAACAGAGCCGGACTTAATCAGAGGCTCCTTAGAAGAATCGGAAGCGCCAAAGGCGCGTTTCATACCAGCATGGGGCGAACCGGGGTCCTCGGCGGGCGCTTTTTGCCCGCTCGGGTGGGGGAGCCCCATGAATCCTGCACCACCGAAAGCAAGGGCTGAAGGAGGTTGCTGAAAAAGTCCAGTTTTGTTAAGGGCACGGCTTCAGCCGTGCCGTAAATGCTTTGCTGGCAGTGCGGCTTTAGCCGCTGAGGGCTCTTTACGCACCGCAACGGAGTTCTTCAGCAGTCTCTGAAGGCCCGACCTATAGCTCTCTCGGAATAGGCTCTCTGCTGCCCTGTCCAACCATGTCAGTACACCCTAAGCCTGCCGCGCCAGCACCAGCGTAATATCGTCCGGCTGCTCCTCCGCCCCGATCCACGCATCGAGCGCCTGCATCACCTTGGTTGAGATCACATGCAGCGGCTGATCCCGATACCGGGCCACCACCTCCATCAGCCGTTCCTCTCCGAACTCGCCAAAGTCATTCTCCGGCTCCGTCACTCCATCGGAATAAGCCACCATAATGTCGCCCGCGCACATCTGGAAGCGGTCCTCGTCATAGTGCATCCCGTCCATCAGGCCCACAACCGTCCCTCCCTGGTCCAGACGGCGAATCGCTCCATCGCGGCCCAGCACCAGCGGCGGCAACTGTCCCGCATTCGAGTACGTCAGCATAGCCGAAGCCGCATCATAGTGCGCCAGAAATAACGTCGCATACTTCTCCGGCTGCGTGCTTCGGAAGAGATGCCGGTTTAGCAGCGAAAGAATGCGTCCTGGCGACTGAAACAGCTCATCGCAATCGGTTGCGCCCTCTTCGCGGCTCGCCATCAACCCGGCCGTCGTCGATTCGCTGTACACCAGCTCCTCACTGGCAAACCGGTAGGCCCGCACCGCCGAGTGCAGTGTCGCCATCAACAGCGCCGCCGAAATTCCCTTGCCGCTGATATCGCCCATCGCAATCCCGACCCCGGTCTCGCGCCGCGCCGGCACCCCATCGTTCGCCTCTTCGTGGAAGACCAGAAAGTCGTAGTAATCTCCGCTCACCGACCGCGCCGGGCGGCAGACCCCATGCAGCTCCAGATTCGCCAGATTCGAAACGTGGTGCGGGAACAGATTCGCCTGTACCTCCTGCGCAATGGAGATCTCACTCTGAAGCCGCTCATTCTCCTTCTGCTCAACCAGCAGCCGCTGCAGCGATCCCGTCATCGTATTGAACGACCGGCTCAGTTCCGCAAGCTGGTCCTGCCGCGTGACACCGATCCGATGATCCAGCCTGCCATGGTCGATCGCTAGCGTCGCCTCATACAGGTCTGCGACCGACGCCGTGATCGTCCGGCTCAGCCGAATGGCCATGAACAGCGCCAGCATCTCGATCAGCGCAAACACCACGCACAATGCAATCAACCCATCCCGGTAGCCGCTCGTCAGCACTCCACCCAAAGATGCGCCAAAGAGTTGTTTGTACAGCAGCGTCGGCCGCGAATCCACCTCGATCAGAATGTTGTCGTGGTCTCCGGATCCCCAATCGATCATCGACGTCGTCGATAAAAATCTCACCCTGATATCTAAAAAGCTTGTCCCTTGCAGCTCGTTTCCACCCACAACGCCCTTGGACTCACCCGCCGCTTTAATACCGCCGGCATGGACGGATTTTGTTCCTTTGGCGGTGTCAGCCGCATTCTCGCGGCCATTCGCAATCCCTCCCAGCCTCTCCGGAAATAAAACGGCGCGCCCCAGTCCGGCTGCCATTGAATCCATCAACGCGCCATCGATAGCTCGGCTGCTTACAAGGGTGAACACCCGCCCATCCGTCAACCGCCTCTGGTGCTCCGCCACGAGATACAGATCGCCGCCATCGAGCACAAGACCGTGGAACTCTCTCCCATTTAAATGTGCTGCCCATGGTGGCAAGCCCAACGGAGTCTTACCCGCAATTGGGTCCAAAGGAATGGCCGCTCCGTCGACAAACGCCTTCGTCATCGGGCGCGATCCCACCTGGGCCACATCGAATCCAGCCGTCCCGCTCCGCTCCTCCGCCTCCTCCGCCGACGGTTTTCCCTCCAGCCTGCGGGCAATCAGGTCCGCGCGATGCGCATTCATGCCTCTCATCTGGTTGAGTTCCACCTGCAGCCGCGAGTCCGCCAGATGAATCGCGAACTGACCAGCCGCCAGATATGCCGAAATCGATACCAGCGTCACGAACAGCACCACCGGAGCCAGACCGATCAGCAGATAGGTCAGCACCAGCTTGTTGCGCAGGCTCCACAACATGCGCCGCCGCACAATCTGCCACGCCAACGGCACCGCGACCGACACCAGCGCGATCCCGACAAAGATCTCGATCACATTGAAAAATGTTCCCAGCCCGCCCGGCAACAATCGCAGCAGCAGCAGCGCACAGAACCACAGCGCCAGCCAGAACGCCGCACCCGCCAGTCCCGTCGGCGGACGCCTGGCCCATCCCCGCAGCCGCGATTTGAACGCATCCTGCATCACGACCTATTCTCCTGTGCCTCTTGCCGGGCCAGCCACAACGCATACCGCGTCGCTGAAAAATGTGCTCCTGCCAGCAGCAGCAGCCCCGACAGGAATGCCCACATCATCAGCCCGACCGAGATATAAAAAGGGCCATAGACTGCCTGAAAATCCAGCCACGGCAGCGCGCGCATATAGAGATGCTTCGCGCCCTCCCACAGCAGTCCCGTCACAATCGCCGTCGGCAGAACAGACAGCGCCGGAATCTTCCGGTTCGGCAGCACCCAGTAGATCAGGAAGAACAACAGAATGCTTGCAATTCCCGCGCAAATCTTCATAAAGCTGAACGTAACAAAGTTGAACACCACATTATGCGTATGCCCAAAGAAGACCCACGCCAGCACCGTATCCTGTGCCGTCGTAAACGCAACCGATGCCATCGCCAGCACGCCCACGGCAAGCGCCAGGCCCAACGATACAGCTTGGTTACGTAGATAGCTGCGATTCTGTTTCACTCCCCAGACATTATTCAGCGCAACTTCCAGCGGCAGAAACACACCCGTCGATGTAATCAGCAGCATTACCAGCGAGAAGATCTCCGTCCGTTCATGCGGATGCGCCAGCAGTTGCATGTTGCGCATCACAAAGTCCTGTCCTGTCGGCAGAAAGCTCTTCATCATCTCGCCCACCACGGTCTCCATCGACCGCGAATGGAACACCCGGCGGCAGACCGTCAGCATCAGCACAATAAACGGGAACAGCGACAGAATCGCGTTCGCCGCCACGCTGAACGCATACGTATGCACCTCTGTCCGCATCAGGTAGTGGAACAGCGCCACCATCTGCGCCCAGAAGCCGCTCTTCGCCACCACTGGGCGCACTTCCTCGATAGGCTTCGGCGGCAGTTCAACCTTCGCTGCCTCGGGCGCAACTTTTGGCTCGCTTGGTTCAGGCGGAACGGTCTTCTCAGAAACAGTAGAGGCCATAGAAAAATCGTGGCAGCCGTATAAAACCCACCGCCGCTGCATTCGATGCTAGCAGAGCGCCGCCGTCTCTTCGTCCTTCTCCGCCGTCCGGCGAATTCGCCCCACCGCCCACCGCGCACTCTCCGCCAATACCTCGTCCTCGCCCGCGCTCCAGGACTCCAACTGCGGCACAAATCTCGCCTCGCCGCTGTTCCCCATCGCAATCGCCACATTTCGGTGCAGCCGCTTCTTTCGCGTCCGCTCCAGGGGAGAGCCCTTGAACCACCGCCGAAACTCCACCGAATCCATCCCCGCCAGCCACTCCAGCGCCGGATTCACCATCTCCTGCCGCGTCAGCATCCCTTCCCTTGTCGCTATCGGAGCCTTTCGATTCCACGGACACACATCCTGGCAGATATCGCACCCGAACACCTGCCGTCCCATGGCCTCGCGAAACTCCTCCGCAATCGCCCCCTTCTTCTCAATCGTCAGATAGGCGATACACCGCGAAGCATCCATCTCCCGCGGCCCTACCAGCGCCCCCGTCGGACACGCATCGATACATCGCGTACAACTCCCGCACCGGTCTGTTGCAATCTCCAACGCATCACCCTCCGCCACCTCCAGCGAAGTCACAATCACTCCCAGCAGCAGCCACGATCCCAGCTTCTGATTCAGCACGCAGGCATTCTTGCCAATCCATCCCACCCCCGCCTTCGCCGCTGACGCCCGCTCCACCAGCGGCCCGGTGTCGACATAACACCTAGTCTCGCACCCGTACCGCTCGTGCAGAGCCGCCTCTACTCCGCGCAATCGGCCCAGCATCTCATCGTGATAGTCCGAAGGAGCCAGCCGCTCCCCATCCGCCGCCGTCCTTCCGCTCCACGCGTAGCGCGCAATCCACCCCGTCTCTATCCCCGCACGCTCAATCGAAAGCGGCCCCTGCCCGTTGTAGTTCACCGCGCAGACGACCACCGACCGCGCCCACGGCATCGCCACCTCAACGCCGCTGCGCAGCAGCACCCCCTGATCATTCCTGCGCTTCAGGTACTCCATCTCCCCGGCTCGGCCCGCATCCACCCAATTTGCAAACCGACCGGCATCCACCCGACCCGCGTCGCTGTCGGCTCCGTACACAGCCGCCACCCCAGCCGTATCGAACCCCGCCTCGACGGCGCGTTCCCGCACCCACTCGCGAAACTCCCCTGTCCACACGCCAGTCACATCTCTCTATCGCTTGTTTTACACCGTCATCCTGAACCACTCACGCCGTCATCCTGAACGAAGTGAAGGAACGCCGCATTTTGCTCAGTGCTCCACCCAACTCCAGCATCGTTAAAAGGTTCTAGCCCTGCGCGACGTACAAGGTCTCAGGCTCCCTAGCCCCTGCCGTCTGCAAAATGGGAAGTACCAGTTGCAGAATCACCGGCACAATCGCTTCCGCCGCCGGACGGTCGGGGGTGTTGACCCATGCCTTGACCGCGCCATAGATAGCCCAACTGGCGGTCGTGGCAATCATCTCCGGCGGCGCGCCCGAGACGAAATCGAACTTCGCCACCCCCTCCATCAGGACGCGGCGGATCGCAGCCGTAATGGCGGCCTCAATCAGCGGCTCAAAGGCGCTTTGACGCTTGCACTCCGCGGTGCTGCCATGGGCCTGCGAGAGATAGTCGCAGGTGGCCAGAATGATCGCGTTTGCCGCCGAGGGACAGGTCCCGTCGTAGCAGATGTCGCGCTCATGCAACAGCTTATGGAATCCACCCGCGACCATCGCGTCGAGTAGAGCGAACTTGTCCGTGTAGTGGTCGTAGAAGGTAGCGCGGTTGACCGTAGCCGTCTCAGTGATGTCCTGCACCGAGATCTCATCGAAACTCTTCTCCTGCATCAGCGTCCGCAGGGCGCCCTGGAGGAGCTGCCGCGTGCGCCGGATACGCGGATCGCGTACTTCACAATCGGAAATCGGCATTGGAACTCCTTCCAATTAGAGGGTATCAAAGAGAAAAAGAATCCAATAAACAACAGTCGTCGTCTACTTAATAAGACGTCTCTTGTCGTTTAGACGTCTTATGTCGCCTAAAGGAGCCTTTTTATGCCCACCCTACTGCATCTCGATTCAAGTCCCCTCGAAAGTTCCATCAGCCGCGAGCTGACACGCGAATTTGTCAAAAGCTGGAAGTCCGCCCATCCCGATGGCTCAGTGATCGATCGCAATCTGTCTACGAGCAGCCTCCAACCGCTCGATGCGGCGTGGATCTACTCCGTCTTCACACCGGAAGACTCCCGCACGCCGGAACAAAAGGCAGCACTTGCGACCTCGGATGAACTCATCGCCGAACTGGAACAAGCCGACGAGTACGTCTTCGGTGTAGCCATGCACAACTTCTCCATTCCCTCGGTGCTCAAGCTGTGGATCGATCAGGTCGTTCGCGTCGGACGCACCTTTTCCCATACCGCGAGCGGTGCGGAGGGCTTGCTCCAGGGAAAGAAGGCCACTGTCCTCGTTGCCAGCGGCGCCGTCTATGAAGCGGGAAGCCCCTTCAGCGCAATGAACTTTATCGATCCCTATCTGAAGACGGTTCTGGCCTTCATCGGCATCACCGACGTAAAGTTCGTCTCCGCGGGCGGAGCGTCCAAACTCAGGTCCGGAGCCGTCGACCGCGAGACCTTCCTGAAGCCGGTTCTGGAGCACGTTCGAACCGTAGCCGCATAAGCCGCAACCACAAATCACACCAAGGAGCTAACACCATGAAAGTCGCTGTATCGATCGCTCGCAATCTGCTTGGCCTGATATTTCTGGTCTTCGGGTTAAATGGATTTTTTCATTTCATCCCCATGCCTCCGCCGCCGGGTCTGGCGGGACAGTACATGGGCGCATTATTCGTCTCTCATTCTCTGGTCGTCATCTTTTTATTGCAGGTCGCCGGAGGCGCGCTGTTGCTGGCCAATCGCTTCGTCCCGCTCGCTCTTGTGCTGCTCGGTCCGGTGCTCGTCAATATTCTGATGTTTCACTTTTTGATGGCCCCGGCAGGTCTGCCGCTGGCCTTGTTTACGGTCCTGCTCTGGCTGATCATCTTTACCGGTGTGCGCCGCGCCTTTGCCGGCGTGCTCGTCCAGAAGGCAGCGATCTAAAACGGACAACGCCCAGCCATTCCACAAAGCGGCGAATGACTGGGCGTCCGGTATCGAAGCTTCCAGGGAGCCTCTGATTAAGTCAGGCTCTGTTAAGGGCACGGCTTCAGCCCTGCCGTAAGCGACTTGCCACAATGCGGCTCTAGCCGCTGAGGGAATCTTCGCAGACTTAAGTCAGACCTTCCCTAAGCCGCAGCTTGGGGGAACTTCCGGCTCCGGCGCAGGAAATAGAACCCAAGCCCCATCAAAAACAGCGTCGCCATCGCCGCCAACCCCAATATCCGCAACACCGCCACCGTGTACTTCCCTGCCGACGGAATATAGTTGCAGCAATACATCAGGAAGAGGTCCTTGGCAGTAGCGATCTTCATGTGCGACGCATCGACCAGCGCCAGCCGGACGTCTCTGCTCGAATACTCAATTCCCGCGAGGTACTGCGACATCTTCCCTTCGGGCGTGGCAAACATGATCACGCTCGAGTGGGCAAACTGGTCCATCTTTCCATCCGGCCCCGGAACCGGCACGTAGTTAAACCCGGTCGCCCCGCTCAACGCTGCAATCGAAGCCGGCTGCCCGGTCAGAAAATGAACACTGTCGCCCGCATCCGGCAGCCCCAGTTCAGCCAGAAATGTCTTCTTCGACGCGCTGGCATCCTCCGGGGAGTCCATCGGATCGATGCTGGCCACCACAACGTCATAGTCCTTGCCTGCCTTCAGGCCGGTTGCCTTCAACCCCACTGCCATGCCATGCAGAACCTGCGGGCACATCATCTTGCACTTGAAGTACACCAGCGCCAAAGCCACCGGACGGTGATGGAAGTAAGTTCCCAGCGTCACCTGCTTGCCTGCATCGTCTACAAAGGCCGTATCCAGCGGCAGCGGCTGATTCAACCGTTGCACCAGTCCAGCCCCCTTCAGATACTCCGGCAACTGCTGCGCCGTCGCACCCAAAGGCTTCTCCTGCTGCGCATCAGCACCCGTCGCACCCCACAACGCCAGAACCGCCACCATCAGAACCGCGAACCGCCTAAACCCGATCAAAGCACCCCTCCAACCAGACCCTGTCTCCCAGTCTCTATCTCTATGCTACGCGTTTAATAGCAATCCAGCCGGAAGCGGCTATCCGAAGCAGCTATCCTAAGGTAAGGCTGAGCAAGGCCGAAGGCTGCAATACCAGCCGCCAATAACCCTGAGGAAGAACATGATCATCATCAGCGACGAACACGTAGACCTGGACACTCCCAGCGGCCCCATGCGCACCCACATCGTCCGCCCCGCCGCTCCCGGACGCTATCCCGGCATCGTCTTCTACTCCGAGATCTTCCAGATCACCGCTCCCATCCACCGCACCGCCTGCCTATTCGCGGGACAGGGCTACATCGTCGCCATGCCCGAGGTCTACCACGAGTTCGAGCCCGCGGGCGCCGTCTTCGCCTACGACCAGACCGGCTCCGACCGTGGCAACGTGCTCAAGACCACCAAGCCGCTCGAAAACTACGACGCCGACGCTCGCGCCGCCATCGACCACCTCAAGTCCCGCGCCGACTGTACCGGGCAGATCGGAGCGCTCGGCATCTGCCTCGGCGGTCACCTCGCCTTCCGCGCCGCCATGAATCCAGACGTTCTCGCCACGGCGTGCTTCTACGCCACCGACATCCACAAGGGCGGCCTGGGCAAAGGGATGAAGGACGACTCCTTGCAGCGCGCCGCCGATATTAAGGGCGAACTGCTGATGATCTGGGGCCGTCAGGATCCGCACATTCCGCTCGAAGGCCGGTTGACGGTTCTTGCCCGGCTCAACGAACTCGGCATCCGCCTGAGCTGGCACGAGGTCAACGGAGCCCACGCCTTCATGCGCGACGAAGGCCCGCGCTACGACCCTGAGCTGGCCTACAGCCTCTACGGTCTGGTCTTCAATCTCTTCCACCGCAAACTCGGACAGGGCGACGTATCCACCACCACCGCCGGCTCAACCGAAACCCGTCACTGATGCAGTGGCTAAATAGTTTATAAGCTCAACTATTTACAACTGGGCTATTGGCCTAACGCCAGCTCACAGCCAGATGCCAGCGCAATTTTCTGTCACTTGCCTTCTCCAGAACCCCTGCGTACTCCTTCAACTCGGACAAGACCTGTTTCCCCTCGGTCCCTAACTGCTGCGGGTCGTCGCGCAGAGCCTGAAGGAGCGCCTGAACCGTCTTCAAGCCATCCGCGGGCGCATACCACTGGGGAGGAGGAAGTCGCCGCAGCAACTCCTGGTCTCCTGCACCCTCTTCGATCAGAAGCGCCATCGAGTTCTCGTCCGCCGAGAAAAACTCGATCAGCGGCCGAACTCCAAGCGACAGCGCCAACTTCTCCAGAGCGTCTTCATGCCGCGCCAGAGAACGCCCATTCACAAAGGTGTCGAACCCGGGGTCCACACCCTCCACCACAATGTACATAGAAGCAGCCATCCATCGCAGTGTACCGCTCCGCTAAGCGGAAAACCTACCGTATCGACAACGCCGCGTCAGAATTCTGTTTGCGCGAAAGCAGGATGTACCCCGCTCCTCCTATCAGCAAAACCAGTCCCGCGCCCATCCTCACGGTGAAGGCAGGCCGCAGAATCGCCACCCCCTCCAGCACGGCAAGCAGGGGCACCACCAGATACCGCGCCGCAAGCCGTACCGGCGACAGCTCACGCAGCAACCACACCAGCAGAACCAGTTCCAGCAGATAGCACAGCGATGAGATCGAGATCAGCGACGAGACTCCGCTCCAGCTTCCGCCCGAGAAGACGCTGCAAACCGCAAGAAACAGAGCATTCGAGAGTCCCACAACGGCGAGAGCTTCCATCATTCCGAATCCGCGAAGCAGACGATAGATCCATGCGCTGGCAAAGCCGACCACAACGACAGCCAACAGAAGAACGCCGAACATCGTTCTTCCGCGCGTCGACACCGGAAAGTTGAAGGAGAGCAGAAACAGCGCACCGCCAAAGCCAGCCAGCGCAGGTGCGAAAAAACGCCTGACTGCAAACTCCTCACCGGCGACCGGTTCGAGCCCCATCGCCACCACCACGACGACAAACGGCACCAGCGCAAAGAGCGCTGTCTGGCTCACATCCGGCACACCGCCTTGCGCCCACTCGCTGACCACCGCAGGCACGCCCAGCAACATGACGCTCACGGCAGCCAGCCGCAGCAATACCCACTTGCTCTCTGGCAGACGAAGCCATAAGCGTCGATATGAAATCGGCATCGAGATCAATCCGAGCGCGCCAAAAAAGTAACTCTGCTTCGCCATCGGAGACGGTCCATCGTTTGCGCCGGCAGGCAGCAGCCCGGAACTGGACACCAAGGCACACAGCAGCGCAAACGCTCCCCAGAGGGTCCACCGTGCATGTGATCGTCCGTCTGGCAGCATGAAAAATCGTACCTCAGGGGCTAAAGCCCAACTATAAATAAGCTCTTGCGGCATGGCTGAAGCCATGCCCTTAAGCAGAACAGGATTTTTCCGCAGTAGTTAAGGCAATGGCATTATTGCAGCAGCTAAAGGAATGGCATTATTTGCAGCAGCTAAAGCAGGGGCATCATTTACGGACGGAGCTGAAGCCCTATTCAAAGCAGAAGGGCCGCGCAATCATCTGCGCGGCCCTTCTGATTCTTATCGACAGCTCTTACTAATTACCGTTTCCACCGCTACGAGGAGCGCCCGAACCGGAACCAGAACCGGAACCGGGACCGCCACGGCGACCACTGCGCCGACGTCGGCTGCCGCCGCCAGGACGACGCTGTCCGCCGGGACCCGCTGGAGCGCCTGAAGTCGATCCGGGAGTTACCGGAGCGCCATCTTCGCGGTTGAAGTTTGGCTCATCGTCGTTGGAATCAGCATCGGAATCGGAATCCGACTCGTCGTTCTCGTCGAAGTCGTCACCCTCCTCATCCGTGTCATTCTCTTCCGAGGCCGCTGCCCGAGGGTGAGCGTCCTCCGCCGGAGGATTCGGTGCATCGATGCCGACCTGCCCAGGCTCCGGCAGACCGAGCTTCGCGCGCTGCTCACGCAGAACCGCCTTGCGCGAAAGCTTGATGCGATTGCCCTCGATGGAGAGCACCTTCACCAGAATCTGATCGCCCTCGCGGAGCTCGTCCTTGACCTCTTTGACGCGATGCTCCGCAATCTCCGAGACGTGGAGAAGACCATCGGTGCCGGGGAAGATCTCGACGAATGCGCCGAACTCGGCCAGACGAACCACCTTGCCCAGGTACGTCTTGCCGACCTCGGGCACTGCGGTGATGTCGCTGATCATCTGGATCGCGCGAGCCAGACCATCGGCATCGCTCGAAGCCACGTTGACCCTGCCGGTATCGTCCACATCGATCTTGACGCCGGTGGCCTCGACGATGCCGCGGATGACCTTACCGCCAGGCCCGATCAGATCGCGAATCTTGTCGGTCGGAATCTGGATGGTGTGGATGCGAGGAGCGAACTGCGACTTCTCTTCCTTGGCGCTGGAGATGGTCGCGTCCATGGTGTCGAGGAGGTTGAGGCGGTTCTTGCGAGCCTGCTCAAGCGCCTCGCGCATGATCTGGGGGGTGATGCCCATGATCTTGATGTCCATCTGGAGCGCGGTGATGCCCTTGCGGGTGCCGGCTACCTTGAAGTCCATGTCGCCGTAGTGGTCTTCCGCACCGGCGATGTCGGTGAGGATGGCATACTTGTCGCCCTCTTTGACCAGGCCCATGGCCACACCGGCAACCGAACCCTTGATGGGGATACCGGCCTGCATCAGGGCAAGCGACGCGCCGCAGATGGTGGCCATGCTGGACGATCCGTTGGATTCCAGAATGTCGGAGACGACGCGGAGCGTGTACGGGCTCTCGTCTTCGCCGGGGAGAACGGCTTCAATCGCGCGCCATGCAAGCGCGCCGTGGCCGATCTCGCGACGGCCGACGCCGGTCATGCGACCGACCTCACCGACGGAGAATGGGGGGAAGTTGTAGTGGAGCATGAAGCGGCGCTTCTGCTCGCCCTCGTAGCTCTCCATGCGCTGCGCGTCGTCGGTGGTGCCGAGGGTCGCGGAGACAAGGGCCTGAGTTTCGCCGCGTGTGAAGAGAGCGGAGCCGTGGACGCGGGGCAGAACGCCGACCTCGACGGTGACCTCGCGGATCTGGTCGAAGGCGCGGTGGTCGGGGCGAATTCGCTCGTTCAGAACCTGCTCGCGGAAGATGTTTTCGCGCAGCAGCTCGTAGTACTTGCTGAGCTTCTTCGCAGCGACGGCATCGCCTTCCGGCAAGTCGCGCTTCAGCTCGTCCTTGATCTCCTTGACCAGTGCGTAGCTCTCGAATTTGGGGTGCTTCTGGGTGTCGAGCGCGTCCTTCAACTTCGCGCCAACCCTGGCGGTGAGAGCGTTGAGATATTCGTGGTCGGTCTCGACCGCTGTGACGAGGCGCTTGGTCTTGCCGGCACGGCTGACCAGTTCCTCGATGGCGGCGCAGATCTTCTTGATCTCGACATGAGCGAACTCGATGGCGCCGACGACCGATTCCTCTGAGGTCTCCTTCGAACCGGACTCGACCATCACGATGCCGTCTTTCGTACCGACGACCATAATGTTCAGCGTGCTCTTGGCGCGCTCCGCGTAGGTGGGGTTGACGATGTACTGTCCATCGATGTGGCCGATGCGTACCGCACCCACCGGGCCGTGAAAGGGGATGTCGCTGAGCGCCAGCGCACAGCTTGCGCCGTTGATGCCGAGCACGTCAGGATCGTTTTCCTTGTCCGCCGAATAAACGAACGCGACCACCTGGGTCTCGTTGCGGAAGGCGTCGGGGAACAGCGGGCGAATGGGGCGATCGATCTGACGGCTGGTCAGGATCTCCTTCTCGCTGGGGCGTCCCTCGCGCTTGATGAAGCCGCCGGGGATGCGGCCACCGGCATAGGTGAACTCGCGATACTCAACGGTAAGGGGGAAGAAGTCGATGCCTTCCTTGGGGTCGGGCGAGGCAACCGCGGTTGCCAGAATTACGTTATCGCCGCTCGACGTAAGTGCCGCACCGGAGGCCTGCTTGGCCATGCGCCCCGTCTCAAATTTAATTTGCTTGCCGCCGGCAAGCTCAACTGTTACGTCCTGCTTCATGATGCCCTCTTCTCTCGTTTGTCAATCAATATTGACCCTGGTTTATATCTCGATAGTGAAACTTAGAATCACGTCGCCCGTTGTTCATTGCGGGCGCGAAAAAGTGCAGCTCCACCGGATCGGCTATCGAGCCGCCAGCAGGCTGCACTGTGATGAATCTTCCAAAGATTGCGATCGCCCGGCGCCAGTAGCCATCAAGACATCGCCAGCCCCGCTCATCGCCAGCGACTTCCACGGCAAGGTCTTGCTTGACCTTGCACGAGAAGTTGCAGCCGAACGAGAGCGGGCCGTGCATGTTTCCATGGTTTGAACGGTGTCTCCGGAGACGATGCGTTACTTGCGGATTCCCAACTTACCGATTACATCCCGGTAGCGGTCGGCGTCGCACTTCTTCAAATAGTCAAGCAAGCCACGACGCTTGCTCACGAGCATGAGAAGCCCGCGGCGCGATCCGTGGTCCTTCTTGTGGGTTTTGAAGTGTTCCGTCAACTCGCCGATGCGCTCACTCAATATCGCGATCTGAACCTCGGGACTCCCGGTGTCTGAGTCATGCGTGCGGAACTTTGCAATGATGTCTGTCTTTTTAACGGATGCCAACACAGATTTCTTATACTCCTGATCTTCTAGTTCACTCTTATCTTAGTGTCTGTGTAAGGATAGCACCGCTGGCGAAAGGCGGCAATCACGCCCCCTCGCCCTCAGGCCTGAACGGCTTTTCGTGGCGACAAGACTGGCTTTTCAGGCGTCCGAAGATGGGCAGCGGGCCGAATCAGCGTGACGACTATATTGAGGGCGAACAGGCTTACTGCTGCCAGTTCAATGATTGCAGACACCGGCAGAACCTTCCATGCGGGCTTCCACAGATTTTCGTAGGCCAGCGGCTCGGAGCTGACGCGCAGGAAGCATCCGGCCGAGAGCAGCAGCAGCGACCAGAACATGAGCCGCTTGCTCCACAAAATCTTCATCCCGCAAAAGGCCGGCAGGATGCGCGGGCCGATCACAAAGACCATTCCGGCGACAAAGCCTACGGTAAGCGCGTGGCGGCTCGCACCCCACAGGCCTCCTGCGCGGTCGAACGGGACCGCCAGCAGTGCCAGCACGCACGCGACCACCAACCACACATACGTGAGCCGCACGAAGACCGGAAAACTGGGATGGATGTTCAGCAGTTTGGGTGGATGGATGGAGCGCTGCCAGATATGGAGCGCATCGATCGAGACCAGCGCCGCGAAGAGGAAGAGAACGGCGGCCACCGCCAGAAGATCGAAGAAAGTGACAATGAGGCCCGCAACGCTCAGGCCATAGGCCCACAGAAGCCGATTGCCGTTTACGGGCCTGAGGCCCGCGAAGACCGGCAGCCAGCGAGCGTTGAATCCCCAGATCGTGGGCACAACGATGCCCCAGACCGCCAGCAGAACAAACTCCTGATCGATGACGTGGGGCAGCGCCGGAGAGGAGCCTGTAAGCGCCTGCCAGAGCAGCAGCCCGAAGTTCGCCACCCGCGTCAGCAGAAAACAGATCGTCGATGCCACCACCATCCGCATCCACGGTTCGGGCTTCGAGCCGGTCGCCTTGGGGCCGTGCCTGCGGACGGCATAGAAGAAGAGAAGAAATCCCGCAAGCTGGAGCAGTCCCGAGACCGGCAGCAGAATCCGCCACTGCCAAAGGACGATGCCCGCCAACCAGCGCAGCGCGATGCCAAGCGTCCAAAGCGCCCACGCCGACCAGCCGATCCGCGTAGGAAAGATCATCGTGCTTTGAGTTTTGGTAAGGGAGTAAAGCCCGATCCCGATAATGAACGAGCCGACCCAGCCGAAGATCTGCGCCTGCCCATGCGCCTGCAGCCACGCCTGGGGAAGCGCCGAGGATAGATGCGCCTCCGAGATATCCAACAGGTTCCATACTCCCAGAAAGGTTCCGGGCAGCAGCATGAAGAAGACGCCGGTGATGATGAATGCAGACACCAGCCACTGGCTCTGCCGCTCGACCGCAACTCGCTGGGCGTTCCTGCTATCCAGTACTTGTAGCGGCGTGCTCATTCAGCTTCTCCGTCCCTGCCGAACGCGACTCTCCAGCAAGGTGCTTATTGGGCCACTTCGACCGGCTTGTCCATCTCGGCGTAGGCATAGGCCTCTTCGGTGACGACCGGGGTCTCGATGAAGTTCTCCGTCAGCGGAGGCGACTGCACCGTCCATTCCAGCCCGGTGGCTCGCCACGGATTGGCTCCTGCGACCTTTCCGTACTTCAGCGACCAGATGAGATAGACCGCAGGCAGCAGATAGCCAATCGCCAGAATCGAAGCACCGGCAGTCGACAGGACATTCAACACCTGAAACTCAGGCGGATAGGAGTGATAGCGCCGCGGCATACCCAGGTAGCCAAGGATGAACTGCGGAAAGAAGGTCAGATTGAAACCGATAAAGAGCGTCGATGCAGCCAATCTGCCCATTGATTCCGGATACATCCTTCCGGTCATCTTGGGCCACCAGAAATGCAGGCCGGCCATATAGGCGCTGACCATCCCGCCGACCATCACATAGTGGAAGTGCGCGACGATGAAGTACGTCTCGGTCAGGTGAATATCCATGCCCAGCGCGGCCAGGAAGATTCCGGTCATGCCGCCTGACGCGAACAGCCCAATGAACCCCAGCGAATAGATCATGGGGGTCGAGAAGGTGATCGACCCCTTGTACATCGTCGCAGTCCAGTTGAAGACCTTGATCGCGGAGGGCACCGCAACCATCATGCTGAAGATGGAAAACACCAGCGCGGAGTAGTTGGATATGCCCATGATGAACATATGGTGCGCCCAGACAAAGAAGCTGAACACCGCGATGCTCACCGATGAAAACGCCACTGCGGTATATCCGAAGACCCGCTTGCGGCAGAAGCACGCCATGACCTCGGAGATGATCCCCATTCCGGGAAGAATCATGATGTAGACGGCAGGATGGGAATAGAACCAGAAGAGATGCTGAAAGAGAAGCGGATCGCCGCCGTTGCGGGGGTCGAAGATTCCGATTCCGGTAAACCGCTCCAGCATAATCAATACCATGGTGATGGCGACGGACGGCGTAGCCAGGACGAAGATGATCGACGTCGCGTAATAAGACCAGATAAAGAGCGGCAGCCGGAACCAGGTCATACCCGGCGCGCGCAGCCGGTGAATGGTGACGATGAAGTTCAACCCGGTCAAAATGGACGAGAACCCGGCGACGAAGATTCCCATTGCGGCGGCGACGACATGCGTATTCGCATAGTGGGTGCTGAGCGGCGTTGTAAACGTCCACCCCGTATCCACGCCGCCGAAGATCATCATGTACAGCTCGATGCTGCCGCCCGTCATGAAGAGATACCAACTCGCCAGGTTGAGCTTCGGGAAGGCCACGTCCTTGGCGCCGATCATGAGCGGGATAAGAAAGTTCCCCAGCACGGCTGGCGCCACCGGCACCAGAAAGAAGAACACCATGACCAGGCCGTGGATCGAGAACAGTTTATTGAAGGTATCCGCGGATACAAGTTCACCTGACGGCGTCAACAGATTCAACCGTATCAGCGCCGCCATGGTGCCGCCAATGACAAAAAAGAAACTGGTGGAGAGCATGTAGAGGATTGCGATGCGCTTATGGTCCAGCGTCAGCAGCCAGGATTTGAGGCCATATTCAGTATTCAGGTAATTTCTTTGCGGCAAGGCTGAAAGGTCGGTCGAAGCTGTGGCCATTGCGATCTCCATGTTCTTCGTTCTGTGAACACCGGGGCTGTGTTCTTCTGCTTTGGCAATCCCCGTCGCTAGACTTCGGGATTATGCTGTAGCGGAAACTGTGGTGGCAGGGGCAGGCGCTATCCGCCGGATGCGAATGCGGAAGATATCCGGTCCGCGCTTAATGTACTCCCAGGCTGCCTGTCCTGGCCGCATGGTATCGATCTGCCCGTTCAAGGGCACCGGATCGTGATCGTTGACCAGCACAAAGGAACCGCCCATCGGCAACGCGTCGAGTTTCTCGAAGACGAGCGGATGACGCAGTGGGCGCGGAACCTCGCGCAGATCGAGTTCTTCGGCTGTTACGGCCTTCGCTGCTGCTCCGGTCTGCCCGGCCGCGAGAACATACAGCGCCGAATCCTCATGCGCTTCGAGATGATGTTGAGCTCCCGCGGGGATGTGCACGACCTCTCCCGCGCGCAGTTCGCAGGATTCGCTGTTCTCGTAGAAGGTGATGTGGCCGGTAATCGCATAGACCGTAACCACCGCCTGATTCGCGTGTTCCGGAACCGATTGCCCTTTGCGTAAATTCAGCAACACCATGCGATACCCAGGCTCATTCACCAGGACCTTGGGGTTAAATCGATTGTCGTTATATTCGATCAGATCGTTCAAATTGTACTTTTGCATTGGGACCTTCCCGCACGTGAATTCAAAACCACGTTCCTGCTCCAAAATCTACGCTACGATCAAACCATGGGCTATGACATGAGTCGTAGGTGCGATTGGCCCCGAAGATTGCCTGTGGAGGCGTAATGGAAGCCGAAAAGACCGCGGCCCTGAAACATACGGTGCTGTTCGGAGAGTTGAACGCAAAGGAGCTTTCGCATCTGGCGAAACAAGCCGTCAGGCTTCAGTTCAAAAAAGGAGAGATGCTGTTCCTCGCCGGAGAAGAGGCCAAAGGCCTGTTTGTCATCGTGAGCGGCAAGGTGCGCGCCTTCAGGAACAACGCAGAGGGACGCGAGCATGTGATGCACATCGATATCGCGGGCGCCGTGATGGCTGAAGTTCCCGTCTTCGACGACGGCCCCTACCCCGCCTCTGCCATGGCGGAAGAAGACTCCACCGCACTCTTCATCGACAAGCGTGACATCTGCCAATTTTGTATCGAGCACCCTGCGTTCATGTTCAAAACTCTTAAGCTGATGGCCGCAAGAGTGAGACGACACGCCCAGATGGTCGAAATCCTCTCCTTCCGCGAGGTCGGGCAGCGGCTGGCGCTTCTGCTCCTCTCCGAATTGCAGGAGGCGGGCGCTCCCCTCTCCGGCGCGACGTGCTTCCAGCTTGCGCTATCGAATCACCAGATTGCCACCCGCATCGGCTCGGTCCGCGACGTCGTCTCGCGCGCACTTACTCGGCTGCAACACGACGGGCTGATCTCGATCAAGGGACGGACGATCACCATCCCCGACATTCGCGCTCTCAAGCACTACACGAAATAACGCTGGCCGGTCTCCCCGCTACCCGCGCTCTCCGAATAAGGCGCTTGTGCGTATCTGCGGGAACGGTAGGCGCACAGACACATCGGGCGCATCGGGCACCTCGAACGCCAGCAGCCATGCACCAATCTGCTCGCGAAGCGGCTCCAGCATAATGCCGCCAAAAGTAATTGCAACAGGATCGATCCGCCGCGCAGCCCTTCGCAGTAGCGATTCAGTGCCTCGCCGATTGCCGCGCTGGAGATGATGAAATGCGGCGGCGATCTGGATCAACGCCTGCAAAAAAGTCTTCTCCGGCTCCGGCAACTTCAGCCAGACTTCCTCCCAATATTCATGGGCCAGAAAAAACTCCTCAGCTCGATAGCATCGCAGCCCCTCGGCGAGCGCTCCGCAACTCCAGTCAAGCTCCGTCATCCCACCACTCTCTCAGGTAGAAAAAAACTACTGGCGAGGGTCATCGACCGAGCCGCTTTGTGGCGTCGTCGGCAGAATCTGGACAAGCGGCACCGGTTTAGCTGCCTGCTCCATGGCAGTGTGTGCCGCGGGTGGAGGCGCGTCCATCGGATATCCCGCCGCAACGATCGGCTTGTGCGTGTAGCGCCACGCATAGTCGCTCGTAAGGTACACCAGCACAATGAGGCCAATCACCAGAACCGGCAGCGTAAAAAACGCCGCCTCCGGTCCGTAGTTCCCGCCGGTCAGCCAGTGGAAACCCCTCGCCCGAGTCCGAACCACGCTCGAAAAATCCACGATGCCGCTCACCGGCAAGCCAAGCAGAACTCCCATGCTTGCGTTCCAGGCAAAGTGCAGACCCCACCCCAGCCATAAACCATGCGTCCGCAGCCACGCCAGCGAGAGCAGAACTCCTGCGAACATCGTGATCAAAACGCTGATCCAGGTCGCATCCGGATTGAAGGCATGGAGCAGCCCGAAGAACAGCGACATCACCACCGTCGCCGCGGTAGGCCCCATCGCCTCGATGAGGCGGCGAAACGGATATCCGCGAAACGCGACCTCTTCGACCAGCGCGCTGACCGCCAGCATGAGCACGTTCAGCAGCAGCAGCCAGAACGCGCGCGGCGCCCACCAGAACTCTACATGCAGGGTTCCAGACAGCGCCATCGGCAACACTGCAAGCACCACCAGTCCCCACCCGATGGCCGCTCCCAGACTCCATTCCCGCGCCGCCGTCGCCCGCTCCGGCAGCCCCAGCGCCTCGCCCAGAGACGAACTCCGGCGCGCGAGCCCCTCTAAAAAGCTGAAGCCCAGCCCCAGCAGAAACAGCAGAAACAGCGCGGACAGCAGAGTGCGCTCGTCCCCCAAATTGAAGCGCGCCGAAAGCCCGGCAGCAGCACGCCCTGCCAGCGACCGTGCAACGAAAAACCACACGACCGAGATCAGAAACAGCGCAATTTGCAGCATGCGGTCCGAACGGGTTGATGGTGTCGAATCAAACGACTTCAACGATACCTGCTCCATGTGCTGCGTCGACCGCTAAGCGGTGGTATAGAACTGCGCGATATTGCGGAACTTGAGATACCGCTTCTCCAACAACTCGTCGATCGACAAACCGCGAAGAGCCGCCAGATGGTACTGAAGCTTTTGGTCGACCATGGCCATGGCCATGGCGGGATCGTTCTGCGTCCCACCCTCCGGCTCCGGCAGCACGTCGTCGACGCAGCCTAGCCGTTGGACGTCGGTCGCGGTGTATTTGAGAGCAGCGGCAGCCTGCTGTTTCTTCGCTGCGTCTTTCCACATGATCGAGGCACAGCCCTCGGGTGAGATCACCGAGTAGATCGCGTTCTCGAGCATCAGAACCCGGTCCGTCACTGCCAGCGCCAGAGCGCCGCCCGAACCGCCTTCACCGGTAATCGTGGCAATGGTCGGCACGCGCAGCCGCGACATCTCCAGCAGATTGCGCGCAATCGCCTCACCCTGGCCACGCTCCTCCGCGCCGATCCCCGGATTGGCTCCGGCAAGATCGATGAACGTAAAGATGGGGTGCCCGAACTTCTCCGCGATCTTCATCGCGCGTAGCGCCTTGCGATAGCCCTCGGGATCGGGGCTGCCGAACTTCCGCGCCACCCGCTCCTTCAGCGTGCGTCCCTTCAGGTTGCCGACGGCAAGCACCGGCTCGCCATGGAAAAAGGCCATGCCGCAACTCATCGCCGCGTCATCGCCGAAGGCGCGGTCGCCGTGGATCTCGCTGAAGTCGGTAAAGAGTGCTTCGATGAAGTCCATCGGATAAGGGCGCTGGGCATGCCGGGCCAGCTCCGTTTTAATCCACGCTTCCGGAGCCGGTGCGGCTATAGGATGAGCGTGCGCTGCTCTGCTTGCTTCTTGTTCAGCCATAAAGTCGTCTGTGCTTCCCTTCCGATTGTATGCGATGGCTGAAAAATTAGGGCGCAGCGACCGCGGATGGGTACAGATAATCACGGATAAAAAACAATCACGCCTTAATCCGCGTTTATCCCTGCCCATCCGTGGTCGAAGCTCAAAAGCTCAATCGATCACCCGAACCCCGCCGCGCCCCACCAGTTCTTCTACCTGATCGATGAACAGCCGGTCCGCCGCCACCATCACATTGTGCGGCTCCAGCACGCAGCAGAACTCGCCCGGCTCCTCGAGATCCAGCAGCAGCTTGCCCTTGCCCGGTGCGCCCAGAAAAACAGCATGAAGTTTTTCGAGCAGCGACGCGTCGGGATTATGCAGCGGAACCCTGATACGCAGCGACTCCGGCAGCTTGAGCTTCACATCTTCCAACGCCTGAATGCTTGAGATCGCCAGCTTCGGGGCGGAGTCTTCTTCGCCGCGCAGAACCCCGCGAATCACCACCGGAACGTCGATCTTCAACTTCTCCGCCAGTTTCTCGTACGACTGCGGAAACGCGATCAGCTCGATCTTTCCCACCGTATCTTCGAGCGCTGCCTGAGCGTACATCTCGCCCGACCGTTTCGACTTCGCCACCTTCAGCCCGGTAATCACCCCGGCAATCGAGATCTCGTTCTGCGGCTCCTCATTGCGCCCGCGCCGGAAGGTCTGCGGCTCCGGCTTCATCTCGAGCGCGGTGGCCGTATCGACCACCTTCATGTTGCGCAGCTTCTCACGATACTTGTCCATCGGGTGCCCGGAGACAAAGAATCCCAGCACCTCCTTCTCGTATTGCAGCCGCGTGTGCTCGTCCCACTCCGCCACATTGGGCAGAGCCTCTTCGCGGCTGGCGCCACCCGCCGGACCATCCGAGTCGAAGATCCCGAACAGCCCATGCTGCCCCGCCGCCTCATCGCGCTGCGCCTTCTGCGCCTGCTCCATGGCTTTATCGAGCGCGCCCATCACTTGCGCCCGCCCGCCGAAGACGTCCATCGCTCCAGCCTTGATCAGCGACTCCAGAACCCGCTTGTTCAGCAGCCGAAGATCGACCTTCTCGCAGAACTCCCACAGGCTGGCAAAGCCCGTCTTCCCTGCCGCCTTCAGCTCCTCGCGAGCTTTGATGATGGACTCGATGGCATTGTGGCCAACGTTCTTGATCGCCGCCAGCCCGAAGCCGATGGCATCTCCGACCGGCGTGAAGTTGGCATAGGAAGCCTGCACGTTCGGTGGCACAACCGAGATATTGATCTCGCGGCACTCGCCGATGTACTTGACGACATTCTCCGGCTTCGAGGTTTCGCTGGTCAGCAGCGCGGCCATGAACTCGACCGGATAATGCGTCTTCAGCCACGCCGTATGGTAGGCAAGCAGCGCATAGGCAGCCGAGTGCGACTTGTTGAAACCGTACCCGGCAAACTGCGCCATCAGATCGAACAACTTCCCGGCGATGTCCTTGGGATGCTTGTTGGCAGCGGATCCGGCCATGAAGCGCTCACGCTGCTTGTCCATCTCCTTGGCGTCTTTTTTACCCATCGCCCGGCGCAGCAGGTCGGCGTCGCCCAGCGAGTAGCCGGCGACCACGTTCGAGATCTGCATCACCTGCTCCTGATACACGATGACGCCCAGCGTCTCGCGCAGCAGCGGCTCCAGATCGGGCAGCAGATATTCGACCGGACGGCGGCCCCACTTGCGCTCGATGAAGTCGTCGATCATGCCGCCCTGGATCGGCCCCGGCCGATAGAGCGCATTGAGGGCGGTAAGGTCTTCGACCGTGGTCGGCTTGTAGCGGCGCAACACATCCCTCATGCCGCCCGACTCAAACTGAAACACGCCCGAGGTCAGCGCACGGTGAAAGACCTGCTCATAGGTCTTCTCGTCGTCGAGCGGCACCTTCGCCATCTCCACCGTCTCGCCCCGGTTCTGCTTGATCAGCTTGAGACAGTCGTCGATGACAGTCAGCGTCGTCAGCCCAAGAAAGTCCATCTTGAGCAGCCCCATCTTCTCGACCGCCTTCATATCGTAGGCAGTCACCAGCGAGTCGTCCTTGGTCAGCGTCACCGGCACCAGCTCCGTCAGCGGCTGTGGCGCGATCACGACCCCGGCGGCATGCACTCCGGCCCCTCGAATCAGACCTTCCAGCCGCATCGCGGCGTCGATGACCTCCTTGATCCGCGCATCGCCTTCGTAGGCCGCGGCCAGGGCGGGGGAGTCCTTCATCGCCTGATCGATGGTGATGCCGATGGTCGCCGGAATCATCTTGGCGATCCGGTCCACCTCGCCATAAGGCATGTCGAGAGCGCGTCCGACGTCCTTGATGGCGGCCTTCGCGGCCATGGTATTGAACGTGATGATCTGCGCGACCTGATCGTTGCCATACTTCCGCTTGACGTAATCGATGACCTCGCTACGGCGGTTCATGCAGAAGTCGATATCGATATCCGGCATCGACACGCGCTCGGGATTGAGAAACCGCTCAAAGAGCAGCTCGTTCTGCAGCGGGTCGATATCCGTGATCTCCATGGCATACGCGACCAACGATCCAGCCGCCGAGCCACGGCCCGGCCCGACAGGAATTCCCTGCTCCTTCGCATACCGGATAAAATCCCAGACGATCATGAAGTAGCCGGGAAACTGCATCTGCTTGATGCAATCGATCTCTCGGTCGATCCGCGCCTGGTAATCCGCGATCGTCTTACGCAGCAATCCGCGCTCGCGCAGATGCGCCACTGCCGTATCCAGGCGCTTCTTCAAACCCTCGCGGCAGATGCTCTCAAAGTAGCTGTCCAGCGTGTGGCCTTCAGGAACGTCGAAGACTGGAAACGGATTCTCGACCTTCGACATCTTCAGGTTGCAGCGGTCCACAAACTGCATCGTCCGGGTGCAAACTTCGGGGTTCTGGGCGAAGGTGCGGAGCATCTCGTCCGCGCTCTTGATGTAGAACTCCTGGGTGTCGAACTTGAAGCGGTTGGGGTCGTTCATGCTGCCCGCGGTCTGCACGCACAACAGAATCTCGTGGGCGCGGCTGTCGTCCGCCGTGACATAGTGGCTGTCATTGGTGGCAATCAGGGGGATGCCGAGCTCGCGCTCCATCTTGAAGAGCGCATCGCAGACGCCTTTGTCCGGCTCCAGCCCATGGTCCTGAATCTCGAGGAAGAAGTTCTCCTTGCCGAAGATGTCCTGAAAGTACCCCGCAGCCTGTTTCGCCTCCTCGTACTTCCCTGCCATCAGGTGCTGGTTGAGTTCGCCTGCGAGGCAGCCCGAAAATCCGATCAGACCTTCGGTGTGTTTCGACAGAAATTCCTTGGAGACGCGAGGCTTGCGATAGAAGCCGTGAGTCGCCGCCTCGCTGGTCAGGCGGACGAGGTTGCGGTAGCCAACTTCATTTTCGGCCAGCACCAGAAAGTGGTTATATCCATCCGCCATCTCGCGGTGGTCGGCCGTCTTCGAGAGGTAAAGCTCGCAGCCCAGGATCGGCTTGACCTCTTTTTTCTGCATGGCGTTGAAGAAATGCACGGCCCCATAAATATTGCCGTGGTCGGTAATGGCAGCGGCGGTCTGCCCCATCTTGCTGACGTGCGCGGCCAGCTTGTCAACGTCGCACGCTCCATCGAGGAGTGAATAGTCGGAATGAAGATGGAGGTGGGTAAACTCGGCTGCCATAGCTCTAGTTTAGAACCGCACGAAGCAGAGGAAAACGCGGGACCGAATTCGCAGATCTCGTATTAGAATCGTGTGCAAATGAGCGGAATCTTCCTGGTCGACTCAATTCGCGTATGGCTGCACCGCAAAAACCGCCAGAAGAAACTGCAACTGGCTGCCAACTGGCCCATGGTCGCTGCCGAGGTCAATCATTGGGCCGTCCTGCCCGCAGACGAGGATGCCAACGCCTTCGGAACGCCCTTTCAAATCGAGGCCGGCTTCCACTTCATCCTCAACGGCGAGTACTACGGCGGCTACTTCCGTAGCGTCGGTCTGGCCGGAGGCGAAGCCGAGAGGCTGGCCAAGGGCAATCCATCCGTCAACATCCGCTATAACCCTGCCGATCCAGACTCGACTGCCGTCTTCGCCGAAGACAATAAAGACAACCTTCCTTTCAAGATCTTCTCCAACTAAAGCCATGTATAAGTAAAAAGGCCGGCGACATCGTCACCGGCCTTGAACTTATACCTTTTTACTTGGTTAGCTGCGTCGCCAGCTCCACATAAAGCTCCACGCACTCCAGCAGTTCCTTCTTGGCAATCTTCTCGTCCGGAGTATGCGCCACATGGATGCTGCCCGGCCCCAGCAGAAACGGCTCGCCCCAGTTGGTCAGCGATGGAATATCGGTGGCGAACTTCGCGATCATGGTTGGCAGATTGCCTACCTTGCGCATGCGAACGTAGGTCATGTCGAGCGAGAAGGTGACCTTGGCCCGGTCGCCGACCGTCTTCAGCACCAGATCCTTAATCTCCTGCGACGGCCCCACCGTGCGAAACAGCAGATGCGCCTCCGCCTTGTCGGCGATCACGTTGGGAGCGCGTCCACCCTCGATCAGGCCGATGTTCAGCGTAGATGGGCCAATCTCCGGCTCAACCGGCAGCGGCAGCGCCCGCACGTCGTTCAGCGCCTCCAGCAGCTTGTCGATCGCCGACTCGCCCAGCTCCGGGTAAGCCGAGTGCGCCATCTTGCCGCTGCAACGCAGCTCGACCCGCAGCGCCCCCTTGGTGGCAAGCGCCAGCCGATTCTCCGTCGGCTCGCCATTAATCAGAAACTTCGACCCCTTGGGGAAGCGATTGGCCACTTGAGCTCCCGCCGAGTCGCGTTCTTCGCCCACGACAAACAGCAGCCCAACCTTGACGCCAGCGGCCCGCAGCCGGTCCGCAGCGGCGATCTGGGCGGCAATAATGCCCTTCGCATCGCAGGTCCCGCGGCCATAGATAAACTCGTCGTCCTCGCGCGAGCCAAAGTACGGAGGAACCGTATCCATATGTGTCGAAAGCACCACATCCGGCGTCACTCCCGGCTGGGCCGCATAGACGTTGAACCGCTCTTCGGTCCCTCCGCCCGGCGTCAGGTTCAGCTCCGGCTGCTCTACCGGCATCTTCTCGACGGCATACCCTTCCGAAGCCAGAAATTCGTATAAAAAGGCTCCCGCACGGCCCTCATGGTAGGTGGTGGAGTCTATATCGACTAGTTGTCTCGTAAGTTGAATGGGGTCAATCGCCATACTTCCAGCATACGATATACATTGCAGCTTCAAAAACCCGACCAAGCTCTCAGACCGCTCTTATCTATTAAAGAGTGATCTCCTGATAATCAGGTTATCCACGCAATTCACCACGTCCTCTCCGCCCGGAACTATATTAGACACACATAAAATCATAAAAATGACCGAAAAACATCTCACAAAAATTCGCTCCATCGACGACCTTCGCGGCCCCGCCGGCAACCTTGAGGCCGTGCTCAACTCCGGCCGCCCCTACGCCCCTTATGCCGTCCTCGTCTGCCATCCCCATCCAATGGGCGGCGGCACCATGCACAATAAAGTCGTCTACAACGCCATGAAGACGTTTAGTTCCTTTGGCTTACCAGCCCTGCGCTTCAACTTCCGCGGCGTCGGCCTCAGCGAGGGGGCCTTCGACGACGGGCACGGCGAGCAGGACGATGCCCGCGCCGCTCTCGACTGGCTCGATCAAAACCTCCATCTCCCCATCCTCTCAGCGGGCTTCTCCTTCGGCGCCTACGTCAACCTTCGCGTCAGTTGCGGAGACGCACGCGTCAAAGGCGTGCTGGCCCTGGGTTTACCCGGCCGCGCCGAAGGACGAAGCTACACCTACGAATTCCTCGCCCAGTGTCTCCAGCCAAAACTCTTCATCAGCGGCGATCACGACCAATATGCCCGCCGCGATCTCGTCGAAGAGGCCGTCGCCTCTGCCGCCGAACCAAAACGGCTGGTCTGGATCGAAGGGGCCGAACACTTTTTTCAGGGAACGCCGGAATCCCCCAGCCCCAAATTGAGCCGGATGCAGCAGGAGATCACCCTTTGGCTGCAAAACCAGTTCGGGCTCAGCCAATAACTGCCGATTTTCCGCATATCTGTTTTACGGAATGAGTTATGATTTTCCGTAGGTAACTCCCGGTAATCACTCATCAAGCTCTCTTTATGCTTGTGAATTCATTTGGTCCGTGATGTGCTTAAGCAAGTTGTTGAATTCTTATGCGAAACGGTTTTCAAACGCGAATTCTCGCGGTCGCGCTCGCCCTGGTAACCCTGGGTGCGTGTGTGCTCGCCGGAATCAACCTCCAGCGTGAAAGCCACTTCGACGTTCCCACCGACGGCATCTGGTGGGTTGAGGCCACAGGCGGCCTGCGCGCAGAACGCGTCCCGGCAGAATCTCCCGGCTACCGCGCCGGAATCCGCAAGGGAGACATTCTTGTCGCCATCAACGAGAGGCAGACCCCCCGCCTGGCTCCCCTCGTCCGCGAGATGTTTCACAGCGGCGTCTGGGCCCACGCCACCTATTCGATCCTGCGTCCCACCTCCCATACAACCGACCTCGCCGGCTCTGCCAAGCTCGATATTCCGCTCATCCTGGTCCCGACGGATCGCTCCAGCAACCAATGGCTGCGCTTCATCGCGCTGGTCTACCTGGCGATTGGAATCTATGTCCTGTTCCGCCGCTGGACCGCGCCGAAATCGACGCACTTCTACGTCTTCTGTCTGGTCTCGTTTGTCCTCTACTCCTTCAAATACACCACCGAATTCGACACCTTCGACTACATCATCTACTGGGGCAATATTGTTGCCGAAGCTCTCCAACCCGCGCTCTTTCTCCACTTCGCAGTCAGCTTCTCCGATGTCTTCGCCCCCGACCGCGCTCACCGCCTGAGACGCCGTTTCCTCACCACGATCATCTATGTTCCAGCAGTCTTTCTGATCACGCTGCAATACTCCGCCCTCCACTACTGGTCGGCCACCGAAGTTCTACGGCACCGGCTCGACCAGATCGCCGTAGCCTATCTCGCGCTCTACTACGTCATCGCCGCCATCGTCTTCCGCTTCCGATACAAGCGGGCCGAGTCGGGGCTGGAGCGGCAGCAGCTCAAGTGGCTCACTCGCGGCACCCTGCTCACCATTACGCCCTTCACGCTGCTCTACGTGCTGCCCTATCTTTATCTCTCCGGCGCGTCGGTTCCATCCCTGCTGACCAAGATCGCGGGCCTCTCGCTGATCTTCCTTCCGCTCACCTTCAGTTGGGCCATCGTGCGCTACCGGCTGATGGACGTCGACCTGATCTTCAAGCGCGGCGTGACTTATACGCTGGCGACCGCCTCTCTGGTCGGTCTCTACTTCGTCATCGTCGCGGTCTCCGCAGAGATGGTCCGCGCGCGTCTGCCGAGCCTGCACATCTGGGGCTTGATGGCCGCCATCATCTTCACCGGAATCCTCTTCGAGCCGCTCAAAAAGGCGATTCAAGGCCGCGTCGACCGCATCTTCGACCAGAAGCGCTTCGACTACCGCGAGACATTGGTCGAGTTCGGCCGCGGCCTCAACTCGCAGACCGACCTCCGCGCCCTGCTCGATTCCATCGTCGAGCGCCTGCCTCAGACCCTGCTCGTCACCCGCGTCGCTGTCTTTCTCGCCACGGAGAGTAATCATTCTCCTGTCGGCCAGCGCTTCGAGTTGGCAGCCTCCCACGGCCTCACCAATCTGCAAAACGTCGATCTCGAATCGCTCGACGTCCGCTTCCTCGACTTTGATCGTCCCGGCGCCAACAGCCACATCTTTCTTGAGTCCCCGCAACACGTCCTGCGCCTGCCCGACGCGCAGCGCGCCAGCGCCCGCAACCTGGACATGAACTACTACCTCCCCTGCCGCGTCGCCAATCGCGAGGGCGGAGGCACGCGCACCGTCGCCGTCATCGGCCTCGGACGCACCGACGACGGCGACTTCCTCTCCAGCGAAGACATGGAGCTGCTCGAATCGCTCGCCGGCTACATCGGCATCGCCATTCAGAACGCCCAGCTCTACCAGCGGCTGGAACAGAAGATTGGTGAGTTCGAACGCCTCAAAGAGTTCCACGAAAATATCGTCGAATCCATCAACGTCGGCGTCTTCGCCGTCGATCTCGATGACCGCATCGAGAGCTGGAATACCCAGATGGAGGTCATGTACTCGAAGTCGCGCGCCGAGGTGCTGCGTCAGCCCGTCTCCGCGATCTTCCCGGAAGACTTCGTCGCCCGCTTCAACAGTGTTCGCGAGGAGCAGGGCACCCACACACTCTATAAATTCCGCCTCGCCCTGCCCGACGGCAGTATGCGGACCGCCAACATCGCCATCGCTCCGCTGGTCACTCGCGACTTCATCGCCGTCGGCCGCATCATCCTGGTCGACGACATCACCGACCGCATCCAGCTCGAAGCCCAGTTGACCCAGTCCGAAAAGCTTTCGTCCATCGGCCTGCTCGCCGCCGGCGTCGCCCACGAGGTCAACACCCCGCTCGCCGTCATCTCCAGCTACACCCAGATGCTCACCAAGCACATGCGCGGCGACGAGCGCCTCGCTCCCGTGCTCGAAAAGATTACCCAGCAGACCTTCCGCGCCTCCGAGATCGTCAACGGCCTGCTTAACTTCTCCCGCACCAGCGGAGCCGAGTTCACCAGCATCGATCTCAATCACCTCCTCGGCGATACGCTGACCCTGCTGGAGCACCAGTTCAAGACCGCGCAGATCCATACCGAGACTAATTTCGACCCGCAACTGGCGCACATCCACGGAAATCAGGGCAAGCTGCAACAGGTCATTCTCAATCTCATGCTCAACGCGAAAGACGCGATGTTCGGCACCGCCAACGCGACCCTCAAGATTGCCACCTTCAACGCCTCGGGCCGCGTCTTCGTCCGTATCCAGGACTCCGGCGGCGGCATCGAGCGCGAACATCTCCATCGCATCTACGATCCCTTCTTCACCACCAAGACCAAGCCGCAGGAGGGCGAGCACAAGGGCACCGGGCTCGGCCTCGCCGTCAGCTACGGCATCATTCAGGAGCACGGCGGCAAGATCCACGTCGAGAGCGAGCCGGGCGTCGGGACCGCCTTCCAGCTTGAGTTCCCTGCCCTCGGGAGCAAACCGGCCATCCCTGCCGAAAGCTTTACCAACGACCGTCAGGAGACGGAGAGGAAGACGATTCATGTCTGAAGCAACAGAGATGGCGGCCGAGACTCTCCATCTGCAACGCACCGCCCAAAACGCAGGAACGCCCCACATCCTCATCATCGACGACGAAGCGGCCATTCGTGAATCGCTCGAAACCCTGCTCTCGCTCGAAGGCTTCACCGTCAGCATCGCCCGTGACGGCGTCTCCGGGCTGGAGGCGCTGGCACGCAGCGAGTACGATCTGCTCCTGCTCGATCTCGCCCTGCCCGGCGAGAGCGGCATCGACCTGCTGCCGCGCATCATAGAGATGCAGCCCAACCTGCCCGTCATCATGATTACCGCCTACGGCACCGTGGGCAACGTCGTCGACGCCATCCGCGCCGGCGCGGAGAACTTCGTCCAGAAGCCGTGGGACAACGAGAAGCTGCTCGCCGACATTCGCACCGCCATCGCCCGCCATCGGGCGGAAGAAGAGGTGGTGCAGCTCAAGCGGACGCTCAAGCAGCGCTACAACTTCGAGAACATCATCGGCAAGAGCGAGCCGATGCTCCGCCTCTTCGACCTCATCGCCCAGGTCGCGCCCAGCCGCTCGACCGTCCTGCTGCAAGGCGAAAGCGGCACTGGCAAGGAGCTGATCGCCAAGGCGCTGCACGCCAACTCGCCTCGCCGCGACCATCCCTTTGTTCCCGTCAACACCGGCGCCGTGCCCTCCGACCTGCTGGAATCAACGCTCTTCGGCCACGTCAAGGGGGCCTTCACCTCCGCCGTCACCGCCAAGAAAGGACTGTTCGAGGTAGCCAACGGCGGCACCCTCTTCCTCGACGAGATCGGCACCATGAACATGGACATGCAGGCCAAGATCCTGCGCGTCCTCCAGGACCGCCGCTTCATGCACCTCGGCGGCGTGCAGGAGATTCAGGTCGACGTCCGCATCATCGCCGCCACCAACGTCAACCTGCAGGAGGCGGTTCGCGAAGGCCGCTTCCGCGAAGACCTCTTCTACCGGCTCAACGTCATCACGCTGGAGCTGCCCCCGCTCCGCCTGCGCCGCGAGGACATCCCTCTGCTGGCCTCACACTTTCTCAAGTTCTACGCCCACGAAAACGGGACCGAAGAGCCCTCGCTCGCGTCCGAGACCCTGCGCATCCTGATGGAGCACGAGTGGCCGGGCAACGTCCGCGAGCTCGAAAACGCGATGGAGCGCGGCGTCGTCCTCGCCACCTCCCGCACCATCACGCCGGACCTGCTCCCGGCCCAGTTGACCGGCAGCACCTACTCCGCCAGCCTGCTCGACCACAAGCCCGACGCCTCGCTCTTCGACCTCATGGAAGAGATCGAGCGTCGCATCATCTCCGACCGTCTCGAACGCTGCCACTGGAACCAGACCGAGGCCGCGGAGTACTTCAAGATTCCCCTCTCCACCCTGAACCAGAAGATCAAGCGCCTCAACGTCGAGATCAAAAAGCGCACCCGAGACTAGAGCGGAAGATACAACCGATGCGACCGCGGATCACACGGATGAGCGCGGATAAGTGCGGATGAGTGCGGATCGTTTTACCGGCGCCCTGTCGTTTCCCTTTTGTTTGTCATCCGCAGCCCCTTTTCTTTGTCATTCCGCAGCGAAGCGGAGGAATCTGCGGTTCGTATCTCCATCTCCCTCCGTTCCCTGCCCGTTTTCTTGTCAAGCCCCCAACTCTCTAAAAAGCCCCAGCCACATTTAACAACCCAAGCAATAACAATCACTTACATCCGAAAAATAAACTCCTGAAAAGTGGCAAACCAGTTCCACCCCATTCGTTACAATTAAAGGAGTATAGAAATAAACCAAAGGCCCAGCGACGACGCTGGTCCTAACTTCTTTCGATAGAATACTTTAGAAATTAAAGTCTCTGGAATGAATACTTTAGCCTCGATCATCCGAAACGGGGTGTTGATTCCAGAGACTTTAGCGAAAAGTACCCCGGGGGTCCCTAAGGCTGAATCACAATCTTCAACGAATCCGGCTGCGGATTCGACGCCAGATCGATCGCCGCCACGGCATCCTCTAACGAGAAGCGGTGCGAGATCAAATTGGTCAGATCGAAGCCCTTGCGATAGCCATCGAAGACCATCTGCGTGACCTCATCCTGAATCGCCACCGAAGCGCTGTACGAGCCCATGAGCGTCTTCTCGTCCATGCAAACCGCAGCAGGATCGAACGGAGCCTCGCCATGCTGCGTCTGCGCAAACAGCACCACTCGGCCGCCCGGACGAATCGCATCCATCGCGACCTTGATGAGCCCATTGCCGCCGACTGCGAGCAGCGCGACATCCGCTCCCCGTCCCTCGGTCGCAGCCTTCGCCGCCGCAACCACATCGCCGCGCGCGTCGAGCGGATGATGCAACCCGAACTTCGCCGCAACCGCATGGCGTTCCGCATAGAGATCGCTGGTCAGCACGGTCGCGCCGGTCTGCCGCGCCAGCGTAGCCAGCAGAATTCCAATCGGCCCCTGGCCGATGACCAGCACCGTCTCATCCGGCTTGAGGCCAAGCAGCCGGATTGCCTTGTAGCAGGTATTGACCGGCTCAAGAAACGCCGCCTGCTCAAACGGAATCGCGTCGGGAATCTTTACCAGTCCACGGCGAACGATCCAGTCCATCACCCGGATGTATTCGGCGAAGCCGCCGCCGGACGGAGCAAAACCGGCCGTGCAGCCGACCTTCTTGTAGACCTCGCACTGCGCGAAGGTCTGCTTGCGGCAGTAGTAGCACTCGCCGCAGGGAATGTGGTGATAGGCCATCACGCGGTCGCCCACCGCGAAGCCGGTGACGCCTTCGCCCACGCGCACAATCGTCCCCGCCATCTCGTGGCCGAAGACGCGCGGCGCATCGTGCGAGCCGCTGTGAATCTTCTTCAGATCCGTCCCGCAGATGCCGCAGGTATGAATCTTCACCAGCACCTCGCCCGCGCCGATCTCCGGCACCGGAACCGTCTCAACCCGTACATCGTTCACGCCGCGATAAACTGCGGCGCGCATGGTCGCGGGAACTGTCTCTGCTTGCTTTTGCTCTAATGTCACGATTTCCTTACGCTTTCTGTCGATACCAGTTTAGCTGGGACTCAAGTTCGCGGGTCAGAGACTGCACCGCCCGTTTACTGTTTCCCGCAAGCGCAAATAGCTTTGGCCAGAGAGTCGGCCGAACGGCTGCATGCATGGCGAAAGCCGCTTCACGGAACTGCCCATCGTTCGTGGCAAACCGCGCAAGCTCCTGCATCTCGAACGATGCCTCATCCGAGATTGCCTTGATAGCTCGGAACGAAATGCCGTGAGCCTGCGCCAGCCGCGCCACGGTCGCCGCTTCCATATCGACGGCGCTGGCATGATACGAAGCATAAAGGCGCTGCTTCTCCCTGACACTCGCGATGGCAGAGGTAGTAATCAATGTCTGGGTAAACAGCTCGTTCGTGAAGCGCTCTCCTGTGCCTGCGTCTACGACGACACGGGCACGAACGATATCGCCGACCCGCAGCGACGGATCGCACGCGCCCGCCAGCCCAACCGAGAGCAGCGCCGTCACCGGCTTCAGGGAGAACGCCGCCTGCACAGCGAGCGCGGCGCGAGCCGGTCCCATCCCCGCGCAAACGACAACCGCAACCTCATTGGTATAGGCGATGATCTTGCCTGGCAGCCGATGTTCCTGCCATCCGCGAACGAGAGGCTTCACCTCGCGCGGCAGAGCGGCAATGATGGCTGCGCACTCTGTCATCGATGATCTTTATCGAGCACCGGAGCATAGCCATGCGCGATGAACCAGTCAATCGCGGAACGCATCGCCTGGTACACCGGAAGCACCTTGAAGCCAAGATCGCGCTCTGCCTTCGCCGACGAAGCAAACATGATCTTCCTGCCCATGCGAACTGCTTCCACTGTGGCGCGCGGCTCCTTGCCGCAGAGCCTGCCGGTAAAGTTTTCATCGAAGAAAGCGAACGCCATCGCAACCGCGTGAGGCACCTTCATCGTGGGTGAAGGTAAACCCGTAATCGAAGACATGCGGTCGAGGATCTGTTTCAACGTTAGATTTTCGCCGCCCAGAATGTACCGCTCTCCGGGCGTTCCCCGCTCCAGCGCGACAACGTGCATGCGCGCAACCTCCGCCACATCGACGAGGTTCAATCCCGTGTCTACATAGGCCGGAAATTTCTTATTGAGAAAGTCCACGATGATCCGTCCGGTCGGCGTCGGCTTGGCATCGCCAGATCCAATCGGCGTCGTCGGATTGAGGATCATTACATGCTGTCCAGCCTGCGCGGCGCGAATTGCCTCTTGCTCGCCCAGAAACTTCGACCGCTTGTAGTGGCCAATCATGTCCGCGAGTCCGACCGGAGTATCTTCATTCACGATGGAGCCATCGGTCTTGAAGCCCATGGTCGCAACGCTCGACGTATAAACCACGCGCTCGACGCCAACCTCGCGCGCCACCCGCAGAAGTTCCCGCGTTCCGTCGACATTGGACGCATACATCTGCGCCGGATCGCGCACCCACAAGCGATAATCCGCCGCGACATGCACCAGCGCATCGCAACCCGTAAGCGCAGAGCGCAGCTTCTCCGGCTCGCGAAGATCACCCACTACTGTCTCAGCATCAATTCCGGCGAGCGAATCGAGCCGGCTTGTCGCTCGCGTCAACAGCCGGAGACTTGCGCCTTCCGAGGCATACGCCCGCGCCACATGGCTGCCGACAAAGCCCGTCGCTCCCGTAAGAAATACCCGCATCCTGCTCTTTCTATACAGACGGCAGACCTATCCAGCCGCATGGGTTCCGGTTATTTCAGAGGAGTATCTAGTCCAGCTTCTCGGGCTCGATCTGGATGTTGGTCTCGCCGGCAGCCTTCTTCTCCCAGTATTTCTTGATCCAGGCTTCGAAGGTCTTGCCTGCAGCCGTGTCACGCCCGCTAAAGACAAGCGCGGCCACATCCGAGTAGGCAATATTTACCTTGGTCGGCGCGTTCGACGGGATGATGCGAATAAAGGAATCCGCCAGCGTCGCTCCCGATCTCCGGTCAAAAAGGTACCCTTCGATCTTTGTTCCGTCCTTGCGCGTAACGGTGATGTCGCCGCGAAAATCAAACGCCTTTTCCAGCGCCTCGCGAATCTCCGCTTCACTCGCCAGTTCGGGAACCCAACCCTCCAACTGCTCGCTCTCCCGTCCGGCGGCCACTTCAATTTCGTCGGGATTCAGATGAGACAGTTGTTCAATTTTTGCTGCGTCCTGTGTCTCGGTTGCCATGATTAGTCTCCTGAGACTTCCTGCAGGTCATTGGACTCCTGCTTGACTGCGACCGGTTCGGCGATCTTTACCAGCGGTCCGTGCTGAGCCGGTTTCCACTCGACCAGAAGCTTCTTCGCGCCGTCATCCTTGTAGCTGCTGAAGAAGATGGCCTTGGCCGTCTGCAACAGACCCTTGACCGAGCCGAAGGTGTAGTTGACGCCACTGGCCTCGTAGCCGGAATGGACCATGCAGTTTGCGCAGTGCGGATTGCCGGACTCGGTGCCGTAGTTCGACCACACCGTCGTCTCCATCAACTCCTTGAAGGAATCGGCATAGCCGTCCTGCAGCAGATAGCACGGCTTCTGCCAGCCGAAGATGCTGAACGTCGGCATGCCCCACGGTGTGCACTTGAGGTCTTTTTTGCCCATCAGGAACTCCATGAAGATGGGCGAGGCGTTGAACCGCCAGGAGTTCTTGCGGTTCGACAGGATGGCGCGGAACAGTTTCTTCGACCGGGCGCGGCCAAGGAAATGCTTCTGGTCGGGAGCCTTGTCGTAGGTATATCCGGGCGAGACCATCATGCTCTCAACTCCGGCGGTCATCAGTTCGTCGAAGTGCTCGCGAACGCTGTTGGGATCGGCGCCGTCAAACAGAGTCGTGTTCGTGGTCACGCGGAAACCTGCTTCAACCGCGACCCGCACGCCCTCCATGGCGATGTCGTATCCGCCCTCGCGGCACACCGACATGTCATGATGCTCCCGCTGACCGTCCACGTGGACCGAGAAGGAGAGGTACTTGCTGGGCTTGAAGAGATGCAGCTTCTCTTTGAGCAGCAGAGCATTGGTGCACATATAAACGTACTTCTTGCGCGCCACCAGGCCGGCGACAATCTCCGGCATCTGCGGATGCAGCAGAGGCTCTCCACCGGGGATCGCAACCATCGGCGTACCGCATTCTTCGACCGCCTGGAAGCAAGCCTCGGGCGACAGATCCTTCTTGAGGATATGAGCCGGGTACTGAATCTTTCCGCAACCGGCGCACGCGAGGTTGCAGCGGAACAGCGGCTCCAGCATCAGCACGAGCGGATACTTTTTCCGGCCCATCAGCTTCTGCTTCAAAACATAGGTTGCAACCGTCCAGGCCTGCGAAACTGGTACTGCCATCAGTTTTTCCTCCGAAAAATCTCTTCCGCATCCGGCAGCTTCGCCGTCTCATCTCCCATCGCGCGCTGATACGTCGTCAGCGCTAACAGCGGGAAATACTGTTTGTACAGGTGATAGCCAAGATAAAAGACACGGGGAAAACCAGTGCCGGTGTAATAGCTCTCGCCGTTGCGCCCCGGAACCAGTTCGCTCCAACTGCCATCCTCGTGCTGCTGCTCAGCCAGCCAGCGAATTCCCTTTGCCACTGAATCCGAGCGAGTGTCGCCGGCAGCCAATAACCCAAGCAGCGCCCAGGCGGTTTGCGACGGCGTGCTCGGTCCGATGCCGCGCTGATTGGGATCGTCGTACGTGCCGCAGCTCTCGCCCCAGCCGCCGTCGGCATTCTGCACCATGCGAATCCACTCGGCAGCCTGTTGAATTGCGGGCTCATGGTTCCAGAAGCCCATCGCTTCCAGACCACGCAACACCAGAAAAGTGCCGTAGAGATAGTTGACGCCCCAGCGTCCAAACCAGCTTCCATCCGACTCCTGATGCTTCAGGATGAACTGCACGGCCTTTTCGACGCGCGGATCCTTTCGCGTGTATCCATACTGCGCCAGCATCTCCAGCATGCGGCCCGTGATGTCTACGGTCGGCGGGTCCAGCATGGCGTTGTGGTCGGCAAAGGGGATGTACTCGAAGATACTCTTGGTATTGTCCTTGTCGAATGCAGCCCAGCCACCGTTTTTGCACTGCATCGCCCAGATCCAGTCGAGGGCGCGCTGGCAGACCTCGTGCTGGTAGCGCTCGCGAGGATTCTCTACACAGTTCAGTGCAAGCAGCACTTGTCCCGTGTCATCGATGTCCGGATAAAATTCGTTATTAAACTCGAAGTACCAGCCGCCGGGCTCAACATTCTTAACTTTTTGCGCCCAATCGCCTTTTTGGCGAACTTCCTTGGACAGTATCCAATCGGCGGCCTTCAACATGCGCGGATCGTCTTTGGCCACTCCCGCCTCGCCCAGCGCATACAGGGCCTGCGCGGTATCCCAGACTGGGGGAAAGCAGGGTTGCATACGGAAGGTTGGCGTGGGGTAATCCGGCGTGCCGTGCGGGCAATCGATGCCCAGCTTTTCAAACTCATCGAGCGCCCGGATCATCTGCGGATCGTCCACCGACCGCCCCAGATAGCGCAGCGCGACGATCGAGTTCAGCATGGCAGGATAGATCGCGCCAAGGCCATCCGACTTCTCGAAGCGCTCCAACATCCACTTCTCAGCCTTCTTCAGTGCGATCTTGCGCAGCGGACGAATATGGACGCGCTCAAACCCGTGTGCGACCCGATCCCAGAAGAGGAAGAAGTTGCGCCAACTGATCGGCTTCTTCTTGTCCCAGGGGAGATGCAGGTTGGCGTTCTCGCGACCGCCCACAAACAGCTCTTCAATTCCCTGCTCCGGCGCCAGCTTCTTGAACGGCTTCTTCGCATAGATGATCGACAGCGGAACCAGAATCCCGCGCGACCACGAAGAGATCTCGTAGATATTGAAGTAAAACCAGTTTGGAAAGAGAATAATCTCCGGTGGAATCGCGGGCACGGCGTCGTACTCGTACTGCCCCATCGCGCAGAGATAAATTTTAGTGAAGGTGTTGCACTTGACGACGCCGCCGTTGGCAAGCACCCACTCCCGCGCCTTCACCAGCACCGGATGATCTTTCGACCAGCCCATCAGCTTCAGGGCAAGGTAAGCCTTCACTCCGTAGTTGATATTCGAGGGGCCGCCCGGATACAGGCTCCATCCGCCATCTTCATTCTGGTGGCGAAGAACCTCATTGAGCGCCCGCTCCATCTTGCCGGGATCGCCCGTGCCCAGCAACGTGTGCATGAAGATGTAGTCGGACTCCAGCATGCTATCCGCTTCCAACTCACCACACCAATATCCATCGGGGTGCTGCTGGCCCAGCAGCCATTTCTTCGCGCGCGTAACGGCGTCGGCGACATGCTCTAATCCGAGGTCCATCCGCCCATAGCGCGGCTTTGCCGGCTGAGTTGCGGTCCTCGAATTACTTGAAGATGTACTCATGAATGACAAACTCTCTGGCTGCAAACTAGCTGCTTACCGCGCAACCGGCGGAGCAGATGCAATAGCTTGGACGATCTCCGGAGGCAAACCGAAGCGAACATTCTCCGGCATCACTTCTACTTCATCGACGGAACCATAGCCTTTTGCCTGTAAATACTCGACAACATCTTTCACCAGAACCTCAGGAGCGGAGGCTCCCGCGGTTACCGCTACGGTGTTAATGCCATCGAGCCACTCCGGACGGATATCCTCCGCCTTGTCGATCAGGTAGGAATTCGTCCCCAGATTTTGTGAGACTTCCACGAGACGATTGGAATTCGAGCTGTTACGGGAGCCGACCACCAGCACAATATCCGCTCCGTGGGCGACGTTCTTCACCGCCGTCTGGCGATTCTCCGTCGCGTAGCAGATGTCCTGCGCGTGCGGCCCGACGATGTTGGGAAACTTCTTTTTGAGCGCCTCGATCATGTAGCGCGCCTCGTCCAGCGAGAGCGTCGTCTGCGTTAGATAGGCTACTTTGTTCGGGTCCGGCACTACCAGTGCCGCGACCTCTTCCACGGTCGAGACGACCTGAGTTACGGTCGGAGCTTCGCCCTGCGTGCCTTCGACCTCTTCGTGGTCACGATGCCCCACCAGCACCAGCGAATAACCCTGCCTGGCAAATTTGATGGCTTCGACATGCACCTTGGTCACCAACGGGCAGGTGGCATCGATAACCTTCAGGCCACGCTCTTTGGCGTGCTCGCGAACTGCCGGAGAGACGCCATGCGCGGAATAAATGACGCGAGCGCCTTCGGGAACCTCGTCGAGTTCGTTGACGAAGATGGCACCCTTTTTGGCCAGGTCGGTCACGACATAGCTGTTGTGCACAATCTCCTTGCGGACATAGATCGGCGCGCCAAAGGTCTCCAACGCAATCCGAACGATGTCGATCGCACGCACAACGCCAGCGCAGAAGCCGCGGGGCTTGAGAAGGAGAACTCGCTTGGTTTTGGGAGCGCCGCTTTGATCAATCGCAGCATGGTCAAGAGTGGTTGTAGTCACGCCTACCAGTATACCGCGTCAGGGTGGGATCTGGAGCGAAATTGAACCAGTCATGGTGCATGAAACCCATAGGGCGAGTACGCTCGATGGTCTCACCGTCCGCTTCCAACCCGCTCGAAATGCCCGCGATGGAACAAGTTATAACTTCTCCCCCGTACACCCGGCATGCCGGCACCCGCACTTCAAGGTGGTCATGCCCTTGGCATCTTCACAGTAGGACGAACAATACTTCTTGCCGTCCGCTGGAATGCAACTGCAACCTTCCATAGCACATTTCTTCGGTGCTGTTGTCATCGTCAACTCCTCCAGGCCTTGCATGTCTGTCGGATGCCATCGATGCCAGGGAAGATGTGTCGCTACCGGCTGCTTTCGAGAAGATGCTCGGCATGTTTCAGACTCGTCTCGGTCAGCTTCGCTCCGCTAAGCATTCGGGCGATCTCCTGGGTTCGCTCCGCGTCCTCCATGCGCCGGACATCGGTCTGGGTCCGGCCTCGTTTTTCGGTCTTTTCAATCAGGAAGTGCTGGTCTCCAAAGGCAGCGATTTGAGGAAGATGCGTGATGCACAGGACCTGCTGCCCTCGGGAAAGCGTCTTTAACTTTCGTCCCACCGCCTCCGCAGCCCGCCCGCCGATGCCTATATCTATCTCGTCGAAGACTAAAGTCCGGGGTAGGGGCGCTTTTTTCTTTCGCCCCGCTCCGCCAGATGCGCCTTCTTCCACCGTTACCTTCAAGGCCAGCATTACCCGCGACATTTCGCCGCCCGAGGCGATCTCATGTAACGGCTTCAGGGGCTCCCCCGCATTGGTCGCAATCAGGCACTCTACGCGGTCCCATCCGTGCGCGGTCCATGAGGACGGTGACGGCTCGATCGTCACTTCAATCCTGAAACGAGTGCTCATCGCCAGATCATTGATCTGTGCCTCGGCCAGCTTCTCCAGCTTCTTCGCCGCATCCGTCCTTCCGGCAGTCAGATGCTTCGCCGCCGCCTGGTAAGCGACGGCATCCTGCGCTTCTTTCGCCTTCAATTCCAGCAGCAGCGCGTCCCTGTTCTCTACCTCGGATAGCTGCCGAGCCGCCTCCACGCCAAACGCAATCACCTCCGCCAGCGTCTGCCCATACTTGCGCTTCAAGCGGTCCAAGGCGGCGAGCCGGTCTTCAATCTCTTCCAGACGTCCCGGCGAAGCGTGAATGTTGTCGGCAAAGTCGCGCACCCCGGCATCCACATCTTCGACTGCCGCCTTGGCCGCGGCCAATTGCTGCGCAGGCTCCTGAAACCGCGCGTCGTAGCGCGCCAGTTCTTCCAGATGCTTCACCGCAGCTCCCAGCGTCGTCTCCGCCGAATTCTCCGACTCGTAGAGCAGTTCATGCGCGCTCATGGCCGCCGTATACAGCTTCTCGGCGTTGCCCAGCACCCGCTTCTCGGCCTCCAGTTGAGCATCCTCATCCTCGGCCGTGAGTTCTGCCTGATCGATCTCCTTGCTCTGAAAGCGCCATAGATCGGCCATCCGCAGACGGTCCTGTTCGGCCGATTGCAGTTCATCAAGCTTGCTGGTCGTCGCCCGCCACACCGCAAATGCCTCCGTCACGGCGTCCGTCGAGATTCCTCCGAACCGGTCCAGCAAACTCCTCTGCTGCGCCTGATCGAACGACCCCAGCGTCTCCCCTTGCGAGTGCACCAGCGCAAGCTCGGGGGCAAGCTGCCGCAAGACCCCCACCGTAGCCGGCTGACTATTGACGAACACTCGCCCTTTGCCGTTCGCCGCGATCTCACGTCGCAGCAGGATGTGGTCGGCCTCGGCATCGATTCCATGGGCTTCAAGAATCGCCGAAACTCCGGGGGTCATCTCGAAGACGCAGCCGACGACCGCTTTATCGGCTCCATGCCGAACTACATCCGCTGAGGCTTTGCCACCCAGCAACAACGCCAGCGCATCAATCAAAATGGATTTGCCCGCGCCGGTCTCCCCCGTGAGCAGGTTCAGCCCCAGCCCGAAGTTCGCGACCGCACGGTCGATCACAGCATAGTTTTCCGCGCGCAGTTCCAGCAGCATACAGGCCTCAGACGATGACGTACCGCGAGAATAGCAAACCTCATGCCGAATCATCTATTTGCCCATAACCCGGCATCACCGCAGATGCCCCCACCTGCATTTCCCCGCCGCCTCGATTTACACTAGCGACTGGTGATCAATAACTATGCTCTGGACTCTCGCCCTAGCTTTCCTCCAGGAAGACGCCTCTAACCCCGTGCCCACGGGCTCCAACGGCAGCGCCGTCGTGGAGATGATCCATAACAGCGGCCCCATGGCCTTCGCTGTGCTCATCACCCTGCTGCTGGCCAGCATCTTCTCCTGGACCATCATGTTCTCCAAGTGGTCGAGCTTCCGCCGCGCCCAGACGCAGGGCCAGCGCTTCGTGCGCGCCTTTCGCAAATCCAGCCGCCTGAGCGAAATCGCCGCCGTCGCCGAACAGTTCAGGCCCAGCCCGCTGGTCGCAGTCTTCACTGAGATCCACGACGAGTACCAGCGCCAGAACGGCGGACGCGGCATGCCGCGCAACCCGGTCGCTCTCGAACGCGCCGCGCAGACCGCCTCCAGCGAAGCCCTCACCTCGATGGAGAAAAACATGACGTGGCTGGCCACCATCGGCAATATTTCGGTCTTCATCGGACTCTTCGGCACCGTCATGGGCATCATCGACGCTTTCCATGGTCTTGGCACTGCGGGCGCCGCTACCCTGCGCGCCGTCGCCCCCGGTATCTCGGAGGCGCTGATTAGCACCGCCGCCGGTCTGGTTGTCGCCATTCCCGCCGTCGTCGGCTACAACCAGCTCACCGCGCGCCTGCGCGAGTTCGGTTCCCGCATGGATGATTTTGGCCGCGAGTTGCTTAACGCCATCGAAAACGCCGCGCTGCTGACCCCGCCGCCCACCCAGCAGCCGCAACAGCCCGAAGAGCCCCGCCGGAGGTCCTTCTAGCGATGGCTTTCTCCGCCAAAGGACGCACCCAGACCACGCTCGCCGAGATCAACGTCACACCGCTGGTCGACGTGGTCCTTGTACTGCTGCTCATCTTCATGCTGACCGCGCCGGTGCTTCAGTCCGGGGTTGTGGTCGCCATTCCCAAGACGCGCTCGGTTAATCAACTCACCGAAGAACGCATGGTCGTCACCATCGACAAGGATCAGAACGTCTTTCTTCAGGACAAGCCCGTCAACGTCAATGCGCTGCCCGATCTCCTGAGGCACACCGGCCACGCCGAGTCTGCAAAGCGCATTATCTACCTGCGTGCCGACGAGCGGGTTCCCTTCGGAGCCTTCGCCTCCGTCATGGATGCGGTGAAGCAGGCTGGCATCACCGACATCAGCATCGTCACCCAGCCGATCCAAAAGTGAGGACCGGGTCATAGCCACTCACCTCCAATACAGTCGCGACACCGGCCCCAGTGAAAATATGGGCGGCAACTTCCTCGGGTCGCTCGTGCTGCACGCGCTCGCCGTCGCAGTCGTCCTCGGCTGGGCGTTTATCTTTCGCTCGCATACCCCGCCATGGGGCGAACAGGCGTCGACTGCCGGAGCTATTCAGGCCACCATGGTCTCGTCGCTTCCGCTCCCGCCGCGCCAGCGCGATCTGGACACCGGAGTCCTGACCTCCGAGACGCCAAGCCCCGCGCCGGTCGTAGCCAAGGAAAAAACCGCGCCGCCGCCCAGCCCGAAAGACATTCCCATCCCGACCAAGGCCGCGACGCCGCCCAAGGTCGCTCCCAAGGCGACGCCCACGCCGCCCAAGCACATTCAGCCCGTGCCGCCTCAGCCGCAGAAGGCCGCCACTGGCGACACCGGCGGAATCCGCATTCCCCAGGCGACCATGCAGCTTAAAAACGGCACCGCCAGCATGAGCGTGCAGGACCGCAACTTCGGAGCCCGCTTCGCCTACTACGTCAACATCGTCAACCGTACTGTCGCGCAGAACTGGTACACGCAGGAGGCGGACCCGCTCGCCTCCAACGGCAAAAGCGTGACGATCGTCTTTGATATCAACCGCGACGGAGTTCCTTCCAACGCCCGCATCTCCACCCGCAGCGGCTCCCCGTCCCTCGATACTTCCGCTCTCCGTGCCTTGCAGCGTGTCGACGGTTTCGGCCCGTTGCCTGAGGGCAATCGCATCACTGTGGAGTACACCTTCAACTATCGGCGGCAATAACGTGTTTATTATCTTTTCCGAACGTCGCACGTCTATCTACTTACTTGCATCTACCATAGGAGAGAATGTTTAGCTCAGTTCGCACATCCACTCACTCCCCCGCGCGGCTGCCGGTTTGCCTGACAGCGCTCTGCGTCCTTGTGCTTTGCGCCTCCACGATGCACGCGCAGGACTGGTTCAAGACCGAGACCTCCAGCGGGGCGGCGAGTATCCGCATCGCCGTGGCTGATTTCAAGCCCCTCTCGGGCGATCCTGAGACCGTGTCCTTCAAACACACCTTCGACGCGACGCTCTACAGCGATCTCGCCAATGCGGGCATCTTCGACATCGTCTCCAAGAGCCTGCAGCCGCAATCCACTCCCGGCGCGCCCGCAGAGATCAACCTCCAGCAATGGTCCGTGGCTCCGGCATCGGCGGCCATGGTCGCCTTCGGCGGTTTCAGCGTGCAGGGCGGCAGAATCGTCTGCAACGGCTATCTCTTCGATGCCAAGAACACCCAGTATCCGCAGGTGCTCGCCAAGCAGTACAACGAAGCGGCTTCGGAAGATTCCGCTCGCCAGGTCGCTCACCGCTTCGCCGATGAGATTATCTTCAGGCTCGGCGGCGGCACTCCCGGCATCGCCGAGACGAAGATCTACTACGTCAAGATGGGCGGCGGGAACAAAGAGATTTGGGCGATGGACTACGACGGAGCCAACCAGCACGCGGTTACCCATCTGGGCAGCATCTCCATCTCGCCCCGCATCTCCCCTGATAACTCGCGCCTCGCCTTCTCCTCGCTCGGGAAGCAGGGCTTCCAGATCCGCATGCACTCGCTTCTGCTCAACCGGGCGGTCAACTTCCCGTCAGCGGGCGGCACCAACCTGTCCCCGGCTTGGGCCCCCAACGGCAAGGACGTTGCCTACTCCTCCTCGCGCACCGGCGACCCCGAGATCTGGATCGCGGACGCCAATGGCGGCGTTGCGCGGCGGATTACCAGCTTCCGCGGACCCGATGTCTCGCCGGTCTATAACCCCAAGACTGGCTCGCAGATCGCCTGGGTCAGCGGGCGTACCGGCCTTCCCCAGATCTACGTCATGGAGGCCGACGGTTCAGCCATTCAGCGCATGACCGACGGCGGCTACGCCTCGTCTCCCTCGTGGTCGCCCAACGGCCAGTTCCTCGCCTTCGCGTGGAATCGCAAGTACGGTCCCGGCGCTCCCGGCGGACAGGACATCTACATCATGGAGATTTCCTCCAAGAAGTGGATTCAGCTTACCCATGATGGTGGCCCCTGCGATTTTCCGTCCTGGTCGCCCGATGGCAGGCATATCGTCTACGCTAATAGTGCAGACGGCAAAGCTGCCCACACGAAGATTTGGACCATGCTCGCCGACGGCACCCAGAAGCGAGCACTTACCGGTGCGGGTGCCGACATGCCAAACTGGAGTTGGAAGTAATTTTTTCTGCCTGATCTGCGGACTTGTTCCGCAGCTAACCTTTGATTGTTTTGAGATACTGCTTTAACAGGGGAGATATGATGATCGCAACACAAACCAAACTACACCGGGCCATTGTGCTCGCCACAGCCATTATCGCTATCGGAGTCGTCACCGGCTGCCACAAGAAGAACAGCGGTATCAACCCCAATAGCCTCGGTCCAACGACCGCTACGGGCGAAGCCCCGACCGCGACCATCACCGCAGATCCGCTCGCCATCGATCAGGGCCAGTCTGTCGTTCTCAACTGGCGCACCCAGAATGCCAACACCGTCACCATCGACGGCATTGGCGAGGTAAACGCCAACGGCACGCAGACGGTATCGCCCTCGACCTCGACCAACTTCCACCTCACCGCAAAGGGTGATGGCGGCACCGCCGAAGCCAACGTTCGCGTCACCGTCCGCGTGCCCGAAGCGCCGACCGTTCCCAGCAACGAAAACGGCGACATGGGCAGCGAAGAGGTCTTCCACCAGAACGTCAAGGACGTCTTCTTCGACTACGACAGCTACGATCTTCGCCCGGATGCACAGTCATCCGTCTCGCAGGCCGCCAGCTACCTCTCCGCGCATCCTGCGATCCGCGTCGTCATCGGCGGTTACTGCGATGAGCGTGGCTCGGCCGAGTACAACCTGGCGCTTGGCGAGAACCGCGCCAACGCAGCCCGCACCGCGCTGGTCAACGCCGGGGTTCCCGCAAGCCACCTTCGCGTGATCAGCTACGGCAAGGAAAAGCAGTTCTGCACGGAAGAGAATGAGAGTTGCTGGCAGCAGAACCGCCGCGCTCAGTTCTCTCTTGACCGCTAATCCACGTCGTTTTCACTAACCGTCAGCCCTCGCGCGCTCCATTGCGCGGGGGCTGACCGCATCCCAGAAAGCCGAGCCTATTTGCCCATGGCCAACCGACGCAGCACACTTCCTCTTGTCTTTCCGATTGCCCGTAAATCGATCCGTCTCGCCTCCGTCGCTATCCTCGGGGGCGCAATGCTGTTTGCCTCCCCGGCATTTGCTGCCAACCGCGATATGGTCCAGTTGCAGACGCAAGTTCAGCAGTTGCAGGATGCCGTCGCACGCCTTCAGCAGACCAATGATGAACGCATGGGCGTCATGAAGGACCTAGTCCAGCAGAGCGCTGACGCGGTTAACAAGATGTCGTCCAACATGGACGATCTGAAGAAGCAGTTGCTGGAACAGCAAAATGCGCAGAATAACAAGCTCGATCAGGTCTCCGGTCAAATTCAGTCCATGAATGACTCGATCGACGAGGTTAAGGCGCGCATCGCCAACCTCGAAAAACTGCTGCAGAATGTTCAGAACCAGCAACAGTCGCTCAACGCAGCCATGCAGAGCGGACCGCAGGCTGGCGGCGCAGGTATCCCCGACACCTCCGCTCCCTTCCCTGGCCCCTCCGAAGCATCCGCGCTTCCCGGTCCTGCTACCGGTTCAGGCGGCAAGCCGAATGCGGGCACTCCTCTCGCAGCCGCCGATGCCGGTCCCGCCGCGCCTCCCGCCGACCAGCTCTATAAGACCGCTCTGGGCGATTACATGTCGGCTAAATACTCCCTCGCCGCCTCTGAGTTCGGCGACATCACCAAGTTCTATCCGGACAATCCGCTCTCAGGCAATGCTTACTACTACATGGGCGAGATCGACTACCGTGCCGGACGCTACGCCAACGCCATCAAGAACTACAACAAGGTCATCGAGCAGTATCCTGCCAGCAACAAGGTTCCGGTGTCGCGTCTGCACAAGGGCAACGCGCTGATCGAGTCCAAACAGACGGCAGCCGGCGTCAGCGAGCTTCGTTCGCTCATTCAGCGGTCCCCCAATTCTCCGGAGGCGATGCAAGCGCGCAGCAAGCTGAGCGGCATGGGCGTTCCTGTCACTCCGCGGCGCTAAAGGGACTGCTTCAAATCAAGGAGCCCGATGGAGCATGACCTTCAGCAAACCGTATCACTGCTCGCTCGCACTCCCGCAACTCTCGATGGGTTTCTGCGTGGTCTACCCGAGGCCTGGACGCTCCGAAACGAAGGGGAAGACACCTGGAGCGCATTCGATGTCGTCGGCCATCTGATTCACTGCGAACGCACTGACTGGATGCCTCGGGCGAGGATTGTGCTCGAATTCGGCGAGAGCCGGGCGTTTGGACCGTTCGATCGCTGGAGACATGTGCAAGAGAGTCAGGGGAAATCGCTGGAGCAGTTGCTGGATGAATTCTCTCGTTTGCGATCAGAGAACCTGTCCGAACTGCGCGCGTTGAATCTACAGCAAGTGGACCTCGAGCGGCGTGGACGGCACCCTTCGCTCGGGGTGGTTACGCTATCGGAGCTGCTGGCAGCGTGGGCCGTTCACGACCTGACCCATCTGCACCAAATCTCAAGAGTGATGGCCCACCAGTATCGGGATGGTGTAGGTCCGTGGAGCGAATATCTTGGGGTGCTGCAATGCACCGGCCACAGTGCTCCCTGATGGACTCTACAGAGATGCGAAGTTGCGGCGAGATTTAAAAGTTCGCCGTGATCCTTGGCCTCAGCTTCGCAGACTATGCATGAGCGTCTCAATCTCTTCCCGCTCCGGCCCGGTCAGCGGCAGCAGCGGCAAGCGGGGCAATCCGCCGAAATAGCCGTTGAGATCGCAGCCAAACTTGATGGCCGACACGCCTAACTCCTGCTCCATTCTGCTTGCCGCATTTTGTAACCGCGCCTGCTTCTCTTCCGCTAGACCAAGATCGCCGTCCTTCCACGCTGCTACCACCTCGTAACAGGCTTGCGGGGCACAGGCTGCAAAGGGCGGCATCACGCCAACGGCTCCGGACATCAGCGCCTCCAGCATCTGCGCCGTGCTGCCAGCGAGAATCTGGAAACCTACGGTCTTTGTTCGGGTCTTGATGGCGACTGCCGGCGCAGCAGCAGCAACCGCGGCTCCGCCGCCAGTGAGTTTGTCCGCCGAGAGAACGCCTCCTGACGGAGAGAGCCCGCGACGGGCGAGCATTCTTCCCGTCACCGCTGCGAAGATCGCGGTCACGGTCACTTCGCGCTTCACCGCGGCAGTAGCCTGCTGAAGCGCGGCGACTCGATCCGCACTAGCGTTCCCATCCACGATGCCGATGATTCGGGGATGGCAAGCCAACTCGGAGATCACCTCTACCGGAAGCGCCTCGCGCTGCGTCGTCGAGGAGAGGACGAGCGGGAGTGCGGCGCGATCGGCGACCGTCTGGAAGTAGGTGAGCAACTCCCGGGTTCGCCGGGATTGGTTCCCTGCTCGAAACAAAGAGGGCGGCCCCACCAGCGCCGCGTCATACCGGTAAGACGCGGCGGCATCGATCAGCGCAAGCGTCTCCCGGACGCTGTCGCGGGACACTCCGGCAAGCATGACCTTCGCTGCTGCGGCAGCATCAACGGCCGTCCGCAGTGCCAGACGTGCCTCCTCATCGGACAACATGGAGGGCTCGCCCTGCTCGCTGAGTACCGCCAGACCTGCCGCCGGGGTCTTCGAGTAAGCGGCGACATTCTGTTCCAGTTTGCGAAGATTCAGACGGCCATCGGGATAAAACGGCGTGAGGAGAGGAAGTTGAAGCCCTTCAAGCAGCATCTCTCTATTTTAGAGCGAAGTTGCCGGTGTGCCTTTGAAGGAATCGCTGCGTGGGAAGGATGCAGACTGCCTATCCAAGGTCTGCCCGTTTAGATCGGCCCACTGCCAACCGATTGGATAAGCAACTTGACCGTCGTGGAGTGCTGGAGGATGTTGCCGGTGGGGCCGGTGGCGGTTCCAGTGATCGTGATGGCATATGTCTTGGCCGGGTTGTTGGATTGAGTGCCGGTGTTGATGCGACTTCCGCAACCGGAACAGAGAGCGAGAGCGCTCGCCAGAACTGCGATGGTGAATCGGGTTGTGGGCCTGCGGAGATTTCGCAAGCGAAGGGTTATTCCGGCGATGGGAAATAAAAGAAACGCGAGAAGCGGGGATGAAGTTCCGGAGTTGCGATGAGCAACGGTCTGTGGGGTATTGATGGTGAGGGTGAAGGTGTTTGGGGTTGTTCCGGGTGGAAGGTAGGACGGGTTGAACGAGGCAGTGGCCAGAGCGGGGAGTCCTGTTGCCGCCAGTGTGATGGGGCTGGCCAACGTGGAGCCCTGAATCTGAGCGGTGAAGCTGAAGTTCGCGATCCCTCCGGAGGGGATGGTCTGGGTTGCCGCTCCAGTTGAAATCAGCGTGAAGTCGGGAGGATTTGTGGGACCGGCAATGACGGTGATCAGAGCAGGAACTGAAGCGCTGAGGCTGAAGTTCCGGCTTCCGGCATAGATGGCCGTCAGGGTGTGGGAACCGGGTGTGAGGGAGTTGGTGGTTAAGCTCGCGTCACCGCCGGGGAGAACGGTGGATGTAAGCATGGATGTCGCCCCATCCATGAGGGCCACCGAACCGGTGGGGATTCCAATGGTAGTGCTGGCGATGTGTACCGCGAACGTGACCGGGCTGCCCGAGAGAATGGAAGTTGCCGATGCAGACAGGGTGGTGACGGTGGGCGCGGGCTTGATGGTAAGCACGGCAGGGACAGCAGCGAGAGCATAATTTTTGGCGGCAATTCCAATGATGGAAACAGAAATAGGGTAGGCAGTAGCTGGTGACGACGCGGTAATTTGCGCGGAGAAGCTGGCGGCGAGCTTGTCGTCGTCCTGCGGAAGCAGGCCGCTGAGGGTTCCAGTCAACCTGGGGACGGGCTGGCCATAGAGGATGGTGACGGCGTCGGGCGTGGCGATGAGCGGCCGAGGAAGAATACGGAAGGTCAACGGCTGGCTTTGAGTTGCGGGATGGGTGGGGTCTCCGGTGTAGGAGGCGATGAGGGTGTAGGAGCCAACGGACAGAGTGGCGATATCGAAGGCGGCGGCGTTGGCGATGAGGGGGACGCTGCCGACCGTTGTAGCGACGGCGGTGGAGGTGTCGAGAAGTGTGAAACTGAGCGATCCAGTGGCTGGAGTCGAGGACGCGAGGCTGGCGGTAAGTTGTTCGTCGCCATAGACGAGGGTCGTCGGGGCGGCGAGTGTAAGCGCATCGCCAGCCGTGGACGATAGACCGGCGATGGTGTGGATATTGGGCGTAAGTTGGGCATCGAGCTGGCGGACGCGCTGGTTAGCCGTGTCAGCGAGGGTGGGCAGGCCTGCGGAAGAGATGGCAGTGGCACGGGGTGAGTCGAGTGCAGCGAGGGTGGCCGCGCCGTCGTCGCCAGAGAAGGACTGGGTGCCATTACCGGCGACGGTGGTGATGGCTCCGGTAATAGCGTCGACGCGGCGAATGCGGTGGTTCTCGGTATCGGCGATGTAAAGGTTTCCGGCAGCGTCGATGCTGAGGCCATGGGGAAGAGCAAGGGACGCAGCTTTAGCGGCGGCGTTGTCTCCTGTGAAGGCGTCGGCTCCTGTGCCAGCGATGGTAGTGATGATGCCGGTGGCGGCGATCTTGCGAATGCGGTGGTTGTGAGTATCCGCGATGTAGAGGTCTCCGGCAGAATCGATAGCAACGCCGGTGGGCGAGTCGATGGAGGCAGCAGTGGCAAGGCCTCCGTCGCCGGAGAAACCCTGGGTGCCATTGCCGGCTACCGTGGTGATGAGGCCCGTAGCGATGGCGATCTTGCGGACACGATAGTTCTGCGTGTCGGCAATGTAGAGGCTGTTGGCGTCGATAGCGAGGGCCGTGGGGAGGTCGAGTTGGGCGACGGTGGCGAGGCCATTGTCTCCGCTGAAACCCGCGGTTGAACCCGCAATGGTGGTGATCATGCCGGTGGCTAAATCGAGTTTACGGATACGGTGGTTATGGGTGTCGGCAATGTAGAGAAGGTTACCGGCATCGAGTGCGAGGCCCTGCGGAGAGTCGAGACGAGCTGCGGTGGCAGGGCCGTTATCACCGGAGAAACCCTGGGTTCCGGTTCCGGCGATGGTGGTGATAAGCCCGGCGGTGTCGACCTTGCGGATGGTGTTGCTTCCGGCTTCAGCAATGTAGAGATTGCCCTGGGCATCGTAGGCAATGGCGGAGGGAAGGATAAGAGGGAGCGCGGTAGCCTGGGTTTGAGTGTGGGCGAATGGAGTTGACAGCAACAGGAGGAATAGCACCCAGAGCGAAACGGGGAGGCGGCGTGGCGGCGGCGTGATGCTCTGCTGGCCCATGGGGAGTGTGTTTTTGAGATTACATGATGTGCAGTCGATCCATGCAATGCGAATAGGCTGGACTAAGCAGAATACCTTCGACCGTTGCCTGAACTACAAGGCAACGGTCGAAGGTATTTTTATGAATGCGGCAAAACTGGGCGATTACTCCGCGACGGTGCGGTTGCGGAGCTGACCCAGCTTGCTGATGGTGATGATGATCTCTTCCCCGGGCTTGAGCCAGCGCTGAGGGGTACGGCCGAGACCTACGCCTTCAGGCGTGCCGGTGCTGATGATGTCTCCGGCTTCGAGCGGGGTGAGGCTGGAGAGATGAGCGATCAGCGCGGGGATCTTGAAGATGAGATCGCTGGTGTTGGAGCTTTGCAGTGTCTCGCCGTCGATTGTGAGCGAGATGTCGAGCGAGTGAGGGTCGGGAACCTCGTCGGCGGTAACGATGGCCGGGCCGATCGGGCAGAAGCTGGGAAAGGATTTACCGAGCGTCCACTGGCTGGTGGCAAGCTGGATGTCGCGCGCGCTGACATCGTTGACGATGGTATAGCCGAAGACGTGCTGCTGCCAGTCCTCTGCCGCGATCTGGTAGCCGGGCTTGCCGATGACGACGCCGAACTCCGCCTCATAGTCAGGCTGGGTGCTGATCCTGGGCAGGATGATGGGAGCATCGGGACCGACGACGGAGCTGGCGAGCTTCATGAAGACGGTGGGAACTTTCTGGACGGCCATCTTCGATTCGTCGGCGTGCTTCTGGTAGTTGAGGCCGATAGCGAAGATACGGGACGGGCGATGAATGGGCGCGTGCAGAGTAACGTGCGAGAGCGGCAGCCGCGGGGCATTGGTGACCTTGGCGCGGATGTCGTCGAGTGCCTGCTGTCCGCCCTGAATGATGTTGCGGACCGACCGGTAGCCCAGCGAGGAGAGGCTTACGACCTCCTCTTCGCCGCCCGTTCCGGAGACGAGTACGCCGGGGGTGGGAACACCGCAGTTGAGCATTTCTGCCGGAACCGAAGCGCCAAGAGTTCTGGATTGCAGCTTTGCGGCTTCGGCGTTGATCGAATAGGTGATGAGCTTCATTCGGAGGTGCTCCAGGCTGCGCCGTGCGGGAAGGCGAAGCGGGTTAGGGATTCTTCGCGAATCTGAATGCTGTAGCCCGGCTGCTGCGGCAGAAGATAGTGGCCGTTGCGGATGCGAACGGGATCGACAAAGTGTTCGTGAAGATGATCGACGAACTCGATGACGCGGTCTTCGAGCGAGGCCGATACGCTGAGGAAGTCAAAGGCAGAGAGGTGCTGAACATACTCACAGAGGCCAACCCCACCAGCATGGGGACAGACTGGGACGTTGAATTTGGCCGCGAGGAGGATGATGGCAAGGTTCTCATTAACACCGGCAACCCGGCAACTATCGAGCTGGAGGACGTCGATGGCCTGGGCCTGGAGAAACTGCTTGAACATGATGCGGTTGTGAACGTGCTCGCCGGTGGCGATGCGGACCTGGGGAACCTCGCGGCGGATACGGGCGTGGCCAAGGATGTCGTCGGGATTGGTTGGCTCTTCCATCCACCAAGGGGCCAGCTCCGCGAGTTGGCGGGTGTGGGCGATGGCTTCGAGGACACCCCATTTCTGGTTGGCATCGACCATAAGCTTGTTGGCCCAGCCAATCTCTTCGCGGACAATATGGCCGCGGCGAAGATCATCGGCGCCGTCGCCGCCAACCTTCAGTTTGAAGTGGGTCCAGCCATCGGCAAGGGCCTCTTTCGAGAGGCGGCGGATCTTCTCTTCGCTGTAACCGAACCATCCGACTGAGGTGGTATAGGCGGGATAACCTTGCTGCTGGAGCAGAGCCAGGCGCTCGGCCTGACCCTCGCGACGAGAGGTGAGGATGTCGAGCGCTTCTTCGGGGGACAGAGCATCGTCGATATAGCGAAAGTCGATGGCCTTAAGAAGCTGCGCCGGGTCCATCTCGGAGAGGAGCTGCCAGAGGGGTTTCGATTCAGCGCGAGCGTAGAGATCCCAGACGGCGTTGATGAGTGCAGCGGCGGCAAGCTGGATGACTCCCTTTTCCGGACCGAGCCAGCGGAACTGGGTGTCGTCGGTGAGTTGACGGACGAAGGCGCGGAAGTCGTCGGTAATGGAAGACAGGGTGCGATTGACGGCGTAGCGCGATAGGTATTGCGCGGCCTGGACGACGAGATCGGTGCCGCGCCCAAGGGTAAAGGAGAGTCCATATCCCTGGAGCGCGGAGTTGGTTTCGATGACGCAATAGGCCGCCGAGTAGTCGGGGTCTTTATTGACGGCGTCTGAACCAATATGATCGCGGGATGTGGGGAAACGAAGGTCGATGACGCGGACAGAGGTAATAAGGATGTCGTTCAACTTGGCGGCTTTCCTATCTTGAGTTGAGGAGCGTCGGTTGATTGAGAAGTCGAGTCACGGTCAGGCAGCGGTCCAACCGCCGTCGATGGGGATAACTGCGCCATTGATGAATTCCGCCTCACGGGAGCAGAGATAGCGGATGAGCGAGGCGATGTCTTCGGGAGTTCCGAGCCTGCCGATGGGCTGGCGGGCAATTAGCTCGGCACGAATCTTCTCTTTTTCGTGAGCGTGATATTTTTCGAGATAGCCCTCGACGAAGGGTGTCTGGACGGTGCCGGGAGCGATGCAGTTGATACGCAACTCCTTTGGGTAGTCCACGGCGATCTGCCGGGTCATGGCGAGAACCGCGCCTTTGCTGGCGCAGTAAGCAAACCGCTGCTTGACGCCGACACTGGCCGCCACCGAACCCATATTCACGATGCTGCCGCGCGAGGCGAGGAGCAAGGGGAAGGCCGCCTGGGTCACCAGGAAAACGCTGTGGACGTTGACCTGCATGACGCGGGCAAAGTCTTCCTCGGAGGTGTGGGTGATGTCGCCGACCAGGCCTATCCCGGCATTATTAATGAGGATATCGAGGTGAGAGATGCTCGCGAAGGCAGCGGCAATGGAGGCAGAATCCGCGACGTCCATTGCAATGGCTCTGGCATTGGGCAGTTCGGCGGCAAGCGCCTGTGCCGCGGCGAGGTTGAGGTCGGCGATGAGAACGTGGGCTCCGGCGCGGGCAAGCTCGCGGGCGGTCGCGGCGCCGATGCCGCTGGCTCCGCCGGTGACGAGGGCAATTTTATTTTCCAGGCGAAAAGAGTCTGTCATAGGCTGAAATCCGATTGGTTCACAGAAATGAGGATACCTCGTTTTAGCGGGTTGGTTAAAAAGATATTTTGCGATTTCGAAGTGAGGAGAGGGCAAATCTCCTCTGTGTGGAAATATTTTACAATGGGAAAACGTTATTTTTGCCGACTTCGCGCCCAGTGCGCTGGACATCGAAAAAATATGTGGGAGCCAGAATGCCTCGTTATTGCTTAACCCTGGATTTGAAGGACGACGCGACAGCCATCTCGGAGTACAAGCGCTATCATGTCAAAATTTGGCCTGAGATCCGGAAGAGCTTGCTTGAGGCGGGAATCCTCGACATGGAGATCTATCTGGTTGGGACGCGGATGTTCATGATCATGGAAACGGGCGATAGCTTTTCTCCGTCGGCCAAGGCGGCTGCCGATGCCGCGAATGCCAGGGTGCAGGAGTGGGAGGCGCTCATGTCTCGTTTTCAACAGGAGTTGCCGCAATCCACGCCGGAACAGAAGTGGGTGATGATGGAAAAAGTGTTCAGCCTGACCGCACAATAAGTATCGGCGTATGGTTATTGAGAATCCGGTCGGAAGTCTGGCCACCAAAGTTAGTGCTTTCGCGTCCGGCGGCTTTCCGCTAGGGTGTTAAACTGCATCAAACTGGCGGAAGTTCCTGAATCGCCAGTTCACTCGAATTTTACGGAGGAAGACATGATGAGTACAAAGCCATTAAGGATGTGGGGCGCTTTGGCGCTGGGTGCAGCGATGATTTTGAGCGGATGCAAGAGCTCTCCTCCCGCTGGAACAAAGAATGCAGATGGATCGATTACCAATGCCGACGGGTCGGTAACCTATCCAGCGGGGACCAAGCCCGCAGTCGTGACGAAGAACGCGGACGGCTCGATTACTAACCCGGATGGTTCCACCACCTATCCGGCGGGCACGGCCCCGGCGCAGATCGCGAAACAGGAGCCAGCGGCCGCGCCAGCTCGGGCGGCAGCACCGGCTCGGGCAGCAACGCGTGCTCCAGAGGCACCGCCGGCACCGGCGGTTTCCGCCTCGCGGACAGTGCCGAGCGGAGCCAGCGTTCCGGTTTCCATCTCCGAGACCTTGAGCGCAAAACGCAACAACGTAGGAGACAGCTTCAGCGGCGTGTTGAGTTCGGCTCTTCAGACAGAGAGTGGCGGGACTGTGTTTGCACGAGGCACAGAGGTTTCAGGAACGATCGTTGCCGCCAAGGGGCAAGGGCGTTTCAAGGGAGCCGGAGATCTGGCCATCCAGCTAACCTCGATCGGCGGGCACCGAGTAAGTTCGAGCGAGTATGAGGTGGCAGCCAAGGGCAAGGGCAAGCGCACAGCGACCCTGGCGGGCGGCGGCGCCGGTCTTGGCGCTCTAATTGGCGGACTGGCCGGCGGCGGCAAGGGCGCTCTGATCGGCGGCCTGGCTGGTGCGGGCGCCGGTACGGCAGGAGCGGCATACACCGGCAACAAGGATGTTGTGATTCCGGCGGAAACGGTGGTGACCTTCCGACTCACAGCGCCGCTTACCGTACGGTAGCTCGCTGGATCGATCTACTGAAACTACTGAAAGCGCACCCGGCCTACACGGCCGGGTGCGCTTTTTTACGCGTGGGACGATAGACTGAACCCATGCCGTTGACCCCTGTATTTTTGCTGTCCGCCACCGATGTCGCTCACTTCCCTGCCGAGTCGAAGACCTATGGAGCGCCGGAGATCGCCTTTCTTGGGCGGTCGAACGTGGGCAAATCGTCGCTCATCAACTCTCTGCTGGGGTCGAAGCAGGCGCACACCTCGTCGACGCCGGGGCGGACGCGGGCGATCAACTTCTTTGCCCTGCATGAAGGCGCGGGCGACAAGATGAAGCTGAAGCCGACGCTGATCTTCGCCGATCTGCCGGGTTATGGCTATGCAAAGATTTCAAAGTCGATCTCGGCTGAGTGGCCGAAATTCATTGAGCCTTATCTTGCCGACCGCGATGCGCTGGCGCTGTGCATCTGCCTCGTGGATACAAATATCCCGCCGCAACCGAGCGATACGCAGCTGATTAACTACTTCAAACAGACGCAGCGGCCTTATCTCGTCGTGGGAACGAAGGCGGACAAGCTATCAAATAATGTGCTGGCGAAGTCGGTTGCCGCGTTGAAGCGCGAGCATGAGGTCGAGGAGATTCTGCCGGTATCCGCCAAGACGGATGCGGGAACCAAGGCTTTGTGGCAGCGCCTGATGGAAGTGACTGAGTAGGACTACAACGGTCTTTCATAGGATGAAAGTATCTTGGATGCGCTCTCCCAAAGGTCTATGGCCTGGAATAGAATTCGACTTCGCCGGAGAAGCCGAGCTTGCACCGCCGGACACAATTGATCGAAGGAGATTTGGATGAAGCGCATTTTAATGACGTTTTTTGCAGTAATGATCGGCTTTGTACCGTCGATGATGGCGCAGGGGCCGGCGGTGGGCCAGAAGGAGACTGGGCTTGCTGCGGTCTATTCAAGCGCGCTCAACGGACATATTACGGCCAGCGGACAGGTGTATAGCGGATCGAAACTGACGGCCGCGCACAAGACGCTGCCCTATGGGACGAAGATCAAAGTCACGAACACCAAAAACGACAAAAGTGTGGTGCTACGTGTGAATGATCGTGGACCGGTGCAGGCCGGCCGTATGCTCGACATTACCCCGTCGGCAGCGGCACGGCTCGGCATTCCTAGAAAGGTAATGCGCGAGGTCACGCTCGAAGTGGTCGAAGTTGGCAATGGCAAGACGACTCGGCAGCGCGCGAAGTAAGTCTGTAATAAAAAAATAAGGACGGCAATGACGAGTTTCGTTGATTGCCGTCCTTGTTTTTTGTGATTGCAACGACTACTCGCCGTAGTATTCGAGGCCAAGGTGAGTGATGAGATCCTCGCCCATGATGTGGCGAAGGGTATTTTTCAGTTTGGTGTGCTGGATGAAAAGGTCGTGCTCGGGATAGACGCCCTGGGCATGTTGCGGCGCCTTGAAGAAGAAGCTGAGCCACTCCTGGATTCCCAGACCGCGAAGGCTCGGAGTACGGGCCGCGAGGTCCATAAACAGGATGAGATCGAGCGCCAGCGGTGCGGCCAGGATGGAGTCGCGGCAGAGGAAATCCACCTTGAGCTGCATCGGGTAGCCTAGCCAGCCAAAGATATCGATGTTGTCCCAACCCTCTTTATTATCACCGCGTGGCGGATAATAGTTAATGCGAACCTTGTGATAAAGGTCCTTGTAGAGATCGGGATAAAGCGCGGGCTGGAAGATGTATTCCAGAGCGCCGAGCTTCGACTCTTCTTTGGTCTTGAAGGACTCCGGATCGTCGAGCACTTCGCCGTCACGGTTGCCCAGGATGTTGGTGGAGTACCAACCGCTGACACCCAGCAGGCGAGTCTTGAAGGCCGGGGCGAGAACGGTCTTGATGAAGGTCTGCCCGGTCTTGAAGTCCTTACCGCAGATGGGAGCGTTCATCTTCTTTGAAAGCTCTTGCAGGGCAGGGATATCGACCGTAAGGTTGGGCGCTCCATTGGCGAAGGGGATGCCCTCTTTCAATGCCGCCCACGCATAGAGCATGGAGGGCGAGATATTGGGATCGTCCTCGACCAGGCCCTTCTCGAAGGCTTCGAGAGTCTGGTGAACGGCGGTGGGTTCAAGGAAGATTTCGGTCGAGCCGGTCCAGATCATGACCTGACGGTCGGTCTTGGTCTTGAACTCGGCGATGTCGTTACGGATCTGGTTGGCGAGATCGCACTTGTTCTTGCCGGTCTTGATCTTCTTGCCTTCGAGCCGTTTGACGTAGTGCTGGTCGAAGGCCGCGGGCATGGGCTCGATTCCTTCAAGGAAGGGACGTATCTCTTCCAGTTGGTCGCGATCGAGTACCTGTGCTGTTTTAGCGGCGTCGTAGAGGTTGCCGCCGAAGATATCCCATCCGGTAAAGACGAGATCGTCGAGTTGCGCGATGGGGGCGAAGTCCTTGATGAGAGGAGTGCGCCCTTCGGTACGCTTGCCGAGCCGGATGGTGCCCATCTGGGTGGTGGAGCCGATGGGCTTGGCGAGCCCACGGCGAACGGCTTCTACGCCGGCGATAAGGGTGGTGGCGACAGCTCCCATTCCTGGAATCATGACGCCTAATTTTCCTATTGCTGGTTTGATATCTGCCGCTGCTGGTGTGGCGGCATCTGGTGTAGTCATACTGAGCAAAACCTTTCCGTGATGCAGTTTTTTCCGTTGTGTCGGAAAGGTCAGTATCGCGCAGCAAACACAAGGGGAGCAAATGACTTGAACTCCCCTGGATGGAGTCACCGATAACCTTGCCAACATAAGCGATAACGTGGAAATCCTGGAAAGTAAGCCAGAGCCGACCGGCGACCTATTCGAGCGAGGTCAGTTGGAAAGCAGAGCAGATTTTGAATCAATATCTCATCGTACAAACCCACATCTCAGAATCGAGATGTGGGGTACCCGGCTACAATTCGTCCATGACAACAACCGGATAAGACATTCCTGAGCGAGAGATAGAGACTATGAGAACCCAAAGATCACTCATCATCGCCTCCCTGATCCTGCTCTTCATCGGAGCAGTTTGCGCCGGCTTGCTCAAATGGCGAGGCTTTCGATCCACGTCCGCGCCATCGGCATTTGAAACTGTTGTTGCCAGATCGATTCGTAACTTCGCTATGCCAGCGGCAGAGCGCCGCAAGACAAACCCGAATGCGGGCGATTCGCTTGCGGTTCAGCAGGGGCGTGAAGTCTTCCTGGCCCATTGCGCCACCTGTCATGGAGTGGATGCGCGAGGCCGAACGCCGATCGGAGCGAACGTCTATCCGCGTGTTCCAGATCTGCACTCCGATGCAACGCAAAACTTTTCCGACGGCGAGATTCACTACATTATCGAGAATGGCGTCCAGCTTTCTGCTATGCCGGCGTTGACAAGTTCCCACCGTGAATCTGCGGCGGAGAGCTGGATGCTGGTTTCATACATCCGGAGCTTTCGACCGCTTACCTCCGCCGAGAAGATCGTCGCAACCAGCATCTCCGCTTCAGCGCACTACACCGGCTCGCAATCCTGCCAGAAGTGCCATTCCGACATCTACGAGCGCTGGAAAAAGACGCCGATGGCGAACGTGGTACGCGATCCGCGAGAGCATCCAGACGCGATCATTCCTGACCTCAACACCAACACGGTCGCAAAGTTTACCAAGGAGCAGGTTGCCTTTGTCTATGGCAGCAAGTGGAAGCAACGCTATTTCACGAAGATCGGCGATGACTACTATCCACTCTCCGCTCAGTGGGACGTCGGCAACAAGACCTGGCGTCCGTATCACGTTCCCGATGCTGGAGGAGACTGGTGGACGGCATTCTATCCATCCAGCAACCTTCAGCGCCCGACCGGGCCTACCTGTGATGGCTGCCATTCGGTCAGCTACGACATCCACACCAAGCAGCCCACCGAATGGAACGTCGGCTGCGAACGCTGCCATGGTCCAGGTAGCGAACACGTCGTCCATCCCTCTCGGGCCAACATCATTAATCCGTCACAGATGGATGATGTTGCGGCGAACGACACCTGTATTGCCTGCCACTCTCAAGGACAGCCTCTGACCCAACAGATCGAAGGCAAGGCCTATGACTGGCCGGTTGGCTATCGTGCCGGGCTCCATCTCGCCGACTACTGGAAGCTGGAAGAACACACGCTGGGGCAGACGACCTTTACTCATTTTGCTGACGGAACGGCGCACAAGAACAGGATGCAAGGCAACGACTTCGTGCAGAGCGTGATGTACCGGAAGGGAGTTACCTGCGCTTCGTGCCACGACGTGCATGGTACCGGCAACTATGCGCAGCTTCGCAAACCGGCAGACGCGATTTGTCTCGATTGCCACAGTACAACGTCACCGAACGGGCCTCACGTAGCGACGATGGAGCAACACACTCACCACAAGGACGGCAGTCCCGGCAGCCAATGCGTGGCCTGCCATATGCCGAAGATTCAGAGTGAAGGTGTGCCCGGCTCCTTTGTGAGCGCGCATACCTTCAAGTTCATCACGCCCGCGATGACGGACAAATACAAGATGCCAAATCCATGCACCTCCTGCCACAAGGAAAAATCCACCGCCTGGGCCAGCAACGAGCTGAAGGGATGGGCAACGACATCGCCCTGGAGAGTGGCGCAGTAGAACCCATCTGAAAACTCAGAGTTAGATAAACATAGAGCGGCAAATGGCCAGGTGATGTTTTATTTCACTTCGTGCCCTACGCGGTTCTTCAGATGGGTGCGGACGAACCAGATCATCCCGACAAGAATCAGCAGAATGATGGCCAAGTCCGCCTTGTGAAGAATGCGGTGCAGCATGGAGTTGGGATCGTTCCAGTTCTCTCCGGCCTTCATCCCGACATAGGCAAGCACGAAGCACCAGGGCCACGAACCGATAAACGTGTAGACGTGAAAGCGGAGCTGCGGCATCCGCGCGATACCCGCGGGCAAGGCGATGAAGGTGCGGACGACTGGAAGAAGACGGCCTACCAACACGGTAATGTCACCATATTTGGCGAAGAACTTTTCGGTGCGATCGAGATCGTGGACGCTGAGAAGGATGTAGCGCCCATAGCGCTCGATCATGGGACGGCCCCCGATGGCCCCGATCCAATAAGCGACCACGGACCCGAGATTGCAGCCGATGGCGCCGGCGGTGGCGGCCCAGAAGAGATTCAGCTTGCCCTGGTAGACCGCATAGCCGGCGAAAGTCATGATGATTTCGCTGGGTAGAGGAATGCAGGCCGATTCGATCGCCATCAGCAGAGCGATGCCGGGATAGTGGATGGCCGCGATAAGCCCGGTGATGTAGGGCAGTAGAAAGTTGATGATTTTTTCTGTCATGAGTTTGTTATTTGGGAGGGCTTCTCCAGTATAGCTGTCCGGCTGCGTGTCTTTGTTACGATTGAGATATGTCCGAATCAAGATCCGATACACCTGCCCAGCCCGTCTCCGCTTCCTCCTCAAGTCCTGCTCGAGTCACGCACCGCGCTCCTGCCAACCGGCAAATCGTAGCGTTCAGCTTCTACAAGGTAATGCCCGAGTGGCGCAGGCTCCCCGCAGAGGAGAAGGCAGCGCATAAGGCTGCGTTCGCCGCGGTGCTGGCGAAGTGGGAGCGGCCGGGAGAGTTCATCTCACTGACCTATTCGACCATCGGCACGCGGGGTGACGTAGATATGTGTATCTGGTCGATTGGCTATGCCGTCGATGAGATGAACCAGATGCGGAGCGAACTGCTGGGAAGCCCGCTGGGTGGCTATCTGGACTCGCCGCACCACTTTCTGGCGATGACCAAGCGGTCGCAGTATCAGATCGGCCGGGCCGATGAGAGCGAGGGCGAGGGGCGAGGGGCGATCCGCCCCGGCGGGCAGAAGTACAACTTCATCTATCCGTTCTGGAAGACGCGGCCCTGGTATCTGCTGCCACCCGAGGAGCGGAAGCGGCTGATGGACGAGCATATTCGCATCGGTCTGAGCTATCCGCGGGTGAAGCTGAATACAACCTACTCCTTCGGCATCGACGATCAGGAGTTCGTGGTCGCCTTTGAGACCAACTTCCCCGAGGACTTCGTCGATCTCGTCCAGCAACTGCGCGAGACCGAGATCAGCTTGTTCACGCTGAAGGACACACCGGTCTTCAGTTGCGTACGGCTGACCGTGGAAGAGACGCTGAACCGGCTGGGATAATCGGCTGCTGTAAGTAATATTTTGCTTAAGGGCACGGCTTCGGCCGTGCCGTAAGTGCCTTGACTTGTTTTGTGACTTTAGCCGCGGAGGTACGTCTTTTGTCGCTGCGCCGATCCGTTCCACCCTCTCAGGCGAAGAAGAACTCCCTTACCGGAGCCAAGGCTCGGGCGATTGCGGCGACCGAAAAACCCGCGTCCCCGAAGAAGAAGCCCGGCAAGACCGTGAAGCCACTCGTGCCGGAGCGCGTCGCGGCGATTCTGGACATACTGGCAAAGACCTATCCCGGTGTCGTCTGCGCTCTGAACCACCGCAGCGCCTGGGAGCTGACGGTCGCGACCATCCTCTCCGCTCAGTGCACCGACGTACGGGTGAACCTGGTCACTCCAGCCCTATTCAAGGCCTTCCCTACCCCCAAAGCGATGGCGGCAGCGTCGCTGCCCGAACTGGAGGAGTTGATTCGCACCACGGGCTTCTTTCGCAACAAGGCCAAGTCAATCAGGGGTGCGGCCAAAGTGGTGGTCGAGGAGTTTGGCGGCAAGGTTCCGCAGACTATGGAAGAGCTGCTCCGGTTGCCCGGCGTCGCCCGCAAAACAGCCAACGTAGTCCTCGGGTCATGGTTTAATATTGCGGCTGGAGTTGTTGTAGATACACATGTTATGCGCCTCACTTGTCGATTGGAATTGACCAGGGAGACAGCTCCCGAAAAGGTCGAGCAGGATCTGGTGAAGATCATTCCCCGGGACCACTGGATCGCCTTTTCCCATGAACTGATCCATCACGGGCGGCAGGTTTGCATCGCACGCAAGCCAAGGTGCGTCGATTGCACGCTCGAAAAACTCTGCAACTCATCCGACAAGACCTGGAGTTCCCACTAAGCCTCCGCTGAAAAGTCCCTTGGCAGGTTGAAGTAATTTTTGACTGCCTCAACCAGCGCAGGCAAGGTAGGTTCGACAGCTTCGATCTCAGCCTCCAGCCCCAGATTGCGCAGCGCCCGTGACGTAATGGGGCCAATCGAAACCAGAGCGATCGAAGCCGGAAGATCCACGCCAGCGGCATCGAGCAACGCCACGAGGTTTCGCGCGGTGGAGGCACTGGTAAAGGTAATGGCGTCAGGATAACTCGGGGGCGAGCCAAAGAGTCGACGAAGAGCGGCGATGGAGTCAGCCGGAATCTGGTTGCGGTAGGCGTCGGCGATGGTGACTGTAGCTCCGGCGGCGGCAAGAGTCTCCGGAAGAATATCGCGGGCTTCGGCAGCACGGATAAGCAGGATGCGCTTGCCGGGGGCTTCTGGAATGAGAGCTTCGGCAAGTGACTCGGCGATGTACTGCGGCGGGATGAGGTCTACAGGAAGACCGATTCCCTGCACTGCCTTCGCGGTGGCTGGCCCTATGACGGCGATTCGTCTGGGCGTAAGAGATCGATCGCGGCGCTGGTGGAAGACTTCGACGGCGTTGGCGCTGGTGAAGAGCAACCAGTCAAAGGTTTCGAGTTGCGCCAGTGCGGCGTCGAGCGAGGAGTAGGTCTCGGGCGGAACGATTTCGATGGTGGGAATGAGAATGGGGGTGGCGCCGAGAGCTTCGAACTGCGCTGCCAGTTCGGAGGCCTGGCGACGGGTTCGGGTGATGAGGATGCGTTTGTCTTGAAGGGTAGGCATCTGCTTGCGATTGTAGATGGTGGAGGCGGGACGATGTCCGAGGATCAGACGGCCTTCGGCTTGAGATCCCAGATGAGATCCAGCACGCCTCCCTTGACGCTAGAAAGTTCCCAGCTCCGCAGCCAGGGATCTTGCGACGGCAGATGCGCCTGAGGAGATTCAAACATCCGGGCTGAGCAGAGCTTGTGGTCCATCACGTTTTGGGTGTGGAAATACAAGCTTGGTTCAGGAAAGATTTCGAAACCTGCATCGTGATAGTCCTTGAGATTGAGCGTCAGACGGATGAGTTTGTACCGCGCGTTGGGCTTCATGTGATTGTGCCACTTTCGTCTCCCCTCGCCGAAGCCGTTGTAGATGCGGAGCTTCATCGTGAAGGAATCGCCCCGGTCCGGGGTGAACAGGTATGTAAACTTCTTGCCGGCGCTGTAATACTCACTTTGCGTCTCCGGCAAGGCCTGGTTTGGCTCAGTGAGCCCAAGCAGCTCCACGTAACCGTCATCGCTTCGGTAGGTTTCATCGAATTGGATGCGGCAGCGATTTTGCGGCGAGAATATGACTCTCATCATTCGAAGCGCAACGTTGTCGGTATGGATCTGGAGAGGTGTTTCAAGATCGCTCAAAACAAAGGTAGTCTCCGGCAAAACCGGAGATACGGCAATGTTCACTTCAAGAAGATCGATTTCGTAGATCGACGGATGCCCTATCGGATTCAAAATGGCATCTTTTATGGCGAAATATCTCTCGTCGTTCGGCTTCTTCGGATCGCACTGGATGATTTCGCTGTGCCCTGCCTGAAGACAGCTCGCCTCAACAAACGAGCCACGCGCTGAGGCCTCGGGAACAACGTTATCCTGGCCTCCCCAAAATACGCGGAACGGGATAGGACAACTATCTTCACGAATCTCTCTTGCCCCGAGAATGCTCCGCTCGATAATCTCGCCGATGCTTGCGATCTCGCCGTTGAGGACCTTTAAATCTTCTTCCTGCGGATTGCTTCGAATGATGGAAAAAATGGAGCGCAGATTACTCAGGATCATGGAGCCGCGATTCGGCGTAGCAAACAGGACCACGCTGCGAATCTTCGCAAGATCTACGCCGCGATGCTGCTGAATCTTCTGTGCCAGAAAACTCTGAACAACGAGACCGCCCATGCTGTGACCGACGAGGATCAGCTGATCGCTGTTGCCTATGGCGCCAAGGAAAGTGCCGAGGTTATTTCCGCATTCGCGAATGCTGGGAATCCGCTTGGCGGGGTTCCATTCCAGAAATTCGGTCGGATACGCATAACGAACGAAGCTGTAGGATTCGCCAGGCACTTCAGGGTCACTGGACAGACGTTCCACAAACAAGTCCCAGCATTTGGGAGTGCTGATAAATCCATGAACAAAAACCACTGTCGTGTGCGGCATAGTAAGCAGTGTAGCTGAGAGTGCAGGCAGGCAAATAGAGTGGAAATTCAATCATGGCTTTGAATTGGGGTAGGAGAAAGCGATATCCAGGCCGGGACCAGATACAATCGCTGACATTCAAATGTTGTCCTACTGGAGATGCACGAAAAGCTCCCCTGGACATGGAGGAATAATGGCAGGCAAGTTTGAAATCAAGAAGGCGAAGGACGGTCAGTTCTATTTTCATCTCAAGGCCAGCAATGGGCAGAACATTCTGGCGAGCGAGATGTATCGGGAAAAAGGCTCGGCTGAAAACGGGATTGAATCGGTTAAGAAGAACGCTCCCGATGATGCGCGTTACGAGCGGAAAGATGCGAAGAACGGCCAGTTCATGTTCAACCTGAAGGCGGCCAACCATCAGGTGATCGGCACCAGCGAAACCTACACGACGACCGCTGCCCGTGACCATGGTATCGAGTCCGTCAAGGAAAACGCTCCGGGGGCGACAGTACATGACGAGACGGCTTGAGAGCTGAGTCCCTTTGTCCAAACTTATTGCCAGTCCGGCCCGCGTTTGACGTGGGCCAGATTTTTACCTCCAGGTTTTACTGATTTCAGAGCAATTACCGTAAACCAACAGAAAGTAACTTCGACCCACTCCCTCTTGCTCAAATATCTATAGATCACCCTCGCAAAATGAGCCGCAGAACCAGCCTGCTGCGAACGGCTCGCGTGATTGACCTTCCTTCCTGATAGCGGTATATTCGAAGAGCGGGGTGGAGCAGCCCGGTAGCTCGTTGGGCTCATAACCCAAAGGTCGTAGGTTCAAATCCTACCCCCGCAACCAATCAAATCAATAAGTTACGAAAGTCTGAAACCACCGGCAGACTCCCATAAACTCCCAATAGCAAAAGTGGAGTTTAGGTGCTCGCTTTTACTGGCTTGAGCGCCATCTCGACCACTTTTCCATTCGCTTCCAGCTTCGAGGACGACATCGCCTGTCCGTAGAGGGTGGTCCGGAGCGGAGGAAGTTATCTGTCGCAGAGCGACCTTCGTCTGCACTTCGGTCTCGGGGCACACCTAAAGGCCGATAAGATCGAGGTCTTCTGGCCCTCCGGCGTCAGGGATACCTTGACGAACCTCCCGGCAGACCGGCTTTACTGCGTCAGGGAAGGCGCCGGAGTCGTCCCGTGCCCGAACATTCGGCCAACCTCCGCCTCGAAAACGAAGTGATCTCCGCATCTCTGAGTGAACATGGCAGGAGCGCCAGGGCGGTCCAGCGCCACCTGCGCTGTTCTCAGCAAGATGGAATGATGCGGCCATGTTTTGAAATCGAAAATTTCGATATGAGGCTTCGAAAAATGCAGCTTTTCAATTCCATGCCTGGTGAGATAGCATGCCGTTGTTCCCAGGAAGGTAGTTTGAGTAGTTTTGTGGTAAACGTTATCCAATCGATTAAATGCCGCCAAATCGTCGCTTGCTTTCTGCGTAAGCGGGATCTCCCCTCGAAGAGATGCCCAGTGATAGTGGAACTCGATGCAGTCAGCTATGTCATTGCAGGGACACCATCCGGCGGCGTCCGATCTCATACCCGAGAACGCTCCAACGCTGCATCACCAAGCAGGAATTCAGAAGCAGGCATAAAAGGAGAAGCACTCATGGCAATTCGATCCTCGCATCGAACATTTTTTCAGAGGAACGTTGGTGCGGCACTGGCAATCTCCGCGATCCTCGGGTTATCTGCTCTCACCGGCAACGCCCAGGATGCGACCGCAGGCGGCGCAACATCATTAATCAAGTCCAATATCGACGCCAGCCAGATCGGAGCTCCCATCTCGAAGTATCTCTACGGCGGGTTCATCGAGCACGGCGGCCAGCTGATGTACAGCAGCCTCTGGGCGGAGATGGTCGACGATCGCAAGTTCTACTTTCCAATCACATCCATCAAGCCTGAGCCAGCAGGCCAGCGGCCGGGCGGTGGTTTCGGAGGGCGACTCCGCAAATGGACCCCGGTCGGTCCCGATGAAGTGGTGGTGATGGACAAGAAGCAGCCGTTCGTCGGCGACCAGAGTCCGCGCATCGAACTCGATGCCGGCACGCCACACGGTATCCAGCAGACGGGACTGACGCTGGTCAAAGGCAAGCAGTATACGGGCCGCATCTATCTTCGCGGCACGCCCGGCAGCAAGGTAAAGGTCTCGCTGATCTGGGATACAGGCGCAGCCGACCGGCAGACGGTCTCCGTCAGTGCACTCACCAGCCAGTACAGGAAGATTCTGCTCGCATTCACAGCCAAGGCCGATGCCAAGGATGCCACCATCGAGATCACCGGAACAGGAACCGGCAGCTTCCACATCGGAACCCTCTCACTGATGCCGGCCGACAACGTCCAGGGATTCCGGCCCGACACGATCGCGCTGCTGCGCGATCTTCACGCCGGCATGTGGCGGCTTCCCGGCGGCAACTTTATCTCCGGCTGGGTCTGGTACAACTCCGTGGGCAACATCGATAAGCGCCCGCCCGTCTTCGACGATGCCTGGAAAGCCATGCAGACCAACGATCTTGGCATGGACGAACTCATGACGCTCTGCAAGCTCCTCGGAGTGGATCCGTACATTACGGTGAATGCCGGCTTCGGCGATTCGCACTCGGCGGCAGAAGAACTCGAGTACATGAACGGAGCGGCCACCACGCACATGGGGGCGCAACGCGCGAAGAACGGCCATCCTGAGCCCTATCATGTGAAGTTCTGGAACATTGGCAACGAGCCCTATGGCTCGTGGCAACTGGGCCACACCGATCTGAAATATTACGTTCTCAAGCACAATGAGTTCGCCAAGGCCATGCGTCAGGTGGACCCATCAATTACCCTTCTCGCCTCGGGAGCCATGCCCGACGAGATGACGGTGGAGGGCCAGCCGCGCACGATGGGCATCGCCGATCCACAGGTCCAGTTCGGCTCCAAGGCCGACTGGACCGGCGGCCTGCTCGCGCACTCCTGGGGCAACTTCGACGGCCTCACCGAGCATTGGTACTCGAGGGTGGGTAAGCGCTTCGATTACCAGCACGCGAAGAGCCTAGCGATGGATGCGCCGATCGAGGGCGGATACGTGAACGTCGACGAGACGGAGCTCGAGTGGGTGCGCCACCCTGCAAATCGCGTCCATAAGAAGGCGGAGGAGTGGCATGAGTACGAGACGCTCTTTCCCAAGATGAAGAACAGCAAGGTCTTCCTGTCCATTGACGAGTACGCATATGGAAGGGGAAGTCTCAAGTCGGCGCTGGCCTATGGCATGGTCCTCAACGAGATGTTCCGGCACACCGCATTCATGAAGATGGCGGCCTACACGATGGCGGTTTCGACCTTGGACTATACCCCGACCAGCGCCGCTTACAACTCGAGAGGACTTCTGTACAAGCTCTATCGCGACCACTTCGGAACCCTTCCCGTCGCCGTTTCCGGGAACTCTCCGCAGCCCGAGCCGAAGTATCCACCCTACGGAGATCAGCCCAAGACAAGCTCCGGCAGCCCGACCTATCCGCTCGACATGGTTGCGGCACTGACGGAAGACCATAAGTACCTGACGGTCGCTGTTGTGAACGGAACTGTGTCGGAACAGAAGCTTGATCTCAATGTCACAGGTGTTCGGCTGGCTGGTCCTAGGACGTTATGGCGAATGACCGGGAGCAGCCTCGATGCCGAGAACCATGTAGGCCAGCCTGCACAGATCGAGGTGAAAGAGGTTCCGATGAACGGCCCTCTGGACAACGTTCAGGTGGCACCAAATAGCGTAACGATCTACCGCTTCACCGTGGCTCAATAACCTGAAAAGCACCCTCCTGATCGCATCGCACGATGGAGACTGGGAGCACCATGCACAAGTTCGTTCAATGGAAATAAGAGGGGCTGGATGAGAGTACGAATTGCAGGATTAGTTGCGGCGGCATGCTGCCTGGGAGGTGCGCTGGTCACGGCGGCGCAACCGGCTACGCCACACGCCCCGGAACCGCTCAAGGTGATCCTCTCCGTGGTGAATGCAACCGAGTCAGCACATACATTCGACCTGAGCCTCACAGGCTCCCGTCTGGCCACGGCGGCAAAACTCTCCGAATTGATGGGGAGTAGCGTCGATGCCATCAATCATGCCGGTCAGGCTCCGCAGATCAAGGTTAAGGAGGTCCAGTTGAGCGGTACGCCAGGAACGATCTCGGTCGCTCCCATCAGCGTCAATATCTATCGCTTTCCGCTCACGCAATAGACGCACTGAAACCTCCTGAAGAGCGCGAGGCAATAGAGATCGCAAAAGCAGAAGGCGGCATACGCAAATACAGCAATTTAAACCCTTCAAAGTGAGGATAGCTATGACAACACGGAAAACCCTGCTTGCGATTACACTGGCTGCGGCCTTTACGATGGTCCCGGGCCTTGGAGCCCAGGTCCAGACGATTGTTCCTCCCGTGATACCTGGCGCAAAGCCTGTAACAGTGCAGAACATCAAGATTCATGGAACATATCTCGAGGGCAATCTCGAAGGAGATGCCGTCGATCGCGATGTGATCGTGTATCTTCCGCCCAGCTACGCGAAGGATAAAAATCGACGTTATCCGGTGATTTATGCGCTGCACGGCTATTCGATTGGCGCGGAGCAGTGGTCGCATGAGATTCATGTGCCGCAGACCATCGAGGGAAGCTTCGCTCAAGGCGCAAAAGAAGTCATCGTCGTGCTGCCCGACTCCAAGACTATTTACAACGGCTCGATGTACTCGAGCTCGGCCACAACCGGCGATTTCGAGAACTTCATCGCACACGATGTGGTCAACTACATCGACGCGCATTACCTCACGATTCCCAACCGCTTGAGCCGCGGCCTTGTGGGCCACTCCATGGGTGGATACGGAGCTTCGCGGATTGGCATGAAGCACTCCGATGTTTTCGGCGTGCTCTACATCATGAGCCCCTGCTGCCTGTCGCCGATGACGGGCGGTCCTGGTTCGCCTGAAAAGATAAAGGAGATGGCGATCGCCAACGAGAAGAAGATCGCCGGGGCGAAATCGCCCGCCGAAGCTGCGGCCTTGCTGCCGGGCTTTGGCGCGGCGCAGCTTGCCACGGCGGCGGCATGGGCACCCGATCCGAAGAACCCGCCGCTCTATCTCGATCTGCCGACGAAGGACGGTGTTCCGCGGCCGGAGATTCAGGCCAAATATATGGCAAATTCGCCTTTGGCCTTCATCGACCAATACATCGGCAATCTCAAGCAGTACCGCGCCATTTCGATCGATGTGGGCGATAAGGACGGCCTGCGGACGGATACCGGCAAGCTGCATGATGTGCTCGACAAGTACGGTATCGCCAACAGCTTCGAGATCTATCAAGGCACGCATACCAGCGCGGTTGCGGATCGCTTCCAGAATCATGTCATGCCGTTCTTCAGCAAGAACCTGTGCTTCTCCCAGGGCTGCAAGTAGCAAGCGGAGGAGTATTGGCCTTTGTGAATACCAAGAACGATCTTCCTGCATGTGAGAAAGCAGGCGAGCGATGAAGCTGCTTAAACTATCGTGCATTCTCCTTGTCGTGTCGTGTGGGATGGGGGGCGGCCCCGCCCCGGGCCAACCCGCCCCCGGCGGGGAGGGCCGGGGGCCGAGCGGGGGCGCTAGGAGTCAGCCGGGGACGGCGCCCCGATCGTGGCCGGCGAGCGCG
>JBEPUJ010000013.1:0-97927 GCA_041691575.1 Terriglobales bacterium
TGAACTTCCAAAGGTGCGTGGCTTTCTCAGTGAATTTAACCAGATATGGGGCAACTCCCCCAGAGTCGCCCGTCGCACGATCAAAATAGCGAGGTGTGCAAACGACCAAAACGAAATCGGACTTCGAAATTCCGTCGATCATGAACTTCAAGAGGTCTCCCCCAGGAACAACATCCCAGCGGTCCAAGAGGACGTTTACGCCACTTCGCACCAGATTTTCAGCGAAGCGAATCACCCAGTCTGAAACTGTGGTTTCCCAAGCATAAGTAATAAAAACTATCGGAGCTTGAGGCTTTGAAGCTACCACCACCCACCACCTCCGACTAGGATAAGCGCCTTCTGATCCCTCACCGAGTTAGACTCTTCGAATGTTGAGACAGGCCAGTTATCGGCCCAACAACCTCGACCCGCAATTTTACCACTCGTGTCAACTCAATTTTCTAGTTAGGAGGTGGCCCTGAAAAGGCGGGTGATCTCCCGTCGTTTCCTTCATTTTTGAGTATATTTCCTGTCGGAACGGAAGTCGTAGCACCTTGTCTTGAGTGGCTTTCCGCAAATTTTCAAGAGACAGATGAAAAGAGATGTGAGCCCATGATCTGTGCACAATGGCGGAATATGGGAGCATTCCGCTTCAAAACCTCTACAGTCACCCGAAACAAAAAAAGCCTCCCCGATAGGGAAGGCCTCATAAGTCTTTGAAACTTTGGATTGGTGCGGAGGAGGGGACTTGAACCCCTATGCCTTGCGGCGCTAGCACCTCAAGCTAGTGCGTCTGCCAATTTCGCCACCTCCGCATTATTCTCTTACGCTTGAGAGCGAGAGGTGCGGTGAGCAATCCGAAGCCTAGTATACCATCCCCAGCGGGCATCGGCTATGGACCGGGCGCTCGAATTGATCCCGGATAACGGTGGAAAAGAACCGGTTATGGCTTGAGCGGCGTTGTTACTTCGATGTGAGCTTCAAGCTCGATACAATCCATTGGGGGAGCAGTACTGTGACGCGATGCCTTCCTGTCGCTGATACTTCATTTACAGTGAGAATATGATGAAATTGTCGAAGGTTGACCTTGTCGGCGTGGGGCTAAACGCTACGGACACAGTGATTGCGCTGGAGAACTATCCTGTACGCGGTTCCAAAGTTGAGTTCAGCGCCGCGGATGTGCTGCCTGGCGGACAGGTCGCGAGTACGGTCGTCGCATGCCAGTTTTGGGGGATGCATACACGATATGTGGGCAGCCTGGGCGATGACAGCGCAGCTACGCTTCATCGCAAGGTGTTCGACCATGCCGGTGTAGAGACGCAGATTATCACCGTGGAAGAGTGCGCCAGCCGTCAGTCTCTGATTCTCGTCGATGGCGGAGGCGAGCGGACTGTTCTTTGGCGGCGGGACGAGCGGCTCGATCTTCGGCCCAGCGATCTCGATAAGGAATGGATCGTGAATGCGCGGGCGCTTCACGTTGATGGATACGATACGGCGACGGCAACCCTGGCTGCGAGCTGGGCCCGCGATGCCGGGATACCTGTCACCGCCGATCTGGATGAGCTTTATCCCGGGGTGGAAGGGCTCATTGAGAATATTGACTACCTGATCGTGAGCAAAGATTTTCCTTGCCGGCTCATGAAAGAGACGGATCTCGAAGAAGCTTTACGCGGGATGCAGCGCCGTTATGGATGCCGGGTTACAGCAGCAACCCTGGGAGAAGACGGCGTGCTGGCGTGGGACGGCGAGCAGTTTCACTACACTCCTGCTTATCGTGTGCACGTGGTCGACACGACGGGAGCCGGGGATACCTTCCGCGCTGGATTTATTTATGGATTGCTTCAGGGGTGGACGCTGGAACGGCAACTTGACTTCGCCTGTGCGGCAGCCGCGCTGAACTGTACAGCGGTGGGGGCGAGGGGAGGCCTTCGCAGCGTCGAGACCATCGAAGAGTTGATGGCGACGGGCACCCGATATCAGGCGGCATTTATGTGCGGAGTCCGGGTGGAGTGACGGCCAATCCGCCGAAACGTAATCTACGTTTACGCTTCAAATCGCAAGGTGCACGGCTGGTATAGAACGGACCTTCGGCCATTGGTGGGCGGCGAAGGGGATGGGGTGAGTTGACGGTCGCTCCAGGAGGTTTACTTCCCACCCATCGCGGTGAAACTGCGATGGATGGGGCACCCGTGGAGTGTGGAAATGCGAGAGCCGCGTCCTAGAAGTGGGACGTGGGCTCCGGTTTTTGCTATCGCTCCGCGAGCGGGTTCAGGTTAGACGGCGAGCGGTTCCGATCCGGGCTTCGGCTTGCGGGGCTTTTTGAGCGGAGGTGCGGAGCTGGGTGGGCGATGTTTGCCATTTCCGTTCCCGTTGCCATTTTTCTTTTTGCCGGTGGTCTCGATAACGCTGCGCATCCAGTAGTTTCCTTCGGCGTCGACCTCGATGCCGTGAGTCTCGCGCTCGAAACCGGGGAAGCGCTTGCCGAACTCTTCCATGGCGAGGATGAGGCGGATGACCGGGCTGTCGTTGCCACCGAGCCGCTCGCCGGGCATGCTCATGGGGATGCCGGGAGGGTAGGGAACCAGCATAACGGCGGCGATCCGTCCGGCCATGTTCGAGAAGCGCGTCTTTTCCGTCTCGTGGCGGAGGAGCTTCTGGTAGGTCTGGGCCGGGGTGAGGATGGGGTCGAAGTCTTCGTCGCAGGCTTCGCCTACCAGGTTGGGGAGATTCAGTTCGAGCATGGCCGCGTGCATCTCGTCGCTCAACTCTTTGAGGGTGACGTTGCGATAGCGGTTTGGATACTTGGAGACGAGGTCCGGGAGCGCTTCTTCAAGCGGAGCTTCGGTGTCGTAGAGGCGCTTGAACTCGAAGAGATTTTCGAGCAGGCTGCCCCACTTGCCTTTACTGGTGCCGACGGAGAAGAGGACAAGGACGGTGTAGTCGCCGGTACGGGCGATCTCTACGCGGCGCGCGTCGAGGAACTCGGTGAGGATGGCTGCCGGGATTCCGGTGTCGCTGACCTTGCCTTGAGCGTTGACGCCGGGCATCAGGATGGTGACCTTGGTGGGGTCCAGCATGCAGTAGCCGTCATCGATATCTTCGTCCTGAAAGCCGTGCCATTCTTCGCCGGGCTTGAGGGTCCAGCAGTTGGGATCGGTGGCGAGAAGCTCGTCGGGAACCTCTTCGAAGAGGTGGGTCTGACCGGTGCCGGGGTCGGTGACCTGATCGGGCTGGAAGAGACGGAAGAACCAGCCGTCGCCGCCGTCTTCGGCATCGCGCAGGCGATGGGCGACCGAGGACATGGCCTTGCGGAAGGTGATGGCGTCCTGGATGGTCTCGTTCATCAGCGTGGGACCGGCGGGCTCGTCCATCATGGCGGCAGCTACGTCGAGCGAGGCGATGAGTGGATAGAAAGGCGATGTTGTCCCGTGCATCATGAACGACTCGTTGAACTGGTCGAAGTCGAGCGGAGCGCGGGGGCTGAGCTTGATGTGGACCATCGAGCCCATGGAGAAGGCTGCCAGCATCTTGTGCGTCGACTGCACGGAGAAGAGGGTTGGGCGGTCGGGCATGTCGTCGGGTACGCCCATGGCGAAGCGGCCCTTGTAGATGGGGTGGAACTTGGCGTAGGCGTACCAGGCCTCGTCGAAGTGGACGCGGGGAACGGATTTGGAGAGCTCGGTGACGACGCGGTTGACGTCGTAGCAGAGGCCGTCGTAGGTGGAGTTGGTGACGACCGCGTAGGTGGGATTTTGATTGGCTACGCCAGCGCAGAGAGGGCTCTTGTCGATGAGGCCGCGGATGAAGTCGGGGTCGAAGCGCTTGAGAGGGACGAGGCCGATCATGCCGTAGCCGTTGCGCGTGGGCTTCATGTAGACGGGCCGCGCACCGGTGACCGTAAGCGAATGACAGATGGATTTGTGACAGTTGGCGTCGGCGAGAACGATGTCGTCCTGCGCGATGACGCCGTGACCGACGATCTGGTTGGAGGTAGAAGAGCCGCCGAGGACATAGAAGGTCCAGTCGGCGCCGAAGATGCGGGCGGCGTTGCGCTCGGATTCTCCGGGAGGTCCAATGTGGTCGAGCCAGGAACCGAGCGGGGCGGTGGAGATGCCGAGGTCGGAACGCATGATGTTCTCGCCGAAAAACTTGTGGAACTCCATGCCGACGGGGTGCTTGAGAAAGGCCACGCCGCCCATGTGACCGGGAGCGTCCCAGGAGTAGGCTCCCTGGTCGTTGTATTTTTTCAGCTCGCGGAAGTAAGGCGGAAGAAGCTGCTCGTGATAGCGCTCGACCGCGAAGTCGACGCGGTTGGCGATGAACGCCGGAGTGTCGCCGAAGAGGTGGATGTACTCGTGGACCTGTTTGACGACCTCGAGCGGGAGCTCGCTGACGAGGGTGCGGTCGGCGATGAGGAAGATAGGAATCTTCTTGTTGCGATGACGGACGGCACGGAGGATCTTGAGCGCGGCGCGCTCGTCGAACTGGTTGTCGCCCTCGAGGTCCCAGTCCAGCAGGATGGCGCTGTGCGATGGGTCCGACGTAACCAGAGACAGGCCGTCTTCGGGCGTTGAGGTGCGCACGACCTCATAGCCTTCCTGACGGATGGCATCGACTAGACGTTCCATGGCCCGATCAGAGACGGAATCGGTGCCACCCACTTCACTTGCAATCAATAAAACCCAACGACCTTCGTTCATACACCTCTCACTTCTGAACTCAATGTTACAGGGAGTTTCCGGTTGATATTTATAGAGGGTAAATATCGCGGATTTTGGGAGATGGAGAGGACGGGAGGTTCAAGCGCAGGTGCAGTCGACACAGCGATGCTCGGCACAGGTTCCGCAGGTGAGCGCGAGCTGTTTTTTCAACGCCTGACGCGCCCGATGGACGCGGACGGCGGCGTTGCCGGGAGTGATGCCCACGGATTTGGCGAAAGTTTCGAGCGTGTTTTCAGCAAGATCGACGCCGCGAATAATCTCGCTGTATTGCGGCTTGATGGTGGGGAGCACGTGCTCGATGCATCGGCAGACGATATTTTGTGTACCCTCGTCCGGCGGTGTTTCGGTGATGAGATCGCTGGCCCATCTTTCGAGAGCGCGGTCTTCGGCGGCGCGGTGACGATAGTGGTCGATGACGGCATTGCGCAGAATGCGGTAGAACCAGGCGACGGCGGACTCGTCTTTGTGCAGAGACGAGGATTTTTCCATTGCGCGAATGTAGGCGCTTTGCAGGATATCTTCGGCAGTCGAGGGAGTATCGACGCAGCCCTTGAGAAACTGGAGGAACCTGCTCCGTTGAAGGATAAGATCGTCGATGGCTTTAGTCTGCATTGGCTGCGATGTTCCTTGAACTCTGGCGCGGAGGGTTCGCTCCGCGCCAGATGGTTGACGCTGTTAGTTAGATGTGGGGCAGTTGCAACCGGAACCGCAGGGGCAGTCGAATCCGCAGGGACATAGATAGGTGGTCATTGATTCTCCTTTTGGTCGGTTTGTGATGTCCGACACTATAGCTGACGGATGAAGACGGCAAACCTTACAGTTTGGGATCGGAGATCAGGTTTCGGCCTAAAAGTGGTGGGTAAGGTCAGCGAAGTGGGCCAGTTCGAGGAGTTGGCAGCCGGTAGGGGGATGGTTGATGTTTTCGCGCTCGAGAGCCCAGGTGAAATCGTGGGGGATGAAGATGGCATTCAATCCGGCGGCGAAGGCGGGATTGATGTCGGATTTGGGGCTGTTGCCGATCATCCACGTGGTGCAGGCCTCGCAGCCATGGTGAGCGGAGAGGCTGCGATAGGCGGCATTGTGCTTTTCGGGGAGAACTTCGACGGCGCTGAAGTGCGCGGCAAGGCCGGAGCGGCAGAGTTTGTCGGTCTGCTCAGCATGGTCTCCCTTGGTGACCAGAATGAGACGGTGACGGGTGGCAAGCTCGGCCAGAGTTTCGGCAACGTGGGGCAGGAGTTCGATCTCCTGATCGGCGATCGATTGCGCGAAGCTGACGATGCGATCGTGTTTGTCGGGTGTGATGGGACGGTCGGTGAGCTGCTCGAAGCAGGTGATGAGCGAGTGGCGAAAACTGTGTAGTCCGTAGCCTCGAGCGGAGATGGTGGTGTGCTCGACGTGGTTGAGACGCTCGCGGACCTGCTCCGCGCTGTAGACGCGATGATCGAGATAGGAGATGAAGGAGGCGATGGCCCGCTCAAAGTAGATATTGTTCTCCCACAGCGTGTCGTCTGCATCGATCAGCAGAGTCTGGTTGGCGGGGCGGCGAACGGGTTGGGCTTTGCGGGACATTTGGCCTGATTATAAAGCTGATTGTTCGGAGAGGCGATAAGTTCAGAGAAGGATGGCGCAAGAGGGCCTGGCAGCATCTTAAATGACTGCCGTTAAAATAGCTGGGCGAGGAGTATGTCCATGAAGTTATTAACCCTCCTGTTGGCAGGCGCGATGTTGAGTTCTGGTGCGATGGCTCAGACCAAAGATGAGGCCACAGAAACTCCGATGCGGAATGAGGCGTTTCATAATACCTCGACGAACTATTACCAGAGCGCTCCTTCGATCGTTCAACGGTTTACCTTCGACACGTTTAATCCGTTGCACATGGCTGGACATTACAACGTCTATGAGTTTCATGCTCCTGGCTTTAGCTGGGGAAACGCAGGGGGGTGGACAGTACAGCATGGCACTTATGAGAAAGGAACCTTCAATACCCGGGGGATTGGCCAGATGTATGGCGCGTATTCAATAAAGCATGCGGTCGGAGATTTTGCCGCGCAATATGTCTACGCTTATACCGATGGAGGAACCACGGCTCAGTCCGATGAAGGATTGACGCTGGACACGCGCGAAGGCGGCGAGACCGATAGCTGGTTCCATGGGACCGTAGCGGAAGGCGCATTGCCAGGGACGACTCTTCTGCTGGCTACTTATGTAGCTGGCCAGCATTCGCAAAGCACCACCACAGATGGCGCCTATATGCTGGACATAACAAAGGGAACAATCTCAGGTATTGTGACCGGCACTGAAACTCTGGTAGAGGGAACTTCTGTCCATGTCATGCCGGTTTCTGTAAAGCTGCCGCCATCTACAGGAATAGGAGTTGTAGCTACGGTAATTCCAAATATTAAATCTGCTAATGTGCCGGAGGAGATAACCCTTACTAAGGTGCGTCTTATTCACGGCTCATTCGTAACTGGTAAAGCCTGTCTCGCAGGAGGATGGTATCCCGAGCAGGTTCTAGTTACAAAGGTAGGAGCAACGGGAGGCGGTCGGCAGGATGTTACGATCATCCATAAAAATCCCAATGGAAAAGATGAAAATAATCCCACCTCTCTCTGGCAGGGAGGAATATGCGGGCAGTATCTTAGTCTTGATCGAAATATGGAAAGGGATGGGTTTCGGACGAGCTATGAGGTTGTAGGAGCTACCGATGCAACTCATCTTGCCTATCTTTGGAACATCAAGGGAGGGACGAAGCAGGGGACGCTGAGGGCATATCAGCCTCCAGTGCCACTTAAGAATTTGTCGCGCTCGGGTGGCATCGTTACAGCAAGTTTTTCCAAGGCAAATGCAACATACATCTTTAACCACGCTGCCACGGTAGTGATCGCAGATGCAGGTAAGACATCTTTCAACGCTACGGTACATTCGCCGAAGTATAAAGATGACCTCAACTTAACGCTACAGTGGCCCCAGGTCGGTCCGGATGAGACTACCGCCTCGGCTACTATTGATCTACCTGCTGCTTACTATGGATTTCATCTCTACCCGGGAGCCGAGGTGCTAGGCCCGCAGGTTTCAGGCGGTGTGCCGTTGGAACCTAATTCCGTGGAGTGGGCACCGGGAGACGTGATTGAAAACCCTCACCATACTAGTTTTGCCATGAATGGGAGAATGACTCAATTAATTCAACATACACTTAGCAGTTACAACTCTAACGGAGATAGATGGGGATTTGGAGGTTCGGGTATAAGCGCAAACTATCGCCCTTCTACATGGACAAACGTTAACCCATGCTCCCTCTATGTCGGTTGTGGCGGGACGCTGTATCCCATTCGGTGGGATACGTTCGAAGGGCCCTACCAGGAGCTTATTAATGTAGGGAATGCTCCGCTTAATCAAGGGTCGCTATTTACTGTCGGCTGCGATTCCAGGGGCTGCGATCATATGCCGCCATATAGGTTGTTCCAGTTACAGCATGGAAACATGGTCTATGATCCTACGGACGGGAACTTCACTGTGCCGCGTATGACCGCTGGTATGTTTTCCGGACCGCTGAATGGCCCGGTCACGACGACACAAATCGATCTGCAAGACCCGAAGGATCCCACCCTTGTACTTACGATAGCCAATTCGGGAGGCAGGGTAGTTGTAAGCCAGCATGGTATGAAGGCGGACTCAGGACCCATGACCTCTACTTCATTTTCTGCAAATGGCGTAGCGCAAGATGTGGCCTATGCCGGAGGTCTGCCGGTAACCGTGGCGTCCGCGCCGGACAAGGGAAGTGCTGCCTGCGCCAAAGGCTACCTCTGCACGGCCAGTCGTGGACGGCTTACGGTGGTTGCGCCCGCCGCAGGAGCGACCGGATTAATTGCAAGCGTGAAGGCCACGCTTCAGGCAGGGACGATCTGTACTGCGACGCAGAACGGCGGCTCCAGTTTTTTCGGTATAGGAAGCGGAAGAGAGAGCGTCAATGGCTTCGACATTACCGCCGGCGTGGTTCTACACGGGACGGTAACGGTCGATTACGGTTGCCATTAAAGCCAGGCTTTACTGGCTGGATCTTCTCCAGGAAGATACGGCAGAGACGAAAGAATGTAGGCGGGCATGGTCCCGATAATCTTCTACGCGATAAGCCGTGTCCAGAGTTTATGAATCTCCATACGAAGCACCTTTGCGTCTTCCCAACTGCTTGGGAAGGTCGAAAGAGCGTAACCGCCGGTTACCGGGCCAAGTTCGGGACAGACAAAGATCTCGCGCCCGGAGTCGCTATTCCCCTCCAGCCAGCACTTGAGTAAAGACTCAGCGAAGGGCAGCCACTCCTCCATCTCGCGGGTCAGGCTGCCGCTGCCATCGGTGATCGGTATCTGAGCGTGGTGACCGTTGAACGGCCGCAGATGAAATTGCTGTGCATGCTGAATCAAGTCGGGGCGGATGAGGAGGCACTCTGCGAAGTTTTCGGGGACCAGATGCTTGACAACCGCGAAGTGCGAGAAGTCCCATGAGATTGGAAGTAGTTTGCCCGTCGCCTCTTGATAGGCATCGGCCAGAGCGTAGGTCTTCTCCGGAGTTTCCGTACAGGTGCCCCGATGCGACTCAACGGCAGGTTCTAGCCCCAGGCGGTTGCCTTCCTCCATGAGCGAGAGCGTCAGGCCAAGTGCTTCTGGCGTCAGAACCTTGTCGTTTGCCAACTGTACATTGACATGATGCGCCCCAAATCTTTTCAGGTCTTGCAGCAGGCAAGAAATCTCCGACTGCCGACCGGAGGCTATGCCGCCCACAAAGATCAATCCGTGCCGGGTTACACCTTCTTGCATCTCCGGGCTTCCCGGCTGGAAGATGCCATCAAAACCAGCCCCTTTGACCGCGCGCAGTTTCTGATCCAGAATCCACTCGCCCTCGCGTGAAGGATACTGCCGCAGTGTCCAAAGATTGGCAATGTGGCGCAGAATCGGTTTGGCGATAATATCTTCCTCTTGGAACTGTGCTCCGAAATACGAGTCGATTATATGGGAGTGTGATCGCTCGATCGATAGAGTGACATGGTAGCGAACGACAATAAATTTTGCCTACTAAACAGTGTAAAAAGGGATCTCTTCAAGAATCTCGATGCCTACTTTACTGAGGACATCAGCTGCGGCCTGCTGATATGTGTGCAATCGACTGCCCAGACGCTTCCACCTATAGCCTCTGAGTCGGTCATCGATTAAGTTGATTGGTGAGAGCGCTGGGGCTCGAACCCAGGACCAACGCCTTAAAAGGGCGATGCTCTACCAACTGAGCTACGCTCTCAAACCACTCTATAAAGTTAGCACATTTCAGTACTCTGATCTCTCACGCGGGAATAGGTCTGCAACATTCAAGAATGTGAACCTCGATTAATGATGTTGTCCGTCTCGACGCCTTCTCGCAACCGGCAGACCTTTACCGCTCCATTCACGTAGGAGCAAGCGAAATCGGTGTTGGCATTTCGTTCCAGCACGACCCAACTCACCCCGAGCGGTCTCAATGTGGCAATCCTTTGGACGTCGGATTCAGTATCCAGATTCATCTGAGCCAGGACTCCAGCCATCCAGGCTGAGGTCAGTTCGGGAGTGATCGACGCCTCGCCGCCGTCCTTGGAGTAGTCCGGCAACACGCTCCTCTCCGCGATTGCCCTGAACGACTGCGCATCTTCACCGGGACTTGTGATGTAGTGGGCATCGAGCGCAAACAAGGCGTCCTTCGGCGTGTTTCTGCTGATCCATAGAAACGCCTGCTCCCATTCGTTCTGCGGCGCTCTGTGTGGCAGCTCAAGGTGTGCAGAGGAAGAGAATGTCTGCCGCTGTACAAAAAACATAAGAATTACCAGCAGCCCAAATGTCGTCGCCCACCGTAAAAGGCGTCGCTGAAGCACTCGTTCTCCCAGCGCCGCTCCCACAACCAGAATCATGACGACGTACACCAGTTGAAAGATGCGAAGCGGCTGTAGTCTGGCGACCCCATGAGTCGCCAGGCCCGCTCGCGCAAAGAGTGCCGCCACCGCCACGGCCATGGCGCCGCAGACCATGGCCATCCGCGCCAGTCCAACTCTCGCCGCATCGTCCTTGCTGCGCGGTCTGAACCCAGCCACCGCCAGAATGATGATCGGAGCGGCCAGACCAAACTGCTCGTACCAGTGCCAGCTTCCCGGAAACCAATAGCTTCGCGTCATCGCCGCGCGCAGGTAGTCTGTGTTTTCCGGAGGTCCCATTGCCTGTACCGCAGCGGCTATCCCCAGAGCCGCGAGGCATAGTCCTGCTGTTCCCCAGACTCGTATGCGCCGGATCGGAGACAAGATGCAACTCAGCACCAACACGCAACCCAGTCCATAGGCAGCCATCAGGGGATGCATCGCGGCGGCCAACGTCATTGCCATAAAGCAGAACGCTAATGACCGCCATCGCTCTGCCGACTCGCCCTTGCCTGGCAGCAAAAACTCTAACGCCCCCGCCAGCGCCAGCAGAACACAGGGCGACGAAATACTTCGCGCCGTCACATAGGGATCCATCAGCATCAGCGATGTTCCCGCTATCGGCAATGTGATCCACGTCGCCAGCAATGCCACCGCTCCAGTCCGTGCGCCACGGCTCGCATAGCATCGTGCCGACAACAACCATCCGGCCAGCAAGGTTGCCCAGAAGCTTGCAAGATACAACAGCAGCAATACCGCCTCTAAACTCATCCGAGACAGGTGAACCAGTCCTGCCACCAATGGCCCGAAGAGCGAGAAGCGCAGGTGCCCGGTAACAAACTCGGTCCCGTACGGATACAGCGTCGGATCGAGCAGGCGCTTGATCTCCGCCATATAGAGGCCGCCGTCCTCGGCATAGGGATGATATCCATGCACTGCCAGCGCAAGAAGGGTCAGCAGTGTGACCAGCCCGCCGGCAAAGCCAAGGTCCAATGCGGGTCTATCGCCTGCTGCCAGCCGCGACGAGATTGGCAATGTTACGGTTGTCGCCAACTATCTTTTACTCCCACTTAAATTCGATGCCGTGCGGGCCAGATTCGGTGTGCTCGGCTATAGATCATCTTCTATCAAATGGAAGAGAAACGTATAGCGATGCCCAAACCCGAAGCCATCTCGTGACCATTCCGGAAAGGTGGATTTCAGGAGTGAGAGCAGGAAAGAGAACGATACAATGAAGTAACTTATGCCTCTACACGCCTCCCCCTTCGTTGCAGCTAACCCGGGCCCTGTCTCCGCATGAAGACGTCCTCCGGCGCGCGCAATCTTCTGAAGACCGTCCCAGGCATTCTTATCAGCGCCTTTTTCCTTTGGTACACCTTTAAGGGCATCTCGTTCTCCCATATTCGCGCGCTGCGTATCGTGCATCCTGGGTGGATCGCCGGCGTCCTGGCATTTACCCTCGCCGGCTATACGCTTCGCTGTGTTCGCTGGACGCGCATGATGCGCTCCACGGGAGCCCGGTTTGGCGTCTGCGCTCGTGTGCTGATGACCTCGATCGCAGCCAATAATATCCTCCCATTTCGCATCGGCGATGTGATGCGCATCTTTACCTACGCCCCCGATCTCGGCGCGTCGCCGTCCGTAATTCTTAGCACGGTCATCTTCGAAAAGCTTCTCGATATCTTTGTGCTCGTCCTCCTCTTCGTCGTTTTTATGGGACACGACGTCAATCGCCACTCCCGTCTTCTTGCCACATCGTTGCTGGCCATCTCCTCCATCGGACTGCTGGTGCTGCTGCTCGGAGCCCGTACTCTCGGCCCTGTTCTCCGCCGCCTCTTTGCCCGGTTTCCGCAGAACTCGAAGTTTAAAAAGATCGAACACTGGATACTGCTCGCACTCGATTGCATCCGCCAGATCGGTATCCTGGGCTCGCTGTGGCTGCTCCTGATGTCCGCCGTTATCTGGGTGTGTGAGGGCATGATCTTCGTCTCCGCCGCCAACCTCATCGGCATGGTTACAGGGCGAGCCGGTTGCTGGCAGGCGGTCTCGGTGGGGAACCTCTCCTACCTTATTCCCAGCTCCCCCGGCGGCATCGGCACCTTTGAGTGGGCGGTGAAAACCTCACTCGTCAGCCACGGCGCGCCGGAGCCGCAAGCCGCTCTCTTTAGCCTGGCCATCCATGCGTGGCTGCTCATCTCCATTACTGGAGTGGGCGGTACTCTCTTCTTCGTCCATCGCGTGAAATCCCACAACAACAAGCCATTGCTCGAAGAGATCGAGACTCTGCCGGTGGAGATGCCATGATGGCCTCGCGTAAACTGAATTAGCCCCACAACCTCTCTAAGCGGTGAATCCGAAGCATGTATCGCACAATCCAGCAGTCTCTCCTGGCCCGCATTCAGGCCATCCTACTCGCCAAATATGACATTGCCCTCGCGACACTGGCAATCGAGCAACCTCCGAACATCGCTCTCGGCGAGGTCGCTCTCCCTGTGGCCTTCGAACTGGCCAAGCGCCTCCGCAAGGCTCCCCGTGTCATCGCCGCTGAACTGGCCGCTGAACTGACCGCAATTCTGCCGGAGCTCGAAGGTGTTGCGGGCGTAGAAGTGGCTGGCGCAGGCTACCTCAACATCCGCCTCGACCGCACCGCCGCTGTCCGCCGCATCGCCGAGGATCAACACGCCGACATCGGCGGTCCCGGCTTCCGCCTCGTCGAGCACACCAGCATCAATCCCAATAAGGCCGCTCACATCGGCCATCTCCGCAACGCCATTCTCGGCGATACCTTCCAGCGCCTGTTACGCCCCGATGCCTACAAGCGCGGCTACGAAGTCGGTGTGCAAAATTACATCGACAACACCGGAGTTCAGGTTGCGGACGTCGTCGTCGGCCTCGTCCATCTCGAAGGCAAATCGCTGGCGACTACCCGAGAACTCCTCGCCGAACTCACAAAAAATAATCGGCGTATCGATTTTTACTGCTGGGACCTCTACGCCCGCGTCTCCCAGTGGTACACCGCCGACCCTGCGCGGCTTGCCGCTCGCAAACAGCTGCGCCTCGACACGCTTCACGCCCTCGAAATCGGGGGCAACGAGACCGCCGAAATTGCCGACCTCATCTCCACCGCTGTCCTTCATCGCCATCTCGAAACCATGGAACGCCTCGACATTGAGTATGATTTTCTTCCCCGCGAGAGCGAAATTCTGCACCTGCATTTCTGGGATGCCGCCCGCGAACTGATGATCGCCAAAGGCGTCCTCTACGAAGAGACCGAGGGAAAGAATAAGGGCTGCCTGGTGATGCGCCGCGCCAGCTCCGAAGCCGCTGCCGATGCCACGGACGAAGACGCCAAGGTCATCGTCCGCTCTAACGGGACGGTTACTTATGTGGGGAAGGACATTGCCTACCACCTCTGGAAGTTCGGCCTCCTACCCGGCAAAGATTTCGGCTACGAGAAGTTTCACGAGTACCCGACGCACACCTGCTGGATCTCCACCGCGGAAGCGAGCGACCCCAGCCATCCGGTCTTCGGCAAAGCCGACGCCATCTACAACGTCATCGACTCTCGCCAGAACGATCCGCAGAACAATGTCGTGCAGGCACTTCGCGGCATGGGCTTCAATGAAGCTGCCGACCGCTACACCCACTTCAGCTACGAAATGGTCGCACTCACCCCTCGCTGTGCCATCGATCTCGGTTACACCATCAGCGACGAAGATCGCGCCAAGTCGTACATCGAAGTGAGTGGACGCAAGGGCTTTGGCGTTAAGGCAGACGATCTCCTCGATCAGCTCATCGCCGCCGCTCAGTCCGAAGTCGATACCCGGCACCCCGAACTTGAAGCGGAAGAACGCCTCACCATCGCCGCCCAGATCGGCGTCGGCGCGCTGCGTTACTTCATGCTCCGCTTCACCCGCAACACCGTCATCGCCTTCGACTTCAAAGACGCGCTCAGCTTTGAAGGCGAGACCGGCCCTTACGTTCAGTACGCCATCGTGCGTGCCGCCAATATCTTCCGCAAGGCCAATACCACTCCGGAAGCCTCGCTGGCAGCCATTGCTGATCTCGACCTCTCCAGCATTCTCGACACGGAAGAAGGAACCAGCCTCTGGGAGACCTGGCTGCTCGCCTCCAAGCTGACGCTGATGATCGAGCAGTGCATCGCCACTGCCGAGCCAGCCTACCTCGCCAAGTACGCCTTCCAACTGGCGCAGCAGTTCAACAACTTCTACCATCGCCACCACGTCCTCAACGAGACCAATCCCACTCGTAAAGCTCTTCTGTTGGCCACTGCCGCCGTGGCCCAGCGAGAGATGGTTCGCGCCCTCGGATATCTCGGCATTCAGGCGCCATCGGTCATGTAACGCAATTCAGCACAAAACTGCGGCCACGGATCTCACAGATAAACGCGGATAAAAATGGATGAAACCTTAAGTCGTTTCCATCTGTTTTTATCCGTGTTTATCCGTGGTCGATTCAGTATTGACGTCAGTTCAGGCCGAGTAGCTTCGCACCCATTCCAGGATTGACCGCACCGCGATTCCGCTTGGCCCCTTGGGAATCCACGGTTTTACCTCGTCGTTCCACGCACAACCCGCAATATCCAGATGTACCCACGGCGTGTCGCCCACAAACTCCTTCAGGAACATCGCCGCCGTAGTTGCACCGCCCCAACGGGATCCACCCGTATTTCGGATGTCCGCAATCGGGCTCTTGATCTGCTCGCGATAGTCATCGGTGCAGGGAAGCCGCCAGAACTTCTCGCCGGAGATCTTCGTTGCCGCCTCGAACTTCTCGCAGGTCGCGTCGTCGTTTGAGAACAATCCGGCATTCAACATCCCCAGTGCGACCACACAGGCTCCGGTCAGCGTCGCCGCATTGATGAGGTGGGTGCAGCCCAGCGTCTTGGCATAGTGCAGACCATCGGCCAGCACCAGCCGCCCTTCGGCGTCGGTATTCACGATCTCAATCGTCTTGCCGGACATTGCCGTTACCACATCGCCTGGCTTGAACGCCTTTCCGTCGGGCATGTTTTCCGCCGAACAGACCACACCGATCACCTTCACCTTCGGCTTCAACTGGGCGATGGCGCGCATCGCTCCGATCATCGCCCCGGCTCCCGCCATGTCGTACTTCATCTTCTCCATGCCGTCCGCAGGCTTAATCGAGATTCCACCTGTGTCGAAGGTGATGCCTTTGCCCACCAACCCCAACACCGGAGCATCCTTGGCATTGCCATTGCTCTTTTCCAGCTTGGGCTCATAGGTCATCACAATCAACGCGGGCGGCTCAGACGATCCCTGCGCCACCGCCCAGAAGGCGCCCATCTTCAACTCGTGCAGCTTCTCCGTCGAGAAGACCTCGCACTTCAGCCCCATCTCCGCGCACATCGCAGCGGCTCGCTGACCGAGCACGGTGGGTGTCAGCACGTTTCCCGGCTCGTTGACCAGCGCCCGGGTAAAGTTCTGTGCCGCAGCCACAATCACGCCTTCGTCAAAGCCGCGCTGAATCTCCGCGCGCGTGGACTTTTCAGCTTCCTTGGCTATCACGGAAAGCGTGAGCAGGGAGGTGTCCTTGCGGTCAGTTCTATAGGTGTCGTAGTCGACGTCTGCCAGCGCAGCTCCCTCGATCAGCGCGCGCGACATCAGCTCGCAAGGCAGCGCATCGAGATGCTCGTCCGACAAAGCGTGGTCCTCGGGAAATGCAATCGCCACGGTCCGCAGACTGCGCAACTTCGCCGCCCGCACCGCCACGCCTCCGCCCTTGCGAACCTCATCCACCGAGAGCGACTTCGCCTTCCCCAAACCCACCAGCAGCAGGCGTTCCGGCTTCAGCCCGCCGGGAGCGTGAAGCATCAGCGTCTCACCCAGCCCTGCCTTGAACTCACCCGACGCCATCACCTTCGCTGCGGCATTGTTCACCGCATCCGACGTCGACAGCAGGGCGGGCAGAGGCTCCGCATCGGCTCCCGTGGCAATATCGACTGCAAAGACAGCAAGCATCGGTGTGGCAAATCCCGCCGCATCCTGAAAAAGTAGTTTCATATCCATGGCACTATGGTAGCGCGACTCTCGGCGATTCGGCCCGGATAAACCTACAACTAATAGAGGTTTAACGTCTGGAGCTTTATCTTCGCTGGCTTCGCGCAACCGCGGCTTTGGCTTCTTTGTCCGCCTCGCGCCGCCGTTCGGTCTCGCGCTTGTCCCAGTCCTGTTTGCCCTTGGCCAGCGCCAGTTCGCACTTCACCCGCCCATTGCGAAAGTAGAGCCGCGTGGGAATCAGCGTAAACCCCTTCTGCTTCGTCATGGCTTCGAGTTTCCGCACCTCGGCCTTGTGCAGCAGCAGCTTACGCGTCCGCAGGGAGTCGTGGTTCATCGCATTTCCATGAGAGAACGGCCCGATGTGGGCGTTCAGCAGGAAACATTCCCCATCCTTCAGCAACCCGTAGGCGTCCTTCAGGTTCGCTTTGCCCTCGCGAATGGACTTGACCTCCGTCCCGCGCAGGGCTACCCCGGCCTCGACCTTGTCCGAAAGGAAGTAATTGAAGCTGGCCGAGCGGTTGAACGCGGCATCCCGCATCCCCGCGGCGACCGGGTCGCGATCCTTTGCCTTCACCACCGGCTTCGGCTGGTGGGCGACGGTCGGATTGGAGAGGGAACGAGGCATGGAATCTCTTACTTTAACATGCTGCGACGCTAAACCTCACCTGGAGCCACCCGCCGCGTCTAATCCCCAAAGCCTCTGCACGCATGAGATCAACTGCACCGCGAATGGTATACTCACCCGAGCGCGACCGCCTGGCAGGCACCGCCCCCACAGGCAGCGTCCTTCAGTCGTGCAGCATGGGGGCAGGCGTGTTCTCCGGCAGACGACACACTCTTCACGGTGTAAAGGACGCAAACGAAAGCAGTATGGCTCGCGGCGAAAATTCAATCATCAAACTACCGTCTTTTGCGCTTCCGGCGCTCCCGCTAGTCTTTCTCCTCGCTGGCTTTGCGGCATTTACCCCTCTCCCGGCCCGCGCCCAGTCGGCCAGCACATGGAACAAGCGCGGCCAGGAAGCCGAGGTGCGTAAGGACTACGACGCTGCCTACGAAGACTACCGTCAGGCCACCATCAAAAACCCGAAGGACCTCCGCTACCAGGCTCACCTCGAACGGATGAGGTTTCAAGCCGGCGTGAGCCACATCGACCGGGGCCGGGTCCTTCGCCAAAGCGGAGACCTCACCGGGGCGCTCAACGAGTTCCGCCGCGCCCACGAGATCGATCCCTCCAATCAGACCGCCCAGCAGGAGATCGACCTCATCGAGCATCCTGAGGCGGCTGCCACCACGCCTTCCTTCGCCGCTCCCGTTCCCACTCCCAGCGCACATGCCACCAGACAGTCGGATCTGGTTAAAGAACTCAACTCGGTTGCCGGTCCCATTCAACTGAAGCCGGTCTCGAACGACCCCATCACGTTGCACATGGTGGAGGATGTAAAAGCGATCTATCAGGCCATTGGGAAGTTGGCAGGCCTCAACATCCTCTTCGACCCCGACTACACCTCCAAGCGCATCCCCATCGACCTGACGACCGTCACCCTGTCCGATGCTCTGCGTATCGTCGGCACCATCTCCGGAACCTTCTATAAGCCCGTCACCAACAACACCATCTTCGTTGCGCAAAACACCCGCACCAAACGCGCCGAACTGGACGAGCAGGCGGTGCAGACCTTTTATCTCACCAATGCCAGTCAGCAGAACGATGCTAACGAAGTCCTGACCGCCATCCGGAATCTGCTCGATCCCAGCACCAAGATCTACCTTGTCCCCAGCCAGAACGCCATCGTGATGCGGGCTACACCGGACCAGCTTTTACTCGCGCAGAAGCTCCTCAACGATCTCGACCGCTCCCGCCCCGAGGTCGTCGTCGATGTAGCGATTCTTGAGGTCAACCGCGACAAGATGCGCAAGCTCGGTCTCAGCCTGCCGCAGTCGGTCAGCATTACTCCTCAGGCCACCCCGGGCGTAACCACCACCACCGGCGGCTCTACGACCGGCGGCAGCACCCCGACAACGCCTTCGAACTTCACCCTCAACTCGCTCGCCCACCTCAACGCCACAAACTTCGCGGTTGGAATCAACGGCGCCACGCTCGACGCGCTCCTGACCGATGCGGACACCCGGGTCCTTCAGAATCCGAACATTCGCGCCACCGACGGCCAGCGCGCCACGCTCAAGATCGGCCAGCGGATCCCCTACGCCACCGGTTCCTACAACGCCGGAGTCTCCGCCGGAATTGGCAGCATCGGCGTCCAGACCCAGTTCACCTATGTCGATATCGGCGTCAACATCGACATGACCCCTACTGTTCATTACAACAGCGAAGTTACCCTCAAGATGAAGATTGAGGTCTCCTCGCATGCCAGCGATGTCACCATCTCGGGCGTAACCGAACCCGTTATCGGTCAGCGCGTCAGTGAGCAGGTCATCACCCTCAAAGAGGGAGAGCCCGGTATTCTCGCCGGTATTCTCACCAAGTCGGACAGCCTCAACATCAGCGGCACTCCTGGCATCGGCGAAATACCTCTCCTGAAATATTTCTTCTCTTCGCGCAGCAAGGAGACTCAGCAGAATGAAGTTGTCTTTCTGCTCATTCCGCACATCGTCCGTGAATCGCTCCTGACCAAGCTCAACACCCGCGCCATCGACTCCGGCACCGGTCAGTCCATTGAATTGCGCCGCATCGAAGCCTCCAGTGAATCCGGCGTCGATCTAGGCAACCCCGCCTCCGCCGCGTTCGCGAAGCCCGCGCCTATCGGCCCGGCGACGACCGCCGCCAATGCTGCTGCCGCCATGGTGGGGCAACTGGCGCAACAGGCCCAGCCTCTCGCTCCCCCGACTCCTTCAAACAGCGCCCCGGTCAGCTTCAGCGTCGTTCCGCCCACTTCGCCGCAGGCCGTCGGCAGCACCTTCCAGGTAGCCGTCATGCTCGGCAACGCTCATGATGTCTACTCCGTTCCCCTGCAAATGCAGTACGACCCCAAGGTCCTTCAGCTCGTCAACGTCGATTCCGGCAACTTCCTCAGCCGCGACGGCCAGGCGGTAGCGCTGGTCCATCGCGACGACGGCAATGGCCTCGTCACCATCTCCACCTCGCGTCCTCCCAACGTCGCCGGAGTCAACGGGCAGGGAAGCCTCTGCACGCTCACCTTCAAGGCGATCGCCGCTGGAGACTCCAACCTCGCCCTCGTCAAGGTCGGGGCACGTAACAGCGCCCAGGCCAATCTTCCGGCCGTCGGTTCCGAGGCCGTGGTGCATGTGAAGTGATGGCCCGCAACATCCCGGCCCGTACCCCGGCCACAACTCCGGGTTCCCCGCGTCCTGCCTGTGCGGACGTGGGCTTATGCCACTCCCGAGCCGACTTAAGAGGCAACCCCCAATCCGGCCTCACACTCGTCGAACTCATCATCACCGTGGCCATCATTGCCATCCTCGCCTCCGCTGCCGTCCCCATCGCCCGCTTCCAGGTCAAACGCGAAAAGGAGCGTGAGCTTCGCCGCGATCTCTGGGAGATGCGCGACGCCATCGACCACTACAAGGACGCTGCGGAAAAAGGAGGCTTCATCACCAAGGTCGACAGTATGAACTATCCTCCCGACCTCCATACCCTGGTTGACGGCGTCGATATTCAGGATAAGAAGGTCAAGTTCCTCCGCCGCATCCCCGTCGATCCCATGACCAACTCCACTGACTGGGGCATGCGCTCCAATCAGGACGACGCCGACTCCACCACCTTCGGCGGCCAGAACGTCTTCGACGTCTACACCAAGAGCCCCGGAACCGCCCTCAACGGCACAAAATACGACACATGGTAGCCATGCGACTTTTCCCATCTCAAAAATCCGGGTGCCCCATCCTTCGCAGTCTCACCGCGAAGGGTGGGAACGATAAGCCCCGCCCCGCCGAGCAAGGCTTTACCCTGCTCGAGCTCATGATCGTCATGGTCGTGATCGGTCTGCTCGCCGCCATCGCCATTCCGTCCTACACCAACAACATCCGCAATGCGAAAGAGGCCGTCCTCAAGGAAGACCTTCACACCATGCGAACTGCGATCGACTCTTACACGGTGGACAAGCAGAAGGGGCCCGACTCGCTCGATGACCTGGTCCAGTCCGGCTACATCAAGACCATGCCGGTCGATCCTTTCACCCGCCGCAGCGACACCTGGATGCCGGATCAGGGATCCTCGATGTCCACCGTCGACCAGATCCAGTCCGGCATCGACGACGTCCACAGTGGCTCTCAACTGACCGGCTCCGACGGCACCTCTTATTCCACCTGGTAGCTGCCCTGTCTTCCCGGTATCGACCAGAAGTCATGTCAAGCAAATATGATGGAACAGCACGTTAAGGAATGACTATGAATCGGATGCAGCCTAAAGAGTTGGCGAAGAAGCTTGGATCAGGCCTTCTTTCGTTTCCCGTGACCCATTTCACCGAAGCCTACACTTTTGACGAAAAGCCTTACCGCGAACATATCGAGTGGCTGTTGCAGTTTGCGCCTGCGGGACTGTTTCCGGCCGGCGGGACGGGCGAATTCTTCTCGCTGACGTTGCAGGAGTTTTCAACCGTGGTTGCAGCAGCGGTCGAACAGACCAGCCATCGCGTTCCTGTCGTCGCAGGTTGCGGATACGGCACGGCGATGGCGAAAGAGTTTGCCGTAGCGGCCCAGGCAGCCGGTGCGGATGGCGTCCTGCTGCTGCCGCCCTATCTGCTCAAGTCCGAGCCTGCGGGCATCATGGCGCATGTCGAAGCAGTGTGCGCTTCGACTGACCTGGGGGTCATCTTTTACAACCGGGACAACGCCGTCATCGACGAGAAGACGCTCGAACAGCTCTGTGACCGCTGCCCCAATCTCGTCGGCTTCAAAGACGGACATGGCGACATTGAATTGATGACCCGCATCTATGCGCGGCTCGGCGATCGCCTCACTTACATCGGCGGTCTGCCCACGGCGGAGACCTTTGCTTTGCCCTATCTCGAGCTGGGAGTAACGACCTATTCCTCGGCAATCTTCAACTTCCTGCCGCAGTTCGCGCAGAACTTTTACGCTTCGGTGCGGAGGCGCGATCACCCGGAGGTATTCAAGCAGCTTCGTGAATTCGTGTTGCCCTACCTCGACATCCGCAATCGCCGCAAAGGCTATGCCGTGTCGATTGTGAAGGCCGGGATGCGCGCTATCGGGAGACCGGCTGGGCCGGTCCGAACACCGCTGACCGACCTCGACCAGAGTGAGTTGGACGCTCTGACCAAACTCATCGCGGGTCGTTCGTAAACGAGCGTTCGTAAACGGGCGTTTGCAGGCCAACAGCCTGTTTGACGTGTTTCGATACTGTAGTACGAGTGGAAAGATGGGGAGTGTAGACGATGGAAGTTACGGGTGAGCTGTTAATTGGGTCGCGAAGCATTCCTGGCACGCAAGGCGTGATACACGCCGTCAATCCGGCGACCGGCGAACAACTGACGCCGGCTTTCGGCGGCGGCTCTGCTAAAGATGTGGACGAAGCCTGCGCTCTAGCGGCAAACGCCTTTGACGCGTATCGCTCGACAAGCCTTGAGCAGCGCGCGCATTTCCTCGAAACGATTGCGCAGGGAATCATGGACCTCGGCGATCTGCTGGTCGAGCGTGTCATGAGCGAATCGGGATTGCCTCGGCCTCGCATCGAAGGCGAGCGTGGACGCACCGTCGGCCAGCTCAAGCTATTCGCGTCGCTGGTCAGGGAAGGCCGCTGGCTCAACGTCATTGTGGATACGGCGATGCCGGATCGCAAGCCGATGCCGCGCCCCGATCTCAGGTCGCGGAAGATTCCCGTCGGCCCGGTTGCGGTCTTCGGCGCCAGCAACTTTCCGCTCGCCTTCTCGGTCGCCGGTGGAGACACCGCGTCGGCCCTGGCGGCGGGCTGTCCGGTGGTCGCAAAATCCCATCCTTCGCACCTGGGAACGTCGGAGTTGGTTGGCCGCGTCATTCAGCGGGCAGTGGCAGATTGCGGTCTGCCGGGAGGCGTATTTTCCCTGGTGTTCGGAGAGGGCAACGCGGTGGGCGAAGCTCTGGTGTCGCATCCGGCGATTCAGGCAGTCGGCTTTACCGGATCGCGCCGCGGTGGACGCGCTCTGATCGCGATTGCTGCCGGTCGCGAGGTTCCCATCCCGGTCTTCGCGGAGATGAGCAGCATCAATCCGGTCTTCATGCTGCCCGGCGCTCTGGCGCAGCGGGCAGAGCCGATCGCGCAAGGGTTTATCGATTCGGTCACGATGGGCACGGGACAGTTCTGCACCAAGCCCGGCATCGTCATCGCGCTGGAAGGTGCCGATTTCGACCGCTTCCAGAGCGCTGCGGAGGCTGCCATCGCGGCCAAATCCTCGACGACCATGCTCAACGCAGGCATTCAAAGCGCATACGAGCATGGCATTGCCAAATGGAGCGGAGAGAACAAGGTCAACAAGCTTGCGAGCGGCCAGGAGCCGCCGAAGGCCGCATGCTCAACCGGTCAGCCGATGCTCTTCTCGACCACGGCGCAGCATTTTCTGGCGACGCCCGTACTGCTGGAAGAGGTCTTCGGTCCGGCAAGCCTGCTGATTGCGTGCAAGAACGGGGAAGAGATCGTCGCGGTCGCCGAGCATATCGACGGACAGCTTACGGCCACCTTGCAGCTTGCCGAAGAGGATACGGAACTGGCTCGCCGCTTGCTGCCGGTGCTGGAGCGGAAGGCCGGGCGGATTCTCGTCAACGGCTTCCCCACCGGAGTTGAGGTATCGTACGCGATGGTGCATGGCGGACCCTCGCCGTCGACCTCCGACAACCGCGTAACCTCCGTCGGAGCCATGGCAATCGAGCGGTTCCTGCGTCCAATCTGCTATCAGGACTTTCCTGTGGATCTGTTGCCTGAGGCGTTGCGGGAGGAGAACCCGCTCCATCTATGGAGGTTGATCGATGGCAAGCTACAGCAGTCGTGAGCGCGCGGGTAAGACCGTTATCGCCGCCGGAACCGGAACGTTGAAGCCGCTCTTCGTGAAGCTGCATCCCGAGGACACGGTCGCCATCATCGTCAACGAGGGTGGCCTGCCCGCGGGCGCGCGGTTCGAGTCTGGGCTGGTGCTTACCGAAGCGGTCCCGGAGGCGCATAAGGTTGCCCTCGTCGATATCGCGGCGGGTGAACCCATTCTTCGCTACGGCTCGATCATCGGCTATGCGGAGAAGGCGATCGCCAAAGGCTCCTGGGTGCATGAGGGGCTGATGCGGATGCCCGAAGCGCCTTCGCTCGACAATCTGCCGATATGCACCGCCGTGCCTGACGCGTTGCCGCCGCTCGAAGGGTTTACCTTCGAGGGCTTCCTGAACGACGACGGCTCGGTCGGCACAAAAAATATCCTCGGCATTACCACGACCGTGCAGTGCGTGGCGGCGACGGTGGACTTCGCCGTGAAGCGCATCAAGGCGGAGATCCTGCCGCGCTATCCCAACGTTGACGACGTCATCGCGCTGACCCACACCTACGGCTGCGGGATCGCCATCGAGGCGCCGGGTTCCGAGATTCCTATCCGAACGCTGCGCAACCTCAGTCTGAATCCCAACCTCGGCGGAGCGCCCATGGTGGTGAGCCTGGGCTGCGAGAAGCTGCAGCCGGTACAGTTGCTGCCGATCACCACGCTGCCTGTTCTGTCGGACGCGCCTTATGTCGTCCGCATGCAGGATGAGCAGCATCACAGCTTCGGCGACATGGTCGCTGCCATCATGACGATGGCGGAGCGGCGGCTGGTCCGATTGAATGCGAGAACGCGGACCACGCGCCCTGCCTCCGATCTTGTGGTCGGGCTGCAATGCGGCGGCAGCGACGCCTTCTCCGGCGTTACTGCCAATCCCGCGGTCGGTTATGCCGCCGATCTGCTGGTGCGCGCTGGTGCGACCGTTATGTTCTCCGAGGTGACCGAGGTCCGTGATGCGATCCATCTGCTGACGGCGCGGGCGGCGAATGAGCAGGTGGCTCGCGATCTGATCCGCGAGATGGCCTGGTACGACGAATATCTTGATCGCGGTTCGGCGGACCGCAGCGCGAACACCGCTCCCGGCAACAAGAAGGGTGGACTGGCCAACATCGTAGAGAAGGCTCTGGGCTCGACGGCAAAGTCGGGAACGAGCGCTCTGGCGGGCGTCTTCGGCCCCGGCGAGCGGGTCACAAAGAAGGGGCTGATCTTCGCGGCCACACCGGCCAGCGACTTTGTCTGCGGAACGCTGCAACTGGCGGCTTCGATGAACATGCACGTCTTCACCACGGGCCGAGGCACGCCCTACGGGCTCGCCATGGCTCCGGTGATCAAGGTGGCGTCGCGGACATCACTGGCAGAGCGCTGGGCTGACCTGATCGACGTGGACGCGGGACGCATCGCAACCGGCGAGGCGACGATCGAAGAGGTTGGGGAGCAGATCTTCCATATGGTTCTGGACGTAGCCAGCGGCCGCAAGCAGACCTGGGCCGATCATTGGGGCTTGCATAACGACCTTGCACTCTTCAATCCAGCTCCGCTCACCTGATTCGGCTTGGTTCCAAGAGCTGTTCAAAACCCCTAACCACGTCATCTCGACCGGAGCCGCGCAGTTTTATCGCGCGGCGCAGTGGAGAGATCCCTGTATTTCCGCCTGCCGCTTTCCCACCCATCGCGATGAAACTGCGATGGATGGGGCACCCGATGTTTGGTTTAGAACCTTAGCGGCCGGGCTAGAAGTTGACGGGCAGAGTGCGGCCTTCGGAGGAGCTTTCGCGGGCCATTTCAAGGAGGCGGATGACGCGGTAGGCGTCTTCTGACTGAACCACGAGCGGGGCTTTGCCTTTGATGGCGTCGCGAACGTTGGCGTAGTAGCCGCGATAGTCGCCCAGTTCGGTCCTGATTGGGGTGCGGGTCAGCGTGCTGGGATCGGCGGGGTCGGGAGCGACGGTCAGGGTTCCCCATTCAGATTCGGCTTCTGCTAGCCAGGGTTTGGGATCGCCGACGGGCGGAACTTTGGCTCCGGCGACAAGGGCCGGTTCCTGTGGGTCGAGGCCATACTTTTTGAAGCTGCCGTGGGTTCCGTGGAGCAGAAAGCGTGGAGCGGCGTCGCAGGCCAGCATGCTGGAGCGGCAATGGGCCAGCAGCCGGTCATAGTGCAGGGTGATGTCGAAGGCATCCTCGATATCGGTGGAGTCGCGGTCTTTGCGGACGCTGGCGGTGATGGCCTGTGGCGAGCCGAAGAGTGCCAGCGCCTGATCCACCAGATGGGGAGCGAGATCGAAGAGCAGACCGTTGGCCGGGTTGCCGCCTTCCTTCCACGTAGCCTCGCGAGGCAGGGGACGGAAGCGGTCGAAGTGGGACTCGAAGGTGACGAGCCTGCCTACAGCCTTCTGGTCGATGAGCTTGCGGACGGTGAGGAAGTCTCCGTCCCAGCGGCGGTTGTGGAAGGGGGCGACGACGAGGTTGCGGGCTGCGGCGAGCTCGATCAACTCGCGAGCCTGACCGCCGGTGGCTGCGAAGGGCTTGTCGATGACGACGTGCTTGCCGGCCTGAAGAGCCTGTTTGGCGAGAGCGAAGTGAGTCTCGTTGGGCGTACCGACGACGATGAGCTGGATGGTCGGGTCGGCCAGAGCCTCTTCGACGGAGCGGAGAATGCGCGCGGCGGGATAAGCTTTGGCGGCCTCGTCGCCGCGGCGCTGCACGATGGCTTCGAGCTTGAGGCCGGGGACTGCGCTGACGAAGGGGGCGTGAAAGACGCGCCCGGCGAGGCCGAACCCGATGACTGCAACTCCGATATCTGACATGAATGCTCTCCTGAATAGGGTGGAGATCAGTGTTTCATACGTGAGGGGATGGGGAAAGGCAGGAAGATTGAACCATAAGGGCAAAGACGAAATACAGGGATCTCTCCACTGCGCCGTGCGATAAGGCTGCACGGCTCCGGTCGAGATGACGTGATCTGGATGGATAGTTGCTAGGAGTAGGTTGCGGAGGTGCGGTCGAGGATGCGGGCGGTGAGGACGACGCCGCTGCGGCTGTCGTGCAGAGTGATGGGGAAGGCGAGGACGCTCCAGGTGATGTTCTGCTCATTGGGTTTGGGGATATCGAGCAGGCCGCGAGGAGTGCGGTCGATGTAGGTCTCGCGGGTAAGCGAGACGGTCTGGATGACGTCGCGCCAGTCGCGCATCAGGGCGGGCATCTCGTGCGCGGGGCTGCGGCCGGGAAACCAGTCGCGGGGCTGGCCGAGGTATTCGGCGGCGGCATCGTTGCAGTAGAGCCAGACGCCGCGGTCGTCGAAGATCTGCACCAGGACATCGGAGCCGATGGCCATCGCGATGCGCGAGTAGAAGAAGTCGCGGGCATCGACGACGACGGGCGCGCCGCGTTGTTTGGCTTCGAGCGCGCTGAGAGCGGCGAGAAGATCGTCGATGGAGCTGTGGCCTTTGAGCAGGTGCATGTCTTCGGGGCCGCCGAAAAACCGTTCGAGCGTGGCCGAGAGGATGATGATGGGGACGTGAGGGCGGAGGCGGCGCAGCAGCCGGGCGACTTCGGTGCCGAACTCTCCGGCCCCGAGATGATAGTCGAGGACGGCGATGTCGATGTTGTCGAAGAGTGCGGTCGCCTCTTCGATGGTGGAGGATGGAATGCAGTCGTAGCCGTGCTGGCGAAGAATGGTGGAACGCAGAAAGAGATTGTCCGGCTCGTCATCGAGCAGAAGGACGCGAACGCGCGGGGGAGCCAGCGACACAGAGCCATTGCTGTTGCGCGTCTCGGGTGGGTTGACCATCAGCTAAGCATTTGGATGCGGAAATGCCGGATGGAGTCGACCTGGCACCGTTATTTCGGCTTCGTCGCCTTTTCCGATTCCGATGCCTTGAGGCTGCGCAGCAGCTCAGGCAGGCGGTTGACCAGAGCAACGGAGCGGAGCCATTGGCGGTTGTCGATGGCGGGATAGCCGCTGACGACCTTGCCGGGAGCGACATCGCCGGGGATTCCGGACTGCGCAGTAGCAATGGCTCCGTCGCCTACGATGCAGTGACCGGCGACCCCGACCTGTCCCGCGAGAATCACTCCGCGGCCGATGGTGGTCGATCCGGCGAGGCCGACCTGGGCGCAGAGCAGAGTGTCGCTGCCGACGGTGGAGCCGTGGCCTACCTGAACGAGGTTGTCGATCTTGGCCCCGGCGTGGATGCGGGTTTCGCCGATGCTGGCGCGGTCGATGCAGGCGTTGGCCTGGACCTCGACGTGGTCTTCGAGAACGGCGGGGCCGGATTGCTGGATCTTGTACCAGCTTCTGCCGGGCTCGACGCCTGCCTGTTTGGCAAAACCGAAGCCGTCGGCCCCGATGATGACTCCGTTCTGGAGGATAACGTCGTCGCCGAGGCGGCAATGCTCGCGGACGACGGCATGGGCGTGGGCGAAGAAGTGGTTGCCGGCGTGAACGTGGGGGTAGAGGACGACGTGGGGCAGAAGGATGGCGTTGTCGCCGATGACGACGTGTTCTCCGATGACGACGTAGGCTCCGATGTGGGCGTTGGCCCCGATCTTTGCGGTGGGATCAATGGCGGCGGTGCGGTGGATGCCGGGAGCATAGGCGGGCGGCTGGTAGAAGAGCTCGATGGCACGGGCGAAGGCGAGGTAGGGGTTCTCGATACGCAGGGTAGCGGCGGCAATCTCGGAGAAGTCCGGTTCGACGAGGACGGCGGTGGCCTGAGTGGTTCGGGCGAGTGAGGCGTACTTGGGGTTGGCGACGAAGGTGAGGTCGCCGGCAGCGGCGGTGTCGATGGCGGCGACGCCGGTGATGTCTGCGGTGGGATCGCCGTGGAGTGTGGCTCCAAGATGTTTCGCTAGATCGGCCAGTTTCATGGTTCGGATTGTAGCGCGGCGGAGATCTGACGGCGGAAACAGGTTACTCAGTTAGGGCGGATGTTTGGCGGGAGGGGTGCGTTGAAGAGCTCGTTTTGCAGGCTGGGAGCGGTGGGGGTGGGTAGAGGCTTCTTGCGAGAGGGGGTGGTGATCACCGCGATGAGCTGGAGGTCGGCGATGGCGGCACGGGGAACGTAGACGCGCTGGGTATTGGAGCGGACGTCGGGCGGAGTGAGTTGGAGGCCGGCGTCGCCGACGAGGTCGTCGAGCAGCGAGGCGTCGATGGGGGCGAGGCCTTCGAGTTGGTCGGGTGCGGAGGCCGGAGTTGGAGCTGGGGTTGAAGGCAGGGCGCGGAAGGTGAGACGGAGCCAGAGGCCTTCGCTGCGGGGGCGGGCCAGGAAGGTCCGACGGGTGAGGCGCTCGGGGTTGAGGGTGTCGTTGAGGTTAAAGTCACGGACATAGCAGATGTGCTTGATGTCTTTGATAAGGATGGAGATGACGTGGCCGCTGAGGTCGAGAAGGTCGATTGCCGGTTCGGTGGCGGGGCTGCGCAGAAAGCCGGAGAGGGGCAGGTATCCGGGGACCGTCTCGCCGGTGTGGCGGCGGACGATGACCTTTTTGCGCGAGGAAGACGAAGGAGACATATACCTGGCGGATTGTCGCATGGCACGGGGTAACGCAGCGAAAAAGGTGCATAAAAGGTAGCCAATTCGTCATCCATGTGGTAAAGTGGCGTTTTGTGCATCGCTTCACAGATCTTTCTAAACGGTTGATTCGTCGCACTTTAGGACGAGCGGCGTCCCGGTTAAGACCCGGCATGGAGTGTACGCAGCAGATATGGCCGACTACATCTACCTGCTTGAAAACCGCCTCTCGCAAGCCCAGCAGGCGTCGCTACAGACGGTGCGCGAAGTTGCGCGGAACAAAGGGCTTACCGTATTTCTGGTAGGCGGAGCGGTACGGGACCTGACCAGCGGATCGCCGGTGCGCGATCTGGATGTAGCGGTTCAGGGAAACGCGCTTAAGCTGAAGAAAGATATAGAGAAAGCTGGAGGCAAGATCTCCGGCGAACATGAGGCCGGACAGGCTTTCTACGTGCGCTTTCCGGGTGGAGTTCGCCTGGAAGTGGGCAGCACCTTGTCTGCTACCTACCCCAAGCCGGGTAAACCGGTGTACAAGGCTGCGACGATCCTCGAAGACCTGCGACGGCGCGACTTTACCGCCAATGCCATGGCGCTCTCGCTCAACGACGGCTCGTATGGGTTACTGATGGACCCGCTGAACGGCGTGGCGGACATCGAAAACCGGGAGCTACGGCTGGTCAGCAACTATGGGTTCATCGAAGAGCCGGTGCGGATGATCCGGGCGGCTCGGCTGATGGCTCGGCTGGGCTGGCAGATGGACGAGAAGACCCGGGAGCGGTACGAGACCGGCCAGAAGGAAGGCTACATCTCGGCGATGGACGCATTTCATCACGGGTATGAGACGGAAGAGATCTTCCACGAGGAAGACCCGCTGCGGGTGCTGAAGCGGCTGGAGAGCGAAGGCTGGATGAAGCACCTGGCTCCGGCTCTGAGTTCGTCCAAGGTAAATGTGCCGGAGTTGGAACGGCTGCGGGCGACGCAGACCCAGTTGCAGCTACAGGGCATTCATCCCGAGGGATCGGTGGCGAACTTCCCCATCCTGACGGCGAAGTTGGCTCCCAAGGATGTGGCGGTGCTGAAAAAGAGCTTTCCGCGGCAGGGGTTTGTCGGCGAGATCGAAGCTCTGGACCGCGAGGCGAAGGAGTTTGCGTCGCTGTTTTCGGGCAAGGGAGCGGCTGCGCCTTCCCAGGCGTGGAAGCTGCTCTACTCGTCCAAGCCTGAGTCGGTGCTGTGGACGGCGCACACGGCGAAGGGCGCGGCAATGCAGGCGAAGTTCAACAGCTTCTATACCGAGTGGCCGCAGGCTCGGCAGCGGCTGCCGCACACCCTGATGCAGGAGATGAGGATCGTTCCCAGCCTGCCGGGGTACGACGAGTTGCTGAACAAGCTGTTCTTTGAGCTGATGGATTCGAAGCTGGGCACCGACGAGGAGATGAAGGCATATCTGGAGCCGTATTCTCCGCCAGCGCCTCCGCCGCCGGTGCATCTGCGCCGCGCGCGCGTGGCCAAGAAGGATGCCAAACCGGCGAAGAGCCGGAAGAAGGCTGTGGTCGCGGTCGAGGCAGGGGCAGAGGTTGCGGGAGAGGCTGAAGTCGCAGCAGAGACGAAGCCGGTGAAAGCTCCGGCAAAGACTCCTGCGGCGAAGGCTGCCGCTCCGGCTAAAGTCGCGGCGAAAAAGGCGGCGGCTCCGGTAAAGGCGGCAGCAAAGAAAGCTGCACCGCCGGTGAAGAAGACACAGGCTCCGGCGAAGAAGACTGCGTCGAAGGCTCCGGTAAAGGCTAAGAAGGCCGTGGCGAAGAAAGCTGCACCGCCGGTGAAGAAGGCGGTTGCCAAAAAAGCTCCGGCGAAGACTGCGGCGAAGAAGGCTCCTGCAAAGAAGCCTGTGGCGAAAAAGGCCGCTGCGCCGGTGAAGAAAGCTCCTGCCAAGAAGGTTGTTGCTGCTGCCAAGAAAAAGAAACGGTAGCTGTGCTTTAAGTAAAAGGGGGATTTCGCGATCTGCGAAATCCCCCTCTTTTACTTAAATTTGAAAGGCGAGATGATCCGAGGTTGAGAGCGCTGTCCTTATGGTGTATCGGTATCCCAAACAGTAGATTCCTCCGCTGCGCTGCGGAATGACAACTAATAAGGAAAACACAGCTCTACGCCAGCAGCGGATTCCTCGGCTTCGCTGCGGAATGACAAACAAGCTGCGGAATGACAAACAAAAGGACACCAATGGAGATTCTGCTTTAGGGAGCCTCTGATTAAGTCAGGCTCTGTTAAGGGCACGGCTTCAGCCGTGCCGTAAGTGACTTGCCCGCAATGCGGCTTTAGCCGCTGAGGGAGTCTCCGGAGACTTAATTAGACATTCCTTAGTGCTTTAGTTCTGCGCGGCGTCTCGTTTGTAGGGCTTCTGCATGAGGGCGCGAGCCTCGTTGACTGCTCCCTGAGTATTGTCGTTAGTCTGAACGGCGAGGCGGTACTCGTTGACGGCGCGGTCGCGCTGGCCGGTGAGATCGAAGATGCGGCCGAGCTCGATGTGGCTCCAGACCTCGACCCACTTGGGGTCGCCGTCGCCGCGCAGAGCGTCGCGGAATGAGTTCGCGGCTGATTGATAGTTACGCTGCATGAAGAAGATTTCGCCGATGCGGTAGGTGGCGAGCGAGCTGTTCTTGTTGGCGTCGAGAGCCTTCTGGTACTCGATCAGCGCGGCGGAGAGATCGCCTTGAGCAACCTGCTGCTGGCCGCGCAGAACAGCGACGCGCACGGCCAGGTCGGGCGTGCTCTTGAGCAGCCAGTTATCCGGGTCGATGGTAATGCGGCGGGGACGGCCAAAGGTTTCGACGGAGAATTGCGACTCGTTGCCGCTGACCACGATGCGTTGAATCTCGGTCTTGCCGTCAGTCTCGATGCGGAGTTCGACCGGCATGCGGAAGAGGTCAAGGTCCTGAGTGATGGCTCCGATGGTGCGGAAGCCCTTGTTGCTGCCGAGGCGGAAGACGGTGTATTTGTCGCCGAAGTTGGGTGCGCCGGTGCCGTCGATCCACTGCGAGAAGAAGGGCGTTAGTCGCAAGTTCGACTGCGCTTCGGCTACGGCCTCGAGGTCGGAGCTGCGGATGGGTTTGTCGGTGTACTGCGACAGAACGCCGCGCAGGAACTTCTGAAAGACGTCGTCGCCCATCTCCCAGCGGAGCATATGGAAGACCATCGCGCCTTTTTCGAGGGTCATGGACTGAAACTGCGGAGAGTAAGGGTCAACGTTGCCCAGTGAGGTGAGGGGTACGGTGTCGTAGGCCAGAGCCCCGGCAGAGACATCGGTGACGGCTGCCTGAAAGGCGGTCTGGCCGGCGGAGTCTTCGAGATACATCAGCTCCGCATAGCGCGACATGCCGTTGGTGATCCAGGCGTCGTTGAGGGTGGCGGGGGAGACTTCGCCGCCCCACCATTGATGGGCGATGGTGTTGGAGAGCAGGCGCTGGGCGTTGCGGGCGGCGATACGGCTACCTGCAATGGCCGCAATCTCGGGCGCCCAGGTGGCGGAGACGGCGTCGTCGGGCAGTTCGACGAGATTGAGGATGGGGGACTCAGGCTGGCCGAAGGCTCCGGTCATGTAGATGAATTCGCGCGTGGCGGTACTGGCGAAGTCGGCGGCAGCATCCTTGTGCTTTTCGGTGACGTAGACGCGGATGTTGTTGGTGTTGTGGAAGGAAGCGGGATCGAGGAACTTGCCCGCGATGATGGTTCCGGGGAAACCGGGCTTGGCCCACTTGAAGGTGTACTCGGTGCGGTTGCCGGGGAGGGTTTTGGGAGCGCTGACGCCGTTGCCGCTGCCGACCACGCGCTCGTCCGAGGGAACGCGGATGTGCATCTCGGCGGTGAAGCGGTCGGTATAGAGGCCGGTCATGGGGAACCAGGCTCCGGGGTAGAGCAGGATGCTGATGGGGTCGTCGATGGAGGCCAGCTTGATTCCGCTGACCGGGCTGGTGTCGGAGCCGGTGAGGTTGCCGGAGTATTCGAAGTGATAGGTGGTGCTGGTGCCTTTGGGGATGGGGGTGTCGAGGGTGAAGCGGACGGTGCTGTTGGCGGTGAGGCGCTCGGACTGGAGAGCCTTGCCGCTGGCATCGGTAACTTTGGTGATCTGGAGGCCGTTGTTCAGCTCGAAGATGGGGGAAGTGAGGTCTTCGATCGCGGTGAAGGTGACGGCGGCGGTGGCGGTGAGGCGGTGTACGGCGGGGTCGAGATCGGCGGTAATGACGTAGCCGGTGACCCGCAGTTGGGGCCGGACGGGCGCTGCCCAGAGGGTGGCGGTCAGTATGCAGATGGGGAGCAGGGCCGTTACCAGAACTCGGAGATGCCGGGATAGTGGATGCATGTCGGGCGAAGATCCTCAAAAATATGGTACTGCCTTCGTGATGCCTGCGTGTTGCCTTCGAAAGGTTAGACGCTGGCGGAGGAGTTTCGGACACTTGCGGACAGGTTCTGGCCGAGCAGAGTTTCTACCGCGTCACAAACCTGCGCGATGGGGCTTGATCCGGTGGGGGAGAGCAGCTTGTGGCGGGTTTCGGCTAGGTCGGCGATCATTTGAGCGCGCTGGGGGGTCTCGGACAGCAGGGGCGTGAGGGCGGCAGCTACGTTGGCAGCGGTGAACTGGTCTTGCAGCAGCTCGGGCACGATGCGGCGTCCGGCGATGAGATTGACCATGGCGATGGGGAGGTTGCCGTGCTGATCCTGCTGGGCGGGAATCTCGGAGGGGTAGCGGATGAGGCGTTTGGCGACGTTGAAGGTGAGGGGGGAGACGCGATAGACCACAACGAAGGGGTTGCCGATGACGTTGGCCTGCACGGTCGCGGTTCCGCTGGCCACGACGCTGGTGCGGGCGTGGTGGAGGGCTTCGCGGGCATCGGGGACGAGTGTGATTTTGGACCGGGAATCTTTGAGGAAGCTGCGGAGATAGGATTCGTCCACCGTGGAGGCGACGGGAAGCACAAATTCGTAATCGCCTTGGGTCCTCAGGAGTTCGGCAGCGCGGAGCATCTCCGGCAGGTTGAGTTGGACCTCTTTGCGGCGGCTGCCGGGGAGCAGGGCGATCCAGTGTTTTGCGGGGTTGAGCTGATGCGTTGCGGCGAACTCGACACGGGTGCTTGAGGGCAGGGGGAGCTGCGCTAACGGATGACCGACGAAGGCGGCATCGACTCCGCGGGCACGGTAGAAGGGTTCTTCGAAGGGAAAGATGACCATCATGCGATTGACCCGCTGCTGCACCCAGCGGAGGCGCTTGCGCTTCCATGCCCAGAGCTGCGGGCTGACGAAGTAGACGACGGGGATGTTCAGCTTGCGGAGTACGCGGGCGAGACGGAGGTTCACGTCGGGGAAGTCGATGAGGATGGCGGCGGCGGGGCGGCGCTCTTTGATGGAGGCGACGAGGCGGCGGTACTCGCCGTAGATGCGGGGCATGTGGCGGATGACTTCGGTGATGCCCATGTGAGCGACGTCTTCGGCACGGACGATACGGTCGAGGCCGGTGGCTTCCATCTCCTTGCCGCCGAGGCCGAAGAAGGTGGCGGCGGGGTGGCGGGAATGCAGTTCGGCGATGAGTTGAGCGCCGTAGTGGTCTCCGCTGGCCTCGCCGGCAGAGAGGAAGATGCGCGGATTGGAGGTGGCGAGAGTGATGGGATTAGTTTAGCGGTTCTGGCCTTTCATTCCGTAGCAAGTACCACCTTGTTCATCATGCCTAGCGGTGGTAGCCTTCGGCCCATGAGAATAACAACCTGGAATTGTCTTGGGGGTTTTGAAAAGAAATTGATTGCTCTCCGCATGCTTCATGATCCCGACATTGCAGTTATTCAGGAGTGTTCAAAGAAATCGATTCAGTCACTTGACCATGAATATTCGGGTTTCTGGATGGGCGGCAGCTATGAGTCGAAAGGCCATGCGATTATTTGGAAAAGAGACTGGGATGTAACACCCTTGTCTCACATCCTTAGTGGTGAGGGACACGACACCTGGGTTGCTGCATTTGATGTCAAGGGTTCAGAACAATTCACAATCATTGCTGTTTGGGCTCACTCAGAGAGCGGGGGAGTAAGCGGATATGTTCACCAAATCCATAAAGCCTTGCAGGCTCATCCAGAATGGTTTGCACGTGGAGAAGTTGTAATTGCAGGAGATTTCAACAGCAGTTTTCATTGGGACAAAGAGTTGGCACCGCTGAATCATACGAGCCTAGTGACCGTTCTTGGGGAGAAAGGCTTGGTAAGCGTCTATCATTCCGACTTCGAGGACGAAGGACCTCGAAATGAGTCGCCCACATTTCATTGGCGCAACGATTCAAGCGCACCTTTTCATCTCGATTATGTTTTCTTTCCAAAGGCGTGGCTTCCTCGTAAGAAATCCGTTCGATTAGGATGTCACGGAGATTGGAAGTTGCTGAGCGATCACTGTCCCCTGACGCTGGAGCTAGGTCCTGCCACAAACTAGTCGGTATTGAGTGGTTGAAGGGCATCTGTACCCGTCTCCTGATCTTTGTATTGCAGCTGGTAGAGCTTCCAGTAGAGTCCGCGCTGGGTAAGCAGCTCCTGATGCGTGCCGCGCTCGCGCAACTGGCCCTTGTGCATGACGAGAATAGTGTCGGCGCGCTGGATTGTGGATAGCCGATGGGCGATGAGGATAGAGGTGCGGCCGGTCACCATGTGGGAGAGGGCGTGGCGCACGCGGAGTTCGGTGTCGGTATCGACCGAGGAGGTGGCTTCGTCGAGGATGAGGATGCTGGGGTCGTGAGCCAGCGCGCGGGCGAAGCTGATGAGCTGCTTCTGCCCGGTGGACAGGGTGGCTCCGCGCTCCTGCACCGGCTCGGCGAATTGTCCGGGGAGCGAGCGGATGAAGTCGCCCACATTGACCTCGTCGGCGGCGCGTTCGAGGCGCTCATCCGTAATCCACTTTGACCCGAGCCGGATGTTGTCGGCGATGGTTCCGGTGAAGAGGAAGGAGTCCTGCAGGACGACGGCAAAGCGACGGCGCAGGTCGTGCATGTCCTGCTGACGCACATCGACGCCATCGACCAGGATGCTGCCGCGCTGGATGTCGTAGAAGCGCATCATCAGGCTGATGATGGTGGTCTTGCCCGCGCCGGTGTGGCCGACGATGGCGGCAGTCTCGCTGGGTTCGACCACGAAGTTGACGCCCATGAGGATCCACTCGATGTCGGCATAGCCGCGCAGCTCGTCGTCGGTGGCCGAGGCGACCCGGATGCGTTGCGCCTCGTCGAGAGTTTGATAGGTGAACCAGACGTTGCGGAATTCGACTCGGCCTGAACCGTCGCCCTTGATGGGCTCGGCGGGCGATCCGATCTCGGGTTCGGTGTCGAGCAGCTTGAAGACGCGTTCGCTGGCGGCCATGGCGGCTTGCAGGATGTTGTATTTATCGCTGAGATCCTGGATGGGGCGGAAGAAGCGCTGGGCGTACTGGATGAAGGCGATGAGGATGCCGAGCGTGACGGTGGAACCGGCTACGTGCATCGGATGCAGAAGGTACTCGTAGAACGGCAGGCCCGCGGGAAGCGGCGTGCCGGTGAAGAGGGCGCTGATGCCGCCGCGCCAGATGACCAGAGCGATGGCGGTGGAGCTGAGCAGTTCGACCGCCGGATAGTAGAGGGCGTAGGCGAAGATGGCGTCCTTGAAGGCGTCCATGTGCAGGCGGTTGACCGAGGCGAACTCGTCGAAGGAGCGGCGCTCGCGGTTGAAGAGCTGCACGATGGACATGCCGCTGACGTGCTCCTGCATATAGCTGTTGATGCGGGCGATGGCGGAGCGGATACGGCGGTAGCTCTCGCGCACGTGGTTGCGGAAGATGCGGGTGATGTAAAGGATGATCGGGATGACAGCCAGCGTGAGCAGGGCAAGCGGCCAGCTCATCTGCATCATGATAATGACGATGAAGACGAGGACGAAGATATCTTCGAAGATGGAGAGCACGCCCGAGGTGAACATCTCGTTGAGCGCGTCTACGTCGGAGGTGACGCGGGTGACGAGTTTGCCGACGGGATGGTGGTCGAAGAAGCCGGGGTGCATGCGCTGCAGGTGGCGGAAGATCTGGCTGCGCATATCGAACATGATCTTCTGGCCGGTCCACTGCATCAGGTAGGTCTGCGCGAACTCCAGCGCGTAGGTGATGAGCAGGGCGCTGAGGTAGAGCAGGCCAAGCTGGGTGATGCCCTCCATGGGCTTGGTGCTGAGATGATGGGCCAGCCAGGAAAGATTTTGAGGCGGCGTGTCCGTCATATAAGTGTCGACGGCAACCTTGACCAGATAGGGGCCGACGACATCGGTTCCCGCCTTGAAGATGATGGCGACGAGGGAGAAGGCGGTCTGAATCTTGTAAGGCCGCAGGTAGGTCAGCAGGCGACGCATGAGACGGCCGTCGTAGGCTTTGCCGACGATGTCGTCATCCTGCGCTATCTTCTTCGCGGCTTCTTTTTCCGATTTGCTGGTTTTGTGTTCGTCGGCCATCTAAGTATCTATTCTAATGTTTGGAAGACGGGATGGGAGCGTGAGAGTGCTATTGTGCCGTGGCGATTGAGGTCGCACCCAGCACGGGGCCTGTGCCGGAACGCTGGGCGAAGACGACTACCCGCATATTCCGGGGAACGGCGTCCTGCGGAGCGGTGAGGGTCGCCTTGATCGGACCCTGGGCCAGGTTTTCCAGCTTGCCGATCCGTTGCAAAGAGCGCACGACCGCGACATGATGCAGTCGAATGCCACGGTTTTCTCCCCCTTTGATGTCGGTCGTGTCCGAGGGATCGACCAGCGCGGCGTAGAGATCGGCTTTAGGCAATGGGCTCGCGGGCGTGGCGAGCGATACGGAGATCGCGACGCGATGCCCATCGTTGATGGGGTTTGCAAGAGCGAGGCTGATCCTTCTTCCACTCGAAGCGCCGGTTGCCTTGCCTGCACGGGCGATGGCGCTGCGAGCATGAGCCGAATCGTTGCCGACAAACTGCTCCGCGCCATCGACGACCATCTGCGGGGTGTAGACGCTGTCGATCGCGAGGCGAAGGCGATAGCCGTTCTGGCGGTCGGTGAGCTGGTGCGAGGAGAAGCGGTCGCGCCAGCCGAGCTGATCCCAGTAGTCCACGTGCTCGCCGAGCGCGATGATCTCCACGCCATTGATGGGTTGGGTGCTGACAAGCTGTGCCAGCAGCGCGTCGGCGGGCGGGCAACTGGAGCAGCCCTCCGAGGTGAAGAGTTCTACAAGGACAGGAGTCCGGCTTTGCTGTGCTTTGGTCTGTGCACTAGTCTGGGCGACGGCAAGCACTTGTATCGACAGAACGAGAGCGGCCAGAGTTCCTGAAGCGATAGATCGGGATCGAGAAATTTGCAGCATGGGATGGAACCTCCCCGACGTTTGGATGAACCCGGCAGGCAGAAGATGCAGCAAGGCAATGTCCGTGAAACAATTACATCTGGAGCGCCCTCCAAATCATATGACAACCCCGGCTGGCATCTACATCTCGGTCCCGTTTTGCAGGGCGAAGTGCACCTTCTGCAACTTCGCCTCGGGAGTGTTCGCAGCCGAGCGGATGCAGCGCTATGTGGACCGCGTCTGCGATGAGATTGCGTGTGCGCGGGCCACGGCGGCGAAGGCTGGCGCGGAGTTGCCGGAGCAGGTGGATACGGTCTATTTTGGCGGTGGAACGCCCAGCCTGCTCGAGGCGTCGCAGTTTCGCCGAATCTTCGAGAGGCTGCGGAGCGGGTTCCAAATGGCGGACGACGCCGAGATCACGCTGGAGTGCGCTCCGGGGCAACTGGCGGACGAGACGCTGGCCGAACTGCTGCGGCAGGGAATGAATCGTGTCAGCTTCGGCGTGCAGTCGTTTGTGGATAAGGAGACGGCGGCGGTGGGGCGGTTGCATACCCGGGAGCAGTGCGAGGCGGAGATTAAGCGGCTTCGCGGGGCCGGCGTAGCGGAGATCAATATCGATTTGATTGCAGGGCTGCCCCATCAGACGCAGGAGAGCTGGCAGTTTTCCGTTGAACAGGCCATCGCCAGCGGAGCGCCGCATGTGAGCGTCTACATGCTGGAGGTCGATGAAGAGTCGCGGCTGGGCAAGGAGATGCTCGCCAAGGGGGAGCGCTATCATGCGGCTGCTGTGCCGTCGGAGGACGAGAGCGCCGACTGGTACCAGATGGCGTGTGAGCGGTTCGATGCGTCGGGCTTGCGGCAGTACGAGATATCAAACTTTGCGCGGGCGGGACATGAGTCGCGGCACAATCTTAAATACTGGCAGCGCCAGCCTTATATGGGGTTCGGGCTGGACGCGCACTCGATGCTGTTGAGTGGCGCGGGCGCGGTGCGGTTTGCGAATACCGACGAGATGGACGCTTATATGGGGGAGACGAGGCTGCTCATCCCGCAGCCTGATCCAGAGTTCGATGCGGTTGGCCGGGAAGCGGCTTTTGAGGAGTCGTTGTTTCTCGGCTTGCGGTTGAATCGAGGGGTGCGCTTCGATGCGCTGCGCGCGGAGTTTGGCGAGGCGATGCTTCAAGGCGTGATGCCGTCGCTGCTGGAGGTGCGCGAGGCCGGGTTGCTGGAGATGGAGACGGACTGGATGCGGCTGACGGCTCGGGGACGGATGGTGTCGAATGAGGTCTTCAGCCGGTTGTTGATTGGCTCTGCCGCATAGTTGGACAAATATTTTTTGTGGGAGCAGGCATGATTGATTTGCGTAGTGACACTGTGACCAGGCCGACCGCAGCCATGCGCGAAGCGATGTTTTCGGCTGAGGTTGGCGACGATGTGTATGGCGAAGATCCGACGGTCAACCGGCTGGAAAGAGATGCCGCCACAGTGTTCGGCAGGGACGCAGCCATCTTTGTGCCGACCGGGACGATGGGCAACCAGATCGCCGTTCGGCTGCATACGCGGCATGGGCAGGAGGTCATCTGCGAGGCGCTGGCGCATGTGCTGGACTGGGAGATGGCCATGATTGCGGCGTTCTCCGGGTGTCAGTTGCGCCCGGTCTCGGGGGATCGGGGAAGGCTCACATGGGAAAAGATCAGCCAGGCAATTGGAGCAAAGATCGACTACAGGGCGCAAACAGGCCTGATTTGTATCGAAAATACGCACAATATGGCGGGCGGGACGGTAACGCCGGTCGCAACGATGCGGGAGATCTGCGAGGGTGCTCATGCGGCGGGATTGCCGGTGCATCTGGACGGAGCGCGAATCTTTAACGCCGCTGCGACGCTTGGGGTTGGAGTGGCCGAACTTACGCGCGGGTTCGACACGGTGATGTTCTGCCTGTCGAAGGGGCTGGGCGCTCCCGTAGGCTCCATGCTGGTGGGCAGCAAGGCGGCGATCGAGCAGGCGCGTATCTTTCGCAAGGCGCTGGGCGGAGGCATGCGGCAGGCTGGGGTGCTGGCTGCTGCCGGGCTGATTGCGCTGCACGAGATGCCGTCGCGTCTGGGAGACGATCACGCGAACGCACGGCTGCTGGCGGAGGCGGTCGCGGCTGAGCCGAATGCGGAGATCGATCTGGATGCAGTCGAGACGAACATTGTTATCTTTCGTCTGCCCGGTGGCGATGCGGCGAAGTTCTGCGAGGGGCTGAAGCAGAAGGGCGTGCTGGCGAGCGCGATTGGTCATGATGCGGTACGCTTTGTGACGCATTACGATGTGGATCGGAATGCTTGCGAACGGGCGGCTGAGTTTGTGACCGAAGCATTGCGTGAGTTGTGACGGGTTCGCCTGGAGTCGGTCCTGAGAGCGGTGTCTCCGAGGGTGTAGAGGTGCGCTGAACCGCAGATTCCTCCGCTTCGCTGCGGAATGACAAACAAAGTGGCATGGGGCTTTAGGACGAAGAAGGTTGGCGGCGTTCTTTCACTTTGACGGCAGGGGAACCGGCGTAGACGCTCCACGGAGCGAGGTCTTTGGTCGCGACCGACCCCAGCCCCAGCACCGCGCCTTCACCCACATTTACGCCGGGCGCAACCGATGCGCGGGCGCACACCCAGGCATATGCGCCGAAGCTCATGGAGTACGCAAGCAGGGGAAATGCCGGGTCGTCGTAGTCGTGCGTCGCGCTGCAGACGAACGCATCCTGCGAGAGGATGGCGTGGGAGCCGAAGCGGATGGGCGCGGGGTTATAGATCTCGGCTCCATCGGCAGCGGTGACCTGGTCCGCGCAGATGAGATTCCACGGCGCCCACACCTTTGATTTTGGATAGAAGTGGCAGTTCGGCCCCATGGTCGCTCCGAAAGAGCGGAGAAGGAAGGCGCGCCAGCCGTGAAAGGGCCGGGGCGACATCCGATACAGCGATGCCCGGCAGAGGCTCCAGATCATGCGGCGCACGCGATTGCCAGTCGAGAAGGCAGGCCGAAGATAAGGATCGGCAGCGGTCTCGGGCCGGATGTGCTCGTTCGCGTTGTAGTGAATTTGCCTGGGCATGGTCTCTTACTAGTTTGCTTTAGCCTGGAGCGCCGTTTCAAAGATCTGGATAATCGCCCGTGCTGTCTGCTGCGAATCATAACGGAGCCGGAAGCTGTGGAGAGCTTGCTCGGCCATCCGGCTGCGTTCGTGAGCCGGCATGGCGATCCAGCGTTGGAGCAGGCGCAGCGTGCCTTCCGGCGTATCGAGTTCCATCAGGCCCGCGCCGTCGGCAGCGATCTCTTCGGCGATGTTGACCTTGTCGGCGAGCAGGACCGGAGTTCCGCATGCCATGGCTTCGGCGACAGCGATGCCGAAGTTCTCCTGGTGCGAGGGCAGGATAAAAGCCTCGGCTGCGTAGAAGGCTCCCCACTTGGCGTCGCCCGTAATCATGCCGGGCCAGTGGATGCGGTCTGCGATGCCTGCCTTGGCGGCGACCTCCTGCAAATCAACGCTCCATTGCTGCTGGTCGGGACCGGCCATGACCAGATGGAGATCGGGATTGCTGGCAGCGACCTCGGCAAAGGCGTCGATCAGCATGTCGCAGCCCTTCTTACGGTGGATTCGGCCGAGGAAGAGCAGGTGCCGCTTGCCCTGTACTTGAGGACATTTTTCAAAGAAGGACTGCTTGAGAGTTTCGGGGTCGCCGGCGGGACCTTTTGCGCCATAGGGAACGACGAACGGGTTCCAGCGATGCAGCCAGAAACTCTCTTCGGCGAGCTGCTTCTCCGTCTCGGAGGTGAAGAGAACACGGTAGGCCCTGCGCAGGTTCCAATACTCCGCGAGCAGCCAGTAGTGCCACTTTTTGAGGTGCTTGAGCGGGAAGGCACGTTTGAAGTAGGGGTCCAGCATGCCGTGGCTGAAGACGAGATACGGAGTGGCCGTTCCCGAGAGCGCGCGGCGGGCGGCCAATCCGCAGTATTGCCAGAGGCCATTGACGACGACACCGTCGTAGCGATGCCGGTTTGCCTTGATCCATGGGACCAGCCGGTTGTTATAACCGTAGGTCGTACTGACCGGACCGAGCGCATGGACCGGGAATTCGATGTCCTTCAGGAAGGGGGCTTCAGGATCGTCGAACGTCACCACTTCACCGATGTAGCCGATGGAGGCATAGCTCATCAGCACCCTCACGGATTGCGAAGGGCCGCCGGCGGCTGGATTCAGGGTTCCCATGATGTGAAGAATGCGCATCGGCTATGGACAGTTACTCAGGTGCATCACAGGCATTGATTTGCGAAGCGATCAAGAAGCGATCAATGAGATCAGGCGTCGATCTTCCCAGTGGTCTGCGCAAGTGCTTGCCGCAGACCGCGAATATCGGCATCGTAGTTCCATGTTCGGATTCGTTCCAGGCCAAGCTGGCCCATGCGGACTGCCGTCTCCGGCGTTGCCAGCGTCCGCTGTAATGCGGCAGTCAGCGCCGCGACGTCGCCTGCGGGAAAGACGCAGCCTTCCACGCCATCGGTGATCAGGTCGGGCTGGGAACCAACGTCGTCGGAGACGATGACGGCCCGGCCCGCATTCATGACCTCGTTGACGATGAGGCCCCAGGGCTCGTGACGAGAGGGCAGAACGAAGATGGTGGCGATGTCGAAAAATCCGGGCAGCTCGGACTGATTGCGGAACCCGCAAAAACGGATCCCTGCGCATCCGCTCTCGGCGGCCTGTCTTTCGAGAGCCGCGCGCTCTTCGCCGTCTCCCACGATGACGAGGTAAGGATGCGGCTCGAGTCCGGGGCCGGGCGACAGGTTGAGATAAGCCTCGACGAGATCGCCGCAACGCTTGCGGGTTTGCAGCTTGGAGGCAAAGAGAATGACGGGGCGGGAGGGATCGAGGTTCAGCTCCTGCTGCAGTTTTTCACGCTGCTGCCGAGCTTGCTGACTGCGTGCTTGAAAGTAGTCGTTATCGACGGCGTAGGGCATCAGGAACTGAGGGAAGTCGTCGCCGAAGTAGTAGCGCCAGTACTCTGAGTTCAAGGTGCCGATGGGAAGAACTCCATCGACGAGATGCCGGAGCGATTTGAAGAAGAGACGCTTTGCCGCCAGCTTAGGTCCGCTGCGCTCCCGGTCTTTCAGCCACGACTCCGCGCGGAGCAGAACGGGGATCCCCAGCGATCGGGCGGCAAGGATTCCATGCATGGCATTGACGGTCGCGTATCCATGCACCCAGAGAGCATCAAATCCCGGTTTGTCTTTGCTGCCGCGCAGGCGTTTCAGGATGCCGTAGTTGAACTGGCTGGCCATGCCTGCCGCGCCTTTATCTCGCAGGGCGGGCAGAAATTCGTGGCGATAGCCCTCCAGCAAGGGAACATCCCACTTCACGTCGACGCCGCCGAAGCCCTTGTCCTTATACCCTCGAACGGAGAAGTCGGAGGCAAACAAGACGGTCAGGTCGATATCCGGCTCCTGCGCGATCCGCCGCAGCAACGGCGCCTGGTACTGGATCGCGTGACTTACGAGATAGGCAAGCTTTACTTTCTTCATCATCCATTTACCCGTTCGCTAGAGAGAGAAACAAGAGGAGCAATCTCATCGAGTCGGCTTGAAATCAGGCTGTGATGGTAGAACGTCGAAATCGTTGTCAACGGAACGCTATGATCAGGATGGAGGCAAGGCCGATCAAGGTAGAGACTCCTCCGGACTTGATTGCCGCCTTCATCGGGTTTGTCGGCAGAAGAACGATGTCGTCTGCCTGCAATACCGGGTCCGGCGCGGTGCCGTTAATAACCTTCTTGATATCGATGCGAACGACCTTGCGATCGAGGCCGACGGTTCTCACAATCCGAAGATCGGCCAGTCTTCCTTCAAACCCGGTTCCCCCGCCAATCGCAGCAGCCTGCATCAAAGTCAAAGGAGCGTTCTGTTGCAAGGGGACGGCGCCCTGACTTTTGAAGGCTCCGAGAAGATAGACGACGCCGACGCGAGAGACGACGATGGTGTCTCGCGCAAAGACAGGCACATTGGCTTGCTCGCTTCTTGCAGGATCGGTTCCGAGGTCGACAACAATCGGTTGGGCGACGCCCGGCCGATTGATGGTGACGAGGTGACTCGCCGTTGGAGGAAGTCCGCCCGCTGCTGCCAGAACATCAAACAGCCGCTTCTGCCCGGCTACCGGGACAACGCCATGCATCTCTCCGGTTACGGTGACGGACTGGTTTGGCGCTTCGGTGAGTTGAATGCTCACCTGGGGACTGCGATACATGCCTGCGTTCGTCAATCGCTGCGCAATTAGATCCTCGGTCTGATGGATGGTGAGGCCTTCAACATGTAGACTGCCGATCAAAGGAAGCTGAACGGTGCCGTCCAGGCTGATTCTTGCGACGGGCTGATAGTCGGTGGTTCCGTAGAGGTGAATCGTCAGCAGATCGCCCTGATCGAGAATGATGTCGCGGCTGGCAGGGTAGAGAATCGCCGGATCGGTGGTTGGCGTCACCGGCTGATTGATCTGCGTGGAGGCTGCAAGCGCGGGGCCGCTGAACTGAGCCTGTGCCATGCCTGGGCATAGCCATAGCGCAAGAATTGCGGCGGTTACGACAAGTACGCTACGAATATCGTTCTTCAGCGCGATCTCCATACGCCTACGCAGTCTGAGAGGATCGTTCTTCATCATCCAGCCTCCCCAGTCCTGCGGTTTTTATCTCTTGAATCAGCCTGCGGCTCCCAGCTTCCTGAATCGCCGCTCGAATACGAATACCCGGAGTACCCGTAGTAGCCGTAGTACTCGGGAGAGTTGAGATCGACCGCATTCAGTACGATGCCGGTAATGGGAGCCCCGGAACGCAGGAGAAGATCACGCGCGCGCCGGACGACGTGTTTACTCGATTTGGCGTGACGGATAACCAGCACCACGGCATCGGCATGGCGGGCAAGGATGACACCGTCGGTTACAGAGAGGATAGGCGGCGTATCGATGACGACATGCGTGTACACCTCGCCGCATCGTTGGAGCAACTGATCCATTGCATCGGAACTCAGCATCTCGGTGGGGAAGGGCGGCATCGGCCCGGCCGGCAGGATATCGAGATTGGGCACTTCCGCTACGTTCTGCGTTGCCTTTTCGAGCGGGGTCGCTCCTGTAAGCACGGTCGTGACGCCGGTCTTTCCGCTCATACCGAAACGATGATGAACGCTGGGCCTGCGAAGGTCCGCATCGATCAGCAGAACGCGCGCGTCGCCCTGCGCCAGAATGCAGGCAAGGTTGGTCGCCAGCGTCGTTTTGCCTTCAGACGGAGTAGCGCTGGTGAGAAGAATAAATTTGGGAGGATGTCCCGTCGTAGAGAGCAGCAGCGAGGTTCGCAACGAGCGGAAAGACTCGGTGAACTGCGACTTCGGCTGGGACAGCACATCGAGATTCTTCTGCGTCGCGGTCAGCACGCCCGGTTGCTCGGCAGAAGTTCGCCGGGCCTTGGGAATGACGGCCAGCGAGGGAAGTTCCGTGGCGGCTTCGATCTCCGCTACGCTGCTCAGGCTGGTGTCGAGGCTTTCGACGAGGAAGGCGATGACGATGCCCCCGAGCAAGCCAAAGATCATGCCCGTGAGAATGAGCGTCGATTGCCGCTTGAGCACCGGCTGAGCCGGCGGCATGGCCTGATCGACGACATCGATCTCCAGTGACTCCAGACCGGCTTCTACGCCGGCGGTACGGAGCCGTTGCAGCAGCCCTTCGTAGAGTGTTCGATTGGACTCGAACTCGCGCTGACGCAGCGTGTATTCGATCAGATCGTCGCGCAGCTTATAAGCTTCTGTCTTCTGTTCTTCGAGAGCGGCCTTGGTCTGATCCTCGTTCACGCGGGCGACGACAAAGTTCTCCTTCGCCTGCAACAGCAAGCGGGATTGCTCTTTGTCGACCTCGGCGGAAAGTTCCGCCATCTGTGCCCGCAACGCCTTCGCCTGTGGATGGTTCGGTCCAAGTGTCGACTGCATCTGGGCGTAGCTGGATTTTGCCAACGCAAGCTGTGTCCGCAACTGGTTCAATTGCGCGGGTGCGCCTCCGGGGGAGACATCGATCGAACTCTCCATCGAATCGGGATCCATGCCGTTGAGGGCGCGATAGCGCGACTCCGCGACAATGCGTGCGATCTTGGCCGCGCCGGCAGCTTTGGAAAGATCCTCCAGCGCGCTGCTGATCTGATTATGGTTTGGATCGAAACCTACAATCCCCAGCTTTCGCTGCAGGTCCATCATCTGTTCCTGCGAGGACTCGACCTGCTGCTTGAGATCGTCCAATTGGCTTGAGAGCCATTGCGAAACCCGCTGGGTCGACGCGAATCGGGTCTCATAACTGCGCTGGATGTAAGCGGCAATGACCTTATTGACAATATCGGCGGCCAGCTTTGAATTCAGGCTGCTGTAACTGATGCTGATGATCTCCGTCTTCGGAACCAGCACGATATTCAAGCTGCTCTGCAACTTGTGGACGATTGCCTGGCGTACGTCGCCGTCATCGATATTCTTGCGAGGTCCACTGGTATCGGTGAATTCGGGATTGTTCGCCAGATCCATCTGGCGAGCAACCGTCAACATCAACGAATCGCTTTTAAGGATGGCAATTTCCGTCAGCATCTTCGATGCTGTGTCGGACCCACCCAATGCCTGGACAGAGCTCAGACGATATTCATTCGACGAGCCGGACCTGACCTGGATCCGCCCGACGGCCTCATAGAGTCTGGGTTGTGATTTAGCCTTGTAGATGCCGTAAGCAAGCCCGAGAAGCACGGCCACAAGAATGATCTTCCGTCGCTTCTTGAACGTGACGATCGCATCGGACAGAGCGGTATCCGCCGCGGCAGAACCGAACTGAGACGGGTTCTGTTCGAAGCTATCCCCACCGGCTGAAGGCTGCGTATTTTGAAGGCCCATTACTTATAGTCTACTAGAGGGTTCCTTCAGTAAGGAAGCCAAAGTTACCTTACTTTGGCTTCCCAGAGCAGATCTTCGTTTCAATCGCATGAAATCATCGTTCACCAAATTCCGCTATTCTCTAACATGAAGGCAGTCACCACTTAAATCTATGAACAATCACATCCAAATTGCCGTTGTCGGATCAGGATATGTCGGCCTTGTCGCCGCCGTTTGTTTTGCGGAGATGGGTCATACCGTCATTTGCGTCGATAATGACGACCGCAAGGTTACCGCCTTACAGGGCGGCGACACGCTGATCCACGAAAACCACCTCCCCGAGCTGCTGGAGAGATATCGCAACACCAAGATTAGGTTTATGACCGATCTTGCCGAAGCGACCCGCGAATGCGATGCCATTTTTATCGCCGTGGGAACGCCTCAGAGCGAGACCGGAGATGCGGACCTCTCTTATGTCGAGGCGGTCGCATGCGAGATTGCACGGTCGATCACCAGTTACAAGGTCATCGTCGAGAAGAGCACGGTTCCGGTCTACACCAATGAATGGGTGCGGCGCGCTATCGAACGCAATGGCGTGGATCGCCACCTCTTCGACGTCGTCTCGAACCCTGAATTTCTCCGCGAAGGAACCGCCGTTGTCGACTTCCTTCACCCCGACCGCATCGTCGTAGGGGCCGACAGCGATCGAGCGGCAGCACTGTTGAGCAAAATTTATGCTCCGCTGACCGGCGGCGAGTACTACAAGCGCTCCGATGCCATTGAAGGTTCATGCAGCACAGACGAGCCGCCGCCCCTGCTGCTTACGTCGACCAAGAGCGCCGAGATCATCAAGCACGCCTCGAATGCCTTTCTAGCGCTGAAGATCTCGTTCATCAATGCCGTATCGAACCTGTGCGAGGCTACGAATGCCAATGTGGAGCAGGTCGCTCTCGGCATGGGGCTCGACAGCCGGATTGGACCTAAATTCCTTCGACCCGGCATCGGCTACGGCGGATCGTGCTTTCCCAAGGACGTGGCCGCCTTCCGTTCCGTCGCCGAGCAGATGGGGATTGACTTTGCTCTTCTGAGCGAGGTTGAAAAGATTAATGTTCAACAAAAGAAGCGCTTCCTCGGCAAGGTCCGGTCGGCGTTGTGGACCTTGCGAGGGAAGCGGATCGGCGTCCTTGGACTGGCGTTCAAGGGAGAGACGGATGACATTCGCGAGTCGCCCGCGATCGAACTGGTTGAGATGCTGCTTGCCGAGGGCTGTTCGATTGCGGCCTACGACCCTGCCGCGATGAAGCGCTCCCAGGAGCGGCTTCCTTCCACCTCAGCTTTGCGTTATGCAGATACGGCGTATGACGCGGCTCAGGATGCGGATGCTCTGCTAATTCTGACGGACTGGACAGAGTTCGCCACACTGGATCTCGCGCAGTTGAACAAGATTCTGCGTTACCCGATTGTGATCGATGGACGCAATCTCTACGATCCTCAGGTGATGGCGCAGCACGGGTTTACTTATCTCAGCATAGGGCGTCCCGCGGCGTATGCTGCAAAAGAGTCGGTGCAGTAAGGACAGGTGACCGCAGGCATTTGATTCGCTGTTGATAGCAGGTTGCTGTAACGGAAAGAAAGGTTCTATTCGATGTCTCAAAGGATTCTAGTCACCGGGGCCGCAGGTTTTCTTGGCTCCCATCTCTGCGATGCTCTGCTTGCAGAGGGGCACACGGTCGTTGGAGCTGACAACCTCTGCACGGGAAGCACTTCCAATCTCAGTCATCTGACGAACGAGCCTCGCTTCAGTTTTATGGAGCAGGATATCTGCAAGGCATTCGACCCCGGTGCAGTGAATCTTGTCTTTAATTTTGCGTCGCCGGCCAGCCCGGTCGACTACACGCGGCTCGGGGTCGAAACGCTCCTGGTCGGCTCGGCGGGAACGATCAACACACTTGACCTGGCGCGAAAGTACAACGCCGGCTATCTCCATGCGTCCACCTCGGAGTGCTATGGAGACCCTGAGGTGCATCCGCAGGTCGAGACCTACTGGGGCAACGTCAATCCGATTGGGCCGCGCTCAGTCTACGACGAGGCAAAGCGCTTCTCCGAGGCTGCCGTGATGGCCTACCACCGCTACTACGGGATCAATACTCACCTGGTTCGAATCTTCAATACCTATGGTCCACGGCTTCAGGTGAACGATGGGCGAGTGATCTCCAATTTCATGGCGCAGGCGCTTCGCGGAGAGCCGCTTACCATCTATGGCGATGGCTCGCAGACGCGCAGCTTCTGTTATGTCTCTGATCTCATCGATGGCATCGTCCGGCTATCGCGTTCGGAGGAGCATCTGCCCGTCAACATCGGCAATCCCGATGAATGGACGATTGTGGAGTGTGCCAAGGAAGTGCTGGCAGTGACCGGCTCGAAGAGTGAGATCGTCGCAAGGCCCTTGCCTCAGGATGATCCGACGCGCCGACGTCCCGATATCACCAAGGCGCGGACGCTTCTTGGCTGGGAGCCTAAGATCAGCCTTCGCCACGGCTTGCAGAACTCTCTTCAGTACTTCAAAGACGGCGCCGCATAACCATCCCGTATCTTTTACCAGGTGCGACGAGAACTATCGTCGCGCCTATTTATAGTGGGGATAGGTGTGCAGTTTAGGGAACCAGGTTAGCTGTACAGCCGTAGTCGTGTTCTTTTGCAGGCCCGGCTTGTAGATCGGAGCCTTCCATCCTTCGTACTGTACCCAGGCATTCAACTCCACGTTCTCGCCGAAGCGCTTCACCACGCTCGCTTTGAACTGGTTTTGAGTCGTGCCCCCGGCGATGAAATCTTTCGGTGTCTTCTTGTTGAGATATTCGAGTTGAATCCACTCATTGCCGGAAAGGTGGTAGGTCAGCCACGCCTGTCCTCCCTTTGCCTCGCGGCCAATCCAGTCGCCCATGATGTAGCCCTTATTGGTATAACCCTGTAACTGCACGACTTCAAAGTAGTTGAACGTACCCCCAAAACTTCTGCCTACGCGCGGATCGGTGGTGACGGCCTCTACTCTGAAATCGAGCTTCGGCAGCTTCGGAATCTGAGAGATATAAATGCCGGTGCGGTAAGCAGCGCGCCGGGGAGCGCTGATCGGCGTCACGTCGTCATGGGTAATCGAGTCGGCATAGAGCGTGGCATAGCGGCGGACGAAGGGAAGTCGATAGGAGAAATTGAAATCGCTGAAACGCGCCCCGGGATCTTCACGCGAATACTTTTCTGACTGAGTGGTATCACTGAAATCGAAGAAGCCCTTGAGGAAGGTGTGCAGGGTTATAGGCGCATGCCCCTTGCCCCCAAAAATGATGGTCCGCTGAAAGCCGAATTCAAAGTTCTTCGTGGGGCGGAAGGCAAACATATCGGAGTGTACCCATGGGCTGTTCGGAGAAGTATGCCCTTTGAGGCTTCCGATGAAAAAGTCGTAGCGCACAGGACCGAGCAGCTTCGAGAGCCCGAAGATGTGAAGCGGCTCGACCCTGTTGATGCGAAACGAATAGATGTTTTCCGCGTTGTTGGACCATGCCATGGCGCCGCCTGCCGCCGGTCCAAGCCATGCATCCGACTTCCCGCCCGAGATCTCGTGGCCAAGCAAATGAAAAGAAAGAGACGCTTCGACCAGACGGAAGGGATTCTGCGCCGCGACTGGATCAGCGGGGATGGTTGCCTGTGGCTGGTTCGGCGGAGCATAGGTGAGGAAGTCGAGCTTGGATAGCTTCTGTGCAAGTGCAAGAGAATAACCGGACCCCGATGGAGAATGCTGATACTCGCCACGGACGCGGAGCGAAAACCGCCCCAATTCATCCACTGTCGAAAAGCCGGTAACGTTGTTGAAGCCGGTCTGGTAGGGACGGCCGTAGTCGTTGCTGATGGTCTGTCCCAAGTGATAGCTGTCACGGAGCGTCGTGCCGCTGATGCCCATCAATCGCGTATAGCCCGACTCCAATCCGTAGACCGCACCTCGCGCCATGAAATTAGAAGGAACTTCAGCGTCGAACTCTGTGAGCAGCTTGGCCAGAATCTCCTGCGCCTCTTCGTTGTCGCTGTTGACGATGGCGTACTGCGATTCCTGAAGCATGTGCAGCGCGCTGCGGCGCGTCCACGGCCGCATTCCCAGGAACATGGTGTCGAGGAAACCCATCGAATAGAGCCGCGTCATCGCCGGATACACCCAGCTATCCACAGGCATGTAGGTCGATCCGTAATGATCCTGCCGCTTGACCTGTTGCAGCAGCGGACCGTAGGGCGCGTAGGCTCGGTAGGGCGTCTGCGGTGAAGGCGTTGCCGGTGGAACGACCGGCTGCGGAGCTTGCTGCGGTGGAGGGACGGCCGGAAATTCGTTCTGATTTTGAGGATCGTAGGCGGGACGAGCCGGCGTCTGAGAGGAATCGACTGCCGCCGGTATTGGCTGGGCTGGAGTGGGTGATGCCGGTGTCTGGCCAAGAGCCGCTGAAGCAGCGCAGGCAACGACAACCGCAAGAGAAAGATAGCCTGTTTTCCGCACTCACACCTCAGATATGTCTATTGAAACCGCTAAGAACAGTGTAACGATATTTGCCGTTGAAATTTAGATGCACAAACGCTGCTTATATTTGGATGTCAGCGGTTCACTGCGGCGATTTTTTTGCGTAAGGTGTCTCCCGCGTGATTTGCCCATGCCTCGGTACAAACCTTCCTCCCAATGAGAAAATTTTTCAGGTGAAGGACAGGATCATCGCTCTCATCGCTGCGCCGCTCTGCCCTTGGAACCGCAATGCACTCGATCAGAACCGGCCCATCGCCTGCTCGCGTTCGTCCCAGAGACTCCTGAGCCAGCCGATATAAGGCGACAGCGTCGCTGGCATCGACAGGGATTCCCGGTAGTCCCGCTGCCCGCGCCCTGGCGGAGAGATTGACGGCTCCTGCTTTCTTTTTGGGATTCGCCTCGGGGAGAACCACAAAGATAATCGGCAGATCGAATTTTGCAGCGAGCGCAAGAACACGCTTCCACAAACTTTTAGGAATCTCTGCACGCTGAAGATAGGCGACCACAACATTGGCCTGCTTCAATGTCTTGAGCGTAAGCGCAGCACCAAGAGCCATGTTCAGGCGGTCGCTCGCGTCGTCGATCCACGGCAACTGCCGGGCCGCACTCGCTGCTTCGGCAAAGAGGGCGGTGCGTTCCTTTTTGCCCGAAGCGACAGCGGCGATGTGGCGGAGCAGGGAATTGGCCTTTGCGCCAAACAGAAGGCTCATCGCCGCGTCCACCTGACTATCGCTCACCAGATCGCCGGAGTTCAGATCGATGGCCGTGCTCACCCGGCAGGCCTCCTGGCCGTGAGTTGAATTCAACCGGCGGCTCGGCTTCGTCTTGCGCTGAAGCGCGGCAATATGTTCCTCCAACAATCTCATCTCGACGATCGCGGTATACAGCTCTCGAAGTTTTTTGTTGGGCACTAATGGATTTTCGTGGGGCGCTGTTTCTCTCAAGCAAAGTCCTCCGTTGATGCATCGCTTCTGCAAAAAACGAGGGCTCCATAAGGAACCCTCGACTCAATCATGTTCATATCGCCAGGAATTAAGCTTTAGCCGGATCGGCAGCTTCAACGTCGAGGCCGAGTTCCGCCAGTGCCTTTTGAGCCTGCTTCGGCTTGAACTTGCCCTCGCGGGAGAGCTTCGACAGGGTTGCTCCGACGATTGATTCTGCGTTGACCTCGAAGTGCCTGCGCAGGTGCGCACGGTTATCGCTGCGTCCGAAGCCGTCGGTTCCCAGCGATACCAGCCGCGTGGTCAACCATGGGGATAGCTGATCCGGCACGACTTTCATGTAATCGCTGGCCGCGATGATCGGGCCCTGCGTGTTTGCAAGCGTCGTCTGCAGATAGTTCTGACGCTCCTTCTCCGCAGGATGCAGCCGGTTCCAGCGCTCGACCGCGAGGGCGTCGCGCCGCAGCTCGTTGTAGCTGGTAACGCTCCAGACGTCGGTGTGGATGCTGTACTTGGTGGCCAGAATCTCCTGCGCGCGTAGCACCTCGTTCAGGATTGTTCCGCTCCCGAAGAGCTGGGCGACTGCTTCGCCTCCGGCAGCCGGTTTCAGCTTGTAGATGCCGCGCAGAATTCCCTCGGCAGCGCCCTCGGGCATCGCTGGCTGTGCGTAGTCTTCGTTGTACATCGTGATGTAGTAGAAGACGTCCTCACCCTTCTCGTACATGCGGCGAATGCCGTCCTGCACCACCACGGCGAGTTCATAGACAAACGCCGGATCGTAGGAGAGGCAGGTGGGAACGGTGCTTGCCAGCACGATGCTGTGCCCGTCCTGATGTTGCAGCCCTTCTCCAAGCATGGTGGTTCGGCCCGCGGTTCCGGCCATGAGAAAGCCCTTGCCGCGAGCATCGGCAAACGCCCAGATCATGTCGCCGACGCGCTGGAATCCAAACATCGAGTAGTACATGAAGAAGGGAATCATCGGCAGTTTATAGTTTGCGTACGCTGTGCCTGCCGCCGTGAACGAAGCCATCGAACCGGCCTCGGTGATGCCTTCTTCGAGAATCTGCCCGTCCTTCAATTCCCGGTAAGACAACAGCATGTCGGAGTCGTGCGGATTATATTTCTGGCCCTCCGGCGCATAGATTCCAACCTGCTTGATGACCGATTCCATGCCGAAGGTTCGTCCTTCATCGGGCAGAATCGGCACGATCAGCTTGCCGATGGCCGGATCCTTCAACAGGTGCCGCATGATGCTGACAAAACCCATCGTCGTCGAGATCGCGCGCTTGTTCGAGCCGGCGAGCCATTCTGCAAAGTGGTCCAACGCCGGTGCAGTGAACTCCGACTTGGGAACTTCTCTCTTCGGAATATGGCCGCCCAGCTCTCGCCGCCGCTCCTGCATGTAGACGATCTCGGGACTGTCCTGTGCGGGACGGTAGGGCGTGCCATGGGTCGCAGCCTCTTCGGGAATGGGGATGTCGAACCGCTTCACGAATGCGGCGAGTTCGCTGTCCGCCATCTTCTTCTCGTTGTGCGTCGCATTGCGAGCCTGCGACGACCCCATACCGTAGCCCTTCACGGTCTTGGCGAGGATCACCGTCGGGCCGCCTTTATGCTCCATCGCCCGCTTGTACGCGTTGTAGATCTTCCCTGGATCGTGTCCGCCGCGATGCAGCCGCTCCAGCTGCTCGTCGGTCATGTCGCTGACCAGCTCCAGCAGCTCCGGATACCTGCCAAAGAACTCTCTGCGCAGATAGGCGCCATCCTTCGCCTTGAAGGTCTGGTAGTCGCCGTCGACACACTCTTCCATCCGGCGCAGTAGCAGGCCGGTGTGGTCACGCTCGAACAGCGCATCCCAGTCCGAGCCCCAGATCACCTTGATGACGTTCCATCCGGCTCCACGGAAGATGCCTTCGAGTTCATCGATAATCCGCTTGTTGCCGCGCACCGGCCCATCCAGCCGCTGCAGGTTGCAGTTGACGACGAAGATCAGGTTGTCCAGCTTCTCCCGTGACGCAACCGAGATTGCCCCCAGCGTGTCGACCTCATCGGTTTCGCCGTCGCCTACGAACGCCCAGATCTTTCGCTCCGTCGCCTTGATGAGGTTGCGGTGCTCGAGGTAGCGCATAAATCGCGCCTGATAAATCGCATTCAGCGGCCCGATCCCCATCGATACCGTGGGGAAGGTCCAGAAGTCCGGCATCAGCCATGGATGCGGATACGAGCTCAGGCCGGGCGTCTCGCGCAGTTCGTGGCGGAAATTCTTCAGGCGGTCGTCGTCGAAACGGCCCTCCAGGTAGGCACGCGCATAGACGCCTGGGGATGCATGCCCCTGAAAGTAGATGAAGTCTCCCGGCTCGTCTCCGTACTTGGCGCGGAAGAAGTGGTTGAAGCCGACTTCGAGCAATGTTGCAAGCGACGAATAGGTGGAGATGTGGCCGCCGATTCCGGGATCTTTTTTGTTCTGTCCATGCACCATCGCCATCGCGTTCCAGCGAATCAGGGCCTCGACGCGGCGCTCCAGCGTCCGGTCGCCGGGATAGGGAACTTCGTCGTGCTTCGGGATCGTATTCAGATAATGGGTCGTCAGCTCGTTGGGCGCAGGAACACCTGCCTGCTGAGCCCGCTGCCGCAGGGCAGACAGCAACTCAGCTCCATTTTCCCAGTCATTTGCAACGACGTCGTCGAACGCCTCAATCCATTCGGACACTTCTTCAGAAAAATCAATCTGGGCCGGAGTTTCAAGTTTCATCGTCATAAGCTGTCCTTATATTCCCAATCACTGGGGTTGTAGATCAACGCTCCCAAAATTCACTGAGTCTAGGATAGACGCGTCAGGGCACAAACGTCACTAGTCCGCTGTTTTCCAAGGAAATTCATCAAGAGGCAGATAAGAATTGACCGTGTCTTGATGAATTTTAGAAATAAGTTCTAGGTGGAGTAATCCGCATTAATGCGCACATATTCTGCCGTGAGGTCGCAGGTGATAAACCGGCACTCGGACCTTCCCTGGCCAAGATCGAGCGCAATGGTGTACTCGCGTTCCAGCATCGTCGCGTGTGCCGCAGCCTCATCGAAGAGCGGAGATCGCATGCCCGATTCGAATACCGGTTGGGTTCCAATCGTAATCGTCACGTCAGCCGGATCGAATTCGACGCCGCTGTACCCTGCCGCCGCCAGCAGCCGGCCCCAGTTCGGATCGGCGCTCGACCACGCAGTTTTGCAGAGCGGCGAGTGAGCGATTGCCTTGGCAACCTGCTTCGCCTCGGCCTCCGTCCGCGCACCGGAGATGTGCAGCGTGACCACATGGCCCACGCCCTCCCCGTCATCGACGATCTGGTGAGCCAGCGATCCGCAGACCAGGCTGAGCGCGTTGGCAAAGGCTTCGCTGACCCGCTCGTTCAGCTTTACGCCGCTGGCTCCGCTGGCCAGCAGCAAGACGGTGTCGTTGGTCGAGGTATCGCCGTCGATCGAGATGCAATTGAAGCTGCGCTCTACGGCGGGCGCCAGCAATTGATTCAACTCCCGGCTCTCGGCGACCAAATCCGTAAAGAGATACACCAGCATGGTGGCATGAGGAGGCCCCACCGGTGCTCCGAGCTGGGGATGGATCATGCCCGCGCCCTTGGCCGTGCCGAAGAGCCTTATCTCGGTTCCGTCGACATCGATGATTGCCCGGGCAGTCTTCACCCGGGTGTCGGTGGTCATGATGGCCTGGGCAAATAACTCCGCATGCTCCGAGGTGTTGCCCAGCGTGGCCGCGACGGCCGGCAAGGCTGCAACCACTTTTTCCGCGGGAAAAGGCACGCCGATAATTCCGGTGGAAGAAGGGAAGACCTCGTCGAAGATGCAGTGGAATGTCTCAGCCGCGGCGACGCAAGTCTGGACGCAGGCCTCAATCCCGGCTGCACCCGTGGCGCAGTTCGCGTTGCCCGCGTTGACCAGCACCGCGCCGACTCTTCCTCCGGTAGACAGCAGATGCCGCCGTCCGACCGTGACCGGGGCTGCGACCACCTGATTTTTGGTGAACATGACCGCTGCATTCGCGGGTACTTGCGCTACGGCGACCGCGACGTCCAGCTTTCCGCTGGCCTTGATCCCAGCCTTAACCGCGCCCCATTGGAATCCGGCGGGAAGCGGGTGAACGTTTGTTTCCGGCTCATTGCTCATGCACTTACTTTATCAAGCGAAAAGTGGTGGGAAAGCGTTTTCGGATATTCTGAAGATCTTGCACAAAATTGTGCGGTTTTTCGACGGTTTGCTGATGGGAGAGTCTGTCTATGCTGCTTAAGGAATTGCGAACATCGGTGCTCGAAGCCAACCTCGAACTGGTTCGGCGGGGGCTGGTTCTCTATACGTTTGGAAACGCCAGCGGGGTCGACCGGGAGCAGGGTCTGGTAGTGATCAAGCCCTCCGGCGTCGATTACGACGACCTCAAGCCGGAGCACATGGTGGTGACCGACCTGAACGGCAAGATCGTCGAGGGCGACCTGAAGCCGTCCTCCGATCTGGATACGCATACGCTCTTGTACCGGGAGTTCGCGGGCATTGGAGCGGTGGTGCATACGCACTCGGAGTTTGCCACCAGCTTCGCGCAGGCAGGAATGGCGATTCCGGCGCTCGGAACCACCCATGCGGACTATTTCTACGGACCGGTTCCGGTGACCGAAGAGCTTACGGATGAGGCCATCGGAGGACGATACGTACACGAGACCGGGCTGGCCATCGTGCAACGCTTCAAGGGAATCGACCCGCTGGCCGTGCCTGCCTGCCTGGTCGCCGGTCACGCTCCGTTTGTGTGGGGCAGGACGGCGCACGATGCAGCCCACAACGCGGTGGTGCTGGAGGCAGTGGCGAAGATGGCTTACCGCACGCTGACGATGCGGCCCGATTGCAAGGGCGTTTCGCAGGCGCTGCTGGACCGGCATTACTTCCGCAAGCACGGAGCTTCAGCCACCTACGGGCAGTCCGGCTGATAAGACCGCATCCCCTTTGTTGCCATTCCCATCCCTTTTGTTTGCCATTCCACAGCGAAGCGGAGGAATCTGCGGTTGGGGCTCCTATACGCCATCGGGGACACAGCTCTAAGTTCCAACTCCGTAACGCCTCAATCCGCCTGCGCGAGCGAAAATTTATGACGAACGTCGGAGCCCCGCAGCCAGAAGATCACGTCTTCGGCGATATTGGTGGCGTGGTCGGCGGCGCGCTCGAGGTTGCGGGCTACGATGATCGCGTTCAGCGCCTGTCCACTGACTTCGGGATGCCGTTGCATCAGATCGACCAGCTCAGTCTGGACGGTGCGGTTCATGTCGTCAATCTCGTCGTCCATCGCCAGCACGGACTCGGCCAGCTTGGCGTCGGCTTCGAGCAAGGCCTGGATAGAGCTGCGAATCATGACTCCAACCTTGTCGCCCATCTCCGAGATGTCGATGGGCAGGGAGATGGTGGCGGGCTCGTGCAGCGGATGGATGCGCTGCACGATGTTGGTCGCCTGGTCGCCGATGCGTTCGAGGTCGCCGTTGATCTTGATGACGGCAAGAATGAAGCGAAGATCGATGGCCATTGGTTGCTCCTTGGCGAGCAGGTCATAGGCCATCTCGTCGACGTCGCGCTCTGCCGAGTTGATGGCTTCTTCGATCTCCTTGACGTGATCGCAGAGGCTCATATCCCGGTTCAGATAGGCCTTGATGGAGAGGTCCAGCGCCTGCTGCGAAAGAGCGGCCATGGCAAGGAGCTTGTCCTTCAGCGCGACGAGTTGTTGTTGAAAATTAATGCGGGGCATAGTCCCTCTCTTTGATGCTTGTCTCTCCTATTGTGACGTAAGGATGGCGAAGGAAAGATGAATTTTAGAGGCGGTAGTGAGATGGATACCTGCCAGAGGCGACGCGATCAGGTCTGGCTTTATTTAGAGGTAAGTCCGGCTCTGTTAAGCAAAGGTGCTCTGTCTTAGGAAGCGATCTACTCAAACTACGACTTTACAAGTTATTGTTACCGATGTTGTTGGGCATGTTGTTTACTGCTGTTGTTTCGCTTAAGGGCACGGCTTCAGCCGTTCCGTAAGGGGCACACTTGCAGTGCGGCTTTAGCCGCTGAGGTACGTTTTTCTCCGGGACGCCGCCTTTTCAGCCATCTTACAGACTGCGGAAACGACTCACCCTAACGATAAAGAAGATAAAGCGCCCTGCGCTTTTTGAACGCCGCGAGATCGCTCGCCCAGGAAGCAGCGATGCTGCGAGGGTCTTCGTGGTTGCCGAGCGCCAGCATCGTGTTGACGCTGACCACCAGCCGTTGCGCCTTGGGGAGATCGAACTGCCTGGGATAGAGGCGATGCAGCGCGGAGAGCAGCTCGACTCCCAACTCGGCAGAGTTGAGCGCGTCGCGGTCGGTGACGGTGACGGTGAAGCGGATGCCGGGAATAGTCTGGCCGTGGTAGGGGTAACGATTCGAGTCCTCGTCGATGGGAAAGCTGGTGGCGGCAAAGGTGACTCCGGATATCTTGCGAGCCGTCAGGTAAGCGGCAAGCTGCGCGCCGTTGATGTAGGGCGCGCCGATGTGCTCAAAGGGAGTGGGAGTGCCGCGACCAACGGAGATGTTGGTCGTCTCGATCAGGCCCACGCCGGGGTAGAGCGTGGCGGCGGTGAGGCTGCGAAGGTTCGGGCTGGGATTGACCCAGGGCAGCCCCGTATGGTCGAAGTACTCGCCACGCGTCCAGTTCTCCATGGCGACGACGGTGAGGCGGGCGTTGATGGGCACCTGAACATTGGGCGACGTAGGGCTGGGCAGGCGGCGTTCTTCGTTGATGTAACGAGCCAGCTCGCCGAGCGTGAGGCCGTGCCGGATGGGCAGCGGCATGTAGTTGACGTAGGATTCGAGGCCGGGATCGGAGACCATGCCCTGCACCTGTTCGCCGCCGATGGGGTTAGGTCGGTCGAGGACGATGATCTCGACGTGTGCCTTGGCGGCAGCTTCGAGAAAATAACCGACGACCGCCTCGTAGGTGTAGAAGCGCACACCGGCATCCTGAAGGTCGATAACGACGGCGTCGAGCTTGGCAAGGTCTTCGAGCTTTGGCCGCTTGTCGGAGTCCTTGGGCCCGTAGAGGCTGACGACCGGAAGCCGTGTGGCTGTATCGGTTTCGGAGGAGACCTTCGTGGTGTCGAGTTTGCCGAAGATGCCGTGCTCAGGTGAGAAGAGCGTCGTGAGTACCAGACCGGGGACAGATTTCGGGGCTTCGGTGGCAAGCAGATCGACGGTGCGGCGGCCCTTGGCGTCGAGCCCCGTCTGGTTCGTGACGAGGCCGAGGCGAAGCCGATTGCCGTGTCGCTTGGCGGCCTCGCGCAAGGCTTCGTAGTCGGTCGCTTCCAGCACATCGATGCCGGTCAGGGTTGCGCGGGACTTTTCTGCAACTGGGACATCGGTGTTCAACGAGGATGGCCGGAGGCCGAGAGCTTCTCCAGCAGCAGTGGCCACCTGGCCGCGCAGAATCGAGATGGGCGGGTTGCCGCGTGGATGGACGGCGTTAGTCAGCAGGATGACGTAAGAGTTGCTGGCAGGATCCATCCAGAGCGACGTGCCGGTGAAGCCGGTGTGTCCCAAGCTGCCGACAGGGAAGACTCCTCCACGCGTGCGCGAAAAAGGCGAGTTAATGTCCCACCCAAAGCCGCGTGTAGCGACGCCCTTGGTTGTCTTTCCGTCGGGAGTAAAGATGGTGGCGGTAGACTCGGCGGTCGCTGGCTGCTCAGGTTCCGTCATCAGTTTGAGCGTGGATTGCCTCAAAGGAAATGGCCCGGTGTTATGCAGGAGCTTATCGAGCAGCGCCTGAGCGAACAGTGCTGTATCGGCGGCAGTGCTGAAGACGCCCGCATGGCCCGCGACTCCACCCATACGGCGAGTGGTCGGATCGTTGACGACGGCGCGAAGCATATGGCCAAAATTCGGGTTGCTGGCTGCGGTGCCTTCGTCGTCGAAGCTGGTAGGCGCAATATGAGGCACGAGCTGAAAGCTGTTCCAGTCGTTAGGTCCGCACGCTTTGATAGCCATGGAGGCCGCAAGCCCTCGCCGTGCGAGAGGGTCTGCCAGCCTGCCACAGGACTGCCCCATAGGAAGGTAACGGGTATGGCTCATGCCGAGCGGTGTGAAGATATGCTCCTGCGCGTAAGCGTCGAGCGTTTCACCGCTCAGTTTTTCTACGAGCGCTCCGAGCGTGATGAAGTTGATGTCGGAGTATTCAAAGTGGGTGCCGGGCTTGGTGACGAGCGGCGAGGCAAGCGCTCGCCGGATGCCCTCGGCTTTATCCGGCGCGGCAAGTCCCCAGGCGTCCTTCAAGTTCACGTCCGGCGGCAATCCGGAGTAGTGGGTCAACAACTCACGGATGGTTACATTCTCTTTCCCGTTAGCTGCGAAGTCGGGAAGGTACTTCGCTACGGGGGCATCGAAGCTGAGCTTGCCCGCCTCGTTGAGCTGCATGATGGCTGTCGCAGTAGAGAGGCATTTGCTGAGCGAGGCCATGTCAAAGATCGTGTCTTCGGTCATCGGTTCTACGGTGGGTTCAAGCGATCGATTGCCGTAGGCCTTCTCGAAGACAACCTTGTCGTTGTGTCCGATAAGAACGACCGCGCCCGGAAGTTTCTTTTGGGCGATAGCGTTGTCAATGAGGGTGCTGACGGTCGAAAAGTTTGCGGTGGAAGTCGTCTTCCCGGCCTGTGCCTGCGCGGATGTCGTATTGAGCGCAACGAAGACCAGCAGTGTTGCCGCTGCGATTTCGGCCTTGGATTTATTACGGAAGATAAAGCTGGCAATCGTTCCAACGGCGAAGGTCGCAACCGCACCCAGAAACACATACCAGGTCCACGCGACATGCGGAATAGTGATGGGGCCGAGCGCGATCGGCTCAGGATCCAGCCACAGCAGCAGGTTGAGCGCGAACCCGGCGATCATGCCCAGAATCGCCCCGGTCTGCGTAGCGTAGCGTGTCAGCGTCCCCAGCAGAAAGACTCCCAACAGCGCCCCATAGGCAACCGAAGCAATCGAGAGCCCTATCTCGACGACATGCCCCTTGCCTCCTGCGTGAACGCTATACACGGCGATGGCGAAGAGCACGAACGCCCAGATCACGGTGGAGGAGCGCGAGATCAACATTCGTTCGCGGTCGTCGGCTGCGGGGCGCCAGTGCATATAGAAGTCTACGACCGTGGTGCTGGAGAGGGAATTGAGCGCGGCACTGAGATTCGACATCGCAGCCGCGAGGATAGCAGCGACCAGCAGCCCAGCGACTCCGATGGGCATCTGGCGAACGATGAAGGTAGGAAAGATTCTGTCGGCGGACTCGAAGACCGTCGGGTGCAGGCCGTAGAAGACGAACAGCCCCGCTCCGATGAACAGGAAGAGCGTGAACTGGAGCAGGATCACAACTCCGCTCGACAGTAGCGCGACAACCGACTGGCGCAGGTTGCGGGCAGCGAGCATCCGCTGGACCATCAATTGATCGGTGCCGTGCGATGCCATGGTGAGAAAAGTTCCGCCGATAAGACCCGCCCAGAAGGTATAGGTCTGGGTCAGGTTCAGCGCGAAATCGAAGAGCTGAAACTTACCCGCAGCCGCCGCGACTTCGTGAATCTGCGCCCATCCGCCGGGAATGTGGGTTCCCAGCGTGGAGATCGCGACGACCGTCCCGGCAACGTAGATGACCATCTGCACCACGTCGGTCCAGATGACGGCAGCCATTCCGCCTTCGAAGGTATAGAGCAGCGTCAGCGCGGAGATGATGGCGATCGATAAAACATCGCGCGTGCCGATGGCGATGCCCACCACGATGGAGACCGCAAACACCCTCACCCCTTCCGCCGCCGCCCGCGTCAGCAGGAAGAGCAGGGCAGTGACCTTGTGCAGCGTGGGGCCGAAGCGCTGGTCGATTAGCTGGTAAGCGGTCAGCATCTCGCCCTGAAAGTATTTAGGAAGGAAGATGACCGCGACGACGATCCGCCCGATCATGTAGCCGAAGACGACCTGGAGAAATCCGAAGTTCCCTCCAAACGCCAGGCCGGGGATGGAGATAATCGTGAGCGTGCTGGTCTCTGCCGAAACGATAGAAAGCGCGATGGCCCACCACGGAATCGCGCGGTCGGCGAGAAAATAGCTCTTGAGCGATTGGCCGCCCGCCGTCTTCTTCTTTGAGCGGAAGCGCAGCCCAAAGAGCGTGATCCCCACCAGATAAAAAGCAACGATGGCCAGGTCGATGGGATGGAGACGCGTCGGTACGGCCAGCGCCAGGGCTTGCATACAACTGGTCAAACTGGTCAACGCGACTCTCCGGAGATGTTGTCTGCTGGCTTCACTTGGTGGTGATTATGATAACGGGCTGAACGAGATACTGGCCGCAGATTGAGTCGATTGAGTCTTCAGGTGAGCGATTGGATACTCCCCCTCGCCCCGCGGTCATCTTCCCCGGCTCCCGGCTTGCGATAATGGAAGCATGAAGCGACGCGTCATCGAGCAGTACGAATTCGTTCGCAAGATCGGCGCGGGCGGCAGCGGCGTGGTCTACCTGGCGAACGATACCCTCCTCCAGCGCCCCGTAGTCCTCAAGCTGTTGAAGCGGGGCAACCTGACCGTCCAGCAGATGCGCACCACGCAGCTTCGCGAGGCCCGGCTGGCGTCGGCCATCGACCATCCTAACGTCTGCGCCATCTACGAGGTAGGCGTAGCTCCCGAAGATTCCGGCGGCGGCGAAGAAGCCTACATCGTCATGCAGTACATCCCCGGCAAGTCGCTCGACAAGGTCATCGCCGAAGGACCGGCAAGCCTGCAACTGACGCTCTCGGCGGGCATCCAGATCTCCGACGGCCTCTCCGCCGCGCACAATCTGGGCATCTTCCATCGCGACCTCAAGCCTGCGAACGTCATGCTCACGGATGGCGGCCTCATCAAAATTCTCGACTTTGGCCTCGCTCGCCGGCTCGCCCCGGACAAGGCCGAGTTCGACCCCGCCGGACCCGACAGCAAGCGTAACCCTCCCAACGCAGGTGCTACCTACACCGCTCGCGGGGGCACCATCGCCTACATGGCGCCCGAGCAGTTCGTCACCGGCCAGTCCAGCGTCCAGTCCGACATCTTCGCCCTTGGCCTCATCCTCTATGAACTTGCCACCGGCCGCCATCCCTTCCATCGCCCCGACGCGCCCGACTTCCAGAGCATTCGCGCCATCCAGTTTGCCGAACCGCCCTCGATCCGTGAGATCGCGCCGCATCTTCCCGTCGAACTTGAAAGCGTCATCTTCCGTTGCCTGGAGAAGCAGCCATCCGCCCGCTTCGCCTCTGCCGCCGACGTTCGCGAAGCGCTCAAGACCATCATGATGGCCATGCAGCTCGACTCCGTTCTTCTGCATGGAGAGTCCGTCTCGCTGCTCTCATCGCAAGGCAAGCAGAACCTCAACCGCACGGAGACCCCCGAGGAGGAGAAGCGCACCACTGGCCTCCTCTCCATGCTCGCCGAGCGTTTCCGCGAGTCCACCCCTGCCGAGGTAAGCACGCAGAACAGCATCGTCGTGCTGCCCTTCATCAACTACGGCCCAGCCGATGTCGCTCCACTCTACGGATACGCGCTGGCTGACGCTATCGCCGCGCGGCTCGCGCGGATGCCGTCGCTCGTCGTCCGCCCATCGAGTTCGCTGATGAACGTTGCCACGCAGCAACTCGACCCGCTCAGCGTCGGCAAAAAGCTGCTCGTCCACTTTGTCCTCGCAGGAAACTTCCTGCGCTCCGACAAGGGGTTCGATCTCAACTGGCAACTGCTCGACGTGCCCAGCCAGAGCGTTCGCGCTGGCGGCTCCATCAACGTCGCTTCGTTCGATCTGGTCGCAGTCCAATCGGAGATCTGCAACGAGGTCTTCAGCACCTTGCAGGGCTTCGGAGACCTGCAGGGCGCACATGAAAATCACAGCGTCGCCCCGCTTTCGGAAGACCTCTCCGAGGAGTACCTGCAGGCCCGCGCCGTACTTTCTTCGTTCATGACCCGCACCGGAAGCCGCGAAGATCTGGATCGCGCCCGCGAGCTATTTGAATCTGTCGTCAAGCGCGATGAGAAGTATGCTCCCGGCTGGTCCGGTCTCGGAATCACGCATCTGCAATACGCTCGCCACGGTTTGGGCGGTCAGATGCACGTCCTCGAAGCTCGCCGCGCCTTCGACAAGTCCCTGTCGCTCGATCCCGGATCGGTCGAAGCCAACCTCTACCGCGTCTATATGCTGCTCTCGCGCGGAGAGAAGGAGTCCGCCCGCCACGGCATCGAGCATCTGCTCCAGACCGCGGGCAACGACTGGAACGTTCGCCTCGTCGCCGGAATCACCCTGCGCATCGACGGCATGTACGAGGAGGCGCTCGACCAGTTCAACGCATCGTTGCGCATGAATCCGTCGAACGCGGCGATGGTCTACAACCATCGCGCCCGCGTCTATCAGTACCAGAACCAGATGGAACTCGCCGCCGATGAGATTCAAAAAGGGCTCACGCTGGAGCCGAGGCAGCCTCTGCTGCGCATCTCTCTCGGTTATCAGCAGATGCGTACCGGCGATCTGCCTCGCGCCATCGAGACGCTGGAGAGCGTCATCCGCGACGAGTCCTCGCTGCGCATCGTCTTTCCCACCATCGCCCTCTGCTATGTCCAGCTCGGCGAGCGCGAGAAAGCTGCCAGCTTCATCGTGGACGAGACGCTTTCCGCCGCCGAAGCGGACAGCGAGATGGCCTACCGGCTGGCGACTTATTTCGCCGTCGAAGGCGACGAGTCGGAAGCGCTCCACTGGCTTAGGCGAGCGATCTATCTCGGCAACGAAAACTATCCCTGGTTCAGCAAAAATCCCGCCTGGCGCAAACTGAGCGGCCATAGCGACTTCGAGCGCATCCTCGAAGACCTGAAAAAAAGCTACCGCCGCAACCAGAAGAACTGGAAGCGTCTGCTGTCACAGGTACGCAACTAGAGCAACCATCCCATTGGTGTAGAGCCCTTTTGTTTGTCATTCCGCAGCGAAGCGAAGGAATCTGCTGTTTGGGGTTTCTGTACCCATAGGGGACACCGCTCCAGCTCACAGCCCGGGACGAAACACCTCATCCTAAGCGCCAAAGGCGCGCTCCATACCAACCTGGGCGAAGCTCAGGTCCGCTACGAAAGTATGTTTCGCTTAAGGGCACGGCTTCAGCCGTGCCGTAACCCGTGTCTGCATTGCGGCTTTAGCCGCTGAGGTACTTTCATCTGCCTACTTTTCAGCGCCATCTAAAAGCCAACCCTATACATCTCCCCTGCGAAATGATCCTCACACCCCAAACGGCCACACCCGTTGCACCGTCTTATAAAGCACCTGCTCCCGATCTCCCGGCGACATGAACCCAAGATCGTCGCGATAGAGCGCAACCGCCCTCGCATACGAAAGCTGCTTCAAACAGATCGGCCAGTCGGTCCCCCACATCAGGCGTTCCGCCCCGAACCTGTCATAGAGGCGCTTCACCTGCACCGCCGCATCCGGGTAAGGATAGTCCTGCTTCGAGAGCGACCACATGTGCGAAATCTTGACGAAGACCTTCGGATAACGAGCCAGCGCCATCAGCAGCTCAAGCTTCTCCGGCTGATCCAGCGGAGAGTCCGCCATATGGTCGATCACTACGGTCAACTCTGGATTCTGCTCAATCAGCGGCGCCACATCGGGAAGCCGCGTCACCGGCGTCAGGATCGTCATCGGAACCTTGAGCTGCGCACACCGCCGCCATAACGGAGACATCCGCGGCCCCCGAATCCAATCTCCATCCGTCCCCGCCGAGGGGCTGAGCCGAACCCCATGAAAGCCCTGCTCCGTAAGCTGACTCAGTCGATCTGGCGCAGAGGCATCTTCGGGATTCACCCGGCAGACTCCTTTGAAATTGAGCGGGTAGCGCTTCAGCACCGATGCGAGGTAACTGTTATCCCAGCGATAGTGAATCACCTGAATGAGAACCGTTCGCGAGACGCCGTTCGCCTTCATCAGGTCGAGCAGCATCTCGACGGACGCATCTTCCGCCGGTGGATGCGCTCCTGCCGCAAAAGGAAATGACGGATCGTGTTTCCAAACATGAACGTGCGAATCGATCAGGATCGGTCCAGCTCCGCCAGCAGCAAACAAAGTTCCCGAGGGAAGTGTGGCGGAGGCAGCAACCGACGCAGCAAGGAAACGACGACGGTTCATCACCAGAATTACCGCGCCGCGTACAGAGCGTTAGTGTCCTCCGCCGGAACGCTGCTGATCGCACCATTCGTCAGCGGCTTCAGAATCATCGGCGTCGTCAGGCTGAAGACCAGCAGGGAATCCTTGGGCAGCGCTTCCTGGCGATCCTGCTTCAGCCACAGGATGGTGCTCGCCCCCGCGCCAATCCCCGCGCCCACCAGAGCGCCAACTCCGCCGCCCACCATCGCACCGGCAGCAGCAGCGCCGCCGGTAGCCACCGACATCGCAGCCAGTGTCTTCTTCGCGTGATCTCTGCGAACCAGCGTGCCTTCGCTATCGACGTTGCTGTGGCCGTACTGATCGGTATCGATCAATTGAGCATGAATGACATAGTGCGTCCCATCCGGCAGGGTCACGTCGCGCACCTCCAGATGCAGCGCCGCTCGCCCCGAGATGCGTCGTCCGCTACGAACCTGGGTGATGGTCCCTTCGACTACCGAGCCGATGGGCAGGATAACGCGGCCATCCTTCAGGATGGGTTCTGTAAGCGAAGCCGTAAACTTCGAGCCCTCGAGCGTGCTTGTGGTCGAGAGGTTCTGATTGATGCGCGCCTTCAACAGCGTCCCCTCGCGAATCTCGCCTTCACGCTCCGGCACGCTGGTCACGATATTTGCGTCCAGATCCGCAGAGTTCCCCACCGGGGTATCGGGCGTAGTCTCGGTCACGATATTTGCATCGGGGTCGAACGCAGCCTTATTGACCTGCGCGGGCGCAGCAGCTCCCGGAGCCTGATAAGGCACATACGGCCCATACGTGGCCTGACTCGCCGGTACCGCCGCCGAGGGCTTCGCCTCCCGAGGCTTAAGCACCGGATGCGCCGGGCTGTCTTCACTGGTCGTTGTAATCTCCGCCGAAGGAGGCGTCGAAACCCCCATCCGTGCATCCTGAGCAAGGGCGGGAATGGCGATAAGAACGAGAGCAGCGGTCGTAATAGGTAGCTTCATGGCGGTTCCTTTGGAGTCTCTGGAGCAATCTTAGGAGCAGTTTCCGGGCCTGAGGTTTAGACAGGCTATTAAAGAGAAGGTTAGAGGCTCCTGCCGCCCTCAAGGAACAAATCTGGCGAAAGGGAATCGAACCTGCCACTACCCAGCCCGCTCCTTGTAAATCGCTTGTTTTACGCGATTCAGCTCCGTTCCTCAATGCTTTGCTAAAATCCAGTGAGTGAGCACTCCAGACGCAGACCTGATTCAGACCATCGCCGCAGCCGGCGGTGGCGCTATCCGCGTCGATCGCCGCCCCAGATTGAACGAACGCCTGATGCATCGCGTCGTCGCCCAGCACCACGAAACTACAAACCATAGGAGCAACATGACTGAGATCGTCTCTATCCACGCGCGCGAAATCCTCGACTCCCGCGGAAACCCCACCGTCGAAGCTGACGTCATCCTCGATGGCGGAGCCAAGGGCCGCGCCGCCGTTCCCAGCGGAGCCTCCACCGGCGAGCACGAGGCCGTAGAACTTCGCGACGGCGACATGGAGCATTATCTTGGCAAGGGCGTTCTCAACGCCGTCGAAAACGTGGAGTCGATCCTCGCCCCTGAGCTCACCGGCATGGACGCCAGCAACCAGCGCCTCATCGACGCCACCATGATCGGGATCGACGGCACCGAGAACAAGTCCAAGCTCGGAGCCAACGCCATCCTCGCCGTCTCCATGGCCTGCGCTCGCGCCTCCGCCGAAGCCCTCAAGCTGCCGCTCTACCGCTACCTCGGCGGCGTCAACGCCTGCCTGCTGCCCACCCCGATGATGAACATCCTCAACGGCGGCTCGCACGCCGACTCCAACGTCGATTTCCAGGAGTTCATGGTCATGCCCGTCGGTGCCGAGACTTTCTCCGATGCTCTGCGCTGGGGCACCGAAGTCTTCCACACCCTCAAGGGCGTCCTCAAGAAGAAGGGTTACAACACCGCCGTCGGCGACGAAGGCGGTTTCGCCCCCAACCTGAAGTCGAACGCCGAGGCCATCGACCTGATCCTCGAAGCCATCCAGCTTGCCGGCTATACCCCCGGCGAACAGATCTCCATCGCGCTCGACCCCGCCTCCAGCGAGTTCTACAACAAGGAGACTGGGAAGTACGTCTTCAAGAAGTCCGACAAGTCCGAAAAGACCTCCGCCGAGATGGTCGACTTCTGGGAGAGCTGGGTCCGCCAGTATCCCATCGTCTCGCTCGAAGACGGCCTCGCCGAAGACGACTGGGACGGGTGGAAGCTGCTCACCAGCCAGATCGGCGACTTTGTCCAGCTCGTCGGCGACGACCTCTTCGTCACCAACACCACCCGTCTTCAGCAGGGAATCGAGCAGAAGGTCGCCAACTCGATTCTGATCAAGGTCAACCAGATCGGCACCGTTTCGGAGACGCTCGAAGCCATCGAGCTGGCCCGTCGCTTCGGCTACACCTCGATCATCAGCCACCGCTCCGGCGAGACCGAAGACACCTTCATCGCCGACCTCGCCGTCGGCACCGGCGCCGGCCAGATCAAGACCGGGACCGCCAGCCGCACCGACCGCATCGCCAAGTACAACCAGCTCCTCCGCATCGAAGAAGAGCTTGGCCAGTCGGCGGAGTTCCTCGGCATCGAGTCCGTCAACTTCGGCGAGTAACACTCACCAACCCGCAGTCCAGCTACGCCGTTCGCAACCCCATCGCGAGCGGCGTAGTTGTTTTAATGCAGCAGCGGCCTCACCAGTGCCAATGCAGTCGTATCCTCGGCCCGTGTGCGGCGGCCAGGCAGCAGCTTGCGCATACTGTACCAGGGAATCTTCCTGAACTCATCGACAGCCTGTAGTGTGGCCCGGCAGATCCCGGTCGCGGACGTCGCCGTGGAATCCCGAAGCAGGCGCACCACACGTTCGGTTCCAAAATGATCCCGCATCCGTTGGGCCTCGACAATGCCCTTGGTGACGATCAGCAGCATGGCCCCCGCTTCGAACGCCTGCATGGACGGTTCATAGGTCAGATGAGTGAACAGACCCATCGGTACGGAGACGTTCGGCAGCAGCCGCGTTCCATCCGAGTCGCGAAGCACCGCAGGCTGTCCACCGGCATTAATGTACGCCAGGACGCCCAACTCCAGATCGAAGCAGCCGACAAAGGTGGGCGCGAATCTCACTCCATGCGAAGCGCCGATCAGCGCGTGGTTAATCTCATGAACCAGTTCCGTCGTGGCGTCCATCAGATTTGTATCGGCCCCGCCGAAGATCTCCAACGCTCTGCGGCGAAAGGTCTCCTGGGTCTCGGCTGCAATCGTCAGGGTCTCTGGCCTTCTGCCCGCAATGTCGGTCAACAGAAAGATCATGCGGGAGCCGACCACCAGCGCATCGAAGAAGTCTCCTCCGGTACGCGCCGTATCGTAGAGCGCGTGAAAGTCGAGTCCGGGCAGTTGGCTCAGTTCGGTGCGACGAGGAATCCGCTCTACAGCGGGCACCTCAATCTGAGAAAAGACCATGGGGACGCTCCAGCCAGACGGCAATGCCGATGCAGGATTGTAGCCTGCTTTCTTTCGGGCAGACGCAATTCATATGAACTTCCCCCCCACCCCATCCCTCGGGTGCCCCATCCATCGCAGTCTCATCGCGATGGGTGGGATGTAAAACCTAACTCCGTGCGGCGGGACACACCCCCCTGTGGAAAACTTGTCAAGCCCTAAATCGTACAACTCCTTACAAATCCGCAACATAAAATGGCATTCCAGTTATCCCCAATCTGATACCATTAATTCAATGCAGTAGAAGGACATCAAGCCCAGCCTCGCGCCGGGCTTTTCGCATTTAACCGGGTTTGCCTGGAAGTCCAAAGGCAGGCCCTTTCTTTTGAATACTTTAGGACTTAAGTACGCGGGGGATACACCATGCCAGACGAGATCATCAAGACAACAATAAAAACACCAGAAGCCACACCCAGACGCTACCGCTGCCGCCACATCTTCACCGACGGCCACCGTTGCGGCAGCCCCCTGCCTGCGACACGAAGAGCTCTGCTACTACCACTACACCGCCCGGCAGGCCGCCAAGACCCGCGCCCGCGACTGCGGGGACAGCGAAGCCATCTTCGAGTTCCCTCTGACCGAGGATCGCACCGCGATCCAAACTGCCATTGGAGAGGTCCTGCAGCGCATCGCCGGCTGCGCCATCGATAACAAACGCGCCGGCCTGCTCCTCTACGGCCTCCAGATCGCCAGCAGCAATCTGGCCAGGACCGCTGACGCCGAACGCGATGCTGCCCCGGTCGAGCGCATCGTCGCCGATCCCGTGCTGGGTTACGACCTCGCGCCGCGTTCCGTCCTCGGCGCTTCAGAAGAAGACATCGAAGAAGTCGAAGAAGCAGAAGAGGCGAAGGAAGAGCCCAAGGAGCAAAACACCCGTCCCCAGACGGTCACCGCAATCAGGAAAGCCTATTTACGCTCCCTGGACCGGATCAACAAGCAAATCGCCGACGCGCAGTCCCGAAGCGAAGCGCCCCCAACTCCGGAAGTCCCCGAACCCGCCGTTCTTCCCAGCCTCCAGGCATGCGCGCCCTCCACGCACCTCGATCCACCAAACGCACTCCATTTCGACCTCAAACCCACATCCACTCGTCCGCCTCAAACCCACGTCATCTCGATCTACCTCAAACTCACATCCTCTCGCCCCACCAAAAACACACGTCATCTCGACCGAACCAGCGGACAGCGTTATCGTCCGCTGCGCAGTGGAGAGACCTCTGTATTTCGCCCTTGCCTTTCTTCTTCCCCGATCCTCGCGCCCGCAGCCCCGTCCCTCACTCAGCAGATAAGCGCTAACTCTTGTTATCCTGACCTAAACCATGTCAAACAAACCCATCGTTCTCACCATCCTCGACGGCTGGGGCTACCGCGCCGAGACCAGCGGCAACGCCATCGCGCTTGCCCGCAAGCCCATCTACGACAAGCTGCTGACCACCTATCCCAACACCCTCATCCGCGCCAGTGAGCACTTCGTCGGCCTCCCCGACGGCCAGATGGGAAACTCCGAGGTCGGCCATCTCAACCTCGGAGCGGGCCGCGTCGTCCGCATGGACATGACCCGCATCGACGCAGCCATTGCCGACGAGAGCCTCTTCCGCGACCCGGTGCTGACCGCCGCCTTCAACCTCGCCGCATCGCGCGAGTCCGGCCTGCACTTCTTCGGTCTGCTCTCCGATGGCGGCGTCCACTCGCACCAGCGCCATCTCTACGCTCTGTTGCGCATGGCTGCGCGCCACGGCCTCACCCGCGTCTTCGTCCACGCCTTCATGGATGGCCGCGACACCATGCCCACCAGCGGCGTCGGCCACCTGGAGGCGTTGCAGCAGCAGTTCCGCGAGATCGGCGTCGGCCAACTGGCCTCCGTTTCCGGACGCTACTTTGCGATGGACCGCGACCTGCGCTGGGAAAAGGAGCTTCAGGCCTTCGATGCGATGGTCACCGGCACCGCTCAGGGCGGCAGCTATCAGGACTCCGTCGCCCGCGTGCGCGAGCTTTACAACAACGACATCACCGACGAGTTCATTCCGCCCTTCACCGTGATCAACGCCAACGGCAACGCAGTCGGCCTCATCCGCGACAACGATGTCTGCATCAACTACAACTACCGCGCCGACCGCGCCCGCCAGGTTACCCGCCTGCTCGCCCGCAACTGCGACGCTCCCGGCGGTCTCACGGCCAACGACGCCAACGATCTGCCCAAGGCCGCGGAGCTCGAAGCCGAAATTCCGCGTTCCCGCGCACCGAAAAATATCCACTACGTCTGCATGACGCAGTATGACAAGAACTTCAACCTGCCCATCGTCATTCCGCCCGAGTCGATGGACAATCTTCTCGCCAATCTGATGGCGCAAGCCAATCTCCGCAACCTCCGCGTCGCCGAGACGGAAAAGTACGCGCACGTCACCTACTTCTTCAACGGCGGAATTGAAAAGCCGTTCCCCGGCGAAGACCGCGCCCTTGTCCCTTCGCAGAAGGTCGCGACCTACGATCTCGCTCCCGAGATGTCCGCGTCCGGCATCGCCGATGCAGTCGTCAAGGCCGTCAACGACACCGCCTTCGACGTCATCATCGTCAACTTCGCCAACGCCGATATGGTCGGACACTCCGGCAAGCTCGAACCCACCATTCGCGCCGTCGAAACCGTCGACACGCAACTGGGCCGCATCTATCAGGCGATCAAACAGCGCGGCGGATCGCTGCTCGTCACCGCCGACCACGGCAACGCCGAGATGCTCATCGATCCCGTCAGCGGCGGTCCTCACACCGCACACACGACCAATCCTGTGCCCTTCATCCTCATCAACGATGAAGCCCACACCAGCCATCACCGCATCCTCCGTCCCGGAGGCAGTCTCCGCGACATCTCGCCCACCATTCTGACCTTACTCGGTCTCGAAAAACCGAAAGAGATGACAGGTGAAAACTTAAGCAGCTAGCACATCTTTTTTGCTTGTCATTCCGCAGCGAAGCGGGGGAATCTGCGGTTTGGGACAACCGCATCCTATCGAGGACATCGCTCTAGAACTCGCGTCGGCCTTCCATGGCTCGCGACATCGTGACCTCGTCCGCGTACTCGATGTCGCTGCCCGCTGGAACGCCGGTTGCGATTCGAGTCACCTTCACCTCAGGCCTGCTCCTGTGAATCTCTGCCGCAAGATAGCCCGCAGTCGCTTCACCCTCGGTCGTCGGCGAGGTCGCGAGAATCACCTCGTCGATCTCCGGCAACCGGACCATCAGGTTCGCAATCCGTAACTGCTCCGGCCCAACGCCGCCAATCGGCGACAGCGTCCCGTGCAGGATGTGATACACGCCGGAGTAGCTGCGCGTCTTTTCGATGGTCGCGATGTTAGTCGGTTCTTCCACCACGCAAACCAGCCGCTGATCCCGCGACGTGTTGGTGCAATAGACGCACGGATCGACATCGGTGATGTTGTTGCAGATCGAACAAAGCCGCAGATGCTGTTTCAACTCGCGAATTGCCACCGCCAGCTTTTCAGCGTCGTCCGCCGAAGATCGCAGCACATGAAACGCCAGCCGCTGCGCGCTCTTGGTGCCGATTCCCGGCAGCTTGCGCAGCTCCTCGATCAATCGCGCCATCGGCTCCGCAAACTGCGCCACTAGGTCAACCCCGGAAGATTCAGTCCGCCCATCATTCCCGCTACGCTGGCCTTGATCGCATCGTCGACGCGACGTCCGGCCTCGTTCACCGCAGCCGTAATCAGGTCTTCCAGCAATTCAAGATCGCTTCCCGCACTGCCCACAGCAGAGGGTTCGATCTTGAGCCGCAGCACTTCTTTCTTCCCGTTCATCCGCACGGTCACAACACCGCCGCCGCTCGATGCCTCGATCACAGTTTCAGAGAGCTTGCGCTCCATCTGCTCCTGCATCTGCTTGGCCTGTCCCATCATCTCTTTCATCTTGCCCAGGTCAGAAAGATCCATTACTCCCCCTCGCTCAGGTCAATCACATTTCGAATCTCGGCGTCGAACAGCTTCTGCGCCTGCTGCACAACCGGATGTTCCATCGCCTTTGCCTGCGCGCTGCCACTCTTCGCCGCGCGCGGCTTCTTCACTGCGGCTGCGGTTGCAGCTCCCGGCAAAAGCACCAGCTTCAATGCTCCAGCTCCAGCATCGCGCAACGCCGCACGAACAATCTTCTCCGCATCGGGATTGACCACCATCGGCAACATGGTCTTGGAAAGCTCAGTCTGTACCCGCAGTTCATTGCCTTCGATCGTCCACTCCGCATCGGCTATCGCATCCGCCGCCGATCCCTGGCTCTTCGCGCTCGTCAGAGCCTCGGTTGCTGCTCGCTGAAACTCCGCCGCAGGCTGTGACTCAGACTGTGATGCAGGCCTCGACACAGACCCTGACGCAGACGGCGACGATTCCGGAGGCGAACTTACTTCCGGCGTCGGAATCGGAGCCTCAACCTTAACCGGAATCGCTTCAACGCTCGATAGTTCTACCGCTGCTTCAACGACAGGTACTTCCGCTACAGGCGAAACAACTACCGGCAAAGGCTCAGCCGCTTTAACTGGAACTGGAGCAGGAGTTGGAACCGCAGGGAGCTTTTCCGCATCGCCACCCTCAAACCGCTTGCGACTCTTATCCGCTTCGAACGGAGAAAATGCGGGCTTCGTGCTTGCCGGAACAGGCGCACTCGCCACACGATGCGCAACAGGAGTTGGCGGCGAAATTCTGGCCTGAGACGGAGAGCTCTGAGTTCGCGGCTGGCCAGCGTTTCCGGCAACAGGGAACTGGCTGAGAACTTCCTCTATCGGCAGCAGACGCCGCAGATGGACCAGCTTCAGCAGCCCCAGCTCAAAGTGAAACCGCTGTTCCTGCCGATAACCCAGCTCATCGAATGTCCGCAGCATCACCTGGAGAAAACGCGTCAACTCCTCTTCGCTGAAGAGGGAAGCAGATCGTCCAGCGCGTCTCTGCTCATCCGCTGAGATCTGTAATAGCTCGCCGGCGGTTCCCTCTGCATCGGCTCCATCTGTGCCGATTCCGGCAATCTTCGCGATCACGCAGTTCCGCAGATAGCGCACGAACTGCCGCGCCAGTTGCGCCGGACTGTTTCCAGCGTCCAGCAACTGATTGGCAACCGTAATCACTTCGGCGCTGCGATTCTCAGCCACCGCTTCAAGAATCTTTTCGAACACCGCATTCGGAACGGTTCCCATCAGCTCGCGAATCTGCGAAGCGTCGAGCACCGGCTTGCCATCCTGTACTGGAGCGCTGGCGATTGCCTGATCCATTACGCTGAGCGCGTCGCGCATCGAACCATCGCCCGCTTCGGCCAGCAGAGAGAGCGCTCCCTCATCGGCGTCCACACCTTCGCGTTCGGCGATGCCGCGCAGCTCGCTGAGAATGTCCACCAGCTTGACCGCGTGAAAACTGAAGTGCTGGCAGCGCGACCGCACCGTCTGCGGAATATCCTCGGGCTGAGTCGTGGCCATCATGAAGATCATGTGGTCCGGCGGTTCTTCCAGAGTCTTCAGCAGGGCATTGAAGGCGGCATCTGTAATCTGGTGCGCTTCGTCCAGAATGTAGATCTTGTACTTGTCACGGGCAGGCCGATAGCGAGCCGCGTCGCGCAACTCCCGAATCTCGTCGATACCGCGGTTGGTGGCAGCGTCGATCTCGATCACATCCACAGCATTCCCGTTACGGATTTCCGTGCAGCTATCACAGACCTCGCATGGCTCCGCAGTCGGACGCAACTCGCTGCCGATCACATTGCGGCAGTTCAGCGCCATCGCCAGGATGCGCGCAATCGTCGTCTTGCCGATGCCCCGATGGCCGCTGAAGATATAGCCGTGCGCGATCCGGTTCTGGGTCAACGCATTCATCAACGTGACAGTCACATGGTCCTGTCCCGCGACGTCCGCGAAACGCTGTGGCCGGTATTTCCTTGCAAGAACCTGATATGCCATAAAGAAGATGCGCTACAGCCTTTATTGTATCGTCCGCGATTGAATCAGCTCAGCTTCCCCGCCCGCGTTGATTTCCGCGCCAATCTGGCCCGGCGCTTTACTTCGGCATCGCTGAACATCGTCCCCCGACACGTTGCCGCGCCGCAATAGCAGTCGGCCTCAGCATCGTCGCTGTCGTAGAGGTTGTACTCGTAGGTCAGCTCTTCTCCGGCAGCGATATTTCGGATGGCAACGACATAGATGCGGCCGTTCTCGTCTTCGGTCTCGCAGTTGGGGTCGCAGGAATGGTTGATGAACATCGCCGTGCCGAAGCCATCGATGACCATTCCATCGTCTCCACAACTGAAGAGATAGGTAATGAAGCGATCCTTATAGCGGTCGTCTGCGACTTCCTTGGTAAATCGCGGACCCTCATACTCACAGACGCGTACCCCTTTTTTGAAGGGCCGGGTTGTATAGCAGCCGGCCGCGTGAATCGACGAAGAACGAATGATGAGACCTTTAGCCATGAGTGAGACGATATCCGTAAGATCAGAGGTAGAAACAGTGGGAAAAAGCACTCGACGCATCCTTTAAATTCGATGCGTCCGATGCTGACTATAACAAACTTCCCGGTGGCATCGTCAAAGGAGGAGGCAGTAATCTAAAGGCGTGATCTTAGCTCGCACCACATTTCGAGTTCTGCTGGCCGCCTCCGCGCTCTCCGCTGTGGGGATGGCCCAGACTGCGCCTGCACCATGCGCTCCCGCAAGCGCAACCGCCGCTAAACCGTGCCCGCCACCAGCCGCAAATCCTCCGGCCTCGGCTCCGCCGTCTACCGCCCAGCAGTTTCCATTTCCCGGCGCAACCGACAAGGACGAGACCGGCAAGCCAGACGTTCCAGCTCCCAATGCTCCCAAGCCCTCCGCGGACGCCGACCACCCATTTCCCACGCAAGCTCCTGATATGCCCGGGGAAGACTCCAGCAGCTCCAGTAGTTCGAGCAGCAGTTCCAGCAGCAGCGATAATCCGGATACCACCCAGCCGCCGCTCAACGACGTGGGCAGCGAGGGCAAATCGACCCGCAGAAAACTTCCTAAAGTTCAGAAGCTGCAATCTCCCGACGAGCGTGTCGACGAAGACATTAGCGTCGCGAAGTTCTATCTTAATAGGGGAAACTTCGAGGCCGCCTACATGCGCAGCAAAGACGCGGTTAAAATCCAGCCTGACTATGCCGAAGCTCACTTCTCGCTTGCCCAGGCCGCTCACAAGATGAAGAAGACGGATGAAGCGAAGGCCGAGTTTAGCGCCTATCTCAAGCTGGCTCCTGACGGCGATAACGCCAAAGCCGCTCAAAAGGCACTGGAAGAGCTTCAATAAATCAGGTGAACTTAGTGAACTCGCAGGACAACGACGGTCTCGTCGTCGAAGTGCTCAATGCCTGATTGGAAGTCGGAGACGGCTTTCAGAATGGCAGCGACGATGATGGAAGCGGTAGCAGAGCTGGGTTGGGTCTGGAGCACATGGCGCAGCCGGTCGGTGCCGAACATTTCGCCGGTAGCATCCTCGGCGTCGACGATGCCATCGGAAAAGAAGACGATGAAGTCGCCCGGTTGAGTGGAGAGGGTGAACTCTTCATATTCGACATTGGGAAAGAGTCCCAAAGGGAAGCCTTCGGCTTTGATGGTCTTTACAGTGGCGCCTTCGGCGGTGTTCGAAACAAAGAGCGGCTGAACCGATCCGGCATTGGCAATCTGCAGCGTCTGGTTGGAGTCGTCCCATACGGCCATCAGCATGGTGACGTATTGCGAGGCGAGCTTGCGCTCCTGGAGCTGGTCATTGAGCGCGGCCAGCATCTGCGCGGGCGAGAGATGCTGCGGAGCCAGTGAGCGGAGGATGCCGCTGACCAGCGCGGCATAGAGCGCGGCGGGAGCAGCCTTGCCGCTGACGTCTCCAACGGCGATGGCAATCCGCGCCGGTCTTCCGGGAGTGCCGTAGTCGAGGAAGTCGTAGACGTCTCCGCCGATGGATCGCGCTGCGAGAAATTGAACGGCAATCTCAGCGCGTTCGAGCTTGGGCGGTCGCGAAGGCATCAGCCGCAGTTGGACCTTGCGCGCCATTTCGAGGTCGCGTTCCATGCGCTGTTCTTCTTCGTGAATGCGTTGGTAGAGACGCGCATTGGTGATCGAGATGGCAACCTGAGCGCCGAGCGTGGAGAGAGTCCGCTGATGATCTTCGTTGTAGTAGTTGACCCGGGTATGCTCGAGGTCGAGAACGCCGATAACCTGCCCCTTATTGATGAGCGGGACGGCGAGTTCGGAACGAGTTTCGGGGTTCTCGGCAACGTAACGTGGATCTCTGCGGGTGTCGGATGAAAGAACAGGCTCGCGTTGCTGGGCGGCTATCCCGATAATGCCCTGGCCGGGAACGATGGTGCGCTCGCGGGTCACGCGTTCACCGTAACGGGAGGAGAAGCGGTGTTCGAACTGCTGTGTGCGTTCGTTCCAGAGCAGGATGCTGAACATCTGGAAGTCAATGACCCGCTTGAGCAGTTGGCCGATGCGCTCAAGCAGGTCGTCGAGATCGAGAATGCTGGTGATCTCGCGGGAGATCTCATTAAGAACGGTCAGCGTCTGCGCCTGGCGGGAGACTCGTGTGTACAGCCGCGCGTTTTCGACGGCAGTGGCCATACGGGACGCCACTAGTTCGAGCAGTCGCTGGTGCTCCGGGGTGAAGTAGGCCAGGGTCTCGGACTCGATATCGAGGACGCCGATGACCTTGTTTTTGACGATGAGCGGAACCGCTAGTTCGGAGCGGACGTTGGGATTGACGTTGATGTAGTGCTCATATTGAGAGACGTCCTCGATGAGCAGAGATTTGCGTTGCAGCGCGGCCTGTCCGATGACACCGCGTCCTAATTTGATCTTTGACCGTTCTACATCCGGAGCGTGGCCGGTCTGGAAACGCATTCTGAGTTCGTTGGTGCGCTCGTTGATCAGCAGAATCGCGAAGATGCGATAGTCGATGACCGCACGAACCAGGTCGGCGACTCGATGCATCAGGGTATTGAGGTCCAGCGTCGTGTTGAGCGCGTCAGCCAGGCTGTGCAGGAAGTCCACCTGAAGCGGCTCGACCCGGACATTGATCGGCTTTGACACGGTTTCGCCAGCCTGCGCGGGAGGCCGGTAGTCGCCTTCAAACTGATGCTGCGGCGGTTCTGCCGCCGCTGGTGTAGCGGGCGAATCCGTTCGGCGCGGCTTGTCGGCGATGGGCATAGGAAGAGGCGATGATACTACGGCGAAGATAGAGGAGGGGAGTCCTGTTTCAGGTACGGGTCATCCTCCAGGTATATGACTCTTGAAGGGTTAGGGGTGGCTGAACAACTTCGATGCCGTTGGTTGGATTGATGTGGGACTTTAGATCCTCCGGGCTAGGCAGAACGACCGGCAAGTTCGGCAAGAATCTTTACACTGGCGCTGGCTCCGATGCGCGAGGCCCCCGCCTTCAGCATGGTGGTGGTGTCAGCCAGAGAGCGGATGCCGCCCGAGGCTTTTACCCCGGCGCGATGGCCCGCCACGCCGCGCAGAAGGGTGATGTCATCCGCGGTGGCTCCACCGGTCGAGAAGCCGGTGCTGGTCTTCAGGAAATCAGCTCCCGCGCTGAGGGCGAGTTCGGCGGCGCGAAGCTTTTCTTCAAAGGTGAGAAGGCAGGTCTCAAGGATTACTTTGACGATGGCTCCAGCGGCGTGGGCCAGTTCGACGACGCCGCGGATGTCCTGGCGGACGACATCATAGTCGGCGGCGGTCCCGGACTTGAGGAGCCCGATGTTGAGGACCATGTCCACATCGTGGGCGCCTTGTTTGATGACCCGGGCGGTTTCGTCGCGCTTGGAGCTGGAAAGCGTAGCTCCCAGGGGAAAGCCGACGACGACGCCGACCGGGATGCCGGTGCCGGTAAGGGCAGCTGCGGCAAGCGAGACCCAGGTGGGATTGACCATGGCGCAGGCAAAACGGTGTTCGGCTGCCTCATGGCAGAGTTGGAGCACCTGTGCGCGGGTTGCGTCCGGCTTGAGCAGGGTGTGATCGAGGACAGCAGCGAGGTTCTGCGGAGATGCGAGGGTATGAGCCGCGAAGGCCGCTGCATCGAAGTGTTCAGGCCCGGTTGGGAGAGGTTCAGTGATAGACAAAGTGCTCAAGCATTCTCCTTCGGCGAGGCAAGTCTCTCTGCCGCGTACTTTCTATCATACCGGCGCGCAGACTGGCTGGAGCGAACCCCTGTGGATGCTGGGGAGATACCTTGACGCTTGACATAAGGTGTGGCCATGCAGGTATCTGATAGTAAAAGCTAAATTTTCTGTAGAGATGCGCCACACGCAGGACGAGGCGCGCAGGGAAGCGGGCCTCGTCTCGGCAGTGTTGGCTGTTGATCGATTTGGGTCGTTATGCAGGCTGGAACGAGGCAACAGCTTTCAACTCAAGCGTTTTGGACGACTGGATCAGCCTGGAGTCCGGTTGCGACTGAAGTCTGAAGCGGTCAACCTGCTGCTCCAACGCTACGGCGGTCGTGCGGAGGGATTCGATGCCTGCGGCCGTGGTGGCCATTTCGGTGAGGTTCTCGTGGCTGAGCGAGTGGATCGAGTCGAGGCTTGCGCTCGACTGGTCTGCCGCCGCGGCCTGTTGCGAGGCGGCGATGGCAATCTGGGCGATCATACGGTCGACGCGCTCGGCCATGCCGATGATCTTTTCGAGCGCTTCGCCGGCCTGAGTGGTGGTGACGACGCCCTGCTCGACCGTCTCGGTGCCACTTTCCATGCTGGCGATGGCGGTTCGGGTGCGATCCTGAATGCCCTGAATCATACTGGCGATCTCGCCGGTGGCCTGCGCCGTGCTTTCGGCCAGACGGCGGACCTCGCCGGCGACGACGGCGAAGCCACGGCCCTGATCTCCGGCGCGGGCGGCTTCGATGGCGGCGTTGAGCGCGAGCAGATTGGTCTTGCGCGCGATCTCGTCGATGACGGTGACGATCTGGCTGATCTTCCGCGAGTCGTCGCCGAGCAGGCCGACGGTGGCCGAGGTATCGCTTACCGCCGTAGCGATGGAGTGCATGTTGCCCAGCACCTGTTTGACGATGGTGCCGCCTTCGCGTGCGGTCTCTGCGGCGTTGCGCGCGGTCTCGGCGGCCGATTGCGTATGCCGCGAGACTTCTGCAATGCTTGCGGACATCTCCTGCATCGCTGTGGCGGCCTGTTGAGTCTGCTGGCTCTGCTGGTCGATGCGGCGGTGAATCTGGTCGCTGGCGGTGCGCATGGAGGCGGCGCTGCCGGTGAGCGAGCCAGAGGTGTGGACGACGGTGCCGATGATGCCGCTCAGGCTGGCCTGCATCTTCTGCATGGCGGTGGCGAGAGTTCCAATCTGGTCCTGACTGTGCAGGTTGAGCGCTTCGCCGGTCAGATCGCCTGAGGCGATGGCGTTGGCGCGCTCGGCAACCAGATCAACGCCTCTGGTGATCCGGCGTGCCAGAAATACAGAGAGGAGGCCGCCGATGAGAGCGCCGAAGATGGTCGCGAGCCACAGCGTAAGCAGCGTGGAACGATTGGCGCGGCGAAGCTGGACGAGTTCCTCATTGGTCTGCGACATCTGGGACTGCGCCAGATCGGTCACGGTGGTAAAGAGCGATCTTTCGAGGGGAAGAATCTGGTTCTGGAGCGTGTCGTATGCCTGCGCGGTGCCTTGCGAGGTCTTGGTCTCATTCAACGCCTCGACCTTTTCTTCGAGCGGCTTCAACCGCGCCAATCCGGATTCAAGCATGGCGAGCCGTGAAGCGTCGGCGCCAAGATCGAAGTGAGTGCTGTCCTGGCTCAGTTTGGCGACTGCCGCTTCGGCCATCTCGAACTGCTGTTTCCGCGACTGCCGAAAGCTCGCCGAGGTGGCCGGATCGAGACCGAAGAGCATGTAAGACTCAAGCCCGCTGATGGTGCGGGTAAGATGCGAGTCGACGTCGCGGCTGCCCATGATGATGGGCAGGCGGCTGGTGGTGACGACGTCGGAGAGGTGGTTGGCTTCCTCGATGCGGACGTGCGCGGTGTAGGCGCTGAGAAGCATGGCGATGATGAGGAAGCCGGTGCTGAGGCCGAGCTTGGATTCGAGTTTCATGAATTGTCCTTACCTGTGCGGTGATTTCCTGTCGCCGAGTGGCTTACTGTCCGTCGCTTCTGAAGTTGACTTCGATCTCCGATTCAGAGGCGTCGGGGCCGGGAGCAAAGCGCCAGCGCTTGACTGCGTCTTCAGCCGCTGTGGCGAGCAGAGGATGACCGGACTCGACCTTTGTTTTGGAGACGGCGCCGTCCGGTTGAACCGTGACCAGAAGAACGACCGTGCCGCCGACATGCATGCGGCGGGCGAGCTCCGGATAGGACGGAGAGACCCGCGTTACCACGGCTCGATGGACGTTGCCGGCGAAAGCCGCTCCTGCGCAGAGGAAGAGGCTTCCTACGAGGAGAAGAGGACGTGAAGAACGGAATGGACCTGCCAAGTAAAACCTCCCGGGGTACAGAGGTTGTATCGGCGGAAGGCTGAGGTTTCTTTAGCGGGTGGTGAGGACGGGAGTAGAGATGGCGGCGAAGGTGAGGTGCTCGGCGGGGCTGTCGCTGCGCTGCTTCCAGTCGAGAAAGAGCTTGCCGTAGCTGTCGGTCAGGCAGGTAGCGGGATCGATCTGGAGTTCCGCGACGGTCTGATCGATCCAGCCGGGAGGGCCTTCAAGCTCGACGTAGTTGCCGATTGGCGTCTCATCGACGACGAGGTGGGCGGAGCGCTCGATGGTATGGGACCACTCGGTGCGGAATTTTTCGTAGATAAAGACGGGGACGTAGCCGAGCTGCTTAAATATCTCGGCAAGCGCGCAGCCATCGGTTATGGTGGTTTCGGTCTCGATGCGGATCTTGTAGCGAGTGACGTCGATCGTGGCCTGATCGGGCAGGCGCTTGTGGGTGACCGTGCAGAGATTGCCGTATTGGCGGATGCGAAGAAGTTGTCTCTGAACGCGCAGATCGCGGGCGGCGGTGTCGTAGAGGGTGTTGTGTTCGAAGGTGCGGGGCGTATCGAGATGAAAGCCGAGTTGAGGAAGGTGGGCCTGGAGTGCGGCGGGATCGGAGATGGGAAATTTGAGTTCGATCTCTGCGCTTTGCATGGGTTGAGTATACGAGCTACTTGGTTCGCGCAGCTTTTTCCAGGCGGTCGCGGATTGCGAGGCCGACTCCGCTGGCTTCGGGGAGCGGGCAGAGGATCGTCGTTACGCCTCGCGAGTCGAGATCGCGCAGACCGGCGAAGAGACGTTGAGCCAAAGTCTGTCCGTCTTCCCAGTTGGCCCACGGAAAGACCTCGGTGGATGGCTTTGCCGTCCAGCCTTGCGGGAGCATGAGCCCTACTCTTTCTCCTGTGCGTAAGAGTTGCGCTTGCCGGGTGTCCATCTCTGCTTCATTAGCTACAAGGATGAGTTTTGCGCGGGGAGCGTAGTGGCGGATGCCGACTCCGGGAGACGGCATGCTGGCTGGGTTTTCTGAAGCTGCGGCGGCGGGTTGGAAGATGCGTACGGCTCCCGCTACCTTCTCAATCATCTCGGGAGTAATGGCTCCGGGACGATAGATGAGCATGGGATCTTCGTTGGGATTGAGGACCGTCGATTCGACCCCAACCGTGGTGGGACCGCCGACGAGGATGGCGTCGATGCGGCCGTTGAGGTCTTCAAAGACATGATCGGCGGTGGTGGGGCTGGTGTGTCCGAAACGGTTGGCGCTGGGCGCGGCGACAGGCACTCCGGCGGCGCGGATGAGGGCAAGCGCGAGCGCGTGCGACGGCATACGGACGCCGACCAGCGGTCTGCCGGCGGTGATGGCGTCGGGGACATTCTGCGTTCGTTCGAGAAGTAATGTCAGGGGACCGGGCCAGAAGGCTTTTATCAGCTTTTCTGCCTGCGGGGTGACGCGAGCTACCCGGTCGAGCATCTCGCGGTCGCTGACGTGGACGATAAGGGGGTCCCACGATGGGCGGGCTTTCGCGGCAAAGATCTTTGCTACGGCGGAGGCGTCGAGTGCGTTCGCTCCGAGGCCGTAGACGGTCTCGGTAGGGAAGGCCACCGTACCGCCTTCTCGGAGGATCTTCGCGGCCTGCTCGATGTTGGATGGCTGGAGCCGCGTTGTCGTCAAGGTCGTCGGATTCATCGGGCGGAGTTGACCAACTGGCCGGCGAAGGCGTCGAGCGAGAGCGAGCGCAGCAGGTTGCGGCGCAGGCCGCTGTAGACCTGATCGAGGCCGTGGGCCGCGCCTTCGATCCAGCGGAAGGAGAGAGACTGCGAGAGGAGGTCGAGCTCGGGGCGAAGGTCGGTGTTGCGAATCAGCTCCGGCGTTCCGGCGCCGAGCAGCAGGAGATCTTCGAGCAGGAGGGCGAGAGAGCGTAGCAGCGCGATAGTCTTCTGCTGGCCTTCGGCTCCGGCACGGTAGGTTTCGGTCATCTTGAAGAGCGCGGTGTGATCGGGCTCGGAGGAGGCGTTGCGGAGCAGGAGCAGAGCGTCGGCGCGGGAGGCGGTATAGGCAGCAAGGTCGAAGCCGAGGGCCTTGCCCGCGGCTCCCTGAGCGAGCCGGGCGATGAGAGTGCGCTGTTTGGCGGGAACGTCGGGGCGGCGGTCCGCAAGCAGCGTCTCGATCTCATCGACCGGCAAGGCGCCCAGCCGCACCGTTGCACAACGGGAGCGGATGGTGGGCAGAAGCTCGCCGGGATTTTCGGCAAGGATGAAGATGTGGACGGTGGGCGGCGGCTCTTCGAGTACCTTGAGCAGGGAATTGGCCGCCTCCTTCATGAAGCTCGCGGCGGTAAGGATGAAGATCTTCTTTGGAGCCTCGGAGGGCAGGTAGTGAGCACGCTGGATGATGGTGCGGACCTGTCCGAGTTTGATGAGGAGTTGCGGCGGATCGGGCGGGATGATGAGGAGATCGGGATGGGGCTGGATGAGGACGCGAGTGTCCTTCTTGTCGGCATCGCGGAGTTCTTCGCGGGCGGCGACTGCCTTGTCCACCTCCTCTTCGAGGTTATAGGCGGAGGCGATGCGTGTGCAGTTGTGGCAGACTCCGCAGAAGCTGGCGAGCGACTGGCCGTTGGACCAGAGGTCGCGCGGCTGGCGCTCGCATTCGACGGCCATCGAGAGCATGAGGGCGAGCGTATATTTGCCCGCTCCGCTTGGCCCGGAGAGGATGAGCGAGTGCGGCAGGCGTCCCGCAGCGATGGCGGTGCGGAGATGTTCGACGGCGGTCGCATTGCCGAGGAAGTCGTTAAATGTTGTGGGGAGAGCGACTGCCTGACTCAACTTTGCTCCTTTCCGCATGCCCGCGAATGAGCATCGTTCTGTTCAGATCTAGTCTAGCAGCGGGCTCCAGGATTCTCTGGTCGGCGGAATCGGAAGATCGCTATGTCTGCATGAGTTTGTCGGGAGTGATGGGGAAGTCGCGGACACGTTTGCCGGTGGCGTTGTAGATCGCGTTGGAGATGGCTGCGGCGGCTCCGGTGATGCCAATTTCGCCGATGCCTCGGGCTCCGAGCGGGCTGAATTTGTAGTCGGGGATGTTGACGCAGGTGACGTCGATCTCGCCTACGTCGGCGTTGACGGGGACATGGTAATCGGCAAAGTTTTCGTTGACGGTGCGGCCGTACTTTTTGTCGATGAGACTCTCTTCGTGGAGAGCCATACCGATGCCCCATACGATGCCGCCGACGAGCTGATTGGTGCCGGTCTTGTCGTTGATGAGGGCGCCGATGTCGTAGGTGCCAACCATGCGGCGGACATGCACCATGTGAGTGTCCGCGTCGACGGCGACCTCGGCGAAGATCGCTCCCCAGGAGTGCGAGGTGAAGCTGTCGCGGTCTTTGGCGAGTTCGGAGGTGGCGGTGGCTTCGACGGGCGTGCCGCCATTGCGTGCGAGGAGGGCAGTGATGGCCTCGGATTTTTCCGGCGAAGATTTGAGGAAGAGCTTGCCGTCTTTGGTGTCGAGATCCGTGGCAGCAACGCCGTGAAGAAGCGACTGCGCGTCAGCGACGGCCAGTTGCGCGAGTTTGAGTTTGGCTTGCAGCGCAGCTTCGTAGACGGCGGGGCAGACGGAGGCCGCAGTAGTTGAGCCGCCGGAGCCGCCGGAGCGAGGCAGGGTGGTGTCGCCGAGTTTGACGTCGACCAGAGAGGGATCAATCCCGAGTGCAAGGGCTGCGGCCTGGGCGAGGATGGTATAGGTGCCGGTGCCGAGATCCTGGGTGCCGATGCCGGCGAAGACGCGGCCATTGGGCAGGATGCGGACTACAGCCGATGAGGGAGAGCGGCCCGCTCCGTAGTTGGCGGTGGCCATGCCGTAGCCGATGAGCTTGTTGCCTTCGCGATGCTGGCCGGGTTGAGCAGTGCGTTTCGACCAGCCGAAGCGTTCGGCGGCCTGCGTGTAGCACTCGCGGAGATGTTTGCTCGACCAGGGCTTGCCTTGCCGTGGATCTTTCTCTGCGTAGTTGATGAGGCGAAGCTGGATGGGGTCGATGTTCAATTTTTCGGCCAGCTCGTCGAAGGCGATTTCGAGAGCGGCACTGCCGGTAGCTTCGCCCGGGGCCCGCGTCCATGTGCCCATGCCGAGGTTGAGCGGAACGATGAGGTGGCTGGTGGAGAGAGACGCACTATCATAGAGCAGCGTGGTCTGGCTGGCGGCGCTTTCGACCCAGTCCGAGATGAACGAGGTGTAGCAGATGGAGTCGTGCTGCTGGAGCAGGAGTTTGCCGTCGGACGCTGCGGCGAGTTTGATGTGCTGCTGCGTGTTGGGGCGCGAGCCTACGGGGCCGAACATCTGTCCGCGGTCGAGGACTAGTTTGACGGAACGCTGTGCGACTTTGGCTGCCATGGCTGCGAGCAGAGTGTGGGACCAGACGTAGCCTTTGCAGCCGAATCCGCCGCCGGTGTAGGGGCATTCGACGTGGACGCTGGCCTGCGGGATGGAGAAGGCGCGAGCCAGACTCTGCTGGACGCCGGTGATGCCCTGAGTCGAGTCGTAGACGTTGAGCTTGTCGCCGTCCTCACCCGTGGACCACGACGCGATGGTGGCGTGAGGCTCCATCGGATTGTGATTGTGGATGGGCGTAGTGTAGGTCTGATCGATCGTAACGGCGGCTTTGGCGAGAGCGGCAGCCGTGTCGCCACGCTGAGAGGCCCCGCCGCGTTTGGGTGGGCGGGCATCACTGAGCAGGCCTTTGAAGTCGAGCTTGGCCGGTTGCTCTTTATAGGTAATGCGAAGTAGAGCTGCAGCGGAGCGGGCCTCGGGCAGCGAGCGGGCGACGACGACGGCGATGGGTTGGCCGCTATAAAAAACCGTGGCGTCCTGTAGAACATTGACGTTGCCAAGCTCGGCCAGCTTCGGCGCGTTGAAAGGCGTGATGATACTGTGCACACCGGAGGCGCGGGAAGCAGCGTCCTGATCGATGGAAGCGACGGTTCCCGCAGGAATGGTGGCCTGAACGATGTAGCCGTAGGCGACGTTCTTGACGGAAAATTCGGCGGCGTACTTGGCCCGGCCTGTGACCTTGGCGAAGGCATCGTAGCGGTGCTTAAGCTGCTGCTGCTTCTGCTCTGGCTGCGTGTCGATCATGCCTGTGCTCCTTGGGCGGCGAGGGTGAGGGCGCGCACGATGCTCTGTTTGGCGAGTTCGATTTTGAAAGCGTTGTGCTCGTAGGGCTTGGCTCCGGCTACTGCCAGGTCAGCGGCCTTTTTGAAAGCTTCCGGAGTGGCGGTTGCGCCAGCCAAGGATTTTTCCGCTTCAAGCGAGCGCCAGGGCTTGTGAGCTACTCCGCCGAGTGCGAGACCGGCGGACTTGATAGTGTTGCCGTCCATTTCGAGTCCGGCGGCTACAGCGACCAGCGCGAAGGCGTAGCTCTGGCGATCGCGGACTTTGAGGTACCAGGAGTGTTTGGCGAACTTCGGCGTGGGAAGTTCCACGGCGGTAATGAGCTCGCCGGGCTTGAGATTGGTGTCGATCTCCGGAGTCTTGCCGGGAAGGCGATGGAAGTCGGCGAAGGGGATGGTGCGCTTGCCCTTTGGCCCCTGAACGTGGATGGTGGCATTGAGGGCAGCCATGGCGACGTTCATGTCGGAGGGGTTGGTGGCGATGCAGGCTTCGCTTGCGCCCCCATTTGTTCCCAGAATGGCGTGGATGCGGTTGAAGCCGTTGAGCGCCGCGCAGCCGCTGCCGGGATTGCGCTTGTTGCAGGCGGGGAACGCAGTGTCCATGAAGTAGTAGCAGCGGGTTCGCTGGAGCAGGTTGCCCCCGGTGGTGGCCATATTGCGAAGTTGTGGCGAGGCTCCGCTGAGCAGGCCGTGCGAGAGCAGGGGATAGTTGCGGCGGATCATCTCGTGGTTGGCAAGGTCACTGTTGCGGACGAGCGCACCGATGAGGGCGCCACCGCTGGGCGTGGCGGTGATCTGGGTGAGATTGAGATGGTTGATGTCGATGAGTGTGGCTGGATGCTCGACGCCGTCCTTCATCAGATCAATGAGATTGGTTCCTCCACCAAGAAACTTGGCATCTCGTGCGGAGGCGGCGTGGATGGCTTCTTCGGGAGCGGTGGCGCGCTGATAGTTGAAGGGGTTCATGCCTGAACGCTCCTGGCCGCGGCCCGCACGGCGGCGACGATGTTGGGGTAGGCGGCGCAACGGCAGATGTTGCCGCTCATGCGCTCGCGGATCTCGTCGTCGGTGAGTTGCGGGTTGCTGGTGTGGCCGGTCTCAAACGAGACGGTGCTGAGAGTGCCGTGCTTCTGCTCTTCGAGCAGGGCGGTGGCAGAACAGATCTGGCCGGGAGTGCAGTAACCGCACTGGAAGGCATCGTGCTGGAGGAAGGCGGCCTGGACGGGGCTGAGGTCGTCGATGTTATCGCCCTGGGCAAGGCCTTCGATGGTGGTGATCTCGCCTCCGTTGGCCACGGCAGCGAGGGTGAGGCAACTGTTGACGCGGCGACCGTCGAGGATGATGGTGCAGGCTCCGCACTGGCCATGGTCGCAGCCCTTTTTGCTGCCGGTGAGATCGAGGTGATCGCGCAGGGCGTCGAGCAGTGTGGTGCGGGTGTCGAGGGTGAGCGACTCGGTTTTTCCGTTGACCTTTAGCGTGACAGCGATCGTCTGGGGAGTGCTGGCGGCGGCAGCCTGGGCGCTCTCGGCAGCGGCTATGCGGGGGACGCCCGTGGCTACTCCGGCGCTGAGGATGCCGGCAGCCTTGACGAAGGTGCGGCGGGAAAATTCGCTATCGCCTAGGGCTGGTTCTGACTCAAGGATTTCTTCCTCGTAGTCGGAAGAGGGAGCAGCGCAGGGAGGAGCACTCATAGATTTTGCCTCACGTGTGGTCGATCGTACGGGGGTGATCTGATGGCATAGACGAAGGGGATACTGAAAAAGATGCCTTTACAGTGGAGCCCCGGGGGGATTGTTGGCTGCATAGAAAAGGCAGCAGTTTGATTTGCTGAACACTTTACACCGACAGGCTTGAACTTGTTCCAGATATCGGCAGGACGCTGGTAAAATGCTTGATTTATGGGCATAAATGCCGTAGAATGAATGGAACATAGAGTTTTCTTAACCCGCTGTACGGTGCGCGGGAGATTATCGAGAAGAGGTACTGAACAGATATGGCAAAGCGTCGCGGAAATCCGAACTGGGGCAAGCCTGAGCCGATAGGGCCAGTGGTGCCAACGGTTACATCGTTCGAGCAGGTTGTGAAAGAGTTCAAATTGACGCCCGACCAGTACATCCGGTCGACTCGGCTGCGTGAGTGGGCCCGGCGGAACAAGAATTCGAAGTACATTCCCGAGGCGCTGCTGGAAGCCTGGGGATTTGAAATTGAGTCGACTCTGTAAGTAACATCTGAAGTGAGAAGCGCCGCCTGAAATGGCGGCGTTTCTTTTTGCGACGAACGTATGATGATTTGAGTCGAAAGAGTTGCAGAAGCAGGAGGTAATCCGATGTTTGCCGAAGTTGCCGAAGCCGTTGCAGAGATACGGGCCGGACGTATGGTCGTGGTTGTAGACGATGAGGATCGCGAGAATGAGGGCGATCTCACGCTGGCGGCAGAGTTTGTTACGCCGGAGGCCATCAACTTCATGGCTCGGTTTGGGCGGGGGTTGATTTGCCTGACGCTGACCGAAGAACGTGCGGATTATCTGCGGCTGGGGCCAATGACATCGGAAAATACGTCGCGGTTTGGGACGGCATTTACCGAGAGCATCGAGGCGCGCGAGGGTGTGACGACGGGAATTTCGGCTGCGGATCGGGCGCATACCATACGGGTGGCGATTGATCCCGGTTCGACGGCGCAGGATCTGGCACGGCCGGGACATGTGTTTCCGCTGCGAGCGCGCAAGGGCGGCGTGCTGGTGCGGGCGGGGCAGACCGAGGCGTCAGTCGATCTGGCGCGGATGGCAGGGCTGATTTCGGCGGGGGTGATCTGCGAGATTATGAACGAAGACGGGACCATGGCGCGGGTCCCGGACCTGGTGAAGTTCTGCGAAGAGCATAAGTTGAAGATGGTCACCGTAGCGGATCTGATCCGGTACCGGTTACAGAATGAGCGGTATATCCATCGCGTGGCCGAGTCGCTGATGCCTACGGCGCATGGTGAGTTTCGCATGATCGCTTATGAGAGCGAGGTTGAGGGCGGGGAGTCGCATGTGGCGCTGGTCTTGGGTGATGTGACTGGCGATGAGCCGGTGACGGTGCGGGTGCATACGCATTGCCTGGCCGGGGATGTGTTCTCAACGACGCTGTGCGACTGCCGGGCGGTGGTCGATAACTCATTGCGGATGATTGCCGAGGCGGGGCGGGGAGCTTTGGTGTATCTGCACAATGGGACGAAGGGGTTTGGCATCGATCGCGGGACTACGCCGCACCGGGTGTCGTTTCATCGTGAGCAGCGGGTGCGGGAGCGGAGCGAAGACCGGACCCAAAGAACACTGCGGCAGGTTGGGCTGGGCGGACAGATTCTGTCGGATCTGGGGATCCACAAGATTCGGTTGCTGACCAATACGCCGACGCATGTGCCCGCCTTGCAGGGGTTCGGAATTGAAATCGTGGAGCAGGTTCCGATACCGACCGGGGTGAAGGTCTAATTTTTGCTGGTCTATTGGATAAATCGCGAAGATCAACTTCAATTGGTGCAGTAGGACAGGGCTATTACTTGACAATAAGGTTGAGAGTTACGGTCTGAGTGATTCTGAGACCGGTAGTTGCGGTTGCGGTGATCTGATATTGGTAGGCGCCGGGAGGTGTCTGCCGGAGGTTTGGGTCGGCTAGATTCAGGGTGCCCCCGCTGCCACAGCCGCTGAGAGCGAGCAGAGAGACCGCGACGATCAGCAGGGTGCCGAGTCGGGTGCGGTTGGGGGTGGTTCTCCAGAAGAAGACAAGGGCCGCAGGGAGCAGGCAGAGAAGAGTGCCGTCGAGGGAATGGCGTCTTTGGGCAGTCGTGTCTGTTTTTGAGGTGATGGTATTGATGGTGGCGGCGGCATTCTGGGCGGCTCCGTTGAGGGCGATGCTGGAGGGGAGCAGGGAACAGCTTGCATATTGACCGGGCATGATGGGGGTGCAGTTGAGGACGACGGTTCCGCTGAAGTTGTTTTGTGGAGTAAGGGTGAGAGGGTAGGTGGCGGGAGACCCGCTTTTGACCGTCACGCTGGCCGTCGGGTTGCCGCTGGCGGTAAGCGTGAAGGTCCCGTTGGGGACTCCGGTGCCGGTGAGCGGGAGGATGGTGGGAGAGTTGGCGTCGGAGCTGATGATGGTAAGAGCTCCCGAACGTGAACCGAGCGCGGTAGGGGTAAAGGTAAGGGTGACGGAGCAACTTGCCCCCGCAGCGAGGGTGGTTAGAGCGCAGGGCGTGGTGATGGCGTAGTCGCCGGTAATGCCAAGGGCGAGATTGGCGATGGGGGCGTTGCCGGTATTGCTGAGAGTAAGGGTGAGGTTCGCCGAAGCTGCCAGAGCGAGGCTGCCGAAGTTGAAGCTGGAGGGATTGGCCTGGAGGTGAGATTGCGCTCCGGTACCGGTGAGTGCGACGGTGAGGGGCAGGGTGGAGAGGGAACTGGAAACCTTAAGAACGCCCGCCCGGATGCCGGGATGGGTGGGAGCGAAGGTCGTCTGGAGCATGCAGCTCGTGGAGGGTGCGAGGCTTCCGCCGGGTGTGGGGCAGCTTCCGCTGACGGTATAGTCGCCGGTGGCGGCGATGCCGTTGAAGATTGCGGTGGTGGTGCTGCTGTTGGTGACCTGAATAGGGAGTTGCGAGGCGCTGCCGACAAGCACGGTGCCGAAGTCGAGCGAGGCAGGCGAGAAGCTGAGATTGGATGGGGTGGCCGAGCCGAGCAGGCTGAGGAAGTCGAGCGCGGCGCTGGAGTCAGAGCTGATTTCGAGGGCGCCGATGCGGGTTCCGGGAAGCTGCGGCGTGAAGGTCAGGTCGAGGGTGCAACTGGCTCCGGCGACGAGGGTGGCGCAGTTGCCGGCGACCGTGAAGTCCGGCGTGGTCTGGAGGGCGCCGATGTGGATGGTGCGGGTCCCGGTGTTGGAGAGCGTGACAATCTGGGTGGGTGAGACGTTGCCTACCGAGGTGGAAGGAAAGGTGAGCGAGCTTTGAGAGGCGGTGAAGGAGACTAGAGGAGCGGTGTTGCCGGGTGAGGAGACAAGGATAGGGGCGGCGGTTCCGGTGAGATCGATAAACTCGGGACTGGTGAGGGCGTCGCTCTCGATGACGAGGGTTCCGGTGTCGGTGTTGGAGAGGGGCGAGGTGGTTCCGGCGGCGGCCTGATTGAGCGGGGAATAAGTGACGGTGACGGTGCAGGTCTGGTTGGGGGCGAGCGTTGCTCCGCAGGTAGTGGAGCTGAGGAAAGGCCACTCGCTGAGGATGCGGCGGACGGTGATGGGAGAGGCAGCGTGGTTGGTGAGGGTGAGTATCTGGCTGGAGGATTGGCCGGAGGCGACCTGCCCGAAGTCGACGAGGCTGCCCAGTCCGCCGGTCGGGATGAGATTGCCGGAGATAGCGAGTGCGCCGGAGCCGAGGCCATAGCCTTCAACGTAGCCGAGGCTGTTGAGAGTGGGGCTACCGTCAGTGGGGGAGGCCTGGGCGAAGAGGGTTCCGGTGATGTCGCCATTGGTGAGGGGCAGGAAGGTGACGCTGAAAGTACAGCTCCCGTTGGGAGCCAGCGCGGCGCAGGGCGGCTGTGTAAGGACAAACTGGCGAGGCAGGGCAAGCGAGAGAGCAAGGGACTTTGCCGTGAGGTTATTAATGGTGAACTGGCGGGTGAGGCCGGGGCTGCCGGTGGATTGCGGACCGAAGTTGGCCTCGTTCGGGATGATCTGGAGGCCGGAGTCTTCGGTGGTGTACGCGCCGGTAAGAGGGACGGCGTAGGTGGTGGTTCCACCGCTTGAACTGCTGACGGGGATGGAGAGAGTATCCGTTGCGTTGGCAGTGCCGGGGGTGAAGGTGACGGTGATGGTGCAGGTAGCTCCGGGGGTGAGGGCAGCGCAGGTAGTGGATGGGACGAAGCTGGCAGAGGGGACGGTTGGAATTCCAATCTGAAGAATGGCAGTGCCAGTGTTTTTGAGGGTAATGGCTTGCTGCGTGGAGGTTGTGCCGGGCACGTTGTCGAAGGTGAGCGATGTGGGCGTGAGGGAGAGGCCAGGGTCGGGTGCGCCGAAGCCGGTGAGCGATGCGGTGAGAGTGCTGGCGCTGGTCTGGAGAGTGAGGATTCCGTTACGCGCACCGGAGACGGAAGGAGTGAATTCAACTTTGATGAAGCAGGAGGCAGTTGGGATAAGCGGGCCGTTGCAGGCTGCACCGCCGCTGGGTGTGTTGCTGATGCTGAAGTCACCGCTGGTGGTGGGTGGGGTGATGGAGACTGTGGCGGAGGTTAGGTTGGTGAGGGTAAAGAGAGTCGGTGCGCTGCTGCTGTTGACGGGGATGGGGCCGAAGTCTCGACTGATGGGGCTAAGAATGAGTCCGGTTAATGGGAGGCCGATGGCAGTTAGCATTACAGGTTCTGCGTGCCCGGCGGCACTCGAGGAGAGGTTGACCGTCGCGGCCTGAGCGCCCGCAGTAGCAGGTTGAAACTGAATTCCCAGCCAGCAGTTGGCGCAGGAACCTGTCGTTGTGGAGCTGAAGGCGGAGGTGGACGGCTGACCGTGGCCGTAGCCAATATCTTCCACCAGCACGTTTTTGAAGCTGGCTCCGAAGATGGAGGCGGTCAGGGAAGTAAACGGCTGTGTGATCTTGTACCACTGCACGACAGGCTGGCCGATGATGACGCTGCCGAAGTCGAGGGTGCCGTTATTGCTGGCGAGGATGGGAGTGGCGGTGCCGCTGAGAGTGATGTAGGCAGGAGTGGTTGAAGAGCCGCCAGTGACCGTGAGCAAGCCCTGAAGGGTTCCAGGCTGCGAGGGTGCGAAGGCAATGACTACCGTGCAGGTGGAGTTGCCGGGAAGTGTTGCGCCGCAACTGGTGGCATCGGTGAAGTCTCCGGAGAGCGAGAGCGTGAGCGGAAGAGGCTGGGGGCCGGTGTTGCCGATGGTGACAGTTTCGGTGGCGCTGGAGGTCGCGGTGACGGGGACGGCGTTAGGAAAGTTGAGCGCAGTGGGAGTGACGGTGAGATTGGGGTTGACGGTAGCTCCACCGGCTCCGGGTTGAGGAAGAGTCTTGCCAGCAATTAGAACAGTGAGGCCCTGATCGAGCGAGAGGGTCGTCGAGTCGCTGGAGGGAGATTGGCGCGAGAGATAGTCGAGTTCGATCTGACAGACGGTGTGAGGCAGTAGCTGGCTGGGGCAGCGGTCAGTCATGGTGAAAGGCGAGGCGAATGAAAGGCTGACGGCGGTGTGAGCAATCGTGGTGGCGGAGTTGTTGGAGATATAGAGAAAGCGCGGGAGTCGAAGGCCGCCGGTGTATTGGGTGCCGAAGTCGATCTCGGACGCGGACAGATTGAGAGCTGCGGCCTGGGCGTAGCCGGTGAGCAGGACGCTGCCGGGGCCGATGGTCCAGTTGGATTGGACGATGCCATCGTTGGCCGAGTCGCTCGATGCGGTGAAGCTGAAGGTGATGTGGCAGGTGCCGCCGGGGGCGAGAAGTTTGGCGGTCCCGCTGGCAGTGCAGTCGCTGGATTGCTCGGCGAATTGGGTGCTGGAACCGGTGGAGGCGAAGTTCTGGCTCTGCTGACTGAGATTGGTGATGGTCAGGGTACGCTGGGCGGCGGGACTGGCAGAGGTCTGTACTCCAAAGTCGAGTTCTTTGGGTGAGAAAACGACAGCGTCTGGTGTGGTGCTGGATGGGGGGAGGGTTGCGGTTTGGGTGGCGGTGTTGGCTGCTTGAACAGTGAGCGTGCCGGGGCCGGGGTCTCTGAGAGCGATACTGCACTCTGCGCCGGGACTGAGAGTGGAAGCGCAGTTGGTGGCGAGGGTGAATCCGGTGGCGTTGAGTTGCAGGTTGGTGGCGGCGATGGAGCCGAGGTTGCGAAGGATGATGTTGGGTGAATTATCGGTGGAGAGAGCGAGGCTCGGCGCTCCGGTGAGAGTATTCACCTTGGCGAGAAAGGCGGCGGATCCGGCGCAGAGACTTCCGCTGCATGTGCCGGGAGAGAGGACGGTGTCGCGGATGGTCGAAGGCAATGCGCCGGTGGGGACGTTGTAGAGGGGAAGGTCGAAGGTTTGGGTGGCGAGCAGGCTGGAGCTGGCGGTGGGGGTCACAGCTCCGGCAAAGATGGGCTGGCCGCTGGAGTCGATGGCAAGCGAGGTGAGGGTGACGGGAGCGCTGGCGTAGGCAGGGTTCGAAGTGGGTAGACCGCCGAAACGAATGGCCTGGTCAATCGTATTTTGGGCGTTGACGCGAAGAGCAAAACTGTTGCCGATGGTGGAGAGGGTTGGGAGGGAGAGTATCGGGGTGGTGAGGGTTCCGATGGCCCACGCCGAACCCGAGGCAGCAGGTGCGATGAAGGATTGCGTGCCGGGAGCGAGAAGCACCGAGGAGAGCACGGCGCTGCCGTCGAGGGGAATTCTCAGGAGGGTTTGGTAGGGAGTGTTGACCAGCGGGGCGGCGACGGTGGCGACAGGGAATTGGCTGAGGGCGATGGTGCCCGAGAGGAGGAGATTCTGGGCGGCTGCGTCGAGCGCGACAGACGTGATGCCGGAGCCAGGAATATAGGTGGAAAAGACCAAGCCATCACCAGCAGGAGTGAGCTTGGTGAGGAAGCCGGAGGTGGGGCCAAGGATTTCGGGAACCAGAGCAGCGAAGGTGGGATAGCTGTGGGAGGTGGTATATCCGGCGAGGTAGGCGTTGCCGGAGGCGTCGGCTGCGATGGCAGAGGGAGCGGTGTCGCCGTAAGCTCCGCTGAGATAAGTGGCGTAGAGGAGCGTGTCGCCGCTGGAGCTGAATTTTTCGACGAATCCGTTCTGGAAGCTTCCCGTGGCAGGATTGAGGATGATTGCGCCGGGAGTGGCGGGGAGAGTTGCAGAGAAAATGCTGCCAGTGATGAAGACCGCGTTGGAGGTGGCCGCGATGGCGGCGACGGCCATACGATCGCTGCCCGCGAAGGTGACGAACAGAGGATTTAAATTGGCATCGAACTTGGCAATGAAGGAGTTGGTCGAGGTTCCGGTTCGGCTGGGAAAGGCGGCTCCGGAGGTTGCGGCAAGGGCGTTGGAAGTGGTGGTCCCAGTGATGTAGATGTTGCCGCCGGGATCCAGCGTCATGGCGAGGCCGATGTCGCCGGCGGCTCCGAGTTGCGCCTGGGCGAGGACGCTGGTGGCGGTAGCGTCGGTTTTGAGGAGGCGGACGCCGTCTTTCTGGTCGAGGAGGAGATAGAGGTCTCCGTTGGGGGCGGACTGGACGGCGTTGAACTGTCCCTGGTTGGCTACGGCTCGAAGCCCGGTAAAGACAAGTTGCTGCTGCTGGGCTGGGAGGCTTCCGGAAAGAAGAATGCTGAAGACGCAGAGGATGAGCCGGAGGGAGAATCTTGTTTTCGTCATGGTTATCTGGCTGCGGTGAATCGCTGGTTGCAGCCTGCCCTTAAACATCCATGGAAATTGGTATTGTTGAGTCGCCTTGTTATAACAGCGGATTTGTATTCGTAAACAGAGTACAGCGGGGGAGGCGGGATTTTCTGGCTTAGCTGGGGTCGATTTGAAATCAAATCACTGTGTTGCTGCAAAGTTGAATTGTCGTTAGTTCAGCGAGGTAGAAATGTCCTTATCTGAATAGTAATCGTCGTGCGGTGGGAATGTGGTAATCGCTGTTCTTTAGCGATTTCCAAGGACTGTGGGAAGAGAGGGAAACGGCTTTATGTTTTCCTCGCTTTCCATCAGGCCG
>JBEPUJ010000014.1:0-92274 GCA_041691575.1 Terriglobales bacterium
GCTTCGCGATCCGCGAAGGCGGCCGTACCGTCGGCGCAGGTACCATCAGCGAGATCATCAAGTAAAGAAGATTTCGGTAAAGAGTTTTGATTTTGCAGTTCGAGACTAACGAGGGCTGCCGGCAGGTGTAGAAGTTCATCACCGGCAGCTACTCCAAACGATCTTTGAGTTACGTGAAAGAGAACAACAATGGCTGGACAGAGAATCAGAATTCGGTTGAAGGCATATGACTACCGCGTCCTCGACATCTCCACAGGAGAGATCGTCGAGACTGCCAAGCGCACCGGCGCTCAGGTTGCGGGTCCCATTCCGCTGCCGACCATGAAGAACAAGTATTGCGTTCTGCGCTCGCCCCACGTCGACAAGAAGTCGCGCGAGGCCTTCGAGATTCGCACCCACAAGCGGCTCATCGATATCCTCGAGCCGACTCAGCAGACGGTCGATGCGCTGATGAAGCTCGATCTTCCTGCGGGCGTCGATGTCGAGATCAAGACCGTTCAGAAATAGCACTAACCCGGCAGTGCCCGGATCAACCGGGCATGATGAGGAAAGGAAACTCAAATGTCAGTAGTAGGTATTCTCGGAAAAAAAGTCGGCATGACCCAGATCTTCGATGAGCGCGGTGACGTTCACCCGGTCACAGTTCTGAAGGCTGGCCCATGCGTTATCACCCAGCTCAAGACGTTGGCGAAGGACGGCTATGACGCCGCACAGATCGGCTATGTCGATTTCGTCAAGGCGTCGAAGGTAAATAAGGCTATGACTGGCCACTTTGCCAAGTCGGATGTCCCGCCGGTTCGTGAGATCAGGGAAGTCGCATTGGACGCAGTCAAGACTGTTGACGGCGAAGAGGCAGTTACCGCCAAGGCAGGCGACCGCATTCTTGTCGATATCTTTACCGACGAAAAGTTTGTCGATGTGATCGGAACCTCGAAGGGTCGCGGTTTTGCTGGTGTCATTCGCCGCCACGGATTCGGTGGCGGTCCCAAGTCACACGGTCACATGTTCCAGGTGCAGGGTTCCATCGGCGCCTCGTCGTTCCCGTCTCGCGTATTCCCCGGCCAGCGTATGCCGGGCCACATGGGACACGCACAGATCACGGTTCGCAATCTCCGCATTCGCGGCATTGATCTTGAAGACAACCTCCTCCTGGTAGAAGGTGCAGTTCCCGGGCCACGCGATGGTTACGTTCTCATCTCCAAGGCCAAGGCGCCACCGCGCGAGCGTCGTGGATTTGCCGGAGCCGACACGCTTGATCCATTGAAGGCTTCAAAGAAGGCTTCGCCGAAGAAGAAGTAAAGAAGAATAAGCAGAGCGCCTCGCGTTTTTGTAAGACGCCTGCCAAATACAGTTTTTGCCCGCCGCATCGATGGCGGGCGCAAAGAGAGAAGAACGATGGCAAACATCAACGTAGTCAATCTCGATGGAAGCAAAGTCGGCGAGTTCGAACTCTCCGACGAGGTCTTCGCAGGCGAGATCAACGACGCGCTCCTCTGGGAGTCGGTCAAGCATTATCGTGCCGCGCTCCGTCAGGGAACCGCCGCCACCAAGAACCGTAAGAACGTCTCCGGTTCCGGTAAGAAGCTCTGGAAGCAGAAGGGAACCGGCCGCGCTCGCGTCGGCTCGATCCGCACCCCGCTCTGGCGTGGAGGCGGTACGGTCCACGGACCTCAGCCCCGCAGCTATGAGTATGCCTTCCCGCAGAAGAAGCTGATGGGCGCGCTCCGCTCGGCCATCGCTGCCAAGATCGCGGACGGCAAGTTCACGGTTGTCGATTCGTTCGAAGTCGCTGAGGCAAAGACCAAGCTCTTCCGTGCGGCAATCACCAAGCTCGACGCCGGCAAGACCACGCTCCTGGTTGAGAGCAGCCGCAAGCTCGACGAGAAGCTTTATCTCGGTTCGCGCAACCTCAATGGTGTTGAGCTTGTGCTCAGTTCCGAGGTTCACCCCTACGACCTGCTCCGCTACGAGCACGCCATCTTCTCGAAGGATGCTATCGAGGCCCTTCAGGAGACGCTCAAGAAGTTTGTATCGAAGCGCAGTAAAGCCGCTGCCCAGAAGGAGGTTGCGTAATGCCAACCCTCTATACCGTGATTCGCCGCCCTCTCATTACTGAGAAGGGGATGGGCGTCAAAGAAACCCAGAACACGCTTGTCTTCGAGGTTGCCCTCAAGGCCACCAAGACCGAAGTCAAGCAGGCTGTCGAGACTCTCTTCAAAGTGAAGGTCTCCGGAGTCCGCACTGCAACTGTTGAAGGCAAGGAACGTCGCCGGGGCAAATTCGCCGGGTACCGCCCCGACTGGAAGAAGGCTTACGTTCGCCTCAAAGAGGGCGAGAAGATGCCGGACTACATCAACAGTCTCTAAGAGAAGTCATAGCCTCTAACGCGAGCTGTTTTCGCTGTAACAGATTTTAGGAACCGAAGCGACGCTGGGCACTTCAGAAGCGACGCAGGCAAGGGAATAAAGACGATGCCGATCAAATCATTTCGACCGATTACCCCATCACTCCGCTTCGCGACGAAGCTGGTCAACGACGACCTGACGACGGACAAGCCGTATAAGCCGCTGCTCGCCGTCAAACAGCGTACTGGCGGCCGCAACAATGCCGGTGGCATGACCATGCGTCATCACGGCGGCGGTCACAAGCAGAAGCTGCGCATCGTAGACTTCAAACGCGAGAAGTACGGGATTCCGGGTACGGTTGCCACCATCGAGTACGATCCGAACCGCAGCTCGCGTATCGCTCTGATCAGCTATGCTGACGGCGAGAAGCGCTACATCATTCAGCCGGTCGGGCTCAAGGTCGGGCAGGCAATCATGAGCGGCCCGGATGCCGATATCCTGGTTGGAAACGCTCTGCCGCTGAAGAATATCCCGATCGGTACGATCGTGCATAACATCGAGCTTCGTCCCGGCAAGGGAGCGCAGATGGCCCGTTCGGCTGGCGCTCAGGTCAATCTGGTTGCCAAGGAAGGCGACTATGCGTTGCTCAAGCTGCCCTCGGGCGAGACCCGCAAGGTGCTGGTTGAGTGCATGGCGACAATTGGCCAGGTTGGCAATACAGACCACGAGAACGTCACCATCGGCAAGGCTGGACGCAACCGCTGGAAGGGTATTCGCCCTGCCAACCGCGGTGTCACGATGAACCCGGTCGACCACCCGCACGGTGGTGGTGAAGGTAAGACCTCGGGCGGACGTCACCCAGTTACTCCGTGGGGTCAGCCGACACGCGGATACAAGACCCGCAACAACAAGCGGACCGACGTATTTATCGTCAACCGCCGCAGCAAGTAAAGAAAGCTTTTGTTGATTTTGTAATACCAAGTCTCGCAAGCAAGAGATTCGTCGTATCCAGCATCGCAACAAAGAAATTCGGAGCTCAGCACAATGGCACGTTCAGCAAAAAAGGGTCCTTTCATCGACGATCATCTGATGAACAAGATCAACGTCATGAACCAGACCAACGACAAGAAGGTTCTCCGCACCTGGTCCCGCCGGTCCACGATTCACCCGGACTTCGTCGGTCACACCATCGCAGTGCACAATGGCCGCAAGTTCATCCCGGTCTACGTGACGGAAAACATGGTCGGCCACAAGCTCGGCGAGTTCTCGGCCACACGCACGTTCAAGGGCCACTCCGGGCGCGCCACTGAGTCCTCCGCAAAGCCCAAATAAAGAAAATCGGGCAGAGTTTTTGTTTGTCCTTCAAGGAAGAAGATCATGGCTAAGGCAACAGCAGAGAAAATCCGAGAGTTCCGCGCAGAGGCGAAGTTTCAGCGCACCAGCCCGCAGAAGGCGAAGCTCGTTCTCGACCTCATCAAAGGTCTCCGCGTGGAGCAGGCTCTCAACACCGTTCACTTCAGCACCAAGCGCATGGCTCCGGTGATTGAAAAGGTTCTGCGGTCGGCGATCCAGAACGCCACCTACGTCTCGCAGGAGCAGGGTCTCGATGTAGACGTCGACAACCTGTACGTCAAGACCGCGGTTGCAAACGAAGGTCCGCGCATGAAGCGGATCCGGCCTGCCCCGATGGGTCGCGCCTTCCGCTATCAGCGCAGACTCTCACACATCATCGTCACCGTCGCTGAGAAGAAGTCGGCCACTGCGGTATCCGCAGCCGACAGCACCGACGCCGCGGCAACGAAGAAGACCACGAAGAAGGCGGCCTCAAAGACTGCGGCGAAGAAGCCAGCAGCCAAGAAGGCAGCCGCCAAGAAGCCGGCAGCAAAGAAAGCTGCGCAGTAAGCAGCTTCTTGTAAACCGCTTTCTAGTAAACTTAGAGTTTTGATTCACCGCCCACCGGCTCAACCGGCAACGGGCACGGAGTAAAGGGAAGATATGGGACAGAAAGTCCATCCGTATGGGTTTCGCCTCGGCATCAACAAGCCGTGGAAGTCACGCTGGTTCGTCGAGCGCGGCTATGACAAGCTGCTGGTCGAGGACGTCAAGCTCAAGGCCGAGCTGCGCGAGAAGCTGAAGGCCGCCGGCGTCAGCTCCGTCGAGGTCGAGCGTCCGGGTAACAAGCTGCGCCTGATCATCCGTACTGCGCGTCCGGGCATCATTATCGGCCGCAAGGGCGCCGAGATCGACAAGCTCAAGGCCGACATTCAGAAGCGCACCAGTCGCGAGGTCTTCATCGATATCCTCGAGGTCAATAAGCCTGAGCTCGATGCTCAGCTGGTTGCCGAGAACATCGCCCTGCAGCTCGAGAAGCGCGTCAGCTTCCGCCGCGCGATGCGCAAGAGCGTGGACTCCGCCCTCCGCTTCGGCTGCAAGGGAATCAAGGTTCGCGTCTCCGGCCGTCTCAACGGAAATGAGATTGCACGCTCCGAGTGGTATCTCCAGGGCCGTCTGCCGCTGCACACGCTGCGCGCCGACATCGATTACGGCTTTGCCGAGGCGCACACCACCTACGGCATCATCGGCGTCAAGACCTGGGTCTATCGTGGCGATATCTACGAGCAGAAGAAGCGCCGCGACCAAGGCATCACAACCGGCGCATTCGCGTCGTAAGGTTTCAGGCAGGCACGGTTTAACCGTTGCCTGCCGCAGAGTAAACGCGACGGGGCCTGAGCCCCCGAGGGTAAGAGGGTTTTTATATGTTGATGCCAAAGAAGGTCAAGTTTCGCAAGCAGCAGCGCGGCCGCATGTGCGGCAAGGCGTGGCGCGGCTCCGATCTCTCGTTCGGCGATTTCGGCCTGAAGGTGATGGAGTGCGGTTATATTACCGACCGCCAGATCGAAGCCAGCCGTATCGCGATGACTCGCTTCATCAAGCGCGGCGGCAAAGTTTGGCTGCGTCTGTTCCCGGACAAGCCGATCACCAAGAAGCCAGCTGAAACCCGTATGGGTAAAGGTAAGGGAGCGCCGGACCATTGGGTCTGCGTGGTTCGTCCCGGCCGGATCCTGTTCGAGATGGAAGGCGTCAGCCCGGAGCTCGCCAAAGAGGCCATGCGTCTCGCGGCACACAAGCTCCCGCTCAAGACCAGCTTCGTCCAGCGCCATGATGTCAAGGCGACGGTTGCGGCCAAGTAGTTTTAGCAGTCAAGGAAAAAGACAATGGAATTCGAAAAGATCAGCAATCTCAGTGATGACGAGCTAAAGGTTCAGGCGGCGCAGGCCGGCGAGCAGCTCTTCCGCATCCGCTTCCAGAAGAGCCTGGGCAATACCGAAGGCCTCAAGAAGCTGAAGACGCTCAAGCTCGATATCGCCCGCATCAAAACCGTCGCCCGTCAGCGCACCCTCGCTGCGGAAAAGGCAGCCGCTCCGGTCCGCGTCAACGCCGCCCCGGCCAAGAGCACACGCACCGCCCGCAAGAAAGCGAAGAAGGACTAATTATGGCAGACACAACCAGCACCACCGCAACCCCTGCTTCCTCAGTACAGACTTCCGCCGAAGCCCAGACCTCACGCCGCAACGAGAAGGTCGGTCTCGTCGTCTCGACCAAGATGCAGAAGACCATCGTCGTCGAGATCGAGATGCGCAAGGCGCACCCGAAGTACAAGCGCGTCATGAAGTCGAACAAGAAGTTCTACGCGCACGACGAGCAGAACTCCGCCCGCGTCGGCGATGTGGTTCGTATCCGCGAAGCCCGGCCCCTCTCCAAGCTCAAGCGCTGGTCGCTCGAGGAGATCGTCCGCCGCTCCTCGCTGTCGCAGCTTGCCGAAGAGAAGACGACCGCAGTCGCTGCCGAAGCGAAGTAGTCTAGCAAGTAGTCAGGCACGGAGCTGTTGCTCCATGAAAAAAGATCAGCCATAAGGGCGTCAGCCCCAGGCCGTTTCACCCAGGAGAAGAACGATGTCAGTACAAATGAGAACAATGCTTGACGTGGCCGACAACTCCGGCGCACGCAAGTTGCAGGTGATCCTGCCCCTCGGTGGCGGTCTCGGCAAGAAGGCCGGCCTCGGCGACGTTGTTACCGCAGCCGTCAAGGAAGCTTCCCCCGATGGCACCGTGAAAAAGGGTAAAGTAGTCAAGGCGGTCATCGTGCGCACCCGCAAGGAGTATCGCCGCCGGGATGGCACCTATATCCGCTTCGACCAGAACGCCGCTGTGGTCATCAATGATGCCAACGAGCCGGTCGGCACCCGCGTCTTCGGCCCTGTTGCCCGCGAGCTTCGCGAGAAGAAGTTTCTCAAGATCGTCTCGCTCGCACCTGAGGTTATCTAGTTTCAGTGCCCGGCTTCCAGTCGGGCAGTAGCACGTACAAGAGTTCGTTTACAAGCAAACAGCCAAGGCTGAATGCCAGGAGCTAAGTTTTATGGCAGGCATCAAGATCAAGCGCAACGACACCGTCGAAGTGATCGCCGGTAAAGACAAGGGCAAGCGCGGCAAAGTGATCCGCGTCATCGCCGACAGGGACCGCGTCCTCGTCGAGCGCGTCATGATGATTAAAAAGCATCTCAAGCCCAACCCGCAGCGCAACATTCAGGGCGGCATTGCCGAGCAGGAGTCGTCGATCCACGTCTCGAACGTGATGCTGGTCGACGGCGAAGGCAATAAGACCCGCATCGGCACGCGCGTTGAGGACGGCAAGAAGGTTCGCTTCTCGAAGGCAAGCGGCAACAACATCCCCGAGAAGAAGAAATAGCTTTTATCCATTAACTCTGTTTCAACGGTTCACCCCACGCATCGGTAGACGGAAGACAACCCACCCCGGCAACCGTGGAGAAAGCGAAGAGCAATCATGGCATCACGATTCAAAGAGAAGTACGAAAAAGAGATCAAGCAGGCGCTCGCCAAGGAACTGAACATCACCAACGCGATGGCGATTCCAAGGATCGAGAAGATCGTCATCAACATGGGTCTCGGCGAAGCGACGCAGAACGTCAAGATCATGGATCCTTTGGTGGCTGATCTTGCCGCCATCGCCGGGCAGAAGCCGGTGACGACCAAGGCCAAGAAGTCCATCGCCGCCTTCAAGGTGCGCGAGGGCATGCCGATCGGTGCGATGGTTACCCTGCGCGGCGACAACATGTACGAGTTCCTTGATCGCCTCATCTCGATCGCTCTTCCTCGCGTCCGCGACTTCCGCGGCGTCTCTTCGAAGAGCTTCGATGGCCGTGGCAACTACACCCTCGGCCTGCGCGATCAGCTCATCTTCGCTGAAATCGACTATGCGAAGGTCGACAAGCTCAAGGGTATGAACGTCACCATCGTCACCACTGCGGCTGACGATAACAGTGCTCGCGCTCTGCTGAAGGGCTTCGGACTGCCCTTCCGCGTTGGAGCGTAGTTAGAAGCAGTCGGGCGTTTTGCCCTCAAACAAGTTTGCAGCAAGGATAGAGAGTACAACATGGCAACTACCGCAAAGCGCGTCAAAGACGCAAGAAAACCGAAGTTCAAGTCCCGCCAGCACAACCGCTGCCAGCTCTGCGGCCGCCCGCGCGCGTTTCTGCGCAAGTTCGGTGTCTGCCGCCTCTGCTTCCGCAGCCTTGCGCTCAAGGGTGAGATTCCAGGCGTCGTCAAGTCGAGCTGGTAGAATAGATTATCTACTCGCGTTCGGCTTCGTGCCGCACGCGCCTTCCAGAGACCTCATTCAAGCTAAGGCTTAGAGTGCAGAAGTCTGGAAGCTTTACCGCAACAAACATCCCCGCTGGTTCTCGCGAGAGACACTCGTGAGCGAACGGGGGATGAAGGAGAATGAATGAACCTCACCGATCCAGTAGCAGACTTCCTGACCCGCATCCGCAACTCCATCCGTGCGCGCCACCAGAAGCTTGATGTTCCTGCTTCCAAGCTCAAGGCCGAGATTGCCCGCATCCTCAAGGAAGAGGGCTACATCGCGAACTACAAGCCCACCGAAGAGAACGGCCAGAAGGTCATCCGCGTTTATCTGAAGTACGGCCCGAACAACGAAGCCGTCATCCGCGACTTGCAGCGCGTCTCGCGTCCCGGTTGCCGTGTGTACCTCGGCCGCGATGAGATTCGTCGCGTCCAGGGTGGTCTCGGCATCTCCATCATGACGACCCCAAAGGGCGTCATGACCGGACGTCAGGCCCGTCGCGAAGGCGTTGGCGGCGAGATTCTCTGCGAAGTCTGGTAACTTTCAGTCGCCTGAGCTCTAGCTCGGGCGATCTTTTACACACGAGTTTTAGAGCGGCTTAACTCCGCTGGCTGCAGTGGAACAGGCATCAAGTCTGCGACTCGCAAGCCACAAGAAGGAATCGATATATGTCTCGCATTGGCAAGAAGCCGATCCCCATGCCCGCCGGCGTCAAGTACACCGTCAACGGCAACACCGTCCTTGTAGAAGGTCCCAAGGGCAAAGTCACCGCGATGCTTCCCGGCGGAATCACTCTCGTCCAGAAGGACGGCAACCTGATCGCCGAGCGTCAGGAAGACAAGCAGGCAGCCTTCCACGGCCTCGCCCGCGCGCTGGTCTTCAACGCCGTGACCGGCGTCACCACCGGCTGGACCAAGGAACTCGACATCGTCGGCATCGGCTATCGCGTGGAGATGAAGGGCAAGAATATGGTCGTGTTTACCCTCGGCTACTCGCACCCGATTGAATTCCCACTGCCCACGGGCATCGATGTCACCATCGACCCCAAACAGACCCACGTCACGATCTCCGGCATCGACCGCCAGAAGGTCGGCCAGATCGCCGCCGACATGCGCGCACTCCGCAAGCCCGATCCATACAAGAACAAGGGCGTCCGTTATACCGGCGAGAAGCTGAAGAAGAAGGTCGGCAAGACCGGAGCGAAGTAAAACCTTCGCGGGGCAGAGACTGAATCTTGTTATTCTTGTCTCTGCCTCGCACAACGTAAAGAACCCGAACGTCGTCAGCACTCTGGCGACGCCACTAGGAAGGAAAGCGAACTATGATCAATCCCCGCGAACGCAACGTCATCCGCCAGCGCGTACATACGCGCATCCGCGAGAAGATGTCTGGAACCGCCGAGCGCCCACGTCTCAACGTCTACCGCTCGCTCAACCACATCTACACGCAGCTCATCGACGACCTCAACGGCGTCACGATCGCCTCGGCCTCCTCAATGGGGAAAAAGGGTGAAGAGAAGAACTACGGCGGCAATATCGTCGCTGCTGCTGAAGTGGGCAAGCTCATCGCCCAGCGCGCGCAGGAGAAGGGCATCAAGAAGATTGTGTTCGACCGTGGTGGCTATCTGTACCACGGCCGCGTCAAGGCCCTCGCCGATGCCGCTCGCGAAGCTGGACTCGATTTCTAAGGTTTATACGGCGCCCCATGCGGCAGCCAGAAAGCTGGATTAAGACATTATGGCAATGAAGAAAAGAATCGACGCGAACCGGCTCAATCTGAAGGATGAAGTCGTTTCGATCAATCGCGTCACCAAGGTCGTCAAAGGCGGTAAGAATATGTCCTTTGCTGCTCTGGTGGTCATCGGTGATCCCGGCGAAGGTGTGGTCGGATACGGTTCGGGCAAGGCCAAGGAAGTTCCCCAGGCTATCCGCAAGGGGATCGAAGCGGCCAAGAAGAACCTGCACAAGGTCAACCTCACCGACACCACCATTCCGCATCAGGTGCTGGGTCACTTTGGCGCCGGCCAGGTCATGCTGAAGCCTGCCGCTGAAGGTACCGGCATCATCGCCGGCAAGACAGTTCGCGCTGTCATGACCGCAGCTGGCGTCCAGAATGTGCTCACCAAGTCGCTGGGCACCGCCAACCCGCACAACGTCATCAAGGCCACCTTCGACGCTCTCATCCAGCTTCGCAACAAGGCCGAAGTCGCCGCTCTGCGCGGTAAAGCAGTCGAAGAGCTCTAGCTCTTCGCTCAAAAGATTCAGAGGAGTTTAGTCCATGGCTGACAACAACGCAATCGCCAAAATCAAGCTGCAGTACTTCCGTTCCAAGATCTGCACTCCGGTGAAGCACAAGCTCGTCATCAAGGGCCTCGGCTTCACCCGTCTCAACCAGGTCGTCGAGCGCGAAGACACGCCATCCATTCGTGGCATGGTCGCAAAGGTTCCCCATCTCGTCCGCGTCGTCGAGTAATCTCGTCGCGGCAACAGTAGTATGGGCACGGCTTCGTCCGGGCCAACGAAATATCAAATGCGAGTCGATCAGCCAACGAGCTGACCGGCGTTAAGCGAGGAAATAATGGCAATCCGTAATCTCTCCAACCTGCGCGCCCCTAAAAAGGCCAACGAAAACAAAAAACGTGTCGGACGCGGTATGGGTTCGGGCATGGGTAAGACCTCCACCCGTGGTCACAAGGGTCAGGGCTCCCGCTCCGGTTCGAGTCTGATGCGCGGCTTCGAAGGCGGCCAGATGCCCCTTCACCGCCGTCTGCCCAAGCGCGGCTTCACTAACATCTTCCGCGTCGAGTACCAGGTTCTCGGCCTCGACCGCATCGCCGAGATCAACGCCGCTTCCAGCGAGACAGAATTCACCCTCGACAAGATCATCGAGCTAGGCCTTCTGCGCAAGAAGAAGGGCCTCATCAAAGTGCTCAATAATGGAGAGTTGAAGGTCGCTGTCACCGTTCACGCGCACAAGTTCTCCAAGACAGCTCAGGAAGCGATCGAGAAGGCCGGCGGCAAGGCCATCCTCATCGGCTAAGCAGCATTTAGAATCTATGGCAGGCGAGGGCACACGCCCTCGCATTGCCGGTTCATCCGTACCAGGTTTCACCCCGAGGTCCACTCTCCGATGTTCGAGAAATTCGCAAACATCTTCCGTATCGCTGATCTACGCACGCGGGTTCTCTTCACGCTTGCCATGCTGGCCATCTACCGGCTTGGATCGCACATCCCTACCCCCGGCATCAACGCCGACATGCTGGCGCAGTACTTCAACCAGAACTCCGGATCATCGCTCGGACTGGTCGATCTCTTCTCCGGCGGCAATCTGCGCAAGCTGACAGTCTTCGCCCTCGGCATCATGCCGTACATCACCGCCTCCATCATCTTCCAGCTGCTCACTGTCATCTATGAGCCGTTGGCCAAGTTGCAGAAGGAAGGCGAACTCGGTCGCCGCAAGATCACGCAGTGGACCCGTTATGTAACCATCATGCTGGGCGTTGTCCAGTCGTTCGCCATTGCGCTGACCCTCACCAATACCACGACCGGCGAGTCGATGGTCACCATCTCGAAGGCTCTGTTCGTTCCTCTTTGCGTGCTTACGCTTACCGCCGGCACCGGCTTCGTCATGTGGCTGGGTGAGCAGATCACCGACCGTGGCATCGGCAATGGCATGAGTCTTCTCATCTTCGCCGGAATCGTCGTCGGCCTGCCCGCCGGCATCGGCGATCTCTGGGAGAAGGCCCGCGACCGTACATGGGGTGGCTTTACTCCTGTCGCGCTTCTTATTCTTGTCGTTGGTATGATCGCCGTCGTAGCCTTCATCGTCTACGTTGAGAAGTCGGAGCGCCGTATCCCCGTCCAGTACGCCAAACGCATCGTCGGGCGCAAGATGATGGGCGGTCAATCGACGCATCTTCCGCTGAAGGTCAACTCCGGCGGTGTGATGCCTGTCATCTTCGCGGCTTCCATCCTCTCCGCGCCGCTGCTGTTTTCGGGAGCCAGCATCTTTGGTTACTCGCTCCACGATTCACCTTTCTTCGGCCCGCTCTTCCGCGCTCTCGGACCCGGCGAACCCTGGTACGTGTTTCTCTACTGCGTCTCCATTCTCTTCTTCGCCTACTTCTATATCTCCATCGTCTTCCGTCCGGATGACATTGCAGACAATATGCGCAAGTACGGCGGTTTTATCCCGGGCATCCGACCCGGTAAGCGCACTGCTGACTTCATCAATGACGTTCTGACTCGCATTACCCTGGTCGGCGGCGTCTACCTCGTCATCATCTCGATCATTCCGATGCTGCTCATCAGCGGTATTCATTTCAACCATCTCTGGCTGGTTGGTGGAATGTTCGACCGAATGCCGACGTGGGTAACGAACGGTCTCGGTGTCAACTTCTACTTCGGCGGAACTTCGCTGCTCATCGTCGTCGGCGTGGCGATGGACACCGTCCAACAGATTGAAGCCCAACTCGTTATGCGCCACTATGAGGGCTTCTCTCCCCGAAGCGGTCGAATTCGTGGCCGCAAGAGCTGGTAGGGAAGTGCCAACATTGACCAGTGACTCCGCAACGCATCATTCTTCGGCCCCGGCAGATACCACTTTTTTGCCTGGGCCGGTACTCCTTTTAGGGGCTCCCGGGGTTGGCAAGGGAACCCAGGCGCAGCTTCTAATGGCGGAGTTCGGCATTCCGCAGATCTCCACCGGCGACATCCTGCGCGAGAACATTGCCAGGGGAACCGAGCTGGGAAAAGCGGCCAAGGGATTGATGGATCAAGGGCAGCTCGTCCCCGACCAGATCGTCAACGACATGGTGCAGACCCGCCTCACCAGCGGCGACGTTCATGCAGGATATATTTTGGACGGCTTTCCTCGTACCATCGCCCAGGCAATGTGGCTCGACACCCATCTCCCGATCTTTCGCGAGACGCCTCCCTTAGTGGCCATCAACATCCGCGTCGATGAGACCGAATTGCTTCGCCGCATTACTGGCCGTCGCGTCTGTCCTGTTTGCAAACACATTTACAATATTTATTCGCATCCGCCCGTCAAGCCTGGCATTTGCGATGTCGATGGAAGCCCGCTCAAGCATCGCAGCGATGACACGGAAGCAACCTTCACTGAGCGTATGAAGGCCTATGAATCCTTGACCGCCCCGGTAATCGAACACTACCGATCCAGCAACCGCTTTCGTGAAGTAGACGGTGAAGCGCCCGTAGAACAAGTATCCCAAAGCATCGTCGCCGCTCTGAAAGAGCTTCGCCAGGCATAGTTTTGATCCCTGATCCTGTTCTCTAAAACCATGGCCATACTCATCAAATCGCCCGCAGAGATCGAGAAGATGCGGATCTCCGGCAAGGCTCTCCGCCAGGTCCACGACGCCGTTGCGCCCTTCGTCAAGCCGGGTGCCACCACGATGGACCTTGAAAACGCCGCCGTCCGCAAGATCGCCGAGCTTGGCGCCATAGCCGCCTTCAAGGGCTACCACGGCTATCCCGCCGCTCTCTGCACCTCGGTCAACGACGAGGTTGTCCACGGTATCCCCAACGAAAAGCGGGTTCTCAATGAGGGCGACATCGTCTCGATCGACTGTGGAGTCATCATCGATGGCTTCTACTCAGATGCGGCCGTAACCTATCCCGTGGGCAAGGTCAGTCCGGAGACCCAGAAGCTGCTTGACGTTACGCTCGCCTCGCTCGAAGCGGCAATCCGGCAATGCCAGGTTGGCGGCCGACTCTTCGACATCTCCTCCGCGGTTCAAGAGATTTGCGAAGCCGAGGGTTTTGGGGTGGTTCGCGATTTTGTCGGCCACGGCATCGGCAAATCCATGCACGAAGACCCCCAGGTGCCCAACTTCGGCCCAGCCGGCAAAGGCCCACGGCTCAAGGCGGGCATGGTCCTCGCCATCGAGCCTATGATCAACGCCGGAGGCCCGGAAGTGCGGGTGCTCAAAGACGGCTGGACCGCCGTAACCGTCGATAGAAGCTACAGTGCCCATTTCGAGCACACCGTAGCCGTCACAAAAGATGGCCCCCGGGTGCTCACCCGTTAGGGAAATATCCTACTTTCGGGTTATTATAAGAGGTGCTGCGCGTGCAAGCGCGTAGTTGTGTCAGGAAGTGGACGTCATCCCACTGAAAAGATTCACTCAGCGGTTTTACAGACACTGAAGCAGTTGCGGAAATTCGGGGCTCAACCCCGGACTTTCCAAAGGAGATCGTTTGTCGAAGGAAGATGCAATTGAAGTCATGGCAGTCGTCGTAGAAACTCTGCCGAACGCCATGTTCAAGGTCGAGCTTGAAAACAAGCATCAGGCCCTTGCGCACGTCTCCGGGCGTATGCGTAAAAACTTCATCCGCATTCTCCCCGGCGACCGCGTCGCGATTGAGCTCAGCCCATACGACCTCAACCGTGGCCGCATCGTCTATCGCTACAAGTAGACAATCCCTGGCTGTATCGATTTGTTAATGGCGCGGCGCAAGCCGTGCTTGAGTTGCGCATCACGCCAACGGGGCTTCAGCCCCCAAGGTACGACTTGGAAGGGAATTAAATGAAGGTCCGAGCATCAGTAAAGAAGATTTGCGACAAGTGCAAAGTCATCCACCGCCGCGGCGTCGTTCGTGTCATCTGCGAGAACGCCAAGCACAAGCAGCGTCAGGGATAAAGAAAATAAGCAGAAACTATGTTTCTGTTTTCAAGTCTCAATCGGCCCCTGCGGGCTAGTTAGCCGAAGTCAAGGCTTGCGTTGAACCCGCCGGACCAACCGAAGACCATCACCCCGCTCCCCGACTAGTTCCAGGAGCCCAACCGAAAAGGAACCCCATGGCACGTATTGCTGGAGTCGATGTCCCTAATAACAAACAGGCGCGCATCGGTCTCACTTACATCTTCGGCATCGGCGACTCGCGCGCGGCGAAGATCCTCACCAAGGCCGACATTGAGCCGACCGTGAAGATCGGAACCCTCGACGAGGACCAGTTGAACCGCATTCGTCAGGTCATCGAAGCAGAGGGCCAGATCGAAGGCGATCTCCGCAAGGACATCTCGCTCAACATCAAGCGCCTCATCGAAATTCAGTCCTACCGTGGCCTCCGCCATCGGCGCAGCCTGCCCGTCCGCGGCCAGCGTACCCACACCAACGCTCGCACCCGCAAAGGCCCCCGCAAGGGAACTGTTGCCGGTAAGAAGAAAGCGACGAAATAAATGGCGAAGACACAGAACACTAAAGGCGCCGGCAAGGCTGGCAAGAATAAGAAGTTCAAGAAGCGTGAGCGGAAGAATGTTCCATTCGGTCTCGTCTTCATTCAGGCTTCGTTCAACAACACCATCGTCACTATCACCGACCAGACCGGTAACACGCTGAGCTGGAAATCGTCCGGCTCGCTTGGCTTCCGCGGCTCCCGCAAGGGAACCCCGTTTGCAGCGCAGCAGGCTGCTGTGGGTGCTGCCAACGCTGCCCGCGACCACGGCGTCCGCTCGGTCGATGTGCGCGTCTCCGGTCCCGGCTCTGGCCGCGAGTCCGCGATCCGCGCTCTCGCCACCACCGGCATCGAGGTTCGCAGCATTCGCGACGTTACGCCGATGCCGCACAACGGCTGCCGTCCGCCCAAGCGCCGCCGCGTATAAGTAATCAGCTAGCGGCTTCCAGTTCTTAGCCTTAGCTAATGCTGGAAGCCGATAGCTAAAAGTTGTTCCAACCGGATCGTGACCGAAGCGCTGCCAGCGTGTAAAGCGATCGACAACCGAATTTAGGAGATACAAAGAAATGGCACGTTATACAGGACCCGTCTGCCGCCTCTGCCGCCGCGACGGCACCAAACTTTTCCTTAAGGGAGCCAAGTGCTTCTCCGAGAAATGCCCCGTCGAGAAGCGCAACTTCCCCCCAGGCCAGCACGGCCAGTCCAAGAAGCAGAAGAAGGTCGTCGGCTACGGTCTCCAGCTCCGCGAGAAGCAGAAGGCCAAGCGCATCTACTTCACGCTCGAGACTCAGTTCCGCGCCTACTACCAGAAGGCCTCGAACCGCACCGGCGTCACCGGCGAACTCCTGCTGCAGCAGCTTGAGACCCGCCTCGACAACGTGTGCTATCGCCTCGGCTTTGCGATGAGCCGCCGTCAGGCTCGCCAGATCGTCCGCCACGGCCATATCCAGGTCAACGGCCGCAAGGTCAACATCCCGTCCTTTCAATGCAAGGTTGGCGATGAGATCGCGATTCGCGAAGGCTCGAAGGCCTTGGTTATCCTCGAAGAGTCGAAGAACTTTGCCAGCGGTCAGAGCTCCGTACAGTGGCTCGACATCAACCGCGACAATCTCTCCGGCAAGGTTCTTGCTCTGCCGAAGCGCGAAGACGTCAACCTGCCGGTCAACGAGCAGCTCATCGTCGAACTCTACAGCAAGTAACCGTAGCCTTTTATTTGTCATTCCGTAGCACAGCGGAGGAATCTGTTTTTCCTCCGCTGTGCTACCGAAGCCCCAGGCTTCACCCACAATCTAACCGCAACTGAATCACCCGCCGGTCGCAAAATGCATCGCGGCCAGGACGGATAAAGGAGAAACACATGCTTTGGAGAGGATTTCAAAAACCCAAGCGCCTCGCAGTTGACACCGAAACACTCACCGACAAATACGGCAAGTTTTCCGCGCAGCCCTTTGAGCGCGGCTTCGGCACAACCATCGGCAATGCGCTTCGCCGGACGCTGCTCTCGTCCATCGAAGGCGCCGCCGTTACCGCCGTCCGCATCGAAGGCGTCCTGCACGAATTCCAGTCCATCACCGGCATCGTCGAAGACGCGACCGACATCATCCTGAACCTGAAGCAGATCCCGTTCAAGCTCAACGGAGAAGGCCCCAAGGCTCTCTATCTGCGCGCTGACCAGGCCGGCGTCATCACCTCCGGCTCCATCGAGGCTGATGGCGATGTTGAGATCCTCGATAAGAATGTCTACATCTGCACCATCTCCGAAGGCGGCAAGATCGACATGGAGATGCGCCTCAAGCGCGGCCGTGGCTATATCTCTGCCGACAAGAACTTCGACAGCGATCTCGGCCTCGGCTTCATCCCCGTTGACTCCGTCCATTCGCCTGTCCGCAAGGTCAACTACCTCGTCGAGGCCGCCCGTCTCGGCCAGATCACCGACTACGACAAGCTCACCGTCGAGATCTGGACCAACGGAACTGTCCTCCCCGCAGACGCACTCGGCCTCTCCGCCAAGCTGCTCAAAGATCACATGACCATCTTCATCAACTTCGAAGAAGAGCTCGAAGCCGGTCACGACGGTCTGCACGATGGCCCTGCGCTGCAAAACGACAACCTCAACCGTTCTGTCGAAGAGCTCGAGCTCTCCGTCCGCAGCTACAACTGCCTCAAGAACGCGAACATCATCACCATCGGCGAGCTCATTCAGAAGACCGAAGCCGAGATGCTCAAGACCAAGAACTTCGGTCGCAAGTCGCTGAACGAGATCAAGGAAATTCTCGCGCAGATGGGCCTTTCGCTGGGCATGAAGATCGACGAGCACGGCAACCCGCAGCCCGGACCAACCTCCGTTCTGCCCGCAGCCACCCTCGCCGCCAGCTTCGGCAACTTCGACGACGATGATGAAGACGAAGACGACGAGGATGATTTCGATCTTCCCGCCGAGCCGGAAAACTTCTAAAGGCAGAGACTCACCGCGGAGGGATCAGTCAATCTGATTCCTCCGCATTTAAAGAAAGCAGTACCGGCTCACGGCTAAAGCCGAGTCGAAGGAGATCAAATGCGCCACCGTAATGCAGGATTCAAACTAGGCCGCAACACCAGCCATCGCCGCGCCATGCTGCGCAATCTCGTCACCTCCATCATTCTGATGGATCGCGTCGAGACCACCATCACCAAGTGCAAGGCCACCCGCCCTATCGTCGAGAAGATGATCACCCTCGGCAAGCGCGGAGATGTCCACGCCCGTCGTCAGGCCGCAGCCTATCTCATGACGCCCGCGTCTGTCGATCGTCTCTTCGCGGTGGTCGCTCCCCGTTACGGAGCCCGCAACGGCGGCTATCTCCGCATCGTGCGCAGTGGAGCCCGCAAGGGTGACGCCGCCGAGATGGCCTTCATCGAGCTGCTCGGTGCCGAGCACGAACTGAACGAGAAGGCCCAGAAGCGTGCCGAGGCTCGTACCAAGAAGCGTGAAGAACTCGCCAAGCAGATGGAAGAGCGCAACCCCGGCGAAGCCCCGGATCCTAACGCCGAGCCATAAACCGGCATCGTTTCCTAATCAAAAGGCGCATCCGAAAAGGGTGCGCCTTTCTTCATGCTCGATACCGAACTCAGAGGTTCCGGCATTTCGATTACAGTAGTAGTCAGATGATTGCGGCAAAGCGCGCTACTCTCACGGACCGCCAAATCTCCCTCATCGCCAAGGCGCTGGCCGATCCGCGCCGCTACGAGATACTTCAAAAGCTCGGCAGATACAAGGACTTGTGCGCTTGTAGCGATATCAAAAACTGTCTTTCGATCACTCCCGCCACGCTCTCCCACCACATGAAGGAGTTGGAAAACGCCGGGCTCATCGATGTCCAGCGCGAAGGCAAGTTTGTGAACTACACTCTGCGCCGTGACGTTCTTCAGGCATACCTCGACCGCCTCGGGAAAATTTAATCGAAACCGCTGCATCTTTCTTCTCTCGACCCCATCAATTAGATACTTGTCGAAATATAGAAATATAGACAAATCTGAATTGGCGGAGTGTGTTGTCATGAGCAAGCTCAAAGATAAGGTAGCAATCGTAAGCGGTGCATCCAAAGGGATCGGCGCCTCCATTGCAAAACAGTTCGCACGGGAAGGCGCAGCCGTTGTCGTCAACTACGCTTCCAGCAAGCAGGGTGCCGACAAGGTCGTCACGGAAATTATCAGTAAGGGTGGAAGGGCTATTGCAATTCAAGCCGACTTCTCTAAACCCGTTGACATCGATCGCCTCTTCGTTGAAACGGAAAAAGCCTTTGGCAAGCTCGACATCCTTGTTAATAATGCGGGCGTCTATGAGTTTTCTCCGGTCGAAGAGGTCACCGAAGAGCATTTTCACAGACAGTTCAACCTTAATGTCCTTGGTCTCATCTTTGCCTCCAAGGCAGCAGCCAAACACTTCGGGCCTGATGGTGGCAGCATCATCAACATCAGCTCCGCCGTCACCACCGTGGCGCCTCCCGCCACTGTTGTCTATAGCGCCACCAAGGGTGCCGTCGATACCGCAACCAAAGTGCTCGCCAGTGAACTGGGGCCGCGCAACATTCGCGTCAACTCCATCAATCCCGGTATGGTCGAAACTGAAGGGGTCCACACCGCAGGTTTCGCCGAGGGCGACTTCCGTAAGGAGATCGAAGCGCGAACCCCACTCGGTCGTATCGGTCAGGTCGAGGACATCGCCCCCGCCGCAGTCTTCTTCGCCTCTGCCGATTCCTCCTGGATTACCGGAGAAACTCTGGTCATTGCAGGCGGTCTCCGTTAAGTCCTCAAATAAATAGTTGACACCCTCAATAGTTGAGGCGCAGCCAAAGGTGCGCCTCAACTATTCCGTCTCCAATTCCCGCTGTTGTCCTGCGATCCTTACCCGCCTGACTCCAGCTCCTAAGTCCTGATCCCTAAGCTGCTGTTATGCACCATCACGCGGTTCTTGCCGGCTCGTTTGGCCGCATAGAGCGCCTCATCGGCCATCTCCACCAATTGATCTCCATCGACCAGCGAGTCGTTCATCGCAGCCATTCCGATGCTGATGGTCAAAGGCTCGTACTCCCATCTCTCGGCTGCCACTCTTGCCATCAACCGCCGCGCGAGCCCCAGCGCGCTCTCTTCGCCGCTCTCGGGAAGTAGTACGACAAATTCCTCACCGCCATAGCGTGCCGGCAGATCAGGCAGACGGACGGTTGTCCGCAGGATCATTCCCAACTGGCGGAGTACTTCATCTCCAGCCGGATGACCCCAGCGGTCATTGATTCTTTTGAAGTCGTCCGCATCGATCAGCAGGATAGCAAGCTCCCGTTTGCGCCGCCGCGCCATGGAAAACTCCATGGCCAGCCGTTCCTCGAATGCCCTGCGATTCCGCAAACCCGTCAACTCATCGGTTACAGCCAGCTTGCGCAACTGATCGTTCGCTCTTTCCAGTTCCCGATGGTAGCGCTCCAGTTCCGACTTGTGCGCCACCTCTTCGGAGACATCGACAGCGACTCCGGCGAGCAGCACGTTTCCAGACGAGTCGCGGCAGGGAAATTTGAAAGATCGTAGCCAGGTCATTGAGCCATCCGCTCCGCGAATCTGCTCCTCGGTCTCCACCATCTGACCGCCAGCCATGGCCTCGAGATCGTGCATCCGCACTGAATCCGTGAGACTTCGCGACCACAGCTGCTCATCCGTATTTCCCACCCACGCATGTTCGTTGATGCCGAATCGCTGGGCAAAGCTTCGGTTGTAGAAAAGTAGTTTCCCCGCGGAATCTTTGATATAGCTCAAAAAAGGGCTTGCGTTCATAAACGCCCGAAAAAGCTCTTCGGTGGCCTGTAGACCTGCGGTGACCTCTTCCTTTTCTTTCAACGTTTGTTGGAGCGCAGTTCGCTGTACCAGCAGTTCAAGCCGTGCACTCACCTGTTTTCCCAGAACCTCTAATGCATGCGCCTGGTCCGCGCTCAGTCTGCGCGGCACGGTATCCAACACGGACAGCGTTCCCAGCAGATCTCCATTCTCCATCTGCAACGGAACCCCAGCGAAGAACCGCAGAGCCGGATCTCCGTTGACCATGGGGCTCGATGCAAACTTCGGATCCGCCAACGAATCCGTGACCATATACAGGCCACCCTGGCGTACGGTGTAGGCGCAAAAATCCGCCTCCCTGGGAATATCGTTCAGCCTCAATCCTTCGCTTGCGCGAAACCATTGCTGCTGCTGATCCACCAGAGTCAGCAAGCCGATGGAAGTTCCGCAGAGTGTGGCCGCTAAACCCACTAGCTCTTCGCACTCCCGCTCCGGTCCGGAATCCAACAGTGCTTGCGTCCAGATCGGTTCTAGCCCGGCATTTTTATTCTCAGCCAGCCGCACGCCCATTAATCACCGTAAGGTCAAAGCTAAGAATATCCGCTCATATGCCAATTTAACTAGAAGCATTTTCGCGAACTTACGAGAGTAACCAGTAATTATCCTTATTTCGGGTTACCTTTGTTTTCGCTGGTTTTGCTCCCATCCTTTGGCGCGACCGCTCAAACTCACTACAATCGAACGAAGAGCCATCCGACACAGACAGTTCACAGGCGAGATTGCACTCCAGGATCAAGAAAGCCTTACCTGGTTGGAACGAACAACGAAATGCCGATAGCAAAACTAACGATCGAATTTGAAATCTCCCATGCACACTCGCTCAAAGACCGCCGCCAGGTCGTCCGCTCCATTAAGGACAAGCTCCGGCACCGCTTCAATCTTTCCGTCGCCGAACTCGATGAAGGAGTCGTCTGGAACCGCGCCACCCTGGGCATCGCTGCCATCTCTTCTTCAAGCAGTTATCTCACCGGACAAATCCAGATCATTGACGAGACAGTGCGGCGGCTGGCTGCCGGATTGAGCGCCGAAGTCATTGATTCCTACGCTGAAATTCTGCCTGAATAGTTTTATGCCCGTACAAATTTGCTGCGCGGTTAGGTCAAACGCTTCATCTTTGATATCCTCAACCGTTCACACTGTAGAAATATATGCCTGAGCAACGAGCCAGAACGTACCACCGTAACCGAGTCGCCAATACCTTCTCCGATGAGATTGGCGCAATGCTTGAGGGCGAGCTCTCCGATCCTCGCATTGCTCCCAGCTACGTCACCGACGTCGTCCTTGCCCCTGGCGGCAAATCCGCCCGTGTCTTTATCGCTGTCCACGGCAGTGAGCAGGAAGAAGACTCGACACTTGAAGCCCTTACAACCGCCCGCGGTTATATTCGCTCGCAACTTCGCGACCGCATGGGTGTCCGCCACGTCCCCGAGCTTAGCTTCGCTATCGACCGTTCGGAAAAAATGACCGGTCGCATGGATGAGCTTCTTGGCCGCATGCGCAAGCGCGAGAAGAAAGCGGCCCTGTCTAAATCATGACGCATGAAACCCAGATTGAAGCGCTCCTCGAAGCCTTCCGCGCCAGCCCCCGGTTCATCCTGACTTCACATGCCCGGCCCGACGGCGACGCTCTCGGCTCCGTTCTCGCTCTCGCAGAAATCCTCGACCAACTGGGCCGCCAGACCGACGTTGTCTTTGCCGATCCGATCCCGCTGATCTACAAAACCCTGCCTAATGTTCAGCGCATCCACCATAAGCCCTCGGCTGCTGACATCGCCGACCACAGCATTCCCGCCATTCTGCTGGAGTGTGACGGCATCGCCCGCACCGGTCTCCTCGGCCTTGAAAATCGTCCCCTCATCAACATCGATCATCACGCCAGCGGGCGTAACTTCGCCTCCGTCAATTGGATCGACGAGCATGCCTGCGCCGTCGGAGCTATGGTCTATCGCATCGCCCTCGCCGCCAAGGTCGAGATCACGCCGAGCATGGCCACCTGTCTTTACACCTCCATCCTGTCGGACACCGGAGCCTTCACCTATTCCTGCACCAACGCCGACACCTTCGCTCTCGTCCACGATCTCGCACTCCACGGCGCGAGCCCCAGCAAGATCGCGCGCGACGTCTACTTCTCCAATCCTGCCAGCAAAATTCGATTGCTTGGAGCCGCACTTTCCAATCTTCAATGCGACGGCAAGGTTGCCTGGGCGTGGGTGACTCGTCAGGAGATGGAGCGCGCCGGAGCCGACGCCGAGGACTGCGAAGGCGTTGTCAACTATCTCATCAGCATTGCCGGCGTCGAGTCCGCCGTCTTTCTGCGCGAACTGCCCGACGTCAATGAGTTTCGTCTCAGCATCCGCAGCAAAGGGAAGATCGATGTCGCCCGCGTCGCCGAATCGTTCGGCGGCGGCGGCCATCGCAGTGCCAGCGGATGTACCGTTGGCGGACCCCTCGGTGTGGCTACCGAACGCATCTTAACCCAGCTACGCAACGGACTCTGTTAGCCTTGTCTCGCTTGCCCGATCCAATGAGTGATCTTCCACAATCCGCCGTATCCGGCGCCCGGAAAGAGCGCGCACCCATCGCGTGGCTGCGCAGCGTCTGGCAAGGATTCGCTGCGGAATCGCCTCATGAATTCCTCGTCCTGTGCGTTGTCACCGGTTTTCTGCTTCTCTACGGTCTGGTGCCCCTCGTCGGCGGAGACCAGCTTGGTCTCGTCGGTGCAGACGAGCCTCGCTACGCTCAGATCGCCCGCGAGATGCTCGCCGAGCATAATCAAATCTGCAATCAGCTCAACACCAGCATGGTTCCTCGCAGCCTGAGCCCGAAGGCGATTGAGAACTCCTTTCACTGCACCTTCGGCGGTACGATCACACCGGTCCTTTACGGCAAGCCCTGGCTCGAAAAGCCCGCGCTCTACTACTGGCGCGCCATGAGCTTCTTCAAGGAGTTTGGCGTCTCCGACTGGTCCGCGCGCCTTCCTTCGTCCTCCGGAGCCTTCGCCCTTTTCTTCCTCATCTTTCTGCATATGCGGCGATTCCGCCCTGGGGGCCATCTCAACGCCGCCCTCATCACGGCTTCCAGCGTAGCCGTCTTCGCCTTTGCCCGCGGAGCCTCGACCGACATGCAACTGGCCGCGCCCTTCTGTATAGGGATGCTCGGGTGGTACGCCTGGTATGAGACCGGTAAAAAATTCTGGCTCTTCGATCTCTATTTCTTCGGCGCTGCCGCCACCCTCGCCAAAGGTCCGGTCGCGCCCTTCCTGGCCCTCGCCATCATCCTTCTCTTCGCCGGCCTCCGCCGCGAGTGGTCCCTGCTCCGTCGTACTATCTGGTTCCCCGGAATCCTGCTGTATCTGGCGATGGTGCTGCCCTGGTACATCGCTGTCCAAAGGCGAAACCCCGACTTCTACCGCCTCTTCTTTCTCGAACACAACCTCGAGCGCTTCGCCACGAACCGCTACCAGCACCACCAGCCCTTCTGGTTTTATTTTGCCGTGCTTCTGCTGGGTCTGATGCCATGGACCGTCATCGCTATCCGCGCGCTGGTCGATTCCATCGATGTCTCCATCGCCGAATGGAAGGTCCGCCACAATCCCCTGCGCTATCTCGGCCACTCCCGTGCTGGCGATGCCTTCCCTGAGTTTCTTGTTCTCTGGGCGCTCTTTCCCATCGTCTTCTTTTCTTTTTCAGGATCGAAGCTGCCCGGCTACATCCTGCCCTCCATCCCGCCGCTCACTATTCTTGCCGCCGATTATCTCTATCGCAATCGCCGTATCGGTCTGCCCCGCTGGCTCCTCTGGTCCCATGCTGCCATCTGCGCCATCCTTGTCTTCGTCCTTGTGCTTGCCCCGCAGCACATGAAGTACGAGACCCTTATACCCTCCGTGCAATGGCTCCTGATCGCCGGTGGCTCGGCGCTGGTCATCGGCGGCGCCGTCTTCATCATCATTCGCCGCTGGGGGATCGCCCAGCTTGTCAACGCGACCTTCATCCCCGTGGCGGCGTCGCTCGTCTTTCTGCTCGGCTTCCACGGCAAGGACCTCGATCTCAACTACTCCGCCCGCCCCCTTGCCCGCGAGATCCAGCGTCTGGATCCCAACGAGAAGATCCTGGCTCTCCATGAAGTCAAGCGCGACATGGACTACGGCCTCGCCTTCTACCGCAACAGCCCTCTGGTCCACTACAACACCGACGGCGTCCCGGCAGAAGAGCATCTGCTTGTCATCCCTGCCAACAACGCATCTGAACTCAACCAGTGGCTTGCCGGGCGCGTCTATAAGCCCCTATTTCTCTATGACACGCAGGGCCTCGAAGTTTACAAGGTCTATGCCAGTCACTAAGGGAATTCAGAAAATTCCGTGAATTTGCTATAAGCTCGACGAAAGCTCCCAGCGAGCTGAACTCCCCCATGCCAGTCGCGACCCAACTCGAAGTTCTCGACCTCAGGCATTTCTCCGCCCGCCAGTTGAGACCGCTGCTCGAGTCCGAGGCGGATGTCTGGCTGCGTCGCCTGCGCTGGGACTATCGCGGTTCCATCGAGCTGCTTCTGCAATACCTCGACTCCCGCATTCTGCCCGGCTTTGTCGCGCTCGACCGTGGCCGCGTCTGTGGCTTCACCTTCTGCGTCTACGAGGGCAACAAGGCGGTCGTGGGCGACGCCTATGCGGTCGCCGGCGATCGAGAGCAAGCGCTTCAGATCACCCACACCCTCCTTGGGCACCTGCTCGAACTCCTGCTGCACTCTCCCGGCATCAACCGCATCGAGTCCCAGCTGCTGCTCTACGACGCCGGTTCCGTGGACGAGATCTTCCGGCAAGCCGGCTTCAATCTGCACCCCCGTCTCTTCATGGAGTACAATTTCGAGGCCGCCGCCGCAAACGCAACCAGCCTTGAGCCACCGCTTCCGGAGAACATCGAAATCTGCGGCTGGTCGCCGGAGCACTATCAGCACGCTGCTGAACTGATCCACGAGGCCTACACCGGCCACATCGACGCCCTCATCAACGATCAGTATTGTTCACTCCATGGTTCGCTTCGTTTCCTGCACAACATCGTGCGCTTCCCCGGCTGCGGAGTCTTCGACGCTGCCAACTCCTGGGTACTTCGCGAGACTCGCACCGGAGAACTCGCAGGTGTGGTCCTCTGCTCTCGCGTAGCCGAAGAGGTCGCGCATATCACTCAGCTTTGCGTGGCAAAGAACCGGCGCGGTCACCGGTTGGGAAGGACGCTCCTGCGGCACTGTATGGGGCAACTCGCTCGATCCAGCTTCAAAGCAATCACGCTAACCGTGACCGAAGCCAACCATCAAGCCGTGAACCTCTACGAAGATCTCGGCTTCCACACCCGCCATCGCTTCGAGGCGATGGTCTTCAACAAAACCTAATCTCCAAACAACTGCCGACGCTGACCCACACATGGCGGAATCCTTTTGTTGCTGTCTGTTGCTGATAGCTGCAAATAGGTGTTAAGCCTTTTATACGCTGCAACTTAGAGGTGACGCTATAATTCCAGCAGATTCAGGACGTGATGAAGAGCTCTTGTCAGGGAGGAAAGAATGGAAACGGGCAACAAGGCAGTGATCAGCATGTTTGTCGAAGAGGTAATTAATCAGGGACGTTTGGAACGAGCCGATGATCTGGTTGCCGCTGACTTTGTAGAGCTGGATCCTCTCCCCGGCCAACAGCAAGGGCGAGATGGTCTAAAGGAAGTCATCGGCGGCATACGCGCTGCGTTTCCGGATATCCATTGGGTTCTTGATGAGATGGTGGCTGAAGGGGATAAGGTGGCCAGCCGCTTCACCTGGTCCGGCACGCATCGCGGCGTCTTCTTCGGTATTCCCGCCACAGGTAAAAGCATCAGCGTCAAGGGTGTGGTCATCGACCATGTGGTGGCGGGCAAGATGGTTGACAGTCGCATGCTCATGGACAGTCTGAGCATGCTGCAACAGTTGGGCGCAATCCCGGTTCCGTAGACGGGCAACGTCTACGCAGCACCATCCAAGGTTCGAACGAAGTCTTTGCCCGCTAGTCCCTGGTTCCTAGTCCCTGTTTTTCCTACTCCACGTGATAGTTCGGAGCTTCCCGCGTGATGATCACATCATGCACATGGCTCTCGCGCAGCCCCGCATTCGATATCCGGATAAACCGTGCATTCGTCTGCAAATCTGCGATGGTCGAGCACCCCAGATACCCCATGCCGGACCGCAACCCGCCAACCAACTGGTAGACCATCGCCTCCAGCGGTCCGCGATGAGGAACCCGCCCTTCAATCCCCTCGGGAACGAACTTGCCCAGCCGATTCTGCGAGCTGCCCTCCCGTGCCGTCAGTGACGGGCGCTCCGTGCTTGCCGCCTCGTCAATATCTTCCTTGCCCTGGAAATACCGCTCTCCCGAGCCCTGCGACATCGCCGACAGCGAACCCATGCCGCGATAGGCCTTGAACGACCGCCCCTGATACAGGATCGTCTCGCCCGGGCTCTCATCCACCCCGGCAAACAGCGAGCCAATCATCACCACGCTGGCACCGGCGGCAATGGCCTTGGCCACGTCGCCCGAATACTTGATGCCGCCGTCGGCAATCACCGGAATTCCGTGCTGGCTGGCCGCGCGGTACGCTTCCGAGATGGCCGTAATCTGCGGCATTCCAGCGCCCGTTACCATGCGTGTCGTGCAGATCGATCCCGGCCCGATGCCGACCTTGATAGCGTCGGCTCCCGCATCGATCAGGGCCATCGCACCGTCATAGGTCGCGATATTCCCCGCCATCAGATCGACGTCAGGGAAGCGCTTCTTCACCTCGGCAACCGCTTCGAGAACCCGCGAAGAGTGTCCATGCGCGGAATCGATTGCCAGCGCATCCACTCGCGCCGCCACCAGTTCGGCCGCCCGCTCCAGAAAGTCGCCCGTCGCTCCGATTGCTCCTGCCACCCGCAGTCTGCCCTGGCTGTCCTTGGACGCATTGGGATACTTCAGCTTCTTCTGAATGTCCTTTACGGTAATCAGGCCCTTCAGCTCATAGTCGTCGTTGACGACCAGCAGCTTCTCCACCCGATGCTGATGGAGGATGTGTTCAGCCTCTTCGAGCGTCGTGCCTACCGGAACCGTAATCAGGTTCGTCTTCGTCATCACCGAATCAATCGTCAGATCGGTGCGCGAGACAAAGCGCAGGTCGCGATTGGTCAGGATGCCGACCAGCTTCTTGTTCTTGGTCACCGGCACGCCCGAGATCTTGTACCGCCGCATCACATCCAGCGCCGCGGCAATCGTCTGCTCCGGGTCGATGGTCACCGGATCGACGATCATCCCACTCTCCGACCGCTTGACCTTGTCGATCTCGCCTGCCTGCTGCTCGATGCTCAGATTCCGGTGGACAACGCCCAGTCCACCCTGCTGCGCCATCGCAATCGCCAGCCGCGACTCTGTCACCGTATCCATTGCCGCCGAGACCAGCGGCGTGTTCAGGCTGATGTTCTTGGTCAGTTGCGTCTGCGTGCTTACCTGGGTCGGGATGATGTCGCTATAGGCGGGAATGAGGAGAACGTCATCGAAGGTGAGGGCTTCAGGAATCGGAGAATTGATCATATATTTATGGGTCCGGGCGAGCGGCCAGGCGTCAACAGAGCCCTAATGTCGCGGGGATTAGATCGATTGTAGAGTCGCCCACGACCCATAGCAAATACACCCCGGTTAGCATACCGGCGACACACCGGCGCGCATCGGGGTATTTCATGCCCCCGGCTTCTGTTATGAATATCCCCATGAGCTTCGAACTCTCTCCGATCGGCTATGTGCATTCCACCCTCAAGACGCGCTCCGGCGCTCCGCATCAGGGATCGGAGGGCGCTCCCGACGCACGGCTGGAAATCCACCCGGAATTTGCCCAGGGCCTCGATGGCATCGAGGCTGGGCAAGAGATCTGGATCTTGACGTGGCTCCATGAATCGCGGCGATCTGTGCTCAAGGTGCATCCACGAGGCGATACGCTTAATCGTGAGAAGGGGGTGTTTGCAACGCGTTCTCCGGATCGTCCCAACCCGATAGGTCTGCATCGCGCAAAGGTTCTCAGCACGGACGGCGACGGCTGGCTTCTGGTGCAGGGGCTGGAGGCCATCGATGGCACTCCGATCGTCGATCTCAAGCCGGTTCTCGAACGCAGCGGTGTTTCCTGAAGGAACCCAGCGCAAAACCCCAGCAAAAGTCTGTTCCCATTGAATTCCCCAAAATCTGGATGTATCATGGAGGTTGCAGACGATTTTGTTCCGTCCTATAGTTGATGTAGATTGAGCCGTGATCGCACCGGCCATTTGACGGAAGAGATGAGTGGGCCAGAGCCCACTTTTTATTTGTCCTAAAAAGCAATTGGAAATCGCGGCAAAACATCACCATGGCCCTGAAATTAGACACAATTCGAGCCACCGCCCAACGCGTCGCAGCGTCGCATAACCTCGACCTCGTCGATATCGAGTTCCAGGGCGGCGGCAAGTTCCGGACTCTGCGGATCTTCGTCGAAAAGAATGCACTTGAGCGCGCGAAGCTGGCAGAAACCGCCAACCCCGAAGAGCTGCCAAAGGGCGTTCCGGTGGAGAGGCTCTCCGGCGTAACTCACGAAGATTGCACCACCTTTGCCCAGGACTTCGGTACTGTCCTCGATGTAGAAGACCTGATTCCCGGCGCTGAATATACCCTCGAGGTCTCTTCGCCCGGTCTTGAGCGCAAGCTGTCCAGCGCAGAAGATTTCGCCAGATTCCAGGGGAATCTGGTGAAGATCCAAACATTTACGCCGATCAACAATAACCGGCAGTGGCAAGGCCGTCTTACCGGATTCGCGGACAACACCGCGACCATCGACCTCTCCGCCGTAAAGCAAAAAGGCAAGGCAAAGAAGGCCGCAACCGAACAAACCGTCGATATACCGTTGGCAAATATCGAAAAGGCAAACCTGGTCGCGGAGATCTAGTTACCCGCATCAAAGAGACAATAAGCTCGAAGAAGCCCTGTATTTTATGGGCAGTGAAGGACAAGTGACCGATGGCAAGTGTTCTGTATCAATCGATTGAGACGTTAAGCCGGGACAAGGGAATCGAGCCCGAGATCGTAGTGGGCGCGGTTGAGGATGCCATCGCTCTTGCCACCCGCAAGTACTACAAAACGCAGGAAAACATGCGCGCCGAGATGGACCGCGAGACCGGCGAAATCCGCGCTTATGTCTACAAGACCGTGGTCGAAACGCCCGAGCAGGTCGAAGACGACGTCAATCAGTTGACGCTCGAGCAGGCGCGCGAACTCGCTCCAGAGGTTGAAGTCGGCGGCGAACTCCGCTTCTACAAGGACACGACACCGCTCGGCCGCATCGCCGCGCAGATGGCCAAGCAGGTCATCTTCCAGAAGGTCCGCGAAGCTGAGCGTGATACCGTCTTCAACGAGTACAACCACCGCGCCGGCGAGGTCCTCAACGCCACCGTCAAGCGCCTTGAGCCGATGGACGTGATCTTCGACCTGGGCAAGGCCGAGGCCCGCATGCCCAAGCGCGAGCAGTCGCGGCTGGAGCAGTTCGCCGTCGGCGAGCGCGTCCGCGTCGTTCTTCTCCGCGTCGACCGCGCCGCCAAAGGCCCGCAGGTTATCGTCTCCCGCGCCGCGCCGGGTCTGGTGCAGAACCTGTTCCAGAGCGAAGTTCCCGAGATCTACGATGGCACCGTGACCATCCGCGCCATCGCCCGCGAGGCCGGCGAGCGCACAAAGATTGCTGTCGTCAGCCGCGACAAGGACGTCGATCCGGTCGGCGCCTGCGTCGGCATGAAGGGCATGCGCGTCCAATCGATCATCCGCGAGTTGCGCGGCGAAAAGATCGACATTATCGAGTTCTCTGAAGAGATCACCACATTTGCCGAGAAGGCGCTGCAACCCGCAAAGGTCAGCCGCGTCTCCATCGTCGACCTCGCCGACAAGCAGATCGAGGTCATCGTCGATGACACGCAACTCTCGCTCGCCATCGGCAAGAAGGGCCAGAACGTCCGGCTTGCGGCGAAGCTGCTGCAATGGAAGATTGATATCAAGAGCGAAGAGGAGAAGCGCCAGGAGGTCGAGCAGCAGATGCAGGCCATGGGCGGCGGTCCCACTACGCCCATCGAGCAGGTCACGGAGCTTGGCGAAGCTGTTCTCGAGAAGCTCATCGCCGCAGGCATCACCACGGTCGAAGCACTGGCCGATATGACGCCCGAGCAGCTCGAAGAGGTTCCCGGCATCGGCGAAAAGACGGTCGAGAAGATCTCCGTCGCAGTGCGCCATTACTTCGGTCAATACGAGGAAGGCGAGGAGCGCCCAGTGGTTGAAGCGCCGGCAGCAGAAGCCGCATCGGAAGGCGAAGAAGCCGAGGGCGAGGCCGCAGCCAAAACGCCGGAAGCGATTCTTGCCGAAGAGGCAGAGACGGGAACGGCTGAAGAGGTTGACGACGTCTCGACGGAACAGATTGCAGATGCTGAAGATGAAGCCAGCGATGCACTCAGTGCCGCCGATGCGCGTGAAGAGCAGATTGAAACAGATAATGACGCCGTAGATTCACTGGTGAACGAGAGCCAGGAGACCTCCGGTGAAGGCATCGATTCGGATGGGCACGACCGTGGTTAGCCGGTCGAGCCATACACCACAACGATCTCTGAAATCGCCGGACCGGTATTTCAGAGATAATTACAATAAAGATTCCTACCTCAATGAGGCTGATATGAACAGCTAAGGGCGCAGGGAAGCGAAAAGGGACGGATGAGCAAAGTTCGAATCAACGATCTGGCACGGGAACTGGAAGTAAAGAGCAGGCCGATTCTGGACGCGCTCGAAGCAATCGGCGTTACTGGAAAGACGCACTCCAGCTCCATCGAGGCCGATCAGGCCGAGAAAGTGCGCAACTATTTCAACGGCGGCAACCGCACCGCAAGTGCGAGCAGGCAGCCCGCCGAGGTCAAGCCGCGGTTTGATCTTTCGAAGGTCTCCAAGCCTGGCGACGCCCTGAAGGCTATCCTTGAGCGCAAGCAGGCTGAGGCTGCGGCCAAGGCCGCGCCGCCGCGTCCTAAAGCGGTGGTTGCGCCTCCGCCCTCTGTGCCTGTCGCCGCTGCGCCGCCAAAAGCAGCCGCTCCGGTTGCCGTCGCCGCCTTGGCTCCAGCATCTTCAACTCCGCCGGCGCCTCGCCGCATCGTTCCGCTGCCTCGGCAGGCCGCAAATATCGTTGTTCCCGCTCCGGCGCCAGCCATCGCCAGCAAGCCGCCGGTCGGCCCTGTGATCGCTCGCCCGCCCGCCGCTGCTCCTGCGGCTGTGCATCCCCCTGTTGCCGTTGCTCCGCCTGTTGCGGTTGCTCCGAGCCCAGCGAAGCCTGCCGCGCCTGCACCTCCAGCCGAAGCTGCTGCCGCGCCTGCATCTGCACCGCAGCCTGCCGCGCCCGCGTCTTCAAGCTCTCCGGCTGTATCCGAGGCCGAGACGGCAGTCGCAGCAGTAGCCGAGACCCCGGTTGAAGCAGCAATTCCGGCGCCAGTCGTGCCCGCAGGACCTCCTCCGCGGCGCATCATCATGCCGCAGACGGGACCGCGTCCTATCTACACCGCACCGCCGGTCGCTCCGGGAACACCGGCGCGCAGCCGTCCCATCTTTGAGCGCCCACGGCCTCAGACTCCTGGCGCTCCCGGTTCACGTCCTCCATACACGGCTCCCGGCGCTCGCCGGCCCATGCACCCGACCCGCACCTATCCTGGTGGGCCCGGTGGTCCGGGCGGCGCTCCCGGCCGTCCTGGCTTTGCTCCCGGCGGTGCACGTCCCGCCTTTGGCGCACGTCCTGGCTTTGGCGCGCGTCCCGGCGGCGCTCCTGGTGCTCCCGGCGTAATGCCCGGCCCGGGTGAGGGCATGCGCCCAGCGGCACGTCCTGGCCAGCGTCGCGGCGGACAGCGCTACGAGAAGTCCAAGGAAGGCCCAATGAAGGGCTTTCAGCCGCCACCGCGTTACGGCGGCCAGCAGATCTCGCGCGAACCGGTGCCGATCACCCGCACCATCACCGTCACCGAAGGCATCAGCGTCAAGGACCTTGCCGAGAAGCTCGACGTGCGCGGCAAGGACCTGATCGCCAGCCTGCTCATGCGCGGCGTCTTCGTTACCGTCAACCAGTCGCTCGAAGGAGAGCTGGTTAAGGACGTGGCGCGGCAGTTCGGCGCGGATGCCCAGGTCATCACGGTCGAAGAGCAGTTGGAGAACGAGGCCATCGAAGGCTTCCTCGAAGACACGACCGGCATGGTCGAGATCACCCGTTCACCCGTCGTCACGGTGATGGGCCACGTCGACCACGGCAAAACCTCGTTGCTCGACGCCATTCGCTCCACGGAGAACGACAAGGTCGACGTCGCCAGCGGCGAAGCCGGCGGCATCACCCAGCACATCGGCGCGTACAAGGTCAAAATCACCAAGCCCGACTCTCCCGCCTTTGGGCGCGAGATCGTGTTCCTCGATACGCCGGGTCACGAGGCCTTCACCCGTATGCGTGCCCGCGGAGCCAAGGTCACCGACATCGTTGTCGTTGTGGTTGCCGCCGATGACGGAGTCATGCCCCAGACGCTCGAAGCTATCGATCACGCCCGCGCCGCGAACGTTCCCATCATCGTGGCGGTCAACAAGATCGACAAGCCCGAGGCGAACCCCGCGAAGGTCATCCAGCAGTTGTCCGCTCGCGGTCTTCAGCCTTCCAACCAGGGCGGCGACACCGAATTCGTCGAAGTCTCCGCGAAGAAGCGTCTCAACCTCGACCTGCTCGAAGAGATGATCTGCCTGGTCGCCGACATCGCCGCACCCAAGGCGCAGCCGGATCGTCCTGCCGTCGGAACCGTTATCGAAGCGAAACTCGATCGTGGCCGCGGTGCGGTCGCCTCGATCCTCGTCCAGAACGGGACTTTGCACCTGGGCGACAGCTACATCGTCGGCAATACCTTCGGCAAGATCCGCGCCATGTTCGACGATCGTGGACGCTCCATCACCGAAGCCGGACCATCGACTCCGGTCGAGATCCTCGGTCTCGAAGGCATGCCGGACGCCGGAGACACCTTCCTGGTGATGGCGGACCGCGACAAGGCCAAGGGCATTGCACAGTACCGCAAGATGAAGGAACGCGAGGCGCAACTGGCCAAGAGTTCTCGCGTCTCGCTCGAAGGACTCGCCGAACAGATCAAGCAGGCCGGAATGAAGGACCTGAACCTGATCCTCAAGGGCGACGTGCAGGGCTCGGTCGAGGTTCTGGCCGACTCGCTGCAGCGCATGTCCACCGAGAAGGTTCGCGTTCGCGTGCTGCACTCAAGCGTCGGCGCGATCACCGAGTCCGATGTGCTGCTGGCTTCGGCATCGAACGCGGTTGTCATCGGCTTCAACGTCCGGCCCGACCGCAAGGCTGCCGAGATCGCCGAGCGCGAGAACGTCGAGATTCGTCTGCACTCGATCATCTATGAGCTCCAGGACGAGATCACCAAGGCGATGTACGGCCTGCTCGAACCGGTCTTCAAGGAAAACTACGCGGGCCGCGCCGAAGTGCTTCAGGTCTTCAAGATCACCAAGGTCGGCCAGATCGCCGGTTGCCGCGTGACCGACGGCCTCATCAAGCGCGACGCGCAGGTGCGCGTTCTGCGAGATGGCGTCGAGGTCTGGAAGGGCAAGATCTCCAGTCTCAAGCGCGTCAAGGACGACGTCAGCGAGGTCCGGCAGGGTGTCGAGTGCGGTATCGATCTCGCCGGTTTCAAGGACATCAAGGCGGGCGACATCATCGAGTCGTTCACCACCGAAACGCTCGCCGCCGAGCTTGGCCAGAACTCAGCCGTTGCGCGCAAGGCGGAGAAGGCTGAGAAGGAAAGGGTAGCCGCTGAGGCAGCCGCCGCAGCGGCGGAAACCTCGGTCAACGCATAGAGACCGGGAATTTTTCCGGCTCGCTGTTTGTGCCCTTGAGGGGGTACCCCCCCGGGGTACTTCCGACCCAAAGTATTGATAGTAGATACTTTAGGGAGAGGGTAAAAGGGTAAAGTATTCATTCCAGATACGTTACAGGCAAAGTATTTTATCTAAACAAGTTAGGCCCAGCGAATTCGCTGGGCCTTATTTTTTCTGCTGTTTCTATTTTACCGAATGGGGCGGAACTAAAGTGCCACGGCTGGGATATATTTATTTGGCATCGTAAGTGTCTGTTTTGATATAACTTGCGAGATTTACCCGGTTGGTTTTGGAGAGTCTGGGGGCTTGACATCACGCAGGAGCGTTGGTAACAGCGCCCAGAGTCGAAATACAGGGATCTCTCCACTGCGCCGTGCGATGAAACTGCACGGCTTCGGTCGAGATGACGTTTTGGGGAGCATGAGTAAAAGTTCGTCGAGATGACGTTTTTAGAGCGCTACTAAAGTTTCTAAGGAAGGTCTGATTAAGTCTCCGAAGATTCCCTCAGCGGCTAAAGCCGCATTGCGGGCAAGTCACTTACGGCACGGCTGAAGCCGTGCCCTTAACAGAGCCTGACTTAATCAAAGGCTCCCTAAGGCAAATCTGTCACAAGAGGGATGAGACCGGCATTGAATTTTTCTGCTGTAGACCTTAGTGCATCCGATGCCGCTTTGAACCGCGCGATCTCGCGAACGATCAGGCGGCTGGCACCCTGCCTGATGCTCATGTACGTCGTCTCATTTCTCGACCGCTCGAATATCGGTTTTGCCAAGCAGGCGTTGCAGCAATCGGAAGGTATCTCAGAGGCTGTCTATGCTCTGGGCGCGGGCCTGTTTTTTATCAGCTATTCCCTGTGCGGATTCCCCAGCAACCTGATTCTTTATAAAGTGGGCGCGAAGATCTGGCTGGCTGTACTCATGGCGGGCTGGGGAGTCGTGTCGATGGCCACCATGTTCATCAGCGGAGCCACCTCGTTCTACCTGTTGCGGCTGCTGCTCGGCGTACTGGAGGCCGGTTTTTTCCCGGGCGCGATCCTCTACCTGACCTATTGGTTCCCGAACCGTGCTCGCGGCCGGGTTCTTGGACTGTTCTACCTGGGGGTTCCGCTTGCTCTCATCGTTGGCGGCCCGCTCTCGGGGATGCTGCTGGAGATCCGTCCGTGGGGCGGGCTCCAAGGCTGGCAGTGGATGTTTCTTGTGGAAGGCTTTATCGCAGTCGCTGTCGGGGGCTTCGCATTCTGGTATCTGGATGACAGGCCGTCCAATGCTGCATGGCTGTCCGCGGAGGAGAAACAGGCGCTGGCGAAGGCATTGGCTTCTGAAGAGGAGGAGCGGCACTCTGTTGGGCCCGCGGAGATTCTCCCCATGCTGCGTGATCGTCGGGTCATGCATTTTCTGCTGATCTATGCCCTCATCCAGATCAGCACCTATGGGGCTGTCTTCTATCTTCCTGTTGAGATATCGGCCCTGCTGCATAAGCCGGTGGGGATCGAAGTCGGCCTGGTGTCGGCAATCCCGTGGATTTGCACGCTGGTCGCTGTCTATTTCCTGCCGCGCGCAGCCGATAAGTTCAATAAACATCGGCAACTCGCATCGCTGGCGCTGCTGATCTCGGGTTGCGCCAGTTTTGCGTTTCCCACTGCCGGGCCACGCATGGGACTGGTCATGCTTTCGCTTGCGGTCACAGGATTTATTGCCGTGCAACCGCTCTTCTGGACGTTTCCAACGGGATACCTGGCCGACCGCGCCGCGGCCGGCGGGATCGCGGTGATAGGAATGGGCAATCTGGGCGGATTCCTTGCACCCAACCTGAAGGTCTGGACCGACGAATATTTTGGTTCACAGCGGGCGGGCTTGTATCTTCTGGCGGGACTTACGGTTCTAAACGCGGGCTTGATCCTGCTTGTGAAAAATCGCCGCGTGGCCGAACGAGCGAAGTGAAGCCCGGGGAACAAGCGGTGGCTGGAACCAAGGAAAAATACAGGGATCTCTCCACTGCGCCGCGCGATAAAACCGCGCGGCTTCGGTCGAGATGACGTGGATTTGGGGTGGGCGAAACCGTGGCTTCGGTCGAGATGACGTTTTTGCAGTGGAATTAAGCGGGTTCTGAATTCGTCTAGAGGATCTCGAAACTCGCGCCGTGCAGTTTATCTGAGACGAGTGGGTTAAGATGGCGTGCATGGATATTGCTGCGATTCAGGCTGCGCTTCGTGACCAGAAATTGGATGGGTGGCTGTTTTACGATCACCATCATCGCGATCCACTTGCCTACCGCATCCTGGGGCTCGACGAAGATTCTTTCGTCTCCCGCCGCTGGTTCTACTTCATCCCCGCGCAGGGCCAGGCCGGCAAACTCGTCCACCGCATCGAGTCCGGCAAACTCGATACTCTGCCCGGCTCCAAGGAAGAGTACTCGTCGTGGCAGGAGTTGGAGCAGAAGCTCGAAACGATGGTGGGGGGAGCAGGAAAAGTCGCGATGCAGTACTCCCCGCGCAATGCGATTATGTACGTCTCCATGGTCGATGCCGGGACGATTGAGCTGGTTCGCGGCATGGGAATGGAAGTCGTCTCTTCCTCCGATCTGGTCAGCATCTTCGAGGCCGTCCTCAGCGAAGCCCAGATTGCCAGCCACTACGCGGCCCAGCAAAAGCTCGACGAAGTGCTTCGCGCCGGGTGGAACCGCATCGGCGAAGCTGCCCGCAAGGGGGGCACCGACGAGCACACCGACGAGCACAGTATGGTCACCTTCCTGCAGGAGGGCATCGAGCGCGCCGGTCTCTGGACCGATCACGGCCCCAACGTCTCGGTCGGCGCGAACTCGGCGGACTCGCATTACGAGCCTACGGCAGCGTCCTCCAGGCCCATTCGCTCGGGCGACTTCGTCCTGATCGATATCTGGGCCAAACTCGCGCATGATCCACAGGCCGTCTGGTACGACATCACCTGGACCGGCGTTGTTGACCGCGAGCCGACAGAGCGCGAGCAGAACATCTTCGAGACCGTCCGTAACGCTCGCGACGCATCCATCGCTGTGGTCAAAGATGCCTTTGCCTCGAATACCCCGATTGCCGGTTGGGAGGCGGATGACGCCGCTCGCGAGGTGATTCGGCGAGCCGGGTTTGGGGAGTGGTTTACGCATCGGACGGGGCACAATATCGGCACGGTGATCCATGGGAATGGAGCGAATCTCGACAATCTGGAGACGCACGATGAGCGGCGGATTCTGCCGAATACCTGCTTTTCGGTGGAGCCGGGGATCTATTTTCCCGGTGAGTTCGGGGTGCGCAGCGAGATCGATATGATGACACGAGCGGGGAAGGCCGAGGTGACGGGAAGGATACAGACGGAGTTGGTGCGGGTGTAGCCGCCGCCGCGTAACTGCTATGATGACAACTGAAATGGCGAATAACGTACAGGTTCCGGCGCGCGCCGCTGGCAGATCTTCTTCGATGGCGCTTCTGGTGCTGGTTGCCGGATGGCTGGTTCCGGGTGCAGGTCATCTGCTGCTGGGAAAATGGGTGCGGGGACTGGTGCTGTTTGTGACGCTGGTGCTGATGTTCAGCATCGGCATCGCTCTGCGGGGCAAGATCTACTCGCCCAATACAGGCGATCTGCTGGACATTCTGAACTTTGCGGGCGACCTGGGGACGGGGCTGCTCTATGTTGTGGCGAAGGTCTTTGATCTTGGCCAGGCGGCGGTGGTCACGGTTACGGGCGACTATGGGACCAAGTTCATGGTGGTGGCGGGGCTGCTGAACGTAATTGCGGCGGTGGACGCGCATTCGCTGGCGACCGGGAGGAAAGCCTCTTGACGATGACGCATTTTGAAGCAGTGCTGCTGTTCGCCCTGTTTACCTCGGTGGTCTTCGGCATTACGCAGCGGTCGGAGCCACGGATGATGATCCGGTTTGGCGCGTTCTGCTTTGGGTTGTTCGTGGTGGGGACGATTGCGGCAAGCTGGTTGATGTGGCTGATCAAACACTAGAGCAAATTTCTTAATGGTGTATCGCGACCTGTGGCAAGGAGATGGATCGGGCCTTCAGAGGCTGCTGAAGAACTCCGTTGCGGTGCGCAAAGAGCCCTCAGCGGCTAAAGCCGCACTGCCAGCAAAGCATTTACAGCACGGCTGAAGCCGTGTCCTTAACAAAACTGGACTTTTTCAGCAACCTCCTTCAGCCGTTGCCCTCCGGTACTCCCGCGGACCTAGGGCTTTGCCCTAAGCTGGTATAGTCCGCGCCCTTGGCGCTATGGTCGCCGAATTCCATATACCACAAGAAAATCCGCTCTGGGGAGCTTCTGATTAAGTCAGGCTCTGTTAAGGGCACGGCTTCAGCCGTGCCGTAAGCGCGTTGCTTGCAGTGCGGCTTTAGCCGCTGAGGGAATCTTCGGAGACTTAATCAGACCTTCCCTGGGGCTCAGCTCTGCAGGTCAGGGGCGGTCGTTGAGCTGGTGTTCCAGTTTTGACACGAGTTCCAGCAGCTTCTGTTTTTCCTGGATGGCTTCGTCGATATCCTGAATGGCGAGCACAGCGCCCACGATACTTCCGTTCTTTCCGCAGACGGGCGCAGCGGTCGTCCTGATCCAGGCGTGGGTGCCGTCGCCGCGCCGATAGAGAATCTCTTCGGGATCGGTTGTCTGGCCACTGCCGATGGCGCGTTCGATGGGATATTCTTCGGCCCCGAAGCTGCGTCCATCGGCGTGGAAGAGATTCGATTGGCGGTAAGTATCAATACTTTTACCGATGGGGATGGCGCGGCGTAATATCGCCTCCGCCCGAGGATTGCTCATAAGGACGCGGCCGTTAGGAACGTCTGCGATGAGGATGCCTACAGGGACGGCGTCGAAGATGGCCCTGAGAAGAGCCTCGCTTTCGCGGAGAGCCTCTTCAGCTTTTTTGCGGTCGTCGATATCTTCGAGATTTCCATACCAACGGATAATCCCGCCGGAGGAGTCCCGGCGCGCCGCCGCGTGGGAGCGCACCCAGCGCCACACTCCATCGCCGTGGCCGATACGAAATTCGATATCCAGCGAACGTCCGCTTCGCAGGGAAGCGTTCCATCGATGAAGGGTTGGCACAACGTCGTCGGGATGCAGTCCCTTGATCCAACCGTCGCCGTGCGTTTGTTCCGATGTCAATCCCGTGGCCGTCTGCCAGAGCGGGCCCGCTTCGAGAATCATGCCTTGGGGATCGCTTGTCCAGGGAACCTGAGGACTCAGCTGGACGGAGTGGCGGTAGTGGTCTTCGCTCTCGCGAAGAGCCTCTTCGGCGAGCTTGCGTTTGGTGATGTTGATGACGGCGATGGAGATGCCGATCACCTCATCGGCTTCATCGCGGACGGGCTGGTAGCTGACGAGAAAGGTCCGGGGATGACCATCGGCGTTGGGTCGTGGGCTGGAGATTTCGAGATCGTTGAAGGATTCCCCCCTGAGAGCGCTCCGGATATATGGTTCGAGAGTAGGGAAGAGCTCGGGGATCATCTCCTGGATAGGTCTGCCAAGATGGTCGGCGACGGGAGCGCCATTGATCTCGGCGAGGCGCTGGTTGATGCTGATGTAGCGGAGATTGCGGTCGACAAAGCAGAGGCCGACGGGAGCGCCGTCGTAGATTGCCTGCAACTGGGCGAGGCGCTGCGCGGGAAGGGCTTCGAGGCTGGGCAGCCTGTCGTCGCCGGAAGATTCCGGGCCGGCGGTAAGTGCCAGCGGCCAGACGGAGAGAACGCTGGGCAGGTCACATGCGGGAATGGGAGGGCCATAGAGCCAGCCCTGGCCGCGATCGCAGCCCAGCCGGAGGAGCATGTCGGCCTGGGCTTTGGTCTCGACGCCTTCGGCGACCGTGGTGAGGCCCAGGCTATGGCCGAGGCCGATGACGGCAGCGACGATCTTTCTGCTCTCACGCGTGTCCGACATCTCGCGGATGAAGCTGGCGTCGACCTTGAGTTCGTCGAAGGGCAGGGACTGGAGATGACGGAGGCTGGAGTAGCCGGTGCCGAAGTCGTCGAGGGCAAGGCGTACACCGAGAGTCTTCAACTGCTGCGCGATGGAAAGCGCCTGGTCCATGTTGTCGATCAGAGCGCTCTCGGTGATCTCGAGGACGAGCCGGGAAAGAGAAAAACCTGTATCTTGCGCGGCGGAAAGAATTTGGTCGGGGAGAGAGCGGTCATGAAACTGGAGGGCGGAGATATTGAACGAGATGGAGATATCTTCGGAGTTGGAGCTTGCCGGGGCCGAGACAAAGACCTTGTGCAATAGATTTCGAGTGAGCGTGCTGATCACGCCGATATCTTCGGCGAGCGGGATGAACACATCCGGCGCGATGGAGCCGTGGGCAGCGTGGCGCCAGCGGGCGAGGGCCTCGAAGCCGGTGAGGAGGCCGGTGCGTAATTCTACCTGGGGCTGGAAGTAAGGAACGATTTCATCTGCGTCCAGAGCCCTGCGTAGATCGGTCGCGTAGGATGCTGCCATGGCTGGCCAGAAGAATACACTCTATAAAGAACGGTTGCACCATAACTTTTGGTAAAGGGGAGAGATGAGCACGGACAAGATGAGCATGGTTCGAGGGCAAGAGGCGCAGAGCTTCACCCCGGAGGCAGGAATGACGCGGCAGGTACTGGCGCACAACGATCAGTTAATGCTGGTGAGACATTACTTTGAGCAGGGTTGGGTGGGCGCGCGGCATAGCCACCCTCATCACCAGTTGGTGTATGTGGTGAAGGGATCGCTGCGCGTGGATATAGATGGGAAGAAGACGTTCGATGTATCGGCGGGAGACAGTTTTGTAGTCGACGGAGGCGTGGAGCATCAGGCTTCGGCGCTGGAAGCTTCGGAGGTGCTGGATGTGTTTACGCCGGTGCGGGAAGAGTATCGGGATCTGGTGAAGTAGGGTGGGTGGGGCAGCCGAGGTTGGCTGCCCTACTAGTTAGAGCGGCGTCTCCGGTGGTGCATCGGTACCCCAAACCGCAGATTCCTCCGCTTCGCTGCGGAATAACAACCAAAAGGAATCAAAACTCTACACCAATGGGAGTTCCTGCTCTAAGGTTTGGTGGCGCGGTAGAGGCCGGCGGTGCCGAAGGTGTAGCTGGTCCAGGTGGGGTCGGTGAAGCCGGCGTTGGCGATGAGTTCGATCATGCGGGCGGGGCGGGGGAAGCGGGCTACGGAGTCGGGGAGATAGGTGTAGGCTGCCGGGTCTCCGGAGATGAGGCCGCCGAAGCGGGGGAGAATCTGCTTGAAGTAGAGGTTGTAGAGCGCTCCGGTGATGCCTTCGGGCTGGTTGAAGTCGAGGATGCCGATCTGGCCGCCGGGGCGGAGGATGCGGTGAAGTTCGGCGAGGCCTGCTTCGTAGTTGCTCAGGTTGCGGAAGCCGAAGGCTGAGATGACGAGATCGATGGAGTTGTCGGCCAGGGGCAGGTGGAGGGCGTCGGCTTCGATGGGGAGGATGTTGTGCGAGGCGAACTTTTCGGCTCCGCGGGAGAGCATCTGGTGGGAGAAGTCTACAGCGAGGATGGGGGCGATTTCAGGGTTGTCGTCTCCTATCCTTCGCGATGAAGCTGCGAAGGATGGGGCACCCGGAGTGTCTTCCCTCTCGATGAGGGGTTGATCTGAATTTTGTGGCGATTCTCCCACCTTAGCGACGATAGAACTGTCGCGAAGATGGGGCACCCGGTTTTGTGCTGCTGAGGGGCGGTGCTTGAGCAGGGCGAGGGTCATGTCGCCGGTGCCGCAGCAGAGGTCGAGGGCGACGGCTTCGGGGCGCTGGAGGATGGGGCGGAAGCTGCGGGCGGCCCGGGACCACCACCAGCGGTCGATGCCGATCGAGAGAACATGGTTGAGCAGATCGTACTTCGGGGCAATGGTGTCGAACATCTGCTGGACGTTCGCGGCGGCGTCCTGATCGGTGGTGGCGCCGATGGGACGGGCTCCGGTGGTACGTTCGTGTTCGGGTAGCTGCGCTGCCATTACCGCTTGCGCTTTCGTGCGGCTGTGGGTTTGGGCGCAGCGGTGTGCTGGCGCATGAGAGCGAGCATGGATTCGGCGGCGGTGAGGAGTTCGGCGGAGGTGACGTCGCGGACGATCTGGACGGTGCCGATGCCGGTGGGCAGGATGAAGGAGAGCGTGCCGCTGCGGTTCTTCTTGTCGCCGGCGGTGAGAGCTACCAGCTTTGCGGCGGCGGCCTTGAAGGGCGAGAGCGGGCCGTAGCCGAGGATGAGCGCGATGATGCGATCGGACTGCGCCTGCGTGATGAGCTTGCGCGATAGGCCGAGGTGAGTGGCGGCGATCGAGCCCCAGCCTACGGCTTCGCCGTGGAGGAGTTGCTTGTAGCTGGTGGCGGCCTCGATGGCGTGGCCGAGGGTGTGGCCGTAGTTGAGGATCATGCGCAGGCCGGACTCGCGCTCGTCGTTGGCGACGACGTTGGCCTTGACGCGGACGCTGGCGGCGACGACGTGGGCGAGCGCCCTGGCGTCTCCGCTGAGGACGGCTTCGGCATTCTGTTCGAGGTATTTGAAGAGGCGGGGATCGCGGATGATTCCGGCTTTGACGGACTCTTGTAGCCCGGCGCGGAGTTGGGCAGGGGGCAGGGTGGCGAGAAGTTCGGTGTCGGCGAGGACGGCGAGGGGATGGTTGAAGCTGCCGACGAGATTTTTTCCGGCGACGAGATTGACTCCGGTCTTGCCGCCGATGGAGGAGTCGACCTGCGCGAGGAGAGTGGTGGGAATTTGGATGTAGGGAATGCCGCGCATGTAGATGGCGGCGAGGAAGCCGGTGACGTCGCCGATGACGCCGCCGCCGAAGGCGATGAGCAGCGAGTCGCGGTCCGCTCCGGCGGTGGCCAGTTGCTGGGCGAGCGATTCCACGCTGGCGAGACGCTTGTGGGCTTCGCCGCTGGGAAGGAAGAGAACGGTGGGCGGTTGCTTGAAGGAGGCGAGAACCTGCTTGTGCCAGAGGCCCCAGATGTTGGGCGAGGTGACGATGAAAGGGCGGAAGGGCTTGCCTTGCATCAGCTTGTTGAGGCGCGGCGCGAGCGTCCGCAGGAGACCGGAGGCGATGGTGATGTCGTAGGCGGCGGAGGGAGTCTTAAGGGCGATGACTGGCACAATATCTCCATCGTATCGCGTATTGCGATGATTCTGCGGGGGCTTTTGGGTAGTAGCATCGAAGGATGGAACAAGTTGATTTTCTTGTGGTCGGTGCGGGAATTGCTGGGCTGAGTGCGGCGATTTGCCTGGCGCGGGTGGGCAAGGTGATGGTTGTCACCAAGGAAGAGCTGGCTGAGTCGAACACGGCTTATGCGCAGGGCGGCATCGCGGTGGCGATGGGCGGGGATGAAGATGTGGCGCTGCATCTGGAAGATACGATGAACGCGGGCGATGGGCTGGTGAACCGCGAGGCTGCCGCGGTGCTCGTGGAACAGGGGCCGAGACGGGTGGAGGAGTTGCTGGCGTGGGGCACGAAGTTTGACCGCGAAGATGGGGAGCTGATGCGAACGCGCGAGGGCGCGCATAGCCTGCCGCGGATACTGCATGCTAACGGAGATGCTACGGGCAAGGAGATCGCCGTTTCGCTGCTGCGGCATGTGCGGGAGATGGATTCGATTGAGCTGATGGAATGGACGACCGGCGTTGATCTGCTGGTCGAAGATGGCCGCGTGGCGGGTGCGACGCTGCTGGATGGCGAGGGCGGCGTGCGAGTCGTTCGAGCGAAGGCGGTGCTGCTGGCCAGCGGAGGTGCGGGGCAGGTTTATAGCGATACGACCAATCCGGCGGTGGCTACCGGGGATGGGATCGCGATGGCTTACCGGGCGGGAGCCGAGGTGAGCGATATGGAGTTCTACCAGTTTCATCCGACCGCGTTCAGTGCGCCGGGGGCTCCCAGGTTTTTGATGAGCGAGGCGCTGCGGGGTGAGGGAGCGTATCTCGTCAATACGAAGGGCGAGCGGTTTATGGAGCGGTATCATCTTCTGCTGGAACTGGCTCCGAGGGACGTGGTGGCGCGGGCGATTACGCGCGAAGGGATGGACGGCCCGGTGTATCTCGATATGCGCCATGTGAAGAAGGATTTGCAGGCGCGGTTTCCGGGGATCTCACGATTTTTAGCCGGGCATCAACTGGAGTTGGGCAGGGATTTGATCCCGGTGCGTCCGGCGGCGCACTACCTGATGGGCGGGGTGCGGACGGATGTGCATGGGCGGACTTCGTTGCCGGGATTGTATGCGGCGGGGGAGGCGGCGTGTACGGGCGTGCATGGAGCGAACCGGCTGGCCAGCAATTCGCTGCTGGAGGGGCTGGTGTTTGGAGTACTGGCGGCAGAGGCAGTGCTGGCTGATGGCAGAGATCAGGATGGCAGGGATCAAGGATTAGGGAAGAGAGATCAGTCGGCGGATGTGGTTGTGCCGGTTGCCGGTGGGGTCACCGGGGAGGCGGCTACAGAGCGATGGATTACGGAGCTGCGGAATTTGATGTGGAAGGATGCGGGGCTGCTGCGGGATGCCGCGGGGTTGCAGAGGGCGCAGCGGGGGCTGGATGCACTGGCAGTGACGATGCCGCGAGGGATGTTCCGGCGGGCTCTGGAGGCTCGCAACCTGCATACCGTGGCGGGCATGATCGTGGCTTCGGCGCTGGCGCGAGAGGAGAGCCGGGGAGCGCACTATCGCAATGATTTTCCGCAGAGGGATGCGGTGGGGCGGCACTCGGTGATGAAGTCGGGGCAGTTGAAGTTTGTGTAAAGCTTCGGCGCGGCGCATCGGGATGAGACGAAACCTGAATCGACCGCGGATTAAACGGAAAAGTACGGATCAGGCTTTGTCTCTCATCCGTGTTAATCCGTGTAATCCGCGGTCGATGTTGTTTTGCTGGCTGGCGGCTATTAGAAGCGTAGGAAGAAGCCGAATCCGGGTTCGAAGGTTGAGGTGTGGTGCTTGATGGTCAGGTAATTCTGGCCGAAGTCAGGCGCCAGAAAGAAGACCTGACGGAACTGGCCGCGCAGGCCGAAGTGCGAGGATAAGATCATCTTTTCCGCGCCGATGGAGTAGTAGTAGGCCGCGCGCGCCTGGGTTTGCAGTGACTGGCCGCCAAAGGGAGTTGGGCGAAAGGCAAGGGTGCCAAGTCCAGCCGCGACGAACGGCTGTACGCCGAGCAAAGTCGGCGTATGCGCGACGTATCCCAGGGTGTACTCCGCGACATTGGTCTGAACGCCGCCGGTTGGGGAGCTTCCGGGCAACGGAGAACCGAACGGGGTGAACTTCTCTGTGTAGCGGGCATAGCCGTAGTTGCCTTCAAACCCGATCAGTGGGGACTTGATATAGCGGAGGGTGACCAGCGCGCCGAGAGTATTGCCGGTATCCAGGGTTACGGTGGTGGGCTGTGCGTTGATGTTGACGACGCCCTTGCCGCTGCTGTTGAATTGGCCCACTCCGCTGACGCCGAAGTCGATGCGGGAGAGTTGTTTGGCAAGTGCGGGGGACTGTGCCGTTGCGGATGGTCCTGCGAGCGTGGCGAGCAGGAAAATCGGAAGACTCCAGACACAGGACAGGCGGGACACATTCAACATCGAGACGAGACTCCCTTGGGCGGTACGTTTGGATAGAACTGACGCTGCTTTCAGTTTACCCCGGTTGGCGGGGGGATGCCCCTCAGGAGGGGACGGAATCTTCGGCGGGCTCGACGACGAGCGTGAGTCCTTCGATGCTGCGCACGAGCACGTGAGCGCCTTTGGGGAGGTGGGCCGAACCTTGCAGGGAAGCCTGCCAGAGCTCTCCGCGGATCGATACCTGGCCGTTAGGGGATAGCGGTGTCTGCGCGATGGCGACAGCGCCGAGCATGGCCTGGGGGCCGGTAAGGACTTTGCCGCGACGGGCGCGGAGAGCGATCCAGGCGAGGCCGAAGGAGATGGCTCCGAAGCCGATGCCTGCGCCGAGAGCGGTGCCGGTGTGGACCTGCATCTCGGGGATGGGGCCGTTGACGAGCGTGGCGAGTCCGAAGACCAGCGAAATGGTGCCGGTGAGCGCGAGGATGCCGTGGCTGGCGAACTTGGTTTCGAGCACCATCAGCACGACGGCGGCAATCAGCAGAAGGATCGCCGTGTGCCGAATGGGTAGGAGATTCAGGCCGAAGAGGCTGAGCAGGACGAAGAGCGTTCCGAGCGAGCCGGGGATGATGGTTCCGGGCACATTGAATTCGAGATAGATGAGCAGGCCGCCGAGCACGAGCATAAGCACGGCGAGGTTGGGATCGGTCAGCCGGGTGAGGAGGCGTTCGCGCAGGGACGGCGGGACGGGAGTGACTTTGGCATTGTGCAGGTTCAGGGTCACGGTGCTGCCGTCGAAGCGCTTGATCTGGCGGCCATCGAGGGTGGAGAGCAGCGCTTGATCGTTGGGGGCGATGAGGTCGATCAGCTTGAGATTGAGGGCTTCCTCGTCGCTGTAGGACTTGGAGTTGCGGACGGCGTCTTCTGCCGCCTGCACATTGCGTCCCCGGCGGGAGACATAGGAACGCAGGAAGGCTGCGGCGTCGTTCTCGATCTTTTCCTTGAGAACAGCGTCGGGCTGGCGGCCTTCGGCGACGGGGTGAGAGGCTCCGGCGTTGGTTCCGGGAGCCATGACGGCGACGTCTGCCGCTTCGAGCAGGAAGAATCCGGCTGACCCGGCGCGGCTGCCCGTGGGGGAGATGTAGATGATTACGGGGACCGGCGAGTTCTCGATGGCTTCGACCATGACGCGGGTCGATTCGAGCAGGCCGCCCGGTGTGCCGAGGGAGATGAGGACTGCGCTGGCGTGGAGGCGTGCTGCTTCATTGAGGCCGCGTTGCAGATAGTCGGCGGTGATGGGCTGGATGGTGTCGTGGATGGTGAGTTTGACCACGACGTTATTGACAACGGTGTTGGACTTTGCGGCGTCAGCGAAGGAGGCTGTGGGTGCGAGACAGGCGAGCGCGATGAAAAAGAGAAAGAGGAATTTTATAGAGGTCTTCATGGGAGACGCTGTCCGCGGGCCAGCAGGGCCTGCTTCATGGCGAGTGCCGCCGGATTTTTAGGGTCGAGCTTGAGGGCATTGCTGACATCGGTGGCGGAGGCGGCCAACTGCTTGGCCTGAAGTTCAATCCGGGCGAGAACAAGGTAGGCGTCGACGGTGGGGCGCAGCTTGAGGGACGTCTCGGCCTCGTTGCGGGCGGCGTCGGTGTCTCCGGTGTGCGCGCGTACCTGGGCCAGACCGGTGTGGGCTTCGGCGCTGGAGGGATCGGCGGTGATGGCGGCCTGAAACTCCTGCTCGGCTTCGGGAATGAGGCCCTGGGTGAGGTAGTCCTTGCCTGATTGGGTGTACTCGGTGGCCTGCTGGGCAGGTGGCAGATGAGCGAGGCGCATGGCGCGCATCTGGTCGAGCTGGAAGGCTGCCTGCCGGAAGGAGGCCTCGGAGTAGGTTCTGCGGATGCGCTCAAGCGGATCGAAGTCGGAGTTGCCGGAGGAGGCTGGCGCGGCTTTTGCGGTTGGCTTTGTGGTGGCGGGCTTTGGGGATGGCGAAGAGGTTTCGAGGCGGCGGCCGGAGCTGATTCGAGCCTTCAGCAGGGCGGCTTCGGGATCGGCAGGCCTGAGCTTCAGGGTGAGGTCGACCTCCTGCTGCGCTGCGGCGAAGTCGCCTTGGCGTAGCTGGGCAACGGCGAGGTTGTAGTGGTAGTCCGCGTCGCTGGGATCGGCGGTGGAGGCGCGCTGAAACAGGGGAATGGCGTTGCGGCCCTGGCGGCTGGCGGCGACGCCCTGGTTATTGACCACCTCGGGGAGAGGGAGACGACTGGCGACGAAGGTAAAGGCAGCTTCCGCCTCGGCATATCTTCCGGAGTTGAACCGGGCGAGGCCGAGGTAAAAACCAGCCTCGAGCGCACGGCGGTCGCTGCGCGGAACTTTGGCGAGAGTTACGGCGGCGTGATCGAAGTCTCCCTGCGCGAACTGGACCTTGCCGAGCGCGAGCAGAGCGGCAGGATAGTTGGGCGTGATGGCGATTGCCATCTGGAGGCGCTTGATCTGCTCCTGCGGAGACGATGCGCCGACGCCGCGAATGTAGTTCTCGAAGGCGCTGAGGGGAACGCCTCCCGCAGCGGAGAGAAAGGTCTGCTGGGCGACGTTGAAGTGAGGATCGATCTGGCGCGCAACCTTCCAGGCGATGGCGTTTTCTACATCGAAGAGGCGGGGAAGATCGCTTGAGTCGTCGAGCGGTTGAGAGAGTCGCAGCTTGTCGACGTTGAGAATCTGCGCGTGGACGGCGATGCGTCCATTGCTGACGGTGTAGCTGCCCACGACGACGAAGTTGGCGTCGAGGGTCTGGGCGATGCGGATCGTGGTGGCGCGGGTGGGCTTGAAGTCCACGGGGAGACCGAGGTGGTCGAGCGCGAACTGACGGTCGTCATTGGAGATGGTGAGAAAGCCGGCGGAGGTCAGGCGCTGGTTGAGGGTGTCGGGGAAGGAGTCGCCGATCCAGTCGAGGGTGGGCTGGCCGGAGCGGTTGTCGAAGGGGAGGACGAGAACGACACGTCCGATGACCTCAGCTGGGGCGGCGTCGGGCGTGGCTGAGGGAGCGGCGGCTGCGGTTTGTGCGAGGCCGGAGGTGGCTGACAGGCAGCACAGAATGAGCGCCAGAGGCAGCCAGTTTTTTCGAAGGAGCGAGGTCAGTTTGAACGGTCTCAGCACAGCTACGAGTATAGAGGGTCAACGCGAAGGGGGGAGCGTGAGCGAGGCATTGACGGCGCGGGGAAAGCGAAGGACGGCGACCCACTCGCCTTTGCGGTGCGCCTCGAAGACAATCTCTCCGTGCAGCAGGGCAGCAGCTTGCGCGGGGCGGAGGTCGCGATGGAAGTCGAAGAAGCGCGTGTCGGCGGATACGTTTCGCTTGCCGAGATTGATGGCGCCGGGTGGTGGCTCCCACTTGGTGGAGAAGAGCAGCGCGGTGTCGTAGACGCCGGGATCGGCGGCGGCCTGTTGCATCTGCTGGAGAGAGAAGTCGTGAATGGCTGCGACCTTGATGGGGTGTAGGGTGTAGCCGATCTCGGGCCGGGAGAGTTCGGAGGTGGCCGGCCATGCGGTGAGCACGGTCGCCTGCGGGTAGCGCTGTTCGATGAGATGAACGGCCTGCTGGTGCAGGACGATCATGTCGCGATAGGTGAGGTTGTCTTCCGGCGCGAAGGCGTAGGGAGGATTGATCCAGATGGCGGAGAGAAAGGCGGCGGCGCTGAGCGCGGCGATGAGCCACCAGCGGCGGAGATGCCTGCGCCATATCGACACGCAGAGGAGCAGGATCAACGGATACATGGGCAGCAGATAGCGGGTGAGGAGCGCTCCGCCGAGGATGGAGAAGGCGATCCAGTTGGCCACGAGGATGACGGCGATGGCCTTGAGCGCGGGTTTACGAATATTTTGGGGTGCGTCGGGTGAGGTGACAGGGATCAGAAAGAGGGCGATGGTCGCGACGACGGGGACGAACAGGTTCATGTGCGTCGTCAGATGAAGGAAGCGGTGCCAGAGGCAGAGCGCGATGCGGTAGGCGCTGAGGTTTGCGGTGGCGTTGTAGCGGAGATACTCGGGGTTGCCGAAGATGAAGCCGGTGCGGTGATAGTGGAAGGCGTACCAGGCTGCGAGAGGAAGGATGGGGAAGAGGAGCGCGGCGATCCAGCTCAGGGTTTGCGACCTGCGGCGGTTCTGGAGAAAGAGGAGTGCCTCCCATAAGGCAAGGGCCGCAGGGGTGATGACTGCGGTCTCTTTCGACAGCGCGGAGAGGGAAAACAGGATGGCCGCGAAGAGTTGGTTCTTCGTGGTGGTCTGATTGGCTTCGTCGCGGTCGAAGTAGAAGGCCAGTCCCCACAGGGTGAAGGCAGCGGCGAAGATGTCGGCGTGGGCGAGCGTGCTTTGCGCGAACCAGATGGGGTAGATGGCCGTAAGGGAGGTGACGACGGCTGCTGCCGTGGCTCCCGCGAGGGTTCTTGCGAGTTTGTAGACGCCGAGCAGGGCAGAGGCGCTGACGATGCAGACCAGAGTGCGGGTGCCGCTGATGACGTATCCGGAGAGGTGCCACCAGCCTGCGAGCAGGATGGACGGAAGCGGCGGATGGGCGTTGGTGGCGGTGGTGATCGGGATAAGACTGCCGGTGCGGAAGAAGTCCCACGCGGCAGGAATATAGTAGCCGCCTTCGTCCCAGAAATAAGGGAGGCGGAGGAGGTTGAGGTGAGAGAGATAGATGACAACGAAGAAGAGCGGGAAGAGCATCCAGAGAGGGATGTCGCCGGACGCGGAATTTTTATTTCCTACAGGGGCGCGCACGCTCTTAGTGGACGGGGCCATTGGGCTGCGCGGGAACCTGTTCCAGCGTGATCTGGCCAAAGGCCTGCTCGTACTGGGCGAGGTTGTGGCCCAGCACGTTCCAGAGGGCCTTGGCCTGTTGCGGGCTGAGGTAGATGCCCTCGAAGTTTTTGACGTGAAGCTCTTCAGGGCTGCTCTGGGTCATGGTACCGAAGACGAGAAAGAAGTCCCATACGCTCATGCGCACCTGAACGCTGTTGGCGTAGTCCTCACGGTAGTTCTCGGTCGTGGTGAGCTTGAGTGCGGGTTGATCGGCGGGCTGATTGGGCTGGCTCATTTGAATCGCTTTCGGAAGATACCTGCGGATAATGGATGATAAAGAGTTGGTGCGAAAGGGGGGACTTGAACCCCCACGGATTGCTCCGCCAGATCCTAAGTCTGGTGCGTCTGCCAATTTCGCCACTTTCGCGTAACTATCATCTTAACACTGAATTTCGATATTTCGATGAGAACCGCGCTTTTGGAGACGCGGGTCTTTTATATAACGATTGCATGCTGAACGTATGGGTGAGTGGAACTCAGGAAAAGCTGATTCCAGAGACTATGATGGACACCTTGCGTCAGGAAGACGGAATCTGCCGGCAACTTTGCCATGCATAGTATGGAAAGTTCACGGCAGGATGTTGAGAGTCATTTACCTATTTATTTAGAAGCTGAAATTGCGAGTGAATCCAGCCCAACTGCGCCTCAAGGAAGACCGGTTCGACCTGAATTTCGACTTGGATCAAGAATCGAGGATATGTTGACCATTTCTGTTAGAGGAACGCTTCTGGCGATTGCCTTGATTGGCCAGGGGATTGCGATGGCCGCTGGTAAAGATGCTGAACCTACAGCCACGCCCATCAAACATGTCGTCGTGATCTTCGGCGAGAACATCTCGTTCGATCACTATTTCGGGACTTATCCCAATGCATTGAATTCAACGGGCGAACCCGCATTTCACGCAAAGCCGGATACGCCCACCATTAATGGATTGAACTCGACGCTGTTGGAACACAATCCGAATTTTCTGAATCGCGAGGCGAATGGGAAGGACGCGGTCAACCCCTTCCGGCTGTCGCGGGCGCAGGCGGCAACAGCGGATGAAAACCACGACTATACGGCGGAGCAGCGTGCCTTTCATGCAGGGCTGCTGGACTCGTTTCCGAAGTACACCGGGGTGTTGGGGTCGCCAAAGGTGAAGCAGCGGCTGGGTAACGAAAGTGCGGACGCCTCCGACCTGTACGCGCACCAGGCCAAGGGGCTGGTGATGGGCTATTTCGACGGCAATACCGTGACTGCGATGTGGAACTATGCGCAGCGGTACGCGCTGAATGACAACTCGTACGGTTCGACGTTTGGGCCTTCGACGCCTGGGGCAATCGAGCTGATCTCGGGTCAGACCAACGGCATCAGCGACAAGGTGAACGCCGGAAACACGGTTATCGAGGGCGGCGATGGCACTTATACGATGATTGGAGACCCTGAGCCGATCGGCGATGTCTGTTCTCCGACTTCGGGAGCGCTGGCGAGCTTAGGCGGCAATAACATTGGGAAGATGCTCTCAAAGAGCAATGTGACGTGGGGATGGTTCGAGGGCGGGTTCGACCTGACGAAGACGAACCCCAATGGGACGACGGGATGCCTGCGCAGCACCTATTCGAAGATCGTCCGGCTGACGGTCCATGATTACAGCCCGCATCACCAGCCTTTCCAGTATTACGAGGAGACGGCAAACCCGAAGCATGTGCGGCCTACATCCATCAAGATGATTGGCCGCGACGGTGATGCGGCGAATCACCAGTACGACACGGACGATTTTTTTGACGCAGTAAAGGCCGGGAACTTTCCGGCAGTCAGCTTCCTTAAAGCTCCCTCGTATCAGGATGCCCATGCCGGGAACTCCAATCCGCTGGACGAGCAGACATTTGTTGTTCAGGTGATTAATTTTCTGCAGAAGCAGCCGGACTGGAAAAGCACTGCTGTCATTCTGGCGTATGACGACTCGGATGGCTGGTACGACCATCAGATGGGTCCCATCGTGAATCAATCGACGACGAAGGCTGATGCGCTGACCGGACCGGGAAAGTGCGGCGATGGCTCGACTGCATTGCCGGGGCCGAAGACTGCTCATGCACAGGGGCGATGCGGTTATGGGCCGCGATTGCCGCTGCTGGTGATCTCCCCTTATGCGCGGCAAAACTTCGTGGACCACTCCTTGACCGACCAGACTTCGGTGCTCCGATTTATCGAGGACAACTGGCTTGGCGGCGAGCGTGTGGGCGGCGGCTCCTTCGATGCCATCGCCGGGTCGATCAATGGGATGTTCGACTTCAAGCATTCCAATTCGCGGCCTTACATCCTGAACGAGTCTACCGGGCTGGTGGCGAAGCAGTGATCGGGTACGCAGAGAGAGCGAACCTGAAAAAGGAGTGTATTTGATTACTCGGAGGAGTTTTCTGGGACAGGCCGGAGTGTTTGCGACCGGTCTGCTGTTGACGGAGGCGGCGGCTGCCCATGGGATGGGGCATGAGGCGGCTGCTCCGAGTTCGGAGGTGATCGGCGCTGGTACGCTGACGCCTTTTGTCGATGAGCTTCCGCTTCCGCCGATAGCGAAGCGTGCGGGAACGCGGGCGAACCCGGAGCGCAGCGGCGAGCAGATTCCGTATTACAGGGTGGCGATGCGCGAGATGCGGATGAAGGTGCATCGCGATCTGCCTCCTACGCGCGTGTGGGGGTTCGATAACAGCTCGCCGGGGCCGATCTTTGAGACCAGAAGCGGAGAGGCGCTGCTGGTGGAGTGGGCCAATGAGCTTCCGCTGAAACATTTTTTGCCGATTGACTACACGCTGCATGGAGCGGAGAAAGATGTTCCGGAGGTGCGGAGCGTGGTCCATCTGCATGGCGGCAGGACTCCGCCGGAGAGCGACGGCTATCCCGAGGACTGGTATGTGCCGGGTAAATCGGCGGTCAATTTTTATCCGAACCGGCAGGATGCGACGACGCTGTTCTATCACGACCATGCGATGGGGATTAATCGGCTGAACGTCTATGCCGGACTGCAGGGGATGTTCGTGATTCGCGATGCGGTGGAAGATGCGCTGAATCTTCCGCGAGGCAAGTATGAAGTGCCGCTGCTGATCTGCGACCGCTTTCTGCGCAAGGACGGGCAACTGGAGTATCCGGTCTCCGCCATACCCGGCAAGCCGTGGGTGCCAGAGGTCTTCGGCAACGTGGTGATGGTGAATGGGAAGGTGACGCCTTATTTCGAAGTCGAGCCGAGGAAGTACCGGTTTCGCATCGTGAATGGATCGAATGGAAGGTTCTACCGGCTCTCGTTCGGCGATGGGCATGAGTTCCATATGATCGGCTCGGACCAGGGATTACTTGAGAGCCCGGCCCCGCTGAAGCGGGTGCAACTGAGCCCGGCAGAACGCGCCGATGTGATCGTCGATTTCAGCAAGTATGCGGGCCAGCAGGTTCTGCTGAGCAGCGATTCGCTGCAGATCATGCAGTTTCGCGTAGCGTCGCAAGGCGCCCCGGATACGAGCGCGCTGCCGAAACAACTGCGCGCGGTGGAGCGGATCAAGGAGTCCGATGCCGTGAAGAAGCGGCTGCTGACGCTCGACGAACATCTGAACCTTGCCGACCAGTCGATGGACATGATGCTGAACAATACTCCGTGGCATATGCCGGTGACGGAGAATCCTGTCATCGATACGACGGAGATCTGGGAACTGGTGAATCTGACGGAGGACACTCATCCCATTCACCTTCATCTGGTGCGGTTTCAGATTCTGGATCGGCAGCGCATCGATACCAATGCCTTTTTCGATGACAGGACGGTGGACTTTACCGGTGAGGTTGAACTGCCTGCGGCGCATGAGGCCGGATGGAAGGATACGGTGCGCGTCGAGTCGGGAACGATGACGCGGATCATTGTTCCGTTCCGGGGTTTTACCGGCCGCTATGTGTGGCATTGCCATATGCTGGAGCACGAAGACAACGAGATGATGCGGCCGTATGAGGTCGTTGCCGCCCCGAACGAAGCTTGAAGCGGAATCGACATTTCTGCCCCGCCTTGCTTCCATTATTTTTGCCATCGTCTTCCATTCATAAATTTTTAAAAGAACAAGTAGGATGCTTATGCCTCTTGTCATAGGCGTGCAGCGGTTCTCTAGGAGATGATCCATGCAGAGGCGCAAACAGAGGTCGCCGATACATAATTTGGAAGGTCTTGACCGATATTCGATGGATGTTTGCTTCGCCTGTTTCTCCTGGAGTATGGTGGTTTTCGACAAGCTTTAAATGACTTCAACCGGCCGACTACGATGAGGTACTACTCGTTTTGGGCATTCAGTAAGGAATGAGAGGTCAAGGCGCGCGTGGGTCGCAGAGCATCACAAATCGCTTGTTTGATCGTTAGTTGCCTGCTGTGGATGGCGTGTCCCGCGTTTGGGGCGTTAGCCGGGGGCGCTTCCTCTTCTGCGCGACCTGGAACCGGAGCTCATTCGCCGGAGTATCTCTCCCAGGGCTCAACCAGCATCTTCGACCCAGCCGCGACACCGTCGCATTGGATCTTCACGCTCTCGATGTTCGTGCTGGTCATCACGCTGGCGATTTTTTTGATCGTCGCGGGGCTGCTGATCTATGCGCTCATCCGCTATCGGCATCGCAACCTGGAGACGTACAACGAACCGGCGCAGATCTACGGGAGCAACCAGATTGAGCTTGCCTGGACGGTAATTCCCGCGCTGATCGTCGTCATGCTGTTCCTTACCTCGTCGCGAGTTATTCTTGCCACCGAGGATGCCAGGAAACCTGCGGATGCCGTCGATGTGGTGGTGGTCGGACATCAATTCTGGTGGGAATATCGCTATCCCAAGCTTGGCATCGTCACTGCAAACGAACTGCACATTCCGACCAGCGATCCTCAGCATCCAACGCCGACTTATCTCGAAATGTCGTCCGCGGACGTGGACCACAGCTTCTGGGTTCCGCGCCTTGCCGGAAAGATGGATCTCATCCCGAATCGCGTGAACACGATGTGGATCGACCCTGAGACGCCTGGTCTCTATCTGGGGCAGTGCGCCCAATTTTGCGGCGTTCAGCATGCCAAGATGCTGCTGCGCGTCTATGCGGATACGCCTGCCGAATTTGCTGCATGGGCGGCAGAACAGAAGAAGCCCGCGGTAGAAGATCCGAGCGTTGCGGAAGGGCGTGAGGTATTTCTGCATAGCGCCTGCGTCAACTGCCACACCGTCTCCGGCACCATGGCGAATGGACGGTTCGGCCCCGACCTGACGCATTTGGCGAGCCGCGACACGATTGCCGCGGGCGCGGTTGAGAATAACGCAGACAACATGAAGAAATGGATCGATGCCCCGGCTTCTTTGAAGCCCGGCGCCTTGATGCCTCCCATGCATTTGAACGAACACGATCTCAATGCGGTCACAGCGTACATGATGTCGCTTCACTAATCGGGAGATTCCTAGGCAGCCCGGATCGAGAATTTGCCGGCCAGATGGACTGAAGAAAGGGAAACGATGGCTGATTCCGTATCGAGCCTTCCAGCACTGGAAGCGATCGACCCGACGGCGGAACAAAGTTCGCGGCGGTTATTCTTCGAGGTGCTGCACGACTGGGTGACGACGGTCGATCACAAAAAGATCGGCCTGATGTATATCGGCTACGCTCTGCTTTTTATGGTGGCGGGCGGCATAGAAGCGCTCATCATGCGGATCCAGCTTGCGGTGCCGCATAACCACTTCGTCTCCCCCGAGGTCTTCAACCGGATGTTCACCATGCATGGGACCACGATGGTCTTCTTCATGGGTATGCCCATCCTGTTTGGATTTGGAAACTACCTCATCCCCTTGATGATCGGCGCGCGCGACATGGCGTTTCCGCGCTTGAATGCGTTCAGCTTCTGGATCTCCGCGCTGGGCGGGCTGTTGCTGTATTACAGCTTCATCGGCGGATCAGGGCTTTATGGAGCGGGCAGCGCGCCGGATGTAGGCTGGTTCGCCTATGCTCCGCTGACGGCCAAGGCCTTCTCGCCGGGACACAGCACGGACTACTGGACGATCAGCATTCTGCTAAGCGGGATCGGCAGCATCGGCACCGCGCTCAATATCGTCGCTACGATTATTTCGATGCGCTGCCCGGGCATGAAGCTCAGCCGGATGCCGCTGCTGGCGTGGCTCTATTTAGTGCTGTCGAATATGGTCTTCATCACCGTCAGCCCGTTGACGGCGGCGCAGATCATGCTGATGCTCGATCGCTACGCTGGTTCGCATTTCTTTGATACGCAGGCTGGCGGCTCCGCTGTGCTCTGGATTCACTTCTTCTGGATCTTCGGACATCCTGAGGTCTATATCCTGGTGATGCCGGCGTTCGCGTTCATGAATGAGATCATTCCGGTCTTTTCGCGCAAGGCGATCTTCGGCTATCCGGCTATGGTGGCGGCATCGGTTGGCATCGGCTTCGTCAGTATGAGCGTCTGGGCTCACCACATGTTTACTGTCGGCATGGGCGCGGGAGCTAATGTCTTCTTCGTCCTGTCGAGCATGGTCGTCGCGATACCGACCGGCATCAAGATCTTCAACTGGCTGGCCACGATATGGGGCGGCAAAGTGCGCTTTGCTTCTCCAATGTTGTTCAGCGTCGGCTTCCTGTTCCAGTTCCTGATTGCCGGACTCACCGGCATTATGCTTGCCGCCGCGCCGTTCGACTGGCAACTGAACAACTCCTATTTTGTGGTCGCTCACTTCCATTACGTTCTGGTCGGCGGAATTCTCTTCGCCTTCTTCGCCGCATTCTATTACTGGTACCCGAAGGTGACCGGCCGGATGATGAATGAGCGGCTCGCCAAATGGCACTTCTGGCTGATGGTGTTCGGGTTCCACATGACGTTCGACTTCATGCACATCCCTGGTTTGCTCGGGATGCCTCGCAGGGTCTACACCTACGAACCCCGGCCCGGATGGGAGATTCTGAACCTGATTGTGAGCATTGGCGCGATCTTCCAGGCCATTGCCGTCCTCCTGTTCGTGATCAACCTGATCCGGTCGAATTACAAGGGAGATATCGCAGGCAACGATCCCTGGGATGCGTGGACGCTCGAATGGTCTACCGCTTCGCCACCCCCGGTCTACAACTTTGCCTCCACCCCGGTTGTGTACAGCCGCCGCCCGCTGTGGGACATCAAGCATCCGGAAGACCCCGACTGGAACTACGAATGAGAGAGTATCGATGAGCACGATTCCCATCACTCCCGATGTAGCCGAAGAGCCCTGGGTCCTGCCGGATCGAGGCACCGTCGGCATGGTCTGCCTGATCGTTGCCGAGTCCGCGATCTTCCTCATCTTCGTCGTCGCCTACATCTTTTACATGGGGCAGAGCCTGGGCGGGCCAACGCCGCAGCAGGTCCTCCAGTTGCCGATCTTCATCACGGTCTGCCTGTTGTCGAGCAGCCTGACGCTCCACTGGGCGGTCGCGGCGCTGCGTAAAAGCAAGATCGGGGCCTGCGCCGCGTGGCTTGCGGCTACCGTCGCGCTGGGCACTATCTTCCTCGTCGGAACGGGTATGGAGTGGCACCACCTTATCTATGTCGACGGTCTTTCGATTCGCACCAATCTTTTTGGCACCACATTTTATTCGCTGATCGGTCTGCATGCGACCCATGTGGTCGTCGGTCTGGCGATGCTTTTGATGGCGCTCGTCTTTGCCCTGACCGGCCATGTGAAGGAAGAACATGCGCATCGTCTGGACGTGCTTGCGCTCTATTGGCACTTCGTTGATGCGGTGTGGGTTGTTGTATTCACGGTTGTCTATGTGCTCGGACGATGAGAGCTTTGCAAATTTTGAGGGATGCTCGAAAGGGATTCGATGTCAGTCGCTGAATCAGAACACGGACAAGAGCGTACAGGCGTAGTGGTGTTGCCGACACCGACCGCGTGGCCGCTGGTGCTCTCGCTTGGCATTACGCTGCTGCTGGCGGGGCTGCTGACGCATTGGTTTATCAGCGTCCTCGGCCTGGCGTTGATGGTCCCGTCCTCGATTGGATGGTTTCGCCAGGTGCTGCCGCACGAGCAGCATGAGTCGGTGCCCGTTCGCATCAAGGTGGAGACCATCACGACGCGGCGCATCAACGTGGTCAGAATTCCCCTCGACGAGAACCATCGAAAAGTTCTGCCCTACGAGACCTACACCATAATGGCCGGAGTCAAGGGCGGCCTCGTCGGCGGTATTGCGATGATCGTACCGGCGACGCTCTTTAGCCTCATTCGATATCACAGCCTCTGGTACTCCGCGAATTTGCTGGCTGCTGGCGGCTTTGTGGACTGGGCGAATGCGAGCGACGCCTTCCTGTCGAGCTTTCATATGGAGGGACTGCTCGCCGCAGCGGCCATCCATATCGTCACCTCGCTGCTGGTGGGGCTGCTTTATGGAGCCATGCTTCCGATGTTTCCCTGGAAGCCGATCTTGACCGCCGGCTTTGTCGCTCCGTTTCTCTGGACAGGAATTCTTTACAGCGCGCTGGGCGTCATCAGCCCGATTCTGGATCAGCGCATCGACTGGCTCTGGTTCATCGTCTCGCAGATTGCATTCGGCCTGGTCTGCGGCTTTGTCGTGAACCTGCAGGTAAGGGTGCGAACCGCGCAATTCCGCTCGTTGCCATTTACCGTTCGCGCGGGAATCGAAGGTGCCCACAAGAAGGGCGAGAACGAGGAGGACGAATAGTGAGAATGTCCTCCGTCCTCTCTCTCCTTGCTGCCTCTCTTTTGTGTGCGGCGACCTTTGGCTGTAACAGCGCGCCGGGACGTCCCAAGGCTGGCCCCGAAGTTTTGCGTCCCGACGAGGTGCAGGATTTCGCCACGCTCTACAAACAGAATTGCGCTGCCTGCCACGGAGAAAATGGCAGGCAGGGTGCAGCCGCCTCTCTGGCCAATCCTGAATATCTGGCATTGGCAGGAGAAAATTCGCTGCTCCAGGTTACGTCGTTAGGCGTGCCCGGCACGCTGATGCCCGCGTTTGCGCAGAGCGCGGGAGGCATGCTCACCGACCGCCAGATCCATAGCCTGGTAGACGGCATGATGAAGCAGTGGGGAAAGGCTGACGCTCTGGCCGGACAGAATCCTCCGCCATACGCAGCGGCAACCGCAGGAGACGCCCAACAGGGGCAGCAGGTCTTCGCAACGTATTGCGCCCGCTGCCATGGCGCCGACGGCAAGGGCGCGACGGCCAGAGATGCAGGCGCAAAGACTGAGCGCAAACTTGGGTCGATCGTCGATCCTTCCTATCTCGCGCTGGTCAGCAACCAGAGTTTACGAACGATGACGATTGTCGGCATTCCGGATGAAGGGATGCCGGACTGGCGCGGAGATCTTCTCTCGCACCCCATGACCGACAAGGAAGTTACGGATGTAGTGGCATGGCTGGCCTCCCAGCGGTCGCCTTATCCCGGCCAACCTTACCCCACAGCGCCTGCAGCCCAGCGCCCGCACTAACCGGCAAGACGGAGACACTGATGAGCGAACACGAGAGCGAGCACCTGACCGGCGATCCGAGACCGGAAGAAAATAAATTGCAGAGTGAGGCACGGCCTGTATCCAACTCTAAGAATGATCCTAAAGACCATTCCCGTCGTGTCTTCCTGTTCAAGGTCTCTTTGTTGATCAATGGGGCGGTGGGCGTGGTGCTTGCCGTTCCCGTTCTCGGATATCTGCTGGGGCCGGTGATCCAGAAGAAGAATGGCTACCACTCCTGGATCACGCTGGGCAACGTGAACGATTTTCCGGAAGGCGAGACGCGGCTGGCCAACTATCGTAATCCATCCACCACGCAGTGGGACGGCCAGACGGGCGACATTCCGTGCTGGGTTCGCCGCGTATCGGGCAATCAGTTTCAGGTCTTCGCCATCAATTGCGCCCACCTCGGCTGTCCGGTCCGATGGTTCTCTGAGTCGAAGCTCTTCCTCTGCCCCTGCCATGGCGGCGCGTACTACGAAGATGGCGAGCGCGCTGCAGGGCCGCCCGAGCGTGGTCTCTTCGAATACAAGTACAGGGTCGCGGGAGCCAAGCTGATGATCAATGCTGGTGAGATGCCGACGCTCTCAACCCCGGCCAGCTCGCCGAGCGCCAACTTTGTACCACTGGAAAAAATAGGGTGTGGATCATGCAAGAGCTAAAGAAGTCCGGTCTGCGAAAACTCGGCATGGGAGTGTACGACTGGTTCGAGTATCGTCTCGGCCTCGGCAAACCGGCGATGGACGCGGCGGCGCATCCCGTTCCGGCCAGCAGCGCAAGCTGGTGGTATGTTTTTGGCAGCGCCGCGACGGTGCTGTTCGCATTGCAGATCATGACCGGCGTTCTGCTTGCGCTGGTTTACACACCGTCCGCAAGTGAGGCGTGGAACAGCCTCCAGTTCCTCAACGACAAGGTTGCGCTGGGCTGGTTCCTGCGCGCATTGCATGGATGGGGCTCGGACTTCATGGTCGCCATCGTGCTCATCCACATGATGCAGGTCTTCATGTTCGGTGCGTACAAGTTTCCCCGCGAACTGACCTGGATTATCGGAGTGTTTCTTCTGCTCCTGACCCTGGGCATGGCCTTCACCGGACAGGTGCTGCGCTTCGATCAGGACGCCTACTGGGGCCTCGGCATCGGCGCTTCGATTGCGAGCCGCGTGCCTCTTATTGGCGCGCCTCTGGTTCATCTGATGCTCGGCGCACCCATCATTGGCAGCGCTACGCTCTCACGCTTCTTTACCCTTCATGTCTTTGTTATCCCCGGCATCCTGCTGGCTGGTATCGCGCTTCATCTTTTGATGGTGCTACGGCTTGGAATCAATGAGTGGCCCATGCCCGGGCGCGTCGTTCGCAAGAGCACCTACGAGGCGGAGTATCACAAGCTCACCGAAAAAGAGGGCATTGCCTTTGTGCCCGATGGCGCATGGAAGGATGCCATCTTCGCCGCCGCCATTGTGCTGGCGGTAATGGCATGCGCCTTCTTCTTCGGCCCGTTCGGCCCCACCGGCCAGCCCGATCCTACGATCATCCAGACAGCGCCGAAGCCGGACCCTGCGTTCCTCTGGATCTTCGCCGTGCTCTCCCTTCTGCCGGCCAGCCTGGAGACGCCGATCATCCTGATCGCGCCCGTAATCATTATCGGAGCCATGCTGTTGCTGCCGCTGGTCGCGGGCGAAGGTGAAAAACACTGGGCCCGCCGTCCGCTCGCTGTGTTGATGGTCACGGTCATCGCGGTCTCTCTCGGCATCTTTACCCGGCTGGGAATCACCACTCCGTGGAGCCCGGTGATGAATGCGTGGTCCAGCGACATCATTCCTCCGAAACTCCTTCATGAAGCCACGCCGCTTGAACGGCAGGGCGCGCTCGTCTTCCAGAACAAGCAGTGCCGCAACTGCCACGAGGTTGCCGGGCAGGGCGGACAGAGAGGCCCCGATCTCGATTCTGTGGCGACACGCCTGACCGAAGACCAGATGGTGCGCCAGGTATTGCAGGGCGGCGGAAATATGCCCGCCTATGGCAATGCCCTCAGCCCGTCGCAGACCACGGCGCTGGTTGCCTTTCTCAAGACTCTGCGCGGCAATGACCTGAGACCCGCGCAGGATGCCTCCCGCGCTCTCGGCAATATCAATCCTCCGGAATCAACCAGGCCCGGCGAGCAGATTCCTTCAGGTCAATCGCACCTGTCGAAGGAATCGCCTGCTTCGGGGAAGCCATAGAAATGCCGTTGTATGGCCGCTGATATCCAATCAACCATCGCTTCGTGGCAGCCGTCTTACTGGCTCTCCGCTTCGGTGCTGCTCAGCTCGGCAGTGTACTGCCGGGGATGGCTGGCGATCCGAAAGACGAGGCCCGCGCAATTCCCCCTGTGGCGGCTGAATACCTTTCTGCTGGCCATGACGATTTTGTGGCTGGCGATCGGCTCCCCGCTGGACGCATTTGCGGATGTGACGCTGTCCGCGCACATGGTCGAGCACCTGCTGCTCATGTCGGTTGTGCCGCCGCTGGTCTGGCTGTCCAATCCAACTGTCCCCATGCTGCGCGGACTGCCTCGCTGGCTGGTGAAGCGCGTGCTTGGCCCACTCATCCGCATCCGGCGGCTGCGGCAGTTCAGCCATTGGCTCATCCGCCCGCGCATCGCCTGGATCGTGCTGAACGTCATCTTTCTGGGATGGCATGTCCCTGCCGCCTATGACTTTGCCCTGACGTACGAAGGGTGGCACATCGTCGAGCACATGTGTTTTCTCTTTGCGTCTCTGCTCTTCTGGTGGCCGATCATTCGTCCATGGCCTACCGGCGGACGTGTCTATACCTGGGGGCTGATCCTGTATCTCCTCTCAGCGGACGTCGTCAACACCGCGCTCTCCGCGTTCCTCGCCTTCTGCACCCGGCCGATGTATCCGTTCTACCTGACGCAGCCGAATCCGTTTGGGCTTTCGCCGCTTGCCGATCAGGTGATCGGAGCGGTCATCATGTGGGTCTTCGGCTCTATCGTCTTCCTGATTCCCGCCATCTTCATCACGCTCAGGCTGCTCCAGCCTGAGCAGCTTCGCGTCCCCGACAGGGAATATGGCGTCTGATGTTCCCATTCTGCGATGGCGTTCACGGTAATACTGTCAACGCGGCATTGCTCGATGTCTCCGGCTCAACTTCATCGAAGTGCTTGCGGATTCGCTTTGCCGTCGCCGCATTCACCACTGCGGTCAACGCATCCGGCCCTGCCTGCCGAATGCCTCGTATGCTGCCGAAGTGCTCGATCAGGCGCTGTCGCGTCCTTGGTCCCACGCCCGGAATCTCCAGCAACTCGCTGTCGCGGTCGCGCATCTGCCGCCGTTTGCGGTGATAGGTCACCGCGAAGCGATGGCTCTCGTCGCGAATCTTCTGCATCAGGTGGAGCACGGGAGAGCGGCGGTCCAGCACCACCGGCTCATTCTCCTGCCCATAGACGTAGATGATCTCTTCCCGCTTGGCAATCGAGGCGAGCGGTTGCAGCGTGACGCCAATCTCTTCCAGCGCCGCATACGCTGCATGAAGCTGGCCGAGGCCGCCATCGATGAGGATGAGCGAAGGGAACGGTTTCTTGTCATCCTGTAGCCGCTTGTAGCGCCGCTGAATTACCTCGCGCATGCTGGCAAAGTCGTCGACTCCGCTCACAGTCTTCACCTGGAACTTGCGGTAGTCGGACTTCTTCATCGCCCCGTCTTCCCACACGACCATGGAAGCTACTGTCTCCGCGCCCTGGATGTGCGAGATGTCGAAGCACTCGATCCGTCGCGGCAACTCTTCCAGCGTCAGGGCATCCTGCAACGCCTCTTGAATCGCCTTCATCGCAGGTTGCAACACGCGGAACCGCTGGTCGTAGGACTGCTTCGCATTCTGGCACACCAGGTCCACGAGCGAGCGCTTCTCGCCTCGCTGCGGAACCAGAATTTCAACCCGCTTGCCGGTGCGTTCCGAGAGCATCTCCGCCAGCACCGCACGGTCGGGAAACTCCACTGGCACCAGAACGGATCGCGGTACATAGCTCTGGTCGAGGTAGAGCTGTTTGAGAAACGCCGCGAAGAACACCGATGGGCTGAATCGAGCGCCGGGCTCTGAGACCGCCGTATGCTGCACGACCTCGCTGCCCTCGCCAACGTTGCCCTCGCCAATCTCGGGAGCCGTCACCGCAGGATCAGGCTCTATCCGGGGGGAAGCTTCGACTTCGTCCTTTTCGCCGGTGTGCTCATTCAGCGTCTCCGACAAAAACTCCGGCAGGTCCTCCCAGAAGAAATCGCGGCGATCGACGATCTTGCCATGACGCATATGGAAGAGGTTCACCGCGATCATCTCGTTCTCGTAGTGATAGCCGAAGACGTCCGCATCCTCGTTATCGGTCGTGGCGATCCTCTGCTTGTCGTGCATCTGGTGGACGGTCACGATCTGGTCGCGCAGCCGCCCGGCCAGCTCAAACTGTTCTGCCTCGGCGGCCTCCTCCATGCGCCGGGTCAGCGAATGCTCCAACTCAGTCGTTCGCCCTTCGAGAAAGAGTTGCACATCGCGAATGGTCTCTTTGTAGATCTCAGGAGTCGTCAAGCCTTCGACGCATGGCCCCAGGCATCGCTTGATGTAGTACTGCAAACACGCCCGCGGATGATAGCGCGACAGATCGACCTTGCAGCTTGGAATAAGAAAGCTGCGATGGATTAAATCCACCAGCCGGTACGCCAGATTGCCGGGAAAGTACGGCCCAAAGTAGGCCGCGCCATCCTTCCTGAGCCGCCGTGTCACAAACACCTTCGGATAGCGGTCGTTCATCGTCAGCTTGATATACGGATAGGTCTTGTCGTCGCGCAGCAGGATATTGAATCGCGGCTTCTTCTGCTTGATGAGGTTGTTCTCGAGCGCCAGCGCCTCATGCTCATTGGCGACCGTGATGTACTCCACATCGACCGCCTCGCGCATCAGCGATCCGGTCTTTGCGTTCGCCTGCGATGCCTCCAGGAAATACGACCGCACGCGCGCGCGCAGGTTCTTCGCCTTGCCGACGTAGATCACCTCGCCCTCGGCGTTTTTGTAGAGGTAACAACCCGGCTGCGTGGGGATGGTTCGAATTTTCTGGTGAAGGTCCATGCTGCAATTCAACCCTGGAGTTTCAGTGTAGCCGGATACAGTTCGTGCGGCTTTCGCACCGAATCGACTGGGTAGATTTGACGCATCTTTGAATCAAAAGTTCCCGATTTACCAAACTTCGTTAAAAGCCGCCTTCATCGCTTCTATTCCATATGACTGAAAAATAATGGTTTATATCGTGGAGCGTTTGGCAGATGGATTGCACTCGTATCTGCGTTGAAGATTGTCACAAACAAACAGGAGATGAAACCAATGAGCTCCAATATGCGATTAGATAACCGCACCGCAACAAAAATAAAGTCTGCCTGCACCCTCTTCCTCGCCAGCGCATTTGTTGTTGCCTGCACGGTCGGCTGCTCCAGCAAAAACTATGTCCGCTCGCAAACCGCGCCGATTGTTCAACAGACCAACGAGCTGGATGCCAAGACCGCTGCCGATCACCGCAATATTCTGGATACCGATGAGCGTGCCCAGCATGGAATTGCCGGAGCCCAGACTGCTGCCGATACTGCAAACCAGCACGCCGTCGCTGCCGGTCAGTCTGCTGATACGGCAACCCAATCCGCGCAGGAAGCGTACAACCGCGTCGATAGCCTGAGCGGGGTTGTCGCCAACCTGGACAACTACAAGCCGCTCTCCGAAGTGAGCGTTACCTTTGCATTCGATAAGTCCGTCCTTACCGCTGCGGACAAGAAGAAGCTCGATGACCTCGCAACCAATTTGGCCACTGCTCGCGGCTACATTCTTGAAGTAACTGGCGGCACCGATTCGACCGGCGATGCGAACTACAACTACCAGCTAAGCCAGCATCGTGCAGACGCTGTGGTCAATTACCTGGCGTCGAAGTACAACATCCCGCCTCATAAGTTCTACCTGATCGGCATCGGCAAGGATCAAGAGGTTGCGAGCAACCGGACTGCGGCTGGTCGTGCCCAGAACCGTCGCGTCGAAATTAAACTGATGTCGAATATAGCCAATCAACCGGCTAACGCTGCAGCTACGCCAGGCCCGAACGGCCAGTAGTCTGCTCTTCGCAAGCCTCTCGGTAAAATGCAGCGCGCCCGTCATGCGGGCGCGCTTGCTTTTTTATGTGATGGATCTAGTTTTTGTACTTCCAATAAACGATTGCCATCAGCGCGGAAGCCACGATCACCCAGGAAAACTGATACCAGTAGAAAAAAGGAAAGCCCCATAAGGCCGGTGTTGCGCGCGCATAGATCTGGGGAAAGCATAGCCCGAAGTAAGGCAGAGTAAGCAGCAGGAGATACCACCTGCGCTGCTTTGGCTGGGCTGTTGTCTCCGGGGCTTGATCTACATTTTGCGCCATATGCTCGAAAGCATAACTCATAACTCGTGGGCAGGGAACTGCGAGCAATCGAGTAAAGTGGAGCTATGGCCGTGCCCGCTCCAAAACTTCCAGAACCTGAGCCACTTCAGCCTGCGCCTGTCAGCATGGATGCGATAGCTGAAGCGATCGCCATCATGGCTCGCCTGCGCGGCCCTAACGGCTGCCCGTGGGACCGCGAGCAGACCTTCGACACCATCAAGCGGCACACGCTGGAGGAGACCTACGAGGTCTTCGATGCAATCGAACGCCGCGCGTGGCCCGATCTGAAAGATGAGCTTGGCGACCTCCTCCTGCAGGTTCTCTTCTATGTGCAGATGGCCGCCGAAGCTGGCCACTTCAACATTGCGGATGTCGCAGCCAATCTCAACGCCAAACTCATTCGTCGCCATCCGCATATCTTTGGCGATGTGCAGGCGACCGATGCCGAAGCGGTGCTTCGCAACTGGGAGCAGATTAAGCGCGCAGAGAAAGATGTGTCGAAAGAGGCGTCCGCGAAAACACACGCCTCCATGCTGGACGACATTCCCCGAACCATGCCGGCGATGCTGGAGGCAGGCAAGCTTGGCTCGCGCGCTGCCAAGGTCGGCTTCGACTGGCCCAGCGCCGACGGCCTCTTCGACAAGCTGCAGGAGGAGATCGCTGAGCTTCACGCCGAACTGCCTTCTACGGAGAGTCAACCCGCAGCCTCAGCATCTACAGCATCTTCAGCCGCCGAAGAAGAGCTTGGCGATCTTCTCTTCACCGCGGTCAACCTCGCCCGTCATCTCAAGCTCGATCCGGAATCGGCCCTTCGCTTCAGCAACGCAAAATTTCGCCGCCGCTTCGCCGCAATGGAGTCGGAGGCCGGTGGCCGGGATGCGCTGAGCGCCCTTACGCCGCAGCAATTGGATGAGCTATGGAACCGCGCGAAAGATGTCGTCCGGGAGCCGTCAGAACGATGAGTGCCACTCCACAGCGCGATATTCGCATCAGCCCGCTCACCAGCTTCGAGCACTTTGATCGCTGTGCCGAGGTGCAGCAGGAGATATGGGGTTACGGAGATGGAGATGTTGTCTCCCGCCGCATCTTCACTGTTGTGTCGCACATTGGCGGCCAAATACTCGGCGCCTTCGATGGCGACACAATCGTAGGCTTTGCCTTTTCGTTGCCCGGCTACCGCGAAGGGCATGCATATCTCCATTCGCACATACTCGCTGTCCTGCCGGACTATCGCAACGCCGGCATCGGACGCCGCCTCAAACTTGCGCAGCGCGATGATGCCATCGCAAGAGGGTTCGATCTGATGGAGTGGACCTTCGATCCGCTGGAGATTAAAAATGCGCACCTGAATATCGCCCGGCTTGGCGCCATCGTTCGGCGCTACGAGCCCGATTGCTACGGCCCTTCCACTTCTCCCTTGCAGGGCGGCCTTCCGACGGATAGGCTATACGCGGAGTGGTGGCTGCGGTCTCCGCGCGTGGCCGATCTGCTGCGCGCAGAGGCTCCTCCAGCCCAGTCTGTCGAGCAACGTGTAACTGTCCCACATGACACCTATCACTGGAAGCAGGACCCGCAGCAGCGAAGTCTCGCACAAGCAGTACAAAGCGGTAATAGGGAGGCACTTGAATCGGCATTCCATCGCGGCCTGGCCGTCATCGGCTACGAGTGCGACCGCGATGGCAACGGTACTTTTCTTCTTGGCAGATGGGATGCGCCTCGATAGACGCGATAGATGAGATAGATGAAATTTGCGTGAAGAGTGCTGGTGTCGGCCCATTCTCTTCACTGGATCACCGACAATTCATTAAGATCGAAATCCTCGAAAGACAGGAGTGCTCATGCTGAAGATCGATGCCATCCACCTGCGCGAGATCAATATGCCGCTGGCCTATCCATTCGAAACCAGCTTCGGCCTCACTACCAGACGCCGCATTCTTCTGATTGAGCTTGAGTCGGAAGGCCTCTCTGCATGGGGCGAGTGTATCGCCGGGGAGCATCCTTACTTCAGCGACGAGATGATCGACACCGCGTGGATCGTCACCGAGACGGAACTCGCTCCACGTCTGCTTGAGGCGGAGTTGCAAGGCGGCGGCGGTTGTCCCCATCTCTTTCGCCAGGTCCGCGGCCATCGCATGGCTAAGGCCGCGCTTGAGAATGCGGTATGGGATCTTGAGGCGCAGATTGGAAAGATGCCTCTCGCAGAGCTTCTCGGCGGCACGCGCGCCGTTATCTCCTGCGGAGTCTCTATCGGCATCCAGCCCTCGGTCGAGCATTTGATGGACAAGATCGCCACTGAATTAGCGGCGGGTTACCAGCGCATCAAGCTCAAGTGCAAACCTGGCTGGGACACCAGCATCTTCGAGGCGGTGCGCGCCCGCTGGCCTGAGATCACGCTGAGCTGCGACGCCAACTCCGCCTACCGCATGAAGGACTTCGATCACATCGCCAGTTGGGATCAGTTCAACCTGCTGATGATCGAGCAGCCACTCTGGTACGACGATTTCTACTTTCATGCCATGCTGCAGAAGCGTCTCGAAACCGCCATCTGCCTGGACGAATCCATTCGCAACCGACGCGATGCCCTGGCCGCCATCGACATGGAGTCCTGCCGCATCCTCAACATCAAGGTCGGCCGCGTCGGTGGATTCAGTGAAGCCATCGCTGTTCACAACGCCGCAGCCGAGCGAGGCATTCCTGTCTGGTGCGGCGGCATGTTGGAGACCGGGATAGGCCGCGCCCACAACATTGCGCTCTCTTCGCTGCCCAACTTCTCGCTTCCCGGCGACGTCTCCGCCTCCAGCCGCTACTGGACCGAAGACATTATCGAACCGGAAGTCACGGTCAGCAAAAAAGGAGAGATCGTTGTCCCAACCTCCATCGGTAGCGGCTACAAGATCGAGCGCGACCATATCGAGAGGTTGACGGTTCGCCGCCAGACTCTGCGACCGCAGGCGCGCGTAATTGCCTGAGCACGCGCATTATTTTGTTGGCAGAGGCGTATCCAGCAGCATTCGGACAGCGTCCTGATAGCTGATCGGACCGGGCAATGTCTGAAAGGATTCCGCCGACACATCGGCATTGACATTGATTGTCTTCAGCAGCAACGCCCTCACTTTTACCTGCTGCGTGAAGTGCGTAAAGATCCATCGGTTGTCGCCAACATGCGTCTGGTCCAGCGTAACGCGTCCGCCCGGATAGATATGCGCCAGCATGCCCCAGCCGAAGTTGACCGGGCGAAAGATCGTTCCTTCCAGGCGAACCAGTTGACGGCTCTTCGCGTCGATCCAGACTCGCCCTTCCAACCCTGTCAAAGCCTGTGCGGGCGTGCTGGGCGGATTGAACTTCGGATTGGGTTTGTAGTCGAGCACAACTTCCAGCGCGCCGCCATTGTTGCCCGTTTGCGGCTGTCCGGGCGTGTAGCTGTAGATCATGGCATCAGGCAGCAGGCGCATCAGTTGGTCTGCGAGCTTCTTGCCCTCGCCTTCATTCTTGACGTGTTTGGCATAATCCGATGGAGAGGCGATCATGTCGGCCAGACGCTGCCGCTCCGCCTTATCCTCTTCTTCGGTTAGCGGCCGTCCATCCTTCAATATTAATCGTGCTACCGGGCCATCCTTGCTTTCGATGAGATCCCGCACCCGGTCGCCCTTGGTGTCGATCGTGTGCATGCGGTAGCGCAGATACGATCCCGAATGGTACATCGCCGTCAGTTCGTTTGCCACCGTATCGACAATCCAGGATCGCGGGGACTCCGCCAGCGGGTTCGCTGGGGCTGCATGCCTGGTTGTTGGCCCGTTCTGTCCCAGAGCCGCCGGGCTGGTTGATCCGGCGCATAACACGAGGGCTCCCACGATAAGCCAGCACGTTCTCAAGAGGCACCTTTGAAATGCTTGCTGTCGCAGCGTATCTAGCGGAATATCGTCACCTCTACTGGCAGCGCCTCTTGTCAACCCCGACTCCCGATCTTCAGCCTGTTCCACCCATCCTAAGTCAGACGTATAAAGAGGCCGCAAAGTTTGCTCATAAGTCGTTGCAAAGTTTGCTCAGTTTGCCTCTCAACTTGGGCTTGGGTATAGTTCGGGCAAGACACACTCTCAGTTGACAGCGTCACGAGGAGAATAAAAGCGAATGAAGCCAGCAGAAGGTTCCACCGTTATTGGTAAGTCAGTCGTTATCCGCGGAGAGATCTCCGGCAAAGAAGATCTATACCTGGACTGCGACATCGAGGGCACCATTACTCTGCCCGAAAGCCAGTTGACCCTGGGGCCGGACGCGCGCATTGTCGCCAATGTCACTGTCCGCGACCTTATCGTCTTCGGCAAACTCACCGGCAACGTTCAGGCCACAGGGCGCGTCGATCTGCGCCAGTCCGCGTCCGTTACGGGAGACATTGTTGCCGGTCGGCTCTCGATCGAGGAAAGCGCCATACTCAAGGGACGTGTGGAACTAAAGACCGGCGAAGCGCAATCGACGGCCCCCATCACGAAACAAACTTCGCCCGCGGCGGTGGTTGGCTCTGAGCCTCTCGTCCTCCAGCCCAAGGCCTGAACAGAAAGGGAAGCGAGTGAATGCGCAATCTCTTCGGCAGCGATAACACCGGCAGCGCCAAAGGAGCGGGAGGCGACCGCATCCCCCGCCATTCGAGCGGGTGGAAGGAGTTGCTCAAGCATCTGAGCACGCAGGAATCGCTGCGCGTTCTCGACATCGGCCCTACATCGTCGACCAACATCAACTACATCACCAGCCTCGGCCATAGCATCTACATGGCGAATCTGGTAGAAGAGGCGGCAAAGCCTGAGTGGATGGTCCCCGGCGAGGAAGGCGCGCCGCCCAGCTTTAATGTCGACGGCTTTCTTACGGCTAACCTCAATTTTTCCGGACGCATCTTCGATGTAGTGATTCTCTGGGACACGGCGGATTATCTGCCCGAACCTCTGCTTGCGCCGGTCTTCGCCCGTATTCACGAGGTGCTGCAACCCGGTGGCCTCATGCTCGCGTTCTTTCATGCGGCGGCGGACCCGGAAGCGCCGTTTCATCGTTACCATCTCACCGACACGGATGTCGTTGAGATGCAGCGCTCGGGAAACTATCCGCTGCTGCATGTCTACAGCAATCGAAAGATCGAGAACATGCTGACTGAATTCAGTAACTATCGCTTCTTTTTGGCGAAAGATAGTTTGCGTGAAGTCATTATCACGCGATAGCCCAGGCCTCTATCGAGGCTCTTCCCAAAAATCAGCTTATAAAGTAAAAAAGCGCAAGCGCCATAGGTCATGGCGCTTGCGCTCTTTATTCTTGCGAAACTAGCCTTTTGCGTTCTGCTTCCTTCGCTCGGCCCAACGCTTTTTCATGGCATCGGCGATGCGCTTGCGGCCTTCGGGGCTTAACTTACGTTTACGCGGCGCCGCGGCTGCCGGCGCTGCCTTGGCGGCTGGTTTGCGCCCTTTAGGACGGCCCGGGCCTTTGTTCGCGGACTGTTGTGTCGTCCCAGCCAGCACAGCACGCGCCTGCTGTAACTTCGATATCTGCGCGTCGATCTCGGCGATAATGCGGCTTACTTCCACGTGTTGCCTCCTGTTGGCATCGGTCAATCCAATCACTCGGTCCATGGATCGTTATAACTCGAATGTATGCAATGCCACCTTCGACGATACAGAAGTGACTAGGCACATGCAAATAATTTGTAAGTCAAAATGCTGATGGGAACATCTTGTATCAGCTTTCATCATTGGACGAAGTTTGTCGTAGCCTCCATCTTCGGCATTCGCGCCAACGGTCAGCATCCTATCTTCGAGAACATAAATGCTAGACTGCATCTGCGATGCGACTTATTCCACTGCGGCTCTGGTTGCTGGCCGTACTGTCCGGCATTCTTCAGGTGTTACCTTTTCCTATCGCTGGTCCAACGCCTCTTTGGCGAACGGCCTTCTGCTGGGTAGCGCTTCTCCCGCTGCTCTGGGCGCTGCTCAGTGATAGCAGGACCGGGAATCCACTTACTCTAAAGCAGGGTGCGGCTCTCGGTTATGTCGCTGGATTCGTCTGGTATCTCGGCAACTGCTATTGGATCTACCAGACCATGTATCTCTACGGCGGTCTCGCGAAGCCGATTGCCGTGGGCATTCTCACTCTCTTCTGTCTTTATCTCGGTCTCTATCACGCCCTCTTCGCAACGCTCCTCGCAGCTTGCCGCATGCGCTTCGGACGCCAGGCAGCGCTCTTCCTAGTTCCTTTTGCATGGGTCGCTGTAGAACTGGCCCGCGCTCGTATTACCGGCCTGCCGTGGGACTTACTCGGCGTCGCACAGGTAGACAGTCCGCTACTTACGCGTCTCGCCCCGGTTACGGGCGTCTACGGGCTCTCTTTTCTCATCGCTGCGATCAATGCACTATGGCTTATTCGCATTCGTGTTCGCGAGCATCGGTTCACCCGTCCGGCGCTGACACTGGCGGGCGTTGTCATCGTCGTGCTGTATGTCTTGTTCCTGCGCGGGGTCGCTATTCACAAAGATGTCTCGGTAACTGCGCAGGCAACGCTGCTACAGGAAAATCTTGAGGTTGGAGCAGCCGATATCGGACCTCAGTTATCCACCCAGCAATTGCTCAACTCTTTTTCGAAGCTGAGCCTCTATCCGTCTCCCTCTCGCTGCAATGGGATTCCCGAACTCGCGTCAACTCAATGTGTCGCTTTTACAACCCCAATACCGAACCGCGAAAGCGGAGCGCCGACTTCAACCGACCTTATCGTCTGGCCTGAGTCGCCCGCTCCCTTTGAGGAGCAGGACCCGCCATTCCGCGATGCGCTCTCTGCGCTTGCCCGCGAAGCCAACGCACCCATCATCGTCGGCAACATCGGTATCGACCGCAGCAATGAAAATACACGCGGATACAACCTCTTCAACTCCGCATCTTTCATCGCGCCGAATGGAGATTTTGCCGGACGCTACGACAAGATGCATCTGGTCCCATTTGGCGAGTATGTTCCCTTCAAGAATCTCTTCTTCTTTGCCAAGAGTCTGCTCAACGAAGTAGGGACCTTCGATCCTGGCACGCACCGCGTCGTCTTTACCGCGAACGGTCATACCTATGGAACTTTTATCTGTTACGAATCCATCTTTGCGAACGAGGTCCGCCAGTATGTTCAGCAGGGAGCGGAGGTTCTCGTCAACATCTCCAATGACGGCTGGTATGGCGATACCAGCGCTCCCTGGCAGCATCTCAACATGGTCCGCATGAGGGCTATCGAAAACCATCGCTGGATTCTTCGTGCAACGAACACCGGCGTCACCGCTGTCATCAATCCCTACGGCCAGGTGACTGCGTCTGCGCCACGCCACATCCGCACCGCGCTCCATGCAGGTTTTGGATACGAGCGCGACATCACCTTCTACGCTGCGCACGGCGATCTATTTGCCTACGCCTGCGCTATCCTCAGCGCGCTGGTTCTCATCCTCAGCCTTTCCGGAGATGGAAAAAGGGATACTACGCGCCGGGATCTTCGGACGTAGGTTTCACCCAAACCCGGAAGTCAAACCACTGGATGCACTAAACTCAAAACATCATGTTGAGCGACCTAGAATTTACCTACAACCCAGTTCGCGACAAAGTGCGCGATCTGCGGGAGTATCTTTGACTCGGCCCGCCTGCGCCGTGAACTAGCCATCATTGAAGAGAAGACCGCCGACCCCACCATCTGGGCCGACGCCGCGCGTTCGCAGCCGCTCATGCGCGAGCGCAAGCGCCTCGAAACCCTGCTCGCCGACGACGCCGAACTTGCCCGCCGGTCCGATGACATCGATGCGTACTTCGATCTCGCCAAAGAAGGCGAGGACACCGAGCCCGATCTCGTCCGCGAGATTCCCGCGTTGATCGAATTCGCCGACAAGCTCGAATCCAAAACCATGCTCTCCAACGAGACCGATCCCCTCAACGCCATCGTCGTCGTCCACCCCGGCGCGGGCGGCACCGAGTCGCAGGACTGGGCCGAGATGCTCATGCGCATGTACATTCGCTGGGGCGAGCGCCAGAACTTCAAAGTCGAGATCAACGAAGTCCAGGACGGCGACGAAGCCGGCATCAAGTCGGCCACCTTCACCATCTCCGGCGACTTCGCCTTCGGGCTGTTAAGCGGAGAGACCGGCGTCCATCGGCTGGTTCGCATCTCTCCCTTCGACTCCGCCAAGCGCCGCCACACCAGCTTTGCCAGCGTCTTCGTCTCGCCCGAGATCGACGACACCATCGTCATCGACATCAAGCCCGACGACCTCCGCATCGACACCTACCGCTCCGGCGGCAAGGGCGGCCAGCACGTCAATACCACCGACTCCGCCGTCCGCATCACTCACCTTCCGACGGGACTCGTCGCCGGCTGCCAGAACGAGCGCTCCCAGCACAAAAATAAAGAGCGGGCGATGAAGCTCCTCCGCTCACGCATCTACGAGTACGAACTCGATAAGAAGAAGGCCATCAGCAGAAAGCTGGAGGACTCGAAGCTCGACATCAAGTTCGGCTCCCAGATTCGCAGCTACGTTCTCCAGCCCTACCGCATGGCAAAGGATCTGCGCACCCGCGTCGAAGTCGGCGATGTTGATCGCGTCCTCGACGGAGATCTCGAACCCTTCATTCGCGGCTATCTTCGCATGAGGCGTGAAGGAAACTTCCCGGCCGAAGCCGCGGAGGACGAGGATATCTAACTGGTTCGACGCTCGTTCTTCAAGCATCCAATTCAGTAGAGAGAAGAGGACCTATGAGCGCATCGACAGATCGAGGCAAAGATCAAGGCAAAGACCAACTCGCCGAACTCCGCAAACAACTTGTCGCGCTGTTGAATGGCGGTCAGGCCCACGCCACCTTAGACGCCGCCGTCAAGGACTTTCCGGCGGAACTTCGCGGCAAGGTTCCACCCAACCTACCCTACTCCGCCTGGCAACTGCTTGAACACATGCGCATCACCCAGCGCGACATTCTCAACTTCAGCGCGCCCCCTACCGGCGGCTATCATGGCCTCGAATGGCCCGATGCCTACTGGCCCAAATCGCCTGAGCCGCCCACAGCGCACTCATGGGACCAGGCCGTATTTGCCATCCGCAAGGACCGCGAGTTATTCGAAGCTCTCTTCCAAAGGCCCGAGGCTGACCTCTTCAAGCCATTCCTCTGGGGCGACGGTCAGAATCTGCTCCGCGAGGCTCTCCTCATCGCCGACCATACCGCCTATCATCTCGGCGAACTCATCGTTCTTCGCCGCCTGCTTGGAGCATGGCATACGTAGAAAAGAGGCTGAGTGAACGAACCCGAAGTTATCCGTGCCATGCTTGGAGCGCCGCCGCGCACCATCGCCGTCATCGGCCTCTCCGCCAACTCCGGCAAGCCCAGCCACTACGTTCCTGCCTACATGCAGCAGCATGGCTACCGCATCCTGCCTGTGAATCCTACGGTCGATGCCGTTCTCGGCGAAAAATCCTTTGCCTCGCTCAGCGATCTCCCCCTCAAACCCGATATCGTCAATGTCTTTCGCCTGCCGAAGTACATCCCTGCCATCGTCGACGAGATGCTCCAGCTCGGGCTGAAGAACCTCTGGGTCCAACTGGGGATCGTCGACCTTGAAGCCGCCGCCAAAGCCGAGGCAGGCGGCATCCACGTCGTTATGGACCGCTGCATCATGGTCGAACACCGGCGGCACTGAAACATTGTACGGAGGTGCGGGAAAAATCTGCTGCGGCCAACGTCTAACCCAGAAGATCACCGGTTCCTGACCACCAACAACCACGTCATTTCCAGCAAAACTAAGCAAAACGTCAGTATTATTAAGCTTTCGGCCTACAATTAAACCAAATGAAAATTCGCTACCCTCTGCTCGCTGCGGTCTGCATTCTTTTCCCCCTCCTGACCGCTCACGCGCAGCTTCCGGTAGCTGGCGACGGAGGCCCCGGCCCCGCGAAGGCCCTGCATCTGACGGCAGAGCTGGTCTCGGCGTCTTCCACCATCGCCCCCGGCGGAACCCTCCAGACCGGTCTCGTGATTACTCTCGATCCTCACTGGCACGTCTACTGGATCAACGCCGGAGACTCCGGCCAATCGCCTCGGGTCGACTGGACTCTTCCCGCCGGAATCACCGCCAGTCCAATGCAGTTTCCCATCCCCAGCCGCCTTCCCCTCGGCCCGCTGATGGATTTCGGCTACGAGAATGCAGTAACTTTCCCCGTCCAATTTACCGCGGACAAGTCCCTGAAGACAGGGAAGGTCCACCTCGATGCGAAGGTAAGCTGGCTGGTCTGCCGCGAGGTTTGCATCCCCGGCAAGGCCCATCTGGGCCTCGATCTGACCGTTGCTCCCGGCGCTACGATCCAGCCGACAGGCGTACTGGCTGAAGCCCTCAACCTCATCCCCAGGCCGCCTCCGCCCGATGCGAAGTTCACCGTCATCGGCGGCAAATCCGACCTGGTCCTCACCCTGATTACCGGCCACAACGAATCTTCCGCCGAGTTCTACCCCTTCGATCAGGATCAGATCGTCAACGCCGCGCCTCAAACAGTGGAGCCCCTGCCGAATGGAGTCCGCCTCCGCATTCAGCGCGCCCCGGACCTCGCCAAACTTCCCACGCAACTTCACGGCGTCATCAAATTAAGTGCCACGCAGGCCTACGACGTCACTGCGCCCGTCACACCCGGCGAAGTGGCTCCCGCTGCTGGAACCAGACCGGCGAACAGCGCCAGCGGCATCACGACCATCACCGCCATCGGCCTCGCCTTCCTTGGCGGCATCATCCTCAACCTGATGCCCTGCGTCTTTCCTGTGCTCTTCCTCAAGGGGCTGGCGCTGGTGCAGTCCTCGGGCGAAGCGCGCAGCCGTCTGCGCAGCCATGGCCTGGTCTACACCCTTGGCATTCTGGTGTCCTTCTGGGTCATCGTGGCCGTTCTGCTCGGGCTTCGAGCGGGAGGAGCGCAGGCAGGATGGGGCTTCCAGCTCCAGTCTCCCGCCTTCATCGCGGTGCTCTCGCTCGGCATCTTCTTCTTTGCCCTCTCGCTTGCCGGACAGTTCGAACTTGGCCTCTCCTTCACCAGTGTCGGTGGAGAACTGGCGAAGAAGCAGGGCTTTGCCGGCAGCTTCTTTACCGGCGTGTTGGCCACCATCGTTGCCACGCCATGCACGGCCCCGCTGATGGGCGCAGCCATCGGCTTTGCCCTTGCCCAGCCCGCGGGGATCACTTTCGCCGTCTTTACCGCGCTTGGACTGGGGTTGGCCACGCCATATCTACTGCTCAGCTTCCAGCCTGCGTGGACACGGATCCTTCCTCGTCCGGGACAATGGATGGAGACGCTCAAGCAACTCACCGCCGTCCCTCTCTTTGCCACGGTGATCTGGCTGACCTGGCTCTACGGGCGTCTGTATGGCACCTCTACCTCGCAGGGGCTGGATCATATGGCCTATCTGCTGGGCGGTTTCCTGCTGGTAGCGATTGCGGGTTGGGTGCTGGCCCGCTGGCCTGCGCGCTGGGGTTCGACGATTGCGGCACTCATTCTTGGCGCGGCTGCGATTGCCACGTCGCTCTATTCCCCGAAGGACACGACGCTGGTCTGGCAGCCTTATTCGCAGCAGGCGCTCGATCAGGCTCGCGCCGACGGCCATCCGGTGTTCATCGACTTCACGGCTGCGTGGTGCCTGAGCTGCCAGGTCAACGAGCGGCTGGTTCTGCGCTCGGCTGATGTTCAGCGGCAGTTTGACGACCGTAAGATGACTCTGCTGAAGGCTGACTGGACGCAGTACGATCCCGAGATTACCAAGGAGCTTGCCCTGCTGAACCGCAGCGGAGTTCCTACCTACGTCATCTATCCGTCCAGCCCCGGCGCTGCTGCCGATGTGCTGCCGGAGCTGCTGACCAAGGATATTGTTCTTGCGGCGATCGCCCGCGACGCTCGCTAGGTTTTTTTGAGCGCGATGTGGGCGGCGCGGACGTCGCTGGCGGTGAAGACGGAGAAGAAGGGTGCTCCGGCTGCGGCCGCTTCAATGTGGGCGCGGCCACCTTGCTCGCGGTCAACCAGGCAAAGGACTCCGGCTACGATCATTCCGGCTTCGCGGGCAGCTTCGATGGCGGTGATGGTTGAGCCGCCGGTGGTGCATACGTCATCGACGATGACGACCTGCGCGCCTTTTTTCAGGAAGCCCTCGATGCGGCGTCCGGTGCCGTGAGATTTTTCGGCCTTGCGGACGAGAAAGCCATGGATGAGGGTCGGGGCAGGCTCGGAGCCGGCTTCGAGCTCGAGTTCGCTGGAAAGTGCGAGCATCTCGGTGTGATCGGCGAGCGCCCAGGCGCTGGCGCTGGCTGTGTTGGAGACCAGAGGATCGGCGCCCATGGTGAGGCCGCCTACTGCTTCCACCTGGGGGAGATGCTCGCGGATGAGGTCGTAGAGGACCAGGCCCGAGAGGCGGCCACCTTCGGCGTCGAGCGTGGTGGTGCGGCAGTCGATGTAGTAGTCGGACTTCTGGCCGCTGGCGAGGGTGAAGTCGCCCAGCTTGAAGGAGAGGGTGGCGATGAGCTTGAGCAGGTCGGTGCGGGCGTCGTTTGGCATGGTCTCGTTTGATTGTAGATGGTGCGCCGGGTTCACTTTGAGCGAAGCGCCGAGAGCGACGGGCTCAGTCACGCTATGATATTTCCGAACCTGCGATCGGTTTTTCAATTCCGCGAACCTGGAGAGACCATGCCCTACGGCGAAAGAACTCATTCTGTGTTGTTGAAGGCGCTGGTGTTGATGGTCTGCGTGGGAGGCTTGAACTCGGGCGAGGCGCAGGCGATCCCGGCGCACAAGTCCGCGATTGTTCTATTCGATGGGTCCAATCTCAAGAACTTCGACACCTTTCTGCCGAGCAAGGGCTTGAACTCCGATCCTGACCATGTGTTTCAGGTAGAGGATGGCGTCATCCACATCTCGGGCAAGGAGATGGGCTACATCATCACGAAGAAGGCGTACCGGAACTTCTACCTGCGCGCGGAGTTCAAGTGGGGAGAGGGAACGTATGGAAGCCGCGAGGGCAAGGCCCGCGATAGCGGCATCCTCTACAACGTGCAGGGAGAGCAGAAGGTCTGGCCGCGGTCCATTGAGTTTCAGATCACGGAGGGGGGCACCGGCGACTTCTGGCTGACCGACGGAGCGGCTTTGACCGGCAAGAATGGCACGCGGGTCACTGGACCAGCGGGAAAATCATTAAACATCGACCGTTTTGGCAAAGGACCGTCAGAGAACGTGGTCGGATACCGCGATCCGGTGGGTGAGGTGGAGAAGCCCCATGGCGAGTGGAATGTGCTGGAACTGGTGACGCAGGGGAACGACGTCAAGCAATACGTCAATGGGAAGCTGGTCAATGAAGGCACGGACCCCTCGCCGGTGAGCGGCAAGATCCTGTTCCAGTCCGAGGGAGCCGAGGTCTATTTCCGTGACATGAAGCTCTACCCGCTCAAATAAGCGGGAGAGGTTGCTGAAAAAGTTCGCGGGTGACGTTGCCGAAAAAGTCTAGCTCTGTTAAGGGCACGGCTTCAGCCGTGCCGTAAATGCTTTGCTTGCAGTGCGGCTTTAGCCGCTGGGGGATATTTCCGCGCCGCAACTGAGTTTTTCAGCAGCCTCTGGAGATCATCGGGTGCCAGACCACCACTTACCGGGTGATTCGGTCCAGGTGCCGGTAGCCGCCGGTGATGAGGAAGAGGGCGAGGAAGACCGACAGGTTGTAGCAGGCGTGGACCAGCGCGGCGCAGGCTACCGACTTGGTCCGAATGCGAACCAGGGTGAGGACGAGCGAGACGCAGAAGAGGACGAAGAGCGCTCCCCAGGCGTGGGCCAGTTGCTCGGCATGGAGCAGGCCAAAGAGGATGCTGGTGACGATGGCCGAGAAGAGCAGACCGGCGGTGGTCAGGCTCGTGGTGGTCTGCCAGCGTTGTTGCGCGACCGGGGTGCGGGGCAGGCTCAGCCAGTCGTAGGCGATGGCGAAGGCGGGCAGAAGGAAGCCGCGGAAGCAGATCTCCTCAAAGATCGGGGCGAGCAGCGTGCCGAAGAGGGTGACCAGCCAGACGTCGGAGGGAGTGCGGAAGAAGTTGTCCATGGGGATGGACTTGGGCACAGGGATCAGCGAAGAGATGGCCTGAACCGTCCAGCCGAGGACCAGGCCGAGAGCGATCAGCTTGAGGATGTTGCGGCGGGCTGCGGCGAAGTTCCATTCGATACCGTCGGTGAAGGAACGGTTCCACAGCAGAGGGAAGAAAAACCACGAGGCGACGAGAGCGGAGACGTAAGCGACAGCCATGGCGGCGACCAGAAGCTTGGGCTGCTGCATGGAAATCGCTATCTTTTGTCCGTCGTGCAAGGGATGGGCGAAGAAGCCGAGCAGCGCCGCCTGAGCCAGCAGCAGGATAAGGCCGGCGAAAGCGACGAAGAGGATGGCGTGGCCGAGGTGAGGGATGCGGCGAGGCGTGTAGTCCGACGAGGTATTGGGGGTGTCGGGAAGGAACATGGTTGTTTCGTCCTCGGCGCCGGTGGGGCGAAACGAGGGGAGAGCAGGGGCAGGAGCCTCGGGTGAGGCGGGCTGGTCGCCGAAGGAGAGATTGGGAGGAAGTTCGCTCATGCTTTTTTAGCGCGGGGCGCTGCTTTGGACTTCGGCGCTTTCTTTGGTTTTGGTTTTGGTTTTGCTTTTGGTTCGGGCTTCGGGGCGCCAGATGAGGGTACTCCGGTCTTCTTCGGCGGAACGATAAATTTGCCGCGTGCGTCCTTTTTGCGGTCAGGCGCAGCAACGATATTGAGCGGCTGAGGACCGGCGTGGCTCGCGCCGTTGCGGCTGGCGAGAGCTTGCGGAGAGAGAGCGTAGTGCCGCGCGAGAAAGTTGCCGGTGTGGGAGTCCGATACGGTCGCGACCTGCTCGGGCGTGCCGTGGGCGATGATGCGTCCGCCTCCCTCGCCGCCTTCGGGGCCGAGATCGAGGATGTAGTCGGCGTTGCGGATGATGTCGAGATTGTGCTCGATGATGATGACGGTGTTGCCGAGATCGGTGAGCCGGTGGAGAACTTCGAGCAGCTTGCGCACATCGTCGAAGTGGAGGCCGGTGGTGGGCTCGTCGAGCAGGTAGAGGGTGCGTCCGGTCTGGCGCTTGCTGAGTTCGCGGGCCAGCTTCATGCGCTGGGCCTCGCCGCCCGACAACGTGGTGGCGGACTGGCCAAGATGGATGTAGCCGAGGCCTACATCGACCAGGGTTTGCAGCTTGATGTGGACGCTGGGGATGTCCTTCAGGATGGGGACAGCGTCTTCGATGGGCAGGTCGAGCAGATCGGCGATGCTGTAGCCGTTGAACTTGACCGAGAGCGTCTCCTGGTTGTAGCGCCGACCGTTACAGACCTCGCAGAGGACATAAACGTCCGGCAGGAAGTTCATCTCGATGCGGCGCTGGCCCTCGCCCTGGCAGGCCTCGCATCGTCCTCCCTGCACGTTGAAGCTGAAACGTCCGGGCTTGTAGCCGCGTTCGCGCGACTCCGGCAGCATGGCGAAGAGGTCGCGCATGGCGGTGAAGACTCCGGTATAAGTGGCAGGATTACTGCGCGGAGTGCGGCCGATGGGGGACTGGTCGATCTGGATGACCTTGTCGAGCTGGTCGATACCGACGACGCGGCCGTGCTGGCCGGGATCTTCGCGGCTGCCGTACAGATTTTGTGCCAACGCCCGGTAGAGGATGTCGTTGACGAGCGTGGATTTGCCCGAGCCACTGACCCCGGTGATGACGGTCATGACGCCGAGCGGGAAGTGGGCGGTGACGTTCTGGAGATTGTGGGACTGGGCGTCTTCGACGGTGATCCAGTTACCGGTGAGTTCGCGCGGTTTGGCGCGGGCGACGATTTCGATCTTTCCGGCGAGGTACTGCCCGGTGATGGACGCGGGGTTGTCCATGATCTGCTGGGGAGTGCCGTCGGCGATGAGGTGGCCGCCGTTCTTGCCGGCTCCAGGGCCGAGATCGAGGACGTAGTCGGCGCTGCGGATGGTGTCTTCGTCGTGCTCGACGACGAGGACGGTGTTGCCCAGGTCGCGCAGGTTTTCGAGCGCCTGGATGAGGCGCTGGTTGTCGCGCTGGTGCAGGCCGATCGAGGGCTCGTCGAGGACGTAAAGGACGCCGCGGAGGCGGGAGCCGATCTGCGTGGCGAGGCGGATGCGCTGGCCTTCGCCGCCGGAGAGCGTGGCGGCGCTGCGGTCGAGCGCCAGGTAGCCGAGGCCAACGGCGTTGAGGAATTCGAGCCGCTCGATGATCTCGCGCTGGAGCCGGTCGGCGATGATGCGGTCGCGCCCGGTAAAGTGCATGGCGCGGGCGGCGGTAAGCGCGCGCTCGAGCGGCAGGGCGGTGAAGTCGGCTATCGATGCGTCGTTGACGGTGACGGCTAATGATTCGGGGCGCAGGCGGCGGCCCTTGCAGACGGGGCAGAGGGTCGCGGACATGTACTGCATCATGTACTCGCGGTAGCCCTCGGATTTGGTGTCTTCGAGGTTGCGGCGGAGATAGTCGAAGATGCCGTGGAAGCCGGTGCGGCTGGCCTCGGCTTTTGGTGGCCCGTAGAGAAAGAGGTTCTGCTCCTCGGGGGTGAGGTCGGAGAAGGCCTGCTTGAGGTTGATCTTGTACTTTTCAGCGGCAAGCTTGATCAGACGCAGGAGGTAAGCAGAGCCGGAGCCGGGGCCCATGGCTCCGTCGAGCAGCGGCTTGGACCAGTCGGTAATGGTCTTGGCGGGGTCGAAGTCGTAGATGCTGCCGAGGCCGTGGCACTCGGGGCAGGCGCCGTAGTTGGAGTTGAAGGAGAAGCTGCGTGGCTCAAGCCGGGGGACGTTGATGCCGCAGTCCGGGCAGGCCATCGAAGAGGAGTAGAGCGTCTCGTTCTGCTCGCGATTGGATCCCTGGATACCGACGAGGACGAGCCCTTGGGCCATCTGCAGGGCTTTGGTGACGGAGGTTTCGAGGCGGCGGGTGTCGTATTTGGGGGGTGCGGCGGTTCCGGTTCCGGAGTTTGTGACTGAACCCACCTTCGCCGACGATGTAGCTGTCGGCGAAGATGGGGCACCCGATTTTGTTGCGCTTCCATTTGCTCCACTCCCGTCTTCGGGCAGCGGCTTGAGGATAATGCGGTCGACGACAGCTTCGATGGTGTGATTCTTGCGCTTTTCCAGGCGCATGCCCTCGGTGAGTTCGACCATCTCGCCGTCGATGCGGGCGCGGAAGCCCTGTTGATCGAGCGCTTCCAGCTCTTCGCGGAACTCGCCCTTGCGTCCGCGCACAATAGGAGCGTAGACGGTGATGCGCTCGCCGGGGGAGAGCGAGGCGATGCGTTCGACGATTTGTTCGGCGGACTGGCGGGTGATGGGGCGGTGGCAGTTGGGGCAGTGGGGCTGGCCGACGCTCGCGTAGAGGAGGCGAAGGTAGTCGTAGATCTCGGTGATGGTGCCGACGGTGGAGCGGGGGCTGCGGCTGGTAGTCTTCTGCTCGATGGAGATGGCGGGGGAGAGTCCGTCGATGGCGTCGACGTCGGGCCGCTCCATCTGGTCGAGGAACTGGCGGGCGTAGGCGGAGAGAGTTTCGACGTAGCGGCGCTGGCCTTCGGCGTAGATGGTGTCGAAGGCGAGCGAGGATTTGCCTGAGCCGGAGAGGCCGGTGACCACGGTGAGCGTGTTGCGCGGGATGCTGACGTTGACGTTGCGCAGGTTGTGCTGGCGCGCTCCGCGGACTGTGATGTGAGTGATGCCCATGAATGATTGTGGCCGGTGTGGGCCAAGTCTCTAGGATACGGCATTCCGGGTGGGGAGGCGAAGAAGGGGTTTGGTGCAGGGTGGCAACCCAAAATGGGAAAGATGTATCCGATGGAGCAACAGGATTTTTTTGAGGGTTATTGTAAACGCTGCCGGATTTGTAAGAATATCGACGTAGCAGTATGCCGCAGAAGCGTCTTGGCTCGCGGTCCAGGTTGGAATCAGGGGTATTTGTGAATTCGTCGATCGTATTGATCTGTGCGGTGTTGGCTTCGCTGGCGGTTGGCGTCCTGTTAGCCTATGGAGTCTGTATGGCGATGTTCAATGTGTTTCGCATTCATGCCCGGCAGGTGGCGGTGAAGTCGGCGCGCGGAGTGGTGGCTTCACCGCGGGTGGTTCAGAGCTAAAGAGCTTCTGATTAAGGAGCTTCTGATTAAGTCCGGCTCTGTTAAGGGCACGGCTTCAGCCGTGCCGTAAGTGACTCGCCCGTAATGCGGCTTTAGCCGCTGAGGGAATCTCCCGAGACTTAGTCAGACCTTCCCTAAGAGCTTGGCCGGGAGCTGTAAGAGCAATCCTCTCAACCAGATCATCAGCACGTCATCTCCAGCGGAGCAAACGCTGGAGATTTTTAGTTTAAGGCGCTACTGCCGAGCTGGCTGCGGCTGTTGTTGCTGCTGCTGGCGAATGCGCTGTAGCTGCTCGAAGATCTGTTGAGGCGTCTTGACGGAGTTGGAAGACTCAGGCACGGCGGGTTGTGACGCCTGGGGATTGCCGGGCGCGGTCTCTTCCGGGGCAGGCGCGGGGGGATAGTCGGGCCGTGCCGGGGGTGGGAGCGGTTCCTCTTCGCGTGCGGCGGCGTTGGGGTTAGGCGGGGTGGGACCGCCGCGGCGCGGGGTCAGGACCAACTCGGCTGGGGTGGTGCGGGTGGCTTCGAGCAGAAGCATGTTGCTGCCGGTGCCGTCGAGCAGCGTGCGCAGGATCTTCGATGGAGCGGCAGGGCCGTACTGGCCGAAGACGCGCTCATCAGCGACGGCTCCGGTGAGCTTCATCCCCGTCGCGTGGGCGATGTCGCGGAGAATCTGATTGAGGCTGGAGTTATTGGCGGAGACGAAAAGCTGGCCGGCGGTATAGGTGACTTCGGCGCGATGCTGCTGTTGCTGCGCAGCAGGCGCCGGCTGCGTCGTTTGTGCCGACGCCAGCGCGGCGAGCGCGGAGAGCGCGATGCCAAGGGTAGCGGCGAGCCGGATTTTAGCGAACTGCTTCATGTGATGGGTGGGACGCACGGCGGCGGCGGAGGTCACTGTTCCCGGGCCGCCGCTGGCAATCAGTCTATCGCGTGGCGATGACCGACGTTGCGGCGGCTGCTCCGGCTGGGTGGTTGTACTAGACTGTGCAGAGATATTCGCGGGATTTTCCGGGTTTCCGGACGGAGCGTAAAAGCCGCATGGTGGACGGGATGATGAGATTGAAGGTTGCGTTGCTGGCGGTGGGGATGCTGCTCTCGGGAGTGGCCGGGGCCGAGGTGTGCATGACACAGTCGCAGATGACGGCCACGGACCGCGACGGTCTGGCGGAGGCGGCGCGCGACCTGGCGACCAAGGTGCAGGCCGACGATGTAAACGGTCTGCGGTCGGCGACGGTGGCCGAGTATGCCAATGACTTTAGCGGCATAGGGAATGTCGTGGGTCCGACCGCTGCGAAGCTGAAGGGCGGCACGATTGTGGTGGAGCAGGTCTATCTGCTGAACGGCACGCCGTTGAAGAAGAATGCGGACGGATCGGTGCCGGACGCCCAGTTTTTCTGTTCGCTGAACCAGTCGGTCGCGGAGGTGGACTTTTTTATTCCGGGGCTCATTCCGGGGCGCTATGGATTTGCGATGGTAGAGGTGAAGGGCGCGGCGTCTCCGTGGCGGCTGTCTTTTCTGCTGCGGCAGGATCAGGGACGATGGGAGATGGCGGGCTTCTATCCCAAGGCAATGACGGCGGCGGGGCACGATGGGCTTTGGTACTGGACCCAGGCCCGGGCGATGAATACACGCAAGGAGCAATGGAATGCATGGCTCTATTATCTGCAGGCGGAAGACCTGCTGCGGCCTACTAATTTCATTCAGAGCAGCCACTTGGAGAAGCTGAAGAACGAGCAGGCCGCCGCCGCGCCCCCTGCGCTGTCGGACGGTATCCGGCCCGAGGCTCCGCTGGTGGTGAAGGGAGCGGATGGGACGGAGTATCGATTTATCGGGCTTGGTGTCGATGACTCGCTGGGCCTGGCGAAGATCGATGTGATGGCGCATCTGAAGGTAGACCAGGTGGGAGATCCGGCTGCCGCGAAGAAGCGCAATGGAGATGCGGCGAGCGCGCTGCTGGCGGCGTATCCTGAGTTGCGCAAGGCGTTTCATGGCGTGTGGATCTTTGCCGAAGCTGCCGGGCAAAATCCATATGCGACGGAAGAGGCAATGAACGAGATTCACTAGCTCCGGTAGTTTTCAAATGCCAGAGCATGATTTTTGAGAGAGAATGTTTCCGCACTGGCAGGGTTGAATTGACATCCTAATAGATGGGACGAGAAAGAGAAGGATGGCAGAGATTAAGACATTGAGCGAGGCGATCGAGGGCAGGCGGGCAACGCCCAGCTTCGATGGCGAGCCGATTCCGGCGGAGGATCTGCAGCGGATTCTCGACGCGGGCCTTCATGCTCCGAGCGGCTACAACATGCAGCCATGGCGCTTTATCGTGGTGCAGTCGCCGGAGCAGAAGAAGCGGTTGCGGGGGGCAAGCTACAACCAGGGCAAGGTGGAAGAAGCGTCCGCCGTGATCGTGGCCTGCGGCGATGCGGATGGGTGGCGAAAGGATCTCGACCTGATGTTGCAACTGGGGCGCGAAGGCGGCATGCCGGAGAGCTACGCAGTGCAGGCCCAGAGCAGCGTCTTCAATTATCTTTCGAGCTTCAGCAGCGCGCAGATGCAGGCCTGGCTGAATAAACACGTGATGCTCGCCTTCACCCACATGATGCTGATGGCCGAGGTGATGGGATACGACACCGCTCCGATGGAAGGATTCGAGCAGGAGAAGGTGCATGAGGTGTTGCGCCTGCCGCTGAGCTACTGGGTGGTGGCGCTGCTCGGCATCGGCCATCTGAAGGGACCGGATAAGTTCAACGGCGGCCGCTTCGATATGGGACATACGGTGTTTGGAGAAGAGTTCGGCAAGCCGTTGAAGTGAAAAGGCAGGGAGTGACAGGACGATGAAGCGTGGACTTCGAGTTGTCGCTCTGCTGTTGTTGCTGTGTGTCGCGGCGGGGATCGTCTTGTATTGCTATCCGATTCAGGTGGCGGACCGGATGCTTCGTCTCCATCTGTGGCGCGAGGGCGTACAGAGTAAATATGTCGAGGCCGGCGGATACCGGATGCACTACTTTGAAGCGCGGCCTGCGGATGGGACCGAGGGAACTCCGCTGCTGCTGATCCATGGGCTGGGCGCGCGCGGGGAGGACTGGGCGCCAATGATTCCGCCCCTAACCGCAAAAGGGTTTCATGTGTATGCCCCGGACCTGCTGGGATATGGTCGGTCGGCGCGCCCCGATGTGAGTTACTCCATCGCGTTCGAAGAAGCGGCGGTGGTGAACTTCATGCAGGCGGTTCATCTGCCGCGAGCCGATGTCGGGGGCTGGTCGATGGGCGGCTGGGTCTCGATGAAACTGGCGCTCGATCATACTGAGATGGTGGACCGGCTGGTGGTCTATGACAGCGCGGGAATCTACTTTCCGGCGACGTTTGGGCCGGAGCTGTTTACCCCGACGGATGTGGCGGGGGTAAGACGGCTGCTGGCGGTGTTGACGCCGAGTCCGCCGGAGATGCCGGAGTTCGCGGCGAAGGCGGCGCTGCGCAAGCTACAGGCAAATGCCTGGGTGATTCGCCGCAGCATGGCGGCGATGACGGATGGACACGATCTGCTGGACTTCCGGCTGAACAATATGCAGCCGCCGACGCTGATCGTGTGGGGAGCACAGGACGAACTGATTCCGCTGGCGACCGGGGAGACGCTTCACCAGGATATTCCGCACTCGGTGCTGCATGTGATGGAGGGCTGCGGGCATCTCGCTCCGGCGACGTGCTGGAAGCCGGTGGTGGAGAGTACGGTGGAGTTTCTGCGAGCGCAGCCGCCGATGCAAGGTGGGGAGAAGACCTTTCCGGCGGAGCATTGAGGCGTTAAAGCAAAATCAGTTTTGGTGTGTCCAGGCAGAGCAAGAGCAAAAAACAGAAGCAGGTCCTCCGCCTTCAGCGAAGGATGACAATGCAAAAAGACAAAGGCGGACAAGCGAGTACAGTGATTCTGATTCTGCTCTAGGAAGCCTCTGATTAAGTCAGGCTCTGTTAAGGGCACGGCTTCAGCCGTGCCGTAAGCGACTTGCCCGCAATGCGGCTTTAGCCGCTGAGGGAATCTCCGGAAACTTAATCAGACCTTCCCTAGTCGGCCTGCCATTGGTAGGCGCCGGGCTGCGGCAGGCCAATGTGGGCCAGCACGCGGTCGACGAACTGGCGGGCCATCTCGGTGGTGCTCTGGGGGTGGTTGTAGAGCGTGGGAATGACAGGGAAGATGACCGCTCCGGCATCGGAGGCAAGCTGCATGTTGCGCAGATGGATGCGGTTGAGCGGGGTCTCGCGGACGCAGAGCAGCAGCGGGCGGTGCTCCTTGAGGCAGACGTCGGCGGCACGCTGGATGAGGTTTGCGGCGAGACCGTTGGCGATGGCGGCGAGTGTGCCCATGGAGCAGGGAAGGACGACCATGGCGTTGGTTGGGTAGCTGCCGCTGGCGATGTTGGCGCCGATATCGGTCTCGGGATGCTGCTGGACTTTAGGGATCGGAGCGCCGAGGAGTTTTTCCGCGAGGCCATTGCGTCCGCTTAACTGCATCTCTTCGGCGAAGACGCGGAGTGCGCTGTCGGAGACGACGAAGTTGATCTTTGCCACGCGGGTATCGGCGGCGAGCGCACGCAGGATCTCGGCGGCGTAGATGGAGCCGCTGGCTCCGGTGACGGCTAGCGTAATGTTGCGGGCTTCGGGCACGGATTGATTATCGCCTATGCGTCGCGAAGTGCGTAGGCGACAAGGGTCTGGCCGTGGAGTCCGTGGGCGGAGTTGAAGGCTTCGTTGCTGGCTTCTTCCTGCGCGGGGATCGAAGGATCGAGCTCGCAGGCGGCGATCTCTTCGGTGGTGGCGTGGATGAAACAGAGCTCGCAGGTGGCGAGGTTGTTCTCCTCGGTGCGCATCGGAGGGCCAAACGTCCGGCAGAGGATGGGGCGATGCTCGTAGAGGTCACAGGTGCCGTGTTCGAGGTCGAGCGCCGGGCAGGGCTCGTCGTTGGCGAACTCTTCGAAGAGGATGGCGGCTTCGTGGTCTTCGTTGAGGATGCCGGTGGCGCGGTCGCCGGGGAACCAGGGGTCGAGGCGGGTGAGGGAGTCGGCTACGCGCTTCTGGATGCGGTGAAATTTTCCCGGGTCGGTTTGTTCAAGGAGCGCGAGGCCCTCGCGGAGGCGGGCCGCATCTTCGTGCGCTATGGGGAAGACGCCGATGCAGCACTGGGAGCAGCCGGGTTTGCAGACGAGGTGAGAGCCGCCGCGACGGTAGGCGTCGGCCACTGCTGCATCTACGATTTGGATGAGGGTTTGCACACGATGATTTGGTGGAGGGCCGCGGTTTGCGCGATGCCCACATCTCAAAATCGAGATATGGACACACGCAGATGCTAGACTGCTTTGCGCTGGAAGGTCGTCTTCTTCGAGCCAGCGAAGGAATCTTTTGCCTTGGCTGAGGTTGTGGAGGAGGTGGCGAGGGGGTTTCCGCTGTTCTTTGCGTGATCAGCCTTCTCGCGTGCTGCCTGGAGCTTTTGCGCTGCGCGGCCCAGTCCGCGCGTCTTGATGTCGGGTGCTTTGGGGATGAAATCACTCATAGGGAAATCCTCTCACGCGTTGAGGTCTTCGAACAAGGCAGATGTCAGTTACGGCGGTGGCTAGGAGTTGGATTTTTTATTTGTCATTCCGTAGCGAAGCGGAGGAATCTGCGGTTGCCGCTGTCGTTGCGGCTGCTGTTGCCTGTCCTTTTGTTTGTCATTCCGTAGCGAAGCGAAGGAATCTGCGGTTGCAAAGTTGATGGTTACCAGTCTGCGGCGAGGTCTTGCCATGTTGGGTTTGAGACTTCGATGAGCGCTAGCTTTTTACTGCGGTTCCAGTCCTTCAGTTCTTTTTCGCGGGCGATGGCGTTAAGAACGTAGGTGAAGTGCTCCTAGTAGACGAGGCGGTTGATGTTGTAGCGCGCAGTGTATGCGCCGGGGCGGGCGGCCCGGTGTTCGGAGACTCTGCGGAAGATATTGTTGGTGAAGCCTACATAGAGATCATGAGAACGGCTGGCCATGATGTAGACGTAGAAGTGGTATTCGTGCTGTGGCATCGTGGGAAGGGTACCGCGTTGGGGAGGAAGCGCAACCGCAGATTTCCTCCGCTTCGCTACGGAATGACAAATAAGGGCGGAATGACAAATAAGGGCTGGACAAATAAAGGGCTAGTTCGAAGGGGTGTCCAGCACTCTTGCGAAGATGGCGTCTACGTTGGCGAGTTGGCGGTGGTAGTCGAAGGCGCGGGCTAGCTTTTCGGGGGAGAGGCGGGCGGTGATCTCGGAGACTTTGGCTACTTCGTCGCGGAAGACGAGGTCGTTCTTCCATGAGTTCATGGCATGGCCCTGCACGAGGCGATAGGCGTCTTCACGGCTCATGCCGGATTCGGCGAGGTCGAGGAGAAGTTGGCCCGAGAAGATCAGGCCGCCGGTCGATTCGAGGTTCTTCAACATGCGCGCGGGATAGACGAGCAGCTTGTCGATGAGGTTCGCGGTCTTGGCCAGCAGGTAGTCGGCGAGGATGGTGGAGTCGGGCAGGATGACGCGCTCGGCGGAGGAGTGCGAGATGTCGCGCTCGTGCCAGAGGGCTACGTTCTCGAACGCCGTCTGCGCGTTGGCGCGGACCACGCGGGCGAGGCCGCTGATCTGCTCGGTGGTGATGGGGTTGCGCTTGTGCGGCATCGCGCTCGAGCCCTTCTGCTTCTCGGAGAAGAACTCTTCGGCTTCGCGGACCTCGGTGCGCTGAAGGTGGCGGACCTCGGTGGCGATCTTGTCGAGCGTGCTGGCGAGGACAGCGAGTGTAGCGACGTAGGCGGCGTGGAGGTCGCGCTGGACGACCTGGGTCGCGATGGCGACGGGCTTGAGGCCCAACGCGGCGCAGATGGCCTCTTCGTGCTCGGGCTTGAGGTGGCCGAAGGTGCCGACGGCGCCCGAGAGCTTGCCGACGCGGAGGTCTTCGGCGGCGGCGTCGAAACGGGTGAGGTTGCGCTGGACTTCGGCGTACCAGAGGAGCAATTTGAGGCCGAAGGTGGAGGGCTCGGCGTGGACGCCGTGGGTGCGGCCGACGATGGGGGTGTGCTTGAACTCGACGGCGCGGCGCTTGAGGACTTCGGCGAGGGCGACGATCCCGGCGCGGATGATGGCCGAGGCTTCCTTGAGCTGGAGGGCCTGCGCGGTATCGACGACGTCGGTCGAGGTGAGGCCGTAGTGCAGCCAGCGGGAGTGCTCGGGATTGTTGATGTGCTCGGCGACGGTGGTGGTGAAGGCGATAACGTCGTGGCGGACTTCGGCCTCGATCTCGTCGATGCGGGCGACGGTGAAGTTGCCCTTGTCGCGGATGGCGTCGGCGGCGACTTGCGGGACGAGGC
>JBEPUJ010000015.1:0-86503 GCA_041691575.1 Terriglobales bacterium
ACCGTGCGGAACGTGATGTACCGAAAGATGCGAAACAGCCGGAAGTAGGGAAACAACTTCTGGTAAAGCAGCCAATAGAGCAAAACATCTCCGCCTTCAATTCACAATCGGGATCGGCGGCCCAACTCCCAGCCACCGGCTCATGGCTATCTTAACAGGCGTTCGCCCGCCCACAGCCCGCCATTTTCCTTCGCGAACCAAAACGCATTCACTGACGCAACCATTAGCTCCAGTTCGGCGATGACATCAAGGAAGCTTCTCGCCTGCTTTTGGCCACCGAGTATCGCTCTCGCTTCCAGGTACGCCAAGGCTTCAGCCTTGGCCCTCTCAGGCTTTGCCTCAGAACCAGGCTTCATAGGCTGCGGAAACTCATGTTTCGCTTAAGGGCGCGGCTTCAGCCGTGCCGTAAATACTTTGCTTGTAGTGCGGCTTTAGCCGCTGAGGGCTCCTGCCGCGTCGCAACGGAGTTTTCTGAGTACCTCTGAAGGCCCGACCCAGCCCACGCCATCATGCCGCTACGCGATCAAACTCGCCAAAGCCCGTTCCAGCCGCACCCCCCGCGAAGCCTTCAACAAAACGGCATCCCCGGCCCGCACATTCGCCTGCAACCACTCTCCAGCTGCCTCCGCGTCCGCCACAAACTCCGCCTCCACCCCAGCCGCCTGCGCGGCCTTCACCATCGACTCCGCAAGTCCGCGAACCCCCACCAGCCTGGTCACACCCTGCTCGGCCATTCGCTGCCCGCAAGCCGCGTGAAGCACCTCTCCCTCCGGCCCCAGCTCCAACATCTCCCCTGCGACCACAATATGCCGCTCCCCCGGCATCGCCATCAGCGCGTCCACCATCGCATCGAGCGCCCGCGGATTGGAGTTGTAGCAATCGTTAATCAGCGTCGCTCCCCTCCACTCGACCACCTCGCCGCGTTTGTCTCCCGCCCGCATCTCCCCTACCGCCGCGGCGCATTCGCCCAGCGACATCCCGCTCCGCAGCCCCACCGCAATCGCCGCCAGCGCATTGGGAACGTTATGCCGCCCCAGCATCTGCAACTGCACGCTGGCCCGCTCTCCGTGCGCCTCGACCGTAAACACCACACCTTCGACCCCAATCTCGGCCACATGCACGGCCCGCACCTCCGCACCCTCGCCCAGCCCATAGAAGACCGCGCGCTCGCCCATCCCTCGTCCAAAAGAAGCCACATACTCATCGTCGAAGTTCAACACTGCCACCCCATCGGCGGCCAGCGCCTCGATCAGCTCATACTTCGCCCGCGCAATTCCCGCAATGCCATCCGCAAAAAACTCAAGATGCACGGGCCCCACATTTGAAACCACCGCCCAGTCCGGCTCCGCGATCTTCGCCAACGCGGCAATCTCCCCGGCATGGTTCATGCCCATCTCGATCACCGCAACCTCATGCTCCCGCTCCAGCTTCAACAACTGCAACGGCAGCCCAAACCCGTTATTCAAATTCCCCTGCGACTTCAGCACCCTAAATCGCGCCCCCAGCACCTGCGCCACAGCCTCTTTCGTCGTCGTCTTCCCCGCCGATCCGGTCACCCCAATCACCCGACCGCCCCACTCCCTGCGTACGGCACGCGCCAGCTTCTGCAACGCCAGCAACACGCAGTCCTCGCAATCGGCCACCCGCAGCAGCTTCGTCTCATCCACCTCCGCAGGAACCATCCAGCGATTGCTCACGACCGCCGCGACAGCGCCATCGGCCAGCGCCGTCCGGACATACTCATGCCCATCCAGCCGTTCACCCTTCACGGCAAAGAACAACTCCCCCGCCCCCACCGTGCGCGAGTCGATCGAGTACCCCACCGCCTCCAGAGACGTGTCAAACTCCCCATCCGAATGAATCCAATCCGCAACCTGCCCCAGCGTCAACTTCATCCAATCTCCTTTACTAAAGCAATCAACCTGCTGATGTCCAGGCCATCACCACTTTAAGTTGTCGCCCTTCCACCACCATAGCTTGTCATCCTTCCACCATCTTGGCTTGTCATCCTTCCACTACCTTGGCTTGTCATCCTTCGCGAAGCGGAGGATCTGCTTTTGCCTTACTTTTCCCGCCACAAATCCGGGTGCCCCATCTTTGCGACAGTTTCATCGTCGCTAAGGTGGGTATCGTGCGGAGCACGACAGCCCTCGCCCATCCTGATTACGCCAACTCCCTCAAAACCCCGGCAGCCACGGCCACATCATCAAACGGCACCGTCCCATCCCTCAGAACCTGCACCTTCTCATGCCCCTTACCCGCCAGCAGCACAATATCTCCAGCCCGAGCCGAACGAATAGCAATCTCAATCGCTCCCGCCCTGTCCTCTTCCACAATGCAATCTGTCCCCGTCTCCTTCACCCCAACTAGGGCCTCTTCAATAATCGCCATCGGTTCCTCGCTGCGCGGATTGTCGCTGGTCAGCACCACCAGATCGCTTCCCTCGCCCGCCGCCCGGCCCATCCGTGGCCGCTTCGTCCGGTCGCGGTCCCCACCGCAGCCAAACAGCGTAATCACCCGCCCGCCCCGCTCCTTCACCAACTCCCGCCCCAGCGCAATCAAGTTCCGCAGAGCATCGTCGGTATGCGCATAGTCCACCACCACCGCAACGCCGTTGCTCGAAGGCACCACCTCAAACCGCCCCGGGACCTGCGCCCCCGCGGCGCCACCGGCGACAATCTCGTCCATCGTCAACCCGCGAGCCCAGGCCGCCGCGCTCGCCGCCAGCAGGTTATAAACGTTCACCCGCCCCGTCAGCGGCGACCGCACCTCAACCGCATCCGCCGGGGTCACCATGCGAAACCGGGTCTCCCCTGCCAGCATCCGTATCTCTTCCGCGCAAAAATCTCCCCTGCCACCCAGCCCATACCGCACTACCTGAGACCGCTCCGCACCAGCGACCAACCGCTCGCTATAGCTGTCGTCCGCATTCACCACCGCAACCCGTGGCGGAGGCGTTCCTACCCCTTCAAACAACCGCCTCTTCGCTGCAAAATAAGCCTCCATCGTCCCGTGATAATCCAGATGGTCCTGCGTCAGATTGGTAAAGACCGCCACATCTACCGGCAGCCCCCATACCCGTTCCTGCTCCAGCGCATGGCTCGACATCTCCATCACTACCTCCGTCGCTCCCGCCTTCACCCCGTCCGCAAAGATCTCCAGCACGTCCCGCGACTCCGGCGTCGTATGCGGAGACACCCGCACCTCCCCACCTACATGCGTCTCGATCGTCCCCATCAGCACGCACGTCCGCCCCACGCTTCTGAGCATCGCCTCCAGCAGAAATGCCGTTGTCGTCTTCCCATTGGTCCCCGTCACCGCGCTCAGCGCCAGCCGCCGCTCCGGATGCCCCATCACCGCAGCACTCGCCTCAGCCAGCGCCCGACGCCCATGCTCCACCAGCGCCGCGCCAACCGCAGCATGCTCCCTCCGCAGCCTCCGATAGGCCTCCGGCGAATCCGTCACCACTGCCACCGCGCCCTGCGCAATCGCTGCGTCTATATATCGATTCCCATCCGTAGCTCCACCCCGCATCGCGACAAACGCATCGCCCGGCCCCACCCTGCGCGAGTCGTACTCAACGCCGCCAACCTCCACCGGCGCGCTCTCACGCTCTACTGTCCCAACCCCCGCGACCACATCCGTCCACCGCATATTCACCGATTCTAGCTGTCCACGCGGTCTCCAGCCCGTCGCTACCGAGTAAACCGAACCACAATCTCCGTCCCGCTCGGCACCATCGTCCCTGCCGCCGGCACCTGCTCTCGAGCCAGCCCGCTCCCTACCGGCTTCAACCGCAGCCCCGCCGCATCCGCCCGCTCGATCGCCGACCGCAGCCCCGCCCCGCTGAACGAAGGCACCGCCACTTGCTTGCTTGCATCCACCAAAATATCGTGGCCGCTCTTTGACTGCATCTCCGGCTCGATCTTCGCCGGGTCCAGCCGCGCAGATTCTCCTTCTGCGGCATCGGGCATCGCCGAACTCATCCCGCCGCTGGCCTTGAACGCCGACAGCACCTTCGCCGGCAGCAGATTCATAATCCCCGACTTCCCCTTATCCCCGTCCTTGCTCTTCGCAACGGCAACCTTATCCGCCGCAACCTGCGGCACGGCAGCAGCAGCTCCAGGGTGCCGAAGCGGATCATCCGCCGGAAGATTATTTGCATCGTCGAACATTGCCGTCAGATCAGCCGTGCTCTGCTCCGGCGTATCGTCGGCCACATCCTTCGCCACCAGCGTCTGCATCGGCTTCTTCGTCATCAGCGGCCGGTCATGCGGCACTCCCAGATACTCAAGCACCTGCTGCGCCACCTCGGCGAACACTGGCGCGCTCACCGCGCCCCCGTACTTGCTCGGCCCCACTGTTGGGTTATCGATCACTACAGTGACCGAGATGGCCGGATTGCTCACCGGCGCGAATCCCGCAAAGCTCGCCACCAGCTTCGTATGCGAGTACGTGCGCGTGGCCACATCGATCTTCTGCGCCGTGCCGGTCTTTCCGGCCGAACTATATCCATTCAGCGCCGCCGACTTGCCCGTCCCCTCGACGACAATTCCCTCCATCATCTTCCGCATCGTCGCCGAGGTCATCTCCGAGATCACTCGACGCGATCCATCCGGCAGAGGCTCCGGCAACTGGTTCGCCGGCCGGAAGGCCACCGGCTTCAGCCGGGGATCACCCTTCACCTGGTCGGTCGAACTCAACAGGATATGAGGCGGCAGGTACACGCCCCCATTCGCAATCGCACTCACCATGCTGACCAGTTGAACCGGCGTCACGCCGATCTCCTGCCCTATCGCGATCGATCCGAAACTGGTCGCCCCCCACCTGTTCGGAGCTCGCAACAGTCCCCGCGTCTCGCTCGGCAACTCAATCCCGCTCCGGTCGCCAAACCCAAACCCCTTGATGTACCGATAGAACTTCTCATTGCCCAGCTTCATCGCCATCTTCACCGCAGCCACGTCGCTCGACTTTTCCAGCGCTCGCTGCACGGTGATCACTCCCAGACCGCGATCGGAGATGTCATCATGGATCGTCCTCCCGAACAGCGTAATCTGCCCACCCTGACAATCGACCAAATCACTCGGCTTCACCCCCGCCCCATCGATCGCCGCCGCATACGTCACCAGCTTGAACGTCGATCCCGGCTCATACACATCGCTCACTGCCAGGTTCTCCAGCGAGCCCGACCGTATATGCCGTGAATCATTCGGGTTAAATCGTGGAGCAATTGCCAGCGCCAGAATATTGCCCGTATGCGGATCCTGCACCACCACTGTCCCGTGCAGCGCCTTCACCTTCTCCATCTGCGCATCCAGCGCCCGTTCCGCCATGTACTGGATATTGGCGTCTATCGTCAGCACCAGATTCTCACCCGGCAGCGGCTGGCTCTCCTCGCTCCCCAGCACATGCCGCTTGGCGTCGAGTGCGGTCAGCATGTGCCCCGACGTCCCGTGCATGTCGTCGTCGAACTCCAACTCCAGCCCGCCCAGGCCTTTATCGTCGGTGCCCACATAACCCAGCACCTGCGCCGCCAGATCATTATTCGGATAGAACCGCTTGAACTCCTTCTGAAAATAGACTCCTTTCAGATTCAGTTCGCGCACCCGTTCCGCCGTCTCCTTATCGAGTCTCCTCGCCACCCATGCAAAATTTCTCGATGCATTGAACCGGCCCAGTATCCGCTTCTGCGACGTAAAACTATCGTCCGGATCGGAATGAACCACGTGGGCCAACATCTCCGCCGCATTCTCCCGGTTGTCGCCCAGCTCCGACGGCACCGCATACACGCTGTCCACCAGCACCGTCATCGCCAGTTCGCGCAGATTGCGGTCGTACAGCATCCCTCGCCGCGGAGCCACCTCAAACGTCCGCTGCTGCTGCTGCGCCGCCCGGCGTACAAACTCCGAGTGCCGCACCACCTGCACCCAGCCCAGCCGCAACGCAATCATCGCCACCCAAAAACAGAAAAAAAGCGCCACGTAGACGAAGCGGATTCTCCGTATCGGAGCCGTCAACGTCTGCCGTGGCGCCTGCTTCATACTTCTCTCACCAAACCAGTTCAGATATATGCCATGCCTGCCGGCTTGCTCACTCGCCGACCTGCTAAGTTTATTGTCCCGCAAACCTCGGAGGAACCTGCGCCTGCGCCAGAACCGCGGCATTCACATCGCTTCCATCCGGCCGCACCACCTGGCCCGGCTGAGGAACATCCAACCCAAGCTGCTTGGCCAGCATGTCGATCCGTTCCGGATCGCTCAACTCCGCCTGCGTCAACCGAAGCTGCCGGTTCTGCTCGCTCAGATGCTCTACCTGCACCTTCTGCGCCTCGATGTTGTAGCCCATCTCGATCGCCGAAAAGTGCTGCCAGACATACACCATCACCAGCACGAACAACACGCTCATCACCGCCGAGAAGCTGCGCATCTCGCGCCGCCGTTCCGGGTCGTCCGCCTTCACAATGCGGCTGTTGTCGATGTGCTTGGTAAAGAAAACCTCAGGCGTCGGTCCGCGGCGGGCTCTTCGCTGCGTCTCATACAGTTCGCGGTTGCGCTCCGCCAGCGTCGCCGCTCGGCCCTGCGACTGCCGCCGCGCGCCCATCAATTCCATCTGTTGTCCTGCCATCACCGTTGCTGCCATCGCGCACCTCGTGTGCTCTTCGCCTGCCCAGGCCCTTCTCGCCCGAGCGAAATCTTTTGCCGCCTCTTCCAAAAATACGAACCGGGCCGGGATCGCTATTGGAAGGAGGGGACTTTTTGTTTCGAGTTGTCTTTCGCCTGAAAGAAGGTAGGACAACCCCGGCCCGATCACTTTTTGTTACATATTCAGCAGTCTTCCCTGAATAAGTAACCAATCCTGTACTAAATCTTCTCCGCCGCCCGCATCTTTGCGCTTCTCGATCGCGGATTTCTCATCTCTTCCTGCTCTCCGGCCACAACCGGCTTCTTCGTCAAAACCTCATAAACCTTGTTCCGGCCAGCCTCACGAAACGCGTCTTTCACTAACCTGTCTTCCAGCGAGTGGAAGCTGATCAACACCAGCCTTCCTCCCGGCTTCAGCAGAGACGGCGCGCTCTCCAGCAGCGTCCTGATCTCTCCCAGCTCATCGTTCACTCGAATCCGAAGCGCCTGAAAGGTCCGTGTAGCGGGGTGAATCTTGTCGCCTTTCATTGATGGGGCCGCGGCCGATACCACTCTGGCTAACTCCGCCGTCGTTGTAATCGGCCGGGCCCTCACAATGGCTCTGGCGATTCTCCGCGACCTCCTTTCCTCTCCGAATTCGTAAATCAGGTCGGCGAGTTCGTTTTCGTCCTCCTGATTTACCACTTGCTCGGCCGTCTCTCCGCTGCGCGTATCCATCCGCATATCCAGCGGGCCGTCGGTCCGAAAACTGAATCCTCTGTGCGCCTCGTCCAGTTGCAGGCTGCTCACGCCAAAATCGGCCAGCAAACCATCCAGACTTCCCGGCTCGATCAGGCTCGAAGCCTCCGAAAACGCCCTCGGCTCAAACACCACCTCCGGCATCTCCATTCCAGCTAGCTCAATCTCGGCTCTCACTTCTTCAAGCCTCGCCTTGGCTGCTTCCATCGCCTGCGGGTCGCGGTCAAAGCAGATCAACCTGCCCTTCGCGCCCAGCCTCTTCGCAATCTCGGAAGAGTGACCGGCCAGCCCCAGCGTCGCGTCTACATAAACGCCGCCGGGCCGCACATTCAAATACTCCAAAGCTTCATCTAAAAGAACCGGCACATGTTGCGGTTTACTCATTTCCATCCGCCTCTGTGCTCCCCCTGAGGGGCATCCTGCCTATAACCCAAACTCTGACAACGCCATCTGATCCGCTTCGGTCATCGGGGCTGCGTCCATCTCAGCCTTGAATGAATCGTGATTTACAACCTCGAGGAACGTCTGTACGCCAAAAACAACCACCTCGCCCGTAACCTTGGCCGTCTCCCGCAGCAACTGCGGAACCAACAACCGTCCCTGGGCGTCCATCTCTGTCATCTGGCCGTAGTAGTTCGTCACGTCCAGAAACTTCTTCTTCGCCGGGTTCATGGAAGGGATCGCGGCCAGCTTCTCCTCGATCTTTTCCCACTCCTTCAGCGGATAGATCTCCGCCCGCTTCCCGTCCTTGCTGGTGATGTAGAACTGCGGTCCATACAACTCATCCACACGGCGCTTGAACTCAGCCGGCAGCTTCAGCCGGCCCTTCTCGTCCACGCGTGTTGGGTGATTTCCGCGAAACATATCTACCTCGATACCAACCCGGTGCAATCTCTTCTCAAATCAGTTCATCGGAGTAGAATTTCTTCAAGCCGTCCTCAGGTTCAACCCTTTTGGACCACTTTTTACCACTCCGCTCCACCATCCTTACCCAGTGATCCCTTGCTGTAAAGGACTAAATTGCGCAAATTACTGCATTTCCCACAATGGGATGTGGATAACTCGCTAATTTGTATAAATAAATAAATAGACCACTACATATAGTGTTAGCTCGACTGGTTCATGCCGAAGACGATACTTGTAGCCCTCCAAGGCATCTGCTAGGCGAACTAAAAGCGAAAGGTGCTCCGGTACAATAATTATCTACTTGACGTAGGATAAGTCCAAGAGCATAATTGTTTTCAGTTATTCGAGGTGCAACCTATGGACGTTGAATTAAAGTCGATTCTTCTGAAGTTGGTGAATGAGATAGAAAACTTGAAAGCCCATTGTATTGTTCAGGGGGAAGTTTTGGAGCAAGCAAAAATGGGGATAAATCGCGACGTAGTACAGGCAAGAATTGACCTAGCCAAGAAACCAAATGCGAAGACTTATTCTGCATTGCGCTCCAAAATAGAGGCTTTGAAATAGTCATGAATCTCTTCTCTCTAGCTAAGTCGTTTCCCTCTGAGGAACACGCATTAACGTTCTGGATTAAGGAACGCTGGCCGGATGGCGTTCGGTGTATCGCTTGCGACTGTGACAAGGTTTATCTGATTGAAACCAAAGGTAAAACAGGCAAACCATACAGAAAATTTCAGTGCTCCGATTGCGGATTGCACTTCAGTCCTACCGCTGGCACCTTGTTTCACGATTCGCATTTGCCGCTCCAAAAGTGGTTTATGGCCATTGCACTTATGACTGAGGCTAAGAAGGGAATCTCAGCGAAGCAAGTCCAGAGGCACATCGGAGTTGCATACAAGACAGCTTGGTATGTGTGCCACAGAATCCGCCACGCGATGCAGGAAGATCCGAGCTTCAAAGTTGGCGGTCCAGACAAAACAGTTGAGATGGACGAAATGTATGTTGGCGGTCGCTACAAGCTACAAGGTGTTAAGAATCCGAGCAAAAAGAAACAGGTCGTAGTCGGATTGGCCGAGCGTGGTGGCCGTTTACACATGCAGGTAGTCCGCACGAATGACCGAAAGAACCTCACCCAGGTTTACAAAGACCATATTGAGGCTGAAACCCCAAAGGTCGTAACCGATGGAAATCAAACCTATCTCGGAATCATTCCGCGCGTCCAGCATGAGGCCGGTAATCACGGCGAAGAAATGTGGACTAAAGGCCGCATTACATCCACGTACACAATCGAAGGCGCATTCTCACTCTTCAAACGTGGCATTATCGGCAACTATCACCGTCTCAGCGAGGAGCATTTAGATCGCTATTTAGGTGAGTTCTGCTGGCGGTTCAATCGCAGACGGATGCAGCCTTGGATGTTCTCTATGGTTCTTCAAAACATGGCGAAGGCAAAACCTCTGTCATACGCAAATTTAACGGATGATGGTTTCTACCGCGAAATACAAGCAACGGAAGATCAGTGGACAGAAATACCGTTCTAAGGCCGTCCAGAAAATGGACAGTCTCTAAGATTCAGAAGGAGAAACCATGACTTCAATCGTTGAAGATGCCCAAGAAGTATTACAACTCTTAAATGCCTTGGAAGCTGAACCACGGCACCCAAACAGGCATGAACTTTCTTTGTACGACGCGGTTCGGTCTCTTTGTGCAAAAATCAAGGCCGAAAATAGTTCTAATCCTCAATCTCAATTGATTCCCGACAAGCCTCTGTTTTGAGATCTTCCCAGTGGGTGACACGTAGAAATCTGGCCGCCTGGCCCCTACCGTTATGTACCATTATGTTCGGTATCAGATTTTGGGGATCTTCTGTGGCCCCGAATGGGATTAGAAGGGTGCATCGAACGGTCTTGTATTGTTCGTTTTGACTTGTCATCTTCTATCCTAACAGCCTCGATTTACGTTTAGAGCTGGCCTTCTTGAGCGGTTGTTTACCCTCTGCCATCTCTTTCAGCAACCTAGCCGCTTCCATCCGGGTTTCAGATGTGGCGTTTGCACTCTCTGCAATATCGAGCAATACGCGTCTGATCCTGGTTGTGTAAGTGGTAGGCATTGAGGTTTATGGCTTTTTGTCCATTTTCTGGACGGTTCGAGGTTTGCGCGGAGTTCCATCTTTGTTTAATTTGGGCTTTGATACAGCATCTTTGAACGGTAGGGGCTTTGTATTGATTAGCCGCCTTAGAACCGTCTGGAACTTGTCTTTATCGAAGAGAATATCGTCGGCCATGCGGGTATTGTAGGTCTATCTGCTTTAGAGGTACTGATTTGCGAAAGACGATATTCTTGCTGTTCATAATTGCTTTGTGCTTTATTGAAGGTCATTCCTGCTTTTCCCAGCAACACAAGGGCAAGAACAGCCATACACCAACCACCTCTACTCCTAATATTCCAAGACAAAATACCCACGGTGAACATCTCAGCGCTGATACCCAGCACAAACCAGAAAAAGATCCAATATCCAGCATTCGACTCATAGTCGCGCCGAAAGACTTCTATGACAAGGCTGCGGTCTGGTTGAGCGTGATCTTGGCCATAGTCGGCATAGGCGGCAGCATCGTCGCGGTAGTGACTCTGAATAAAATCAGTCGGCAAACTGATGCGATTGAGAGAAGTACTCGTCTTCAAGAAATTACTCTGAAGCAATGGGTGACTGTTGAACACTGGCGCAATACAAGTAGCTTGGCCCCCATACAACCGGAAAAAAGAAATTTGAGGCTTGGGCTTTCGATTTGCAACCCCACAAAGTTGCCCCTCACGCTTAAAAAACTTATGGTTTCCATCGGAAATTACACGACTGAGACGCAAACTCCCGATTACCTCATTGCCCCCGACAAAGATTTTGAAACTACCGTTTGTATTTGGTTGGAGCCAAGCCACTTCGGACCTTACGATGGAGGGATTCTCGTTCTGAAAGCGGTCGTGGATGTGGAATTTGCGGATGCTCTCAAAGCCGCCCAACCCCAACATATTTCTCATCTCTTGGTGCTCGGTCCCGACAAATGCAACAGCGCTGAATACGAGAGTGAATAATAGGCATGTAAAAGTCCGGTTTACAAAGAATCGCATATATATGTTCGATTTCAATCTGTTATTTAGATCGGCACTCAAATCTTAGGTGAAAGGAACATTCATTCTAAAAATTGTGTCTTCTACGTCAAGTAGATAGTCATTTCCGGTACCCCTTGCCCTGGATTCTTAGAATCTGTTTACAAACTATCGCGAATAATCCCGTACCTTGAGGAAAAACTCATGCTTTGCTTAAGGCACACGGCTTCAGCCGTGCCGTAAACGCTTTGTCGCGCAGTGCGGCTTTAGCCGCTGAGGGCTCATTCCGCGCCGTAACTGAGTTTTCAGCAGTCTCTTCAGACGTAGCTAAAAAACTCCATCGCTGGTGTATTTGGGATTAGCGTGGGGCTTCAGCCCCATGACAATTACTGAAACACAAGTGGCTTTAGCCCCAGGCCTTCTCAATTCACGCCACAGATCGACTTTTGCAGCGCCCTTTGAGATCTGCCCCATCAGTGTGGAAAACCTGTCAAGCCCCAGGAACACGTAACCCAATGCAAATCAATACCATCCACATGGCACACTAGTTCACCCAACGCGCTCTACTCTTAATTATAAAAGTTAACGAGGAAGACCCGGCCTACCCGCCGGGTCTTCCTCGTTAACCAACAAACTGACTTAACTCTTTTATAAAGAAAATCTTACCCGTAAAGCACCTAAAATCAATACTTTAACACCTAAGTCGTCTGAATGGAAGACTTTACACAATAAGTGGGGGAGGGGGAACTAGCTGACTTCAACCGGCTTCTTCCGGCGCAGCAGCCACATCAGGTAAGCCAGCACCGCCAGATTGATCAGCAGCAGGCTCAGCCGAAACCAGCTCGGGCGCCGCACTAGTTCATACAACTCCCACGGCAGAAACGAGACGGTCAGGATCAGCGTCAGGTACTCGGCCCACACCTTCTCCATCACCAGCCCCACTCCTTCCGTCAGCGCAATGACGGAATAAGAGAACGTACCCAGGCTGATCAGCTTGAGCCGATGGATATCGATCAGGTCGACCTTGTCCAGCAGCAGCGTCACGAACCGGCTCTCCGGATCGAACTTCAGAGCCGTCGCCATTCGCATCACGACATCCCCCAGATCCTTGTGCAGCATGTGGATGGCGCCCAATCCGATGCAAAAAAACAGGATGGACTTCCCCAGCTTGAACAGCCCAATCAATAGCAGACCGCGGTCATGCCCCTTGTGCCCCGCTTGCCGGGGCCGCTCCTGCGTCTGCACCGTCATCTCCTGTACGCCCGCCGTTTGGTTCTGCATTGCAATCCGATCTTCAGTTGACGGTGGTCCGCAGCAATTGTCAACGCGCCGCCTCTACCGCTTCCCTGCCATTGCCTGAGATAGAAGCAATCCACTCTCCGCATGCAGACGTAATTGCTAATGAGTGCCCTGAATGCGGGGACGAGCTTTTAGACAATCCGGAACGATAAAGGACAACAACCATGAAGAAGACATTCCTCGCAGCAATCGCCGTAGCAGCGCTCACCATCACCTCTTTCAGCGCCTCAGCCCAGATGAAAGATCCCATGGTCGGCGGAGCCGCCATGTATCCAACTAAAACCATCGTCGAGAACGCCATGAACTCCCCGATCCACACAACCCTCGTCGCCGCCGTCAAGGCCGCCGGTCTGGTCGATACCCTCAACGGACCTGGCCCTTTCACCGTCTTCGCGCCAACCAACGAAGCCTTCGGCAAGCTGCCCGCGGGCACGGTCGACAACCTCGTCAAGCCCGAGAATAAGGACACCCTAACCAAGATCCTTACCTATCACGTCGTTCCCGGCCGCGTCAGTTCCAAACAACTGATGCAGATGATCAAAAAGGGTCACGGCAAAGCGATGCTGAAGACCGTCCAGGGTGAAGACCTCACGGCGACCATGTCCGGCGGCCACATCGTGCTCACGGACGCCAAAGGCGGCACTGCTACCGTGACCACTGCGGACGTCTTCCAGTCCAACGGCGTCATCCACGTCATCGACACCGTACTTATGCCCAGCTAACATCGCTTCTTTCCCAATCACTTTCCCAACCAGGATGCGCCTCGCACGAGGCGTTTTCTGGTCTGGGGTGAAGCCTCAGAACCGTTCATTCAAGATCGCCTGCTCCCCTTCTCCCTGCACTTTTCGCACTGGCAGACACTCCGCAGATAGGTCCAGGAATAGATGCCCGTCTCATGGCCGTCGCTCCACTTGAACTTGATCGCATAGCGTCCTACCTGGGTCACCTTCGCCGGTTGCACCGATCCCGGAACCACCCGCGCCGCCAACCCTGGAGCCTTCCACGCTGTAATCACGCGTCCCACTGGCGGAGCAGCCGTTGCGACCCGCGCTGGCGGTTGAGGCGCGACCTTCGGCTTCGGCTCTCCCGGTGCGCGACCGCTGGCGTTGCGCTCTTCATGGCAGGTAGCGCAAGGACACGCATCGCGCAGCCACGTGAAGCTCCAACTGCTCTTGTGGCCGTCCTGCCAGTCGATCTCCATCCCTGTCCCCAGGGTCTTGTTGACGCGAACCTTGGCCGGATTGGTGGCGGCGTCGGTAAGATCGACGCTCTCTTCCGCCTCTACCTCATCTTTACGGCCAAACCGAATTCCTTCATGGCTCATCATGCCCCGCAATTCAAAATCATCAACCTGTTCGTCGTCACAGAGATGGCCGATACGACGCAAGAACCTAGCGCAGCGCCATCCGCCGACTCTCCATGGCTGCGAGGTAAGGCCGCGCCTTTTCAAGAGCCGCCTCGGCTGTCAGACCGTATTTCAGATGCAGCGCATCCACCTTGCCATGCTCGATAAACTGATCCGGCCAGCCGATCCGCACCACCGGAATCTGCACCTCAAGCTCGTTGAGCGTCTCCAGCACGGCAGAACCAAATCCACCCGCCAGCACGTGGTCTTCAAACGTGACAAACAGACCGCACCGTCCGCCAAACTCTGCAACGCAATCGTGGTCGATCGGCTTGGTAAACCGAGGATTGATGACCGCCGCCGAAACCCCTTCCCGCTCCAGCATCTCCGCAAGCCGGACTGCTTCGGGCAACATCGCTCCAAGACCAAAGATCGCCACGTCCGAGCCGTCCTTCAGCACCTCGGCCTTGCCAATCTCCAGCGCGACGGGTTGCTCCTTTACGGCAGTTCCCGGCCCAATCCCTCGCGGATACCGAATGGCGCTCGGCCCATCGTGCAGCATGGCCGTGTACATCATGTCCGCCAGTTCATCCTCGTCCTTCGGCACCATATGGATGATGTTGGGAATCCCACGCAGGTAGCTGATATCGAACAGCCCATGATGTGTCGGCCCATCGTCCCCGCTCAAACCTCCACGGTCGAGGCAGAAGACCACCGGCAGATTCTGCAGGCAGACGTCGTGAACAATCGGGTCAAAGGCCCGCTGCAAAAATGTCGAGTAGATCGCGCAGAAAGGCTTATACCCCTTCGTCGCCATACCCGCCGCAAAGATCACGGCATGCTCCTCGGCGATCCCCACATCAAAATACCGCTTTGGATGGTGCGGGCGGAACAGGTCCAGCGCCGTGCCATTGGGCATCGCCGCCGTAATCGCGACCACCTTCTCGTTCGCGGTAGCCAGCTTGGTCAGAGTCTCGGCGAAGATCTCCGAATAGGTCTTCTGCCCCGCTGATTTGGTCTCACCCGTCTCCGCATCGTAAGGCCCCAGACCATGAAACTTCTTCTGCTTCTCCAGGGCGGGTTGAAATCCCCTGCCCTTCTGGGTAATCGCGTGAAGCACGACCGGCTTGTTCTGCGTCTTCAAAAACTTGAACGTCTCAATTAGCAGCGGCAGATTATGTCCATCGAGCGGGCCGAAATAGCTCAGGCCAAACTCCTCGAACAACGTGCCCGGACCGATCAACCCTTTTGCCGCTTCCTCTGCCTTGCGAGCTACGTGACGAACGGTCTTGCCGCCATACTTTTCCAGAAGTCCCGCCGCCTTGTCGTGCAGGTTCGATACGGTCGGGTTGGTCACAATCTTGTGGAAGTACTCCGCGATCGCCCCCACATTTTTATCGATCGACCAGGCATTGTCGTTGAGCACGATAATCAACCGCTTGGTCTGCGCGGCGATATTGTTCAATGCCTCAAACGAGATTCCGTTGGTAAACGCCGCATCCCCCGCCAACGCAATAATGTGCTCACTTCCGCCGGACATGTCCCGCGCTACTGCCATCCCCAACGCCGCGCTCAGCGACGTTCCGGCATGGCCCGCGCCATAGCAGTCGTGCTTACTCTCCGTGCGCAACATAAAACCATTTAGCCCGCCCGGCTGACGGATCGTATGAAACTTCTCCTGCCGCCCGGTCAGCAACTTGTGCACATAAGCCTGATGGCTCACATCGAAGACAAAGCTGTCCTTCGGAGTGTCGAAGACATAGTGCATTGCCAGCGTCAGTTCCACCACGCCCAGATTCGGCCCAATATGCCCGCCCGTCTTCGAAACGCCAACAATCAGCCGTTCCCGGATCTCTTCCGCCAACTGCGTAAGTTGGGGAATTGTCAGCTTTTTAATATCTGCGGGGGAGTGAATTGTCTCAAGAATGCTGTTCATCCAAAACCCATTCTGCAAGGCCACTCATCGAGCGCGGCGACCTGCCGGGACACATACCGCAAGAATAAGCTCGTCTAATATGCGGTAGTCCTTAAGTATACCAACCTCAAAGCACCTCCACTTTAGTCGCGGTTTATTCCCGTGCTGCGTGACCGCACCTCCCCGAATCCTGCCCTATTGTGCTAAGTCATTACAAAACAATGGCTAAGTCCAAAGGACCTCGCGGTTACCGGACATGGTTTGTCTCACACAAACAATGCCCGGCACCCATACCAAGCGCCGGGCATCCGTTTCCCCACCGAATCAATCGCTTACTGATCGTTCCCTTGAATATTTTCCACAGCAGTCAAAGTCCCGAACAGCCCATTCGTCTCGCCATCGGGTCCGGCCGTGAAGTAAAGCGACGTAGCTGGTCCCGCATTTGCGCCGTTGCCGAAGGCAATTGCCCAGAGCCCATCGATGTGAACCGGATTGTTGTCGATGCCGTTCAACTTCCCTTTGAATTTGCCCGTCACCGGATCGAATGCCAGAATCTCCCCGCTGCCGAACTGTCCAACCAGAACATCATGGCTGTAGGCTCCAAAGTCGCTCGAACCTAATGCCAGGCCCCAAGGGGCGTTGAACCATGGCCCCGGTTGCAACCGCGCCTGCAATTTTCCGCGTGGCGAGAATACATCTACAAATCCCATCCCTGCACCCTGTACCTCGTCATGCCTGGCACTGTCCTGCTTCGCAAACGAGACGTAGATGCTTCCACCAATATTCTGCACATTGAACGGTGCATATCCCCTGGGAAGCCGGGGGTCATCGAAATTGAACCCACCGCCACGATCGTTTCCACGGTCATGGTCGGAGCTCGCCCAATCATCATCGTCCCGGTCACCCCGCATCTGCACCGGCTTGAAGTTCGTATCGAAGACCTCCACCTTGCCCTGGCGAAAGTCCGCCGCATAAAGATACGTCTGCGGACCGCTCTCCGTCTGGATCGTTGCTATGGTCACTCCCTTAAACACCGATGCATCCTTGTGGTTCACCATGATGACAGCCTGGTTCGCGCTGACCCCGGGATTCCAACCGGAGATCGTTCCATCCTCCGTAACAAACAGAAAGACAGCCGCCTTGCCCGGAGCCAAAAGAAACGCCGTGCCATTTCCGTTGTAAACGGTGCCTGTCGGGGTACCGGTCGTAGCCTGCGTGCTTCCGGGAGGAATGGTCACCACCAGCCCCTGCTTCACTCCCGTGGCGTTGTAGAGCGTCGATAGCCCCGTCCCGTTGTCCGCCACCCACCACGGACTCGTCGAACTACGGGCAAGGCCCCACGCATTCACCAGGTTGGCATCCATGGTCGGAGCCAGCGAGGCCAGATTCGACGTCAGGTTCGTCTGCTTATAGTGCTGCGTTACCTGTGCTGCGGCGTGCGATCCTAAACAGGTAATGGCAAGCGTCAGGCCGATAATGGCTGACACACCGGCGTACTGAGCCTTATGAAAGCTATTCATGGAAACTCTCCTTGTGCGCAATCGGGTGCCACAGTCCGGCAATTCCCCAGCGTCACGCACGAGAGTAGGCGCGAGTCCCAGCCGGAAATGTCACTGCCTTGTCAGCAGATTGTCATTTAATTCCTGCTGCGCTCACCCGCAGGCATTGGCTGACCCTACTTGGCCACCCCTACCACGCTCATCATCCGCCCTGTAAACCCATGCTCCGCCCGGTGCGAGAAGTACTTCCTCTCCCCATCGGAGACCGTACAAGCGGTACACTCCCCCACGACCGTAATGCGTTCAGCCTCTACGCCTGCATCCAGTAACTGACGCCGGTTTGCCTCCCAAAGGTCAAGATGGATCTTTCCCCCATCCATCGTCCTGAACAGCTCCTCTGCATACCCAAACTGCGATCCAAACTCAGACCGCACTTCATCCCCCACCGAGTAGCAGCAAGCCCCGATAGAAGGCCCCACTGCTGCCACCAGGTCCTCAAGCTGCGATCCATATTCCGCCCGCATCCTCGCCAATGCCTTGCTCCGCAATCCGTGCCACCGTGCCTCTCCATCCCGCATGAAAGGCCGCCACCGCGCGCTTCTTCACATCCACGACCAGTACCGGAACGCAATCGGCCGTCTGAATCCCCAGCATCACGCCGGGAAGATTCGTCATCATGCCATCGCCCTCCAGCACGGCCTACCCGTCTTCGGACTGGAGTATCCCCTCCCAAACCCCGTCCGCCTCCCGCACCACGCGTATGGTTGCGGAATGGACCTGTTTTGAAGTGACCATTCTCTGCCGGGCGCTCTCATCCGACTCGTCGCAGACTGCCTGTAAAAAACACCGTCGATTCTCCGCCACCAGCGCCGAATCGTCCTCCTTTGTCCACCCCAGGTTCAACGAATTGCCTCCATAAACAGTAGAAGCTCCATCTTTCCGGGTACTGAATCCATGCCGCAACCAGCCGTATAAATTCCATGGCGCCACCTGGAGCACCTCAACTCTAAGTCCTTTATTGCCAACGACCATGTGATACCCTTTCCCTTGCATCCTACGTCTAAGCGACGAGCCGTAACTAGACGCTAACTCCCTTTTCTTTCAACAAGAAGTTGCATACTGCCCCATTGCCCTGTAATATACCGCGATTGTAGACATGAGAGTGAATGTGCCCACCGTAGCCCCCCAATTTCTCCGCTCCCGCATCGGTAAGGTCTGCGTCGCCATCACGGGCGCCACACCTGCCGAAATGCTTGAAAAAGCCAGCGCCGTTGTAAAAGACACCCCCTTCATCGAGTTCCGCCTCGATTATCTCGACAAGCCTCTTCTCGCCCTGCCCAAACTCAAACACTTTTTCGCAGAAAACACCGCGGCCACCGGCATTGCGACCTGTCGACGTGCAGCGAATGGCGGAAAGTTTACCGGCTCTATCGCCGCTGAACTCGAAATCTTGATTAAAGCGGCCAGCAGCGGCTTCCACATCGTCGATCTTGAGCTGGAATCGGCTGAATCTTTGAAGAAGGCCGACCTCCAGAAGCTACGCGACACCGGCATCGCGATTATTGTCAGCCACCACGATTTCTCGGCTACCAAAGATCTTGAGGGCATTTATAACCGCATTCAGCCCTTTCACCCTGACTTTTACAAGATCGTTCCCACCGCCAAGACACTTACCGACAATGTGACCCTTATGCGTTTCATCGAGCATATGGAGGATCACTCAAACATCATCGGCATCTGCATGGGCGATGCGGGAATCATCTCGCGCGTCCTTGGCGTCCGGGCAGGCAGCGCCTTCACGTTCGCTGCCGCCACGACGGGCGAAGAGACCGGGCCGGGCCAGATCGCCGCCCGCTCGCTGATGGATACTTACCGAATCGACCAGGTAGACGCTGCCACCAAGGTCTATGGCGTCGCCGGCAATCCGATCCGCAGCTCGCTCTCTCCTGCCATGATGAATGCGGCCTTTCGCCGCGAAACGGTCAATGCCGTCTACCTGGCTCTCCAGACCAACAAGCTTACAGATCTGTTGAAGCTCGTCCACGAGATACCGATTCAGGGGCTCAGTGTGACCATGCCACTCAAGCAGGAGATCATGGCGCACCTGGAGAAGACCGACCCTCTCTCCAGCAAAATTGGGGCCTGCAATACGGTTCTCCGCGCGCAGGACGGCAAGCTCTACGGCTTCAACACCGACGTAGCCGGGATCACCGGGCCGCTGGAGAAGCGGCTGTCTCTTCGTGGAGCCAAAGTGCTGGTTCTCGGCGCGGGAGGAGCTGCTCGTGCTGCGGTCTTTGGGGTGCGTGACAAGGGTGCGGATGTGTTTATCCTCAACCGCACGGCGGAGACGGCGCATAAGCTGGCTCGGCAGTCAGGTTCGAAGAGCATCAAGAAAGAGGCACTGGCGAAGACCTCTTTCGACGTGATTATTAATGCCACCCCGATCGGCATGTCTGGGCAGAAGGGCGCGCAGATGCTGGAAGCAAAGGATCTGAATACGAAACTGGTCTTCGATCTGGTCTACAACCCGCTGGAGACGCCGCTCTTGCGGCTGGCACGGCAACAGAGTATTCCGATCATTACCGGAGTCGAGATGTTTGTGCATCAGGGCGCGCGCCAGTTTGAGATCTGGACAGGCAAGCCCGCGCCGGAAGAAGAGATGCTGCGGGTAGTCATCCATGCGCTGCGCCAACAGGCGGAGACGGCTGTCGAAGCTCCGGTGCCGGCGGCGAAAAAAGCGCCCGCCGCAAAAAACAAGAAATCTTAATTGCACTTTTGCAGTGAACAGGACAAGGCCCGGAGCGAATCCGGGCCTCGCTGTTTTACTGGAGTTTTTTGCAATACAAAGGCCGCCTCGTTGGAGGCGGCCTCTACTTTTGATGGAAGACAGGTCTAAGCGTTCGTGCTCTTACCTTCGGCTGAGGCCAGTTTCTCTTCGGCCATCCGAGTCATCGCATTGGCTTCGTCGTACTTTGCGCCATCGTCGCCCGCTTCCTGCCAGAGCTTCTCGCCCTCCTGCAGTTCCTGTTGGGCAACAGTACGGTCGATCTCGTTAGGGCGAAGAGCGGTTTCGGCCAGAATAGTGACACGCTCCGGCAGCACCTCGGCAAAGCCCCAGGCGACGAAGAATTTTTGGCCGCCCGACGTGCCTCCATGGAGCCGCACCTCGCCTGCGCCAATCTCTGCCAGCAACGGCGCATGGCCGTAAAGAGCCTCGATATAGCCGGTCAGGGCGGGCAGCTCGACTGCATCCGCGGTCGCGTCCAGCAGAACGCGGTCCGGCGTTACCAGGCGAACCGCCAGCAATCCCGAGTTGGTTGATGTCTCTGCCATAATTATGCGATCTGCTTCATCTTCTCGGCTGCGGCCCGCACGTCTTCGATTCCGCCCTTCAGATAGAAGGCCTGCTCGGGAATGTCGTCGTGCTTGCCTTCAATGATCTCCCTGAAGCTGCGAACGGTGTCCTCGACCTTGACGTAAGCGCCGGGGATGCCGGTGAAGATTTCAGCAACGTGGAAGGGCTGCGAGAGGAAGCGCTGCACCTTGCGGGCGCGGGCGACGGTGATCTTATCCTCTTCGGAAAGCTCGTCGATACCGAGGATGGCGATGATGTCCTGAAGGTCCTTGTAACGCTGAAGGATCTTCTTGACGCCCTGCGCGACATCGTAGTGTTCCTGACCGACGACGCGGGGAGAGAGAATGCGCGAGGTGGAGGCCAGAGGATCGACGGCCGGATAGATACCCAGCTCCGACAGCGGACGGGAGAGCACGGTGGTCGCGTCGAGGTGAGCAAAGGTGGTGGCCGGAGCCGGGTCGGTCAAGTCGTCGGCAGGCACATAGACAGCCTGCACCGATGTGATCGAGCCCTTCTTGGTGGAGGTGATGCGCTCCTGTAGTTCGCCCATCTCGGTGGCAAGGTTCGGCTGGTAGCCGACGGCCGAAGGCATACGGCCCAGCAGTGTGGAGACCTCGGAACCTGCCTGGGTGAAGCGGAAGATGTTATCGATGAAGAGCAGCGTGTCGGCACCCTCTTCGTCGCGGAAGTGTTCTGCAACCGTCAGGCCGGTGAGTGCCACGCGGAGACGCGCCCCCGGGGGCTCGGTCATCTGTCCATAGACAAGCGTCGCTTTGCTCTTGGGCAGATCCTTCAGATCGATAACGCCGGACTCCTGAAACTCCATCCAGAGATCGTTGCCCTCGCGGGTACGCTCGCCGACGCCTGCGAACACGGAGAAACCGCCGTGCTTGGTCGCAACGTTGTTGATGAGCTCCTGAATGATGACGGTCTTGCCGACGCCGGCTCCGCCAAACAGTCCGATCTTGCCGCCCTTGAGGAACGGCTGGATGAGGTCGATGACCTTGATGCCGGTCTCGAACATCTCTTCGCTGGTGGACTGCTCGTCGAACGCAGGAGCCTGCCGGTGAATGGGCAGGTGCACCTTGGCGTTGACCGGACCAAGCTCGTCGACCGGCTCGCCAAGCACGTTGATCACGCGGCCCAGCGTCTCGCGGCCTACCGGAACCATGATGCCCGCGCCGGTATCGATGGCCTTCATGCCGCGGACCATGCCCTCGGTGGCGACCATCGCGATGCAACGCACGCGGCCTTCGCCAAGGTGCTGCTGCACTTCGACGACGACGTCGAGCGGGGTGGGGACGTTGAAGCCTTCGCTGACGATGCGCAAGGCCTGGAAGATGGGCGGCATGTGCGCCTCTTCGAACTGAACGTCAACGGCGGGACCGCTGATCGAAATTACTTTTCCAATGTTCTCTGCCATAGTCTCTTTCGTTTCCGCAGTTGCCTGTTCGTTACAGAAGTTGCCTGTTGTCTACAGAGCGGCTGCGCCACTCACAATCTCAATAATTTCCTTGGTAATCGCCGCCTGCCGCACACGGTTCATGGTGAGCGAAAGCGCGTCGATCATATCTCCGGCATTGCTGGTCGCCGAATCCATCGCCGTCATGCGCGCCGCATGTTCCGCTGCAACCGACTCCAGCAGAGCATGAAAAATCTGTGTGGTTACATAACGCGGCATCAGGTGACGGAACAGACGATCCGGAGGAGCGCCAAAGATGTAGTCCACTTCAGCAGTGCCAAACTTCTTTGCCTCGGCATCGAGTACCGACTCTTCCGGCTCGTTGATGCTGATGCCTGCGGTGTGCGCTGCATGGGCGGCAGCATCGCGCTGCTCTTCGCTCATGACTTCGGCGACGGTAATCTCCTGCGACCCGAGCTTGCGGATCGGCAGTAATTTTTCGACGACGACCCGTTGCGCGATGACAGATTTGAACTCGTTGTAGACCAGGTAGACCGAGTCGATCTCCGAGCGTGTGTAGCGGTCGATGATGGAGCGAGCCATCTCCGATACCTTGTCGATGTCAACCTTCAACAGCAGGGTCGGATGGTCGCCCGTCACCTCGATGGGGGCGGAGCGATGCCGCAGGATCTCGATGTGCGTCGCCAGATCGTTGTCGTAGCGCTGTTCCTTCTTCTCGTAGACGGCCGCCGGATAGCGCTTGCGGAACATATCGCGCGCCTTGCGTCCGACCGGCTCGATATCTATAGTCTGGCCTGCCGTCCGCCGCGCATCGATAAATCCCTGCGCCGCTTTGACGATGTTCGAGTTGAATGCCCCGGCAAACCCCTTGTCACCGGCGATGACAACGACGAGAACGTTCTTCTCTTCGCGCTCGAGCAGCAGCGGATGCAGAAGGTCGCCTGTCTTTTCGTTATAGAGATCGGTTCGCCGTGTCAGCGATTCGAGGACGTTGGACAGCATCCGCGCATAAGGCCGCGCCAGCATGGCACGTTCCTGGGCGCGGCGCAGCTTGGCCGCCGAGACCATCTTCATGGCCTTGGTGATCTGCCGCGTGTTCTTGACACTGCGGATGCGACGCCGTAGATCGAGTACGTTTGCCATGGTTTACTTAGCCGCGACCGCTTCCTTCTTGTCGTTAAGCGTTGCCAGGAAGTTTGACTTGTATTCCTTGATCGCCGCAGTCAAACGCGACTTAAGGTCGTCGTCGAGCGCCTTCTTTGTAGCAATGTCGGTGAGGATGGACGCCTGCGCGGATTCGAGATAAGGATAGAAGCCGTCCTCAAAAGCGCGGAGGTCTTTCACTTCGACATCGTCGAGCAAACCATTGACGCCGGCGAAGAGAATTGCAACCTGCTTCTCGGCGGTGAGCGGCTGGAACTGAGGCTGCTTCAACAGCTCAGTCAAACGCTGGCCGCGATTCAACTGCTGCTGCGTTACCTTGTCGAGGTCGGAACCGAACTGGGCGAAAGCAGCGAGTTCACGATACTGCGCGAGGTCGAGCTTCAGCGTCGCGCCCACCTGCTTGGTCGCCTTGATGGCAGCGGCGAAACCTACGCGAGAGACCGAGAGGCCGACGTTGACGGCGGGACGAACACCCGAGTTGAAGAGGTCGGTCTCAAGGAAGATCTGGCCATCGGTGATGGAGATGACGTTGGTCGGAATGTAGGCCGAGACGTCGCCCGCCTGGGTCTCGATGATGGGAAGCGCGGTAAGCGAACCGCCGCCGAGCTTGTCCGAAACCTTGGAGGAGCGCTCCAGCAGACGCGAGTGGAGATAAAAGACATCGCCGGGGTACGCTTCGCGGCCTGGAGGACGGCGGAGAAGCAGCGAGATTTCGCGGTAGCTGGCGGCGTGCTTGGAGAGATCGTCGTAGATCACCAGCGCGTGCTTGCCACTGTCGCGGAAGTATTCGCCCATCGCGGTCGCGGCAAACGGAGCAAGATACTGCATCGGCGCGGGCTCGGATGCGGTCGCGGCGACGACGATGGTGTAGGCCATCGCGCCATGCTCTTCGAGCGTCTGCACCACCTGCGCAACCGACGAACGCTTTTGCCCGATCGCGCAGTAGATGCAGATCAGGTTGTTCTTCGCCGAGTTGATGATGGTGTCGAGCGCGATGGCGGTCTTGCCGGTCTGGCGGTCGCCAATCAGCAGTTCGCGCTGGCCGCGGCCGATAGGAATCATCGTGTCGATGGCCTTGATGCCGGTAGCCATGGGTTCACGCACGGACTGGCGGTCGATGACGCCGGGAGCAAGCCGCTCCACTGGAAGAAACTTGTCGGTGTTGATAGGACCCTTGTCGTCGATCGGCTCGCCGAGTGCGTTGACGACGCGGCCAATCAATGCCTCGCCTACCGGCACGGACATGATCTTGCCCGTGCGCTTGACCTGGTCGCCTTCTTTGATCTCGGTGTAGTCACCCAGCAGCACCGCGCCAACCTGATCTTCGTCGAGGTTCATCGCGAGTCCGGCAATGCCGTGCGGGAACTCGATCAGCTCGCCGGCCATGACCTTGTCCAGGCCATGAACGCGCGCGATTCCGTCACCCAGCGAGATGACCGTGCCGACCTCGTCGACCTGGATGCGCTGTTCGTAGTTCTCAATCTGCTGGCGAAGCAGTTCGGTTATCTCATCAGCCTTAATCTTTGCCATGTCTTCCTTCTACTCGATTCGTATCTATCTCAAATTCAGTGCCGTTGCCGGCGAAATCTTATGCGCTTACAAGCCTTTGCTTCAGTTGCCGGAACTGGCCACGAAGCGATCCGTCATAAACCGTCGACCCGATACGCACCACCGCGCCACCCAGTAAAGTAGCGTCCTGACGATAGGTCGCTCGAACCTGCCCACCAGCCAGCTTTGCCACCTGCGCCTCAAGCTCGACGCGATCCTGGTCGTTCAAGGGATGTGCGCTCGTAATCTCGGCCTCGGCCACTCCCGATTGCTCATCGGCGACAGCGTGATATTCCGTCAAAATCTCTTCCAGCTCCGATAGCCGCTGGTGGTCCATAATGACCGCGAGAAAATTCCGTACCTGGGGAAACATGCCGATGCGTCCGGCGATTGCGTCGAGCACTTTCAACTTCTGCTCGTTGGCGATGGACGGGTTCATCAGGACTTCGCGCAGCTCGTGGCTGTCGGCAAGGGTATCGCTGAAGTCGCGCAACTGCTGCTGCGCAGCGTTGGCATCGAGATGGTTCGAAGCAGCTACGGAGGCGAACGCGTGAGCGTATCGAAGGGTAAGCGCAGACATTAGTTTTCGCCGCCCTTCGAATCATCGCTCGTCAGACGACGAGCAAAGCCCTGCACCAGCAAGCGATCCGTCTCTGCCGTTACAACCAGTCTCCGTGCCGCCTGCTCAATCGCCAGTTCAGCAGCATACTGCTGAAGCTGCCTGCGGGCATGTACGGTCGCCGCGGAGATCTCCTGCTCGGCTGCGGTCAGGATCTTATGCTTTTCGTCCTCGACCGACGCCTTGATGCGTTGCTCATCGAGCGCAGAATCTTTCTCGGACTGAGCGCGCATTGCGGCAATCTGCTCGTCAAGCTTGCCCAGGCGATCTTCAACACTGCTCAGGCGAGCGCTCGCCTCTTCGGTCGCGGTTCGCGCGTCTACAAGATGCTTCTGAATTCTGGTGCTGCGGTCGCGGAAGGTCTTGGGTAGCGTCTTGAGCAGGAACCAGCCCACCAGAATAGCGAGGACGATAAAGTTCGTGATTGTAAACGCAGTGGCTGCCTGATCGGCGTTCATGCCCAGTTTCGCGCCCAAGGCTCGAACTGCGGCGGAGTGGCGATACGCGTCGTTCTCGTCTTCTTCCTGCTGATTCTTTTCCGGGGACTGCGCCTCGGGCGTGCTCAAACGTCCGCCGTCGACCGCTGCTGCTGCCGGCTGTTGCGCTACCGCATGGAAGGTTGGAACGAAAAAGAGGGCTGACAGAATCAGGGCAGGGAGAAGTCTTTTTATTGAAGAGGATTGAGCTTGAAAAATCACTGGGCGACCTCTTCCGGCTGGACGATGCCGGCGGGCAGCACAGCGTTCAGAATGCGGGAACTCAACTCGGCGCTCATGCCTTCGATCTGCGAGCGGGCCGTGGTGGCGCTCTGCTCGATGTCCTGCTTTGCCGCGCGGATACGCTCCTGCGTGGCCTGCCGAACCTGGTCGATGGCGGCATCGCGTTCAGCGTTCCACTGCTTCAGCTTCTGCTCGCGGGCCTGGAAGATGGCAGCCCGGGCATTGCGCAGCTTCTCCTCGTACGCGGAGGTCTCAGCTTCGGCCGCGGCGATTGCGCCACGTGCCTGCTCGACTGCCCCCGTGGTGCGGGCACGACGCTCGGCCAGAACGCGGTCCAGAGGACGCCTGACCAGCAGCCCATAGGCGATGACCAGCAGAATAAACAGAACCATGGTCGGCACGGAGCCGAGCACAAGTTCACCGAGTTGATTGAGTATCTCTTCCATGGATGGGGTCGGCGGCTGCCGCTCAGATGTCCTGTCGCAAGCCAGTTAACACAATTATGTTGATCAACAGTAACAGTGGAGGCATGGCTTGTTTTGCTTTATGCGATACATCTAGTTTTAGCAAAGCGTTTACAACAGTGTCAAACGGAGCGAGGTAACCCCTATTTCGATAATCGTACAAATGTAACGATTTCCGAACAGAACCCTTCCTAACAACACTCTTTGACTTTTTCGGCCAGGGGACTAGACTTAAAACACCACCAGGACCCTATTTTCTGGGTCACATAGGTCGCGTGATTGGGACACACCTCCGCTCCCCTTCAGGCGACCTATGCTAGTTAAACTCGCTCCCTAAATCTGCTGAACCGATTGAGCAGCGACGCTGGACCCCTAACCGTCACATAGGCGAGGTTTCCTTCGAACCGCTTGGTCTCGAGAATCGCCCCTGCCTCCAGCGCCGCCAGAATTGCGCCTTCAGACTGCGGCAACCGGAGCTTCACCCGGATCAACGGATCAGCGACCAACGCATCGTCGATGGCAGCCAGCAACTCCTCCAACCCCTGCTTTTTCAATCCCGAGACTGCAACTCCGCCGGCCAGGTGCCCGCGCTCTTCCGTCGGCACCAGATCCACCTTATTCAGCACCTCGATGACCGGTTTACCGGTCACGTCCAGTTCACCCAGAACGCGCTCCACCTGAGCTTTCTGCTCGTCCATCATCGGGCTGGACGCGTCACGGACATGCAACAGAATCTCTGCGCGCTCAACCTCTTCGAGCGTCGCCCGGAAGCTGGTCACCAGCGTGTGCGGCAGATTGCGAATGAATCCCACCGTATCCGACAGCAGAGTCTTTCTTCGTGATGGAAGCTGCAACTGCCGCAGCTTCGGGTCCAGCGTCGCGAACATGCGCGACGATTCGAGCACCCCTGCCTCGGTCAGAGCATTGAACAACGTGCTCTTCCCGGCATTGGTGTATCCCACCAGCGCAACCACCGGCACCGGAACCGCCTCGCGGCGCTGACGCTGCTGGCGGCGAATGCGCCGCACCGATTCTAGTTGCTCCTTGACATGGTCGATGCGCAGGTTAATCTTGCGGCGGTCGGTCTCCAACTGCGTCTCGCCCGGTCCGCGTGTGCCGATGCCGCCGCCAAGCTGCGACATCGCCTTGCCTCGGCCCGCAAGCCGGGGAAGCTGGTACTCCAGTTGGGCGAGTTCTACCTGAAGCTGGCCCTCGCGGGTGCGCGCATGACGCGCAAAGATATCGAGGATCAACTGCGTCCGGTCGATCACCCGGCACGGCAACCTGGCTTCAAGGTTGCGCAACTGCGACGGCGTCAGATCGTGGTCGAACAGCACCAGATCGGCGCCGGTCGAAGCCAGAACGCCCTCAATCTCCTCCAGTTTGCCCTGACCTACCAGCGTCGCCGGATCGGGCCGTGGCCGCCTTTGAATCAGTGTCGCTGCCACCTCAGCACCGGCGCTGCGGGCCAGCTCTTCGAACTCCGCCAGCGAAGCCTCGAAGTCCAGATCGGAGATCGGTGCAGGCAGTTTCGCGGCAGCGGTGTCGCCATCATCCATCTCAACCTCGCCAGACGAAACCGATGCAGCCTTACGAGCCAGACGAACAGCCGCAGTCTGTTTCCTGCGCTGGCCGGTAAACTCCACCGCGACCAGCACGGCGCGCTCGCCCTTTTGCCCCGCACGTTGCGGTCTTTGCGCAGCAGCAGCTTCCTGCGCAGCGACGAGACTACGCCGCGCAGGCTTTGCTGAGGTGTTATTTTCGGAGTTCACATGAATCAACGGCTAACGGCCTGTACTCCGGCTGGCTCAGATGCTGCGGCGGGGGGAGTGCCGGAGGATGTGCCCGCAGCAGAAGGACCGCCATGACCACTGGCCGAGCGCACGTCGGAACGCAACTCCAGATGAGACCCGGCACGTCCGCTTACTACCGTCGAGATTGCATGTTTGAAGATCAACTGCTCCTGGCTGTTGTTCTCCAGCAGCACCGAGTATTTATCGAACGATCGTATCTTCCCGGTCAGCTTGACGCCGCTCACCAGATAGATCGTAATTGGGCTCTTGTCTTTCCGAACCGTGTTGAGAAAAGTGTCCTGAATGTTCTGTGCCGGCTTTGATTCCATGGTGCCGATCTCCCTTAGCTTTTAGCTAAAAATTTACTTCAGTAAAAAGTCCGCCATACTGCACTAACTTCAGCAATGAACCCAGCTTTCAATGCAGCCGGGACTGAAGCCAAGATTGTCAAACGATACGACCATCCGCCGCAATTATCAACTTCGACAGGATCGTCAGATACGGTCTGGCCGCACTGACTCTCTTAGACGAAGCTCAAACCATAATGGCAACGCATCCATTCGCACCGCCGTAGCGATATACCATAGCAACGTGGCGCAATACTCCCAACCTGTTCCGATGCTGGATTTCTCTCGCCAGTTTTCTGGCCTTCGCGAGGAAATTCTTGCCGCCATCGAAAATGTCTGCGACTCGCAGCAGTTCATCCTCGGTCCCGCGGTCGCAAGTTTTGAGAAAGCTGCCGCAGCAGCCTGCGCCACCCCCCACGCCATCGGCTGCGCCAGCGGCACCGACGCCCTATGGCTGGCCCTGGCCGCCGCTAAAATCGGTCCGGGCGCCGGCGGCTCGTCATCAGACGCTGTCGTCACCAGTCCCTTCAGCTTCTTCGCGACGGCCAGCTCGATCCTGCGCGCGGGGGCTAAACCCCTTCTGGCTGATATAGATGCGCTTACCTTCAATCTGTCAGCCGACGCCGTCGAAGAGGTCCTCGCTTCCACCGACGGACTGGCAGTCAAAGCTATCCTCCCCGTCCACCTCTATGGTCAGTGCGCTGACTGGGACGCCTTTACTGCCCTCAAACAACGCCATCAACTGCTGCTCATCGAGGACGCTGCCCAGGCCTTCGGGGCCACATGGAACGGCATTCCTGCCGGAGCCCTTGGCGACCTCGCCGCCTTCAGCTTCTACCCCACCAAAAATCTCAGTGCCTTTGGCGATGCAGGCATGCTCACCACCCTCTCCGCCGAGTACGACGAACGCGCCCGCATGTTGCGCGCCCACGGAATGCGCCGCCGCTACTTCCACGACGAGGTCGGCTGGAACTCTCGCCTCGATGCCGTGCAGGCCGCCGTGCTTGAAGTGAAGCTCCGCTATCTGCCCCAGTGGAATCAGCAACGCCGCGACCACGCAGCCCGTTACGACCAACTCTTCCGCGCCGCAGGCCTCACCGCTTCCAGCATCGCTGAAGGGATTGTCCTACCTATTACCGATCCGCGCGCCACCCACGTCTTTCACCAGTACGTCATCCGCGCACCACGCCGCGACGACCTCCGCCAGTACCTCGCCGGCCATCAGATCGGCAGCGAGATCTATTACCCGCTCCCCTTGCACCTGCAAACCAGCCTGGCCAGCCTCGGCTATAAACGCGGCGACTTCCCCGTCAGCGAAGCCGCCGCCGCCGAAGTGCTCGCACTCCCTATGTACCCTGAACTCCGCGAAGACGAGCAACAGACTGTCGTCCAAGCCATCGCCGCGTTCTACGCCTAACAGAGTCCCGGCCTAATCAGTCGTCGTACTGTGCACGCCATCCAGATGAGCCACGGCCTGGACGGCGCCTTGCAGCACCATCTCCCCGCCCTCGTCGAGCGTGAGCTGGATCTTGTCTTTATTGGCTCCCGGCATTCTTTCCACGCTAAGCCGGGCTATATGGAGGTTCATGTTACGCAGCGTTCCCAGAATCTTCTCAGGTGTCGTGATCTTGGGGTCGTAGACCGCGGTGACTGTCTGCCGAAGCCACCGCCGATGCAATTGCCGCTCGATCGGGCGCAGGATCAGAAGCAGAACCAGCGCAAGCACCGTGGCAATAACCGCAGCCCGATACATGCCGCCGCCCACGGCAAGTCCGATGGCCGCAACCGTCCACACGCTCGCAGCTGTGGTCAATCCACGGACAAGATTTCCGTGGGCAATAATCGTGCCCGCGCCTAGAAACCCGATTCCGCTTACGACCTGCGCGGCGATTCGCGATGGGTCTAGCAATCCAATGTTGGGAGTTCCCAGGACATCCCCGAAGCCATAGGCAGACACCAGCATCAGCAGGCAGGACGACATGCCTACCAGGGCATGCGTGCGCAGTCCCGCGGCGCTCCTCTGGCGCTCCCGGTCCAGGCCGACGAGGCTGGCAAGCACCGTCGCGGTAAGCAAACGCAATCCGACTTCAGTCAGGTGAAGAGTCATCTGTACCCCAAATCCCAGTGAACCATACAGGCTCTTATAACATCGCGGAGTGGCGCGAGGGCATTACCGCTTCCGTCTGCTCCCGACGGCAACCTTCTTTTTCTCTTTTACCGGGTTGGGATGCGCCTCGCCCGGAGCCGTCACCCCCGGCGGCAGGACTCTCCGCACCAGGTTCCCTTCCAGCCGATAGGTCTTCAAGACCGTCTTGCCCGGCACCACTGCTCCAGTCACAGGATCAGGCACCACAGCCGGAGCCTCGTCCGACAACACCCGGTAACGATAGGTCGGAGCGGGAGCCATCGATGTCGGAGCTTTGCCATAAGGATCGGCCGCCATCGTGATCTCCAGCGGCAGGTAACCCGCGATATTCCGATCGCGATAGGCTGTCTCGTACCGGTGCTTTTTTACGTTCCAGATGAATATGCGGACCTGGTCGAAGTCGTAGGTCAGGCCCGACTTGTAGGGACTCGTCACGGTCACATACTCCGGGATGTTCTTGTCGTCCTGAGAAGCTTCCGGGTCATAGACCTTGGCCAGCACATAGGCTCCAACGATTCGCTGCCCTTCGGAGTACCGGGCCAGCGCCTCTGGAACATCGACGTCCATCAACCGGCTGTACAACCAGCCTGCATTTCCCTTGGAGTCGCGCACCAGCCACCAGTCATCCATGGGGGGAGGCTCGGGAGCAGCAGCCTTGCCAACAGCGGATGCAGCCGGTTGTGCCACCGCCTGCATCCCCGGCGGCATCGGCTTGGGCAACGTAGCCCGCTTCAGTAACTTGAGCTTCTCTCCCTCACCCAACCGATAAAAACGTTCCGTCTCGCGCCCCGGAGTGATATGCATATAAACGTCGTCGCGGACTACACCCGAGGCGACCGATGGATCTTTCTCATGCTCTTTGGTCAATGCGGCGAACTGGTCGAAGAGCGCCTGCGTGGCCACCACTTTTTCATTGATCCAGCCCTGCTCGCCCTTTTCCGTCTGCACCTTAAAAAAGCGGCGGCCATGATCGAGCACCAGCAGCTTGTCGCCATTTTCGACCGTGGCTGTCCGGTTGGACACCGCAGCCACACGATCGCGCAGAAACGTCTTCTTTGCCGTTACGTAGACGTACTCCTGCGCGGGTTTCGGTCGAAACCGCGAGCAGCCGCCGATCCCTGCCAGCAGGCAAATCGACGTGGCAGCAAACACGGTAAGCCAAATTGCATTTCGTCTCGAAACGGATTGGCAGAAAAAGGAAAAAATGACCTTGAAACCCCGGAAAATCTCGGAAACAGCTATATCCATACTACTTGCCGATGCCCAGAACTCATGTGACGTTGTTCACCGATCGGCGACATTCCCCGGCGCGAACAAGATGAGTTACTGCCGTTAGTGTGTCAACGCAACAGCGATAGCTCCCGCCGGATTGACCCCGGTAGCCGTACTCGTCGCCAGAATCAACTTTCCTGGCGTAACCGTATCGAAGCTGTACATCGACAGATCAGGTCCACCACCAAGAGCCGCAGCCAGCAGATACTTCCCGCTGCTATCCACGCCCAGCGAAGTCACCTGTAATCCGCTCGTATAAGGCGACCCACCCAGAGCAGTCAATACCGAACCAGTCCCGATGGAATAGCCATAGATCGTTCCATTCAGCCGATTCGCCGCGTAGGCATACTTCCCAGTGCTGTCCAACGCGATGGAGTAAGCCTGCCCACCGGACGCGAAGGGTGATCCGATAATCTCATTCAGCGCCCCGCCCGTCCCGATCCTGAATACCCGCACTCCCCCGCCGGTTCCGCTTCGCGCAATGTAGAGATACCCGGTGGCACTATCAACCGCCAACCCGTTATCACTCGTTTGGGCCGTCACCGTCAGCGCCCCGCTGAAGATCAGAATACCCGTCGTGGTGTCGAAGTTGAATACCAGATCCCCTCCCGACCCCATCGCGGCGAAGACCAGCGCCCCATTCGGCGATATGCGCACCATCTTCGGCACGATGACGGCATTGAGAATCGGTTGCGTTGTCGGGGCTAAAGATGCCAAAGCGCCCGTCGATGAATCAATCTGAAATACATCGATCTGGGCCAGGAGCGATGTGCCTTCCAGCGCGATCAACCACTGTCCATCCGGCGACACATCCATCGAAACGATATTCGCAATCGCGACGCCTGTGCCTCCGCTTGCACCCGTCAACGATCCATTTGAATTGATGGTGTAAACATTGATGTTGCCCTGCGCAGCTACGTACATAAACTTATTGTTCGTCGTCACTGCCATGGCCATGGGCGTGTACCCGAGCGCCAGCGGCGAATTCGGCACCGCCGTCAGAGTAGCCGCACCGATCGTAAATCCACCCACCGAATTTGCGCCGGCATTCGCCACATAGACATACTTCCCCGTCGACCCGGGCGGCGGCACTGGAACCACCGGAACAAAAAAGCCGCTGCAACCCGTCAGGGCCATCGCTACGCCCGCGAATATCATCCAGGCCAGCCGCTGCATTCTTCCAGCCCGTCCTTGCATCATCAAACCCTCTCGCCGTTATCTTCGCAGCAGCCGCGCCGTTCTCAAAATTAATCACGTTCCGCTCTTCTATAATCTGCGCCATGCCCTCAATCAAGCGCGGCATCGCGGCGCTCGCCTGCCTGCTTCTGTTCAGTGCGCTTTCCTATGGCCAGCAAATCCAGTCATTGGACTCACCCACTGCGCAAACAGCATCACCGCTCACCCGACTTCAGCGCGAAGTCCACGCCGACATGGCCTTCCTCGCCGACGACGCACTGCATGGCCGGGGCTCTGCCACACGCGATGAACACATTGCCGCACTGTTCGCCGCCTCCCGGTTCCAGTCCCTCGGCCTCGAACCCGGCGGCGACAACGGCACCTTTCTGCAGAAGACCCCGCTTCCTGTCCCTTTACCCCCGTCCCTCCAACAACACCTCTCGAAGTTTGAAGACACTCCCCGCAAGGAGACCTGGAATGCCATCGGCATTCTCCACGGCACCACCCTGTCCAACGAGGTCATCCTGCTCACCGCTCACCTCGACCATCTCTGCATCGGCCCCGCAGTTAACGGCGACAGCATCTACAACGGCGCCGACGACGACGCCTCCGGAACCACCGTCGTCCTCGCCCTCGCCCGCATTCTGGCCGCCAGCCATCCAAGCCGCACCATCGTCTTCGCTCTCTTCGGCTCAGAAGAGAGCGGGGGCTTCGGCAACCAGGCCTTCCTCGCGCATCCACCAGTCCCTGTCACCAGCATCGTCGCCAATCTCGAATTCGAGATGATTGGCCGGCCTGACTCCGCCATCCCCGCCGGAACCCTCTGGCTCACCGGATTCAACCGCTCCAACCTTGGCCCTGAACTGGCGAAGCACGGCGCTCACCTCGTCAAGGACCCTCACCCAAAAGAAAAATTCTTCCAGCGCTCCGACAACTACGCCCTCGCTCTGCAAGGCATCATCGCCCAAACCGTCTCCAGCTTCGGTCTCCACAAGGATTACCACCAGCCCAGCGACGAGCTCCGCAGCATCGACTTCACCCACATGACCAACGCCATCGCCTCCATGGTCGAGCCGATCCACTGGCTGGCCAATACCACTTGGAAGCCTCAATGGAACCCAGGCCGCAAACCCGTCCCACAATCCCTCGCCAAATAAAAAGGACGCGAGCCTGAGCTCACGTCCCCTTTCATCGCGCGAAGATGCCTCCTAGACTCCAGCCGTCGGCGAAGCCCTCTCCGAATCCAGCACCACCCCGATCCCATGAATCACCGAGGCGACGCGAACGGCGGCATTGATAAGCTCCTCCGTAGCGCCCTTCTCCCGCAGTACCTTCTCGTGCGAATCGACGCACTTGCCGCAGGCGTTGATCGCGCTCACCGCCAGGCACCACAACTCGAAGTCCACATGCTCGACTGAATGCCCGCGCAGCGCGTTCATTCGCAATCGCGCCGGCAGCGTCGCATACTTCTCATTCGAGGTCAGGTGATGAAACCGGTAATAGATATTGTTCATCCCCATGATCGCAGCCGCGGCCTTCGCAGCCTCAAGCGCCGCCGGGCTGAGAATCGCCTCTGCCTCCGCGATCACCTCCGTCGTCAGCTCCGCATTCCGTGTCGCGATCGCCGCCACGACCACCGTTCCCCACAACTGCTGTGGGGTCAGATCGGTGCTCTGCTTAACCAGCGACGAATAGTTCAACTTCAAATCCTTCGCATAGGCGGGCAGCCCGCCGATCAACTCATCCAATGCCATCTCTTGTCACCCTCCCCATCATCGATTCATTGTAAAGAAAAAGCACGGCCTCATCAGCAGCCGCGCCTTTCCGCTGAACAAAAATTACGCCAGCGTTGCTTCGCCCTTCTGCCAGTTGCAGGGGCACAGTTCATCGGTCTGCAACGCATCGAGCACTCGCAACACCTCCTGAGGATTGCGGCCCACCGACAAATCCGTCACATAGATAAACCGAATCACGTTCTCAGGATCAACGATAAAGGTCGCCCGCTGCGCCACGCCTGCCTTCTCATCCAGGATGCCGAGCTGGCCGCAAAGATCGCGCCGAATATCCGACAGCATCGGGAAGGGCAGGTCTTTCAGGTCCACATGATGCGTGCGCCATGCGGCGTGGACATACTCATTGTCAGTGCTGCCGCCAAGGATCTGGCAGTCACGGTCCGCGAACTCGCTATTAAGCTTTCCAAACGCAGCAATCTCCGTGGGACACACAAACGTAAAATCCTTCGGCCAGAAAAAGTACAACTTCCACTTGCCCGGATAAGACTCTTCCGTAATGGTGGTAAATGCCTTCGCCTCGTCCTTATCGGTCGCAATCGTTGCAGTAACACTGTAGTCAGGAAACTTCTCGCCAATTTGTAGCATTTAAAAGCAACTCCCTTTCAGTAACAGTTCAGGTTTTCCACGGAAATATCCTTTGGCAAAACAAAAGGATGCTCCCGCAGCATGATGTAAAGACAACTCCGGCCCTTTCATTGCGCGGCACCGGCTACTCACTCGACGCCGGTGCCACGCCAACTTCAACTAGGTTCGCTAATCGCAAACGTCTAAACCAATTCGGCCAGCGGAAAAGAACGATGGATGCGAGACGGCTCCAGATAGTTCTGCCGATGCGTGGTGACCAGGAACTTAGTGAAGCCCATGTTCTCGTCGGACAGATTGTGCCTCTTCTGCAGCTCCACTCCATCCATCTCCAGCCGGATTTTTTCGAAGAGCTGCGCAGACGCGGCAAAGCCAACAAAATGTACCCCCGGCATTGGCGTTGGGCTTACCGGAGCATCGGAGTTGAACTCGAACGGATGCTCGACCGTATCGAAGTCCTGCCGAAGAAAGATCACCGTCCCTTTGGGCAAACGATCGCCGTAAGCTGTGGTGGTGTCCTCGGTCAGGCGCGAGAGAAATTGCATCTGCGCATTGTGGCCCACGACGCCATGCTTCGTCGCGTCCTCTTCAAGCTCCTCCTTGAAGGTGCTGGTGTCCGGCGCCTGCGAAGGCGAAAGCACTTCCTCCCCTTCTGTCCGGCGCGGATGGAACATGTGGTGCAGACGCGCCTTGTGGTCCATGCCATACCACCCTTCCAGATCGATCCTGATGTGAGAGAGATGCATCATCGTACCGCTCGCGAAGTAACTCTCCGGCGTCTGATCGGTATAGCCCGGGATCGTTTCAAAGCTCGGCAGCGGTCCATCGGCCAGCCCGTGAACGTGGCTCGATGTGAACCCCATAAACAACATGGCTCCAGCCGGAATTTTTTCGGCGCCGGGAATACCGAGACGCTTGGCCATCTTGCTGGGCATTCCTCGCCCGGCAAAACCGCGCCGGATAGATGTCACGTTGAACAAGTCGCCTACATAAACATTCTCGCCGGGAATGCCGTTCAGCAGATGTGCGCCCGGCTGAAACAGCGCGCGAATTACATCGTTGATGTGCTCGTTGTAATCGCTCTTGAAGTGGAAGGAAATATCGTTCTGTTCGAGCACGAGGTCCGCTGGATCTTTGGGATACCGGATGGAATCAATGAGTGCCCATGCTCCTGGCGTGCCGTTCTCCAAGGCCCGAGGCATCAGCTTCTCGGTCACCGCCGCAGGAATATATTCCTTGAAGTAAGAAAGGCCATAAGCCACCTGGGTCAAAATCCCACCGGGGTTCAGCGGATAGATCGATTCAATCTCAGCCAGTGCCGCGCTCAGGCGCGCCTGAGCGCATTGCAATGCCTTCTTGTCGCCCTTCTGCAGATTCAACCGGGCAGTCACCACCGAATGCCACAGAGGTATACAAGCTACTGGAACACCAAGGTGGTCCTCAACATTAACACCCGGCAATTCATATTGCGTCTTTGGTGGTTCCGAGTAAGATCTCTTCGCGTAGTCGACGACGCCCGACCAGTCAAATGCAGTTGCATTGCTCACAGTAATCTCCCTTCGCGCACAAAGTCTCCTTCGGCACGTGTTAGCCAGCTAAGCTAAATATTCAGCGAAATGTTCAGATTTCCCCATTGCGGGTCAATCGAGTATGGCATCGCGGCAACCCACCCAGTCACACTGGAACGCAATACTTCATCGAAGGGGCCGTAAGCCACTCGGCCCCTCGATAATCTCGAACACTTTCACCTATCCTCAACAACTGACTCCTTGTCAGGCTGTGACCAACTCTTCCTTCTTCACAATCTCTTCAATCTTGCGGCCTATGGCCTTGGCCACCCCTTCTCCATACTTAGGATCACACTTATAGAAGTGATTGATTTGCAGGTCCTGAATCCGCTTCTCTACCTTGCCCAGGCTACCCGCGATGTTACTTACAAGCCGCTGCTGCGCATCCGGCGTCAACAACCGAAACAAGTTACCCGGCTGCGTATAGTAGTCGCCATCCAGTTCACGATGGTCATATCGCTCCACCGTCGCGCTGGCATAAGTCGTGGGACGTTCTTTGTAGCGCCGATCTTCCTTCGGCCCGCCAAAACTATTGGGCTCGTAGTTCGGCGAGTTCCCCCCGTTATCTCCGTACACCATCGAACCATCGCGATGATAGGTCGCAAACGGACACTGGGGCTGATTCACCGGCAACGATTCGTAGTTCACTCCAAGCCGGTAGCGGTGCGCATCCGGATAGCTGATCAGCCGCCCCTGCAACATTCGGTCTGGCGAAAATCCCATTCCCGGCACGACATTGCGAGGCTCGAAGGCAGATTGCTCGATCTCCGCAAAGTAGTTCTTCGGATTGCGATTCAGTTCGAATTCGCCAATCTCAATCACCGGATAGTCGGCGTGAGGCCATACCTTAGTCAGGTCGAACGGATTGAGATGATAGGTTGCCGCGTCAGCCTCCGGCATTACCTGAATCTGTGCCGTCCATTTGGGGAAGTCACCCTTCTCGATCGAACTGTAGAGGTCTCTCTGCGAGTAGTCCAGGTCCACCGACTTCATATGGTCGGCCTCATCCGGGGTAAAGTTGTCGATGCCCTGCTTCGTCTTGAAGTGGTACTTCACATAGAACAACTCATTCTTATCGTTGATGAGCGAAAACGTGTGACTTCCATATCCATTCATGTGGCGAAAGCCCTTCGGCGTTCCACGGTCGCCGAACAGAATCGTCACCTGGTGCAGGCTCTCCGGCGATAAGGACCAGAAGTCCCACATCATCGTGGGCGACTTCAGGTTCGTCTCGGGGTCGCGCTTCTGCGTATGGATGAAGTCGCCAAACTTCAACGGGTCGCGAATAAAAAAGACTGGCGTGTTATTTCCGACCAGGTCCCAGTTCCCCTCTTCGGTATAAAACTTCATCGCAAATCCGCGCGGATCGCGTTCTGTGTCCGCTGAGCCCTTCTCTCCCCCCACGGTGGAGAACCGCAACAACATTGGGGTCTTCTTGCCTACGGTATCGAACACCTTCGCTGTGGTGTACTTCTTCATGTCCGGGTTGGTACAGGTAAACGTCCCATACGCGCCCGAGCCTTTCGCGTGAACGACGCGCTCCGGAATCCGCTCGCGGTTGAAGTGCGCCATCTTCTCGAACAACAGGTAATCGTCAAACACAATAGGCCCGCGCGGGCCCATTGTGAGTGAGTTCTGGTTATCGCCTACCGGTCGTCCTACATCGGTTGTCAGTGTCTTGCTCTTCTGCTCGTCTGCCATATATCACCTCGAAATCTCTTCGGGTCTTGGACCCGTCTGACTTACGCTGCACTCTGGCTTACTGACTGATTGACTTACTTATTGGCATTTCGGACACAGACCAATTACATCCACCGCATACCGCTCCACCAGAAAACCGCCCGGCAAACGGGTGCGCTTCGACACCAGCCCCAACTCTTGCTCCCCTATATCGGTAATTGCCTTGCACTTCGAGCACACCATGTGGTGATGTGCCTCGCTGTTCATCTCCACGCGCACCGAGCCGTGGTGCAGGCTCATCTTGCGAAAGACGCCGCTCTCCACAAACAGATGGATATTCTTGTAGACCGTCGCCAGAGAGATTGCCGGAATCTTCTTCTTCACCCGCGCATAGACTTCTTCGGGGCTGGGATGTCCGCTCATCCCCTGCATCACTTCATACAGAACCTGCCGCTGGTGCGTCACAGCGATGCCGTGCTCAGCACAAAGTTCACGAAACGTCTTGGGCGCGACCGTCTGCACTTAGCAAGTGTACCTCATATCAAACAATAACAATTATTGTTTGATATGTTTAGTTATCCACAGGCCTTGCGCTTTCCACTTTTAATTCCGTCTTAGGATTTACCCTGCCTGAAGGTAAATCTTCGCCCAATAATTCCCTTCACGATCCAGTGATCGGTCGAGGCCGTTGGCCCAACTCCCACACCAAAATTAATCTCCCACTTCGGCGAAACATTCAGATCAATTGACGGAAATATTTGCTGCTGCTGGTCATGCAGGCTATCGAAGCCGGAAAAACCGCCATAAGCCGCGTAGTATTCCACGCCACCAGCGATCTTCTTCGTAAAGTCGTAGCTCACCTTCACATTCGGAGAAAAGTTAAGTCCCTGCCCCGATCCCGGACCATGGAACGACTTATCCATGGTCGGATTCAGCGAGAGATACCATCGCCCAATCTGCTTGTCGATAATGGGACGTATCTCCAACGTCCATGTGTCCGGCGAAAATTGCGCCCGTTGATACCCGGCCTCCAGCGACAAGCTCGCACCTACCGGCCACTTCCAGCTATCGGGCACTCTCACCCGAGGCCTGATGTGGTCGCCTACCCACTGGTATCCCGTCTCGTTGCTGGCGCTGGTGAAGAAATAAAACCCGACCTCGGACCAGTTTGTCACACCCTGCGTAATCTCAATTGTCTCGTGCAGGGCATGATTCGTGGGAAATGTTCCATCCTGCGCATAGCGCGACCCCGGCTCCGCTTTCGACCCATTCACGGTGAAGTTGCTATGCAATTCCACCATCATTGTCTTCGGCGGAACTGTCTCCGAGCCGTAAACCTGGATCTCGTAGTTGTCCTGCGCCAGCGCCATGCAGGACACCAGGCAAAACGCTATGCTCAGGAGTGCCTGCGCAAACATCCTGCGGCGACCCGCCCCCACGATCCATCGCATCTGATTGGTCTTTTTGGTCTTCTCGATCTTCAATTGAGCCACTCCCTCCTTCACAATTCGGTAGCCAGTCGAGGCTGTCGGCCAAATCCCGGCGATTTCACCGAGCTACCCAGTTTTTGAGTAGTCAGCGACCGGTGTTGCTCATCGGGGCAAAGCGTGGATCGTCCGATAAAGAAACTGGCATCCGATAATAAATAACCACACCCACAATGCGAAACGCAGTGGACGTCTGGGGATCCGGCCAGCGATGAGCGTGCCGACAACCGCTCCCACCAGGCCGCCCACGACGAGGTGATGCAATAGCTTAGGATCGGACGCATGGGCAAACCAATGGGCGCCGCTCCCGATCAGCGAGATCAGAAATCCAAATGCAATGTCGGTTCCAACGACCTGTGCCGGTGTGAGTGGGGTCAGGCCAAGCAGCGCGGCGCTGCCCAGGGCGCCTGCGCCGGCGGAAGAAAATCCAACCTCCGCTCCTACCGGAAACATCAGCCAGGGAAGGATATGAGAACGGTCCGGACGCGCAACCTGCTCACTCTGGGAACGAAATGAGAATGCAATCTGCCAGACAGAAGTGAAGACCAGAATCGCTCCCAGAGCGCCATTGACGATCAGTTGCGAGCCCTCATTCACGAGATGCTGAAGCAAAAACGAACCGATCAACACGCCCGGAATTCCACCGAGAAGCATAAATCCGAGCGCCCGCCAGTTTACTTGCCCGCGCCAGATCTGCGTAGGGACCAGAACTAGTTTGACGACAGCGGAAAACATGAGGCCCACGCTGACCGCAATCGCCGCAGGTACGTTCAAGAAAAGAATCAGCACCGGGGTAGTGATCGTTCCGGCGCCGACACCGGTCAATGCGATAAAGACGGCTATGATGAAGCCGATGAAATACGGCAATACTTTCTCCTTGAGGGCACTTCTTCAGCGGTGCCGCTCGCGGCTACTGCCATCCCACCTTACTTGTCTTGGCAATCATCCGGTCGATACTGTAATTCGGCTTTTTTCAAATTTAACACAGCGGAACTCGCCTTCGCGTTTGGAGAGAAGTTTGGCCCTCTGCCCGGATCGCCTCCATAGAACGACTGGTCCAGCGCTGGACTGAGCCAGAGACACCCTTCAATTCAACCGTTCCCGCTCCGTCTTCCCAAACCGCGCATCGAGCGGCTTCCGACCTGCGAATCCGTCCTCCGACTCATGCCAATGCGTAATCGAGTCCTCGCCCAGCTTCCAGCAGAGCATCACGGTCTTGCCCTCCATCATGCAGGGAAAGTCCAGCAATCCTTCTTCGAGGTCCTGAACCTGCACGCCAATCGCTTCGATCTCGGCCAGCGCGTCCTTCGCCTCCTGCGCAGCCTTGTCCCGCTCCGCTCGCCGCCGCGCTGCGACTGTCACATCCACATGCATGCCACCGGCAAGGAAGATTTTGTAACTCAACTCCTGCATCTCCCGCTCCAACTCTTCGGCACGGGACGATGCTGCCTGCGCCTTGCGAAGTAGTGCTTCCAGCACCCGCAGCATCGTCTGTGCCTCACTCAATGTAAACGTCTTACCCACAGCCATCCTCTCTCATGCGATCTCCAGCATCCGGTCCAGCGCAATCCGTGCCCACTGCTTCACATCATCATCTACTTTAATGCGATTGACCACGCGCCCCTCGACCAGGTTCTCGAGCGCCCAGGCCAGATGCTGCGGAGAGATGCGATACATCGTCGTACACAGGCATCCCGAATCGTCCAGCGTGATCACCCGTTTGCCCAGCGGAGCAAAGCGTTTCGCCAGCCGGTTCACCAGATGAATCTCCGTTCCGACGGCAAAGCTGGCACCTTCGGGCGCGTCTTCGATCGTCTTGATGATCCGTTCGGTCGACCCGATCGTATCCGCTTTCTGACAGACCTCCCAGCGGCACTCCGGATGCACGATCACCTGCATCCCCGGCTCCTCGCGGCGCACCCGGTCGACATGCTCCAGCAGAAACCGTTGATGGACCGAGCAGTGCCCCTTCCACAAAATCACCTTCGCTGCGCGCATCCGCTCCGGCGTCAATCCGCCATTGATCTGATATGGGTCCCAGACCGCCATCTCGCTCGCTGGAATCCCCATCGCGGATGCCGTGTTCCGGCCCAGATGCTGATCCGGTAGAAACAGGATCTTCCCTGCTCGAGCGAACGCCCATTCAAAGGCTCCGCGAGCGTTGGACGACGTGCAGACCAGACCGCCGCGCTCTCCGCAAAAGGCCTTGATCGCGGCAGCCGAATTCATATAGGTCAGCGGAATCAATCCACCTGACGTGGAATCCAGCAAATTCGCCCGCTCCAGCGAGTCCCAGCAATCCTCGACCTGCCCGATCTCGGCCATATCGGCCATCGAACAGCCTGCGTTCAAGTCCGGCAGAATCACCTGTTGCCATGGCTGGCTCAGCAGGTCAGCCGTCTCCGCCATGAAGTGGACACCGCAGAACAACATGTACTTCGCCTTGGTCTCCGCCGCCGCTTTGCTCAGCTTGTAGCTGTCGCCCGTATAGTCGGCAAAGCGAATCACCTCGTCGCGCTGATAGTGGTGCCCCAGCAAAACGACATCTGTGCCCAGCTTGGCCCGCGCCGCAGCAATGCGGGCGTCCATCGTATGGTCAGGTTGGGAAAGGTAGTGATCAAGAGAACAGCTTTCGCCAACGCGCTCTGCCACGGCCGGTGCCGTGACCTCTTCCATGAGATCGTTCAATATACTCCGCCTTCAGTCTCACGAGGTCGTTTGGTGTCGGCTGGCGCCGGCACCGTCTTTCGCCTCCGAGACGGGGATGTTGAAAGCATGAAATTACTGAAGTTGCAGTGGATTCGCTGCGGCGGTTCGCTTCAACCGTCACCCAGCCCACGGGGATGTTGCAACTCTTACTACGCTTTAGTACGCGAGCGGCTATCGTTGCCGCTTCTACTTCATTGGACGAAGTTCGCATTCAAAAGATGCATCCTCCGCACCGCTTCAGCTCTGCAAATCCATCAGCCCTACATCATTAATCTTACAACAGTGTCAATAGAAGCCATCTATTTGTTACCCTCCAGCGTAAGCCGTATGATGAGACCTATCTATGCCTAGCTTTCAGGACAGCGCACTCATCTTCTTTCTCGCTCTGCTCCTCTTCGGCCCGAAGAAGTTGCCCGAACTCGCTCGCCAACTGGGCAAGCTCATGGGCGAGTTCCGTCGTGCCTCCAACGAGTTCCGCATGCAGATGGAAGACGAACTCCGCATGTCTGAACAGGCCGAGCAGCAAAAGAAGATCGCCGAAATGGAGGCAGCCGCTCCCGTCACCCCGGCCATTACCGACGGCAGTGAAAACACCATCGCCGCCAACCTCAGCCCCAACTCCGGCGAAGACCCCATCGAAGAGCACCCCCACATGCATCCCTTCGGCAACGAAGATCAAACGGACTGGAATCAATCCGACGCCGATTCCTCTGTCGAAGCTGTCTCCGAACCCGTCGCCGAACCGCTCCCCATCGCAACTTCAGGTGACCTCGATCTCATGCCTCCTTCCACCGGCCTCCCCGTAGCCAGTTCTTCCATCTCGCAGGCCTTCGCCTCCATCCCGCGCGCTCCCGAGCCTGATTCGGTCCCAGCCCCAACATCGGACAGCGCAGCGACCGAGGCCCCCGTCCATGGCTGATTTCGTCGATCGCGCCCGTTCCGCCGTCACCGATCGCGCCGAACTCCCGGGCATGAGCCTGATGGAGCATCTCGGTGAGCTGCGCAAGCGCCTCATCCGCGCCACCATCTATCTGCTCGTCGGATTCGCCGTCGCCTACGCCTTCCACGAGCGGCTCTACGGCTACATCCAGAAGCCCCTCACCGACCTCCACATCGAACTCAACTTCACCCACCCCACGGACCCGCTCAATCTCTACCTCAAGACCGCCCTGGTCGGCGGAGCCATCCTGGCCTCGCCCTTCATCCTTTATCAGCTCTGGCTCTTTATCTCGCCCGGCATGTACGCCAACGAGAAGCGCTACGTCTTCCCGTTCATGACCGCGACCGTCGGCCTCTTCCTCGCCGGTGCATGGTTCGGCTATCACTGGGTGCTTCCCGGAGCGCTCCGCGTCCTGATCGGTGACTTCGGCAAGGACTTCCACCCCATCATCACCATCGAGGACTATACCGGCTTCTTCCTAGCCATCATTCTCGGCCTCGGCATCACCTTCGAGTTGCCCATCCTCATCTTTTTCCTCTCGCTCTTCGGCATCGTGGACGCCAAATTCCTCGTCAAGCACATCCGCTACGCCATCCTCATCATCTTCCTCATCTCTGCCATCATCTGTCCCCTGCCGGACCCGGTGAGCATGTGCCTCTTCGCAACCCCGATGCTGGCTCTCTATATGGTCGGCGTCGGCGTCGCCTTCCTCGTCCACCCATCCCGCCGCCGCAAGGCCAAGGAACTCAAGTCCTCATGACCTTTCACGTCCCACCTCAAGCCGTCTCCACCAAATACGTCATCTCGACCGGAGCGAAGCGAAGTGGAGAGACCCCTGTATTTCCTTCGCAACGCAGCAATCTTCGGGTGCCCCATCCTTTGCGCGCCTTTTGCGCAAAGGGTGGGATCGTAGCCATCCTTCTTGCCACGCTTCTCCCCTCCCCCGCCTCCGCCCAAAAATCACCGGCTAGATTCAACGGTCAGGCGGCCTATAACCTCACCCGGCAATACATCAACGCCGCTCCCAAGCGCTGGGTCGGCTCCCCTGGCCACGCCAAGGCCGAAGCCTTCATCAAGGACCACTTCAAACCCGAAATCGCCAAGGGCAGCTTCGAGACCGACAGCTTTACCGCCCGCACTCCAGCCGGGCTGCTGGACATGCGCAACTACATCGTCCGCTATCCCGGTAAAAAGGACGGCGTCATCGTCCTCGCCAGCCACTACGAGACCAACTACCCTCTCCGCAACATCGACTTTGTCGGGGCCAACGACGGCGGCTCCACCACCGCCCTGCTGATCGAGATCGGTAATTATCTCCGCGCCCATCCGCCCGAGGGCTACAGCGTCTGGCTGGTCTTCGACGACGGCGAAGAGGCCTTCCAATCCTGGTCTGACTCCGACTCGCTCTATGGCACCCGCCATCTCGCCGCTAAATGGTCACAGGATGGGACCATCAAGAAGATCAAGGCCTTTCTCGTCGCCGACATGATCGGCGATAAGGATCTCAACATCAACAAGGATGCCAACTCCACCCCGTGGCTCCTCGACATGCTCAAGCAGGCCGCGAAGAACACCGGCCACTCCGCCTACGTCTTCAAGAATCCCACCGCGGTCGAAGATGACCACCTTCCGTTCGCCAAACGAGGCGTCCCCGTCCTCGACATCATCGACATGGACTACGGGCCGCGCACCGCCGAGCTCCCCGACGGCTATCACCACACCGCTCTCGACACTATGGACAAGATCAGCGCTCACTCCCTGCAGATCGCCGGCGACCTCTTTTTAGAGATGATCCGCCTCATCAACCAGCGCGGCTAAGCCCACTTCCAGTTTTCCCATTGTGGGAATGCGCGACTGATGTAACCGGTAAAATGGTCAACTCCGGCTACCCTACATCGTCGAGAAGGGTCGTGACCAAAGCGAGGTAGCGGCACAGGGTCTCAATGCCGCTACCTTCTTCCAACCAGATCGAGCGCTACTGCGTGCAGGGATGATTATGGTCGGCATGCGCTCCTGAAGCCTTGGCGTCAGCCTCGGACATATACTTCCCAGCCTTCGTCTTTCCGTAGTATTTTGTTCCCGCGCAGTGATAGACCTTCGAGTCGGTATTCACCCATACCATTCCCGCTCCGCCGCCCGCCGCCTGCTGCATTGACGCCATCTGCGGCTTCGCAGCCTTGGCTGGAGCGCTCATAGGAGCCGCGGCAGGTGCAGCAGCGGGTGCAGCAGTCTTAGCCACCATTGGAGCCGCCGCCGGAGCGGCCGCAGAAGCCGCAAACCAGGTCTGAACTCCCTTATGTCCGCCGCAGGCTCCTCGCTTGCTCGGTGCCGTCGTATACGTTCCATCCTTACACTGCCCGGTCGACCCTGCGGGGGCCTGCGCCAGAGCAACATTCACGGCAAGCAAACCTGCCGCAACCGTCAATAAACGAGTACATAGCTTCATAAGCTCTCCTGGTAAGGATCGAAATCAAAAACTACGCGGCCCAAAATACCGCCTCATCCTACGCCAACCCCAAAAATCTGTCATCACAACATCCATTCCATTTCACCCCCGCCCCCATACATTCAGCCCGCCCCCTATTGCTTTTGCCGTTGTTATCTATCCAAGAACGCGAATACAATCAGTGGATTCGCAAGCCCCCGGACGCAGGGGAGGCAAATTGAGCATGGATAAAGAGTTTTTGACCTCAAATCTTGCCGGCCTGCATTCGACGGATCTTGTTCGTCAGAACGGAGCTTTCCATTTTTTTATGGAGGCCACCAGCAAACCGGTCGACTGGGCTTACCAGGTCTGGGACGACTTACTGGCAACGCTCAAAGACGGGGACAACCGGCAAAGAGCAATCGCCGCTCAGGCTCTATGCGGTCTGGCAAAAAGCGACCCCAAAGATCGGATGCGGAAAGATTTCGCAGCGCTTCTGGAAGTCACGAAAGATGAACGCTTTGTCACGGCACGCCATTGCATGCAATCGCTTTGGAAGATCGGCGTAGTGGGAGAAAGCCAGCGAAAAGCTCTCACTGAAGGACTGGTCGAACGATTCAAGGAGTGCGCCTCAGAGAAGAATGGCACATTGATCCGATACGATATTCTCGAAAGTCTCCGCCACATCTACGACGCAGTCCCGAATGAAAAGCTGCGATCGACTGCGCTTAACCTGATTGAATTAGAACAAGATCCGAAGTACAGGAAAAAATACTCCACGCTTTGGCACAAGCCAGCCTGACGGAACCCGCATCCATCCTGGTTGAACGCCCGGAAATTCTACCCATCCGGCAACTCCATTCCCGCCTCACCCAAACTGTGTACCCCCTTCCCCCATTCCGGGGATACCCGTTCCTTAATAGCCCTCCTAGGCTCAGAATCAACTGAGGTCGTACCATGCACGCGCCTACCCTTCACTCGTCCTACGAAAACTCCGCCGCTGCGGCTCATCGCTCCACTGCGGCCGAATTCTTCCTCAACCATCCCATCCTCCCCGTCCTCCGCGGCCTCTTCCTATCCTCGCTGCTCTGGGGCTTTCTCGCTTTCGCCCTCTATGGCATTTACACCCTGATACTGAACACCCTGTAACACCCCCGCCAACGTGCATTTCGAGGCTCTCTCGCGATAGCATCCAAAGATACATGCAAGAACCCATGCACGGGGTCACCCCTCTCAGCCATTGGATCGGCTTTCACGCCTACCTCCTGGTGCTGTTCGCGCTTGACTTCCTCTACGCGCGCCGCCGCACCCCTGCGTCTCCGGCAAAGGAGCACCGCACCGCCGTCGTCTCCACCATCCTCTGGATCGGCGCTGCTCTGGCCTTCTCCCTCTTCATTCTCCACAGCCTTGGAGGCGAGTCAGCAGTCCAATATCTCGCGGGCTACGCCATCGAAGAGTCGCTCTCCATCGACAATCTCTTCGTCTTTCTCCTGCTCTTCCGCTTCTTCCAGATCCAACCTCTCAAACAGCACCGCGTCCTCTTTTGGGGAGTCGTCGGAGCCATCGTCATGCGCGGCCTCTTCATCGCCGCCGGCATCAGTCTGCTTGCCCGCTTCTCCTGGATCAGCTATGTCTTCGCCGCCATCCTGCTCTTTGCTTCCATCCGTCTGGTCATGCCCTCGTCCCACAGCGAGGAAGCCCCGGCATGGATCCGCTGGCTCTCCAAGGTTTATCCCGTCAGCCTCAATCAGGACCACTTCTTCGTCAAAGAGAACGGCCGCCGCACGGCTACTATCCTCTTCCTCACCCTGGTCGCCATCGAACTCACCGACGTTGTCTTCGCCCTCGACTCCATCCCCGCCGTTCTCTCCATCACCACCCACCCCTTCCTCGCTTATACCTCAAACATCATGGCCGTCATGGGCCTGCGTTCGCTCTATTTCCTCCTGATCCACTTCCTCGACAAACTCCGCTTCCTTCACTACGGTCTGGCCGCTGTCCTCGCCTTCGCCGCTCTCAAAATGCTGACCGAACACTGGATCGAGGTCGGCCCCCTGCTCTCGCTTGGCGTCATTGTCGTCCTCCTCGGCATCACCGTCACGCTCTCTCTGGTAATCAAACCATCGTCTTCTTCATAACCCGAGCTCCTGCGGTAGTGCCCTAAAGCCCGGTACCGCAATCCCAAAGTGCCTAATCCAATGGGGAACCCAACTGGGAACCTCCAATAAAGGCTCTTCAGCCAGCCTGATCGGGACTGCTCTACAATCGAAGCGGCGGCGATGTCTCTTCCGTCCGAGGTTTTACGCACCCATGTCCATTCCCGCGCTCTTCGCCATTGCCATTGTCGTTCTCTACATCCTCAATTCCATCAAGATCCTCAAGGAGTACGAGCGCGGAGTCATCTTCCGCCTTGGCCGTGTCCGTGAATCCGCTGCCGGTCCCGGCATCATCCTGGTCTTCCGCCCGCTCGACCAGATCGTTCGGGTCAGCCTGCGCCAGGAAGCGATGGAGGTTCCTCCGCAGGATGTCATCACCCGTGACAACGTCACCTTGAAGGTGAACGCCGTCATTACCCTGCGCGTCATCGATCCGACCAAGACCGTGATCGAGGTCTCCAATTACGTCTACCAGACCTCGCAGTTCGCCCAGACCACCCTGCGTTCCGTGCTTGGCGAGGTTGAGCTCGACGAACTTCTCGCCCATCGCGAGGCCCTCAATCAGCGCATCCAGACCATCATCGACGGACACACCGCCCCCTTCGGCGTCAAGGTCGTCTCCGTCGAAGTCAAACAGGTGGACCTGCCCGAATCGATGCTTCGCGCCATGGCCAAACAGGCAGAAGCCGAGCGCGAACGCCGCGCCAAGATCATCCACGCCGAGGGCGAATACAACGCTGCCGGCAAGCTCGTCGATGCCGCTGCACTGATGGCCACCCAGCCCATGACCCTGCAACTGCGCTATCTCCAGACCCTGACCGAGATCGGCGTCGAGAAGAATACGACCATCGTCTTCCCGCTCCCCCTCGAAATGATGAATCTGTTGAATAAAACGCTCCTGTCTTCAGGAACAACAGAGAAAACAGGCGCAACGGAGAAATAAGGACTGACTGTGAATACCCGATACACCCGCGGCAATGACATGGAAGAGGATCAGGAGTACGGCGACCGCGACCGCGAGATCTCGCTCGGCACGTCTTTCATTATTGGAATCTTCTTCGCACTCGTCCTGATCTGCGCGATCTTCTTCGCCTTTGGCTACTCGCTCGGCAGGCGCTCTGCGCTCCCTGCCTCCGGCGTCCCTGAATCAGTGGCTGCTACCGGTACATCCTCCAAGCCCGCCTCGGGAACCCTCGCCGCTCAGTCCGTCCCTGCATCTTCTTCCAGGCAGGCATCGGACAATGCAGATTCCAGCTCGGATTCCGGTTCTGATTCCAATTCCAAAGACGAACAAGCTTCCACCGCAGCAAACCCCGTCGTCTCCACCATCAAAGCTCCTTCCGCGGTCGTGCTGCCAACCAAACCTGCCGCCCGGCCAACGCCAGTCAGCAAACCCGCTGCCGTACCCGCAACTACTCCGGGCGTCACGCTGCCCATCGTTCAGGTCGCGGCCATCTCACGCCAGGGAGACGCTGACATGCTGCTCTCGGCTCTGAAGCGCAAGGGCTACAACGCCGTCGTGCATCAGGTGCCGCAGGACAAACTGTTCCATATTCAGCTCGGCCCTTTCGCCACCAAGAAAGACGCTGAAGCCATGCGCCAGAGGCTGATCTCTGACGGCTACAACGCCATCGTCAAGTAGTCGTCAGGCTTCATCTCTTCGGGCAGCGCGTCTGCAATAGCCTTGCGCACGGCCTTCAGCAGTTCCTCGCGCGTCTCATACTGTGCAGGGTCAATCGCAGGCAGCAATCGCACCTGCGCCACTCCCGGCGTAATGGCGATACTTCCCTTCCGCATCATCTTCTCCGTGCCTGAAAGAGCAATGGGAATAACGGGCGCCTGCGTCTGTTGAGCCAGAAAGAATGGTCCCTTTTTGAAGGCGGCAAGCTTCCCATCCCTAGCACGTGTTCCCTCGGGAAAGACCAGGATATTCAATCCCGAGCGAAGCGCGTCGGCGGCAGCAGCCACGCTGGCCTGCGCTGCGTCGCGGCGGCTTCCCCGCTCGACCGGGATAAACTTCCCCATGCGCATCGCCGTCCCAAGGATCGGAATCCGCATCAGTTCCTTCTTCAACAGCACCGAGCAGCGGCCGGGAAGCAGCGGCAAAACCACCGGCGGATCGAGATTCGATACGTGGTTGCACATGAAGATGCATTGGCGATCGACGGGGACATGCTCCAGCCCGCTAATCTCAATGCGGATGCCCGCCGCCCTTACGCCCGCATTCGCAATCCACATCGCGACACGGTAGAGCTGGCTGATATCCCGGACGAGCAAGGAGTACGGCATGCCGAGAATGCCGGCGACCGGACCCAGCGTGGAATAGACGAAAAGAAGCTTCAGTGTCGCGAACATTCTGCTCTATGCCCGTCCTGCTGAGGCAATGAGATGCGAGATCGCGCGCGGAAGTTTTTGGTAGATGCTGCCGAAGCCGCCATTCGACAGGATAGCCACAACGTCACCATCCCTAAGTTGCGGCGCTACAGCATCAACAATCGCATCCGCATCCGGATAAGTCGCAGCTGGAGTCCCGATCTCATTCAGGCGAGCGACAACCTTCTCCGGCACTAGCCGTTCGTTCACAGGAATGCTCTCGGATTTGAATACATTTGCAAGCACGACATGGTCGGCCAGCGCCAGACTATCGATCAGAGCAGCTTCGAATACATTGCGCCGCAGCGTGTTCGATCGCGGTTCCAGTACCGCCCAAAGCCGTCTGCCCGGATACGATTCGCGAAGGGCGCGGAGCGTCTCGCGAATGGCCGTGGGGTGATGCGCAAAGTCGTCGATGATCGTAACGCCTTCCACCACCGCGCTGACCTCAAGCCTACGCTTTACGCTTCTGAAGGTCGCCAGCGCCTCGACGATGTCCTCCACCGGAACTCCCTGCCCCGCAGCAAGAGCGGCGGCGGCCGTCGCGTTCAGCGCATTGTGCTCGCCCGCCATCGGCAGACTCAGCTCTGCGAATCGAGCGCCACCACGGAGCAAGGTCCATCGGCTCAAGGTTTCATCATGGCGCAGATCGGCGAGATGCCAGTGCGAATCCGGAGAGAAGCCGTAGCGCTCGACCGCGCAGAACGCGTTTGCGACACACTCGCTGACGTTCTCGCTGCCGTCAAAGGCCACGACCCGGCCACGACGCGGCACGAGGTTGACCAGACGCTTGAACGCCGTCTTCACCGCGGCGAGGTCGGCATAGATGTCGGCGTGATCGAACTCCACGTGCGTCAGGATCGCCGCGTCCGGGAAATAATGCAGGAACTTCGGCCCCTTGTCGAAGAAGGCGGTATCGTACTCGTCGCCCTCCAGCAGAAACGGGCGAGTTGGCCGCACCATAAAGCTGGTGCCAAAGTTTTCCGCAACGCCGCCAATCAGGAAGGACGGCGCAAGCTCAGGATTCTTCGTCGAAGCGACCTCGTAGATCCACGCAAGCATGCTTGTCGTCGTCGTCTTGCCATGCGTCCCGGCGACGACAAGCGACTCGCGACCCGGCAAAAATTCATCGTGCAGGATGGCTGCCATCGAGCAGAACGGGATGCGCTCGTTAAGCACGTACTCCAGCTCCGGATTGCCGCGTGAGATGGCATTGCCGACGACCACGAGATCCGGCCGAGGCTCAAGATTGCTCTCGGAATAGGGCTCGTGAATTTTGATGTTCAGCCCGGCCAACAGGTCGCTCATCGGCGGGTACGCCGCCGTATCGGAGCCGGTAATATGATGCCCCAGTTGCTGCAACATGCCCGCGAGAGACGCCATCGCCGTGCCGCAGATACCAATCAGATGAATATGTTTAAGCTTTTGCATGATCGCCAGGGTTAAGGCTAGACCGTAACCGCCGCTTCCAGAAAGTGCATCTGCGGATTCCCCGCATCGGCCAGATCCAGTTTAACAGGGATGCCCAACGGCAGCGTGACATTGGGCGCATCCACATGGCCGCTGCGTAGTCCAATCGCGATAGGCCCATCGAAGTCGTGGAGCGAGTGAAGAATCGCACGCTCCAGATAATCCTTCTCCTCGGCGGCGACGCACTGGCTCATGTCTCCGAAGACGATGCCGCGTACCCCCTTCAGCATCCCGGAGTAGCGCAGATGCAGCAGCATTCGATCCCACTGATAGGGCTTGGTGCCGATGTCTTCAAGAAAGAGGATGCTATCGGCGATCTGTGGGGCATAGGGAGTTCCCAGAGACTCCGCGAGGATGGAGAGGCATCCGCCCTGCAACCTGCCCTCGGCGACGCCGGCGCGAAGCACACGCAGCCCATCCCGAGCGCCCAGGGACCATGCGCCGTCCCCACCGAAGCAATGCGTCCAGCTCACTTCGTCAACGCCATGATCGTTCGCGAAGTCCGCAGCAACCATCGGCCCATAGAAACTGATGAGGTTGGCCTCCTGATGGAGCCAGCCGTGCAGCGCCGTGTGATCACTGTAACCGATAAACGCCTTGGGGTTGGAGCGGATCAGGGCCGCATCGAGACGCGGCAACAGCTCTGCCGATCCCCAGCCGCCGCGTGTGCAGAGAATGCCGTCAATCGACGGATCCGCAAAAGCGGCGTGAAGATCTTCCAGCCGGTGCTCGAGCGTACCGGCATAGTAGAGCGGGCCTCGATCGAGCGCATGCTTGCCGAGGACGGTTCGATATCCCAACTCTTGCAACCGGCTGATGCCCCGATGCACCAGCTCAGGCTTTGGCGTGCTCGCCGGGGACAGCACGGCCAGCATCGCGCCGGGACGCAACGCGGCGGGCTTCACGGCTGCTCTCCGCGAGGTGGTCACAGCGCAGCGACCTCGCCGCGGCAGATGATCTCGGCCGGCCCGGTCAAGAGCATCACTTCGTTGTTGGCTGGCCAGACTGTGCGTTGCTCGCCGCCTTCGGCAATCGCTGTCAACGACCGCTCCACTCCGCGCAACACCATGGCAGCAGAAGAGGAGGCGCAGGTTCCGGTCCCTGAAGAGGTCGTAGGGCCGCAGCCGCGCTCGTAGATGCGAAAGGCAATCTCGCTTGGCGAAATCACGTGCACAAACTCTACATTGGTGCCGTGCGGAAACAGCGGGCTCGTGCTGATGAGGGAGCCAAGCTCCTGCCAGCTCTTTCCATGCGCGCTGAAGTCGTCGGCATCGACGAACAGGACAAAGTGCGGATTGCCCACATTGACCATCGCGCCAGCCACATTACCCACGCCGGGTAGCTCAATCGTCCGCTGCATCACTCGCGGCACGCCCATCTCGCTCTCGATGAGGTAGTACGGATCGGCGGCTTCCATCACCTGGCAGGTGCGCAGACCGCCGTGCGTCCCCAGCGCCACCTGCTGCATGCCTTCGCTGCTCGCCAGCCACGCCGCCACGCAGCGAGTTCCATTGCCGGAGAGTTCGGCTTCGCTGCCGTCGGCGTTGAAGAGACGGAGGAAGAATTCGCCCTTCGGCCTGCGCTCAAGAAATTCGATGCCGTCCGCACCCACGCTGGTATTGCGGGCGCACAATTTACGAGCCAGATCGGCATGACGCCGTTGAGCCAGATGTTCTTCAATAATCAGAAAGTCATTGCCGCAGGCGTGCGCCTTCACAAAAGGAATCATGATTCTTCTATTCTGCCAGTATTCAAAACAACGAATCGTAGTTATGGCCCTTTAGGCAAGGATTCATACAAATCGGACCTGAAGATCCGCGCGCAGGGCTGGCCGGTTGTGCATAGAACCGTCAACTCCGTCAGTCCCTGCGAATTGGCATCCACTGCCTTCGACACCGGGTCGCCTTTGATGGCGATCACATATGCAGCGTGCTCCGCCGGTGCTGCCAGCGCTGCCTTCCAGGTGACATAGTCTCCTTCACTCAACGTCTGTTTCAGCGGAATCCCCGCATCCTGCAAGGCACCGACATGGTCCGAACTGAACATCATGATCGGCACGCCCGGCGGGAAGGTCTGCAACTCGCGCGCAATCGCCCTTTCGAGAGACATGCGCGTTGTGGAGTTCACTATACCTTCCTTCAGCACCAGAGGAACGAAGTACATCATGGCGACAGTATTAAGAACGATCAGGGACAACGCCAGAGGATGAAGCAGACGCGCCTTCAGCGGCTGCGACTGGCTCCATCGGCGCTGCACCCACTCGACGGCAAGAAACATGGATACCGCCAGCGCCGGCAGCAACTCCATGCCATAGCGAGCGTTGTAATAGGAGTGCGGCCACAACTGCGGAATAAAGATCGGCACCGAGCCATACGCGATTGCGTAGACATAAAACGGCAACGGAAGCCAAAGCAGCAGCGACGGCAACGCCAGCCTGCGGCGAATCGCCAGGATAAGACCCGCAATCGCGGCAACCATTACTCCGAATCCGACCTCCCACGCTGCGGCATCTACCTGCGCGGTGCGGGTATAGAACAGCAGCGACCAGCCGGGGTTATGCCATCCGCGATAGTGGTGCGAGCCCGGAGGCGAGGTCTTCTTCTCGACCGCCATCGCCGAGTAAGGCCCGCGCATGAAGTCCAGCGGATCGTGAAAGAAGTGTTGGTTGTAAGCGAGCCAACTGAGAGGGCCCGCGACGGAAAGCAGGGTAAAGATGACGAACGACGGAGCGACCTTGCGCCATACCTCGCGGTTGCGCGCCAGACACCAGGTCACGATGCACCACGCCGCAGCGCCCAGCACCCAGCCGTCGTAGCGGGTAAAGACCGCAGCCACAATCAGCAGCGCAATCAGAATCAGCCGCCGGGCCACGAAACCATGCCGCGCATCCCGAATCGCAGCCGTGCACTCCATCGTCAGCAGCGTCAGCCAGATCAGCTCGGCGAGAAACAGCGGCTCCGTCATGGCCGTGGTCGAAAGATAGAGCAGGTTTGGATTCAGCGCATAGAAGGCCGTGGCCGCAAAGGCCCACCGCGGCGTCATCATGCGCCGCGACAGCCGGTAGAGCCCGGCCACGCTGAGCACATAGCAGATCATGGAAGGCCACGCGCCGGCAAGGCCGTTCTGCCACCACTCCAGCTTCTGGACGAAGGGCAACATCAGCAGATGCGGCAGCGGCAGCCAGACGCCGCCAAGCTGCGCCAGGCCGGGATTGCGCGAGTCGAAGATGCGACGGGCAATTCCCAGATGCGCGACCGCATCCCCATACAGCAGCAGATAGCCCCGCCTGTAGCTGAGAAGCAGCGCGATAAAGGCGAGGACGACTGCAATCAGGGCGACGGGAAAGGTCTCTTCCCGCGTCGCCGGACGCACCTCGTCAGGCGACTCGACCGACAGGGTCACCGGTTCGACTCGCCGGATTGGCCTACGCTCCTTCAAGGTGCGATATCTCCCTGAACAGGTTGAAGCGCTCTTCAATTTCTTCCCGCGTGACTGATTGCAGACGTTCGGTTCCAAAGCGTTCCACCGCGAACGATCCCATCACGCCGCCGTAAAACATCGCTGTGCGAAATACAGCAGGCGTCAGCTCCGGCTGCGATGCCAGGTAACCATAGAAGCCGCCGGCAAACGAATCTCCCGCGCCTGTCGGATCGACGACCTCGGCCAGCGGCAGCGCCGGTGCGCGGAAGGGCCGCGAGATCTTCGTTCCTTTGCCGAAAGACCGGTCACTAAAGAACGCCGTCGCGCCGTACTCTCCATGTTTCACAATCAGCGTCTTGGGCCCCATCGACAGAACCTTCTCGGCGGCAAGAACCAGATTCCGCTCGCCCGCCAGCATCCGCACTTCGCCGTCATTAATCAGCAGCACATCCAGATCGCGCAGCACTTTGGCGAGATTCTCGCTATGGTCGGCGATCCAATAGTTCATGGTGTCGCCGCAGACCATGCGGACTCCCGGCATCTGGCTGCGGACGCGCGCCTGAAGCGCGGGATCGATGTTCGCCAAGAAGAGAAATTCGCTATCGGTATAGGCATCGGGAATCTTCGGCTCAAACGTCTGAAAGACATTCAGGTCGGTGCCCAGCGTCTTCGCCTCGTCCATATTGCCCGCATAAGATCCGGTCCAATGGAAGCTAAGTCCCTTTGCCCGCTCGATGCCCTGCGTGTCGATGCCACGCTTCGTCATCACTCCTTCATGCTGCGCGGTAAAGTCTTCGCCGACCACAGCGATCACCCGCACCGGCGTAAAGTAGCTCGCCGCCAGCGAGAAGTGCGTCGCCGCGCCGCCCAGGCAATGGTCCACCGCACCATGCGGGGTCTCAATACTATCGAAAGCCACAGATCCTACAACAAGAATGGACATAAACTCCTTTTCACACCGGTTAGTCATTTCGAACTTACAAATATCTATCGAGTAGAAGAGCCAGCCGCTGCCGCGTCTCCACGGGAATCGCCTTACGGTCGGTCAGAATGGCATACTTCAACGCATCGACGCAGGGGCAGGTTTTCTGCGTCGGCATAGCTGCCACGGCGGCGCGAACCACCTTCGCCGCATTGTCGGCATTCTGGTGCAGCACAGCCACGATCTGATCGATGGTTACATCGTCGTGGCCCGCCCGCCAGCAGTCGTAGTCCGTCACCATGGCCATGGTCGCGTAGCAGATCTCTGCCTCGCGGGCCAGCTTGGCCTCCTGCAGGTTGGTCATTCCGATCACGTCCGCGCCCCAACTACGGTAGAGGTTCGACTCCGCGCGCGTCGAAAACTGGGGACCTTCCATGCACACATAGGTCCCGCCATTTTTGCCGACGACGCCAACCGAGGCGCACGCCTGCTCGAAAGCCGATGCGATCGTTGCGCAGACCGGATCGCCGAACGCCACATGTGCCACGATGCCGTCGCCAAAGAAGGTCGAAACCCGCGCAAAGGTGCGGTCGATAAACTGGTCCGGCATAAGGAAGTCCGTAGGCTTGTGCTCTTCCTTGAGCGATCCAACCGCGGACACGGAAAGAATCCGCTCCACGCCCAGCAGCTTCATGCCATAGATGTTGGCGCGAAAGTTCAGTTCGCTCGGCAACAGCCGATGCCCTCGTCCATGCCGCGCCAGAAAAGCAACCTGCCGCCCCTCAAGCTCGCCCAGCACAAAAGCGTCCGATGGTGCGCCGAACGGCGTCTCCACCTGCTCCTCGCGCACATTCGTCAGTCCCGGCATAGCATATAGACCGCTGCCGCCAATGATTCCAATCTCCGCCTTCTTCAAATGCCCTGCTCCTTTAGCTGAACACTGTCCGGCTACCTCGCGGACGTGTGTCCTTGAGAAGTATATCGTTGCAAACCGCCTGTCCGGATCATCCCAAACGACGACAGCGTACGTGCCAGTCCCAGCGATAGTTCATGCGGCTTCATGCTCGCAATCCGCACCGGCCCGTCCGGCTGCTCGCTCACGATCTGATCGCGCAGTTTGCGCGCCAGTGGAAGCTCGAAGCCCTCGCTGATGAACACTGTTTCGCCCGAGATAGAGAGCAGAACATCGCCTTCGCTGGTCGTATAAATCTGCTCCTTCTCGTCCGCCTCGTCCTGCGAACGCCGCATCACACCGGAGTATTTACGCGGTATCTGAGCGCCATAGATACGCAAAAACGACCGCGCCGAATCCGCATTCTTCCAGCGAGAGTAATAGAGCAGCGCAATCGAAGTGGTAGACGCCTTCTCCGCCTCGGTCACGGCGGATTTACGCTGCGCAGCATAGTAGATGCCGCCATTCCATTCCGGAGTCAAGGCGGAGGCCATCTGCTGGCCGCCAAAAAGCTCCGTCAGGATGCGGACATCCAGCGCGCCCATCACTCCCACGTCATACGGCGTATATTCCGCGTCGAGCAGAGGATGAATATCCGGCAACCGCAGCACCGGCACCGGCGTGTGAGCCATATACGCCTTCGGATTCATGATCTCGAAACTCGAAGACGGCGGGTTTGCCAGCACATCCGCAAACGCCGCCTTCGTCCCCTGCTTAACCAGAATTGCCTGCTCAAAACTTAATCCAGCGCTGTAAGGAAATAGCAGCGACTGCTGTAGCAGCAACGGAGCCCTCGCCATCACCGGGGAGCCGCTGGAGTCCGCCACCAGATCGTTCAGCCGGCTCGCCAGTTCAGGAGCGTCGGCGAGCGTCTTCCCGCTTGGCCGCAGCGTGTAGTCGACAAAAACCGCCATCGCCTGACCTTCGGCAACCGCGTCACGCGCTGTATCAGCCTCGTCCATCTGCAAGTGCCGATTGTCCTCCTGCACATTGCGCGCCGTCCCGTTGATGCTCGCATCAGACCACTTCGTCAGGTCCACCCGCTGGTCCTGCAGGGCATGCGTCAGCTCATGCGCCAGCACCGGCTTCTGCTGGTCCGGCGGTATCCAGTCCAGCAGATTCACTGTCTTCGTCTTGTTGTCGTAGAAACCGGCGATCTGCTCCGTCAGCAGCGACACCAGAAAGGGACGCAGATTGAAGTCCCGGTCAAGCAGCCCGAACTTCTTCAGCACAATCTCGGAGCGCTCCAGCCGCTTCGTGCTCTCATCCTCATTAAACTTCTTCGTCAAATAGCGATTCACCTCATCGCGTGAGATCAGTTTCCGCTTGACGGGATGCTCAATCGGCAGCTTGGTATCGCTGCTCACAAAATTCAAGATCTCATCGACCGTCCGGAAGAGCTCCTTCGCCTGCGCCTTCGTCATCGGCGCTTGGTCGTTGGTTGTTACTGCCGGGGCAGTTGCCTGGGGCTCTATCGCCGGAGCAGCCGCCTGGGCAGAAACCGGCTGCCGGACCTGCACATGGCCACAGCCAGTAAGCAAACCCGCCGCCAACGCCAGTAATACCGGAACCTTCCCACCTCTGCCGCAAAGTCCTCGCTGCAACCTAACCTCCGCATCCACCGCTATAATCGCCGCTATAATTCAAGTGTACGCAGAGTTTCATCCAACCGTCCCTGATGCCCCCTCTAACCCATTCCGGCCCCAGTTCCTCCACCGCGCTCGACCCGGCAGCGCAGCTTGCTGCCCTGCTCCACAGCGCCGGAATCTCTCCTCTCAACAGCATCGGGTGGATTCGCGTGACAGGCAAAGATCGCGCCCGCTGGCTCAACGGCATGGTCACCAACTCGGTGAAGCAGTTGGAACTCGGCAAAGGCTGCTACAACTTCATGCTCAGCGTGCAGGGCCGCATTCAGGGCGACGCCTATATCTTTGCGGAGCTCGACGCCTTTCTCCTCGAAACCGCATCCGAACAGATCCCCGCCCTCCTCACCCTGCTCGACCACTTCATCATCATGGACGACGTCGACCTTACCGACGAAAGCGCCACCCGTTCCGGCCTCTCCATCTCCGGCCCGCAGGCTGCATCGCTGCTGGAGCAGATCGGTCTCCCGGTCGCGCACCTCGGCGAACTGGAGATGCAGACCACATCGTGGAACGACCTTGACGTCGCTGTCATCCACGCCCACAGCCCGCTGGTGTCTCGCTTCGAACTCTGGACGTCGCCCGAAACCTCCGAGGCGCTCTCCCAGGCTCTTCTCGACGCAGGGGCGGTCCCCTGCGACTCACAGAGTCAGGAGTGGCTGCGCCTGCTCGAAGGAACTCCGCGCTACGGCACCGACATCCGCGACCGCGAACTGCCGCAGGAGACCGGACAGACCCGCGCTCTGCACTTCTCCAAGGGCTGCTACCTCGGCCAGGAGATCGTCGAGCGCATTCGCTCGCGCGGCAACGTGCATCGCGTCTTCACCGCCTTCCGCCTCGAAGGCAGCCTCCCCGATCCCGGCACGCTGCTCGAATCCGAGAGTAAACAAGTCGGCGAACTGACCAGCGTCGCAGCGATCCCGCTCTCTTCCGCCGACCCCGATGCGACAGTGCAACTGAGCCTGGGGTATATCCGTCGCGAGGCGCTCGAACGCAACCTTCCACTTCTATATCCCGGCGGAACAGCCATCCCGGTTTCTCTTCCTTTTACGACCGTTGAAGCCCTCCGGGCGCCAGCGGCATCTGAATCTTCTGAAAGAGTGTGACCATGTCCGAGCAGAACAAGCCCTTCGTTATTACCGATCGTCGCAAGTTCACCTCCGAGGGCGAACCCCGCCCCGATGCGGATCCCTCGCCTGAAAGAGAGCGCCACGATCCTCCGCCCACCCCTCCCGCCGTTGAACGCCCGATTGCGGTCGAGACCTCTGCTCCCGCGGCATCGGACAATGGGGATTCTTCGGAATTTAACCCTGCAGACGAACCGCCAGCGCTCACAGCCGAGCAGAGCGATCAGGCCCGCCTCGCCTATCAGCAGACCGCCGACCGGCTCGATACCGCCATCCGCGCCGCCAACCCCGGTATGGAACATCCGCCGGAGATGAGCTTCGAGCAGATCGTTCACTCCGTCTACATGACCGCCATCATGCAACTGGGCGGCGCTACGCCCGAGGGCCAACAGCCGCAAGTAGATCTCATGGGCGCTCGCCAAAGCGTCGACATGCTCGGCATCCTCGCTGAAAAAACCAAAGGCAACCTCACCCCCGAAGAGGGTCGCCTGCTTGATAACGCGCTCTTCGAACTGCGCATGGGCTTCCTCGAAATCACCCAGGCTCTGGCACGCTCCGCAGCGGCAAAGGCTCCCGGCTCCGGCCCTGCCCCGGGCCGCCCAAGCATCGTTCGCTAAACGATGGAGGCCACGCTCACCTTTCTCGGCACCGGCACCTCCATGGGAGTGCCGACGCTGGGCTGCGACTGCGCGGTCTGCGCCTCCGCCGTGTCGCCTGAGGGTGATCCGCGCAATCGCCGCACCCGCACCTCCATCCGGCTCGATTATGGCGGACATACCGTTGTCATCGATACCGGTCCCGACTTCCACGCCCAGGCCGTGCGCGAAAATATCCGGCGCATCGACGCCGTCCTCTACACCCACGGCCACGCCGATCACGTCATGGGCTTCGACGACCTGCGCCCGCTCAGCTTCCATCACCAGGGCAACCTGCCGATCTACGCAGACGAATCGACGGCAAGCGATATCGAGCGCATCTTCGAGTACACCTTCCGCAAGGAAGACCGCTACCCCACCAGTGCCCGCGTGGAGATTCACCGCATCGACCCCGCCCCCGGCGCGGGTCTCGATCTCTTCGGCGCCTGCTTCCGCCGCATCCCCGTCACCCACGGCGATCAGCAGATCACCGGCTATCGCTTCGGCAGCGCCGCCTATCTCACTGATATGAACGACATCCCCGAAGAGAGCATCCCGCTGCTTCAGGACCTCGACATCCTCATCCTCGACGCCCTGCGCCACAAACCGCACCCCAGTCACTCCCATCTGGAAAAATCCGTCGCCTTCGTCGAGCAGCTCAAGCCCCGCCGCGCATTTTTCACTCACATCAGCCACGATCTCGACCACGCCCGCACGGAAGCGATCCTTCCCCCCAACATCCGCCTTGCCTACGATGGGCAACGGCTCACCTTCGAGATTGCCTGATGAAGATCTACCGACACCTCTCGGAAATTCCCGCAAACTTCGGCCCGTCGATCGCCACCATCGGCAACTTCGACGGAGTTCATCGCGGACACCGCTGGGTCATCGCCGAGGTGGTCGAACGCGCCCGCGCTCTGGGCACGCATTCCGTCGCCATCACCTTCGACCCGCATCCCGCCCGGATCATCCGGCCGCAATCGCGCCAGCCCCTCATCACACCGCTCGAACAGAAACTCGAGCTGCTCGCTGCCACCGGCATCGACGCGCTGCTAGTGCTGCCCTTCACCGTTGAGCTTTCGCGCATGACCGCGCGCGCCTTCGCCACCGAAGTTTTACAACGTACCCTCCATGTCACGGAGTTGCACGAAGGCGAAAACTTCCGTTTCGGCTATCAGGCCGAAGCCGGCGTCGATACCCTCGAACGGCTGGGCCAGGAACTCGGCTTCGGAATACGCGTCTACGCCCCCCGCATCATTCGTGGACAGGCCGCCTCCTCCAGCCGCATACGGCAACTCGTCGCCCAGGGCGACGTTAGCCACGCCCGCGCGCTGCTGGCGCGACCTTTCGCCATCTCGGCAACGCCCGCCTCCGGCCGAGGCTACGGCACCCGCTACACGGTTCCCACCATCAACCTTGCGCCCTATCCCGAGCTGCTACCCGCGAACGGTGTCTACATCACGTCGCTTACCGTGGGCACCGGCTCATCGCAGGAGACCTTCGACGCCGTAACCAACGTCGGAAACCGCCCTACCTTCGGCGCCGACTCCTTCGCTGTCGAGTCTCATCTGCTGAACTTCCATCCCATTGTGCTGAACGAGCAGACACCGCTGACGCTGACCTTCCTGCGACGGCTTCGTGCCGAGGTCCGCTTCCCCAACCCGGAAGCCCTCCGCGACCAGATCGGCCGCGATGTCCTCACCGCCCGGCGCTACTTCACTTTATGCCACGCGGTGGCTTCGAAACCCAGAAACTCCGGTCCGCAACCGGCTTTGCTGGTGTAGTAGTTCCCTTCGCCGCGCCACTCGCTCCCACAGGCACACTCGCCTTCGCCGGGGCACTCCCAGCGCCCCGCTGATCGGGCGCAGTCTCCAATGTCTTCTTGGGCACATCTGTCGCCGCAAACGTCTCGTTCGGTTTATCCGCAATCGCCACCCGCATAAAATCCATCCATATCGGTAGCGCCGCCCGTGCGCCGGTTTCCTTCTCTCCCAGCGACTGCCGGTTATCAAATCCCATCCATGTACCGCACGTAACCGATGGAGAAAATCCGATAAACCAGGCGTCCGTATAGTTGTTCGTCGTTCCCGTCTTGCCGCCAAACGGATGCTTCAGTTGCGCCGCTCCCGTCGCTGTTCCTGCTCGAACCACCGACTGCAGGAGCTGCATCATCTCCCGCGCCGTATCCACCGAAATCACTTCGCTCATCTGCGGAGGCTTCTGGTCGAGCGGCAGCCCGTTCGCCTGCACCACCCGGCGGATATAGTGCGGCTCGATGCGGATGCCATCGTTCGGAAATACGCTGTAAGCTCCCACCTGCTCATACAGCGTCAGGTCCGCCGCGCCAATGGCCACAGGCAGAAACTCCGGGATGTCGCTGGTAATGCCGAACCGGTGCGCCGTCGCGATGACCTTGCGAATTCCATACTGGTTCGCCAGCTTCAACGCGGGGATGTTTCGCGACTCGGCGAATGCATTCAGCAGCGTCATCGCCCCCAGGTAATTGTTCTCATAGTTACGCGGCGTATACGGTCCATTCGGTGTGGGAAAAGTCGTCGGCCCATCGACGATGATGTCCGTCGGCTTCGCTCCCGCTTCCATCGCCGTCGTATACACATATGGCTTGAACGACGATCCCGCCTGGCGCTCGGCCTGGGCCGCGCGATTGAACTGCGACAGCGCAAAGTCGCGTCCCCCCACCATCGCCACCACCTCGCCGTCTGCGTTGTTGACCGCCATCAGCGAAGCCTGTGCCCCTGAATCCTGCTGCAACGAAGCATGCAGCGTCCCATCAGCCCCGCTGCCTTCTACCCTGACGTAGACCACATCCCCATTACGCAAAAAGCTGTCGCCATCCACATTCGTCGTCCACGCCCAATCCTCCGGCGTCAGTACCGCCCGCTCTTTACCAAGCTGCACCACGACTCTCTTCGCCGCGACCTCCGTCACCACCCCATGAACGTAACTTCCCTTCACGATCGGCTGCGTCCAGTCGGGATGCTGATAGCTCTCCACATCCATCCCCGCCAGCACAACATTCTGCAACTGACCTTTCCATCCATGCCGCCGCTCGTAGGCAGCCGTGCCGTCCAGCACCGCCTTGTTCGCCGCAGCTTGCAGCCCAAGGTCCAGCGTCGTATACACGTGCAACCCCGCACCATGCACCTCTTCGACGCCGTACTCCTTTTCCAGTTGACGCCGCACCTCCTCCACAAAGTACGGCGCAACGCTATTCGCCGGGGCCTCGATATGCAGGCCCAGCGGCGCGTTCTTCGCCGCCTCCGCCTGCGCCCGCGTAATCTTGCCGTCCTGCATCATCTCGTTCAGCACCAGGTTGCGCCGCTTCAGCGCGCGCTCCGGATACCGCACCGGCGAATAGGACTCCGGCCCCTTCGGCAATGCCGCCAGCAGCGCAGCTTCCGGCAGCGTCAGATCCCGCGCATGTTTGCTGAAGTAATACTCCGACCCCGCCTCGAACCCATACGATCCCCGGCCCAGATAAATCTGGTTCGCATACAGCTCAAAGATCTGCTGCTTGGTAAATCGCCGCTCGATCTGCATGGAAAGAAAGATCTCCTGCAGCTTGCGGCCATACGTCTTATCCGACGAGAGAAACAAATTCCTCGCCAGTTGCATGGTGATCGTCGACGCTCCTTGGGCACGCTCGTTCGAGTGCAGATCGCGATACGCCGCCCCCACGGCCCGCACCAGGTTCACTCCCCAGTTGCGCTCAAAGCTCTTGTCTTCAATCGAGATGATCGCCTCTCGCAGCACCGGCGCGAAATCGGCATACGGCACAACCACGCGGCGCTCCAACGCAAAGGATCCGAAGACCTTTCCGTGGACATCTAGTAATTCGGTGGTGGTATTGGGACGGTAGCGCGCGAGATCCGCCATCTGCGGCAGGTTGATGGAGTAGATCAGCATCAAACCGCACATGGCGCCAAAGACCGCCGACGCTCCCAGCAGCGTGAAAAACGTCATCCGTCTGGCTATCCGGCGGCTCGGATAGTCCGGCCCGTTCAGCGTAGCTCGGCGTACGGCCCGCTGCCATGCCGATTCAGTTTCTACTTCCGGACGCACCGGTCCACGGCTGAATAAACTCTGCACGACCCTTTCACCATAGCACGGCTACGCTCGCCGCCACGCCTCGCCGTTATGTCGAAACCAAGGCGGTCAACAGCAGTTCAAACAAGGATCAGGCAGCCTTACTTTTAAGCAGGTCAAGCGCCTTCGTAAGCTGTTCATCCACCGTCACGCTGGGTTTCTGAACCGCAGGAGCAGCGGTCTCTGTCGCTTCATCCTCATCGTTCCCTGCGTCCGGAATATTCGATGCCACCAGCAATCCCGGCGTAACCGCATCATCCTGCAGCTTCTTCCCCGAAGGCGATTCATATTTCGCAACCGTAAGAATCAGCGCCGCACCATCCGGCAGCTCAAATGTCTTCTGTTGCGCCCCTTCGCCGAACGTCTTCTCGCCCACCAGCTCTGCGCGCTTGTTGTCCAACAACGCCGCCGCCACCAGCTCCGCCGGCCCGGCCGTTCCCCGATTCACCAGCACAACCACCGGAGCAGTCGCGTTGATGGTCTTCGATGCATCGACAGGGAAGGTTTGCTTAGATACCTTCTGCCCCTCCAGCGTAGCGATCATTCCGCTCGGCAGCAGAAAGTTCGCCAGTCGCATCGCGTCCGTCATGTCCCCCGCCGCAACATCGCGCAGATCGAGCAACACTTTCTTGTTGCCCGCCTTCTGCATCCCCTTCAGCTTGGCTTCGAGCTGCTGCACATGCTCGTGGTCCAGCACCGCCGGCTTCAAATAAAGGATCGAAGAACTCTCATACATCGTCTCGGAGACCGCAGGATACGTCACCAGCGTCCTCGTCAGCTCCACCTTATCCGGAGCCGCCTTCCGAGGCCGCACCACCGAGACCGTCACCTGGGTTCCAGGCTCGCCTTCGAGCAGCCGTCGAATCATGGCCAGCGACAGATCGCGCGTATCCTGCGTCCCAATCGCCTCGATAATGTCGCCGTCATTCAGATTGACCTTGTCTGCCGGGCTGCCCGGAACCACGGACACCACCGTCGCATAGCCAAACCGCTTCGACACATTGATGCCCACCTGCGCCTTGCCGCCCTTGTCAGACTTGTAGATCTTGTACTCTTCCGGCGTCAGATAGCTCGAATCGGCATCCAGCGACTCCAGCAACCCGCGCAACGCGCCATCGGTCACAGAGCCGATGTTCGGATCGACGACATAGTCCGTCTGGATGTGCCTCAGCACTTCGCTGTAAACGTTGATCTGGTTATAAGCGCCGTCCTGCTCCGAAGCCGCGTTCACCCCGCTCGAATTCAGGCCCAGAAAGACCGTCAGCACCAGAACAACCGAAACTACCAGCAGCAATATCTTTGAAATCTTGGGCATAAAACGAAACCATCTCCACGGGCAGTATCGGCGAACAGGGATTAGACGCTCCCTACTGTCGAAATGATACTCTCGAACGAAGATTGCACGACGCCGGGCGCAATACAACATTTGGTGGCGGTGGGCAGAATCGAACTGCCGACCTACGGGTTATGAGTCCGTCGCTCTAACCATCTGAGCTACACCGCCCTTATGTGTATTGGCCGCACCAGGCAGGAAACGTTGTGCAACGAGCAAGTTCAGGGAGAACCGTCGCGGCACAGCCAGTTCCAATCATACTTGATTCGAGGCAGAGCGAAAAGCAGCCGTCCACCATACCCGGCACGGTCCTCGGCGTCATCCCCGCGCGCCTCGCCTCCACCCGCCTCGCGCGAAAGGTCCTTCGCCCCATCGCCGGCAAACCCATGCTCGCCTGGGTCTACGCAGCCGCCAAAGCCTGCCCCCAACTCGACGATGTGCTGATCGCCACCGACTCCGCCGAAGTAGCCGAACTCTGCGAACAGAATGGCTGGCCCTTCCAACTCACCTCGCCCGATCTGCCCAGCGGCACTGACCGCGTCCACGCCGTCTCCCAGCTCATCCACGCCGACATTTACGTCAACATCCAGGGCGACGAACCGCTCCTGAAGCCCCAGCACCTCACCGCTCTCCTTCGCCCCTTCGCCCGCCCCCACGTCGAAGTCTCCACCCTCAAAGTTCTCTGCACCCCTGATAACATCGCCAACCCGAATGCAGTCAAGGTCGTTACAGCCGCCGATGGCCGCGCCCTCTACTTCTCCCGTGCCACCATCCCCTACGACCGCGACGGAGCTGGGCCGCAATACTGGAAGCACATCGGCCTCTACGCCTATCGCAAAGACGCCCTCGAACGCTTCCCCTCCCTCCCTGCCAGCACCCTCGAACAGACCGAACGGCTGGAGCAGCTTCGCTTCCTCGAAAATGGCATCAGCCTTTACGTTGAGCCCACTGACTTTGACACCATCGGGGTCGACACCGAAGACGACCTTAAGCGGGTCGAAGCCCTGCTTCGGGGATAAATCACGCGAGCGGAGATCCTTCTTTGTTTACCTTCCTATATCTGACTCGAAAAACAATAATTCATTCATACAACAAACGGTGCTAGAGTAGCTTCGCGCTTATTCAAAAGTGCCGGTGCGTCTTATTAGCACCCAAATGGGAGAGCCATGGCTCACGAAAAAAGCATCGGACGTTTTGTGCATGCAACCTTAATCGCATGCGCAGGCATTGCATTGGGAGCAGCCATGAACTCCGCAGCTCAACAACCGCCCTCCGCCGACAACATCTCCCCCGCGACCATGCCGCGCGTGGGCTCGGTCGATCCGCGCTTCCAGTCCTACAACATCGAGATGGTCGAGGTCATTGGCGGCAGGTTCTGGAAGCCCTATGCCAAATCCGGCGCTGCCGCTGCTCCCAGGACCGAACCATCCGCCGCTGCCGCTAACAAGAATCAGCCCGTCGGCATGGACCCGAACCTGTACCAATATCGGTCGCCAATCGACCTCTCCAACCCGCGGCTGCGCAAACTGGCCGCCGCTCTCGGGCCGGCCTATGTGCGCGTCAGCGGAACCTGGGCCAACAGCGTCTACTTTCAAGACTCCGACGCTCCTGCGCCCGCAACTGCGCCCAAGGGCTTCAACGGTGTATTGACACGGCAGCAATGGAAGGGCGTCGTCGATTTTGCCCACGCTACCGGCGCCGAGATCGTCACCTCCTTCACAATCAGCTCCGGCCCCCGCGACGCATCCGGTGTCTGGAGCCCCGATCAGGCGCGCCAACTCCTCGCCTACACCAAATCCGTTGGCGGTAGCATCGCCGCCGCCGAGTACATGAACGAGCCGACCTTTGCCGCCATGGGTGGCGCGCCCAAAGGCTATGACGCCGCCGCCTACGCCCGCGATATCAAGGTCTTCCTCCCCTTTATCCGGCAGGCCGCTCCGGGCATGATCTTCCTCGGGCCCGGCGGCGTCGGCGAAGGCGGAGCGCTGGTCCCGGCGAGCATGAACAAGAACATGCTCGCATCGGCAGACCTGCTCAAGGACACAGGCCCAGTCTTCGACGTCTTCTCCTACCACTTCTACGGTGCGGTCTCCAAACGGTGCAGCACCCTGGGCGGAGCCTCGCAGACCACTGCCGAAGCGGCGCTCTCCAATGAGTGGCTCGCTCGCACCGGCTCCGGCGAGCAGTTTTATGCCAACCTCCGCAATCAATACGAGCCCGGCAAAGCCATCTGGCTCACCGAGACCGCCGACGCAGCCTGCGGCGGCAATCCCTGGGCCTCCACCTTTCTCGACACCTTCCGCTATCTCAACCAGCATGGCAGCCTCGCCAAACGCGGCGTACAGGTCATCATGCACAACACTCTTGCCGCCAGTGACTACGGCCTGCTCGACGAAGACACCCTCACCCCCCGTCCCAACTACTGGGCCGCCTTGTTGTGGCACCAGTTGATGGGTACCACCGTACTCGATGCCGGTTCTTCGCCTGCGCCGGATCTGCATCTCTATGCCCATTGCCTGTCCGGTCACCCCGGCGGCGTGGCGCTTCTGGCGATCAATGCCGACCGCACCTCCTCTCATCAGCTTGCGGTCCCGGTCGAGTCTGACCGCTATACCCTGACCGCCCGCGAGCTTACCGATACCGCGGTCGAGCTGAACGGGAATGAACTGAAACTTAATTCCGATGGCGACGTGCCATCGCTCACCGGTGCGTCAACGCCCGCCGGAAACATTGTGCTGGCTCCGGCAAGCATCACATTTCTTGCCATGCCCGACGCCAAGAACAGTAGTTGCCGTTAAAGCATCGGCGACAGCGGAATCGTCACCGGCTCTCCTCATCTCAAGTCATCCGCGCCAACGGCAGCTTCGCCTAAAGCAATTCCAAAGTTCCTGTACCCGCAATCGAACTGTCATCCTGAGCGAAGCCTCTCGCAGCTTCATAGCGAGAGGCGCAGTCGAAGGACCTGCGGTTAGCTCTCTTAACGCACGAGGCATGGCCGCTTCGGATCGAACGTCCAGTCCGTCCGCAAATACTGCATCGCCGCTGCGTCATCACGCCCACTTAGTCCCGCAGAGTTGTAGAGACGATTTGCCTGCTCCACCTGCTCCATATCCAGTTCGACGCCCAGCCCCGGACGCTCCGGCACCTGTAGCTTGCCTCCAGCGATCTTCAGCGGCTCTCTTGTCAGCCGCTGTCCGTCCTGCCATATCCAATGTGTATCGATAGCCGTTACCTTCCCCGGCGCTGCGGCGGCGACATGGGTAAACATCGCCAGCGAGACATCGAAGTGATTGTTCGAGTGCGAACCCCAGGTCAGCCCCCACTCGCGGCAGAACTGCGCCACCCGCACCGAACCCTGCATGGTCCAGAAGTGCGGATCGGCCAGCGGAATATCGACGGCATTCAGCTCCACCGCATGTCGCAGCTCGCGCCAGTCGGTCGCAATCATATTGGTTGCTGTCGGTAGCCGCGTGGCCCGGCGAAACTCGGCCATGATCTCCCTGCCGGAGAAGCCCTTCTCCGCGCCGCAAGGATCTTCCGCATAGGCAAGCACATCCTGTTTGCCCTCGCAGAGCCGGATGGCCTCCTCAAGCGACCATGCCCCGTTGGGATCGAGCGTAATCCGCGCCTGAGGAAATCGTTCCGTCAGCGCCGTCACTGCCTCCATCTCCTGCGTTCCAGCCAACACGCCGCCCTTGAGCTTGAAGTCATTAAAGCCATACCGCGCATGGGCCGCATCTGCCAGCCGCAGAACGGACTCAGTGGTCATAGCCTCTTCATGGCGCAAATGCAGCCAGTCATCCTCCGCGCCTTTACCGTCGAGATAAGGCAGATCGGTCCTTTTGCGATCTCCAATGAAGAACAGATACCCCAGAACATCGACGCTCGATCGCTGTTGTCCCTCTCCAAGCAGTCCCGCCACCGGCATATCCAGAAACTGCCCCGGCAGATCGAGCAGCGCCGATTCAACTGCCGTCACTGCATGGACGGTCGTCCTCAGATCGAAGGTCTCCAATCCCCTCCCACCGGCATCCCGGTCGGCAAAGCGCGTTCCAATCGTGCGCAGAATGTTCTCATAGGAGCCGACCTTTTCACCGATCACCAGCGCGCAACACTCTTCAAGAAGTCCGCGAATTTTCTCTCCGCCCGGAACCTCGCCGACGCCCGTATGGCCGCAGTTATCGGTCGCCACCACCAGGTTGCGGGTGAAGTACGGCGCATGCGCTCCGCTCAGATTCAGCAGCATGCTGTCGTGGCCCGCCACCGGGATCACGCGCATCGCCGTCACCACAGGAGAACCCCCGACTGCCGTCAACTCTGTCATGCCGCATCACCCGCAGGCTCAGGATATTTGAGCTCGGCCCGCTTGATCTCGCCGACGATCGGCAGGTAAGCGACAATCGCCATCAACGCCGTCGCCGCCACAAAGATCAATGCGTCGTTGAACGATCCGGTCCGCTTCACCAGGTATCCGATCACAATAGGAGTAGTGATCCCCGCCATGTTTCCGATCAGGTTGAACAAGCCGCCATTGATTCCGACCAGCCCCTTCGGCGAAGTATCGGCAATCACGGTCCATCCCAGCGCCCCGAATCCCTTGCCAAAGAACGCCAGCGACATCAGCAGGATCACCACCCACTGCGCGCTCGCATAGTTGCACCCGATCATCGTCATCGACAGCAGCATCCCCGAAACGATGGGAGCCTTACGCGCAAAAGTAAGGCTATGCCCAAGTTGCAATAGCTTGTCCGAGACGACTCCACCGAGAATGCCGCCAACCGATCCGCACAGCGCCGGCAGCGCAGCCACGATACCCACCTTGACGATGGACATGTGCCGCGCCTGGCTCAGGTAAACCGGGAACCACGTAATAAAAAACCACGTCAGCGTCGTAATGCAGTACTGGCCCAGATAGACGCCGACCAGCATCCGGTTGCTAAGCAGCATCCGGATGGCCGTCCACGTCAGCTTGTTCTCCGGGGTTTTCTGTACCGCGCCCGATCCCGGCTCGATGGCGGTCAGGCCGCCACCGCGCTCGATATGGTCGATCTCTCCTTGATCGATGCGCGGATGATTTCTCACCCCATGGATGACCTTGCGCCAGATCACGGCGAGAGAGAGGCCGATGATGGTGAGAAACCAGAAGCACGATCGCCATCCAAAGGCGTGCGTCAGCCAGCCCATGATGGGCGCGAACAACACCAGCGCAAAGTACTGTGAGGAATTGAAGATGGCCGACGCCCGTCCGCGCTCCGCCGTTGGAAACCATGCCGCAACGATGCGCCCATTGCCGGGAAAGATTGGAGAGTGCGCCAGCCCGGACAAAAGCCGCAGGCCAAAGATCACGGAAAATGCGATGGCAGCCGGAAGATATCCCGCAAAGCCCACCAAGAAGGCAAAGAACGACGAGCAGACCAGGCTCAACCCATAGACACGCTTCGAGCCGTAGCGATCCAGAAGACCGCCTGCCGGTAACTGCGCCACCACATAGGCCCAACTGAAGCCCGAGAAAAGATAGCCCAGTTTCAGGGCATCCATATGGATATCTTTGGAGAGGGCGATCCCCGTAATGGACAACACCACCCGGTCTCCATAGCTGTATGCGCTCGCGGCAAACAGCATGGCGACGATCATGTACCGTACGCGCGTTCGTTTAGGCTCCGGCATTTACCCTCGATGCGCTTACTGGACGCAAAGGGAGCCCAGAACAGCGAAAAAGCTATCGATCACATTTTAGAAGTCTTGCAGACGTCCGAGGATAGCAACGGCAGATAGAAAAAGACAACTTCCGAGCGAATTCCCTCAACCATCCGGCGTCCATGTCTTGACAGGAATCACTCCAGCCATCGCAATAGCTCAACTCGCCCCAAAGCCGGATAGCCCATATCTCAATTCTGAGACATGGGCTACGGAGTGTCGTTGAACGAGCGCGCGGCAGAGAGAGTACGCTCAACCAACAGGAGTAAACCGCAACTCCAATCCGTCCGCGCCCACCGTCACCACCAAATCTTTAAGCGAAGCCACAACCCAGTCTGCCTCTTTCAGTTCCGCCGCCGAATGTGTCCCCAGGACGCCAAGCACGCGCGCGCCTGCCGCTTTCCCCGCGCCAACGCCCGACGGCGCATCCTCCACCACGATGCACTCCTCAGGCCGGAATCCCAGCAACTCCGCGCCGCGCCGATACGGCTCCGGATCGGGCTTGCCCCGCTCCACCATATCGCCGCTGATCAGCCGCTCCGGAATCGGCAGTCCCGCCGCAGTCAACCGTGCCAGCAGCAGCCGTTGCGTCGCTGAAGTAACGATAGTCCAGCGTTCGGACGGAAGCTCTTCCAGCAGTTTCTGCACCCCCGGCAGCACCTTCAGATCGGCCATGTCCTCAACTTCCATGTCCTCGATCGTGCGCAGCCCTTCCTCGGGATCGATGTCCGGTCGCAGCAGCTTCACGGTGTCGATCGCCCGCACGCCGTGCGGCACGGTATAGGTCTCCGCGTTCGGAATGTCATAGATCTCTGCCCACCGCCGCCAGCACCGCACCACCGACCCGATAGAGCTGATCAACACCCCATCCATATCGAACAAAATTCCTTTGGCTTCCACGCAAATCGAATTACTCAAACAGCACTCCCCTGCAACACAAACTTTTGCGCTGCCTCTAAAATTTTCGACACCGACGCGACCGAACAACTCTCGCAATAAACCCGCAACAGCGGCTCCGTCCCCGAGGCGCGCAGCAGCAGCCACGTCTCCGCGGCATTTGCCCCGCCTTTTGAAACACGCCCTGCGCAGTCCGGATTGTCGAGGAAGAACTTGATGCCATCCATCGTCTCCACCCGAAGCACCTTCATCCCCGCAATCTCCGCCACCCCAGCCTTGGCCCGCGCAATCGCCGCCTGCTTCACTGTCTCGTCGATGTGCATATCCACGCGGCCGTACTGGTGCTCGCCAAACTCCTCCTGCAATGCGGCGACCAGTTCACCAAGCGTCTTCTTCTCATCAGCCATCACGTTGGCCAGCAGCAGCGAGTTCAGCATCCCGTCACGCTCCGGCAGATGGCGGCTGATGCCGACGCCACCCGACTCCTCGCCGCCAATCAGGATCTCCTGCGCCAGCATCAGCTCGCAGACATACTTGAAGCCGATGCCGTGCTCGTGCAGCCGCCGCCCATACTTCGCGGCAATGCGGTCGATCATCTTGGTGGTATTAAAAGCCCGCGTCACATCGCCCGGCCACTGCTTCCGCTCCAGCAGCCACTTCAGCAGCACGGAAAAGATCTTGTGCGCGTCCACAACATTGCCATGCTCATCCACCGCGCCAATGCGGTCTGCATCGCCATCGGTGATCAGCCCTGCATCGCAATGCTCAGCCACAACCGCAACCTGTGTCTCGCGGATATTTGGCAGAATCGGCTCAGGATTGATGCCGGGAAACAACGGATTGATCTCGTTGCGCATCTCCACAAACGGAATCCCCGCCCGCGTAAAGATTCCCCCAACCACTCCTCTGCCCGCGCCATACATCACGTCGATCAGAAACCTGTACCCCGACACCCGAATCCCATCCAGATCCACAAACCGCGCAATCGCCGCAATGTACTCCGGATTGAAGTCCACCTCTTCAATCGCGGCCGGCGTGGCGCTCTTCGCCAGCTTCTTCCCCAGATAGCTCTCAATCGACGTCATGATGGAAGGCAACCCCGACCCGCCATAGCTCGCCTTGTACTTCACGCCGTTCCACTCCGCCGGATTGTGGCTGGACGTAATCATCACTCCACCCGCTGCCTTCCGCTCACGCACCGCATAGGAGAGCGCCGGAGTCGGCGTAATCTCCGCCGCCAGAGCCACCGGAATCCCCGCACCCGCCAGCACCTCCGCGACTACCTTGGCGAACGAGCGCGACCCAAACCGCGTGTCATACGCGATGCAGACTCCAGCGGCTGCGTCCTCATTGGCCAGCACATAGTTCGCAATCGCCGCTGCCGCCACGCGCACATTGGCATAGGTAAAGTCATCGGCGATGATGCCGCGCCACCCATCCGTCCCAAACTTCACCGCAGTCTCTGCCATAGCTCCCGCCGCCTGCTAAATTAAATCTTCCCTGCCAGCCTTCTTCAGCTCGGCAACTACTTTGCCGACTTCCTGCGATCGGTCCCGCGTCGTAATCAACAGCGCGTCTTTCGTCTGCACCACCACCAGATTATTCACGCCAACCAACGCAATCACCTTGCCCGGCGCATACACGTAGTTGCCGTTCGAATCGATGGAGACGCACAGCGGATCGGTCTCGTCGAAGACGTTTGCAAAGGCGGCCTGATCCGGCGAACAGTCCGCCATATTCTCATGCAGCGTCGACCAGCAGCCGAGATCGTTCCACTCGAAATCGCCGGGCAGGCAATAGATCTCCGCGCCTAATTCACCCTTGTGTGACCGTGGCTCCAGCACCACATAGTCGATGCTGATGTTTTCGCACTGCGGATACAGCTCCCCAAATACCCGCGCAAAATCGTCGGTTCCGTATGCTGCGGCAATCTTTTCCAACAGCGGCGCCATTGCCGGACAATACTCCCGAATTGCTCCCGCCAGCGTTCGCGCGCTCCACAGGAAGATCCCGCTGTTCCAGGCATAGTTGCCAGAAGCCACAAACTCTTCCGCCCGCGCCTTGTCCGGCTTCTCGGTGAACCGCTTCACCCTGCGCACCGCGATTCCACCGGTAATCGTCGCCGCATCATCCGCAACCGCACCCTGCTCGATGTACCCGTAGCCCGTCTCAGCCCGCGTCGGAGGAACGCCCAGCACCACGATCTTGTCGCCGCTCGCAGCCAGTGCCACGCCCGCGCGAAGCACCTCGGTAAACCGTGCACTGTCCTTCACCACCTGATCCGAAGGAAAGATTCCGATCACCGTATCCGGCTCAGCCTTCTCCAGCAAAAATGCCGCCAACGCGCACGCCGGAGCTGTATTCCTCGCCGTAGGCTCGCTCAAAATATGTCCGCGCGACACCTGCGGCAACTGCTCCGCAATCGTCTCGTCCAGCAGGCAATTCGTCACCACCCAGACATCAGCGGGATTCGCCAATGGCATTAACCGCTCCAGCGTCTGCTGAATCATGGTCTGCTTGCCATCGAGAGCCAGCACCTGCTTCGCCTTCGCCTTGCGGCTCCGAGGCCAGAACCGCGTTCCACTGCCACCCGCAAGAATCACTGGAGCAAACCGCAACTCCGACCTGCCGACTTCCATGGACATACAACTCCATCTCAAGGAAAAGACCGCACCATTAACTCATGGCGCGGCCCTTCCTCGAATTCTCGAATACTGATTTAGCCTAACGTTGCAAAATACTCACGCATCCGTTTCACACCTTCATCGACGACATCGTGCGAAACCGCATACGACAACCGAATGTGCTCTGTCGTCCCGAACGCCTCGCCCGGAACCACAACGACGTGGGCCTCGCTGAGCAGCTTCGCCGCCAGGTCCGAGGCCGACTTCACGCCGCCCTTGCCGATAAAGTTCTTTACATTCGGATAGACATAGAACGCGCCCTGCGGCACCGTGCAGGTCAGGCCGGGAATCGTCTTGAACCCGTCCAGCACCTGATCGCGCAGCTTGATGTAGTCCGCGCGCATCTCCGCCACGCACTGCTGCGATCCGCTCACTGCTGCAATCGATGCCCGCTGCACCATGCTCGCCGTGTTCGACGTGCTCTGCGACTGCAACTTGCTCATTGCCGAAATAATCGGTTTCGGCCCCAACGCAAAGCCAGCGCGCCAGCCCGTCATGGCATAGGTCTTCGACAGCGACCCCAGCACCACGACATGCTCCTTGCAGTCCGTGAACGATCCGCCGCTGACGATCTCGCCGGTAAAGTTCAGGTAGACGTAGCACTCATCGAGCAGCACGTAGATCTCGTGCTTATGCGCCAGCCGGACGATCGCATCTAAATCCTGCGGTGATACCACCGCGCCCGACGGATTCGACGGCGTGTTCAAAATGATCGCCTTCGTCTTCGGCGTAATGGCCGCTTCGATCATCTTCGCGGTGACCCGGAAGTTCTCCGCCTCATTGCTCTCCACAAACACCGGCTTGCCGCCCGCATACTGGATGATGTCCTTGAACGAGACCCAGTACGGCACCGGCAGAATCACCTCGTCGCCGTGGTCGACCAGCACCTGGATCGCATTGAACAGCGCCAGCTTGCCACCGGTCGTGAACACGCACTCCTCCGGCGTATAGTTCGAGCCGAAGTCTGCCGCATGACGATCGACGATCGCCTTGCGGACCTCGGGAATACCGGCGACGTTGGTATAACGGGTAAAGTTCTTTTCAATGGCGTCAATCGCCGCGTCCTTGATGTGCCGGGGCGTGGCAAAGTGCGGCTCGCCAGCGCCAAAGTCCGCCAGGTTCACGCCTTCCGACTTCAGCTTCAGCGCCGCCGCTGTGATCGCCATGGTCGCCGAAACTTCAATGCGGCCGATGCGGTCCGCAAAAATCTTGGTAGCTGTTGTGCTCATACCTCTAGTTTGTCAGATTTACCCCGCAAGATAAAGCCTTTCCCTATTTCCATCCTGAACCGTCGGCCCGGCGACCGCTCAGATCTCACGCAGATCTTTAGGGAGCCTCTGATTAAGTCCGGTTTTGTTAAGGCACGGTTTCAGCCCTGCTATAAGTGACCTGTCTGCAATGCGGCTTTACCCGCTGAGGGGATGTTCGGGGCTTAATCAGACCTTCCTTAGACCGCAGCGAACATCCGTCTGCTTGACTATTTCGCTTTAGCGCTGATACTTTTTGGTTCGCACTTCAAACTATCCGCCTCGGCGAGCCCCACGCGCGACTCCTGAGGACATATTCCCAGCGCAAAACCTTGATCGGGAGAGAAGCATGCACACTACACGGCGGGAGATGTTGGCGAGCTGCGGAATGATCGGATTGGCAGCGCTTTGCGGTTCTTCAGCGCTGGTGCCGGAGGCCTACGCAGCACCGCAGCGCAAGCGGGCGAATCAGATGCAGGTAGGCTATGCCGCGATCACCTGGGGAAACAACGAGGTCCAGGCCATGGAAGACATCGCGGCGCTGGGCTATCCGGGCATCCAACTGCGGGCCAATGTATTGAAGGAATTCCCGGACCCGAAGCAGTTGGCCGCAAAGCTGGCCGCGCAGAAGCTGGCCTTCGTCGCCCTGTCCAGCGGTCTGGTTGAGATTGATCCGGCGAAGGAAAAAGAGACCATCGAGACCAATGTCGCCCACGCAAAGTATCTGTCCGAGGCCGGCGGCAAATACCTCCAACTCATCGCTGCTTTCGGAGATCAGGCCACCGCTACAACCGCTGACCTTCATCGGTTGAGCCGGTTGATGACAGAGATCGGACGGCAGGCCGCGGCGTTCGGCGTTCAGGCAGGCTTCCACAACCACATGGGCACCATCGGCCAGACACCCGCGGCGGTCGACACCATCATGGCTGCGGTGGATACGAAGTATGTCAAGCTGCTGCTCGACACGGCCCACTACTTTCAGGGCGGCGGCGATCCGGCGGCGGCGATCCGAAAGTACAGGCGCGAACTACTCTTCCTGCATCTGAAGGACGTCACTCCCGCCACAAACCGGTTCGGATACCGATTCGTCGAGTTGGGTCAGGGTAAGCTGAACTTCCCCGCCGTGGTTGCCGCAATCAAGGAGATCAAGTTCCAGGGATGGGGCGTAATCGAACTCGATGGGCCAACCCCCGGCAGGACGCCGAAAGAGTCCGCCGCAATCAGTAAAGAGTATCTGGAGAAGCTGGGAGTGCAGGTATAATCCCGTTCTCTTGCAAGCCGCGAACCTCCGCGTCGGTGCTGCTGCGCGAACCATCCACTATGATGTTGGCGATGATCAAGCCAAACAGAATTGGGATCGCAGCATCGACCGGGCTCTGCGCCCTTCTCCTCGGCATACCGGGACTGGCGCAGGATGCGGCCCGCGCCAACTGGCCCACGGTTGGAGCCACCCCCGGAAACTCCCACTATTCGAGCCTTCAGCAGATCGACCGCTCCAACGTCTCTAAACTGACGGTTGCGTGGAGCTTCGAGACCGGTGAACCCGGCGGCCTCGAAACCACCCCGATCGTCATCGACGGCATCCTCTATGCCTTCACCCCGACGCAGAAGGTCGTCGCCCTCAACGCGGCGACCGGCAAACTCGTCTGGAAGTTCGATTCGACCGTCAAGGGCACCGGGCCCAATCGCGGCATGACCTACTGGACAGACGGCAAAAATAAACGCCTGCTGGCCGCTGTCATGAACTTTGTCTACGCCCTGGACCCGGCGACCGGCAAGGTCATCCCCAGCTTCGGCAAAGACGGCAGAATCGACCTGCGCGAGGACCTGGGGCGCGATCCCGCGCTCCAATCCGTCCGCTTAACCAGCGCCGGGGTCATCTACAAAGACCTGCTGATCGTGGGCAGCAGCACCCCGGAGACGCTGCCCGCGCCCCCTGGCGATATCCGCGCCTACGACGTCCGCAGCGGCGCGCTGCGCTGGTCGTTCCACACCATTCCCCACCCGGGAGAACCCGGCCACGAGACCTGGCCCAGCGATGCCTGGGAGAAGAGCGGTTCGGCAAATAACTGGGCCGGCATGACCGTCGATCCGGAGCGCGGCATCGTCTTTGTGCCGACCGGCTCCGCGGTGCCTGATTTTTACGGTGCCAGCCGGATCGGCGACAACCTCTACGCCAACACGCTGCTCGCGCTCGACGCCGCCACCGGCAAGCGAATCTGGCACTTTCAGGGAGTCCATCACGACATCTGGGACCGGGACTTTCCTGCGCCTCCGACTCTCGTCTCCGTCAAGCGCAATGGAAAATTGATTCCGGCCATCGCCCAGACGACCAAGCAGGGATACCTCTACCTCTTCGACCGCACTACCGGAAAACCCTTGTTCCCCATCGAAGAACGCCCCTATCCGGCCAGCACCGTGCCGGGAGAGGTCGCCTCCAAAACCCAGCCCTACCCTCTCAAGCCGGAGCCCTTCGCTCCTCAGACTGTCACCGAAGAGACTCTCACCCGCCGAACTCCGGAAGCCCACGCATGGGCTGTCAAGCGCCTTCGCGAGATGCGCAACGACGGCCAGTTCGTCCCTCTCAGCGTCGGCAAAGATACCCTCGTCTCTCCCAGCTTTGAAGGCGGCGCGGAGTGGGGAGGCTCAGCCGTCGACCCCCAGACCGGCATCCTCTACGTCAACTCGAACAACTACGCCTCCATGGGAGCACTCGCCGTCCATAGCGGTGATTCCCCCGGACGAACGACCTACCTCAGCCAATGCAGCGTCTGCCACGGCGACCATCGCGCGGGCTCGCCGCCGGAGTTTCCTTCTCTGCTCGGCGTCACTGACCGGCTCACGACGGACCAGATCACCGCGACCATTCACAATGGCAAGGGGAGGATGCCCGCCATGTCCGTTCAGGGCAAAACCCTGAGCGATCTGCTCGCCTATCTGGGCACTGGCAAAGATCCCCTCTCAGAGAAAGCCGCCGCGAGTGAAGAGCAGGCAGGCTCCGCTGCAAAGGCCTCGGGCCCGCAAGCGCAGAGTACGCAGCACACGCAATACACCATGACCGGCTATCGACGCTTCGTCGACCCCGACGGCTACCCCGCCACCGCTACTCCATGGGGAACCCTGAACGCGCTCGACCTCGCAACTGGCGAATACCTCTGGCAGCTTCCGCTGGGACAGTATCCCGAACTCGTCGCAGCGGGCCAGCCCGACACCGGCAGCGAGAACTATGGCGGCCCCATCGTTACGGCGGGAGGTCTGGTCTTCATCGCTGCGACCAACTTTGACCACAAGATCCGCGCCTTCGATAAGACCACCGGCAAGCTGCTCTGGCAGGCAACTCTCCCCTTCGCGGGCAACGCCACTCCTGCCACCTACGAGGTCGAAGGCCGCCAATACCTCGTCATCGCAGCCGGAGGCAGCGGCATGAACCCCCGGGGTCCGACAGGCGGCGTGTACGTCGCCTTCGCTCTTCCGCGATAACCAGCCTCACCATCGTCTATCTCTTCTCCCTCTTGTTCAACAGACCGTTCGTTGCTGAAGCGGGTATTATTTTGGGACAACAATAAAAGGACTTCCTACAGAAGCCGCCCACTCATATTCAGTCCCCTTAACCGTATCTCGACCCAAGGCTGCCACAGCCAGGAGAACAATGGATGAAAAGCAAACGACCGACCGGTCCACCGATAACTCGACGGAACCTTTTATCGGGATTTGCGGCCAGTGTTTTGATCTCATCGAGCGCAGCTTCTTTTGCCTCGTCCGGCACGGTGGCCGAAGCAGGCAAGTCCAGCTCCAACGGTCCTCTTAAAATCACCGACCTCGAACTCGTCGAGTTGCAGGGCAGGTATGAGACCGAAGCCGGCATCAATAGCCAACGTCAGGTAAATCCACTGGACATCTACGACGCTCTGCGTCCGGGCGTCTACCGCGACCAGCCCGCCGGCACCAAACAGGTCAACACAAGTGCAATCTACCTGCGCATTCGCACGGCTTCCGGCCTGGAAGGATTCTATGGCCCGATCGAACGCGACGCCGCCATCGTCGTCCGGGAAGATCTGCTGCCCTTTCTTCTGGGAAAGGATGCCCTGGCGGGCGAAGCGCTCTGGGACGAGATGTACCGGTCGAATCGGCATTCGCGCGCCGGATTCTTCATCATGGCCATCAGCGCTGTCGACAACGCGCTCTGGGACCTGCGCGGCCGCTACTACGGCGTTCCGGTCTACCGGTTGTTGGGCGGACCTACTCGCGAATCGGTTGAAGTCTACGCAAGCTGCCTCGGCTTCTCGCTGGAGCCGGAGGCCGTCCGCACCCGTTGTCTCAGTTTGAAAAAAGAAGGCTATCGCAATCAGAAATGGTTCATGGCCTACGGTCCCGGCTCAGGTCCGGAGGGGATGCGGCGGAACGTTGAACTCGTCAAGATACTCCGCGAGACCCTCGGCGACGATACCGAGATCATGTTCGACGCCTACAGCGGCTGGGATCTCGGCTATGCGCTGGAGTGGGCCCATCAGGTGGAGCAGTACCGTCCCCGCTGGATCGAGGAGGCATCCCACCCCGAAAAGATGGAAAGCTTCGCGACCCTCCATCGCAGCACATCGATCCCGGTCGCGGCGGGCGAGCACTTCTACGGACGCTGGGAGGTCGAGCGTTACCTGCAGGCCGGCGGACTCTCCGTTGTTCAGGCAGACCCGGAGTGGTGCGGCGGCATCTCCGAGTTACTGAAGATCGGCACCGTGGCGTCGCTGCACGACGTTCCCGTCATTCCCCACGGGCACAGCGTCCATGCGGCGATGCACGTCATCGCAAGCCAGTCTCCCATGACCTTTCCCATGGGCGAGTACCTCATCAACAAGATGCGCCACTATCACCACTTCGAAAAACATCCGCCAGTCCCGGAGCGAGCGCATCTTGCTCTCCCGACCGGCCCCGGCTTCAATATCGAGCTGGACCCCGCAAAGATCGAATCGCAAAAAATACTCACATGGGCGTAGTAAAAAGCCGGTGTCCATCTTCGCAATGGCTTGATCGTCACGAAGATGGACATTCCGCTCAACCCGCGAACTGCTGCCCAACGTCACCCAGCCTTCCGCACCACCCACGTCGTCATACACCGCGCTCCCTGCACCACCGTGGTCTTCAGCGGATCGATCAATTCCCCACCCAGATCCTCCGTCAGTCTCATCAGCAGCGCCTCATCCACCAGATACCACTCCATCCCGCCCGGCATGCGAAACCGCCGTCCCTCGATCGGATGAGAAGCGCCCACCGACTCCATCCCAATCGTCGAACCCAGCCGGCAGAACAGCATTCCGCCCGGCTTCAGCACTCGCCACATCTTCTGCACCATTGCCTCGAAGTGGGCATCGTCTCGCGCAAAGTGAAGCACCGCGTTCGCGATCACCACATCCACAAACTCATCGGGAAACGACATCGCCTCAATCGCTTCCACGCGGAAGTTCTCCGGCTCCGACCCCGGTGCCAGACTCGCTGCCACCGAGCGCAGATGACCCACCGCCTCCGCGCTCGCGTCCACCCCAAAAACTTCGTAGCCCTCGCGCAGCAGATACACGAGGTTCCGCCCACCGCCGCAGCCTGCGTCGAACACCCGCATCCCCGGCGCTATATTTCCCCGCAGCAACTGATCGAATAAATAGATATCGATGTTGCCAAACTGCTCTATCAGATTCGTCATAGCCACCCGTTAAACCCGCGCCGGAACCTTGGCCTTCAACCGCTCCACCACCAGAGGGGGCACCAGCGCCGACACGTCGCCGCCGAGCTGAAAGACCCCCTTGATCAGCCGCGAACTGACATAGGTATATTTCTCCCCCGGCATCATGAACAGCGTCTCCAGTTGCGGATCGAGCTTCCGATTCATCATCGCCATCTGCAACTCGTATTCGTAATCGCTGATCGCCCGAATTCCCCGCAGCACGGCCTTCGCTCCCTGGGCCCGGGCAAAATCGACCAGCAGCCCGTTAAAGGTCATCACCGAGACATTCCCGAAGCCTCGCGTCGCCTCCAGCAGCATCTCCTCGCGCTCGGGCACGGTAAACAGCGGTGTACCCTTCTCGGAGTTGCGCAGAATTGCCACCACCAGGTGGTCCACGATCTTGGCCCCCCGCGCAATCAGGTCGAGGTGGCCGTTGGTGAGCGGATCGAAGGTTCCCGGATAAATCGCTTTTACAGTGTTCATGTCACCAAAAGCATACGTTGCCTTAGTCCCTCAAGCCAACCGGCAGCTCCGCTGGGGGATAGAAGCACGAAGTTTTTTGCTGTATCTCCATCCGCAATCCATGGGTAAGATGGTGTGCATTCCAGCTGCAACGAAACAGGAGCATCCCCATGTCGCAACTCGCTGACACCCTTCAGCCCGAAGCTCGACCGATTGCCAACCCCGGCCCTCTGGGCCTCGCCGGCTTCGGACTCACCACTGTTGTTCTCAGTTGCGTCAACGCCGGTCTGCTGCCCCGCGAGGCCATCCCTGTCATCGTCCCCCTGGCCTTCGCCTATGGCGGCGTCGCGCAGATCATCGCCGGCATCTTCGAGTTTCGCACCGGCAACACCTTCGGCATGGTCGCGTTTCTGTCCTACGGCCTCTTCTGGTGGTGGTTCGCTCTGCTCCAGTGGACCATCGGCGCGGGCTGGCTGGCCCAGCCGCCCACCTCCTCCGTGGCTTGTGTCCTGCTGATGTGGGGTGTATTCACCTTCCTGCTCTGGATCGTGACCTTCCGCCTGAGCCGTGCCGTCTGGAGCATCTTCCTTCTGCTCTGGCTTACCTTCTTCTTTCTCGCGGCGGGAGACTTCGGCTACCTCATCGGCAGCCTGAGCTGCGGCACCATTGGAGGCTATCTGGGCCTTTTGACCGGCATTGATGCGCTTCTGGTCGCCTTTATCGAAATATTGAACGCAACCGCCAACCGTGTTGTCATTTCGCTTGGACGTCCTATTATCCGCGCCTGAAGCGTGTTTTAAAAAGAGAAGCACCGGCAGTTGAAAAACCGCCGGTGCTTCTTTTGAATTTCGTTCGATAATCTACTTCTTGCCTCGAACCACTTCCTTCGCCTGTGCCTCGCCATTGGCCGGAACTGCCGGAACCTCAACGTCGGAGCTGGCCCCGGAGATTCCCAGCTTCTTCCGCAACTCCACATCCACGCGGCCAAAGACGTCCTTGTTCTCCTTGAGGAAGTTGCGGACATTCTCTCGGCCCTGGCCGATGCGCTCGCCCTGATAGCTGTACCACGCGCCGCTCTTGTCGACGATGTTGTGCAGCACCGCCAGGTCGAGCACGTCGCCTTCGCGCGAGATGCCTTCGCCGTACAGGATGTCGAACTCGGCATCGCGGAAGGGTGCAGCTACCTTGTTCTTCACAATCTTGACCTTGGTCCGCGAGCCGACGACGCTGTCGCCATCTTTCACCGCGCCGATGCGACGGATATCGATGCGGACGGAGGAGTAGAACTTCAACGCCTTGCCGCCGGTCGTCGTCTCCGGGTTGCCGAACATCACGCCGATCTTCTCGCGAATCTGGTTAATGAAGATCAGGCAGGTCCGCGATTTGGACACTGTTCCCGTCAGCTTCCGCAGCGCCTGGCTCATCAGCCGCGCCTGCAATCCCATGTGCGAATCGCCCATCTCGCCGTCGAGTTCGGCCTTCGGCACCAGCGCCGCCACCGAGTCCACCACCAGCACATCGATGGCATTCGACCGGACCAGCGCCTCGACGATCTCCAGCGCCTGCTCGCCGTAGTCCGGCTGGCTCACCAGCAGGTTGTCGATATCGACACCCAGCTTCGCCGCATAGGCCGGATCGAGCGCGTGCTCGGCGTCCACAAACGCCGCCAGCCCGCCCGCCTTCTGCGCCTCTGCAATAATTTGCAAAGTAATCGTCGTCTTACCCGAAGACTCCGGCCCGAAGATCTCAATCACTCGTCCCCGCGGCACACCGCCCACGCCCAGCGCGGCGTCAAAGGAGATTGACCCTGTAGAGATGACCGCAATCGGCACAACGTCCTTCGACCCCAGCCGCATGATCGAACCCTTGCCAAACTGCTTTTCCAGCCCTGCGAGGGCCAGCTCTATTGCCTTGCTGCGATCATCTGCCACGTATGTTTCTCCTCGGATAAAGTTCAAAGCGGATTCTAGCATCTAATTCGGGAAAAGCAAATAAAAGGCGAATATAACTATCGTCGCAACAGATCCACCGGCTCGTTTACATCGTCGATCCGGAAGTGGCCAGCGAGCGATGGGTGCCTTTTCTCTACCGCTTTGTACATCTCCCAGGCGATGCGGCGGTAGCTGAAGTGGCCCGCCACGCCGGAGCGAAGCTCGGAGATGTAGACAACCTCCGCGAAGTCCATCTTGAACATGGAGCGGCAGCGCGTGCCCAGGGGAAGAACGTACTGGGCAGCTTCGGGAGCGCCGGAGTCGCGAAGCTGGCGGTAGGCGGCGAAGGCCGCGTCCATGGCGGCGTTGTAGGAGGTTTCGAGGCCGGCTTCGGCGAGGGTTGGCTGGCCGGGGCAGACGGGCTCTTCGTAGCCGTGAGCGTCGGTGTAGCGCTGGAGGAGCTGGACGCAGCGGCGATGGCGGTGCATGTCGCGGAAGCCGCCGATGTCCATCAGGATGTCGAAGCGGAAGCCGTGACCGGCGCTGAAGGAGCGGAGCAGCTCGTCGTGGCGACCGCGGTGCTTGGTACCGAGAGCGATCAGCTCGGAACGGCGCGCTTCAGTCAGGGCAGCGACGTGGCTGCGGAGCTGGCGATAGGAGTAATGGCAGTGCGGATAGAGGAGCGAGGTGGCCAGCTCGACTTCCAACGGCTCGGGGTCGTCGAGCAGATCGACGACTGGAGCAGGGTCGATTGGCTGGTTGGCCATGAGCTCTGCTGCGGCTGCGGTCAGTTCGGCGCGGCTGGCAGAGAGGTACTCGTTTGCGGTGGCGTATTTGACCAGCGTGGGAGCGGTCTTGACCGGGCGGAGAAGCGTCTCGGCGGCGCGCTCGCCGCAGGCTGCATCGACCGAGCTTATCTCCTCGCAGAGCACCTGCGCAGCGCTGTGCTGGGCGTTCCAGGCGGGTTCGGTGGCGGCGAGACGAAGCTTTTCGGCGATCTGGCGGACCTCGGCGTGCTCGCTGGTGAGCAGGCGCGAGACCTGCGTCTCGAGCGTGCGGGCGTTGACGATCTGGCCGAGCGA
>JBEPUJ010000016.1:0-81483 GCA_041691575.1 Terriglobales bacterium
TAAACGCCCCCGCGCCCAACCCCCCCCCCCCCCACAACGCCAACCCCCAAAACCCCCCCCACCAAAAAACCCCCGGGGCCCGCCGTGCCCGCCCTCCGCGCAGGAGGCCCGTCCGGCAGGACACTATCTTTTCTTCTTCACGATCAACTCTGCTCGTACCGCCTGGGCCACCGCCATCGCCATCAGGCAATCGTCGTGCGCGCCATTCGCCGCGCCGGTCCCGCCTCCTTCCATCGCGATAAACGTCCTGCATTCGCCCAGCAATCGCTTGCTGGCAAACATCCACGGCGATTCCACCAGCAACGCGCCCATTCGGCTCACCATCTTCGGCTTGCTGCCCGCCGAAGTCAGCCACCCTGCCTCGCCGTTCTGTTCATACACGTTTGCATAATGCTCCCCGGTGCTTAGATGAGCGAGAACGCCGGACCCGTGGTTGTTGCGCTCGACAGCGATCATTGCGTTGTTGTACTCCCGCGCCAGCTTCGCCGCCTCTCTTGCCAGATCCAGCGGTCTGAGCCGCTGTTGCAACTCCGCGCACTGCATCCCCGACTCCAGATCGATCACCTGCACCGCGGCGAAGTCGCCATCCGCGCCGCCGCCGGCGGTATCGACCGCCACCAGATACTCCTTGCCCTTGATCGGAGGCAGATAAATCTGTAAAGCCCCGTTCCTGCGCGTTGATGCCGCTTCGTCCAGCTCGGCCAGCCGCGCCTCCACTGCCGGAATCTCGAAGCAGCACTCGCCGGTGGCCTTGAAGCAGGTCTCCGCGTCCTCGGCAAACTCCTGCGAGCGCAGCCGGTGATAGCTCGTCTCCAGACCGCGGCGAAAGCCGATCTGACTCGTAGTTAGGTTATGGGCCAGCGCTAACGCCTCCTCCTCCTCGGTCAATTCTGTAACCGGAGCGGATACATACGCCTCCTCCAGCCACCAGGGGAAGAAGTGCCGCACCACCTGCTGGCGCATCAGTTCGTCGGCCCGTTCGCTGGCTCTTCCCCACTCCTCGTAGAAGCAACCGTAGGCCCCGTTCGGCGTGGACTCCATCACCAGCTCGCCGCCGGGAGCGAGCGCGGCGCGCAACCCGGCCAGCGTCTCCGCTGCATCGTGCGGCCAGCGGCTCAGCTCGCTGCAATGCAGGTTCTGCATGGTCAGGCCGCGACCGGCGCCGCCATCGCCCGCGCTCAGCACGCGAAACTCGCTGTCCAACTCGGTAAAGCGCATCTGTCCCGAGTTGGCCCGGCTGCGCCGCAGCGGTCCCTCGCGCAGCTTCTGCGGCAGGCACTCCCAGAAGCGCTGCACCATGCGGAAGATGCCCTCCGCCGCTCCCTGCGTGTGCGCTACCTGCACGGTCATCACACCGCAAGCGGTGATAGTCTTCAAAAAAAATCGTGCCGCCACCCAGGTCGTCACGCCCATCTGCCGCGCCTTCAGCACGATGTTCCGTTGCCCGCGCCTGTGCTCAAACTGCCGCTGTACCGCATTCGGCTGCAACGGCCGTTCTACCCCCTCACGGTCCCGCACCTTCAAAAGCTCATTTGCAATCTCGAATACTCTCTCTGGCTTGTCCATCTCTCTGCCGTACTTCAGCAGTTCCTCCACGCTCCACTGCTTCTCGCTCATTCCACCCATCCCCATATTGCCAAAGAAAAATCGACCACGGATGACGCGGGCAAAGACGGATTGAACACCTGAAACAGCATCGATTGGTGTTGATCCGTGCTAAGTCCGCGTCATCCGCGATTGGTTTACTGCGTCCGTTCCCACCGGCAGCCGCCCGTCGCCAGCGCACCCGGCACCGGCACAAAGACTGCCCTCGCTCCCACTGCGATCGAAGCACTTCCTGTCAGCGTCTCGCCGTTGATCGCCGCCGCTGTCGCTGCCGTGCTGCCCAGATTCACCACCTGACGGTTCAGCGAGTAGCCGATGCAATCAGGCAGGCTCACCGTCTGCGCCGCCGTCCCCGTCAGGTCGAGAAAGCGGTCGCCCGCGACCTCCTGATAGGTTGCAGCCACCGTCGTGTGCCGGGTACTCTCGGTCGAGCCCAGCAGCTCGTTGATGGCATTGCTCATGATTGCCGTCACATAGACTTCGCAGCTCGGGTTGGGATGCAGGTTGTCGGGGAAGCAAGCCGTGTTCGACGAAGCTCCGTCCGCTCCGATGTGCGGATCGGTTGCCAGGTCGGCGATATTATCCACGCCCCAGCTATACGCCTCGGCACGAATAACCGCGTCGAGCGCGTTCTTTCCCGCGTCTCCGATAGTCCCTGCATTCGATCGTGAACTGATCTCGGTGGCCAGCACCACCCGCGAGCCTAGAGCCTTGGCCTTCTGCACCATGCACTTCAGCCCGTTGGCAATCACGCGCGGTGTTTCGTTCGATGACAGGATGTCGTTGACGCCGCCCCAGAGCACCGTAATCACCGGGCCCGAGGACTGTGAGATCTGCGGCGCATAGTTGGCGTCGAACATCACGCAACCGTCATAGGCGAGCTCTCCTGAGAACCCAAGATTCAACGTCGTATAACTCGGGTCGGTCAGCGACAGCGCTGCCAGCCAGATCGTCGACGGCGTCAACTGCATGCCGAAGGTTCGCGAGTCCAGGCCACCCATAATCAAGGGGGCGGCATGCGGCGCCTTGCGGATCTCCGTCACCGCTCCCTTGGCGTGGATGTAGTCGAGCGCGGTCTTCGCCGCCGCTGCTGCGTCTGTCAGCGACAGCGGCGTGCTCCATGCCCATGCCGCAGCTACCTTGCCCAGGAACCAGGTTCCGGTCAGCGCCGCCGAGCCGCCGATCTGGTAGTTGCCGGTGGTTGGATTGGGACAGGTGCCCGCGTCGCCCTGGGTGACATAGCTGCCCACCTCCGCGCCGTCGTACAGCAGATGCGACTTGGTCACCACGCCGCCCACACTGCTTCCGCACAGCAGCGAGACGATATGCCATCCCGTCGGCACCGGCTCCACGGCTTCGGTGCGGTCGGTCGTATAGGCATAGAAGCGCATCGACTTGGGACCGAAGTACGAGCTTGCAATCAGGCACAGGTGCTGCGTATCGGTTCCGCACAGCAGCGACGGATTCGCGCCGAACCCGATCGGCTGGCCATACCCCGGAGCCTGCGTCGTCGTCGATCCGAACGGCGGCTCGTAGATGGCAAACTGCCACGACTTCGCCGCGTTCAGCGCCGTCGGCAACTGGATATAGTTGCCCAGCGCGGCGAAGTTCAGGTCTGTTTTGCCCTCCCATACTGCGCCCGAGATGGTCCCATTGTTGCCCAGGCCGCTGGTGTCGTCGGCCACGGTTCCGCTGCCTTCGTTCAGCAGGTACTCGCCCAGCAGGCTCGCCCGCTGCGGCAGATTGACCGGAACAGGCGTAGTCGAGCCGCTGCCCGCTGGGATTGACCATGTTCCGTCTTCGCGCAGATAACGCGTGTTGCCGGCGAACGCTCCGGGATCGGGCGCGATGCCTGCTGCGTGGCCGCTGCCCGAAGCCCCCAGGACGGGCAACTGCGCCGCGCTGACGGCTCCGGTCAGGCTTGCCGCGTTCAAGGAGCCGGTGAGTGTGGTCGCGTTGATCGTCGTTGCGTTGATCGTCGTAGCATTGACCGTTCCCGCCGTGAAGGCCTGCGGCGTGAATCCATAGGTGGTTCCGCGCATGTTCATCGTCAGCGCGCTGGTCAACGGCTGATAGATCACCCGGTCGAAGCCTGTATTGCTGTCCAGTAGAAACAGGTTGTAGCTGGAGTTCCACTTGCCGCAGCCGTGCGAGTTGCAATGCACCGCAAACGCGCTCTGATCGCCCGCCTGCGCGTCCATCGTCGTCTGCCAGATGCCCGCCGCCGAATAGGCCGCGGTAGGAACGGTGTGCGTTCCGCCGTTGCCCAGGTAGCTCGACGCAGGCGCGGCATTGGCAATCACCCATCCCTTGATTCCCGGGCCTACGTTGGACTGGTATTGAATGCCAGCGCTCTGCAGATTGGTAGAGCGCGGCGTCGTCTGTCCGACGTAGGTCATATCGGCAGACACCCTCTCCTGGTAGTAGTGCGGCTCCTCCAGCGGATCATTCGCCGCCCATGGCACCGTATTCGCAGCCAGCGTTAACTGGCCGTCGATACTCTTAGTCGCCGCATCGAAGACGCCCAGCACCTCTGCCATCGGATAGAGCACATAGCCGCCGGTCAGAGCGGCTACCGTGCCGCCGCTGCTGGTGCTGTTCGCGCCGGTGTTCGCGTAGGTCAGCGTGTTCGCGCCGGTCGTGGTCACGATGTAACTGCCGTTGTAGCTCGAATCCGCCACGCCGGCCACGGTCATCGTCAGTCCGTTCACGTCCACCGATAGATTGCCCGCAGTGGTTACCGTGACTAGGTTGCCGCTACGCGCGATCGCGGCAATCGGCGCGCTGAGGTTTAGAAATGCGCTGGTCTGCGCGTTCTTGCCGATGATCGCCGTCAATCCGCCGGCATAGTACAAATCCGTCGGCGAGTACGACCCGATCACGGGAAACACCTGGCGGATGCCGTTCGCCGTGTCCACCGTCTGCTCCAGCCCGTAGCCGCACAGGCCGCCGATCGCAATCGTCGTCCCGGCGCGATGCACCTTGTTCAAGGTCATCTGCAGGTGAGTGCCGTCCACCACGGTGTAGTTGGCCATCTCATAGTTCTGCGGAGTGGTAGCGATGGTCTGGTCTGCCACGCAGGCCACGCCACTCTGATTTGGAGCCGCGGCTGTGTTGGTCGCGAATCCTGCCGTCACACCGCTGGTTGCAATCGCCACCGTAACCGTTCCCGGAGCAATGTCGTTGGCCTGCGAAGGAATGGTCTGCGCCGTTGTAAAAAATACGCTCACCGGAAAGGTGGGGCCGCTGAAGCTTGCCGTTGCCCCAGGAACGTTGTAGAGAAAGCCCGATCCCCCGGTCACCGAACCCGCCGTGATCAGCTTTGCGGGGTTCTTGTCGATGAGAAAGCGGCCCTCGCCTTCGGTGCCCGGCGCGGAGGTTACCGCCACCATCACAGTTGTCGATCCAGCTGTACATCCCGAGCTGCATGTGCCCTGAAAGACCCGGGGATCTTCCTGGATCTGGATGTCCATCGGATGCGCGCCCTCGTCGGCCTCGTCGCGAAAGCCGCCCGAGGCGAACAGAAACTGCGATCCCATCAGGCAGTCGCCCACGCCGTAGCAGCTGATCACTTCGGGCGTGAGGATGTGCTGACCCATGGTGTTGTAGTCGCCTGCAATGTCCAATGCGCCGTAGTTGCTCTTGAAGTAGGGCGTGGTCTCGATCGCTGCCGGGAACAGGTTCGATCCTCCGGTCAGCGCCTTGTGCGTAATCATCAGGCCAAAGTAGTTTGGGCTGCCTCCATTCGTTCTCTGGTGTACGGCGGCGGAGCTTCGCGTTGCGGTGACGTCCAGCCACTCGCCGGCGTCGAGGCCCGAGCCAAGCGGTGCAACCGGATTGACGTAAACGTCGTGCAGCGAACCGCCGCGCCGGTCCTCCACATGCGTGCCCCCGTTGGCAGCGCTGTTCCATGCGGGGGGATTATAGTTTTCGCCGGCGTTATAGTTCCGCTCGACGGTCGCATCGCAGCCACTGGCGCAATCGGCGCTGGTCAGCGCATTGGCGATGCCGTTGTTGCCTAGCCCGTTCAGATACTGGTTCGCATACTCCACGCCGTTCAGGTTGTTGATGCCCATCTGGGTGCCCACCGGCTGGGCCACATTCTGGGTTCCGGAGGGCAACTGCGAGATCTTCTGTCCCAGCCCGCCCGCGACTCCGGCTATGGTCGCGTCGACGTAATGCTTGTCTGCCGCCTGGGTCGCGGTCGCAGGATCGCCGGGAAGAGAGAGCGGCCCGGTCATGGTGTCGCCGCTCTTGAGGACATAGGGGTTGCTGCTGTCGAGCGGATGACCCGCCACCGCCGTTGCAATCGCCGTGTCGACGTAGCTCTTGCTCACCGTCTGCATCGCCACTGACGTGGGCAGCACGGAAGTCTTGACCGCGCTGACCTGCACCGGAACCTGGCTCGCAGGGATCACCCAGAACTCGCGGCTCACCGTGCCGTCGTCGAGGTGATAGACCGTCGTGTAGTAGCTGCCCATGGGCGTGGCTCCGGCGTTCGGCACCAAAGAGATTGTCATGGCGCCACCGCCGGAGATCGCCGCAGACGCGCTTCCGCTCGGCACGGTCTGCCCCAGTGCGGTTGTGAACGCCTGCCAGCTTACGATCACCGTGCCTGTCGCTGCTGTGCCGTTGGCGCGGTAGATCGTATCTGTAACCGACGTAGTAGCAATCTGTGCTGTCGCGTTCGCGGTCATCACCGCCAGCAGCACACTCACCAGCATCCATCCTTTAGACTTCAAGTTCATTCGATTCCTCTCATCCTGATAGACACGTCTTCTCGACCGGAGCGAAAGCGCGGCGGAGAGACCTTGTATCCGGCGTTTACCGTTGTTTGTTCTAAGGAAGGCCTGATTAAGTCCCCGAAGATTCCCTCAGCGGCTAAAGCCGCAATGCGGGCAAGTCGCTTACGGCACGGCTGAAGCCGTGCCCTTAACGGAGCCTGACTTAATCAGAGGTTCCCTAATCCGAGTTATGCCGCGCAGATCCTCGCGACGCCGGTCGAGATAACGCGTTTCATTGCTCTTGCAGAAACACGAAGATGCTCTAAACCGCTCGCATGGCGCTCGGCAGATAGCTCCGGAAGCACAGGACCGTCTCTCCGTCATTCGCGTCCTTCACGGGTAGGGCGCGAAACGCTCCAGACAGCCGCAACCGCTCCAGCGGCCCGGCCAGCGTCTCCGCCGACTCCGCCGCTCCCTGCATCGACTGCAATCGCGGATAGTGAAAGATCACTCGGTCTCCCTGCTCGCCCTCCATCACAAACAGTCCCGACCACTCCTGAAACCAGCCGCCGCCCTCGCGATCGACAAAGCCCGTCAGCCTGTTCACCTGCATGCCTGCCGCCGGAACTCCGGCCAGCAGCGCATCGCCAAGCTGCAAGGCTCCACCCGAGATTGCCACCACGCACGCTACGTTCAGCGAGACCCGGCGCAGATAATTCACGTCGCTCTTGACCGCCGCAGCCGAGGACACATACGCCCCGCTGGCTCCGCTGCCCACAAACCCGATCTGTCCGGCATAGTCCACATCGACAACCACCAGGTCACCGACGTTGAACTGAGTTGCGGCTCCGCCTACGTTCAACGAGTTCGCAGTCGAGCCTGCAACCAGCGGCACCGCTGCGGCAGCAACGCCGCCACTTCCATTCGCTGCCGTCGCTGCCGCCGTCGCCAAAAGATTCATCTGCTGCGAGCCTGCGGCCAGAGCCATCTGCAACTTGCCCCAGCTTTCAAACTCCAGCGAAACCGTCGCTTCAATCTCCGTCCGCACCTGGCTTTGAGTGACTGCCGGAGCGCCTGTCCGCAGCGCCTCTACCTTCGTCCCCGATCTGCGCGCAAAGCCCGAGCACCATCCCAGATCGATCCATGGCGCGGGCGGAGCATCCAGCGCAAAGCTGCCTGTCTGGGCGGCATCAAAGATCGCGGGCGCTGCCGCCGCGCGATTCACCGGAGCAAAATAAGTTCGCACCCGGCGTGTCACCGGAGCCACTGCATCCACCAATCCACTCATCGCTCACCCGCTTCCTGATAGCAGAAGACCTGAACCGTTGCTGTCCGCTCCAGCCGCTCGCCGGTTGCTACGGCGGCGCTAAAAACGGCATCGCCCCAGAAGACATTCGTCCCCATCTCCACCGGCGCTGCGCTTGCCGAATAACTCGTCTTCCCTACGGCTCGGGGGGACTGCGTCAACGCGGACGCCAGCTCCGCATCCATCGCCGCCAGCAGCCGTCCGCGATCCATGCCGCCGTTGCCGGAGCTGCCATCGGTCGCATAAACGATCTCGCAGGTCATCGCCGCCAGCGGCAGTGCGCCGCGCGTATCCACCTGCAATTCCAGCCAGCGCAGTCGAAAGGTATCGACAGGCACGGCATCGGAAGGAAGCTCGTTCTCCTCCACCAGCATGGCGGGCCGCGTGACGCCTCGCACCAGCATGGTCCGCGCCGGGTTCAGCGTGGCCAGGCGATCGCGCAGCGTTGTATAAAACGTGTCTTTAGCGTTCTGCATTTATCGATAACCTTCCTGATTGAAGTTGTTGCAGCGGCGGTGAAATACAGGGATCTCTCCACTACGGCGGCAAAAGCGCCGCCTTCGGTCGAGATGACGTGTAGCTTCAGGCGATGACGTGCGTTCAAACTTCTTCTGTTGCCGGAGCGCGTAACACTAATCGATACAAATAGGCTGAACCGCCGGTTTCCGCTCCGGTAGCAGACTCCACCGCCATCAGCACGCCGTCGATCAGGACTCCAAATGCCGCGCCAAACAGGGCCGCCGCCGCACCGTATCCCAGCGATCCCAGCATAGTTTCTATGGTTGTCGCCGAGACCAGCAGATCCCACCGCGCCGCTTTGCCCTCGGCCACGGCTGCTCGCGCAGAACGAAATACCGCCGGAGCCAACTCGACATCCTGAAACTCCGGCACGGCCAGGCCCAGTTGCTCTGCGATATCTCCCGCGCTTGCAGGGGCGGGCAGCCGCAACAGGACTGAGCGTCCGCCAACTCCACGCAGCAATGCATCCGCCGCCCGCGACCTCGCGCCCGAATCGTTCAACAGATCGGCCATCGCGTCACCCCAGCCTTTCGGCGACGTAAGGCCGCAGCAGCGTCTGCACCTGGGCATCGATCAGCGAGCCGCTGAAGTACTGCATCTGCATGGTGTCCATGCGGCTCGACTTCACATTCATCGCGGGCGTCGCCTGCGCATTCTTCACGATCTGCACGCAAGCTACCTTGATTGCGTCGGGGACGGTGACGACTCCCGAGGTGTATGTGACTTCAACCTCGTTGTAGTTCAGCCCCAGAAAGTTTGCCGGGAAGGTCAACTCCGCCGCCGCCTGATTTACATCGACACTGGCTACATCCAGCGCGCTCCAGCTTCCGGGAACGCCGAAGGCCCACGCAATCTGTTCGCGATACGGGTCCGGCAGTTCGCCTCGCCGGGGCCGCCCATAGCGCACCTGTACGCTCACCAGCGGCGATGCTGCGCCTGCTGCCGCAGCCAGCGGACGATAGCTCAGGCGCACGGCCTGGCTCCCGGTTGTGAGCCGCATCCGCTCCACATACTGGGCGACCATCAGGGTCGGCCTGCGGCAGTAGGTGTCCATCAACGCCGAAGCTGTGGTCACCCAGTCGTCCGTTGTCTCCGCCGTCAAGCCGTATTGCACGTACTCCGCCGGCAATAAATAACCCACAAATACCTCCTTTGGAAAAAGAAACAGGGATCGGCACAAATTGCCAATCCCTGTCTCCAAGCCTGGTTGATGAGTTAGCGGTCGACCAGCACCTGGTAGTGGGCGTAGCTCGCGCCCTTGACCACGAGGCCGCCGAACTTTACGACCACATACTGCGAGGCCAGCGAGCCGGGAACACCGAGCTGGAAGATCCTCGGATTCGGATCGCTGAGCCAGTGATACTCGATCAGGTCCTCGGTGATGATGTAAGCCGGGAGCACCGCGCTTCCCGAACCGGGCGTGCCGGTGTAGCTGAGCGTCCACTCGGGGATCAGGGGAATCTCGCCTGCCTGAGTCGAAAGCGTCTTGACCGAAAGCCCGGCGGAGATCTCCTTCGTGTTGAGGACGATGTTGAACTCGGCCTTCATCTCGCGGTCGATCAGGTCGAGCAGCACTGGATTGGCGTAGATGGCAGTGGGGCGAACGCCATAGGAGCTGTTCGAGACCATCTGCGCGATGGTAGATTTGAAGCCGTCGACGATGCTCTGGCTGGCGCCGATGGTCACGGTGTTGCCGCCGGCGGCGATCTGCGCGCCTGCGCCGAAGTACTGCGCCGTGTTCGGCGCGCTGAGGCTGGTATCGTTGCCGTTCCACAGCGCGACGTCGTGGGTGCGGAGAACGCCGTCGACGGTGTCGGCGAGGTCCTTCGCCTGGAGATAAGCGAACTGGCTCTGCTGCTGGCCAAGTTCGATGTCGAACAGGTTGTAGTTGATCTGGGCGACGAGCGCCTTCAACGGGACGCTTCGCTCCAGCCGCGTCGGGGTGACGAGCGGCGCGACGATGTTGCGCGGGTCGACAAATCCGGAGGCAGCCGACGGCGCGGGGATCGACGTCTCTTCAAAGAAGCGCGACGGGTGGCCCGTGGCCGGGACCTGTTTGATCCTTCGCCCGAAGACACCGCGCCGCTGCACCAGGTCCGTGATCTCGGACTGGTACATCGGAACCTCTACCGCGCCGGGTCCCAGGTAATCCGCTGCCGCATGAATCTCAGTAAATTTCGCGTTCATTCTTTCTCCTTTTAAATAAAAAGGGCGCAGCCGCAGCTACGCCGTTGGTCGTTTCAGCGCCCTCTCAGGCTTAGCCCAGCAGGCCGGCGCGCATCAGTTGCGCTTTTACTGCAATGCGCTGTTCGAGGCTCAGGCTGACTAGAGCGGCATCCAAAGCCGTGGCCTCCATCGAATCGACCGTTACTCCCTGCTTGGCCAGCAGGTTGGTCATGGCTACGGGCAGGGTCTTTCGTCCATTTGTAACCGTGTTTGATACAGAGGCAGCGGCTCGCAGTTCGGCGATCTCGGCCTCGGCGGCGGCAAGCTTCTCTTCGAGATCGGCTTCGCGTCGCGCCTCGACGGTGGCCACGATGCGGCCAATGGATTCTTCCGAGTCGCTCTGCCGTTGCGCTAACCGCTCGACTGCCTGCTCCAGCAAACCGGCCGCAGCGGCCAGCCGCTCTACGCTATTTTCTAATTCGTCCTTCATCTTCATCTCCATAGGTTCCTCGTTCCTGTTGGTGCGTTTTTCAATCAGTGATAGTTCGGGTGCGGAAAGCCGTACCTCTGGGGCTAAAGCCCCACTGCAAAGGGAGCAGTCGCGGCACGGCTGAAGCCGTGCCCTTAAGCAAAACAGGGTGCTTCCGGGCTTGTGAAACAGGGTGCTTCCGCGGCACGGTCAGCTCTTCTGCATCAAGCCAGTCTGCATTAAGCGGCCTTGGACGCTGGCATGGTTTGGACATTTAACACGCCGACCACAGCCGAGATCAGACTCTCGATATAGCCGCCGCTCGCCGCGATTCCTGCCTGCTGGAGCAGCGAAGCCACCGCCGATCCGGCCAGCGCCATCACCTCCTCCAGCTTCTGTGCTCCGGTTCCGCTCTGCGCGCCGCTGGCAGCATATTTCTGCTCCACCAACAGGACCGCGCCCTGAATCAGCGAAGTCGCGTCCGTAATTGCATTGATCGCCGGGGCAGCCTGCGGAAATAGAAGCGCCGCCAGTTTCTCCACGGGGAGCGCATACTCAATGGCCCACTTCAAGCCCTTCTCAAAGTCTTTCCCAATCGCTTCCAGCACACTCAAAAAACTCATCGCATCTCCTTTGAAATTTGTTTTAGAAACTATGCAATCCGGCGTTCGCCAGCCTCGAAGGGTGACGGCGTAAAACGAACAACAGCAAAATACGGGGATCCTTCACTGCGTTCAGCATGACGACCCAAATATCCCTTCGGACCCAGCCCCCAGCTAACGAGCCAACCCGGCTCGCCGCGCAACTACCGGCCGCTTCACCCGGAAACTCGTGCTCCGGTAGGCGGCCTTCTCTCGCAGCAGAATCGCCGCGCCGGTAAAGGTAGCGCGGGTCAGAGTCCAGACCTGCGCCCGCATATCGGCCACATGCGCATCCGCCAGCTCGTAACTCATTCCCATCGCTCCCTCGACCTGGACCTTCGATTCCATCTCCGGAAAGTCCCTGGCAAACAGATAGCCTGCCACGGTCAGCCGTTTGCCATTCACCTCGGCGGCGGTAATGATGCCGCACTTCTGCCGCGCATCATGCCCGTCCCAGCCGGCCTTGTAGTCCACTGCCATCCCCAGCAGACTGGGCAGCGCGGCCTCGGCGGCGGCTCGCGTCAGCACCACGCGATGGCCGCGCGCACCGCTCGGAGCTTTGTCGCTGGCCACGTCGACCAGCGTCAGGACGCCTTCAAACGGCAGCCGGTTCGGGTGCCCATGCACCTCGGGAAACTCGACCGCCATCGCCCGCAGCTCCATTGCTGCCGAGCCTTGCGCGAGTCCAGTTCTGCAAGTCATTCCGGCACTTCTTCGATGAAGCCCTAACCCATCTCCCATGCCACCTCCTCCAAACAAATTGGTATTGCGTGCTTCTAATCGGTCTGCGGCACGGCTGAAGCCGTGCCCTTAAGCAAGGCGGCAAATGCAAGAACAAGGGCAAAATACAGGGATCTCTCCACTGCGCAGCGGACGATAAAGCCGTCCACTGCTTCGGTCGAGATGACGTGTAGTTCGTGATCGAGCCAACCTCAGGTCCTTCGACTACGTCTCTCGCGATAAAACTGCGAGAGACTTCGCTCAGGATGACAGGTTTTATGTTGATGCTATTCAGAGATTGCTTCGGCCGGTGTTCTCGCAATTTGCCGCAGATACGTTCACCCCAAAACAAAACGGGAGAGCAGCCCGTAGGCGCTCTCCCGTCTCACTTCTTACTTACTTTTAAAGAATAGCAGTTGGAGCATAACTAGTATGCCAACTTTTAAGGCAAAACAACTTCATACATATCAATCGTTTGCCGGTTTATCCACAGGTTCAACCCCTTGACAAGCTGCGGAGGGGTCCAGGAGTTTCCTATCGAGAAATATCTCCGTCAACTGGTCCAGAGCGCGGGCGTACTTGCGGATCGCCGTCCGCAGGCTCAGTCCCAGCAGACCGGCGGCCTCGCCCAGGGTGTACTCCTGCAGACCGATCCGTTCGACTAACTGCTGCTGTCCGAGGTCCAGTTTTTGCAGGCACTGTTCCACGTCGTGCACGAAGATCACCACATCGTCGAAACCATGGACGACGTAGTTCGTCACCTTGCCGCGAAACAACTCCCTTCCCAGCAGAGACGGAACTCTTCCGGTCTCCATCGCCATATGCGCGTATCGCCGCAGCAGGGCTTCGGTGTACTTGCGATAGAACGCCAGCGAAGTGGGAACCGCTTTCTCCGCAACAACCTCTTCTTCATCTTCTTTCCGGGCGGTGGCCCAGACCATCGGCAGAACCGCCAGGGCGGCGCTCATCGCGCACCTCCGTTGGCATTTGCGACGCGGCTTGTGGAGCAGGAGGAGGCCCGTGCCGGCCGCGGCTTTCGTCCACCCGCGTGTTTGGTGCGCGGCTCGGGAAAGCGGGCCAGGTGGCGAACACAGCCGCGGCAGTAGATGCCGTCTGTCGATCCCATGCGGAGCCAAAGCGCGCCGCACCCTTCACATACCTTCAAATCCAAGGGCAAGTAATTCATTTCATTCCTTTCGAGGCGTAGTTCTCCCCCGGCGAGCCTCGGTGTTTTTCAACGGTCGAAGGGGCTCGCTCAGGCTGCTATGAAGCGCCATCGCTCGATGCGCGGGGCTCTGCGGCCCTCGTCAAATCAAGTTCAGGCACTCATCCGTCGTCGCTCAATGCGGTGTAGTACCTTGGGAAAAATCAAAATCACCCTTCCATCTCTTCCACCTGTGGCCGGCGACGCAGACGTCTCCCTTGAAGTTCTTCAGAAAGGCCGTTTGCTGCCTGCCTGGTCCCCAGATGGAAAGTTTCAAGGTTATAGCTTTAGACAAAATGCGTGTCAATACAAAATTTTCTCAAGATCTCGTTAATGTCATAAATGCCGATAAACCAAATATTTGCATCCTAAACATATTGCGTAAAACAAACTCTTCGCCTAATCTTCGTCATACTAAAAGATATTGCGAAACCTGGAGATCTCAATCGACATGAATTTTCAAGACTTGCACGAGCTGCTTCGCCTCGAACTTCTTCGCCGCATCGAGCGCGGCTCTCTCACCGGCAGCCGACTCGCAAATCAGGCAGGCTTTCAGCAGGCGCACATCTCCAACTTTCTGAACCGCAAGCGTTCGCTCTCGCTGGAAGGGCTGGACCGTGTTCTGGCCTCGCAGAACCTGACCGTTGACCAGCTTCTTCCCGTCGATCTGGCTGCGGCGGCCCCGGTGCAGGCGACGGAGCCGATCGATATTATTCCGGTAGTCTCGCCGTCGGCGGCGATGGATGAAGCTCGTATTGCCGAGTCCGCCATCATCGAAACGGTTCAGGTCTCGGCCTCGCGGCTGCACGATAACCGCGCCCGGTCTTCGAGCAAACGCGCGCATTGGCAGCGCTTTCTTGCCATTCGCGCGGACACGCAGCAGTCGGCTGCGATGGAGCCGTTGCTGGCGCCGGGCGCGATCGCGGTGCTTGACCGCCATTACAACTCGCTGGCTCCGTATCGCGCCCATCAGCCGACGCTGTATGCGGTGCGTTGCGGCGCTGCGCTGCTGCTGCGGTATGTCGACTTCGATGAAGGGCGGCTGATTCTGCGGCCCTATTCGCGGGCCTTTCCGGTTCAATTGCTGCCGCTGGCTTCGCACGAATCGCCCGCGGACTATATTGTGGGGCGGGTTTGCCTGGTGTTCTCGGAGCTGTGAAGGCTGCGATTTCGGGTGACGGCAAAGGCAAGGGCGGAATACAGGGGTCTCTCCACTGCGCAGCGGACCATAAAGCTGTCCACCGCTTCGGTCGAGATGACGTGGGGTTGTGGTGGGTTGGAGTAAAACATGGCCGGGGCGATTGGTAGACTTGAGAGATGCCGCAAAGTCTTTACGCGAAGTGGATGTATGACTGGGAGTATGCTCTCACCACTCGCGATACCAACCGTATTGTCAGGCCGCTGGAGTGGGGGTTCGATTGGCTGGAGGATTTCAGCCGGGCGGTTGCCTCTGCGATGTCGCCGGAAGCCGGGTCTGCTGCACAGCCCGCCGACCTGCGCGATCTGGAAGAGATGATCGCGGTCAATCAGGAGATCGTTGAGCGCTCGGATGATTTCTTTGGGTATGAAACGCCGAAGGACTTTCGGCTGGAGGTTCGGCATCCGCAACTGTTTCCGACCAACGTAAGGCCGGAGACGCTGGCCCAGGACGCGGAGTTGAAGCGTAAGGCTGCTGCCGGAGAGCTGGAAGAGGCGGAGTTCCTGCGGTTTACGTCGGCAGTCCGAACCCGCTATCCGGAGAATGATGTGGTCAACGCACGGTGGTATCCGGCGCCTGAGCCCCCAGCTTCGGAGAGGGGAAAGCGGAAGAGAAAGCCGAAGCAGGCGATCATCGTGATGCCGCAATGGAACGCGGACGCCTTCAGCCACAATGCGCTTTGCACGCTCTTTAACCGCTTTGGAATCTCGGCGCTTCGGCTCTCGAAGCCGTACCACGACATTCGGCGGCCGGCCGAGCTGGAGCGGTCCGACTATGCCATGAGTGCGAACATCGGCAGAACGACCGAGGCCTGCCGCCAGGCGGTGGTGGATATTCGGAGCTGTCTCGACTGGCTGGAAACGCAAGGGTATGAGCAGTTCGGCGTGCTTGGAACCAGCCTGGGAAGCTGCTACGCCTTTATCGCCGCGGCACACGATGCGCGGCTGAAAGTGTGCGCGTTCAATCACGCGTCGACGTGGTTTGGCGATGTCGTATGGACGGGGCAGAGCACGCGGCACGTTCGCGAGGCGTTTGAGCAGGCAGGGCTGACGCAGGAGCTGACGAGGAAGATATTTACCGGCATTAGCCCCATGTCGTACATGGAGCGTTTCGCGGCCAATCCCAAGCGGGTGCTGGTGGTTCATGCGACGTACGATCTGACGTTTCTGCGGGAGTTCTCGCTCGATGTGCTGGCGAACTTCGATCGCTGCGGGGTCGATTATGTCTCGAAGGTGCTGCCCTGCGGACACTATACGACCGGTGAGACGCCGTACAAATATATTGACGGCTGGTATCTGGGATCGTTCGTTTACAACGCATTCAAACGGCTGGCCGTGCAGGCGCGATGAGAGCGAAGTGATATGGGGTGAGCTTTCAGAGGCTGCTGAAGAACTCAGTTACTGCGCGGAATGAGCCCTCAGCGGCTAAAGCCGCACTGCCAGCAAAGCATTTACAGCACGGCTGAAGCCGTGCCCTTAACAAAACTGGACTTTTTCAGCAACCTCTTTCAGCCTTGGTTCTCCTGGGGGGCGGTGGACCTAGGGCTCTCCCACCTCTGGGGGCGAAAACGCCCGCCGGGCGGGTTCACCCCAGACTGGTTTCGATCGCGCCGTTGGCGCTGGAGCAATTCTCTTGTGAAGGCAGGGTTCACGAACAGTTTGCGGCGTGACATAAAATAGAGCCATGCCCATTGATTTCAACGCAACCCTTGCCTCTGCGGACCCCGATATTTCAGCGCAGATAGAGCACGAGGTCATCCGCCAGCATGAAGGGTTGGAGATGATCGCATCGGAAAATTTCGTGAGCCGCGCTGTGCTGGAAGCTGCGGGCACCGTCTTCACGAATAAGTACGCCGAAGGCTATCCCGGCAAGCGCTACTACGGCGGCTGTGAGTACGCCGATGTGGTTGAAAATATTGCGCGGGACCGCGCCAAGCAGCTCTTCGGGGCTGAACATGCCAACGTGCAGCCGCACTCCGGTTCGCAGGCGAATGCCGCTGCTTACATGTCGATCCTGACGCCGGGAGACTGCATTCTGGGGCTCGATCTGGCTCATGGCGGGCATCTGACGCATGGCCACAAGCTGAATTTTTCCGGTAAGCTCTATCGCGTGGTCGGCTATCAGGTCCGCAAGGATACCGAGACCATTGATTACGACGAGCTTGAGGCGCTGGCTCTGCGCGAGAAGCCGAAGATGATTATCGGCGGCGGTAGCGCTTATCCGCGGCAGTTCGACTTCCCACGGATGCGGGCGATTGCCGATAAGGTTGGAGCCTACTTTGTGGTCGATATGGCGCACTTTGCCGGGCTGGTGGCGGGCGGCGTTCATCCTTCGCCGGTGCCGCATGCTCATATCGTTACCACGACGACCCATAAGACGCTGCGCGGGCCTCGCGCCGGCATGATTTTGTGCCGGCAGGACCTGGCCGCCGGTGTTGATCGGAGCGTTTTTCCCGGCCAGCAGGGCGGGCCTTTGATGCATATCGTCGCGGCCAAAGCGGTGGCCTTTAAAGAGGCATTGCAGCCGGAGTTCGCCGTCTACGCGAAGCAGGTGATATCGAATGCGAAGGTGTTAGCCGAGGCTCTGGCGGGCGAAGGCTATCGGATTATCTCCGGCGGCACGGATACGCACCTGATCCTGGTGGACGTCTTCCAGAAGGGGATTCTCGGCTCGGAGGCGGAACATGCGCTGGGAGAGGCTGGAATCACCGTGAACAAGAACGCGATTCCGTACGATACCAATCCGCCGATGAAGCCGAGCGGGATTCGGATCGGCTCGCCGGCGTTGACGACGCGGGGCATGAAAGAAGATGAAATGCGCGTGATTGCCGAGTGGATCGCGGATGCGCTGGAGCATCGCGGAGACCCGGCGAAGCTGGCGAAGATACGCGGGCAGGTTGGCGAATTGGCCAACAAATTCCCGCTGTATGGGTGGCTGCGCAACGCCTGAGCCGTCTCCTTCGAATGGACGAGCCACGACATGGCGATTCACTGCCATGTCGTGGTTTTTTATTTAACAAATAAGATTCAGTCGCAGTGTCTTTTTTATAGTTTGGCTGGAGACGTTGTACTCTTGGCGAAGAGGTCGTGGACCAAAGGCCCACGGGCCAATGTTTGCGAGAGAGCGCGCGATAAGGGGATCGAGCAATGGCGATGGCAATGATGTCGTGGATCGTGGCGATTCCGCTGCTGGGCGCAGCGACCGGGATGCGGTCCTTAACTCCGATAGCGGTGCTGTGCTGGTTTGCCTACCTCGGCTATCTGCCAGTGGGTGATACATGGGCGTCCTGGGTGGCGAAGCTGGTGACCGTGATTGTGTTCACGGTGCTGGCGCTGGGGGAGTTGGTGGCGGACAAGCTGCCGCGCACGCCCGATAGGACTTCGACCGGACCGTTGCTGGCTCGACTGGTGCTGGGCGGGCTGATAGGAGCGATCGTCGCGGCGGGCCTTAATGGGTCGGCGTTCGAAGGGATCATTCTCGGAGTGGGCGGTGCACTGGTGGGCGCGTTTGGAGGATATCTGATCCGGCGTGAGATTGTGATCAAGTCCCAGGGCAAGGACTGGCCGGTGGCCGTGGTCGAGGACCTGATGACGATAGGATTTGCCGTGCTGGCGATGGGGATCGTGACCGGGTAAAGATGATGTACTCCCAAGGAAAAGCGGGTCCTCCGCCTACGGCGAAGGATGACAACATTTGGGGGGATTGCTTTTCTTTATTTGGGGGGATAGCTGCTTTGAAACCGCTCTAAGCCTCTTCATGCGTGGCTGGGTAGCGGTGTTTTTGGATAAGTGAGGACAAATTCCTCGCCAAGCGCACGATTTTGGCATCTCATCGTCAAGGTATTCAGAAAGAGGACGATGACCTATGTTTACGCCCGCCCTGATCAGCATTATTGTGACGCTTATTGTTGTTGGCCTGCTGTTATATCTGATTGGCCTGATCCCGATGGATGGAACCATCAAACAGATCATCCGCGTGGTGGTGATTATCGCGGTGATTCTGTGGCTGCTGCAATCGTTTGGGCTGCTCGGCTCGATCGGCCATGGACATCTCATGCGATAGCCATCGGTCGTTGCTAAAGACATTGCCAAAAGACCGATTGGCCGCGCTAGCCGTGGTCACTTTCTGGACTGCAAGGGAAGGTCCGATTAAGTCTCCGAAGATTCCCTCAGCGGCTAAAGCCGCATTGCGGGCAGGCCACTTACGGCACGGCTGAAGCCGTGCCCTTAACAGAGCCTGACTTAATCAGAGCCTCCCTAGGCGCGGCGGCGGTAGCGGATGGAGAACTCGTAGCCGGAGTTGGGCGGGAAGAGCTTTGCCACCAGGCGGAGCCGGTCGGCCAGAGCGTGGGGAGCCAGCAGCGGGTACTCGCGCTCGCGCAACTCGGAGTAGTCGAAGTCGACGGCGAGCGATAACTGGTAGATGGCGATGGCATCGGAGAAGGCGGATTCGAGGAAGCTGGACTTGGCCTTTTCGTCGATGACCGGCTTGCCGTCGACTTTGCCGGAGTCGGCCTTTGCCGCGAGCGACAGGTTGCGGTTCTCCCAGGAGTCCTGGCTGGTTTCGCCGCGCACATCGGCCAGCGCCTGCGCCCAGACGAGCTGATTAAACTCTTCGGGAACCCCGGCGGCGTCGACGAAGGCGTGGCCCACGTTGATGAAGAACTCGAATGCCAGGGCAAAGCGGTCGCCGAGCAGGCGGGTGGAAATGAAGACGCCGTCGGTGCCGTCGAGCGCGACGTTGCGATGGCAGATGGCCTGATCGCCCAATTCGGGCGTGTAGGTAGGAGAGACCAGCGTGGTTTCGCTGCCGCGACTCTCGCTGAGCGCGAGTGGAACGAAATAGTATGTCTTGCGCCCGAGCGCGTGAGCGACGGCTGCCGGAACCGCCTGCACCATGCGCTCCAGGTCTTTGTCATCGAGGCTGTTATCGCCGAATGAGGCGTAGTTGACGCCGTTGGGAGTTTTTCGTACTACTGCTTCGCTGGCCGCCTGTGCCGCCGGGACCAGACCATCTTGAACGCTTTCTGCCATAAGGCAGTATTCTACTGGTATGACGCACGCATCGCAGAATGGGACATTGGCGACTCCCCGGGCATTTGGCTCAGGCTACTTCTTTGGCATACCGCTGGGCGACTTTGGGCTGATTACGACGGTGGTGATGAGCTTCGCGCTGGCGTTTGCCGCATTCTTCGCGGCGACGTTCTGCGGTATCGTCTGGCTGCTGATCGACAAGGTTGCGACGGGCCGTATGCCGGACTTTACGCTGACCTATAAGTGGGTCGGAATTCCGGTGGGCTCGGTTGTGCTGGTGCTGACGCTGGCTTATCTGGGTACGCTGTGGGTGAAGCGGAAGCTGCGCCGGGAGTAGCGCTCTTCGGTTATTGGGTTCGGACGGCTGCATTACGCTGCTCACGGCGGGCGGCGGCGATCTCTTCGTTAATCTCATCGAGCGTCATTTTGGCTCCCTACGTTACACAGAAGAGGACATACCCCAGGGGCTGAAGCCCCGCTTTGGGTTCATCTGAGAGACCCAAGGCTGAAGCCTTGGGGTACCCAGAAGCAAATGCCCTTGGGGTAACCAGAATGCCTGGGATAACCGGAAACAAATAGGGAGTCGTCAGATGCGGCCTAAAGCCATGCGCTGAGGAATCGGCCGGCGGTGCCGCGAAGAATCAGGGAGTCGGCGCGTTTGGCGAAGTAGCGCGCGTTGATTTCAACGGAGCCGAGGTCTTCGATGATGTGGAAGGCGGCGAGTTCGGCGGCGATCTCCGGTGGGGTGAAGAAGAGCTGAAATGGTTCGCCGGCCAATTGGACCCGCGAGGCGAGCGAGTCGTGGGCGAGTTGCTCGAGCAGCGGCAATACGGCGCGGGGCTGGCCGTAGTCGAGCGCCAGGCCGCTGCCCTGCGGCTGCGCGGCGATGAAGGCGAGCGTGGAGCGGAAGGCGGCAAGGGCGAGGTAAGGCACAACTCCAAGCCACGCGAAGAATGTGGGAAGCGTTGGATTGAATCCAGCCGCGAGCAACTGACCGGGCAGCGACTGGTGCTCGAAGTCGACCGGCGCGTAGGTAAGGCTGGAGGGGATGGGGATTTCGTGGGCTTCGAGCAGCTCTCGTTTCCACTGCTGCGTAGCTGGGTGATCGACCTCGAAGACGTGAAGCGCCGGGTGCGGGTTTCGGTGCGCGAAGGTGTCGAGCCCAGCGCCGAGCAGGACATATTGCGTGACGCCATTGGCCACAGCGTGGGTTAGATTGTCTTCGGCGTAGCGGCTGCGGGCGACGAGGAAAGCGCGAAGTGCCACCGAGAACGGGCGGTCAGGCCGGGTGGGGGTTCGGCGTAGCTCTTCGGCGTAGGTTTTGCCGAGGATGGGCACGGCGATGGGGTCGTCGAAGACCAGCGGCTTCGCATCGTAGATCTGGTGCGCGGCACGGCGCATGGCGACACGCAGCGCGGTGCGGGATGGTCTGGCTTCCTCCAAAGTATTCTTGTCCTTCAGAAAATACGACCGCGGATAGCACGGATAAATACCGATCAACGCGGATAAGGCAAAAATTGAAATCCGTGTTAATCCGCGCTATCCGTGGTCGAGTTTCAGGCTGTTTGTCTGGTTGCGTCCACCATCCACGTGAGCGCCTGGGAGAGGTATTGCTTCATCTCCTTGCGCGGGACGATGGCATCGAGGAAGCCGTGTTGCAGCAGAAACTCGGAGCGTTGGAAGCCTTCGGGGAGCTTCTGCCGGATGGTCTGCTCGATGACACGGGGGCCGGCGAAGCCGATCAGAGCGTCCGGCTCCGCGATATTCAGGTCGCCGAGCATGGCGAAGCTGGCAGTGACGCCGCCGGTGGTGGGATCGGTCATGACGGAGATGTAGGGAATCTTCTCGTCGTCCATGCGGGCAAGGCCGGACGAGATCTTCGCGAGCTGCATCAGGCTGGCGATGCCTTCCATCATGCGCGCGCCGCCCGATGCCGAGATGATGATGAGGGGATCGCGGGTGTCGAGCGAGCGGTCGACGGCACGGGCGATGGTCTCGCCGACCACGGCGCCCATGCTGCCACCGATGAAGCTGTACTCCATGACGCTGAGGACGACGTTATGCGGGCCGAGCGAGCCGATGGCGTTGATGATGGCGTCGTTGAGGCCGGTCTTGGCCTGCGCCTCGGCCAGGCGGCGCTTGTAGGGCTTGAGGTCGGTGAACTCCAGCGGATCGGTCGAGCGCAGTTCGAGGTCCACAAGCTTGTAGCCGGGCTCGAGCAGGTTCTCGATGCGGGTGCGCGCGTCGATGCGGAAGTGCTTGCCGCACCTGGGGCAGACCTGGAGGTTGGCGGCGAGGTCTGCCTTAAAGATGATCTCGCGGCAGCCATCGCACCGGACCCATAGGCCTTCGGTGCGGACGGTTTTCTCGGGGTCGTTGACGATCTCGTTGTCTTCGCGTTTAAACCAGGTCATTCGATGCCTTCCGGGTACCTTGTTCATTGTATGGCAGGCGGGGCGGATGATGAGCACCGGGTTCTGGACCTGGCTACGGGTTTGGATTAAATGAAAAGCTCAGGCGAGACGCCGGGGTGGTCTTTTTTCTGAGTTAATTTCTCCGCAAGGTGTCAAGAGAATAGAACTCGACTTTCTGCTTGCCCGTCATACGACGGTCAGGCATGACTTCACACAAGTCGACTTATGAGGACTTTGAAAGCGGCGCAAGATCGCTTTGTCGCTGCCTATTGATTGATTGCGCTAATATCAATGAGCTACCCGCAATAGAGATGTCACGCGAAGGAGGCCCCTAGGTGGCTTCGAACAAACCTGCGAAGAAAGCGGCGACTAAGAAAGCCATTCCAGCAAAGAAGGCTGTTCCCACACCAGCAGCGGCAGGCCGCAACTACTTCAAGCAGTCTGAGTTTCCCCTAGTCAGCCTTCAGCAGGCGCAGAAGATCGCCGCTGCCATCGTCGATAATTTCGCAGGCGCAGGTGGATCTCCGCCAGACGTAGCGCTTGCGATTGGCATAAGCCCCACCAGCAGCTCCTGGCAGTATTTGGCCGGCGCGTCGATTGCCTACGGCTTGACCGCGGGCGGCGTGAACGCCAACACGATGACCATCACTGATCTTGGCAAAAAGCTCGTCGCACCCGAGGAAGAAGGGGCGGACATAACCGCTCGGCGTGAAGCGATCATGAAGCCACGCCTGATGAAGGAATTCTTCGAGAAATACAGGAGGGCCAAATTCCCGAACGAAATCATCGGCGCCAACGTCCTTAAGGGACAGGGCATTCCCGCTGATCGTGTCGAAAACGCGCTGCAGATCATCAAGGAAAACGGAAAGTACGCTGGCGTGATCCGCGATACGCCGACAGGTCTCTTTATCAATCTAGACTCGCCAGGCGTTCCCGCACCGGCGGCGACGCCAGCTCTACCGGAAGATGACCAGCACGACGAGCGGCCAGCGGGTGCAGGTCAGGCCGCGCCGCCGACCCCCAAACACACGCCGCCATCGGCAGCATTCGATCCGAAGGCCGACCACGTTTTCATTTCCCACGGCAAGCAGCGGGCGATCGTGACGCAAATCAAGGAGCTGCTGGAATTCGGCAAGTTCACGCCCGTGGTTTCGGTTGAGCGCGAGGCGACAGCGATTTCCGTCCCCGAGAAGGTTTTCGAGGATATGCGGTCATGCGCCGCCGGCATCATCCATGTGGGCGGAGAAGGCAAATATCTTGATCCAGGCGGAAACGAGCACACAAAGCTGAATGACAACGTTCTGATAGAGATTGGCGCTGCGATGGCCTTATACGGCAAGAAGATCATCCTGTTGGTCGAAAAGGGCGTGGCGCTGCCGTCCAACTTGCAAGGCCTCTATCGCTGCGAATTCGAGGGCGACAAGCTGGAATGCAACTCGACGATGAAGCTGCTGAAGACGTTCAGCCAGTTCAGGTAATTCACTGCTCATTGACTTTGGACTAGTAACGATAAACGCGCTTGTGTTGACTCGAGTTGTCGGATAGATCTCAATGAGTGCTTTGCCCTATCCTGCAAACCGAGAAGCATGCGCAGGCAAATCGGCGGACACTGCGGCCGTTAGGGACCTTCTTGCAGTACAGGCCACAGGATTTCTCAGAACAAAAGAAAGGCCGCCGACAACACAGATCAACGCGATTCGATAGTTATCGCTTTGGTACGGAAACCGTGATGTTGCGAAATTTGAGGCCACCGGTGTGGTCGCCCTGAATGTAGAAAGATCGGGGCTCGGCTTCGTTGGCATCGAGCGCGCCGCCGGTGATACCGTCGATTTCTTTGTGGTCGATGGTTAACGTGCCGTCACGAACAACGGTTACCGTTCTTCCGACCAAAGTGACGTCGAATGATTCCCATTCGCCAGGTTTGCGGGGCAGCATGGAGCTTGGCGCAAGACGTCCGTAGATCGCTCCCATGGAGCGCTCTGGCGGCTCGGTTCCTTCCTTTACATATTCGAGCTGAAGTTCATACCGCCCGCGAAGATAGAAGCCGCTGTTGGCATCATCGGGGCAGTTGACTTCGAAGTGAACCTTGAAGTCAGTGAATTTTTGATTGCTCTTCAGGTTGGCGCCGTGCTTTTCATTGAGGAGATCGCCGTCCCGAACGACCCAGTGGCTATTCGCTGTGTCGCCGATGGGAGTCCACCCACTCAGATCCTTACCATTGAAGAGCTTTACCGGCGTGGTCCAGGCCTTCGGTTCATGGCCTTTCAACGCAGGAGCCGGCAGACCGATGAGCTCCATGTTGTGGCCAGCGTGTTTCTGGGCTCCGACGAGCTTGCCGTCCTTCGCGTCCAGTTCGATGGAGGTGTCGTGTTCCACATTGAGCGTGAGATGAGAACCGCTCACTTTATAATCCGGAACCTGGAAGACATGGCCACCGGTAGGCTGATACCAGATATCGAGGCCGCTCCCTTTCTCCTGGATGCCGAGCCAGACGGCACCCTGTTTGCCATTCGATTGAGTCACGTTGAAATCCCAACGACCAACGAACGGGCTTGTTTCTGCGTGCAGAACGGGTAACAGAGAAAAAGTAAGAGCGACGATACCTGCGAGTCGAAACATGCTCGGAGTCTAATGCATGATTTCTGCTCCGGTCCAGATGATACTTTGCGGGTGAGATTTTGGCGGCGGGGCCAGAGGATGTGCTTTGGCAGCGGGGTCAACGGGGGTTTTTGAAGGCGCGGAGGAAGGCGTCTGCAATCTGCACTTCCAGATTTTTGGGAGCGCTCTGTCCAAGCCGCTGAACGAAGATGTGGCGGTAGATCATGGGGCCGAGCAGAAGGGCGATGCCGACTTCGGGATCGATGCCGGGCCTGAGGACGCCGAGTTTTTCGCCGCGCTGGATCATGGCGGCGAGACCGATGCGCGCCGGTTCAGTGACCCTCGCGCGCCAGGCATTGCCAAAGGCCTGATTGCGCGCGCTGTAGGCCATCAGGTGCGGCCAGATCTTGTCTTTCATCGCCTTGCGGTCGGCGGCGGGCTGGTAGCGCAGTGCCGCGATCAGGTCGTCGCGAAAGTCGCCGGAGTCGAAGGCGGGCGGTTTCTCGTCGAGTCCATGGACGTAGCTGAGAACTTCGAGGCAGAGGGCGTCCTTGTCCGGCCAGTGCTTATATATAGTTGCCTTGCTGACGCCCGAGGCCTCGGCGATGGAATCCATGCTGGTGGCATAGATGCCTTGCTCGGCAAAGAGTTCGGCTGCTGCTTCGAGCACTTTGCGGTGCGCCTGTACGCTTCTGGGTCTTGCCATGGCTACGCTTCAATCTTAGAGAACAGGTACGCTCCGCTGCCGAGAAAGACAACGGCGATCGCCGCCAGCACGGAGATATCGACGACCGCGCTGAACTGCCATACGTTGACCAGCGCGCCGCGCAGCCCGTCCACCCCGTAGGTGAGCGGGTCGAGGCGGACGATGACCGCCATGGCGGTTGGAAGGTTGGAGAGCGGATAGAGCGCTCCCGAGAGAAAGAAGATGGGGAGCACAAGGAAGTTCATCACTAACTGGAAGCCCTGCATGTCCTGCAGGATGGAGCCGATGCCTGTGCCCAGCGCAGCGAAGACGATGGCGATGAGGATGACGAAGAGGAAGGCGAAGGGAATCGCCGTCCAGGATTCGGGACGGAAGCCCGCGATGAGGCAGATGACGAGAATCAGTGTGCCCTGAATGATCGCGACCGTCGCGCCGCCGAGCGTGCGGCCGATCATGATCTGCAGGCGTGAGACGGGAGCCACCAGGGTCTCTTTCAGAAAGCCGAACTGGCGATCCCAGAGCATCGCGATGCCGGAGAAGACAGAGCTGAAGAGCACCGTCATGCCGACGACGCCGGGGGCCATGAACTGAAGATAACTGCCGTGGCCTGCCTGCTTGAAGACCGGGCCGAAACCGAAGCCGAGCGCCAGCAGGTAGAGACAAGGCTGGCCCAGCGAGACCACAATCTGCACACGCGAACGGACGTAACGCTTCAATTCACGCAGCCAAAGAATATATATCGCGCCCATCTATCGCCTCCACATCTTTGTCATCTGCCGCAAGCCATCTGCCGAGTTGGCGCCTTCGTCGCGCAGCGACGAGCCGGTGAGCGCAAGGAAGGCCTCTTCGAGCGACTCGGTGCCGGTCTGCTCTTTCAGTTCTGCCGAGGTGCCCACGGCGACGATGCTGCCGTGGTCCATGATGGCGATGCGATGCGCGACGCGGTCGGCTTCGTCCATGTAATGAGTAGTGAGGAAGACGGTGGTCTTCTCGGTCTCGTTGAGGCGCTTGACGTGCGTCCAGAGCTGATTGCGGCTCTGCGGATCGAGGCCTAGTGTGGGCTCGTCGAGAAAGAGAATGGCGGGCGTGTGCAGAAAGCCGCGAGCGATCTCCAGCCGCCGCTTCATGCCGCCGGAGAAGGTCTTGACGTAGCTGTCCTTGCGCTCCCACAGCTCGAAGGTCTTGAGCAGAAGCTCGATGCGCTCGGCGCGGATCTTCCGGGGGACGTGATAGAGAACGCCGTGCAGGTCCATGTTTTCGTAGGCGGTCTGCTCGGCGTCGAGGCTGGGGTCCTGAAAGACGATGCCGAAGCGCTGGCGCGCCTCTTTGGTCTTGACGGTCGGGTCGAGGCCGTCGAGCTCGATACTGCCGCTGGTGGGCCGCAGCAGCGTGGTCAGCATCTTGATGGTGGTGGTCTTGCCTGCGCCGTTGGGGCCGAGGAAGGCGAAGATCTCGCCCTGGGCTACGTCGAAGGAGATGTCTTTGACGGCGGTGAAGTCGCCGAAGGTTTTTACGAGGTTCTGAACGCGAATCATGGATTTGCCTCAGTGGGTACGAGATAAATACTGAACGGTTCAGTTTAGTATGTCAAGAGGAAAATCACTTGGGAAGCGAGAAATGCCAAGACTACATGCCCTGTGAGCGTGTCCAAAAACTGCAATTGACTCGAGAGATCACCCAGGGACAAAGGCGAACAGCAGATTCCTCCACTTAGCTGCGGAATGACAACAAAAGAAGCAGAACGTCACCCCAATGGGCGTTCTGCTCCTAATGACCTGAATGATAAGGATGGCCGGCGAGGATCGTCAGTGCGCGGTAGACCTGCTCGGCGAGGACCACACGGGCCAGTTGATGCGGCAGCGTAATTCGTCCCAGGGAAAACAGGAGGTTGGCCTGCTGCAGACCGGTCACTGACCAGCCGTCTGCGGGCCCGATTGCCAGCACCAGCCGCTGGGTGCCGCCATCCCGTAGGTTGCCAAGCCGCGTGGCAAACTCCTCGGACGAGAACTGTTGTCCTCGACTGTCCAGCAGGATGAGATGAACGGGGCCGCGGCCGGATTGGCGGCTCAGCCAGCCTAAAAAATCAGCTTCTGTATCCAATGTCTGAGATTCGCACGGCAGGTAGCGGCCGCAACGCTCGATATAGTCCGCCAACAGCCGATCCGTCGCTTCGGATTTCGATCGGGCGCGGCGAGGAGCGATGGCGGTAAGGGTAATTTTCATCAATCTCTGGACAAAATCCATTTATGTAGATTTTTTGCTCGAAGTATCTTGTATTCCATATTAAATATCCCTATTAATCGTATCCTAACCATAGTTTGCAATTTATTGCAGTCGTGTGTGAATAAATGTTAACGGGCCCGATGTTTACCAACTCACTCTCTCTTTTTTTCTTTTGCAAACATCTGCGTGGGGCCGTAACTTGGATCTCTATCGCCGTAATTATTTTTTATATATATTTCCAATCTTCCTTTCTATGTTTTTATCTCTCTAATTTTCTCCCCATTTTTACATCTTGAATTTTTGAGTTAAGGATTTCATTCTTATGCGTTTCAAACATCTTGGCGTTGCAGTATTGGCCCTGGTATCCATGGTGGGAGTTGCATTCGCACAGACCGGTACGGTGACCGGTCAGGTCTTCGATCCGGGCGGCGCACTCGTTCCCGGCGCGTCGGTCACAGTTACGTCAGCGTCCACGGGCCTGACGCGCACCTCCTCCACGACCTCCGCAGGCATTTATAACTTTGCTGCGTTGCCGCCCGCGATCTACACAGTTACGGTCCAGTCGCCGGGTTTCGAGATGATCTCGCGCAAAAATGTTGTCCTTAACGTCGCGGCGACTCTTCCTGTGAACTTCACGCTCTCGCTGGCTGGAGCGGTTGCATCGGTCGATGTGCAGGAGATCACGGCACCTTCCGTCGAAACCGGCAGCTTCCAGCTTTCTACTGTGATCGATTCAAACCAGATCAACGATCTTCCGTTGATTCTGCGCGACCCCTACCAGTTGGTTCTGTTGTCGCCGGGCGTGGTCATGGCGAGCAACAATGTCGGCGGTTTTTCAGTGAACGGTCAGCGCGACCGCAACAATAACTTCATGCTCGACGGCGCGGACAACAATGACGCCTCGGTCCCCGGCGGCCAGAACGGCATCTCCGTGGCAAATCCGGACTCCACTCAGGAGTTCCGTGTCATCACCAATAACTTCGATGCGGAGTTTGGCCGCAATACCGGCGCGATCATCGACGTGGTCACGCGTGGAGGCAGCAACAACTTCCACGGCAGCGCCTACGAGTTTGGCCGCTACAGCGCCCTTGGTGCGCGCGACTACTTCAACAAGAAGGAAAATGGTCCGCGGGATCCCTACGTCCGCAACGATTTCGGCGCCTCGGTTGGCGGCCCCATTTGGAAGGACCGCACCTTCTTCTTTCTCAACGGCGAAGCCCAGCGTTTTCGCACCACGCGTACCGCCCACCAGACGACTCCGACCGCTGCCTTCCGGACCGGCAAGTTTACCTATGTCGATCAATTTGGCGGCAGCCAGACGCCCGTTGACCTCACCACCGATCCCCTCACCAATCCAGACAACTATGCCGGCCTTGGACAGGATCCGCTCATCGCAAAGATCCTCGCTCTCGCACCGGTCGGTCACGCCGACAACGGCGACGGCGCCAGCACGACTTACTTTTTCCCCTCGCCCGATGTATTGAATTCCTACAGCTTGACCGGCCGTCTCGACCACGCGTTGACGAACCGCCACCAGCTTACCGTGCGATACATCTATGGGCATGGCGCGGACAGCAATCCCCTGCATGATGAAGTGTTGCCCGGCTACGGCAATCTCTCCGCCACGACCACCAACCATAATGGCGTCATCTCCCTCGCCTCGTCGCTCTCCGCTCGCGCTACCAACGTCTTCCGTGCCAGCTACAACCAGAGCAATCCTGCCTACCTCTGCAATCACGCAGGGATTGATGCCCTGACTGGAGTTGACGGCTTTGGCAAGGGCCGCGACATCAGGATTCCCTACTTCTTTTCCTTTGGCTGCTCTGCTTTGGCCGATAGTAATGCTCAGGAACGGCTTAGCTCGACCCTTCTCTTCGGCGACACGTTCGCTGTGACAAAGGGAGCTCACTCAATGAAGTTCGGCGGCGAATATCGCAGCGTCAAGAGCAACAGCTTCAATGATTTTCATTCGCGCAACCTGCTCCTGCTGAACAACTACAGCATCTTCGGCTATCCCTCCTACAACTTCAACGGCAGTCACACCTCTCCCACCGCGACGGCCTTCGAGGACCTGATCTGGGGCGCGCAAGGGGCGGTTGCCAACTCTTCCGAAAATCAGTTCTTCACGCGCGACGGGGTTCGCCGGGCCAGCGACGTTGCCCGTTTCCGCCAGCATGAGTGGGCGATCTTCGCGCAGGACACATGGAAGATTAATTCGAGGCTTACCGCGGTCCTCGGCCTTCGCTACGCCTATAACGGCGTGCCCTATGAAAAGGACGGAAACCTGTCCACCTTCCTGGGCAATGCCTCGGCTGCTGTGCCCGCTGCCGGTTACTTCAGCTTCACCTCGATCGGCCCGGGAACCGGGCGGCAGCTCTACGCCGACACCTGGAAGCTCTTCGAGCCCCGCATCGGCTTCGCCTACGATCTTCATGGAGACGGAAGGACTGCGATCCGCGGCGGCTTCGGCATCTTTCACGACCGCGTCTTCGACAGCCTCTTTGGCGGCGCGCGATCGAATCCTCCGTACCTGGCGCAGGTGAACGATTACGCCTTCGACGGTACCCCGGACACCCCGACGGCGTCGGCTTTCCCCTTTCCAGGTGCGTTGACGCCCTCTGCGGATATCACCAACGGCCAGTTTCTTACGGCTCCTGTTGTCATCGATCCGAACCTCAAGATGCCGACCAGCGAGGCCTATAACATCGGGGTCCAGCATCAGCTCAGCAACAAGCTGACGATCGAGGCGAACTACGTCGGCAGCCACAGCACCCATGTTCTCCGCGATATCGACGGCGCCCCGCCGCAACCGAATCTGGTACAGGCAGCCCTGGCCGCCGGTGTGTTGCCCGAGGCCCTCACATTTACCTCTCTTTATCTGGGCGGTATGGACGCGAATGGGAAGAGGTTTGGCCCGATGGTCAATAACAACGCCTTCTACCATGTAAACTTCGAGACTTCGGCGGGCAGCGGCAACTACAACGCTGTTCAGGCCAAGCTCCAAGGGCAGATCGGCGGGCTCACGCTCGTCGGCAGCTATACCTGGTCGCATTCCCTCGACAACAGCAGCGACTCGATCTCCCCCGGCGCGGGCGATTCAGCGTTCCCACGCAACAGCTTCAATCTTGGTCCCGAATACGGCAACTCCGACTTCGACGTTCGTCATCGCGGGACGGTTGCTGCCACCTATCGTCTGCCCATTGGCATCGGCGGCATGCGCCTGAATAGAGGAGTTATCGGCCATGTCTTCGAAGGCATCCAGATCTCCGGCATTCAGCAGATTCAGACCGGGCTGCCGTTCGATCTTCGCGGCACCCGCGACAGTCTGCATACCGATGCCGCCGACCGGCCGCAGCTTGTCGGAGCGCCCTATCCTTCTGGTCGCGAAACGATCGTCGCCTCGGGCAAGCTTACCGGCCCTTCCGTTACTGCCTTCGACAACGCGCCTTATGACAAGAATGTCTCCATCCATCGCAACAAGTTCTACGGCCCCGGCTTCGTCAATACCGATGTCGTCTTTCAGAAGACCCAGACCCTGCGCGAGCAGGTTAAACTGATCTTCCGGGCGGAGAGCTACAACGTTTTCAATCATCCCAATATGGCGTCGCCTTTTGCGTCCTCTCTGAATATCTCGTCACCGACGTTCGGGGTCTCGCAGTCGCAGGTTGGCCAGAACGACGGCACCACCGGCGCACGCCAGATCCAGGGGGCTGTGAAGCTCGTCTTCTAAGCTTTGGGGAAAGCAATGAGAATGGCCCGCCGATAGTGGCGGGCCATTCTCTTGCGATGGAGTATCAGCCAGGGCGGCACCTCTTCCGGGCTTTACTTTTTGGTGGTCTTCTTCGTTGGCGTAGCTTTTTTCGCCACGACCTTTTTCGCTACAGCTTTTTTCGTAGCAACCTTCTTCGCGGCGGACTTTTTCACCGCGACCTTGGTGGCAACCTTCTTCACAGCTTTTTTGGCAGGAGTCTTCTTTGGGGCCTTCGCTCTGGCCGTGGTGATCCGCGCCTTCAGCTCTGCATTGAGTTCGGCAACACTCAACGTTGTGGCAGTCTTGCGCAGCCGCTCTAGTCCATAGAAGGCGCGTTTTTCAGCCGAAAATACATGGACGATGAAGTCCACGTAATCCATCAAAATCCACTCTGCCTGCCGCCGCCCTTCCACGGAGTTGGGATAGACCCCAAACTCGCGCTTCAAGCGCAGCTCGATCTCATCCGTAATCGCTACATTCTGGCGGTCGTTGGTGCCGTTGCAGATGAGGAAGTAGTCGGTGAGACCGCTCTCCGCCGGGTCAAGCGCGAGAATGCGAATGTCTTCAGCCTTCTTGTCTTCACATGCTGCTGCGGCGGCGAGAAGTAGCTGGTTGCTTTCCGTTGATGGCATGAGGCTCCTTGAAGTTCAGAGGTGCAGAAGCTCAATGGTAGCGAGTTGTGGCTGCGAAAGCCAGCGTTCAGGCTACTTCTGCTCTTTCGTCCAGCGGTCGAGATCGTCGATGGTATGCAATTGGCCCGCGATAAGAGCGTCCAGCAGGGCCCGTGTGCGGATGGCCTTGAACGTCGCGTTGATTCGGGAGGCTTGCTGCTGCTGGGGCAGCTTCACGATATATGCCGGGCGATCGTCGAACTGACCGCCGTGGCTGGCCGCTTCTTCTTCCGGTGTCCAGTCTCCCGACTTCGACCAGATAAAACTCGTTCGCCAGGAGTGGTCGCCCATGATGACGATAGTGGACGAATCCCACTCTCCCTGTTGTTGCAGCAGGCCGCGGACGTGAGCGAGATACCTGTCCGCGAGCGCGAGATTGTCGATGTAGGAGTCTTGATAGGACTTCGAGCTGGCGGCGAGGATTTTGGACCGGCGATTGTATATGCCTTCGGGATGGGGAATGGGCAGGTGCAGGAAGACGAAGTTTGCATCGCGATCGGCGAGTATAGAGTCGCCGGCTTTGCGAATCTCGCGAAAGTCTTCGATGTGACGCTCCGGTTCGAGCGCATCCAGAAGCGGGACGATGTGCAGTGCTGGCGGCCAGAGCGATATAGCCTCGATACGGCGGAGCAGTTGTTGCGTCATATTTTTTGCTGGAGATTGATTTGCGAGGATCTCTCCGGGATAGGGAAGAGTAAACGTCCAGAAGCAGCGGTCAAGCACCTGAGGAAGGATGCGGCAATAGGGGTTATACCAACCGGCTGCCGCGGTGCTGTAACCGGCATCGAGAGCGTCCTCGAAGACGGTCTGGTGCTGGTCGAAAGGCTGCCATGCTCCGGCAGTTGGATTATGCAGAAAAAGCTGCCCGCCGGAGGACGCGCGGATGCGATCTACGGGCAGACCGGTCATCAGCGAGGGAACGACCTCTTCCGTATATGCGCCTGCGGGAACGACATGCGTGAAGACGGTCGATTGATGGGCGATGGCGTCGAAGGCGGGCAGGCTCAGACCGGGAAAGCGCTGCTCATAGACCTGCCGGTAGGAAAGCTCATCGAGGATGATCCAGATCACTCGCCCATCGGCGGCCCGGTGCATGGAACTGGACTGTGGATGGTGCAGGGCGACTGGCGAGTTGAGCGCGCGAGCCTGCCAGGCAAACCAAAGCAGTTGGGCGATGAGGACAAGGCCGTTGAGAGCGACAAAGCCGAAGATAACTGTCAGGGGTCGTAGAACCCGTTGAAACGTGGGCTGGAACCATGGCTTCCAGCACACGGACAGCGTGACGAAAGTAGCAAACAACAGGGTAAAGAGCGATACGCTGACCCAGTGAGGAAGACTGAACTCGGCCAGCATCGAAATGTTCTTCAACAATATCCACGGAAGCGCCAGGACGAGCGCCGACCAGAGCATGGCCTGACGGCGGCCCGGTCTTCTCGCGAAGAGAAGCATGATCGTGATCAGCGCCCATACCGCAAACAGGTCGAGCAGGACCGCCCAATAGAGCGTCAGCACCGGGCCGCTGGTGTGATAGAGGGTGGTATGCGATGGCGAGAGCAGCGGTCCCAAAATGGCGAGCAGGCAGAGCGTCGCCACTCCCAGGGCCGATGCAGCCGGATGAAGGAGCCACCTCATGGCTGCTTTTTCAGCAGATGGAGGATGATGCGGCCATTCTGCAAGGTCCGCTCGCGAAGGAAGGTGAAATGCGCGGCAAAGGCATCGCGGAAGGCCACCTCGGTGATATGCGCATAGATGCTCTCGCGTCCGCGCAGGATCTCCTTAAACTTCGAGTCGGTGGGAGGCACCCATTCGATGATTAGATTTTGCGTGGTCAGGCTGCCGCACAGAGCGGCGATATGCGCCATGGGAATCTGGCTGCGCAGCAGCAGGTGATGCAGCACGGCGAGCATCATCACGGTATCGAAGTGTCCGGAGCAGCGGCTCAGAAAGGAGGCGTTCTCGCGGTTCTCCCAGCCTGCGGCGGGGGTGGGATGGGCAAGGTCGATGCACAGTGGGAGGATGTCCTTCCCTGTTCCTTTCAGCTTTGCCGAGAGGAGATCGACGGCCTGGAGATCGGTATCGAGGGAGACCACTTGAGCTCCGGCTTCGGCAGCCAGCATGGAGTAGACGCCGGTGTTGCAGCCAACGTCGAGAACATGGGCGGGCCGGATCGTGGCCAGAGTGTCGGTGACGAAGCTGCGCTTGCCGGCATGGTCCTCGTCGCTATAGTGGGTTGCGGTTTCGGCGTAGTCGGACCAGGTGGAGGTCCGGTGGGCCGGGACGACCTGGCGCATGTGGGCGCGTAGGCTTTTGAGGGTTTTGAGGAGAATGTGCTTCGCCAGCTCTGGATCTTTGACCGAGCGCGCCTCAAGGCTGTTGGCGCTCAGCTTCTTGCTATTTGCCAGCAGCGAGGGCAGCGTGACAGCAGAAAGTGCGGGTTGCCGCAGTCGCTGAGGCCATGACAGCGCGGCATAGATCTCCTCCGGCTCATAGCCGTCGCGCCGGGTCAGGGCCACCTGCAGCGGCCAGCCAAGCCGGGAGTGAGCGAGCATGGGGAGCAGAAAGGTGCGGACAAACTGTCCATAGGGATACCAGATGGGCTGGCCGGGAACCGCTCGCTCGATGGAGAGGACATCGACGAAGATCGGCTGCACCCCTTGAAAGAGCACATTGAGGGGAGTTGCGTCCTTCAGAATCCAGCCTTGCCGGATGAGGTCGCTGCATAGATCGAGCGTCAGCTCTGCCGCGGCCAGCCACAGGGATGGCGACCACTCCCAAGGGTAGGACTGAAACGCGATGCGCGGATGCCGAAGCGTGAGCGTGTCCAAATCCGAGGTCCGGGGCATCGCTTCGCTGGCGACGAGACGCCCGTCGGCGACGAGCGCGGAGGCTAACGGCGAACTTAGAAAATCGAGTATTTCGGCGTCGAACGGGGAGCGAATGCTGCGGTAGACTGCGTCGGATTCAATCTCGACACACCCTGCCGGATCGCGAAATGTGGGAAGGAAGGCAAAGGAAGACAACTCTGCCATATCAGTGGGATTTGTCCGAGGCGTGGGTGGTCTCAGCGGAAGATCGCGTGAAGAGAGACTTCAGTCTGCGGCGAAAGTAAAACATGGTCCCGGTGACGACGGCGCTGAGACTTTGAAAGATAAGAAGGCTTGAACCGGGGTCTACATAGGCATAGGCAGGACGTTCAAAGCAGAAGGTGAGGGCGATAAAAAGGGCCGCCGTTACCGCGCAATATTTAAGTCTCAGTATCATGGTCAATCCTTCAAGCAAATTGAGAACAAAGGGGTTCCGCTGCTTAGTAAGGAGAGAACACGGGGCTGCCGCAATAGTTTCGCGGCGAGGTGAATCTTTGTGAACTGTTGCGTTTGCGAGCGGCTTATCGGTAGAGGCGATGAGTCTGGATGTAGTTGGAGACGGCTACAGGAAGGAGGTCGGTGCAGAGGTCGCCGGTGTGCAGGCGTTGACGCAGCCCGGTTGCCGAAACATCTTCATGGACCGTTTGAAGCAGATGAACGCGGGAGCGCTGGTGAGCGGTGAGGCGGAGGGATGAGAGGTCGTCGAGCGAAAAACCGGGACGGCTGACGACGATCCACTCGGCCAGTTCGAGCAGCCGGTTGGGCTGATGCCAGTGGGGGAGATCGAGAAAGCTGTCCGCGCCGACGAGGTTGAAGAGCATGGCGTCAGGCATGGTGCGCTGGAGTTCGGCGAGCGTGTCGACGGTGTAGTTGGGAAGGCCGTCGGGGCGGGGGGAGTCGAGGGTTGAGGCTTGAAAGCGCTTGTCTTCAACACTGGCCGCGATACCGTCCGCAGGCGGCGCACAGGCCAGGGCGGTCATGGCGAGGCGGTCGGCGAAGGGCGTGGAGGTTCCGCCGGGCTTCAAAGGCTGATGACCGACGGGGGCGAAGAGGACGGAATCGAGGCGAAATGCGTCTGCGGCAGCTGTGGCGATGCTGAGATGGCCACGATGGGGTGGGTCGAAGGTGCCGCCGAAGAGAGCTACGCGCACGAAATTTATCCCTCTCTGGCTTAGATCTCCTAGAAGGGCAAGTGGAAGACGACACCGGTGCTTACCGATTGCAGGGAATAGTTGTGGCTGGTGGTACCAAATGGGTTGAGTCCGCCCATTCCGATCTCGACCAGACGGAAGTCCATGATGGGCAGGATAGGGATGTCCACACCGGCGAAGCCCATGTATTCGAAGTTATTACGCAGGGTAACGCCGTTGCTGTAGAGGAGGCCGTAGTTGCTGCTGCCGATGCCCGCGGAGGCCTGGAGATAGGGCTTGAGCGAATGGAAGATGGGGGTGTGAAAGGAGGCGCGGACGCCGAAGAGCGCGGAGTTGACGCGGGCTCCGCCGCCATTGGCGTTCGTGTATGCGCCGCGCTTGGTGGTGGCGATGCTGCCGCGCAGGTCGGCTCCGAGCTTGACCGGGCCGAGCTTGAAGAAGTCGTAGTAGATGCCGCCGGTGCCGCCGAGGGGGGAGACGTCGTTGTTGACTCCGTTGGAATTGGGAATCTCCGGCGAAGACTTGATGTTACCGAGACGGGAGGCGGTGAAGGTTCCATAGACGCCCAACTGGGCCGGGGCAGTTGCGGTGATAAATGTGGCGACGGCCAGAAGGAGGAGTACTTTGCGGAGATTCATGTAGCGTCTAGTTTACCTGTTGGGGTGTTTCGAGGGGAATTTTGGGGCGCATTTTTTTAGGATGCGGGTCTCTTCCGGCTGCCGTTGCGAAGGGTTTTACCGGGGTTGCAGGACGCTGCACGGTCCCTCTGAGCCGGTTCGTTGCGATCTGGCCCGTTGCGATGAAAGTGTTTACAAAGAGGCCAGCGACTCCGCGAAGACAGCCTGGTTGCGGCCTTCTGCCTTTGCGCGGTAGAGAGCGGCGTCTGCTTCTTTCAGGAATGGATCGATCGAGAGGGAATGATCCCAATGTTCAATGGTGATGGCTCCGATACTCAGCGTGACGGAGACAGGGCCCTCTCGGGTAATGAAGGGGACGCGGCTGAGCTCCTCGCATATCTGGCCGGCGCGTCTCTTCAGGGCAGCGTTGTCGCATCCTCCCAGCACGATGAGGAACTCTTCGCCGCCAAAGCGGCCGACGGAGTCTTCCGGCCGCACCAGGTCGCGCAGGAATATGGAGACCTGTTGCAGGACCTCGTCTCCAACCGGGTGGCCATAGGTGTCATTGATGCGTTTGAAGTGGTCAACGTCGCACAGCAGCAGCGAGGTGGGCGTGTGGTTGCGGGCGGAACGGCTGAGCTCGCTGTTCAGCAGCGAGAGAATGCCGCCTCGATTCCAAAGCGAAGTCAGAGCATCGTGGGTCGCCTTGAAGCGCATCTCCTCGCGCGCTTCCACCAGCTTGTCTTCGAGCTGGAGCACACGATGCCCGGTGTGGAGCCTGGCCTTCAATTCCGCGGCGTGGCACGGCTTGGTCAGGTAATCGTCGGCCCCGGCTTCCAGTCCGCTGACGACATCTTCGCTGGACTGCCGAGAGGTCAACAGCACGATGTAGACATAGGCGTTTTCGTTCCTGGAGCGCACGGCGCGACAGACACCGAGGCCGTCCAGATCGGGCATCATCCAGTCGATCAAAGCGAGCCGCGGGCCGTTGGGACTACACAGCTCGAGCGCCGCCTGAATTCCATTGGTCGCGGTGACGACTTCGTAGCCATACTTCTCAAGAGTTCGCTGCATCAGCCGCAGGGAAACAGGATCATCGTCTGCAAGAAGAATCTTCAATTGACCGTCTCCATGCAAAGGGACTCGAGCTCTTCGACCACGCGTTCCAACTCTCTTTCCATATCGGCCAGGATATCGGCCGCAAGCTGAGTATCGCCCGCCCGGCCCATGGACTCAAGCTGTCCTGCAAGACGGGCTGCTGCAGGGGCGGCGAGATTGGCCAGTGCGCCCTTGAGCGCATGACCGGCGCGCTGCAGGGCCTCGGCGTTGCCTGTCTTCACCGCTTCACGCGCGGAGCGGATCTGGTTGGGATAATCGTCGCGGAAGAGGGCGAGAAGCTCGGAGAGAAAGGCGCGGTCTCCGTCGATGCGCTCCAGCAGCTCAGTCGCGCAGACGGCGGATTCCTGTGGCTCGACGTCGGCGACGGAGTCGGCGGTGAAGTCGACGCGCTCCTGGGTGATATAGCTATCGAGCACCTCGTCGAGCTCCTGGGGGCGGATGGGCTTGGAGAGGTAGCCGTCCATGCCCGCAGCCATACAGCGCTCGCGGTCTCCCTTCATCACCAGTGCGGTCATGGCGACGACCGGCTGATGCTTTCCTGTTCCCTTCTCGCGCTCGCGCAGCAACTGTGTCGCTTCGAGGCCGTCCATCTCGGGCATCTGTACGTCCATCAGGACGAGATCGAAGTCGGTCTTCTCGAGGGCGGAGAGAGCCTGTCGCCCATTGCCCGCGAGCGCGACCTGGTGGCCTCGCTTCTCGAGCAGACGGATGGCGAGCTTCTGGTTGACGGCATTGTCTTCGGCCAGCAGGATATGAAGAGCTTTCTTTGGATCGAGATCGTCCTGCAGCAACTTCCGGGTAATCATAGGAACGGCTCCTATCTGCTCTTTCGGGGTCAGCACCCGCGTAATGGCTTCACGCAACTCCGCCTGTCGGACTGGCTTCAGGAGATATGCGGAGATGCCCAGCTCCCCGCAGCGGGCGGCGTCGCCTCGCTGGCCGCCGGAGGTCAGCATCATGATCGTTGAAGTGGAGAGGGACGGTCTCTGCTTGATCTCTTCGACCAGGTCGAAGCCGTCCATCTTGGGCATGTGCATGTCGGTGAGGATGAGGCCATATGGCTGGTTGGCCTCGCGCGCTGTCGTTAGCGCGGCCAGCGCCTTCTCGGCGTCCGATACGGCGGTGGAAAGCATGCCCCAGCGCTGGACGAGGCCCTCGAGGATGCGCCGGTTGGTGCGGTTGTCGTCGACGATCAGCACCTTGACTCCGCTGAGAGTCGTGAGCGGAGCGGTGGTGTCGGGGACGCGCGCCTGCTCGACGACCGTTCCTACCCTGATCGTGAAGTGGAAGCGGGATCCGACGCCGAGCTCGCTCTCCACCCAGATGCGGCCGCCCATCATCTCGATCAGGCGCCGGGAGATGGTGAGACCCAGTCCGGTGCCGCCGAATTCGCGGGTGGTGGAGGTGTCAGCCTGGCTGAAGGAATCGAAGATGGAGCTGAGCTTCTCCGGAGAGATGCCGACGCCGGTGTCGGAGACGGTGAAGCGCAGGGTCACGAACCTCTCTTCGATCAGATCGGTATGCACCTTGAGGCCGATCTCGCCCTCCGAGGTGAACTTGAGCGCGTTGCCGATGAGGTTGAGCAAAATCTGGCGCAGCCGCCCGGGGTCGCCGGTTACCGTCTCCGGGATATTATGGGGAACCTCGCACAGAAGCTCCAGGCCCTTCTCGTCGGCGCGCAGGGCGAGCGACTTGAGCGCCCCTTCGATGCACTCGCAGGGGTCGAAATCGATCTCTTCGAGATCGACCTTGCCCGCCTCGATCTTCGAGAAGTCGAGGATGTCGTTGATGACGTTCAGCAGCGAGTCCGCCGACATCTTGACGGTTTCGAGATAGTCGCGCTGCTCGCGGGTGAGCTCGGTTTCGAGCGTCAGGTCGGTCATTCCGATGATGCCGTTGAGCGGGGTGCGAATCTCATGGCTCATGTTGGCGAGGAACTCGCTCTTGGCCTGGCTGCCGGCTTCGGCAGCCCTCGCCTTTTCGCGCTCGGCGGTCACCTGCTCCATCATCCGATAGCGTTCTTCGCTGATCTCCAGCTCTTTGTCGCGGATGGAATAGCGCCGGTCGAGCATCGAGGCCAGCAGCGTGAACCCGAGAATCATCAGGACGACCAGCCCGATTTCGACCACTCCCAGCTCGGAGATGTTGACGGCGTAGCGCAACGCGGAGGCCGGGAGCGGAGCTGGCATGAAGCTAACGGCCGCCATGCCGAGATAGTGCATGACGGGGATCGCCAGCCCCATCAGTACGGCGCTTCCGGACTTGCGCCAGCTCCAGGTCGCCATCTGGTTTCTCAGGCCGAAGGTGAGCCACAGGGCTACAAAAGAAATGACGACGGCGGCGACGACCGAGAGAACGACGAGGCCCACGGAATAGGTGCACATCGCCGGCAGCCGCATGGCTTCCATGCCGATGTAGTGCATGGCCGCGATGCCGCCGCCCATCAGCAGGCTGCCCACGGTGACGGACGCGATCGTCAGCGTTTTGCGGCTGACGACAAACAGGGCGATGGCCGATGCCAGGATGGCCGCGATCATCGAGAGCAGAACTGTCGGCCAGTCGTAACGCACCGGCACATCAAGGCGGAGAGCCTCCATGCCGACGTAGTGCATGGCCCAGATGCCCAGCCCCATGGCGAAGGCGCCGCCGCTCAGCCAGAGAAACCGGGCGAGTCCTCGCGCGGCGGTGACGCGGCCGGCGAGATCGAGCGCGGCATAGGCCGCCACGATGGCGATGAGAACGGAGGCTGTTACCAGACGGAAGTCGTAGAAACCGACGAGGGGAGGGAGGGTGTGGCCGCTCATAATGCACCTTCAGGCAACTAGTTACTGCCTGAAACGTAGCATCTCCATTTACGCAGCGATGTAGCACTTTTGAGCCAGATGCTACATGGCGGAAATCAGTTTTCCAGAGGAGATTATGACTGAAGTCATAGGGAGGCTGCGGGATTGGCGTGAGGGGCAAAGACGAAATACAGGAATCTCTCCGCTGCGGCGGCAAAAGCGCCGCCTCCGGTCGAGATGACGTGGGGTCGGGCGCGGGTTAGGAAAATGCTGCGGCTTGTTGCGGGCCGGGGGAGGGAGAGGAGGGGAGTGTGATGCGGCAAGAGTCGGCTTAGGTGCGGCCTCGGGCGGAGGGAGCGGGTGGGGGATAGTGGGGTTTGCGCTTGGCGGGGGTGGTGGGAGCTTCGGCTTCGATGCGGGCGGGGCGGTGGGCGGATACCGTCTCGGCGATAGCGTATTTGAGGGCTTCGACGCCTTCGCCGGTGACGGCGGAGATGGCGAAGAAGGGGAGCTTGCGGCGCTTGGCCATGGCGGTGAGCTTTTTGAGCTTGTCCAGATTGGCTACGTCGCACTTGGCCGCGACCACGATAGTAGGCCGGGTGGCGAGCGAGGGGTCGAAGCTGCGCAGCTCCTCGGTGATGACCTTGAAGTCGGCGACGGCGTCGGGACGTGCGGTGCCTTCGGTCGCGCTGGAGTCGGAGACGTCGACGAGGTGGACGATGACGCTGGTGCGCTCGATGTGCTTGAGGAACTGGATGCCGAGGCCTGCGCCGAGATGCGCGCCTTCGATGAGGCCGGGGAGGTCGGCGATGGTGAAGGATTCGGTGTGCGGGTACTCGCCGACCTGGACGACGCCGAGGTTGGGTTCGAGCGTGGTGAAGGCGTAGTTGGCGATCTTGGGCTTGGCGGCGGAGAGGCGCGAGATCAGCGTGGATTTGCCCACGTTGGGATAGCCGACCAATCCGGCATCGGCGAGCAGGCGAAGTTCGAGGCGGTAGTTACGCTCTTCGCCAGCGCGGCCCAGCTCGTGTTCACGGGGGGCCTGGTGGGTGCTGGTGGCGAAGTGCTGGTTGCCGCGACCGCCGCGACCGCCGCGGGCGATGACGATGGTCTCTTCGGGGCGAGTGAAGTCGTGGATGAGCTCGCCGGTGTTGTCGTCGTAGACGAGGGTGCCGACGGGGACCTTGAGTGTGGTGTGCTCACCCGCGTAGCCGGAGCAGTTGGAGCCGAGACCGTGGCCTCCGCGCTGGGCCTTATGCTCGGGGTTGAAGCGGAAGTGGACGAGGGTATTGTGGCTCAGGGACGAGGACATGAGGATGTCGCCGCCGTGGCCGCCATCGCCGCCGGAGGGGCCGCCACGGGGGACGAACTTCTCGCGGCGGAAGGCCATGCAGCCATTGCCGCCGTCGCCGGCCTTGATTCGGATTCGTGCTTCATCGATAAACATGCGCAGTGTTCAGTGTACAGGGGGGATTTCTCAGTGTGCCTGATGCGGGGAGAGATGAAATACAGGGGTCTCTCCGCTGCGGCCCTGCGGGCCTTCGGTCGAGATGACGTGGGTTTGTGGGGTGGGCGGGTGGCGGAGGGCAACCGCAGGTCCCTCCGCTTCGCTGCGGGATGACAACAAAGGGGCGGTGGGATGACAACAAAGAAGATCTGGATGACAACAAAGGGCGGTATCAGCGTGTGAACAGGGCGAGGGGGATGGCGTCGGCCATGGCGCGGTAGCCGGTGGGGGAGGGATGCAGATGGTCGCCGCTGTCATAGGAGGGCAGCAGGCGGCTGGGTTGCTGGGGATCGCGCAGGGCCTTGTCGAAGTCGATGACCGCATCGAAGTGCCCGGCGGCGCGAATCCATTGGTTGATCGCCTGGCGGTCGGCTTCGCTGGCGGGGCCGGGGTGGTAGTAGTCCGAGCCCGTATACGGGGTGATGGTTGCGCCGATCACGGTGATGCCGCGGGCGTGGGCACGAAGAAGCATCTGTTGGTAGGCGTCGAGGATGCGCTCGACCAGCAGGGCATGTTCCGCAGGCGGCACCTCATGCTCGCGGGTGAGTCCGCCGAGGTCGTTGACGCCCTCGAAGACGATCAGGTAGCGGACGCCGGTCTGCGCCAGCACATCGCGGTCGAAGCGGGCGAGCGCGTTGGGGCCGAGGCCGTCTGTCAGGAGATGGTTTCCTCCGATGCCCTGATTGAGGACGCTGGGGTACCGGGTTGCGGGAGAGGCCTGAAGCCGCTGGGAGAGGACATCGGTCCAGCGATCGTTGCCATTGGAGGTGGCTCCGTGTCCGTCGGTGATGGAGTCTCCCAGGGCAACGATGGCGGCTGCATTTCGGGGGGCGGAGACGTCGACTCCCGAGATCTGGTACCAGTGGTCCACTTTGCTGGCAGCGGGAAGATCGGCCGCCGAGACTAGATCGCCGTGGAGGTAATACGACGTGGCGCGGGAGCCGGGGTGCCCGGTCTGTTGCGTCGGCGGCGTGTCCAGATGGAAGGAGATCGCCAGGTTGGAGAGAGGGGCAACGGGAAAGTCGATGGGGTCCGAGATGTACTCGGCAGCTGCGGGGACGATTACATCGCTGCTGCCGGAAAAGCTGAGAGCCTTGTCGGACGTCGGATCGATTACTGGCGAAGAGGAAGACAGGGGCCGAGCGATATGGACCGAGGTGAAGTGCAGCGGCTCCGTCCCAAAGGCGTTGGAGAGGTGGACGCGCAGGGCCGCTCCTCCGACGGAGAGGTGGACGATCTGACGGAGGGTGACGTCATGCAGATCGGCGGGGCGAGCGAGTTTTGCGGTTCGGGGATCTGTTGCGAGGCGGCCCACGTCCCTACCCAGGTTGGTAGAGGCGATGCGGCTTGTCCGGCTGCCAGCCTTCCGGGAGCGAGTGCCAGGAGGAGGAATGCGACGAGCAGTAAATTTTTCCGTGCCGGTTTCATGCCCATGCTTTATTATCTGTATCGAACTAAATCGATTTAATAAAGATCGCAGCAAGGATAGCATCCCTGAAGGGGGCCTGTGCATAGATATAGTTCGGTTCAAAAAGCTTTTTGGGTCTCAGTTCCCGTGCTGATTGCCTGTATTGCAGCTCCGGCGGCAATCGCTCAGAAGGCGAAGACAGATGCTTCCCTGCCCGCTCCCGTGACCTTTACCGTCGAGCAGGACCATCAGAACATGATGGGCCAGCTCGGCATCAAGGCGCTGCGGCCCGGTCCCAGCGGCAATGAGAAGGCGGCGAACCATGCCAACTACGATGAGGCAAAGGCCAATTTTTATCCCAATGTGCCCGATGCTCTCGTGCTCAACAACGGGGAGAAGGTGACGACGGCGAAGCTGTGGTGGGACAAGCGCCGGCCCGAGATCGTGGAGGGCTTCGAGCGGGATGTCTATGGCCGGGTGCCGAAGAATGCGACGAAGGTGATCTGGACGGTGTTGGCCACCGATAGGGAGATCATCGGCGGCAAGCCCGTGATCGCAAAGGAGCTGATTGGGCATGTGGATAATTCGGCTTATCCGCTGATTAAAGTGGATATCCGAATGACTCTGGTGACTCCGGCAGACGCCAAGGGGCCTGTGCCGGTGCTGATGATGTTTGGCCGCAGCGGCTTTCCCGCGCCGAACGAGCCTTCGGCGGATGAACTGTCGCGCATTAATGTGGCGATGAAGGCAGTGCTGGTGCGGCAGGATCCCTCGCTGCGGGAGGTCTTTGAGCAGCACCCGGCATGGGAGCCGCAACGTCCCACGCCATTTCAGTTCCCGCAGTTCAATGCGGATGGCGACCCGCCGAACACATGGCAACTGATCGCTGCGGGCTGGGGCTTTGCGACTCTGGACCCGGTCAGCGTGCAGGCCGATAACGCGGCAGGCCTGACGCGGGGCGTCATCGGGCTGGTGAACAAAGGGCAGCCGCGCAAGCCCGAGGACTGGGGAGCTTTGCGCGCGTGGGCGTGGGGTGCGGGCCGCAGCCTCGACTATCTTGAGACCGATGCCGCGGTGGACAGCAAGCATGTCGGCATCGAAGGAGTCTCGCGCTATGGGAAGGCCGCGCTGGTGACGATGGCCTTCGATCAGCGCTTCGCCATGGTACTGGTGGGGTCTTCCGGCAAGGGCGGCGCCACGCTGCTTCGCCGCAACTTCGGCGAGGCGGTCGAAAGTCTGACGGGCGGCGAATACTACTGGATGGCCGGGAACTTTATGAAATACGGCGCGTCGGAGGCGACCTTCGGCAGCAGGAATCCCGGCGACATTCCGGTTGACTCCAACGAACTGATTGCGCTGTGCGCACCGCGGCTGACGTTCATCAGCTATGGGATTCCGGAAAAAGGGGATGCCAAATGGCTGGATCACCAGGGGAGCTTTATGGCAACGGTGGCCGCCGGTCCTGTCTTCAAGCTGCTCGGCGCAAATGGGCTGAACGTTGCTGAGGATTACCACGCGGCGAAGATGCCGCCGGTCAACGTCGGCCTGCTCGACGGGCAACTTGCGTGGCGCCAGCACGACGGAGGGCACACTGATGCGCCCAATATGAAGTACTTCATTCAGTGGGCGGACAAGTTCATCGGCCATGGCTCGGCCTTCGCGACGCAAGGGCGTTGATGGGGCGGAGGTTCGCGTGGGAGGCGAGGGCAAAGGCAAAATACAGGGATCTCTCCACTGCGGCGGCAAAAGCGCCGCCTTCGGTCGAGATGACGTGCTTTTATGGCGGGTTGAGATGACGTGTATTTGTGGCGGTTTGCAGTGACGTGTGTTTGTGGTGGTTGCGATTTGTGAGGGTGCAATTTGTGGGTTGCGATGACGGCTTTTATGGTTTGGCTGGCTCGAAATAGAGGGCCGCTCCTCCGGCCAGTCGCATGGGGAGGGTCAGAGTGTCTTTGGAGGTGACGGTCCGGGTGCTCTGGTTGAGAGACTCGTAGCTGGCTTCGGGGTTCGTGGGGTCGGTGAAGAGGTGAGCGGTGTACGTGCCTTTGCCGAGGAAGGTAAGAGGCAGGCGATAGGTATAGGGCTGGTCGGCGGTCATTCCTCCAACAAACCACCGGTTCCCCTGGCGGCGGGCGACGACGATGTGTTCGCCCACGGCACCGTCAAGGACCCGGGTTTCATCCCAGATCGTAGGGACGGCGCGGAGGAAATCCAGACCGGGCTGGTTGCGGTAGTGCTCCGGGTCGTCGGTGACGCAGGTGAGAGGGCTCCAGTAGACGACGAAGAGAGCCAGCTCCTGGGCACGGCTGCCCATCACCTCCGTCGGTATCGTCTGCTTCCACTGGGATGGGCTGCGGTTGAGGAAGCCGCCGGGGGTATAGTCCATGGGGCCGACGAGCATGCGGGTGAAGGGCAGCGTTAGCTTGTGGGTAGGAGTGACGCGGTTGCTGAACTTGTTGTACTCGTTGCCGAGGACGCCTTCGCGGGTGAGGAGATTGGGGTAGGTGACACGCAGGCCGGTGGGCTTGAAGGCTCCGTGGAAGTCCACCATGAGGTGGTGCGCGGCGGCGAGCTGGACGACGCGAATGTACCAGTTGACCATGTCCTGATCGTCGCTATCCATGAAGTCGATCTTGACGCCGGCGATGCCCCACTTCTCGTAGAGAGCGAAGGCGGCACCGAGCTTGTCGGCTTCGAGCGCGCGGTTGACGTCTCCGCTGTGCAGCCACAGCCACTCGCGGACGTGGTGATCTTTGGCGAACTGAAGCAGCATGGGCATGTCGAGTTGGGAGGCTGGCCGGGTGATGTCGGCGGTGGGCTCGTTGAAGGCGCCGTACCATTGCCAGTCGATGAGCTGGTAGGGAAAGCCCATCTCGCCGGCGAAGGCGATGTAGCGCTTGATGGTGTCGTTATCCACCTTGGTGTCGCCGCTCCACCAGTGGTCCCAGGCCATCATGCCGGGGTGGATCCACGAGGTATCTTTGATCGCCGATGGCGGGTTGAGGTTCTCGATGAGGGAGGATTCGATCAGGGCTCCGGGGGTGGCCCCGAGCATAAGGACGCGCCAGGGAGAGGCATGGGGCAGGGTGGAGGCGACCAGGCCGTTGCCGTCGAGCCGCGGCGAAAGGTTGGCGACGAGGCCGGTGTTGGTGGGTTTGAGAGACATTCCGGCCCAGTCGGTGAGATCGGCCTCCGCGATGGCGACGTAGAGATCGGGCTGGAGCTGGGCGAGGAGGGGAAGGCCGACGATGGAGGAGCCGGGAAGGTCGGAGAGCCGTTGGCGGGGGTAGTGTTCTTCGGACGACTGGTGGAAGGCGGCGTAGATGGTGGCCCATACGGTTGGGTCGCCGGGGAAGCGGAAGCCGGTGAGTTCGCGGGCGAGGACGAAGTTCTGCTGGCCGGGCTGGGCGGGGAGGTCATAGCGGAAGGCGATGCCGTCGTCGTAGGCGCGGAAGGTGAGACCGAGCTTGCGGTGAGGCGCTGCCTGCTCACTGAAGGAGAGGGCCAGCTCGTTGTAGTGATTGCGGATCGGGGTGGACTTGCCCCAGACATGAGCGGCCGAGGTGTCGACGGTGTTCTGTTGGAGGTCGATGAGCTGGAGGTCCGTGAAGGGTGGCTGGCCCTTGAGATCGAGACCGAGGGGCGAATCGATGAGAACGGGCTGACCGTTGCGAGTGACGGAGTAGGTGAGCGGCGAACGGTGGAGCTGGATCGAAATGTTGCCGCTGGGAGACTGAAGGTTCCACTGGTCGCTCGATTGGGCGTTGGGCGCGTTGGATTGAGCGCCGGAGATCCGAGGAGCGAACGACGCCATGGTCAGGCACAGGGTGAGGAGGATGGAACCGGCGCATTGCGTAGCGGTCTTCGTAGCGGTCAAGGCTCACTCCCAATCGTGAAGTCACTCCAGCATACGCAGATAGGAGTTGGAGGCACGATGAAATTGGGCTGACAGGGGCCATCGGGCGGCAGCATAAAAAATCTTGTCAATGATAAGGGTGAAAGAATAAAATTCCGAACCTGGGAGTGGGCATCGGGGCCGGTGCTTCTTTAAGCATTGAATCGAAACGAGTTATGGAAGACAAACAGCTAAACCCTGATATATATGCGATTACCGAAGGCTTTACAGGGCGTTAATCAGCGTATGAAACCGTGGAATAGCTCATAGAATAGAGATGTCTGGACTGTAGACGTGGATTGTAAGCGGCGTTTGCGGATGGGCGTACGGGGAAAATTCCAGGAGACCAAAGATGAAGATGAAGATGAAACTACTGCTGGTTATGGCGGTACTGTGTCTGGCCGCAAGTCCGACATTTGCGCAGACGACCACCCAAGGGGCGATCTCGGGCACCGTGCTCGATGAGACCGACGCCGCCATCCCGAATGCCAAAGTTCTGATCCACAACAATGCGACGAACGCAGAACAGACTCTGACCAGCGATGCCGCCGGGCTGTTTCGCGCGCCGCAACTTGCCCCCGGCACCTATACGGTGACGATCTCGACTCCCGGCTTTCAGGAGCGGCGCGAGTTGGGCGTGCTGGTTGAGGTCAACTCGGTGACAGCGGTGAATCCTCACCTGAAGACCGGCGACGTGAGCACGACCGTCGAGGTAACGGCAGAGGTTCCGGTGCTGCGGTTCGATACGCCTGAATACGGCGGCCACCTGAGCAATACGGAGATTGAGAATATTCCCATTAATAACCGCCGCTGGTCCTCGCTTGCGCTGACTACGCCGGGCGTGACCAACGACGCCAGCGGCTACGGCCTGCTGAGCTTCCGTGCGATCAGCGCTGTACTCAACAACGTGCAGATCGACGGCGCCGACGACAACCAGGGCTTCTTCGGCGAAGAGCGCGGACGTACGCGCGCCGGGTACTCGACCTCGCAGGTCGCGGTGCGCGAGTTTCAGGTGAACACGGGCGTCTACTCGGCTGAGTTTGGCCGCGCGGTCGGCGGCGTGGTGAACTCGGTGACCAAGAGCGGCGGCAACCAGCTTCACGGCGAGTTGTACTTCTACAACCGCAATTCGAGCCGTTCGGCCTTCGTCCCCGGAGCGACCAACACGACATTCGACGCGGCTTCAGGCAAGTACATTACCTCGCCCTATCGACCGAAGGACAACCGCAACCAGTACGGCTTCGGCGTGGGCGGGCCGCTGATCAAGGACCGCTTCTTCTGGTTCTACTCGTTCGATGCCTTCCGGCGAAACTTTCCGGGAACGGCCAAGGCTAACAATCCCGGCGCGTTCTTTGTCTCACCGGATGCCAGCGTACCCGGCGGCCAGAGCTGCAACGCGGCTACAGGAACTTATACAGGTGCTACGTCCGGCTCTGCCAATCCGGCAGTCTGCCTGCTGGCAGCGCGACTAGGTATGACCTACACGAATGCTTCTGCTTCGTATAACAATCAGCTCCAGGCGTTGCTGACCAACCTTGGCCCGGTGCCGCGGTACGGCAACCAGCTCATTAATACGCCAAAGCTCGACTGGCAGATCAACCAGAAGCACCATCTGAGCGTCCTCTATCATCGCCTGCGCTGGGATTCGCCAGGCGGCGTGCAGACGCAGGGCACCAATAACTACGCTATCGACACCTTCGGCACCGACTTCGTCAAGCTGGACTACACGCTGGTCAAGCTGGACAGCCTGATTCGCTCGAACATCAACAACGAGGTGCGCTACCAGTACGGGCGCGAACTGAACAATGAAGGAAACCAGCCCTCCAGCGCCTACACCAAGGCCAACCTCATCAACAGCACCGGCTTCGCTCCGGAGGTCGCGCTGAACACCGGCATCGGCTTCTATATGGGGCAGCCGTACTACGGCTTCCGAGTCGCCTATCCGGATGAGCGCAAGTGGCAGGTGGGCGATACCGCCAGCATCCTGATCGGGCGGCATAACATCCGCTTTGGCGAGGACATCGTTCACAACAACGATCTCCAGAACAACGTGTACGAGGGCAACGGCTACATCAACTACTCGTCGACCGCGAACTACTTCTCGGACCTGATCTCCAAGGGCAAGACCTGCGACGCGACGGGTGGCGGTGTTGGAAACTTCCCCTGCTACTCGTTCTATGCCAATGGCTTTGGACCGGCAGTTTTTCAGTTGTCCACGACCGACTATGGCTTCTTTGTGCAGGATGACTGGAAGCTGACGTCGCGCCTGACCCTCAACCTGGGTGCGCGCTACGACTACGAGGCGCTGCCCGCGCCGTATGCCGACCTGAGCGGTACGTCGGCAGGCACGCTTGCGATTACCACGTCCCATCCGAGCGACAAGAACAACATCGCGCCGCGCATCGGCTTTGCCTATGACCCGTTCGGCCTGGGCAAGACGGTAGTGCGTGGCGGATACGGCATGTATTTCGGTCGGATTCCCAACGCGATCCTGCTGAACGCGTATGAGAATACCGGTTCGCCGAACAGCCAGTCGACGCCCAGCTTCACGACGTCGAATACGGTGGCAGCAGCGCTTCCCACGTTGCAGACGCCTCCGACCGGACCGGCTCCTGGAACGCGGACGGCTTACTATCTCGATCCTCACATGCAGAACCCCTATACGCACCAGTTTGACCTCACGGTGCAGCAGGATCTGGGTTACCAGAACGTGCTTTCGCTCAGCTACCTCGGCTCTCTTGGACGGGAGTTGCCGAACTTCATTAATGCCAATCTCGATCCGGCGCAGACCTACAAGATCGACTACACAATCAAGCCGGCTGCGGGGACCAGCAACTGCGGTCCGCTGACCTGCGGGACCACGTACTCGGTGCTGGGCTATGCGGGCAAGGTCCAGGGAGGCGCCAGCCTGGGACGCATCGATCCAACTTTCGGTTCGGTGACGGACGTTCTGAGCAATATCAACTCCAACTACCATGCCCTGACGGTCGACTTCACCAATCGCGGCAACAAGTGGATCAAGTTCGATGTGAACTACACCTGGTCTCATGCGCTCGACTTCAGCCAGAACCAGTTCACGGCGGCGAACGTCAACAACTTCCTCGATCCCTACGCCAATGCGCGGGTGAACTATGGAAACTCCAGCCTGAACATTCCTCACAGAGTGGTCGGCTGGGCAATCTTCAATGTTCCGGGTGTTCATGGCGGCTCGGCGTGGAAGTACCTGGCCAATGGCTGGTCGATCAAGCCGCTGGTCCAGGCGCAGAGCGGCCTGTCCTATTCGGCGCTGACCACCGGCACCACGCCGCAGCAGTGCTACGCGACGGGTTGCCTTGCGGCGGCGGGCACGGGAATCACCGGAACCTCGGCGACCTCCTATGTGCCGTTCGTGGGCCGCAACAGCCAGCGGCAGCCCCGGACCATTCTTGTGGATGCGCGCGCGCAGAAGGACTTCACCATCAGGGAGAAGTACAACCTGCAACTGATTGGAGAGGCGTTCAATCTGGCAAATCACCAGAATGTTACCGGCGTCAGCACGACCGGGTACGCGATCTCGACGGTCAAGGGAAATACCGCGGGCACAACCATCAACTCGCTTACTTACCAGCCGACCTTCGGCTCGGTCAGCCAGGCCAACGCCAACAATGCGTATGGCCCGCGCGTGATCCAGGTGGCGCTGCGGCTGATGTTCTAAACGAGAAAGCAATATTCTCGATGGGCGGTGGCTTCGGCTGCCGCTCATTTTGTTTGCGATGTACTTCGTCAGGCTTCGTGAAGAAGTTTGGTAGTCTGCCATCACTCAGCTTTTAGTGTTTTGTCGATGGCCTGTTCAGCGGGTTGCGCTGGGGCTGCCCTTCTTCTGTAGTCGCGTTGTATGCGGAGCTTGCGGTGCGTGAAGAGTGCGTGAGGTTCGGGAGGCTTTGCGCGAGATTGCGCGGAGAGTCTCTTAGATTGGTTGCGGCGGTTGTGTTTGCGGCCTTGCTGGCGGCGACTGCGAATATGCGTGCGTGGGGACAGACGGCGGTGGATGGCGCTGTTCGCGGCGTTGTGGTCGATGCGGGCTGGGCGGCGGTTCGCGGGGCCGCGGTACAGGTAGAGGATGCGGCGACCGGGTTTGTCGCGCAGACAGCGACCGATGGCAGTGGCGAGTTTCTGATGGCGCGGGTTCCGGCGGGGACGTATCGGGTCAGGGTAGAGGGCGCGGGTTTTGAGCCGTTGGTGATGACGCAGGTGGTTGTTGAGCTTGGCGGGGTGACGGCGGTGCGCGGGAGTTTGCGCGTTGCCGGGGTGGCGACCACGGTGACGGTTACGGCACGGGGAGAGATCTCAGGATCGGCAGCGTTGGCGAGCACGGTGACAGTGGGAGAGATCGAGCGACTGCCGGTGAATGGGCGGCGTTGGCAGACGTTTGCTCTGCTGACTCCGACGGCCAACGCGGATGCAGAGGGACTATTAATTTTTCGCGGGCTGGCGGTGACACAGAACAGCACGGCGGTCGACGGCGTGGACGATGACCAGAGTTTTGGCGCAGTGCCTCGGGGAACCGGCGGCGAGGCGGAAGATCAGAGCGAGTCGCGTAGTGATCGCGGTTTTGCGGGTGGGTTCGGGCGGCGGGGCGGAGTGGCTTATACGTTTTCGCAGGAGGCGGTACGCGAGTTTCGTGTGAGCGGGCAGAACTACTCGGCGATCTATGGCCATGCTGCCGGCGGTGTGGTGACGACGGTGTCGAAGAGCGGAACCAACACCCTGCATGGGACGGGCTTCTATCTGGCGCGGGACAGTGCGTGGGGAGCGACGAATCTGTTTTCGATTGCGACCCGGTACACCGATGGCGTGGTGACCAGTGCGGCGGTGAAGCCGCATGATCTGCGGCAGCAGTTTGGCGGCAGCGTGGGTGGAGCGGTGGTGCGAGACAGGCTCTTTTACTTCTATGCATTCGATCAGCAGCGACGGGGATTTCCGGCGGTGTCTTCGCCTCTGGATGCGTCCTTTTATTTGCTGACTCCGACCCAGAAGGCGTTGCTGGCTAATCGTGGCGTGACGTCGGTGAAGGTGAACGCGGCGCTGAGTTATCTGGATAGTCTGACCGGGACGGTGGCGCGGCGGGCGGACCAGACGGTGAACTTCGGCAAGCTGGACTGGCAGGCGTCGGCGAGGAACCGGCTGAGTTTGCAGTATGACCGTGCGCGATCGAGTGCGCCGGGTGGGGCGATGCGGGCGGCGGTGGTGAATCGCGGCGTGGCCAGCCTGGGAAGCAGTTATGCGAAGGTGGACTCTTTGCTGGGGAGATGGCTGTGGTCGAAGAGGACGCACTTCAGCAATGAGCTGAGAGTGGCGAGGGGAAGGGACTTTCAGTTTGAGCAGGCGTCGGCTCCCTTGCCGCAGGAGCCTGCGGTGGGGCCGGGCGGCTATGTTCCGGAGGTGGCGATTGGGCCGAACGGGCTCACGTTTGGGACGTCTTCTTCGCTGGGCAGGAAGGCGTATCCGGATGAACGGAAGGTGCAGTTTGCCGATATGGCGACGTGGGTGGTGGGGCGTCACCAGCTGCAGATTGGCGCGGACCTTAGTCTGGTGCATGACCATATCGATTCGCTCAACAACCGGGCGGGAGCATTTCACTATGACAGCGGCATAAGCAGCGGACATGCGGGCGGGCTGGTGGATTGGATTACGGATTACACCTTCAATGTGAATGCCTATCCGAACGGCGGATGTCCGACGATTATTTCGCCAGTGCATAAGTTCTGCTTCAGCTCTTTCTCGCAGAGCTTTGGGCAATCGGCGGTGACGTTCGATACACAGGAGTGGGCGGGATATATCGAGGACAACTGGAGGGTACGGCCGGGGCTGACGGTGAATGCCGGGCTGCGCTACGAATATGAGTTGCTGCCTTTTCCGCAGAGGCCGAATGCGGCGCTCGATGCGGAGTTTGGCGAGCGAGGGGCGAGCAGCATCTTTCCGGAGGACAGGAATAACTTCGGGCCTCGGGTGGGCGTGGCATGGGAGCCGCTGGGGCATGGACGGGGCGTGATTCGCGCAGGCTACGGGCTCTTCTACGGGAGATTGCCGGGAGCTACGGTACGGAGCGCGTTGGTGAATACAGCGCTGCCGGGTTCGGTGACGCATGTGAGGATTACTCCAGCTACGGTTACAGATTGCCCACAGGTGGCGAACCAGGGCTTTGGCTATGCGTGCGCTTATCTGACGACGCCTCCGGCGGCGGTCGGGACGACGACTTCGGCGACGGTATTCGACCGCAGGTTCCGATTACCGGCGGTGCAGCAGGGCAGCTTCGCAATCGAGCGCGAGATTGGCGCGGGCGTGGTGGGTAGCGCGACGTATCTGCTGAACCTTGACCGCCAGTTGTCTAACTCCGTCGACCTCAATATCGCTCCGTCTTCGGCGATGGCGACGTTTCAGCTTCAGGGAGTCACAGGAGCTCCGGGGGTTCGCGACGGCGAGACTTTTGTTTTGCCGGTCTATTCTCAGCGCGTTGATGCCAGCTATGGGCCGGTGACCGACATCGTTTCGAACGCCAACGCCAGCTACAACGCGCTGGTGATCGAGGCAAGACGGCGCAGTATCGGAGGGCTGGAGTTTCGCGCCAGTTGGACGTGGTCCAAAGCGATTGATTTTGGGCAGAGCATGGGCGCGGTTCCCCGGACGAACGGACAGTTCGATCCGTTTACGTTGCAGTATGACAAGGGGCTGTCGTCGTTGAACTATCCACATAAGCTGGTGGCGAGCGCGGTGTGGGAGCCAAGGCTTGCGATCCGTCAGCGATGGTTGCGCGTGGCCGCGAATGGCTGGCTGGTCGCTCCTCTGTTTACGGAGAGAAGCGGCAGGCCGTACAGCTATGACATCTACGGAGGTGGGCGGCTTTCCGGCGGTCATCAGAGCATCAACGGATCTGGCGGCGCGGTGTATCTGCCTACGGTGGGGCGCAATACGTTGCGGCTGCCGGATGCCGCGAATCTCAATCTGCGCGTGAGCCGGACGCTACGGGTGACAGAGCGAGTGCGAGTGCAGGGAGTAGCGGAGATCTTCAACGTGACCAACCGGGTGAACTATTCGGGGATCATACAGCGGGCGTTTCTTGTGGGGACGGCCAGCGGCGGCGTGACTCCGCTGGTATTTCAGGATGCGGCAGCGGTGGCGGCGGAGGGGTTGAACGTGCGGCCGTTCGGGACGTTTAATGAAGCTGCGACCAGTCAGACGAGAGAGCGGCAGGTGCAGCTTGGCATCCGCGTCGCGTTCTAAAAACTTAATGCTGAGAGAAGGACAGTGTATTGCCGTCAGGGTCGTGAAACCATGCGACCTTGGCTCCGCCAGGCGCAGTCCAGATGCCGTCTTCGCTTTGCTGCAGGAAGGAATAACGCTGAAAGACGAGTCCTTTGCCGACGAGGTCCTTCACGGTGCGCTCGATGTCCTCAACCTGCCAGCCGAGGATGGTATAGGGCGCTGGAGTGAAGTCGTCCATGCGGACGAGACGGATCATAGTGCCGTTTGATTCCATCACGATGGCAAAGGAGTCGTCGCTGATGAACCGCAGCCCGAGGGTGTCCCGATAAAAATTGAGGGCGCGTTCTGCGTTCTGGGTTGGGATAAATCCGATTAACTTGCTTCCAGAGATCATGATCGATTCTCCTGGCTGTGATCTGGTTGAATGCCGTTGCTATGGCACGGCTTGTTGCTTTGAAAGCTGATGGAGGCCAGGTGTTGAGTCCGGAAGGGCGGAGAAACGGGTGACGGGGAAGGCGTTGGGGTGGTTCTGCTTGATCCAAGCGATCATCTTCTCGCGCACCAGGCAGCGGAGGTCGAAGCCTTCGCCGGAGTTGCGCGTGCTGACCAGGCAGCGAATCTCCATGGAGCGGTCAGTGAGGTTGGTGACCTGGAGGACGCAGACCTTCTGGTCCCACTGCGGAGCAGGATGGACGATGACGTCGAGTTGCTTGCGAAGGTCTTCTACTGGAATGGAGTAATCGACGTAAAGGAATGCGGTGCCGAGGATGTCGGCGGATTCCCGCGTCCAGTTCTGGAAGGGGTTCTCGATGAAGTAGGTAAGTGGGACGATGAGGCGACGCAGGTCCCATATTCTGACGACGACGTAGGACGAAGTGATCTCTTCGATACGGCCCCACTCGCCTTCGACGATGACGACGTCATCGATGCGGATGGGTTCGGTCAGAGCGATTTGCAGGCCGGCGAGGAAGTTGGAGGCTGTCGATTTGGCAGCAGTGGCGAGCACAAGGGTGGCGATGCCGGCGGAAGCGAGCAGGCCGGATCCGTAGTGCCAGATGCGTGGGTCGTTGAAGGTCCACAGCAGCACGCCGATGTCGATCACGGTGACGAAGGTGATGAGCATGCGGCGAAAGACCTGGAACTGGGTGTGGATGCGGCGCGCGCGAACGTTGTTTGTAGCGGTGATGTCGTACTTCCGCAGCAGGACGGATTGCAGCACATAGATGCAGCCGACGACGAACCAGCCCAGCGCAACGACCATTGCCATGATGAATCCCTGGCGAATGGTCTGAGCGATATTGAGGGGGAGAGGAACGAAGGGCAGAGCGAGCAGCAGGCAGGTGAGAAAGAAGATGGCGCGCGCGGGGTGGCCAAGGTAGCGCTGTAGTCCCCATCCCATGCCTGCCATCTGCGATTCCTTGCGTTTGAGTACCCGGAAGAGGATGTAGTGGACAACGTTCGCGAGGACAAGGATGGCGCAAAAGAAGAAGATGGCGAAGAACCAGGCATGACGGGATTGGAAGATCGAAATCATCAAAGCTCCAGGGTGGATTTTTGTTATATCGACTTAGACGCCATGGTTTGCCTGCGGGTGACCTGCGCGGGGTGCTTGATTTCGGGGATTATTTTGTTGGGGAGCCTAAAATAGAAGCGTGAGCTTTACGGAACAATACGATGTGGTTGTCGTCGGCGCGGGCCATGCCGGTTGCGAGGCGGCGATGGCTGCGGCACGGATGGGACTGCGCACGGCGATCTTTACGTTGAACCTCGACCTGATCGCGCAGATGAGCTGCAATCCCGCGATTGGCGGCATCGCCAAGGGACACCTGGTGCGCGAGGTGGATGCGCTGGGCGGCGTGATGGGCGAGGTCGCGGATGCCTGCGGGATTCAGTTTCGGCTGTTGAATACTTCGCGCGGACCGGCGGTGTGGTCGCCGCGGGCACAGTGCGATAAGGCGCTGTATCGGGTGAAGATGCGCGAGGTGTTGGAGGGGCAGAAGAATCTTTTCATCAAGCAGGCGGAGGTGGTGGACCTGCTTGTGGAGGAGCTTTCGTGCGAGGGCGGTGCGGAGTTTGTACATCCCACCCCTCGCGATGAAACTGCGAAGGATGGGGCACCCGGTTTTTTGGGGTTGGGTCAGGAAAGCGGTCGTGCTGCGCACGATAACCCATCCTTCACAAACGATGCGAAGGATGGGGTACCCGGCGGCAGCGTGCGTAGGGTTGTGCGGGGGTTGAAGCTGCGCGATGGGCGTACGATTCATGCCGGCGCTACCGTCGTTACGACAGGGACGTTTCTGAATGGGCTGATTCATTGCGGCGAGCAGCAGTACACCGCTGGGCGCAGCGGAGAGCCGGCAAGCGTTTTGCTGGGTGAAAGCCTGAAGCGGCTGGGATTGCGGGAGTGCCGTCTGAAGACGGGGACGCCGCCGCGACTCGATGGACGGACCATCGATTGGACGAAGTTCGAGGAGCAGCCGGGCGATGCCGATCCCACGCCGTTCAGCTTCCGCACGCGGTCGTTGCCGTTGCGGCAGATCGTGTGCCACATCGCGCATACGACGCCGGAGACGCTGCGGTTGATCCGCGAGAACGTGCATCGGTCGCCGATGTATACCGGGCAGATCCATGGCATCGGGGCGCGCTACTGTCCTTCGATCGAAGATAAGATCGTGCGCTTTCCGGAGAAGACGCGGCACCAGTTTTTCCTTGAGCCGGAGGGGCTGAATACGCACGAGGTCTATATCAACGGTATGAGCACGAGCCTGCCGATGGAGATTCAGGCGGCGATGGTGCACTCGATTCCGGGGCTGGAAAACGCGGAGATGCTGCGACCGGGTTATGCCATTGAATACGACGCTATCGATCCGACGGAGCTTGGCCGGACGCTGCGGGTGAAGTCGATGCAGGGCCTGTATCTTGGGGGACAGATCAACGGGACGAGCGGCTATGAAGAGGCGGCTTGTCAGGGGTTGATGGCGGGCATCAATGCTGCTTTGGCAGTGCGTGGAGAGCCGGGTTTTACGCTCGATCGCACCGAGGGATATACCGGCATCCTCATTGACGATTTGATCAGCAAGGGAACCAACGAGCCGTACCGGATGTTTACCTCGCGGGCTGAGTTCCGTCTGCATCTGCGGATCGATAATGCCGACCGCAGGCTGACTCCGCATGGGCGGCGGCTGGGGCTGATCGACGATGCCGCCTGGTCTGCTTATGAAGCGAAGCAGGCGCGCGGCGTTGCGTTTGAAAAGCTGCTGGAAACCGCGCGGGTGCGCACGGGTGAGTTGCCTGCAGAGATGATGGCGCGACTCGATGGCGATGGCTCCGGAGTCGCCGGGCAGACATTTGCGCAGTTGCTGAAGCGGCCTGAGGTGGTCGTAGAGGAGCTTGCTCCACTGCTTCGTGAGCGCATGGCTAATGAGGGTGAGACGCTGGCGGTGTGGATTGGGGCGATAGATGCCACTTTGTCGGATTTGAAAGAAAACGGTCGTGCTGCGCACGATGCCCACCTTAGCGCGATAAAGCCGCGCGAAGATGGGGCACCCGGTTCTGTGGCGCGGCTGCCCGCATGGGTGCGCAACGAGATGAAGACGGTCGAGACGGAGATCAAGTACGCGGGCTATCTCGATCAGCAGCGGCGGTCGATCGACAAGCTGCGCAAGGCCGAGAAGCGCTTGATTCCGGAGTGGTTCAACTATGCTACTGTAAGCGGCCTGTCGCGGGAGATGCAGGAGACGCTGATCCGGGTGAGGCCGCAGACGCTGGGGCAGGCGAGCCGGATTGCGGGCGTGACTCCTGCGGCGGTGAGCTTGATCCATGGATTTATAGAGATTCAGGGCAGACGGCGCAGCGCGGCCAGTCAGATAAGAGAATCTGAAACCGGGATCAGCGCGTCTTAACGGTAGCGGGATGCAGTGGAGGTTCAGAATGCTGACGGACAAGATGCTGGTGCGGATTGGGTTGGCTGGGCTGCTGATAGCCGGAGTGATTCTGGTGGGGTGGAGGGGAATGAGGATGACACAGGTCAGCGCACAGGCGAAGGCTCCGGTGGCGACAGTTGATGTTCCGCTCGCCGGCGCTTCGGGGCATGAGACAGCGGTGTTTGCGGGCGGATGTTTCTGGGGGACGCAGGCGGTGTTTCAGCGGGTGAAGGGGGTTCAGTCGACGATGGCCGGGTACGCCGGTGGATCGGCGGCGACGGCGACTTACGCCCAGGTAACGACGGAGACGACCGGACACGCCGAGTCGGTGAAGGTGGTCTACGATCCGTCGAAGCTCACCTATGGACAGATGCTGCGCATCTTCTTCAGCGTGCATGACCCAACGCAGTTGAATCGACAGGGGCCGGATGTGGGGACATCCTATCGGTCGGCGATCTTCTACACGAATGACGAGCAGAAGAAGATTGCAACGGCGTATATCGCACAGATGGAAGCTGCACATATATTTTCGAAGCCGATTGTGACCGAAGTGGTGCCGTTGAAGGGCTTCTACGATGCCGAGTCCTACCATCAGGATTATGCGACGAAGAACCCGGATAATCCTTATATCCAGGTCTGCGACCGGCCCAAGATCGAGACGTTGAAGCGCGACTTTCCGGAGCTGTTTCAGGCTTACAAGGGCGAGTAGAGCCGGAGCTACTGCGTGACTTCGCCTTCAGGCTCGTCGGTAGGGTTGTCGATCTCCGCGTGGAAGCCTTCGAGGAGGCGCGTGAGAAACGCATCTTTATTATCGGCCTGGCCTTGCAGCTCGTGGGCGAGGGCAATGTGGCGAGCGAGGTCGGCCAGAACGATTCCCCAGGCGAAGGGGTCTTCCCAGGCGCCGCTGCGGATGCTGACGTGCTGACCCTGCTCGGCGATCCAGACACGCATGACCTCGAAGGATGTTTTGTCGCGCTGTGCGACCGGTGGAATGCTGAGAATTTTTTCCGATCCCATCTTGATGCCTCTCCAGGGCTGTGCGTGCATGTCAGAGCCGGTATGCTGACTGTATAAGAGTAGGCTTTGTGGAGGCGTATTTTCCGCTTAATCCACAATTCAGGCGGAACATCCGCAGGGTCTCTTCAGCTAGGGTATCAATTCGATGGCTACCTATCCACATATCGTCGGCGAACAAGAGCGTCCCGCCTCCCTGCACGCTGAAATGACCATTCTCGGCGCCATGCTGGTCGAGCCGATGGCGATTACGGACGCGTCGATGTTGTTGAAGGCGGATGACTTTGCGCTCGACTCGCATCGCCGGATCTATACCGCCATGATGCGTCTCTCCGAGCTTGGCCATGCCGTCGATATTGTGACGGTTGGCGAGGAGCTACGGAAGCAGAAAGAGCTGGATTCGATTGGCGGCCTGCCCTATCTCGCGTCGCTGAGCGAGGGGCTGCCGCGAAAGTTGAGCATCGAGAGCTATGTCCGCATCGTGCGCGACAAGAGCCTGATGCGGCAGTTGATGACGGTCTGCGATCTGGGGATGATCGACGCTGCCGACCAGAGCCAGGAAGCGCTCGATGTGCTGAACAACGTCAGCGGCAGGCTGATGGAGATATCGGAACACGCGGTGACGGGCGGGTTCTCGGATATCGGCGAGATTGTAAAGTCGTCGTTCGGTTCCATCGACAAGCTATATGAGCAGGGCCGCGAGATTACCGGGCTGGCAACGCACTACACAGAGTTCGACCGCATGACCAGCGGTTTGCAGGACTCTGAACTCATCATCATCGCGGCACGGCCTTCGATGGGTAAGACGGCATGGGCGATTAATATCGCGCAGAATGCTGCTGTGCGTGACGGCAAGGTGGTCGCGGTCTTCTCGCTTGAGATGTCGAAGGAGAGTCTGCTGCGCCGTCTGCTGGCGTCCGAGGCGCTGGTGAACTCGCGCAAGATTCAGACCGGATTTTTGCCGAAGGAAGATAAAGGCAAGCTGCTCAGCGCGCTGGAGCGGTTGATGGAATCGAAGCTCTTCATCGACGACACTCCGGGCATTACGCTCGCCGAGATGCGCGCCAAGGCGCGGCGGCTGCATCAGCAGGAGGGGCGGCTCGACCTTATCGTGATCGACTATCTCCAGTTGATGACGGGTTCGGCGGGAGCCAACCAGAAGAAGTTTGAGAACCGAACGCAGGAAGTCTCGTCCGTGTCGCGCGGGTTGAAGGCGCTGGCGAAAGAGATGAAGGTTCCCGTAATCGCGCTGTCGCAGCTTTCGCGTTCGAGCGAGCAGCGCGGCGGCGATAAGAAGCCGCTGTTGAGCGACCTGCGTGAGTCGGGCTCAATCGAGCAGGATGCTGACGTAGTGGCGTTTATTCATCGCGAGAGTTACTACAACAAGGACGAAAATGGCGACGAAGATCCCGAGTCCAAGGGCAAGGCCGAGATCATTATTGCCAAGCAGAGGAACGGCCCGACGGGCAGCGTCCATCTGGCGTATCTCTCGGATTACACACGGTTTGAAAACCTGCAGAACGATGGCGGCGGCGGAAGCTACTAGTCTTGCGGCACGGCTCCTATCCTAAGTGCAGCCAGTCGAAACATCTCCTCGTTTCGTCATCGCTTTGATGGATTTGTCCAGCGCAACAGCGGGATGGAGTCGACCTCGTTGCGCTCCAGTTCCACCAGAGACACCGTCCGCAGGGTCTGTCAATACCACTGAAGCATGACATATTTGAAGATTCGAGATCATTAGGCTGGAGACTGGTTCCGTCCGTTGCATTTCTATTGGCACTCCTGTTCCGCGCTTGCAACACGTCTCTGTCTTGGTGATCGGCTTGATCGAAATATTCCGTTCTTCGTTTAGCCGCGGCTTCGTGATGTGGTTAATCCTCCTTGTGCTAGCCGGATGCGGGGCAGGGATTTCAGGTTCTTCCGGCACTGGAACAACGGTTGCTCCCCCTGGTCAATCACCGGCCGGCCCGCAAACCGGTACTCCCCCGGCACTCAGCGTCAGCAGCCTCGACCTTGGAAGTGCCGTGATCGGGACCGCGGGCAACGTCAAGACGGTAACAGTAAGTTCAGAGCACATCCCTTCGCTAGCTGTCTCTGCACAACCAACAGACAGCTTCGTCGCTACTTTGGGATCGCCTTGTGTCAAGGGCTCTCTTACTTGCTTGATCTCGGTAACTTTCCGCCCTTCCCAAAAAGGGATCGTTACGGGCTCGCTCGTCGTCAGCGATACGATTGCAGGACTTGCAAGTACGGTGAAACTCACCGGAACAGGGTTTGCACCTCCGCCAGAAGCGAGCGCACCCGTCGCCACTCCACTCAGCCTGAGTTTCAGCAGTACGGAAGTCGGTCTTGCCAGTGCGGCTCAAACGATAAGCATCATCTCTCAAAATGGAGATGCGATCTCTGTTCAAGCTCAACCATCCGATAATTTCAGGTTTGCCCAAGGATCGACATGTTCGCAAGGGTCCCCATCCTGTCAGATTGCTGTAACGTTCAATCCTTCAAAAGTGGGAACTGTAACCGGCTCACTGACGGTGCAGGATACTGTCTCAAGCCTGTCTGTGACAGTAGCCCTGACTGGGGTCGGATATGCGGCGCCTCCACTTTTGATCGCTCCATCGCTGTCACCGGAAAGCCTGGACTTTGGCACTGAAGAGATCGGATTGACAACGACCGCGCAGAGTGTGACGGCGATTGCTCAAAACCGGAATGCGCTGACCGCTCAAGTGCAGCCTTCAGATAGCTACAATCTGACCCAGGGAACCTCCTGTGCTCAGGGATCGCAATCCTGTCAGATCACTGTAACGTTCAGTCCTTCCAGATTGGGAATGGTTGCGGGCACTCTCGTGGTTACCGATACGGTTACGAGATCGACATCCACTACTACATTGACGGGCACGGGCTTCAGCAGGCCAAACCCGATGGCTGGGCTTGAATTCTATCTCCCCTTCACCGACAATAATGGGACATCGGTCGCGGACATCACCGGCAACGGACATACTGGAGCGATCTCAGGGAGTGGAACTCCGGCTCAGTGGGTAGGCCAGGTCGGCTTACAACCAAACGATCAGATCGTCACAATCCCTCAGATCTCCGGACGCCCGGTCCATGGAGTCTGCGCTTACTTCCCTGCCGGAACAAGTACGGGCTTCTCCCTCTACCTGTATCTTTATTCCCCTGCGATTGGGTCAAGTTCAGGGCAGGCATTTGTGTCCTCATACGGGCCGTCAGATCAAGGTCATGGTACCTTAGCAAACTTCCCTGCGATCGGCTATTCCAGCTATGGCTCGCGGACAGCGTCACTGGATGGCTTCACGGGAAACCACTGTATTGAAGATGTCATCGGAACGAATGCCGGCGACCCGGACCACATCACTGTGGATGGAAAGGAAGTAAGGTACTTGACCCAGTCGCATTCTTCGGACCAGCTAACGGCTGTGCAGCTTCCGATGCCAATGACCGTGCAGTCCAATGTCAACGGTACGATCGCCCATCCTCCGATTATTTACAGCGTATGGGGATCCTCGACCGCCGACACGGTGCTGGAGGCTCAGATACGGACGAAAGCCGAGATCAATCGATTGACGGCTCTGGGCGTGCCCTTTACGGTCCCAGTCAGTGCTGCGACAGATTCCACATGTTCAATTACTGGGACTTCGATTGAGCAGGGCTTTATGGCGCCTCACGATCCAACTACTCTTTTGGCCCTGGACTTCCCATGCACCATTCATAATTTTGCGGTTTCGGGGCAAGCGCCAAAGGATATGGCTGCCACAGTTCAGGATCGTGAGGCAGTGGTCTACCACCCGCAGGCTGCACGCAACATCGCTTATAACGCCGGGCCAACGAATGGCGTTGTCAACTATCGAGAGAAGCCGGAGAACGCCTACCAGGATGTTGTTGATTGGAATGCGAAAGCTCAGGCGCTGGGATATAAAACGGTTGTCTCAACGATGATCAGTCGATGCGGAACAACCGGCTATCAAGGCTTATCGGGTGACGCTCTGAAGCAGGCATTCAATTCCTTGATTCTGGCGAATGCGGATCTCTTCGATTGGGTTGCTAACCAGGCCGCCGTGCCGCAGCTTGGTGCGGACGGAGCCTGTGCGAATCCTGCGTATTTCTCAGATGGCGCGTCCGGGTCAGGCACTCATCCGAGTGATGCCGGTCAAGCATTCTATGTTGCCGATATGCGCGCCGGATTCGAAGGCGTCTACCAGACGGCTTCGACATCAATATCCGGAGCCTACACGCAGATCCCATCCGATACGAATCTCCTTGCCGGTGGATTGCTTCCGTATTCCATCACGCTCCTGGACGCCAACACCGCGAACTTCAACAAGAAGGGTACTCTGTGTGTGAACAATGTTGGTTCAGCCATAGTGACGCTGGTCCCTGTCAATGGACAAACAATTAATGGCAATTTGTCGCTGCAGATTTCGCCAGGAGACATATCCTGTATTCGCGCAACTGTTCTTGATCCAATTGCGGCTGGAGCGTCATGGATTGTTGCGCCTGTGATCTAGTTGGCAGGCATTACTTCGAGAGAGTTGGCAGGCTGTCTTCCGCCGCCTGTTGCCTGGTCTGAAAGAATTAAAAGCCTACTGACATAATGCTGTCAGTAGCCCCTGTTTATGCTTGGCCTCAAGTCAGCCAATTACAGGAGAGCGCGACATGAGCAATACAGCGACGATTCGCCAGAACGCTATCAACTGGTTTGAGATTCCGTGTGAGAATCTGGACCGAGCTACTACCTTTTACGAGACCCTGCTGGGCGCGAAGATGCATCGTCCAAGCCCCACCGACCCCGTGTCCATCTTTCCCACCGACCAGACCGGGACGGGCGGAACGCTGGTGAAGCGGACGTTTCAAAAGCCGGGCGCAAACGGCCCGATGGTCTATCTGAACTGCGACGGCGATCTGGATGGCGCTCTCGCCCGGGTGACCGGAGCGGGCGGTCTCATCCTGATGCCCAAGACGGCTGTTCCCGGCGGATACGGGCACTTTGCCTGCCTCCGCGATACAGAAGGCAACCACATCGGTCTGCACTCACACTAAGATCACTTCATGCGACGTGCCGACCGACTCTTCCGGATCGTTCAGTTTCTGCGCCTCGGCCGTCTGCTGACGGCGCAGAAGCTGGCCGAGAAGCTGCAAGTCTCGCAGCGGACGATCTATCGCGACATTCAGGACCTGCAACTCTCGGGCATGCCTATCGAAGGCGAGGCTGGTGTCGGCTACACGCTGCGGCGCGACATGGACCTGCCTCCGCTGATGTTTACCCGCAGCGAACTGACGGCGCTGGTGTTGGGGATGCGTCTGGTGAGCGCCTGGGGAGGAGCGGAGAATGTGATTGCAGCCAACGACGCGCTGCAACGCATCGAGGCAGTGCTGCCTGCCGAACTGCGCAACGATCTCGACTCCATCCTGCTCTATGCGCCCGGCGGTTTCCATATGGCACAGCATCTGCGCGAGCGGTTGGACATTCTGCATGCAGCCTGCGTCGCGCGGCGAGCCATTGCGTTTGGCTATGCGCGTGAAGATGGCGAACGGAGCAATCGCGCCGTACTTCCGCTGGCACTTTCCTTTTGGACTGGGGTGTGGACGCTGGCTTCGTGGTGCGAGCTGCGCAAGGACTTCCGCGCGTTCCGCATCGATCGCATGGAGGATCTGCTGGTGCTGGAGCGCACGTTCGTTCCGCGTCGCGGGCAGCGGCTGGAGGACTTTATCAAAGCGGCGACGCCGAAGCCGGGACAGCAGCTGCCGGTGAACCACGGAGGCGTTCTCTCTGGCGGCGATTAGGATAGTAGCTGTGAAGAGTTGGGTGGAGATTTCAGAAGAGCGGCTGGCGGCTAATTACAGGGCGCTCGGCAGGATTGCCGGAGACGGCGTCGCAGTGCTCACAGTGGTGAAGGCGGATGCCTACGGACATGGCGCAAAGGTATGCGCTCCTGTGCTGGCTCAGGCCGGAGCGGAGTGGCTAGGCGTTACGGATGCGGAGGAAGGCGTTGCGGTTCGCGCGTCGCTGGCCGGAGTCGTCGCGCAGCCAGAAATCCTGGTGATGCTGGGGTTGCTGCGGGAGGATGCTGAGGCCATCGTGCGGGCCGGATTGACTCCTATTGTCTGGACGCGGCAGCAGATGGAGTGGCTGGCGGAGACGGTGCGGAGTAGCGGAGCAGAGCCGCTGGCGGTGCATCTGGAGATTGATACGGGAATGGCGCGGCAGGGTGTTGTGCCGGGCGAGGAGCTGCGGGACTTGCTGGCGTGGCTTGCGGGCCAGCAAGAGTTGCGGCTGGATGGCGTGATGACGCACTTTGCCTCGTCGGAGGTTGCGGACTCGGCGCTGACGCTGCATCAGCGGGAACGGTTCGAGCAGGCTCTGGCTGAGGTTGCAGCCGCTGGGCTGCGTCCGAACTGGGTTCATGCGGGCAACTCCTCGACGGTCGATAACAGTTCGGTCTGCGGGCACGATTGCGGCTCGTTGGTGTGGTTGCGAGAGGTTGCGGCTCGCGTTGGCGCTCGTGCGATGGTGCGCGCAGGAATCGGGCTTTATGGATATTGTCTGCCGGTTGAGGGAGCGAAGGCTTTGGTGTTGCCGGAGCTTCAGTCCGTGATGACGTGGAAGACGCGGGTGATCGGCATTCGCGAGGTGCAGGCTGGCGATACGGTCGGATACAACGCGATTTTTACGGCTGCCCGTCCGATGCGGCTGGCGCTGTTGCCGGTCGGCTATGCTGACGGGTTGCGGCGGGAGTTGTCCGGATCGGATGGTGTGCCGGGCGGCTGGACGATGGTGCGCGGGCGGCGGGCGATGATCGTGGGCCGCGTGTCGATGAATCTCACCATAGTCGATGTGACGGAGATTGCGGACGTCGCTGTGGGCGACGAGGCGGTGCTGCTGGGCGACGGCATTACTGCCGACGACCATGCTGGGCTGGCGCACACGATCTCGTATGACATTGTGTGCGGCATGAGAGCTGAACCTCGGCTGGTAAATGCTGCTGAATACCGATAGTGCCTCAGTTTGAAATTAGAAGATTTGGTAGATATAGCGACCGACAAAAAATAGGCCTGCAGCATATGCAATGGCTACGGCCCCCCAATAATTCTTCGGATCATCTGTGCGGTCAGCAGTGCGTCCATATCCCCCTAAAGACTGCCCAGTGAGCGTCTCCATCACTGCCAAAGCCAATATGGCGATACCGGCAAGAAGGTTTGCGCGAGGACTCATGCCGCCATGCTACCGCATTATTTCTGGCGGCGGTGGTAGGAACCGCGCTTCTTCGCTACAGATTCAGGCATGATCGAAAATAGCATCTTATTTGCGCCTTATCTCATGGGCAATTAAGATCGGGCTAAAGAGAAACGAGGAACGACTTCATGGAATCCACCATCACGGCGCGCCGCACGGAAGATATCGCGCTCGATCTGCTCAAGTTCGTCGCCGCCCAGGCCAATGTCGGCAGCAAAGGCGGCGGGTCCACCGGCTTTGGTGTTACCTCGTCGTCGAAATCGGACGACCAGGTGTCGCACCTGCTCGAACTCTATGCGCGTTGCCGTCAGGCCGTCGAAGCTCCGGCTGAAACGAAGTAGTGTCACCAGACCCATCCAAGCCGTCAAAGCTGCGCGTCGCCGTCGTTGGGGCCGGAGCCTTTGGGCGCAATCATCTTCGCGTCTATCGTGAACTACAGGATGCGGGGCACGATGTTCAGCTTGCTGCGGTCGTCGATCAGGATGCTGCTGTTGCGGCGGAGGCTGCGGCAAAGTTCGGTGTGTCGGGCTTCGATAGCGTCGAGGCTTGCCTGAGCGCTGTGGGCGGCCTCGATGCCGCTTCTGTCTGTGTGCCGACGGTGCATCATGCGGCGGCTGCGGAGCCGTTGCTGACATCCGGTGTCGATCTGCTGATTGAAAAGCCGCTGGCTGCGAACCTGGCTGATGCCGACCGGATTCTGGAGCTGGCTCGCGTGCACGGCCGCATCGTGCAGACCGGGCATCTGGAGCGGTTCAATCCTGCGGTGACGGCGGCGCGGCGACATCTGAATCATCCGATGTTTTTCGAAGCGCACCGGCTCAGCATCTTTACGCCACGGTCGCTCGATGTGGACGTTGTGCTCGACCTGATGATCCATGACCTCGACATCGTGCTGAGCCTGGTGGCTTCGCCGGTGCGCGAGGTGCGAGCGGTGGGGCTGCCGGTGCTCTCGAACAAGGTCGATATCGCCAACGTGCGGCTGGAGTTCGATGACGGCTGCATCGCCAACTTTACCGCCAGCCGAGTCAGCACGGAGCGGGTGAGGAAGCTGCGCTTTTTCCAGCCGCACCAGTATCTGTCGCTCGACTTTGCGCGGCAGGACCTGCTGATGATCGACGTGACCGCTGCGGCGGGGATGGACCCGGCGCAGCTTGCTGCGATGGCGCAGGCGGCGGGACAGCATCCTTCGGCGGGACTCTCGCTGGCGAAGATTCCAGTAGAGCCGGGCGAACCGCTGCGGCTGGAGATCGAATCCTTTTTGAATGCCGTGCGGACACGCACTGCGCCGCTGGTCTCGGGTGAGGATGGCCGCAAGGCGCTGGCACTAGCGCTGGAGATCAATCGGGCGATTGCGATGCACGCTGAGCGGGCGGGACTTTAGACTGCTTTCGTTCTTTTCGGGTACCCCTCCCCCTGGGTACTTTTTTGTAAAGTATCTGGATTCAATACTTTAGGATTTAGATTTGCCGCAAAGTATTCATTTCAGATGCTTTATAGGCAAAGTATTCATTGTGAATGAGTTGTACGCTTTGCAGCGGTCAGAAACGGGTAAAAGCAAAAACCAAGGCGGAAATACAGGGATCTCTCCACTGCGCCGCGCGATGAAACTGCGCGGCTTCGGTCGAGATGACGTGGTTGAAGAGTTAGGGACAGTCCCAAGAGAAAAGCCCCGGGGGTGACCGGGGCTTTCTTCTTTTTGGAATCTCTATGTACAAGTATAGCGGATGGAGGATAACTCATATGCCACGCCGATGTCCTTTGTTTGTATGGAGTTAGGTGGTGCAGGGGCTTGACAAGAGTTTTTGCGGGGGAAAGGGCGATTTCTGGGAGGAGGGCATACCCCAGGCTGAAGAGGCTGCTGAAGAACTCCGTTGCGGTGCGCAAAGAGCCCTCAGCAGCTAAAGCCGCACTGCCAGCAAAGCATTTACGGCACGGCTGAAGCCGTGCCCTTAACAAAACTGGACTTTTCAGCAACGTCTAAAGCCCCGTTGCTTTGGCTGGTTGAGAGGCCCAAGGCTGAAGCCTTGGGGTACACCGAAGCAAAAGCAGGTCCTCCCGCTTCGCGGAAGGATGACAAGATTACGGGGCAGGGGCAGGGCGCGAGCGGGAAAGGGCTGGAAAGGGAAGGCGATGGGAGGTGGGTGGCGAGCCCTATTCTGGCTTTCAGTTTCCGACTCTTGGCTGGGATGCTGCGACAATCGACAGCATGGATGCAGCTGCCTTGTTTCGAATGTCTCTGCGCTCGACTTGTCTTTTCTCGCCCCGTCTTTTGTCGCCCTTCCTTTTCTCGTCCTGCCTTTTGGCGATGACGATTGGGATCTCTGCCGGACCGGCCAGTGCGCAGACGAGCCGGCCGAGTGCCTACGACGCGGTCAATCCGTTGATCGGCACGGGAGCGGATGGGCACACCTTTCCGGGGGCTACCGTGCCCTTTGGCATGGTGCAGCTCAGTCCTGATACCGAGATTCGCAACTTCAAGCAGAGCTATAAATGGGCTGCCGGTTATCGGTATGAGGACAAGACGATCCTCGGTTTTTCGGAGACGCACTTTTCGGGCGCGGGCCACTCTGACCTTGGCGACTTCCTCGTCCAGCCCATCGCCGGAGAGATTCGGCTGGAGCCGGGCGACGCGGACAAGCCGCTGTCGGGATACCGGTCGCGGTTCAGCCATACCACCGAGAAGGCTGCGCCCGGCTACTATGCCGTCACGCTGGCTGACTACAACGTCCGCGCCGAGCTGACGGCCACGGCGCGGGTGGGCATGCATCGCTATACGTTTCCGGCCAACCGTCCGGCGCATCTTCTGCTCGACATGCGCTCGTCGATCTACAACTATCCGGGGAAGGTGTTGTGGTCGCGGGTTCGACTGCGGCAGGACGGCACGGTGACGGGGATGCGTGAGACGAGAGGCTGGGCTCCGGGGCGGCAGCTTTACTTTGCTATGCGCTTCTCGCAGGCTGTGACCAGCCACCAGTTGCTCGACCGCGAACCGCTGCCGGTGGAGTACAAGGGCTTCAAGACGCCCGGGAATACGCCCGGGGACACGCAGGCGATTGAAGGGCGAGGGCTGATTGCCACGTTTGACTTCGGCGCGCTGCGGTCGCCGCTCATCGTCAAAGTCGCGCTGTCGCCGGTGAGTGAAGACAACGCGATTGCGAACCTCGATGCGGAGGTTCCGGGCTTCGACTTCGACGCTGTGCACACTGCGGCGCGAGCGGCGTGGGAGAAGGCTCTGGCTGTGGTCAGCTTCGATGCGGAACCGGCGATGCGGCAGAATCTCTACACCGCGCTCTACCATGCGCTGCTGGCGCCGAGCCTGGCGATGGACGTGGACGGCAGCTATCGGGGGCCGGATAACCAGGTGCATCGGGCGCAGGGATTTCAATTTGTATCGAGTCTCTCGCTGTGGGACACCTATCGCGCCGAACAGCCGCTGATGACGCTGATCGAGCCAGAGACGCGGACCTCCGACCTGGTGCGCTCGATGCTGGCGTCGCAGCAGGAGAGTCCCTTTGGAGTGCTGCCGGTATGGCAGTTTCAGGGGATCGAGACGTGGTGCATGATCGGCTACCACGCGGTGCCGGAGATTGCGGATGCGTACATGAAGGGCATTGGAGGCTTTGACGCGAATCAGGCGCTCGATGCGATGGTGGCTTCGGCGACTTACGCTCCTTATGGCCATCTGGGCGAGTACATGAAGCTGGGCTATGTGCCGGTCGATGGGGGGATGGCAGGATCGCATGGAGAAGCTGTTTCGCAGACGATGGAGTACGCCTTCGACGATTGGACCATTGCGAGGATGGCGCGAAAGCTGGGGCGGAACGATGTTGCCGAGCGATTTGAGAAGCGGGCCGGCAACTGGAAGAACGTCTTCGATATCAAGACAGGATTTGTGCATCCGAGGCTTGCTGATGGAAGTTTTCGCGAGCCGTTCGATCCGGCGCGAGCGGGCGCCGAGAGCGGATTTACCGAGGGCAATGCGTGGCAGTACTCGTGGTATCAGCCGCAGGATGAGGCGGGGCTGATTCGCCTGCTGGGCGGCGATGGGAAGCTGGTCGCGAAGCTCGATGCGATGTTCGACGCCAAGGTCGATCTGAAGGATTATGCCGATGTAGAGGACATGGCGGGACTGATTGGCCAGTACGTTCATGGCAATGAACCGAGCCATCATCTGGCGTATCTGTACAGCTATGCGGGCCAGCCGTGGAGGACGCAGGAGCGATTGAGCCAGATTGTGGCGAGCCAGTACAAGCCTACGCCCGATGGGCTTGTCGGCAACGACGACCTGGGCCAGATGTCGGCGTGGCTGATCTTTACCGGACTGGGCTTCTATCCGGTTGCGCCGGGCTCGAATGAGTACGTTCTGGGCCGTCCGTTTGTAGAGCACGCGACGATCAATCTGCCCAACGGGGAGAAGTTCTCTGTTGTCGCGGAGCATCTTAGCCCGGCCCATCCCTATGTTGAAAGCGTGAGCCTGAATGGCAAGCCGCTTGACCGCGGCTTTCTTCGCCACGAGGAGATTGTTCGTGGAGGGGAGCTGCGCTTTGTGATGGGGGACAAGCCGAATACGACGTGGGCGACCGGTGCGGCTGCGAGGCCATTCTCCATGTCGCAGACGGAGGGGTCCGGGGTTGCTCGATGAGGCTTAGTGAGGCGTGCAGGAGCAATAGCAAAAGCAGGTCCTCCGCCTCCCCACCCCAACGAGCAAAAACGCTCGCCGGGGACCCCGTTAGGCGAAGGATGACAATGGTGGGGGGATAGCTTTCTTTTCTTGGGGTATAGCTGCTTTGGAACCGCGCTAGAAGGCACTGACGCCTTCTTCGATGACCAGTTGATCGACGGAGATGTTCATGGCTTCGCCTAGTTTCTTGAAGCTCTCCTTCCATTCTTCGGACCAGTAGTTTTTGTCGCTGCGGCGCAGCAGATCGTTCCAGATATTCTGCGCCTGCCAGAAGTTCACCTCGAACGGCATCGCGTGCAGGGAGTTTGCGATGGTGACGGCGTTGTTGATGGCGCCGAGCGCTGACGGATCGCCGCCGGCGGCTTCGGCTTCGAGGTGGATCATGGCGTGCTTCATGCGCTGGCCGGCGGTAAAACCGAGCAGGTGGCCGTCAAGGTCGATCTGGTCGGTTTCGGCGCGGTGGATGAGCCGTTCGATCTCGATTGGATCGAAGGGATCGGCCTCGATGGCGCGGCGCATGCTCGCGTTGATGGCGAAGCTCGACGCCAGCGCCAGCGCGGGTGGAGCGGTGATGCCGGACTCGGTGAGGAAGTGGAGCAGAGAGGCGTGGTCCTCGTAGATCTTGCGCAGCGAATCTTCCATCTCGGAGAGCGTGCGGTTGAGGATGGTGTTGAGGATGCGATGTTCCTCATCGGCAAACAGAGAGGTGAGCGAATAGGCCATTCCGCCAAAGAAGTGATCGATGAGACGGATGACCTCGGGAAGGTTGGCGCGGCGCATGGCGTTGCCGATCTCGGATGAGAAAGTGGTGAACGCCTCCAGCTCCGCGGGCTCGGCGGGGTTGCAGGGCTTGATGGCGGCGGAGAGGTTCTGGTCGCCGAGATGAAGGACGGCGAAGCAGATGTTCTCGCTCTCCTCGGTGACGCGGGAGCGGATGCCGGCGCGGCCGAGGGCGACGCGGCCGCGGCCGGAGTTGAAGATCTGGTGGCTGTCGCGATGGACATCGAAGCAGAAGAGTTCGCCGTTCTCCGGGTAGGAACGGAAGATGGAGCTGATGGCATAGTGTGCGCCGACCTGTTCGAGGCCGATGCGCATGTTGATGACGTAGCGGCGGTAGATCTGAGCGCCGTTTCCCATCTCCGGGACATTGCTCTTTGCCTTTTCCATGATGCTGAGGAATTCGGTTTCGAGGGCGACGCCGGGCTCTCCGAAGAGCTTGGCGGCGAGCTGGAGGACGCGGCCCGCGTAGGCGATGACCTGGATGGTTTCGATGCCGGAGATCTCGTCGAAGAACCAACCGCAACTGGTGTACATGAGCTGGGTGTGGCGTTCGAGCTCGAGGAGTTCGAGTGCGGCGATGCGTTCGGCGGGGGTGAGCGTGTGAGTTGCGTGGGTGGAGAAGAAGTCGGCGGTGGAGGCGCGGGAGCGGTCGTTGATGACGTAGATGTAAGCGTCGCGGGCGTCCCAGAGATCTTTGAAAAGGGGATGGGCGAATGCTTCGGAGAGCGGAGCGACGGCGTCGCGAAGGTGGTCGAGCGCCTCGCGCAGGGGAGCGCGCCACTCCTGGTTCCAGCCGGGCTTGCCGCCGTTGCAGCCACAGTTGGAGCGCCAGCGCTCGACGCCGTGGGGACAGCTCCACGAGGTATTTTCTTCGACCTCGGCCTCCCAGAGCGGAGGGAATTTTTCGAGGAACTCGCCGTAGTTGGTGAGGCGGGCGTGCTTCTCGTCCTCGATCCAGTGCATGCCGTAGGAGAGGGCCATCTCTCCATGTTTGTGATGGTGGCCGTAACTCTCTCCGTCGGTGGCGACGTGGGAGAGCTGGGCCTTTTCGATCTCGTTGAAGGCCTGAGGATGGAAGCCGTCTATCAGGCGCTGGCCGAGGTCTCTGCCGCTGTTGAGCAGGCCTTCGAAGGCGATGGCACGAGAGTTGGGACCGTCGTAGAAGAAGACGGCGATGCTGCGGCCTTCGTTCAATGGAACCGAGTAGGGATGGCGGGGATCGACGGTGGTGTCGGGTGTTCCAAGCCAGGGGCTGACGGAGGGGTTAGCCGGATCGGCCTTGCGGCGCACATGGGCGCATTGATGGGGCGCGAGGATGGTGAACTTGATGCCTTCCTGGGCCATCAGGTCGAGCACGTTGCGATTGACGGCGGTTTCGGCGAGCCACATGCCTTCCGGCCTGCGGCCAAAGCGTTTTTCGAAGTCGGCGATGCCCCAGCGGATCTGGGTGAGCGCGTCGCGGCTGTTGGCGAGCGGCATGATGATGTGGTTGTAGACCTGCGCGAGGGCGGAGCCGTGGCCGCTGTAACGGAGCGCGCTGGCCTTGTCCGCGTCGAGGATCATCCGGTAGGTGCGGGGCGCGCTGTCCTGGAGCCAGCTCAACAATGTCGGGCCGAAGTTGAAGCTCATCCGCGCGTAGTTATTCATGATGCGGATGATCTCGTCCTGCTTGTTGGTGATGCGCGAGGCGCCGTTGGGGGCGTAGCACTCGGCGGTGATGCGGTCGTTCCAGTCGTGATAGGGAGCGGCGGAGTCCTGGACCTCGATGCTTTCGAGCCACGGATTCTCGCGTGGCGGCTGGTAGAAGTGGCCGTGAATACAGACGAAGTGGGTGTCTCCATCAGTGGCTGGTGGTCTGGGAGCAACGGTCTTGATGGGGAGTCGGGACTTGGCCATAGATTCTTTGATGATATTTGGAGCAGGTGGCATCGTGAAAATGTAGATGTTATTTATGGCGGGATTGGTAGAGCGGGTTTTTCATCGGTAGAAGTTGCGCAGGGAGATCTTTGTGCCAGCCGGATTTGGATGAGAGACAGCGACAAGAACAAAGGGGGAATGCAGGGATCTCTCCGCTACGGCGGCAAAAAGCGCCGCCTCCGGCCGAGATGACGTGGTTTCGGGCGCTGGCTTCCGGTTGAGATGAGTGATTGTACTGGTTCGGACAACCGTCGCTGGAGATGGTGTGGGTTTAAGAATTTGTTCAATCACCCCACGAAAAACGTCATCTCGACCGAAGCCGCGCGGTTTTATCGCGCGGCGGAGTGGAGAGATCCCCGTATTTCGTTTTCTCCCAGACCCTCGCGCCTGTCATACTCCACATCATGCACGAGATCTCCTACGTTTACATCCTCGCAAGCGCCTTCAAACACCTTTATATCGGCGTAACGGCGGAGATCGAGCATCGCATCCTTCAGCACAAAAACCACTCTTTCCCTGACGGCTTTACAGCACGCTACAACATCAAAGACCTCGTCTACTTCGAGCGTTTTGCCGATTTACCCTCGGCCATCGCCCGGAAAAAACAACTGAAGCGCTGGTCTCGCATCAAGAAAATCCGGCTCATTGTCGCTGAAAATCCCACCTGGCGCGATCTCAGCGCAGATTGGGGTAAGCCTATCGAGCCCTTTCAAGAGAAAAACCTAAATCCGCCCACATCCTTCCATTCTTAGAACCTGTCCATAACTCCATAACAACGTCATCTCGACCGGACCCGCGCGGTTCTATCGCGCAGCGGAGTGGAGAGATCGCTGTATCTTGTCCTTGCTCCTGCCGCTGTCTGTTCCTTCTATCAAAATCGATGACCAGCCAGAGCGTTTTTTGATAGCTTCTCAGAATCCAGTTAAGACTTGGGGGTTTTTCGATCTGGCCGAAAGAAACAGGCAACGGCAAAGACGAAATACAGGGATCTCTCCGCTACGGCGGCAAAAGCGCCGCCTCCGGTCGAGATGACGTGGCTTCGGGCGGCTTCGGTCGAGATGATGTTGTTTTCACGCGAGCGGCACGAGTTTGCCTGAGGCCAGATCACAGGCCCGCCATAGATACCAGCTTGCCACCGAGGACCATGGTTTCCAACGCTCGCCGCGGCGGCGCATGACGTCGGGTTTGGGGAGGTCGGCGGGTGTGACTTTGTCGATGGGCTTGAGCTTGCCGAAGGTGAGCGCGAAGCCTTTGCGGACTCCATAGTCGTCGACGGGCAGAACGTCGGGCCGGCCGAGGCGGAAGATAAGCAGCATCTCGACGGTCCAGCGGCCGATGCCGCGAACCTGGACGAGATGCTCGATGATGGCTTCGTCGGACAGGCGGCGGATCCGGGCGAGCGTGGGGACGGTGCCATCGATCGTCCTGGCGGCGAGATCGCGGAGGGCAAGACTCTTGTTATGAGAGAGGCCGGCGGCTCGTAGTTGTTCGTTCGGGCAATCGAGCAGATGCTGGGGGCTGGGATGCTGCTGGCCGCAGAGGGGATAGAAGCTTTCGAGCAGGCGGCCATGGATGGTGGCGGCGGCCTTGCCGTTGAGCTGCTGGTAGACGATGCTCTCGACCAGCGCCTCGAACGGAGATTGCGCGCTGGCAAGGCGCATGTTGAATGGGCCTGCGCGTTGGATGAGGCGGCCGAGCTTGGGATCGGCGGCGGAGAGTTCCTTGAGGGCGAGCGCGGAGTCGTAACGAGGGGGGCGCGGACTGTTGTGTGGACGCGGCATGAGATGACGGTATCGCAGGACGCGAAGAAAGTCTTTCGACAAACTCGGACCATTTTAGTGCCCCTTTACAAGGGCGATACCTTTTTGGCAGGGTAGATGTTGTGGTGCGAGAAGCCGATGGGACAGGGATGCACGAGATGTTGTGCAAGCCTGTAAAACCAGCGATTTGCAACGGGTCCGATAATCGGATGCGACATATTAAAAACGATTGAGAGTGCCCGAGAGGGCTTCGATATTGCTTTTTCCACTGATATACTCGGAGTTTCTTAGAGAAAGTATTTTTTTGGCGCAGCCAATACGGACGCCTAAGCCGCAGGCCCCGCTGGGCGATCGGCGAAATAGTGAGCAGCAACAAAGCAGTCGCAGGCACCTTCCCGACCTATAAGTCAGGTAAAGCAAAGGAAGCAGGACGCACTCATGGCGCAAGTTTTTGACCGCAGTTCGAACGCGCTGGCCCGCATGAGCCTTGTATTGACGGGCATCATCGTCATCGCGCTCGGCGTTACTCTGAACGAGTTGCAGCGCTCCCCCTGGGTAACGCGGCAGGGTCAACGGCCGGACCAGCCGATACCGTTCAGCCACAAGCACCACGTTGAGGGTCTCGGGCTCCAGTGCCAGTACTGTCATACGTCGGTAGAGCAGTCGAGTTATGCCGGTATCCCTCCGACCAAGACGTGTATGAACTGCCACTCGCAGATCTGGACGAATGCGGAGCTTCTGGAGCCGGTGCGGCAGAGCTGGGCGACCGGGGCGTCGATCCAGTGGACGCGGGTACACGATCTTCCCGACTACGTTTATTTCAATCATGAGATCCATGTGAATAAAGGCATCGGCTGCGCAAGCTGTCACGGGCGCGTTGATGAGATGCCTTTGATGTATCAGGAAAATACGCTGCAGATGGAGTGGTGTCTGAACTGCCATCGCAATCCGGCCAGTAATCTGCGGCCCACCAGCGAGATCTACAACATGGCGTGGTCCGGTCCTTCGAATGAGAAGCCGGTATGGTGTAGCAGCACGGTGACCGATGGACCGACGTCGGGGAACGTCAGTTGCACGACCACCGACCCCAGCGGCCAGGGCAATCCTGAAGTGGCGATGCTGCAACTGGAGCCGACGCATCCCGCAGGGCTGGCAAGACCGCAGTCCGGAGTGAATATGCAGCCGCATCCGAATGCGGGCGAAGGCCAGACGGTGGGCAGTCCGCTGCCGCTTCAACTGGCGATGCCGGCGAGCTATCAGAAGTTCACCAGCCAGATGGACCTGGGCAAGTATCTGACTGCTCAGTACCATATTCGCGCCCCGGAACAACTCTCGAGTTGCGAGACGTGTCACCGATGAAGACGACCGGTATGAAACCCGATGGGATTGGAACAGAGCAGACGATGGCTGAGACAAAGGCACCCGTAGACGCACAACAAGCCGCACAACCTGTAGTTGTCACCGCGATTGCGCCGGCGAAGCTGACACTCGCCGCGGTCCGCGCCAAGCTGGACGGCAAGACCGGGCGGCGTTTCTGGAAGAACCTGGACGAACTGGCCGAGACGCAGGAGTTTCATGAGCTGATGCGGGAAGAGTTTCCCCGCCAGTCGACCGAGTGGGTGGATGCTGTCAGCCGCCGCGGTTTTCTGAAGGTCATGGGCGCATCGCTGGCGCTGGCCGGGCTTGCCGGTTGCACCAAGCAGCCGGACGAGCCGATCTATCCTTACGTCAAGCAGCCGGAGGATCTGATCCTCGGCAAGCCGATGTATTTTGCGACGGCGTACCCCTTCCCTACCGGCGCGATCCCGGTGCTGATCAAGTCCGATGCCTTTCGGCCCATCAAGGTGGATGGCAATCCGGAGCATCCGATGTCGAAGGGCAAGTCGGATGCCTTCACGCAGGCAACACTGCTTGATCTTTACGATCCGGACCGCTCGCAGCATGTGCTCAACCGCGGTATAGCTTCTTCGTGGGGAGCGTTCCAGCAGGCACTTGCTTCGGCAATCAGGAAGACCAGCGGCGGCCAGGGTGTGTATTTCCTGAGCGAGACCATTACTTCTCCCACGCTGGCGGGACAGTGGAAGCAGGTACAGCAGGCTTATCCGTCCGCGAAGCTGGTGCAGTGGGAGCCGGTGAACTCCGATGCTTCGCGCGCGGCTTCCAAGGCGGCCTTCGGCAGCTACACCGATGCGCAGTACAAGCTGGAAGAAGCAGACATCATCCTCTCGCTGGACGCGGATTTCCTCGGCGGCATTGCGCATCCGGGCTTCCTGCCGCTGGCTGCGGCCTACGCCGAGCGGCATCGCTACGAGGCGGGCAAGCAGATGAACCGGCTGTATGCCGTCGAGACCATGCCGACGGTGACCGGCCTCAAGGCCGAACATCGGCTGGCGCTGAAGCCCAGCGATGTGGTGGCCTTCGCGCAAGGTCTTGTGCGCAGCACGGCTCCCCAGGGGTTTGATGCCGAGCAGCAGAAGTTCTTCACGGCATTGCTCAATGACCTCCGCAAGAACAATGGCAAGTGCGTCGTCATTCCGGGCGAGCAGGCGTCTCCGGCGGTCCACGCGGCGGCCTATGCGCTGAATGCTTCGCTGGGCGCGGTAGGCAAGACCGTCATTTATACCGAGACCGTAAATCCGCTTCCGTCCGAGCAGGTCGCCGACCTGAAGGCGCTGGTTGCGGACATGCACGCCGGCAAGGTGCAGTGGCTGGTGATGCTGGGCGTCAATCCGGTATATTCCGCTCCGGCAGACCTGAACTTCCTCGATGCGTTCAACAAGGTTCCGAACACGGTGCATCTCGGCAGTCATGTGGACGAGACCGGGGCTATCTCGGTCTGGCACCTCAACAAATCGCACTATCTTGAAAGCTGGTCGGACGCGCGGGCGTATGACGGAACCCTCTCGATTATCCAGCCGATGATCGACCCGCTGTATGGCGGCAAGTCGGCCCACGAGGTCTTCCAGTCGGTTCTCGCCAATCCGCAGTTATCGGCTTATGACGTCGTTCAGGCCAATGTAAGAACTTATCTCAAGGGAGACTTCGCGACAAACTGGCGCAAGGTACTCCACGATGGATGGGTGGAAGGTACGGCATTTACCGCAAAGGCGGGCGCCCCGGCGGCGAACGCTGCGGTGGCCGCGTCTGTACCGGCCTCCACGACAGGCTACGAGATATCTTTCCGGCCTGACTCCTCGCTCTACGACGGACGTTTTGCCAACGTCGGCTGGCTGCAGGAGCTTCCCAAGCAGGTCACGAACCTGAGCTGGGATAACGCCGCGCTGATGAGCATGGGCACGATGGCTGCTCTCAAGGTGGAAGAGACCGACCTGATCGAACTTGAGTTGAATGGCCGCAAGGTCAAAGCTCCGGTGCTGATGGTTCCGGGGCATCCCGATGGAGCAATCACTGTCCATCTGGGCTTTGGCCGCAAGGTCGAGGCGGGCCGCGTCGGAGCGGGCGTCGGGTTCGATTCCTATCCGTTGCGCACTGCGGACGCTCCCCTCTACCAGGACGGCGCCACGGCGAAGAAGGTTGGCAGCAATTACGACCTTTGCGTGACCAAGGTTCACAATGTCGAGCATCGCGGAAGCTTCGCGCAGCACGATCTCGAAGAGAAAAAATACGATACCGAGGGAACCTTTTCGCTGGCCGGCCACGAGGCGATGGAGCGGTCGATCATCCGCTACGCCACGGTTGCGGAGGCGATCGAGAATCCGGACTTTGCGCACGAGCACGGCGCCAGCGGCACCAAGATCGGCAAGGTTGGATACTCTCCGCAGGGCGAAAAGCCGGGCAAAGACGCGACCTTCTTCCCTGATACCTGGAACTACGAGAAGCAGGACCCGTCGACGCTGAAGGTGCAGAACGCCTGGGGCATGTCGATTGATCTTAATAGCTGCATCGGCTGCAACGCCTGCATCGTCAGTTGCTATGCGGAGAACAACATCCCCGTGGTTGGCCGCGAACAGGTGAAGATCGGCCGCAACATGCAGTGGATCCGCATCGATACCTACTTCGAAGGCGACCTGCACGCTCCGAAGGCGCACTTTCAGCCGATGGCCTGCCAGCACTGCGAGAATGCGGGTTGCGAGCAGGTCTGCCCGGTGGGCGCGACCGTGCATACGCCCGAAGGCCTGAACGTGATGGTGTACAACCGCTGCGTCGGCACTCGTTACTGCTCCAACAACTGCCCGTACAAAGTGCGCCGCTTCAACTTCCTGCTTTACTCGGACTACGATACCGAGAGCCTCAAGTTCATGCGTAATCCGGACGTTACGGTTCGCTCACGCGGCGTCATGGAGAAGTGCAGCTACTGCGTGCAGCGCATTCAGGAAGCGAAGATCAAGGCCGATATCGAAAACCGGCCTGTGCGCGACGGCGAGATCGTGACGGCCTGCCAGCAGGCTTGCCCGACCGACGCCATCGTCTTCGGCAATATCAACGACAAGAACAGCAAAGTAGCGAAGCGTAAGGCTGAAGAACGCGATTACCAGGTTCTTGCAGACCTGAACTACCGTCCACGCACAACCTATACGGCTGGCGTCATTAACCCGAATCCGGAGCTTGCATAGGTATGGCAACCAAAGGACCAATTCACGATCCGGTCGTTGACCCGATGATCGACCCGCGTACCGGCGAGTACGCGGTCATCGCGCCGGGCCACAACTTCAAGTCGGTCACGCACAAGATCGCGGACATTGTTCTGACCTCGAATACGCCGCTGGGCTGGTTCTTCGGCCTGATGGTTGCCGGCGGCATTGCAACCGGCGTCGTGATTGGCTGTACGTGGCTCTTTTTGAAGGGCGTGGGCATCTGGGGCGTCACCATTCCGGGAGCCTGGGGTTTCGCGATCATCAACTTCGTCTGGTGGATCGGTATCGGCCACGCCGGTACGCTGATCTCGGCGATCCTGCTGCTGTTCAAGCAGACCTGGCGCAACTCGATCAACCGGTTCGCGGAAGCGATGACCATCTTCGCGGTCTGCTGCGCGGGTATCTTCCCGCTGATCCACGTGGGCCGTCCGTGGCTAGCGTACTGGCTGTTCCCCTATCCCAACACGATGAACGTCTGGCCGCAGTTCCGTTCGCCGCTGGCATGGGACGTCTTCGCAGTTTCGACGTACGCAACCATCTCTGTCGTGTTCTGGTATGTCGGTATGATTCCCGACTTCGGGACCCTTCGGGATCGCGCGACCATGCCGTTTGCGAAGTATATGTACGGCATGCTGTCGCTCGGCTGGCGCGGTTCGACCCGGCATTGGATTCGCTATGAGTCGGCTTCGTTGCTGCTTGCGGGCCTGTCAACGCCGCTGGTGCTTTCAGTCCACACAGTCATCAGCTTCGACTTCGCAGTCGCGGCTCTGGCCGGCTGGCATACGACGATCTTCCCGCCGTACTTCGTCGCGGGCGCTATCTATTCAGGCTTCGCCATGGTCATCACGCTGGCGATTCCGATCCGCAAGTTCTATCACCTGGAAGACTTAGTTACGCTGCGCCATCTCGACAATATGGCCAAGGTGATGCTCGGTACCGGAGGCATCGTCGCCTACGGCTATGCCATGGAAGTCTTCATGTCGTGGTACTCGGCCAGCCACTGGGAGTTCTTCATGATGTGGAACCG
>JBEPUJ010000017.1:0-81161 GCA_041691575.1 Terriglobales bacterium
AGGGCGAAGTCCTCAACTGGAAGTACTCCGACGTCGTCCTCGCCGAGCGCAATCTTGAACTGATGATCGCCGCCTCGCTCGATGCCATCACCCGGCCTGACGCCATCCTGCAGCGGGGAACGACGCCGCCCCACCTTACCGGAGAGATTCTTCCCGAGTGGGAGGCCGCGCTCGACGAGCTCTCCGCCACCTCCTGCGCCTTCTACCGCAAGCACATCATCGACAACCCGGACACCTTCACCTACTTCGAGCAGTCCACCCCGGTCGCCGAACTGGAGCACGCTCGTCTCGGCTCCCGCCCCGCCAAGCGCAGCAAGAAGAAGTCCATGGATGACCTCCGCGCCATCCCCTGGGTCTTCGGCTGGATGCAGTCCCGCCAACTCGTTCCCGCATACTTTGGTGTTGGCTACGCGCTCGACCGCTTCGTCAAGGAAAACCCCGGCGGCCTGGCCCTGCTCCAGACCATGACCCGCGACTTCCCGCTCTTCCTCGACATCGTCCGCAACGTCGAGATGGCGCTGGCCAAGGCCGACTTCGGCATCGCCCGCCTCTACGCTTCGCTGGTCGAGGACGAAGCTCTGCGCGATCGCGTCTTCGCCAGCCTCGAAGCCGAGTTCAATCTCACTCACCGCATGATCCTCGCCATTACGCAACAGAAGGCGCTGCTCGAAACCAACCCTGTGCTCGAACGCTCCATCCGCCTGCGCAATCCCTACGTCGATCCCATGTCTTTGATCCAGGTTGAGCTGATCCGCCGCAAACGCGAGGCTATCAAAGCAGGCCGCCCGGAAGACCCCGAGCTCAACCGCGCCATCTCGGCCACCATCAACGGCATCAGCGCCGGCCTCCGCAACACCGGCTGATCGGTTTAAAGAGGCGGCTGAAGAACTCCGTTGCGGTGCGCAAAGAGCCCTCAGCGGCTAAAGCCACACTGCCAGCAAAGCATTTACAGCACGGCTGAAGCCGTGCCCTTAACAAGGGCTGGACTTTTTCAGCAAGCTCTTAATTTTCAGCAAGCTCTTAAAGTGAATGCAATCTCCTGAAATATTGAGATTGCAACCAACGAATTGCGTCTGAAATTGTCCTGTGATAAAAGTGTGCGTCCCTTCAACAACCTACTGTGAGGTGCTATGTCTCAGGCCAGCTACCCGCAAAGTGTCACTTTCTCTAAAAATATGGAGTTCGACGAATCACTTGAGGTCAACGGAGATCTCAAGTGTTCTCGCTTGGTCGTTCATGGAAACCTCACCGTCTCCGGCTCGGTAATGGCCAACTTCCTTCAGGTAGAGGGGAATCTGACGGCAGGCAGATCCATTGAAGCGGGCGCCCTGTTGCGCGTAGCCGGAGATGTCACCGCGGGACAAGATATCTTCGCTCGAAACATCGAGGTCGGCAAGACGATCACTTCCGGCCGAAGCATCATCGCGGATGGAGGAGCCATCGTTGCCGGTCAGGCGATAACGGCGGCCAGAGCCGTGGAAGCAAAGCAGTTGATCCACTGCGGCGGCGTCATTCAGGCTGGGTCCTGGGTGATGTGCCCTGCACTGGATATCAAGTGCACCGAACTGCGAAATCGCCTGCTGCCATTTGGGCGCGAGTTCTGGGCCAATCTTCCCATGCTCGCGAAATGGCGCGAACAGATCCTCGACCCCAAGATGCCGTGGCTCGACATTCGCCGCCTGCCCACCCCCCAGGAAGCCAGGACAATAGCCGAAACGCCGTTTGGCCACTGGTCCCTCGAAGGCCAGCTTCGAGTCTTTCTAGGGGCTCAGGCAAAAGTGGACCCACCTTCCGACGCGCGCATCTCTCCTCCGCAGATTCAGTTCGGCCCCATCCATCCGCCCAAAGAGACTCCCGAACTAAGGGCTCCTGATTCAGACAACCCGCTCACCGCCATCGTGCTGAGCCCGGTTAAGACACCGTTTCCGGACTATTCCAAAAACCCTTCTTATCTGGCGATCATGCAGGACCTCAAACAACAGAACATCCTCGACATGGATCTCAGGCAGGCGTACGCCGATTTAAACGTAGCCCTGGGCGAGATCTTCACCGTGGTGAATGGCCTTACGGTGCCGGATCCAGCCGTAAAAAAGCAGGTATTACACGAGTTGAGCGCGGCCACCAATGTTCGCCTGAACGGAACCAATATGACCACATTCATCAATTCGACAATCCTGGCCGAGAATTTGAAGGTGCAGTATGTCGGCGGCATGGTCAGAGTGGAGGATAGCGATGCTTGTAGCTGTAACATCCTGGGAATATTTCAGAGTATCCTTGGGATTCTCAGCGCCATCCCGGGTGTAGGGAGCATCTTCAAAATCTTCAGTTCGATCATCAGCCTTATCGGTGCCAGCGGCTGGGGCGGAGGCTTCCAAAGTGTGGATGCGGCGTATGACGTTCTGGTGGGACAGCTCAGCACGCAATTCGGCAAGCTGCTGACAGTCAATGGCCAGATTACCGAGACTCTGCTGACGGATTGGGGAAAACTGGAACAGGCAGATGCCCTTATCATCGACGGGACTCTCCGTTGGCCCTCGGACGATAGCGCAGCTGTCAACGGCACCGCGAACGCCTATGAAATTCAGGTCTTCAAAGTCCTCTTTCCTATTCGCTGGGGCCTGTACGCCTCCTACGATGTAACCATGGACTGCAGCACATGCGAAAACACCGTCTGGGTGGGGAATGGCTATATCGGGCAGACCGCGTATTGGCTCACAACGGGACCCTATTGGTGGGACGACTGCATCCTCGCTGAAAATGAACTCACCAGAATCGGCGTCTCCATCGGCGATCTCACTCAGGGCACCGGCCTATGGGGCTCAACGATCTGGGCATACGACAGAAAATACCCGGCTGCCTCGAGAAATCTGCCCCCCTGTTGCACCAAGGGAACACCGCCGAGTTAAGATCTTCGCTTTCCCATGGGATGCCCGATTCGAGACGCAAAAAGGCCCCGGATAGTTTCCGGGGCCTTTCCAATTCAAAACCGCTCAGCCTAGAACGGATTGAGCTTCTTCAGCCCCTTCTTCTTCTTGTGCTTGCTCGACGACTCATCGGAACTATCGAACTGAGGTTTCACCTTCTTGCCGTTCGCGGGCGCCGCCTGAGCCGCAGGCTGAGTTCCGGGCTTGATGTCGTTCACCGCATCGGGCGCGTCTCCAGCCTTCTCCGTTGCGGGCAACGGTGTAGCGTTCTCCGGGCCAACAGCCTTCAGTCCGCCATTTGCATCGCTCGGCTTCGCTGCCGCGGAAGGCGTAATGATCTCCACGCCCATCGAGCGCGAAGAAGCTGCACCCGAACTTGTCGTTCCGCTCGAAACCGTCGTATCCACAGCCGATCCCGAAGTGTCGGCCGCACCTGCCTTTGGTACATCGTGGAACGCCAGCGGTGCTGCCGGTGCAGCAGCCGGTGCAGCAGCAGCCGCAGCGGTGTCAGCCGCGGGAGCATCCGTCTTGACTGCGGGTGTCGCTGTCGCAGCCGCGCCTGGGTTCAGCGAAGTATTGAAGTCCGAGATAATCTTTCGCGTAATGTCCGGAGCCAGCGTCGGCTTCGGGTCGACCAGCGCCGGTTCGCCCACATGCGCCGCCATCACGGTGTCCGGCTTATGCAGGATCAACAGCATCGCCCTGTCCTTCAGGTTGTATCCGGAGCGGCTGTTCTCAAGCGCCACGCTTGCCGCCACCTGCTCGGGGGTGGGCGCGGGAATCGGCAGATTCATCGCTGCCAGCCGGTCGCGCGCATCCTCGACGTGCGGCGATGCCGAGTGCTGCAGCACCACCTTGCGGTAGGCATCCGCCGCCTGACCGTCATAGATCTGTTCCAGCCGCGCCCTGGCCGCTTCCGGCAGCCGGATCGAGCGAACGTAGCGCCCTTCGGCCGAATACGCGTCTCCAAGGCCGATCAGCACATCGTCCATATGGCTGTACCCCGGATACGTGTCCACCACGGTCTGGAGCCGGGCAATCGTCGCCGGCCAGTTGGCATGGGTCGAATAGAAGTCGCCAATCTCCGCCTCGCGCGCTGCCAGAACCTCCTGCACCTCGCGCAGCCGCTGCTTGGCCTCCGGCGCCAGCGTCGACTCCGGGAACTGCTGCAACATCAACCGGTACTCTTCCTGGGCATGAACCGCCTTGGTGTAGTCGCGGTCGGGCTTATCCATCTGCCGGAAGTAGATGTCGCCCACGCGCATCTGCGCCTCGGCCGCCTCGGGAACGTTGGGGAAGAAGGTGATGAAGTCCTTGTATTCGCTCTCGGCCTGGACCAGCGCCGCCGTTCCGCCTTCTTTGTACCAACTGTCGGCGATCGCCAGCTTGGCCCGCATCTGATACTGCGAATCCGGATAGGTGTTCAGCAAGGTCTGCAGGTCGAGCCGCGCTACGTCGAAGTGCCCCTTCTTGGTCGCCGCGACGGCCTTGTCATAGAGCGACTTATCAGGCAGCTTGGCATCGACCTCCGCCAGCGGAGCGATCTTCTTCTGTCGCCGCATCGACTTCTTGGTGTCTTTCGACTGGACGACCTTTTCGTCCTTCTTCTTTTCCTTCTTCGAGGCCGACAGCGTCACGCTCTCCTGCTGCTGCCCATTGGCATCGGTCGTCGTCTGCGACGCACCCGTCACCTGTGCCGATGCGACCGTCGAAGACATCAACGACGTCAGCAGAACCGCTACCGCCACCCCGGCCAGAGCACTGGCCCTCAAACTTGGGAAAAAAGAACGCTCACTCATCAAGCTGTGTACTCCATAAGCCTCGCGCATCGGCGCACAGGCTGCGTTTCATTCTAGTCTTTCCGGCCGGTCCTGTCGTTCACCGCCGAACTCCCCGGCCGCCTTTTTACTGCTTGTCTTTTTCTGGCTCATCGTGCGACCGCTTGCCTTTCGCGGCATGAGCGGTATGTCCGCCTCCCGGCACGGCGGCGCGGGCCAGCTTCAGAAACGAGCGCGTATTCTTCTCTGCGCCGCCGGGACCAAAGATGGCGGAACCGGCCACCAGCATCTCGGCTCCTGCTTCGACGACCGACGCAACCGTATCCTGAGCAACACCGCCGTCGACCTCGATGCGGAAGTTCAACCCCATCTCCTCGCGCAGCGCGGCCAGGTAGGCGATCTTTTCGAGCGCCACGGGCAGGAACTTCTGCCCGCCAAACCCCGGGTTGACGCTCATCACCAGCACATAGTGCACCATCGGCAGCACTTCGATCAGCGTATCGACCGGCGTTGCCGGATTGATGACCACCCCCGGCAACATCCCATTGTCTTCAATCAGTTGCAGCGTCCGGTGCAGATGGCGGCAAACCTCCTGCTGCACGCTCAGCAAATCCGCACCCGCCTGGGCAAATGCCGGAATAAACGCGTCGGGGTTTTCGACCATCAGGTGACAGTCCAGCGGCAGCTTCGTCACCGGACGCAGCGCCTTCACCATCGGCGGCCCAAAGGTGATGTTCGGCACAAAATGACCGTCCATCACATCCACATGGACGATGGTCCCACCGCCGCGCTCCGCCGCCGCCACCTCATCCGCCAGATGCGCAAAATCGGACGCCAGTATCGAAAATGCCAGTTCAATCAAAGGATGTACTCCTGCCAGTGAGTTTATCAGCGCCCCGCTGCTCTCTTCCCATCCTGCTTTGCAAACTTTCCACCCCGCCTCTCACCCATCATCTATCATGCGTGCTCCACAAACATCCGTGCTCCACAAACTTGTCATCCTTCCGCAAAGCGGGAGGATCTGGTGTTGCAGTTGTCTGTTTTTAAATAGCCAGTGTCCTCATGCCCGGTGCCCCATCCATCGCAGTCTCATCGCGATGGGTGGGAGAGCAGATCCAGGGAAGGTCTGATTAAGTCTCCGAGGATTCCCTCAGCGGCTAAAGCCGCACTGCAAGCAAAGCGCTTACGGCACGGCTGAAGCCGTGCCCTTAACAGAGCCTGACTTAATCAGAGGCTCCTAGAGCGCTTCCACATAGGATGTGCCTCAAGAGAAAAGCGGTCCTCCGCCAGCCCACCCCAGCGAACAAAAAGACGCTCGCCGGGGACCCCGGTGCGGCGAAGGATGACAATATTTGTTGGGCTTAGCTGCTTTGGAACCGCTATAAATCGGCCAACAGACCTGCCTTTGTCCTCGCTGTTTCCCCCCGACAACTACTCGACCTTCTTCCCTCTCTTGCTCACCACCGGCACCACCCGTTCCACATCCTCCCTGCCCTCATGCAAAATCCTCACCTTCGCCTCTTTCACCCCATCCCGCTCGGTCTCCGCCATCTCCTTGGGCTCGCCCAGAACCATCCGAGCCGAGCCGCGCAGAATCCTCCGCACCGGCCAACCCCCATCCGCATTCGGCAGAAAGATCTCGCCCGCCCGCTGCTTCTCAGGCCGGTAGTACCAGCGCCGCAGCAGTGAGAGATAATCGCTCAGAATGCCCAGATCGTTCGCCACACCCACCTTCACCTTCAGCCGCTCGATGACCGCCTTTGCTCTGTCCTCCGGTGAATCCTCCACCTCTGCCGCCCCTCCCTCCAGCGGAACCGCCTGCAACATCAGCGGCTGCGCAAACAGCGAACTCCCCACGCTGGTCTGCTCCTTCACTGCCCGCACCCCCAGCGTCGACAGCCGCTCCGGCCCCGCAAGACAGCCCCCCTGCAACAGGAACACCGCCGCCTGCTCAGCCCCATCTTCTTCCTGCGCTGCCTTCTGCACGATGACTGTCTGCAATCCCGGAACCGGACGCACCAGCCAGTCCGCCAGCGACGCCGCAGCCTTTACCTTCTGCCACTGCCCATGCAGCGCGGCGGCCCGCTCGAACTCCATCTCCGCCGACGCCCGCTCGCGCTCCGCACCGATCTCGGCCAGCATGCTGTTGCCGCCGGTATCGAAGAACGCCTTGACCCGCTCTGCCTCCGCCGCATATTCATCCGGCGTGCAGGCCTGCTTGCAGGGCTCCATGCACTTCTTCATCTCGCCGTAGACGCAACCGGGATGCTCCGGGTACGGAGCCAGATCTTCCCAGCACCGGCGCAGCTTGAACAGATCGAGCACAGCATCGCAGTAGCGTTCCGCCGCCGCCCGCGAAGGAAACGGCCCGTACATCTGGGCCAGACCGCGCTTCGACAATCGATTGGTCGAGTAGACACGCGGGTGCGCATTCTCCATCGTCAGCCGCAGAAAATAAGGCGTATGCAGCTTCAACCGCCGCCGCGCCGCCGCGTAGCCAAACAGCGCCACCGCCGCGTGATAAAGCGTCAGCGACGACTCGAACTCCGACCCTGTCACGCAATACTCGATGCGGGCCACCCGCTCCCGCAGGTTTAGCCGCTTCGACTGCGACTCGGGGGGCGCCAGCAGCCGCCTCATGCGCCGCCGCAGGTCCGCCGTCCGCGTCAGGTAGGGCTCGTCGCCCTCGCGCGCGCCGCACAGCGCAAAGACTCCCGGCAGCACCGGAACCGCCCGCAGAATCTCTTCCGCCCTCTCGGGCACGAAGTCGACAACATGATCGAAATGGAAGCTCACCGCCACATCCGGATTGTAGAGTCTCCCGGCGGCTCGCCGTTCACCTCGCACGCTGAAACCCGGTTATCGGTGACCCCATCCTTTCCTCTCAATCGCTTGCAGCCGCCCCGCCCGCGGCCCGGACCATCGATTTCGCAGCGTTCGTCTATTGACCTAAATCCTTTTACCTGACGCCTAACCCATTGATCAAAATAAGGTTACATAAATTCAAATGGGAACTGGCTTTCCTAAGAGTGTGCAAAGTCTCACACCATCTCCGCGAAACGATCGTGAATTTCGCCTTTAGACATGCTCAAAACAAAAAGGTTAGCGCTTATGCCCATATTGGCACTGGAAGTGCTTTAAGCCTTGTGTACGGCCAGCAAGACCCACTTCAGGAAGGAACAACTTCATGCGCTTAACCAAGGCACTCATCGCAGTCCTGGCTCTCTCGGTCTCCTCGGCTGTCTGCCGGGCAGATAATTTCTCTTTCACCGGCAACTTCAGCGACATCAACGAAGTCCAGCTCTTCACCTTCTCCGTAGGCGCAACCTCGACTGTCACCCTTGTAACCTATGGCTACGCCGGCGGAACCAACTCGGCAGGCCAGGTCATTGCCCAGGGTGGATTCGATCCCATCCTCGCCCTCTTCCAGGGCACCGGCCCCACTGCCGTCCAGATTGGCCAGAACGACGACGGTTCCTGCGGCCAGGTCCCCAACGACGCTGTCACCAACGCCTGCTACGACACCTACCTGCACTTGACCGGACTCACCGCCGGCGACTACACCGTCTCCATTCAGGACTACGCCAACTTCGCCAACGGCCCCACGCTGGGCGACGGCTTTAACGGCGCCGCTCTGACCGGAGGCACCTACATCGACGCCACCGGTCATAACCGCGACAGCCACTGGGCCTTCGACGTCCTGGGCGTCGAGGCAGCCGGCAACCCTACGCAGCCACCCACCTCGCCCGTCCCGGAGCCATCCTCGATCGCGCTGCTGGGCACTGGTCTCGCCGGGCTCGTCACCGCCGTTCGCCGCCGCATGAGCGCCTAACCCGCTCCCGCAGCCAACCGCAAAACAGTGAACCCCTGCCCCCGCACGTAACACTCCCGGGAACAGGGGTTTTCCTCTGTCACAAACCTAAAAAGGGACGTCATCTCGACGCAGCCACAAAGCACGTCATCTCGACCGAAGCAACAGACGGCTTTATCGTCCGTTGCGAAGTGGAGAGATCCCTGTATTTCGCCTAGGCTCTTGCCTCTACGCCCCAGCGATCATCATGCCCTCGACGCGGATGGTCGGAGCAGCGCTCGCTCCCCGGAAGACAAGATCGTTGCCGATGGCGACGATGTTCTTGTACATATCCTTGAGATTGCCGGCGATGGTGATCTCTTCGACCGGATAGGCAAGCTCGCCGTTCTCGATCCACATGCCGCTCGCGCCCTGCGAATAATCGCCGGTGACAAGATTGACGCCGAAGCCCATGGTCTCAGTCACGTACAGGCCGTCCTTGACGTCGCCAATCAGTTGCGCGGGCGTAATGGTTCCGGGCTCCAGATAAAAGTTCCCCGCGCCGATGCCGGGATTCCCCGCCAGTCCACGCGAAGCGTTACCAGTCGACTTCATGCCCAGCTTCTTCGCGGTGTAGGTGTTCAGAACGTAGTTCTTTAAGATGCCGCGCTCAACCAGAACTGTCCGCCGCGTCGGCAGGCCCTCCCCGTCAAACGGGCTGGTGCCGAAGCCGCCGATGCCGTCAAAAACCATCGTGCCGTCATCGACGACGGTGATGTTTTCACCGGCAACCTGCTGGCCAAGTTGATCGGCGAAGAAGCTGGCGTTGCGATAGATCGAATCGCCGTTGGCCGCTTCGAAGATGTTGCCGATGATCGACCGCGCAATCTCCGCAGAAAACACTACCGGAGCCTTCTGCGTCTTCACCTGCCGCGCGCCCAGCCGTGCCAGCGTCCGTCGCGCAGCTTCATGGCCAATCTCCTCCGGAGACTCCAGCTTGCGCGTCGTCCGCGCAGCCGAGTACCAGTAGTTGCGCTGCATCCCGCCCTTCTCGTCGACCGCAATCGGCATCGCCGAGAAGCCGCAGTAGGAGCGGCGATACTCGCCGGTAAAGCCGCGCGAGTTGACCAGGATCTTGTGCGAGGTCGCGGTATCGAAGTCGCCGCCGCCCGAGTTCTGGATGCGGGTGTCATAGGCCATAGCTGCCGCCTCTACCCGGCGTGCCGTCTCGATCCGCTCCGCCGGAGGCATCTCGTTGACGTCCTCGAAGTAGAGGTGTTGGTCGCTCTCAATTTTTCCGAACTCACCCGCCTCGGGAAGTCCCGCGAACGGATCTTCGCTGGTAATCTTCGCCAGCGTAATCGCGCCGTTTACTAACCGTTCGATCGACTCTGCCGAGAAGTCCGACGACGAAGTGCTCGCGGTCCGCTGGGCTTTTCCGGAGGCGATGAAGACGCGCAGGCCGATGGCCCGCGAGCCGGACTCTTTCAGCGTCTCCACTTGTCCGAGCCGCACCAGCGCGGAGAACTCATCGCCCTCGTAGACGACGGCCTCCGCGTCCGTGGCTCCAGCCTTGAGGGCCCGGGCAAGAACATCGGAGGCAAGCTGGTGCAGATTGGAACCGGTGGCGGAGGGAACGAGCTGTGGCAAGTTTCAGTACCTCAAACGAACGGGATCAATGGGCAAAGTTATGGGACACGGTCAAGAAACAGAGTTAAGGAAGGTCTGATCAAGTCTCCGAAGATTCGCTCAGCGGCTAAAGCCGCATTGCGGGCAAGTCACTTACGGCACGGCTGAAGCCGTGCCCTTACCAGAGCCTGACTTAACCTGAAGGCGTGCCCTTAGCAGAGCTTGACTTAATCAGAGGCTCCCTAATGAACGGGGGCCTGAGACATGCGCGGCTCGCGGCCGTCCGTCGCCTTGAGAAAATACATGCCGGCAGAGCAGTACTCGGAGTCGCTCTTGAGCTTGTGCTCGACGTGCGGCGGCGGCGCATTCTCGACGTTGCGCCGGAAGACCTTCAAGGGACCTCCGCAGGACTTGCAGCGAAACTCGGTATCACTGTCATCGAGCGCGTCCGTGAGCAGTTTGACCTTCCAGAACGGCTCGTAGCCCCCAGTAGCTTTTACCCGCCGACGTTTCACTTCACACTCATAAAACTTTTCGCGTTCGACTGCCATGATTTACCTCGATGCTGATTGCGTGATGCGGTTAGGCATGGGTTCGATCCCATGGATTTTGAAGATAAGCCGCAACGGTTCAAAACCGCCGACTGGGCCCGAAATGCGGCCAAAACTGGAGCGCCTTGCGCTATCGGCCGGTGCCGCCGACCGTCATGCGGTCGAGCTTCACGGTGGGCATGCCTACGCCGACGGGAACGCTCTGGCCGTTCTTGCCGCAGGTGCCAATGCCCTCATCGAGGGCCAGGTCATTTCCAACCATCGACACGTACTTGAGCGCCTCAGGCCCGTTGCCGATCAGCGTCGCGCCCTTGACCGGCTGCGTCACCTTGCCGTCCTCGATCAGGTAGGCCTCGCTGGCCGAGAAGACGAACTTGCCGTTGGTGATGTCCACCTGGCCGCCGCCAAAGTTGACGGCGTAGAGCCCGCGCTTGACGCTCTTGATGATGTCCTCCGGCAGGTCGTCGCCGTTGAGCATGTAGGTGTTGGTCATGCGCGGCATGGTGATCGCCTGGTAGCTCTCGCGGCGACCGCTGCCGGTGCTCTTCGTACCCATCAGGCGGGCGCTGAGCTTGTCGGTGAGGTAGCCCTTGAGGATGCCGTTCTCGATGAGCACGTTCTCCTGCGTGGGCGTGCCTTCGTCGTCTACGTTGAGCGAACCGCGCCGATTCGGCATGGTGCCGTTGTCGACCACGGTCACCTTCGAAGACGCGACCTGCTGGCCGATGAGACCGGTGAAGGCGGAGGTCTTCTTGCGGTTGAAGTCGGCCTCGAGTCCGTGGCCCACGGCTTCGTGCAGCAGGACGCCGGGCCAGCCGGGACCGAGCACAACTTCCATCTCGCCTGCCGGCGCATCGACCGCTCCAAGCTGAAGCATGGCGGTGCGGGCGGCCTCGCGAGCAAAGAATTCCGGGCTCTTTTTGCCTTCAAAGAAATCGAGCGCCACGCGTCCACCGCCGCCACTGGTTCCGCGAGCGGTGTTGACGCCGTCCTTGGCGATGACGAAGACATTGAGACGGGCAAGCGGCTGAGTATCGCTGGCGAAGGTGCCGTCGGAGGCTGCAACCAGGATGCGGCGCAGCTCGTCGTTGAACCCGGCGCGGACCTGCACGATGCGCGAGTCGTAGGCGCGGGCAGCCTTGTCGGCGCGTTGGATCAGCTTGAGTTTCTCCGAGATTTCGGCGTCCGAGGTAGCTCCGGCTACGGGGTAGAGCGTGGGGGTCTCGGTATGCGTAAAGCCGTGGGCAAGCTCTTTCGCCGGACCGCTGGCGATCAGCGCTGCGGTGCGGGCAGCCTTGAGCAGCCGTTCGCTCGAAAGGTCGTCGGTATAGGCGAAGCCGGTGCGTTCGCCTGAGAGGACGCGGATGCCGCAGCCGACGCTGATGCCCTGGCTGGCGGACTTGACCAGCGACTCGTCGATGCCCAGGGAAGTGGAGGTAACCGACTCAAAATAAAGGTCTGCGTACTCCCCACCTGCGGATAGAGCCTCACCCAGACAGCGCTCCATCAATCGTTCCGAGATGCCCAGCTTCTCGATGAAATAACGCTTGTGGTCAGAGGAGGGGTTTGTCATCATATTCCATTATAGGCTTCACGGGGAGATCGCAAGTGAAGCGGGTGCGTATTTTGCCCGGTCGCAGACACAATTCCACTCGAAACGCACGTCATTCTCGACCGAAGCCGCTCAGCGCCCGTGGGAGGGATCGGGCGAGGTGGCTACGTTGAGATCGAGATGTTGTCCGGGCAGATCGGGGACGTAGCAGTTGCCGTCGGCGGCGTAGCTTTGGGCGCAGGCTGCGGTGATGGATCGGCGGCGGGGCGACTGGACGTATTGCCAGACGACCGCCTCCGGAGTTCCGCTCAAGGCGAGGGCGGGCGCTTGCAAGGTGCAGCCGTTCGAGGGCGGACAGGCGTCCTGTGCCACCCAGAGAGCGATCGGATGAAGATGCTGGGTAGCCACGTGGTTGCGAATGTCCTCGGCGGTGGTGATGGTCTGGCCGTGGCCTTCGTTGGCGGGTTGGCCGCTGGCATAGACGCCTGCGCGGTAGCCGGAATGGCTCACCGCCTCGGTCCAGGCAAAGAGGTATGCGGCCTGCTCAGGCAAGAGCCTCCCGCCCTCTTCCTGGTCGAGAAAGAGGATGGCGCCGGGCGGAAAATGCTCCCGCTTCGCCGCCGCAATCGCGTCAGCAGCGTCGGATTGGCCGAGGCTGGCGGCACCGGTGCCGGACTTCTGTGCCTTCACAATCTCGGCGTCGAGCCTTCCATTGAAGAGGACCAGAAAGCCGAAGCCGTGGCGCAGGAGCACTTCGCGCTTGCCCTGCCAGGAATTTTGCCGCGCGCCGGGCGGGTTGTTCAGCCAGTATCCGGTGAAGGCGAAGTGGCGGCGAAGCGCGGGCAAATTTTCGTCGCCGGGGTAGTCGTTGCGGTCGAAGCCGAGGTAGCTGCCAACGGTTTGCCGCGTGCGCGAGGCTGCCTGCGTCGAGGGCTGCTGCGCCTGGGTGAGAGCAGTGAGGGCAAGTGCCGCGAAGATCGTTATCAGCAGGCGCATACGATGGCGTGACTTCAGGAAATCAAGAAAGTCTCAACTGAGGATATACAGAGACCTATGCTACCTTGCAATTCAAGAGTTTTGAGGAGGTCGTATGGCCGTGAATGACCTGGACCCGCGTCACCCTGTCGGCAAGTTTGTGAAGCCGGAGACGATAACGCCAGATGACCGTCAGGCTGCGATTGCAGAGTTGGCAGAGTTGCCGGAGGCGTTACGCAACGCCGTCGAAGGCCTGGACTCCGCGCAACTGAGTACACCCTATCGCGAGGGCGGATGGACGGTGCGGCAGGTCGTGCATCACATTGCGGACAGCCACATGAATGCCGTCGTCCGGCTGAAACTAGCGTTGACCGAAGACTGGCCCACGATCAAGCCCTACGACGAAAAGGCCTGGGCGATGCTGCGCGATGTGGCGGGACCGGTGGAGTGGTCGCTGGAGCTGATCGAGAGCCTGCATGCGCGGTGGGTGATGCTGCTGCAAACGCTCGACGAGGAACAGTGGAAGCGCGGGATTCAGCATCCGGAGAATGGGCCGATGACGGTGGATCTGCTGACGCTGATCTATGCGTGGCATTCGCGGCATCATGTCGCGCACATTACACATCTGCGAGTGAAGGAAGGCTGGTAGATGGCAGCATGAGAGTGGCATCGCCGCGCCGCGTCGTTTCGAAAGAGCCGGAACAGACCGTCGAGCAGGTTGCCGCTGCGCTGGAGGTGTTTCTCGCGGAATATCCCGGCGCGGTTGTGCTCGAAGACGGCAAGGCGCTCTTCGACATGCGCGAGGCGAAGTACTCGCTGACGACGGAGCATGGGCGATGCACGCTGCATCTCTGGAGCGAGGACCGCAACCTGGTTCGGCGGGTGAGTGGAACAACGCTTCGTAATGGCGTGTTGCGGCTGAGCACGCATCGCTTTGGACAGACGAAGCCGCAGACGCTGGAGCTTGCGCCGGACAAAGACCGTCGCACTCCTTCGACCCGCGAAGCCACGCGGGTGAAGTATCTGCGGGTGCTGGGGCGGGTGCTGGAGCGGAACTTCCCGGAGTGGAAGCCGGATGGGTTTCGCACCGCGATGGATCTCGAAAAGAGCTTTGGGCCGGCCTATGCGCGGGGATCGCTGGTGCAGGGACAGAAGGCATGGGCCGTCATCGCCGTCAACGAGGAAGAGTCGCAGGCGACGGTCGATGGGATATTGACGCTGGGAATTCTGTGGCTACAGCACTGCCGGGACTCTGCCGGGGGGCGGCGCTTATATCAGGGGTTGCGACTGATCGTGCCGCGAGGGATGGCGACGCTGACCTTGTCGCGGCTGGCGTGGCTGAATACGAGCGCGGCGCAGTGGGAGCTGTGGGAGCTGGACCAGGCTGCAGAAGCGCTCGAACCGCGCGATGCCGCCGACCACGGCAACCTGACGACGCGCCTGATGCGCGCTCCAAACATCGCGGCAGCGCAGGAGCGGTTTGCCGAGTCGGCAGCGCGTGTGATGAAGCTGGTGCCGGAGCCGATGCGCGAGGTTGTGGAGCAGCGGATTCGCAGCGGGACGGAGATGGCGTTCCTTCTGCATGGGCTGGAGTTTGCGCGGGTGCGAATGGGATACGCAGGCAACTCCTTCAACAGCGCGCAGGAAATTACCTTTGGCGCGGGCGTGAACGAAACTCCGCTGACCGACGAAAATGAAGACGAGTTGCGAGGCCTGGTGGCGCGACTGTTCGCGCGGCGGGCAGCGGACGGAGACCGGCGCGATCCTCTCTATCGAATGCAGCCGGAGCGGTGGCTGGAGAGTGTGCTGCGGCGGGATGTCGAGCCGCTCGACGCTCATCTGGATGCGGCGCATGTTTATACACAGGTTCCGGCGTTCGCGGCGGCGGATCGCGGGATGCTCGACCTGCTGGGCGTGACCGGCGACGGACGGCTGGCAGTGATTGAATTGAAGGCCGACGAGGACCTGCATCTCGCATTGCAGGGGCTCGATTACTGGGTGCGGGTGCGGTGGCATCATCTTCAGAATCCCGATCAGGCGACCGGGCTGGGCGAGTTTCAGCGGCATGGTTACTTTGGCGGAGTGAGGCTGGCGGCGGAGGCGCCGCGACTCTATCTAGTGGCTCCGGCGCTGCGGGTGCATCCGGCGACCGAGGTGGTGCTGCGATATCTATCGCCGCGAGTGGAGTGGATGCTGGTGGCGCTCGATGAGCGGTGGCGGGAGAAAGTGAAGGCGGTGTGGCGGAAACGGAGTAATGTACTTGCAAAGTAAGTACTTTGTATGTACGATAAAGGTCGGTGGGACACACCGTCGAAGCAGACGTACAAAAAACAAAATTTGCTGCGAGGGTGATGAATGGCATTCGATTGGGACGAAGGGAATTTAACGCATATTGCAGCGCACGGAATTAAACCGGAGGAAGCAGAGGAAGCCCTTCTCGCCGATCCAATGGAGGTTGAAGAACAAGAGCATGAGGATGAAGTTCGGCTGATGCAAATAGGTATAACAAAGCGAATGCGTGTACTGGTCCTTGTGACGACATGGAGAGACGATCTTCTTCGAGTTGTTACAGCCTACGACGCCCCGCCTATCATGCGCGATTACTTCTTTGCAGAGAGGAGAGACCACCATGACTAAAAGTGAGATCGTTCGCCCCCGATTCAGCAGCGAAAAAGAGGAAGCTGAGTGGTGGGACAAAAACCCGGAGTATATCTTGCAGCAATTTAAACGTGCAGCAGCGGAAGGCCGCCTGGGACACGGGACGGCGGTGCGCGAGATGGCGGCGAGGCAAGCCGCAAAGAGCACAACGATTCGGCTCGATCCCGACGATCTGTCCTTGGCGAAAGCCCAAGCGGAAAAGAAGGGACTGCGCTACCAGACCTATCTGAAGATGCTGATTCACGAGGCACTCGGGAGAGAAGCGCACACGAGCCGATAACGACGTGCGCGGCAGAAGCTATAAAATAGAGTGGTAGCTAGACAGATAGGAAACGACCCCGCAATGCCGCTCTACGAATACGAATGCACCGCTTGCCACCAACATACTGAAAAGATCCAGAAGTTCTCCGACCCCGAGATTACGGTTTGCCCGCACTGCGGTGGACCTCTCGAGCGAGTCCTCTCCGCGCCCGCAATCTCTTTTAAGGGCGGCGGGTGGTTCGCGGATGGTTATGGCAATGCGAAGCCCGCGGCTTCGAACGAGAGCAAGACCGGCGCAGCCTCCAAGCCTTCGACCGATAATGCCACCGCTACGCCCGCCGCGACTCCGGCAGCTCCCGCAGCGGCTGCACCGGCGACCGCCTCGTCTTCTTCTTCGGATAAGAAGTAACGGTCACGGCGCCTTCAGCTTTTCTTCGCGGGAACCTTCGCTCCGGACTTGCGCGCTTCAGACAAGCCGATGGCGATGGCCTGCTTCGGATTGGTGACCTTCTTGCCGCTGCGGCCGCTCTTCAGCTTACCCTGCTTCATCGCCTTCATCTCGCGCTCGACGCTCTTGCCTGCTGCTTTTCCATACTTCGGGCTCGAAGAGCTTTTCTTCGCAGAGGCCTTTTTGCTCGCGCTCTTTTTGGTTGCAGACTTTTTGGTTGCGGCTTTCTTGCTTGATGTCTTTTTGGTTGCGGACTTCTTGGTCGCTGCCTTTTTCGTTGCCATAGATTCTCCCTGCTTCTAGGAGTCTTGGATGGCATCGATCAGTTGCACGGGTCGAGTGATAAGAGTGATCGATCGGGCCTTCAGCCCTCATCGTTTCGGGGCGGGACCGCATACCCAGGGCGTTGCCCTGGGCTGGTATGGCACGCGCCGTTGGCGCTTCTAACAACTTCATACTTAGGCGCTCGATACTCTACACGCGTTCGACATGCTTTAGCGCGAGCGTCGGCGCCTCACCACGATGATCCCAAGCAGCAGCGCTACGACCGATACGCCCAGCACGCGCGTCGTGATCTTCCGGATCCACGACGGCGTGCGTTCGAGTGAGCCATCGCGCCATGCGGTCTGGACTGCGACCAGATCTGCGGTAAGGCCGGGGATCGTAATCGCATTCAGATTCGCCGTCGGCAGCGAACCGAAGATTCGTTCCGGCTCGGGCAGCGTGCCGTTGCGGTCCTTCGGGATGGCCTTGATGAGATCGTTGATCTCCGCGTCACGAGGGTCGTCGAAGAGCGCGATGTCGGCGGTATTGGGAAAGAGCGTTGCGCTGCCGGTCATCTTTTTTTCGATCGCGGCGATGCCGTCCTGACAGACGCCGAGGGCGTAGTAGCCGCCGAAGGGGAGCGCCGGCCTCGCCATGTGCTGGTGCATGTAGGCGACGACCATTCTACCCGTCAGCCGCGTTACTTCGACCGCGTCGGCTCCACGATACTCGTGCGCGTGACGGCCCAGCACCCAAGGCTGGTCGAGCGTGTCCATGGTGCGGAACTCGGCCTTGCCGTCGATGCCGAAGTACCAGCTCACCTGGGCGTTGATCTTCGGCCCGCGAATCTCCCACTCGTACTCGGCGTGGCTGACGGGGACCAGCAGCGTTCGTCTGGTGCCGGGAATGGCGATCTGCGAGCTGACCCAGAAGGGCATCATCACATCCTGCCCCTTGTAGTGGAAGTGGCCGAAGTTGGCGAAGTAGCGCGCGTCCCAGACCATCACCGTATGTCCGGAATCCATCAGCGCCTGGATCAGAGCCTCAGGCGTCGTCGCCTGCTTTCCGGCAAGCTCCGCCGTGGCCGTGGCCGCGCCATCGAACGTGTTAAGGCTGAGGCGGTTGAGCACGTCGGCCAGGCGCTGGCTCTCGGCATGAAGGGGAGCCAGCTTCGGGTTGGCATCGTCTCCGCGCACCACACCTTCGCCCAGTTCGGTGACCAGCCCGTCGGCGCTGAAGCCAGCCAGACGCGACGGCTGATCGAGAGAGATCGTCTGCGCGTGCTCCAACGAGTAGCTGCCGAGGTCGATGAAAGGCTTCGCCGTGGCGGTCGAAATGTCCTCTTTCGGCGCTCCCGGATGCCTCGCGGCCAGACCTTCGAGTGCCCCATCTTTTTTAACCACACGCCCCACCACGCGCACAGTGGGATTGATCTCGCGCATCGTCCAGCCAGGGAAGCGGTAAAGCCCTTGCCAGTCCTTGCCCAGAATCAGCTCGCGCAGGCGATGCATCAGGGCGGGCGTCATCAGGGCTGGCCCCTTCTTGCCATCCTTGTCCAGTTCGGCAAGCAACGCGTCGGTGAATCCGGGCGTGGCCGAAAGCTCACGCATCATCTGCGCCAGCATGACCGTATTGGCAGGCATCGGTTCCTCCGGCACGACATAGGGCGCATCGCTTCTGCAACCGATCAGAGCGGCCAGCATAACAGCACAGGAGACGCGGCTGAGCTTCCGAGGCATAGGCATTCGCCCATTAGACCTTAGAAGTTGGATTGGCTTCAGATGAGGCCGCTTTATTTTCGAGGGAGAGGGGGAAGCTACGGGGGTTGTGGCTGGAAAAACCCCATGTCTCAGAATCGAGACATGGGGCACCCGGTTTGGGGGTGAGGGGAGGAGAGCATACCCCAGGGGCTAAAGCCCCCGGTTTCGTGGCGCGACGGAGAGGGCCAAGGCTGAAGCCTTGGCGTACCCAGAAGCAGGGGCGGGAGACAGTGGTGTTAGCTGTCGAGCTTTTTGACGACCAGCTCGTTGAGCAATGCCGGGTTGGCCTGGCCCTTCGAGAGGCGCATGACCTGACCGACGAAGAAGGCTGAGACCGTCTTCTTGCCGCCGCGATATTGCTCGACCTGTTTGGGGTTCGATGCGATGACCTCGTCGATCATCTTTTCGATGGCCGAGGCGTCGGAGATCTGCTGGGGCTTCTCGCGCTCGTAGACGGAGGGGAAGTCTTCGTTCTTCTCGAAGCAGGTATCGAGGAGCTGCTTGAGCATCTTGCTCGAAAGCTCGCCGGATTCGGCGAGGTCGGCGGCGAGGACGACGCCATCCATTGAGACGGGGGACTGATCGAGCTCAAGGTTGGCGAGGCGCAGGCGCATGGTCAACTCGCTGGTCAACAGAGCGGCGACACGCTTGGGGCTCTTCGCTTTCTTTGCCGCCGCTTCGAACTTGTCGGCGAAGGCGCGGGTGGCGGTCAGGGTGGCGGCGTCCTGATCGCTGATCTCGTATTCGGCGATCATGCGGGCGCGGCGAGCCTCGGGCAGCTCGGGCAGGTCTTTGAGAATCTCTGCCTGCCACTCGGCTCCTACGACCAGCGGCGGGAGGTCCGGCTCCGGGAAGTAGCGGTAGTCGTTCGCTTGCTCCTTCGAGCGCATGGAGAAGGTGCGGCCTTCGGCGTTGTTCCAGAGGCGCGACTCCTGCACGACGCGGCCGCCGTCTTCAATCACACCGATCTGACGCTCGATCTCGTACTCGACCGCGGCGCGGATGTAGCGGAAGCTGTTGACGTTTTTAACTTCGGCCTTGGTGCCGTACTCCTTCGCACCCTTGAGCATGACGCTGACGTTGGCGTCGCAGCGCAGGGAGCCTTCTTCCATGTTGCAGTCGCTGACGCCGGTGTAGAGGAGAATCTCTTTCAGCTTGGTGAGGTACTCGAAGACCTCGTCCGCGTTGCGCAGGTCGGGCTCGCTGACGATCTCGACCAGAGGGGTGCCGCAGCGGTTGTGGTCGATGTAGGTCTTCGAGACCGAGTCGGCAAAGCCGTCGTGCACACTCTTGCCGGCGTCCTCTTCCATGTGCAGGCGCGTTACGCCGATGCGCTTCGGCTGGCCTGAGGCATCGGGCACATCGATCCAGCCATTCTCGGCGATGGGCTTGTCGAACTGGGAGATCTGGTAGCCCTTGGGCGAGTCGGGATAGAAGTAGTTCTTGCGGGAAAAGACGCTGGTCTCGCGGATCTCGCAGTTAACCGCCTTCGCCGCCAGCACCGCGAACTCCACCGCCCTGCGGTTAAGCACGGGCAGAGCGCCGGGCAGGCCCAGGCAGGTGGGGCAGACGTGGGTGTTGGGCTCTCCGCCGTATTGATTGACGCAGCCGCAGAAGGCCTTGGACGCGGTCAAAAGCTGAACGTGGACCTCCAACCCGATGACGGGCTGATACTTGGCAAGAACGTCGGGCGAGAGTGCGGTCGAGGTAGACATAATCAGCTTGATTCTAACAAGCGTGGCTGGAGGGCGTGGTTTCTGCATCTCACCCTCTGCAAGGCCGTCTCAATCCAAAGACTAAGTGCCAAGGATGCCAATGCCCTTTCGCCTACGCCCTCGCCAGCCTGCACCTGCAAATGAAGCGCAAAAGAATCTGGAGCGCCCGAGCGCGCAGGACATCTACGAGCAGGTCGCCAACAACGCCCGCCAGGAGCTGGGAAGATCGAGCGTCTCGCTGGCTATCTCGGGACTGGCCGGCGGCGTCTGCATGGGACTTTCGGGGCTGGGAAACGCCATCGCGATCGCGCTGCTGACCACGCCGGGGGCGGCGCCGACGAATACGACGCTGTTCATCGGAAAGATGTTTTATCCGCTGGGCTTCATCGTGGTCATCCTGGGGCGTTCGCAGCTGTTTACGGAAAATACTCTCTATCCGGTCGCCTTGGTTCTCGCAGAAAAGAAGCACTTCTGGAACACGATGCGACTGTGGGGAATTGTGCTGCCGGCCAATGTGCTGGGGGCGCTTGCCTTCGCTGCGATTGCCGGGCTGACCGGGGCGCTGCATCCGGATATGGTGCAGGCGCTGTCGCAGCTTGGCCTCGACGCCATTCACCACCCCGCCGGGACGATCTTCTGGAGCGGGGTGATGGGAGGCTGGATCATCGCTACGGTGGCGTGGCTGGTCTCGGGATCGCACTCGATCACCGGCTCGGTGATGATTATCTGGATGCTGGCCTTCGTGGTGGGGCTGGGTCACTTTGCCCACTGCATCGCAGCCAGCGGCGAGATCCTAACCGCCGTCCTGATCGGGCAGACCTCTTTGAGCTCCTTCCTCGTATGGCTGGGGTTGGCGGTGGCGGGCAATATCTGCGGAGGGGTTGGCATGGTGACACTGCTCGAATATGGCCAGGTCGTCTATGGCGGCGATGCTGAAGCCGAGGCGCTTCCTGCTGAACCCAAGGTGGAGGCGAAGCCCTGAAGTTTTAAGAGGGAAAGTCAGTTGTGGCGCGAGAAGAGTCCCCCAGTGGCTAAAGCCACACTGCAAGCAACGTCACTTTACGGCACGGCTGAAGCCGTGCCGTAAACAAAACCGGATTTTTCAGTACCGCTTAGCTTAAGCGTCTGCTTTGTTTTTTAGCACCGCTCAGTTTTTAGAGCCGTCGTAAAGCGGATGCGTTTCCGGTTACCGCTCATTCTGAGTCCTGCCGGACGGGACGTCATCCAACAGAGACAGAAGAATCAAGAGGTGCTTCATGTCTGAAACTACGAATGCCGCAACCAAACAAACCGCGAAGATAATTCGATTCCACACCCTGGGCGGGCCGGAAGTTCTGCAATTCGATGAACTCCCGCTCCCTGAACCGGCGGCGGGCGAGGTGCGTCTTCGCGTTAAAGCCATCGGGCTCAACCGCGCCGAGACCTTGTTCCGGCAGGGCCACTATCTCGTCCAGCCGATTCTTCCTGCCAAGCTGGGCTATGAGGCCTCGGGCACGGTAGAGGCCGTGGGGGCCGGTGTTGACCCTGTCTGGCTGGGCAAGACCGTCAGCACCGTACCTGCTTTTCCTGCAGACAAATACGGCGTCTATGGCGAGGTGGCGATCGTTCCCGCCAGCGCCATTGCGGAGTACCCGGCGAACCTGTCGCCCGAAGAAGGCACCTCCATCTGGATGCAGTACATCACGGCCTATGGCGGGCTGATTCACCACGGCCGCATTGGCAAGGGCGACTTCGTGCTCATCACCGCCGCCAGCAGCAGCGTAGGCATCGCCGCCATTGAGATAGCCAGGGCGGAGGGCGCGACCAGCATTGCGACCACCCGAACCGTCGCCAAGAAGGCGGAGCTGCTCGCGCTCGGAGCCGATCACGTCATCGTCACCGACGAGGAGGACCTGGTGGCGCAGGTCAACGAGATTACCGCAGGCAAGGGCGTTCGGGTGATCTTCGACCCCGTTGCAGGCAAAGGCCTCGAAACCCTCGCCAATGCAGCCAGCTTCGGCGCCACCATTATTGAGTACGGATCGCTGGGCGGCCTGGGCACGCCGTTTCCGCTCTTCGCCGCGCTGACCAAGGGGCTTGAAATCCGCGGGTACACGCTGTTTGAGATCTGCTCCAACCCCGACAACTTCAGCAAGGCGAAGAAGTACGTCTACGACCATCTGGCCGCGGGCGAGTTCAAGCCGCGCATCGACAGAACTTTTCCCTTTGACCAGATCGCCGATGCCCATCGCTACATGGAATCGAACCAGCAGATCGGCAAGATCGTCGTCACCGTTTAGGGCTCCGGAGAACGGTCTCCGGAGGGCGCTGAAAAATCGGTTGTTCCCGCAGCGGCTAAACAAGCTGAGGGAAAAGATCGTTGCCTCAACGAAGATTGCCCTCAGGGGCTAAAGCCCCCATTCCAACGGAGCACTGATGGCACGGCTGAAGCCGTGCCCTTAACAAAGCCAGGGTTCAGAGGCAAAATCGGGTTCAGAGGCAAAGTCAGGTTCAGCGGCAAAGTCAGGTTCAGCGGCAAAATCGGGTTCAGAGGCAAAGTCAGGGTTCAGCGGCAGAACCGGGGGTCGGCGGCAGAACCGGGGGTCGGCGGCAGAACCGGGGTTCAGCGGCAAAACCGGGGGCTTTGAACGGTCTGTGTGCCGACGCGCGGCAGGTTGCTACCGGTTTCGACCCTACTCGTTCGGGAGCACGGGTGCTTCTTCGTGATGGTTCAGAATTGCGTCCACGTTGGTTTTATCGACCAGCGACACCCCGGTATCGACAAATGCCGGAAAAGGAGCGAACGGGTCAAGCCCGTAGTCTGCCGCCAGCGGCTTCACCGGATAGTGATGCACCTCATCGAGCGCCTTCAGCCCCAGCAGCGCCATCGTGTACGGCTTCTGCGAGATAGTGGAATCGATGACCCCGGCCTTCACCAGATTCAAGGTGGCATCGTCCACATCCATCGTGACCAGCAGGCGCTCCGGCGACTTTGCGCGCTTGAGGGCCTCGCCGACATCCTTGCCGGCCGAGGCCTCCAGGCAAACCAGCGCGTCGATCTTCGCCGGGCCAGTCCGCGCAAGGTATTCCTGCGCCTTATCCATGGCCGCGCGCGAGTCGCCCTTCATGTCGAAGACCTCCACAACCTTGATTCCCGGATAGCTTTCAAACACATCCTTATAGCCTTTGAGGCGCTCCTCCAGATTGGGCTGTCCGGCGTTGGTGAAGAAGACCACATTGCCCTTGCTGTTCAACTGCGCCGCTACCCGTTCGCCGCCCAGCCTGCCTGCTTCCAGATTATTGGTCCCGATGAAGTACAGCCGATGGCTCGCCGGCGCATCGGAGTCGATCGTAATCACCGGAATGCCAGCCGCCACCGCAGCATCGATCTCCGGCGTCATCAACGTCGCATTGGCGACCGAAACCAGTATCCCCGCAGGCTTCAGGGCTGCCACCGAATGAAATTCATTCACCTCGCCCTGCACGTCGAACGTGTCCGGCCCGCGCATCTCCGCAGTGACACCATACCGGGCAGCAGCCCTGGCAAAGCCTGCCCCGGCCGTCTGCCAGTAGGGAAGCTTGATATTCGTGGCGATCAGGTAATAATGCTCACTTTTGCTGTGGCGGGTGCATCCTGCAAGCAAGGGAAGCAGCCCTAAGCACGCCAGCCCAACCCATCTCCTCAAAATGCTCATCGTCCACCTCCAGCAGGATCTGCCGTCCGACGCATCGCACTCCGCCAAATCAGGCAGCCGCGCGGATTATCTTTCCCACGGGAGCCAGATACTACTCCAAACCCAGCAGCTCTGGCAGGGAACTTCAACTAAAATCAAGTCAGCATGGTTCTCCCCTTCGTCCGCGAACTGCTTGCGGACCTTGAACACTCTGAAGCCTTTGAGCGGGTACGCCGCCACCTGAGCGGAGGTACGGGGCGCAGACGTGTGTCCGGACTGACAGCGACTGCCCGCGCTCTCTACCTGCCGCTCTTCGTTCGCGCGGCCAACGCTCCCTGCGTCATCATCGTCTCCGACAACAAGGCGGCCGAGGCGTTGCAGGCGGCGGTGCTGAGCGCTTGCGAACTGACGGGCGCGCTCGATCCGGCGCATGTGCTTCGGCTTCCGGCCTACGACGTTCTTCCGTTCGAAAATCTCTCTCCGCACCCGGAGATCCAGGAGTCTCGCGCAGGAGCGTTGTGGAAGATTGCCACGGGAACCGCGCGGCTCGTCATTGCGCCGGTCGAGGCCGCCTGCATGAAGCTCTTCGCCCGCGACTTCTACCGGGCACTGGCGCTGCGTCTCAAAACCGGCGAAGAGTACATGCCGGACATGCTGGTCGAGCATCTGCTCTCGGTGGGGTACACCCGCGTTGATGTCGTCGAGATGCCGGGGCAGGTCACGCTGCGCGGCGGCATCATCGACGTGTATAGCCCGGAGATGGATCGACCGGTCCGCATCGACTTCTTCGGCGACGAGATCGAGTCGATCCGCAAGTTCGACCCGGAGACGCAACGCTCGTCCTCTCCGCTCGACGATGCGCTGCTGCTGCCGCTTACCGAGATTCCGGTAACCGAGAAGATTCTTACCGCGATCAATGCGCGGCTGACACGCAGCGGGACGGCGGGAGCAGCGCTTGAAGGCGGGGAAGAACCGGTTGAGCTACAGACGCGGGTCGCGACCAGCACGGGGGAGGCCACCGTCTTTCCCGGGTGGGAGTTCTTCGCGCCGGTGGCGGGAGCCACGCATTCCCTTCTGGACCTGCTCTCCGCCAGCGGGCCTGCGCCGAGGGTCTTTATCGAAGAGCCGGCCATGGTCAAAAATCAGGGCGAGCGCTGGTGGAACAAGGTCGAGCAGAGGCACGAGCGCTCCGGCATCGGCAACCTGATTCGCCCGGAGGATATCTACCTTTCGCCATGGGATCTCGACGACCGGCTGCGAAAATTTTGCGGCTGCGAACTCGACCAGCTTGGCGCAGTCGATGTGCTCGACGCCGACCGCAGCGACCTCTCCGAGGTGGACTTTGCCACACGGCCTACGCAGCGGTTTCACGGCAGCATACCGGCGCTGATCGATCAACTGAATATTTTGATGAAGCAGGACGCGCGTATTCTGCTTACTGCTCCGAATCAGGGCGAGGTAGAGCGGCTGGCCGGGCTGCTGCAGGAGTACCAGGTTCCCTATCGGCTGGGATCGCGGGCGGAACAGCACGGCAGCTCTACTGTTTACTCCGAGTCCAGCTATCTGGCGGGAGACCTGCGCACACCGGTGATTGTGAAGACCGTCATCGCGGCGGGCGTGCAGGTGCTCGATCTCGACCGGACCACTGCGCGGCAGATCGTCATCTTCGGAGCGCAGGATCTGTCAGACGACGCCGACGTAAGCGCGCGGCCGGTGCGGCGCGGAAAATCGAAGACTTCTGCCTTCATCTCCGACTTCCGCGACCTTGCGGTGGGGGACTACGTTGTTCACGTCGAGCACGGTATTGCCCAATACTGCGGGTTGCGGGTGATCGAAGAGAACGACGCGCCTCCGCTGGAGTTGATGATTCTGGAGTTTGCCGACGACGCGAAACTCTATGTCCCGCTCACCCGGCTCGACCTGATTCAGAAGTACCGCAGCACCGACACCGGGCCTGCTCCACAGCTCAACAAGCTGGGCACGCAGGGCTGGCAGAAGACCAAGTCTCGCGTCAAGAAAGCTATGGCCGACATGGCCGCCGAGCTGCTGAAGCTGTACGCGCAGCGCGAGTCGATTCAGGGTACGCCGTTCTCTCCTGACACCAACATGCAGCGCGAGTTCGAGGATGCCTTCGACTTCAACGAGACCGACGATCAGCTCTCCGCCATCGCCGACATCAAGGCCGACATGGAGTCGACCCAGCCGATGGACCGGCTGCTGTGCGGCGACGTCGGCTACGGCAAGACCGAGGTCGCCATGCGCGCGGCCTTCAAGGCGGTGCAGGACTCGAAGCAGGTTGCCGTGCTGACGCCGACGACGGTGCTCAGCTTTCAGCACTACGAGACCTTCAAGCGGCGCTTCGCCAACTTCCCGGTCAACATCGAGATGATCTCGCGCTTTCGTACGGCGAAGGAGCAGAAGGAGATTCTCGAAAAAGTTGAGCAGGGCAAGGTCGATATCCTGATTGGCACGCATCGCATTCTGTCGAAGGATCTGAAGTTTCAGGACCTTGGGCTGCTCGTCGTGGATGAAGAACAGCGCTTCGGCGTTCGGCATAAAGAGCGCCTGAAGCAGATGCGCACTGCCATCGATGTGCTGGCGATGTCGGCCACGCCGATTCCGCGCACGCTGCATATGTCGCTGATCGGGCTGCGCGATATGAGCGTGATCGAGACGCCTCCGAAAGATCGCATGGCGATTCAGACGATCGTGGCCAAGTTCGACGAGAAGCTGGTGCGCACCGCTATCGAGATGGAGCTGGAGCGCGGCGGGCAGACTTACTTTGTTCATAATCGCGTGGAATCCATCTATGAGCTGGCGGCGAAGATTCGCGAACTGGTTCCGCAGGCCCGCGTCGTCATTGGCCACGGCCAACTCAAGGAGTCCGAGCTGGAGCGGGTCATGCTCGCCTTCATGAACCACGAGTACGATGTTCTGCTGGCCACCAGCATCATTGAAAACGGCCTCGACATTCCGCTGGCCAACACCATCATCATCAACCGCGCCGACCGGCACGGGCTGAGTGAGTTGTATCAACTGAGAGGCCGGGTGGGCCGCTCGAACCGGCGGGCTTACAGCTATCTGCTGATTCCGCCGGAGACGGAGCTGACTGAGATTGCGCGGCGGCGGCTGGCGGCGTTGAAAGAGTTCTCCGACCTCGGCGCGGGCTTCAAGATCGCTGCGCTCGACCTTGAACTGCGCGGCGCGGGCAACATGCTGGGCGGCGAGCAGTCGGGCCACATCGAGGCCATCGGCTTCGAGATGTACACCACCATGCTGGAAGAGGCCGTGCGCAAGATGAAGGGCGAGGAAGACAAGCCTGCGCACGCGAACACGGTCATCAACCTCGGCATCAGCGTGCGTATCGACGCGGACTACATCCCTGAAGAGAACCAGCGGTTGCGCATGTACAAACGCATTGCGGGAGCCGAGGACTTCGCCGCACTCACCGACGTGCGCGCCGAGTTGCAGGATCGCTATGGCACACCGCCGGAGTCGGTACTGAACCTGCTGGCGGCGGGCGAGATACGACTGCACTGCGAACAGCTGGGCATCGCACAGCTTGACCGCAAACGGACCCAGATTGAACAGGGCAGGACGAAGGTTTTTGTCGAGATGCTGCATTTGAAGTTCGCCGAGAGGCTTTCGGGAGGAGCGCCAGCCACGGCTCCGGGCGTGGCTCCCGCACGCGAGAAGAGCATCGACCCCGGCACGCTGATGAAGCTGGTCAGTCGCAACGCCAAGAAGGGCGCACAGTTTACGCCGCAGGGTATTCTTCGCTGGCCACTGACCAGCGCCAAGGCCGAAGACGTTCTCGCTGAAACCCGAGCACTGCTCGACTCTCTAGACACGCACGGCTGAATTCGACCACGGATTGAAGTTCATACTATGAGTCAGGAACAGAAAACATGCGCAAGCTCCTTACTACGCTAACCCTCGCCATCGGAACGATCATTCTCATGCCCACACCATCCCCTGCGCAGCGCGTCTCCGCCGACGGCTCTCTCCAGACCTTTCACTTCATCGCCGACCAGTACTTCAACGATGTCTACTTTCACTTTGCTCCAACCATGGGGACAAGCGCAGGTCTGCACCAGTACGACAACCAGCTCGAAGACTACTCCGCCGCTTCAATTCAGAAAGAGATTGCGGCGCTGCATGAGTACGAGAAGAGGGTCGAGGCCATCGATCCCAGCGCGCTCGACGCCAGCGTGGCCGGAGACCGCGAGATCCTGCTCAACAACATCCGCTCGCAACTGCTGACGCTCGAAGTCATCCGGCCATGGGAGAAGAATCCGGACAACTATTCCTCGGGGATCACCTACTCGATCTTCGTTCTTATGGAGCGGCCTTACGCCTCCGCCGATGTACGCCTGCGTGCCGTGGTCGAGCGCGAAAAGCTGATCCCGCAGGCGCTTCAGGAAGCGCGCAGGAACCTCAAGAATCCGCCGCGCATCTTTACCGAGATCGCGCTCGAACAGATCGGCGGGCTCGTCAGCTTTTTTCAGAACGATGTTCCCGGCGCTTTCTCCACGGTGACCGCTCCCGGCACCAAGGCTGAGTTCGCAAAATCCAATGCCGACGTTGTTGCGGCGCTCCAGGCCTACGGCGCGTGGATGAAGAGCGACCTGCTTCCTCGATCGAACGGCGACTTCCGGTTGGGCGCCGACACCTTCCGCAAGAAGCTTAGCTACGACGAGATGGTGGATATCCCGCTGGACCGGCTGCTGCAGATTGCCTTCGCAGACATGCATAAAAATCAGGCGGAGTTCGCCCGCGTGGCCAAGGAAGTGGACCCTGCGAAGACTCCGGCGGAGGTACTCGCCGAACTCGCCACGATTCATCCTGCGCCCGACAAACTACTGGGGGCCTTCCACAACACCTTCGACTCGCTGATCACCTTCATCAACGCGCACCACATCATCACCATTCCCAGCACGGTGCAGCCGACGCTCGAAGAGACGCCGCCCTTCATGCGTGCCACCACGTTCGCTTCAATGGACCCTCCGGGGCCGTTCGAGACGCACTCCACCAAGGCCTACTTCAACGTGACGCTGCCCGAGAAGGACTGGACCAAACAACACATCGCCGAACACATGGCCAGCTTCAACGTCGGCACCATCATCAGCACCAGCGTTCACGAGGCCTACCCCGGCCACTATGTTCAGTTCCTGTGGATGCCTGAGTTTCCCAGCAAGATTCGTAAGGTTCTAGGATCGAATACCAACATCGAAGGCTGGGCTCACTACACCGAGCAGATGATGCTCGACCAGGGCTATGACGCTCCGGGACCTAATGCCACGGCAGCGCAGATTCGCGAATCGCACCTCGTCCGCCTCGGCCAGTTGCAGGACGCGCTGCTGCGCGATGCGCGCTTCGTCAACAGCATCAAGCTCCAGACCGGCGAGGGAGAACCGGACGGCAAATGGACCATGGACCAGGCAATCGATTTCTTCGTCAAGCAGGGCTATCAGTCGCGGTCGGTCGGAGAGGTTGAAACCAAGCGCGGCACTGCCGACGCCACCTATCTGTACTACACGCTCGGCAAACTCGAAATTATGAAGCTCCGTGAAGATTTGAAGAAGAAGGAAGGACCGAACTTCAGCCTTCAGACCTTCCACGACAACTTTATGCGGCAGGGCTTCGCCCCCATCAAGATCATCCGCAAAGCTATGCTGCATGATGATTCACCGGTGCTCTGAGAACGGTGCCGGCCACGGATCGCGCGGATAAGAGCGGATAAAAGCAGGAGGCACTCTTTGTATTGATCCGTGTTTATCTGCGAGCATCCGTGGTCGATATTCTCTGTTCATCTTCGCCTGCTACCATTTTCCACAACGAAACTGCATCCAAGGAAGACATGACTCAAAAGACTCACCAGAAGATTCGCAAAGCCGTCTTCCCAGCCGCCGGTATGGGCACCCGCTTCCTGCCCGCAACCAAAGCAATGCCCAAAGAGATGCTCTGTCTCGTCGACAAACCTCTGATTCAATATGGCGTCGAGGAGGCCGTGGCCGCAGGCTGCAACGAGATCATCATCGTCACCGGACGCGGCAAATCCGTTATGGAAGACCACTTCGACAGCAGCCCCGAACTGGAAGCCTCGCTTGAGGCGAAGAACAAGACGGCGCTGCTTGAAGTGGCGCGCAGCGTCTCCAAGCTCGCCCGAATTACCTACACCCGCCAGTCCGAACCGCTCGGCCTCGGGCATGCTGTGCTTCAGGCAAAAGAGATCGTCGGCGACGAGCCATTCGCGGTTCTGCTGCCGGACGATATCGTCGACGCCTCTACCCCCTGTATGAAGCAGATGGTTGAAGCCTTCTATGAGACGCAATGCAGCATTCTCGGATCGGAGGTGGTCGAAGGCGCGGCCATCTCTGCCTATGGCTGCCTCGACTGCACGCCGGATGCGAAGAATCCTCGACTGCTTGCCGTGAAAAATATGGTCGAGAAGCCTAAGCCCGAAGAGGCTCCGTCGCAGAACGCCATTATCGGCCGTTATATTCTGACGCCGCGCATCTTCGAGATGCTCGAGACCATCACGCCCGGCGCAGGAGGAGAACTTCAGCTTACCGACGGCATCAAGGCGCTGCTGCAATACGAGAAGGTCTACGGCTTCAGCTACGAAGGCAAGCGCCACGATGCGGGCGACAAACTAGGCTTTCTTAAAGCTACGGTCGAGTTCGCACTCAAACGCGACGATCTTGGCCCGGCTTTTCGCGCGTGGCTTAAATCCTTTCCTCTCTAAAAAGCGAACACATGAAGCAATGGCGCTGGCATCGGACCAGCGCCATTGCTTTTTAAAAGGCGATTCGCAACCCTGCCTGAAAGGTTCGCGGAGGAACGAAGTGCGTTCCGCTGAACGTCGAGAGGAAGTTGTAGAGCGAGACCTCGTTCGTCAGGTTGATGGCGGTAAGCCGCAGGCCGAGCCGCGCACGCTCCCATCGAAGCAGGTCGTCTTCTCCAACCGAGAGATCGAACAAGGTTCGCGGCGTTACCCGCACCGGACTCCTGTCGTCATCGAAGGTGCCCGGCCGCGGAATCCGTATCCATTTGACTCGAAAATCGGCCTCGCTGCACGAGCGAATCGCGTGGGTTGGGGTCGCCGCCTGCTGCCCGCAGGAGAGCCCAATCTGTGCCTGCTCGTCTGCCGTCAGTTGCAGCGCATCGGTGTATACGGGGACGGTGCCCGGAAGCGCCAGGCCGCTGTTGTAGCGCCAGACGAAGTCCAGCCACGGCGTACGGCCGAAGACGGACCTCGCCGGAAGTTGGTAGCGCAGCTCGGTGGTCTGCTCAAACTCCTCGCCATGATCGATGCGAAATACCGAGCTCGAAGGCGCGGTGCTGAAGATCAGACCGCCTACCTGCGGCCCGAAGAAGCGCGAGCGGACATGGCCCATCACACTGAAGAGGGAGAGCCCATGAAAGTCGTTCAGGCTTGCCCGCAATGCGAGGCCGTCGATCTTCGATTTGCGCCACGCCACGCTGAAGGTGATGGGCGTATTAAATAACGTATCGAAGTCGAACGCGGTGTGCGTGAACTTCCAGTAGTAGTCCGCATTCACGCTCAGGTAGCGGCCAAGCTCCTGTTCGAAGCCCACGTTGAACTGGTTGCGCGTTCCGGGCTTGACCGGCTCCGAGCGATAGCTGCCAAAGGGGTTCGCGGTCGATTGATTCGTGTTCGACTCGTTGGCGAAGATCAGGTTTTCGTTATAGGGCGTCTCGTAGAGGCGCGCATAGGAAAGCCGCAGCCGGGTTCCGCTCCACGGCGTGCGCCAGCCCAGACCGACACGCGGCTGCAACTGCCTTCCCCGGCTTAGCCCGTTATAGATGTCGTAGCGTAGGCCCGCGCTTAGCAGCAGATTTCCCAACGTGATCGCATCCTCTGCATATAGCGCAGCCTCTTCGATATCCGCCGTCTTATGGAAGTTGTAGTGCGTGCCTCCACGGCTGAGGTCGTAGGGCAACAGCCGCGCAATGAAATCCGGGTTCGACCGATACCCTACAGCCGCACAGTCCTCTGGAGTTCGCGCGGTCGCCGCTACCACGGGATCTCCTGCGTCGTCGGCGCAGACGGCGTTGTAGAGCAGGTCCGTCAGTCCGACCGAAAACCGCTCATCCAGCAGAGTGTGCCCATAGGTTCCGCCTGCCTTGATCTTGTGGCGTCCGCGAACATAATCGCTCTCCAAGCGAAAGCCGGTGTTGGTCAAGGTACGCCTCTGCTCGAGCGTTGCAGGAAGATCGGCAAGGGGATTGGCCGAAGGCAGATACTGCGCCTCATCGTGACGGTAAAAAGGCACAAGGGAGAAGAACGCATCCGGGCTAACGATGTGCGTCCAGCCCAACGCGACATTGCTGTTGCGAATCTGGCTGCGCTGATCCTGCCCGCGAGCGGCGCTGTCGTAGCTGTTCGGCGTCTGAAACCACGAGCGTCCGGCAATCAGATTCAGATGCAGCGCGTCTCGCTCTCCCGGTTGCCAATCGATTCGATCGAAGACGCTGGCGTTGTTGCCGCGATCATGCAGCGGACGGAACTCGGGCGAGTCCAGAAACCGGCCTGACCCGCCGCCGCTCAAGGCAAGGAAGTTGCCCCACTTTTCTGTTCCTGCGCCGAGCGTGAGACTGCCGGCCCACGTCCCAAAGGAAGCGGCCTCCGTCGAGAGCGTTCCCGATGGCCTGCGGCCCAGGCCGGACCGGGTCGTAATATCGACGACCAGGCTGGTCTTGCCGCCGAAGGCCACCGAAGGAGCGCCCGTCGTCGCCTGCATCGTCTGAATCGTATTCACGTCGATCTGATTGGAAAAGGTCTTCGCCATCTGATCGGTGATGGGTTGGCCATCGAGCGAGATCGAGGTGTCGGCATGCTCGCCCAGAGGATGGGCAAACCCGTTCGCGTCCGCCGCCACCCCGGGCGTGGTGCGCGTCAGCAGGTCGGTAAATCCAGTCGCCTGATTTTGAACGACGATCTCTGCGATTCGTTTCTGCTCCAGGCTCCCGTGCGAGGCGACGTTGAGCGCACGGAGTTCGTCTTCGCGCGCGGAGACCACGACGATGGCACTCACCTCTTCCAGAGACAGTGCCACCTCCAGCGACGCGGTCTGGCTCTCCGTCAGCAGGACTTGCCGGTCAACCGTGCGGAACCCCGGTGCGGCAACCTCCGCGATACACGGCCCGGAGGGCAACCCAGCGAATCGTACCTCGCCTTGTTCATCCGTTGCTGCTGTCACCGTGGCTCGGCTGGGAGCGCACTGCACTGCGATGCGTGCTCCGGCGATTGCCGCCCCCGAGCTGTCCTGCACGGTTCCATAGAGTTTTGCTGTTCTTAAGGTTTCCTGAGCCGGCAATTCGGGAGTGCCATAGCAAAGAACTGCAATGACGATGCTCATTCGGAATATGGTTGGGGCGATCCAGTTGGTCACGGATTTAGTCTAGCCTAAATTTATTAGGCGTACCTAATATTTGTTAGGCTGACCTAAATATACGAGTCCGAGATAGATCGGGTTTGACGGGCTGCGGGAAAAGAGATCGTTGCCTCAACGAAGATTGCCCTCAATGGCTAAAGCCACACCGCGGCAGGCACTGATTGCACGGCTGAAGCCGTGCCCTTAAGCAAAGCGTATGTTTTTCCAGGCAAAGCTTATGTTTTTCGTAACCTGTTTCAGATGTTTTTGTGACCTGTTTCAGCCCTCTTTGGTCTAAATCACGGGGGCTGGGTGCGACGTCCATACAGTCTCATCGCAGGTGAGGGGAGATGCAGACCTTCAATTTCGCCAATTTTCCACGCGCCTTCACCATTTCTCGGCGCGTCACAAAACTTTTTCCTCCCTGGCAGGCATCCAATGTAAACAGTTCAAAGAATTGATAACACTGGAGAAGAGATGGCAAAGGATAAGAAGAAGGCGCCCGCAACCGGAAGCTCGATCACCCGCAAACAACTCATCGACGGGCTCAATGAAGACCTCGCCCGTGAATATCAGGCAATTATTGCCTACGTTAATTACTCCCAGGTGATGAAGGGCGCGGCCTACATGAACATCGCCGCCGAACTCGCCGTTCATGCCGGCGAAGAGCTGGCGCATGCCATCGTGATCGCCAATCAGATCGACTACCTTGGCGGTATGCCTTGCGCAACCCCTAAACCGGTCAAGACCTCCGACAAGGCCACGGACATGCTCCGCTTCGACCTGGACAATGAGAACGAAACGATTCGCCAGTATCGCCGCCGCGTCAAACAGTGCGACGAACTGGGTGAGTTCGCCACCGCTGAGCACATTCGGGACATCCTGCTGCAGGAGCAGGACCACCAGATATCGCTCGCCACGGCGCTGGGGATCGACGTGCCCGACGTAGGCATCGCGGACTGATTAATTCGACAGACGCTACTTCTTGTTGCGGAGGGGTTCGACGACGGACGACATGTCCTGCTCGCCGTATCCCTCCGCGATAGCTGCTTCCATGAGAGCGCGGGCCGTCTCGCCAGTCTTTAGATCGACATGGCATGCTGCCGCTTCATGGGTTGCGTAGAGCATATCTTTCGACAAGAGCCTCAACAAAAAATTAACCGTGTAGTCGCGGTTGACCATGCGCGTGGACATGGCAGCCAGCAGCGGACTGCCGGGGGCACCGCTCTTGAGGATGGTGAGCGCCTTGTCGCGGTCGAGGCCGCTTCGTTCGATCCACGCCAGCGCCTCGGCCAGCGAGGCTGCCTGAACACCGCAGAGAAAGTTGTTGATCAGCTTCATCTTGGCGCCGCTGCCGATGGGGCCGAGGTGAACGATCTCCTTGCTCATCGCGTTCAGGATGGGAGTAGCAGTTGCAAGCGCTGTCGCCGAACCGCCGACAAGGAAGGAAAGCTGTCCGCCTTCGGACTGGGTACGGCTTCCCGTCACCGGAGCGTCGAGCAGTTCGTTGCCGCGCTGTTGCGCCTGAGTAAAGAGTTCCGCGATCCACGCCGGGCTGACGGTGCTCGATTCAATCAGGATGGCGTTGCTTTCTACCGCGGCGAGAGCGCCGTCTTTGCCCAGCCAGGTGTCGCGGGATGCGTTGTCGTCGGCCAGCATGGACAGGACAATCGACGCGCCTTTTACCGCATCGGCAGGTGTGGCTGCGACCCGGGCTCCCTTGGCGGCAAAGGGCTGCGCCTTCGCGCTGGTGCGGTTGTAGACGGTGAGGGGAATTCCGGCCTTCAGAAGATTCGACGCCATGCCCGCGCCCATGGTGCCCAGCCCTAAAATCGCTACCTTCGTTGCTTTGATGTCAGTCACAGAAAATAATCCTCTTCTTTTAAACTAGGCCAGGGAACGAACTTCTATCAAGCGGTCTGCGTCTTTGGACTGAATGCGGACCGGATTGCGCAGTGCGCGGCCAAAGCCATCGAAGCGCACTTCGGTCCAGTCTCCGTCTTTCAGTTCGACGCCGTCGCCGAAGCTGAGAGAGTGCGCTCCGAAGAAATGCACGTGCAGATCGCCGGGCTGGCGGTGGCCTTCAAACTTGAAGTGATGGTGCTCCATATTGGCGAGGCTGTGACACATATTCTCTTCGCCGGTTTCGATGGCCTTCTGCCATAGCGTTTTGCCGTCCCGCTCGATGCGGACTTCGCCGGTGATCGCCTGAAAGTCGGCACCCACGACGAGCTCCGGCCCCAGACTACAGGAGCGCAACTTCGAGCCAGCAAGATTCAGGTAGTTGCGCTTCTCGAATTTGTGATCGGAGAACTCGTTGCCGGTCGCGATGCCAATGCGATGGGGCTTGCCATCGTTGTCGATGATGTAGATGCCCGCGAGCTCGGCTTCTTCGCCGCCGTCTTCGGCATAGGATGGGACGTCAAGAGCAGCGAATGGCGCTTGCAGGACAGAGCCATTGCCCTTGTAGAACCATTCGGGTGCGATGCCGATGTTGCCCGCAGCGGGCCGACCGCCTTCGACGCCCCACTGGAACATCCTCATACTGTCGGTCACGGTCTCGGCGGCTTTTGCAGTTTCGGCTTTATGCATCGCCTGCCGATCCTTCGCGCTGCCGAGATGCGTGAGTCCCGTCCCGGCGACCAACGTGCGCGACGGGAAGCCGGGCACGTCGATGGGAGCCAGCAGATGCCACGCTGAGGTGCCGCTGTACACAGCGTCGTAATCGAGCGATTCTCCGTGGGCAAGAGCCTGCGCATGTTCGGTGATTCCTTTGCCGCTCCGCAGACACGTCTGAGCGAGATCGTAGATCGACTCCACTCCTTCAAGGCAGCGGAGATGCGGCTCGTCAACGATGGCGACCCGCCGCGACGTGCCGTTGCCGATCTGAACAAGATGAATCATGAGGCTTCCTCTATTTTGATCAATTTTATGGTCTTTCTTTACTCAATAATCTTGAAGCGCTTCAGGGATTCCTCGTTGACGGTGAGACCGAGGCCAGGAGTATTTTCGTCGAGGTCGATGTAGCCGTCGGTCGGAACCGGCTCGCCGTCGAAGATATACCAGAAGAGTTCGTTGCCGACCTCGACATCGACCTTGGGGAAGAACTCGGACATAGGAGAGTTCAGGCTGGCCATGACCAGGTGATAGTTGTGCATCTGGCCTGCGTGCGGAATGACCGGAACCTGATAGGACTCCGCCATAGCCGCAATCTTGCGCGCCTGACTGAAGCCGCCGACGCGGTTGGTGTCGAACTGAATATAGTCGAGCGCATTGGCGTCGAGCAGATCGCGGAAGCCGAAGATGGTGAATTCGTGCTCGCCGCCCGCGATGGGGACGCGACCGTAGGCCTTCAACTCCTTGTATCCACGCGTGTCATCGGGGATGACCGGCTCTTCGAGCCAGCGCAGGTTGAACGGCTCGAGCAGGGGCAACATCCGCTTGGCGTAGTCGAGCGTCCAGCCCATGTAGGCGTCGACCATCAGGTCAATCTCGTAGCCGATGACCTCGCGCACGGTGCGTATCAACTCGATGTTGCGCTGCATACCCGCGGCTCCGTCGACAGGCCCCCAGCCGAAGCGCAGCTTCATGGCCTGATAGCCTTCGTTCTTATAGCGCTGCGCTTCGACTCGGAGTTCATCGAGCGGCAGACTGTAGAGCCTGCTGGCGTAGACGGGGATCCGCTTCTTGGTGCGTCCGCCGAGCAGACGGTAGACGGGCTGCTTCGCCGACTTGCCGAGGATGTCCCACAACGCAATATCCACCGCGCTGATCGCGGTCATCGCGATACCCTTGCGCCCGAACGCCATGGTGCGGCGATACATCTGCTGCCAGAGATACTCGGTGTCCCATGGATCGGAGCCGATCAATACTTCCTTGAGATAGTTGTCGATGCAGGACTTGGTGACCAGCGGCGCAAGAGCAGCGTTGCCCAGGCCCACGAGGCCCGCGTCGGTAAAGATCTCGACCAGCAACCAGCCATGAAAGGCAAAGTTGCCCATCGATGCCTCGCGGAACATAACGAGGTCCATGGGGTTGGTGCAGAAGTGAGGGGGGAGTGGGACAGTCTTGCCTTCCCATTGAACGACACGGGTGCGAACTTCAGTGATCTTCATGACCGGCTCTCTAGTTGAATTAAATCTGGGGCCCTGAGTGGATGCAGCCTGCCGCCCAGAAGCAGGATTGCAAGAAACCCGATGAGGTGAAAAGTTCCGACGATGTAAAACAAGGTTGCGTAGCCAAAGCCATGGCTGAGGAGATAACCGGCGACAACGCCAAATATCGCGCCGCCGATCGCGCCGCCGAAGCCGATCATCCCCGAGACTGAACCGACTGCCGACAGAGGAAAGATATCGGCGGGCAGGGTCATGATGAGACCGGACCACGACTGCTGACAGAAGAAGGCGATGCTGAACAGCGCCAGCGCCCAGCCGACAGGCACGTGCGAGACCAGCATGACAACAGGCATGAACAGCGCGCTGAGGCCGAGAACAAGTTTGCGGGAGTAGTTGAGGGAGTGCCCGCGGCTCAGCAGGTAGCTTGAAAACCAGCCGCCCAGAAAGCTGCCGATACCCGAAGCCGCATACGGAATCCACGCGTAGTAGGTGACGTGCTTCACATCGAAGCCGCGCGCGTCGTAGAGATACTTTGGCAGCCAGAAGAGATAGAAGTACCAGGCCGAATCGCTCATGAACTTAGCGAAGACGATGACCTGCACCTGACGCATGGCGATGAGATCGATCAGGCTGAATTTCTGCGCGATAAGCCGGGCATCGAGCGTGGCGATGGAGACATCGGCGGCGGAGCGATAGCTCCATGCCCACCAGAAGACCCATGCGATTCCGACGGCGCCGGAGACGAAGAAGACCATGCGCCAGCCGCTGATCAGCAAAACAGTTCCAATCAAGGGTGGTGCAAGCACGGAGCCGACAGCCGTGCCCGCGTTGATGATGCCCATCGCGGTCGATCGCTGATGCAGCGGGACCCACTCGGCGACCACGCGCGCTGCTGCGGGAAAGCCGCCGCCTTCTCCCATGCCCAGCAGAAATCTCGCGGCGAGTAGAAACCCGAAGTTCATCGCCAGCCCGTGCAGGGCACAGGCGAGTGACCACCACAGCATGATGAGGATGAAGCCGCGACGCGTGCCCAGCACATCGAGCACGCGCCCGCCGATGACATAGAGCGCGGCGTAGGAGATCAGGAAGGCGGACTGCAGCCAGGAGAACTGCTGATCGTCCAGAGGAATGTTCCGCTGGATGGCCGAGATAGCCACCGGCAGCGTCTGGCGGTCGAAGTAGCTGATCGCAATCGCGAGCGTTACCAGGCCGACAAAATACCACTGGGGCTCAAGCCCACCAGAGCGTGCCTCCCTTTTGACGTTCATCCGTTCGCTCTCCTGAATCTCCGCTCTGCGCTTACCATTTCAGATGCATCAGGGATGTGGCCTGGCGAGGCAGCGAGGTTGGAATGGTGACCTTGCCGTTGTCGACAACCAGCCATCGCGGCGAGGTCAGCAACTGCAACTGGCCCGCAGACTGCAACTGCGCATACTGCTCGGGAGTTGGCTTCTGTGGAGAGCCCATCGCCTTCCAGACGGTGTAGGCGTTGCTGTGGTCCTGATCGATGCGATAGTGCTGGAGCAGGACGCGGTGGACACCGGCGGGAATACCGGCGACCGTCACCTGCACCTCCGCGCCGTCGGCGGGCAGATCGTCGTCGTGATAGTTCCACAACAGGACGGCTGCCTCGCGAGCGTCTTTCGTGGCGAAGGCATCGATATCGGGATTCTGCCGGACACCCGACTTCAGGATGTCGTCGAGCGGGACCTGGCCTGTGCTGGTCGTGCCGACGCGTTCGCCGGACATCATGCCAGCCATGCGGAATACGTTCAGCACCGGCTTATCGATGCCGTTGGTCGAAAGCGAGCGGAAGCCCTCGAAGTAGTCCTTGTCTTCGAACTCAAAGGCCCAGGTCAACATGGAGATCAGGTTGACCTTATGCCGGTCCTGCAAGGCAAACAGCCCCTTGATCGCAGCCGCCGTGTAGACCGGATAGAGAGTTCCGTTGCGATAGTTGTTCGACGGGTTCACCTTCGAGGAGCAGGCGGCGCAGCCCTCGGGGTCGGCCTCGCTCAGGATGATCGGCAGATGCGCCAGCTTCGGATACTTTGTGATGATCGCGAAGCCCTTGTCCACATCGTTCATCTCCTTGTCGAAGCCCATGCGCACATGACCGTCAATGACCTTGGGCTGACCCTTGGCATGGAACGAGATAAAGTCCATCGGCACTGCCTTGCCCGTAGCGGCACTCTTTCCGGAGTCTACATGCTTCAGAAAATTATCCAGAAACGTCGCGGCCTTCGGGTTGCCGGGCCCGGTGCTCGCGGGGCCTCCAACGATTGCGCCCGGTAACGCATCGCGCACACCGGCGACGGCGTAGTCATAGAGCTTGTAGTAGTCCTCCGGGGTGGAGTGCCAGTAAGGAATATCAGGCTCATTCCAGACCTCGAAGTACCACTTCGACACCTCGTCCTTGCCGTAGCGCTGGACAAAGTGCTCGGTAACCTTTCTCACCAGTTCGCCCCAGACCTTATAGTCCTTGGGCGGATTGTTGGAGCCGCCGGTGATCGCGTTCTTCGGATAATGAATCTGATACGGGTCAGGATTGACTGCCAGATCCTTCGGCATGAAGCCAAGCTCCACCATGGGGCGAACACCGGCGGCTTTGTATTCATCGAAGATTCCGTCAAGGATCTTGAAGTCGTACACCGGCTTGCCGTTGGCGTCGAGCGAGAAGACGTTGGTGGAACTCCACTTCAGTTCGGCCACGCCGTTGCCCGAGGTCAGCAGATGATGCGCGCGGATGTGAACCGGCACCGGGCTGAGATCGTGCAGCTCTCGCAGCAGCTTCTTGCCGTCCTTCATGGTCGTGTAATTCGACTCGTCGTAGCCGAACCAGCTATAGATCGGCTTGTACGTTCCCTCGGCTTTGGTCAGATCGACGTTGATGGAAACAGGTGCTTGTGCCGCCGCCTGCATGGCAGCGGCACAGATCAGGGCAATTGCGAGTTTTCGCATGAACATCGGGCCTTTCAGTTAGAAGTTATATTTGAGCGCGAACTGAATGTCGCGCGAAGGAACCGATGTGCCCGTCACCACACCGCCCGACGAAGTATCGACGGTCGCGTTCGGAGCGTTGAAGCTATTGGTGTTGGGCAGGTTGAAGAACTCCGCGCGGAAGGAGAGGGTTGACTCCTTGATGGCGAAGTTCTTGAAGATGGAGGCATCGTACTGGCGGAAGGCGTCTGACCGCAGCGTGTTGGCCAGCACGTGTCCGTAGCTATACTGCGGAGCCACCACGTACGCCGTCTTGTCGAACCAGCTATTCAACGTCTTCTGGAAGGTCTTCGAGCCTCCATTTGGATTCAGGTTGGGCCGCTGGCCTCCAACTCCCGTATTCGCTACGTCCTTGGAGACGGTTGGCGTATAGGGCGTTCCGCTGCGCAATACGATGATCGTCTGGAGCTGCCATCCGCCGAGAACGGTATCGACCATTCTATTGCTGTTGCCCATATATTTTTTGCCCCTTCCAACCGGAAGCTGGTAGGTTCCGCTGATCGCGAGGTTCTGGGGCGTATCGAATGGAGAGTAGGTCCTCTCATAGCCATGGTTGCCGCCGAGCGCAGGAGACTGGTTCGACTGCATGAACTTGGACCAGGTGTAAGCGATCAGCCCCGTGAGGCCATTCCCGGCGCGGTGTTCCACCTTGGCCTGCAACGACTGATAGGTAGTCCCGGTATCCTGCGACTGAAAGGTGATCGAGCCCCAGGGTTGGTAGGGACGCCGTCCCTGAATTGCCCCCGGCGCCGGTTCGGGATCGTTGAAGTCATTGCCGCTTTGCAGATGAACGCCGTGATTGCCGACATACGCCATCTCGAAGACGGTCTTGTTGGAGAGCTGCTGCTGCATTCCCAAACTATAGTGCTGGTTATAGCCCATCTTCAGATGAGTCCGCGTCGGCCCCAGCGACGGGTTTGCGGTGGCCGAACCTAGCTGTGAGCCGAGAAAGAAGTCTCCGAGGGTTCGCGTGGGAACTATATTCTGCGTCTGGTTGACCGTCTCCGATAGCAGGAAGGGCAGGATGTTGCGGTTCACGCGCCCGCTGGTTCCCTCCGGCTCATAGAAGACGCCGTAACCGCCGCGGAAGACCGTTGAATTGCCCGCAGGCCGCCACGAAAATCCGATACGCGGCGCGAATTGCGTCCGGTCGGTATAAGTGATCGAGTAAGGAAGATGCGCCTCGGTGCTGGTCTGGATGTACTTGCCGAAGAACTGGTAGGCTGCCGGAGCCGAAGCCTGCGATGACAGGTCCACCTTGTCGGTATGGCTGGACACGATGATGGGCCGGGTCTGCGTAGGATCGAATGTCCCCAATTGTCCTTTGTAACCAGCCAGCCAGGGCGAGTACTCATAGCGAAGGCCGATATTCACCGTCAATCGTCCATTCACGCGAATGTCGTCCTGCCCGAAGAACTGATAGTACCAACGCTGACCGCCGAAGTTATCTCCCGGATAAGCGCGGGCAACCGAAGACGGATAGCCGAGCAGGAAGTCTGCGAAGGCATCGCCGCCTGCGGGGCTGCACGGCGCCGCGCCGCTGGGGCAGGGGTTCTGCGTCTCGCTGCCGTTGAAGCCAAAGACGCCGGCATAGCTCGCGCTGTCATAGCCCAGCCATTGGTAGTACCGCGCCAGAACGCCGAACTTCAGCGAGTGCCGCCCCTTCAGAATGGTGAAGTTGTCAGTCGGCTCGAATACCATGCGGTCCTGAGACTTGGGCCGCTGGTCGAAAGAGGAGCCCGCCATACCACTGTAGCCGCTGAAATTGTAGTCCGGAAACGAGCCACCCGAGCCGGGCCGCAGCAACTGCGTGAAGCCGGTGATGCCGTTCGCCGTGTTGAAGTCCGGACCTTGCAGAAACGCCTTGAGCAGAACATGGCTGGGCATGTAGTGAACGCGGAAGTCCTGCACCTTGTTCGTGCCGATGTTCGTCACCAGGCCGACGGCGATGTCCTGCCCGTTCGAGGTCAGCGAAGCCGTCTTCAGCAGCGGGATTGCGTTCGGGTCTACCTCACGGTTGTTGACGTAGGTCCAACGCACAAACAACCGATTCGAAGAATTGATCTGGTGGTCGGCCCGCACAGTGAACTGGTCGAAGTCCACCGCCTGCGATGGCGTGCTGCGGAAGTTGGTCGCGCCGCTGTTGGCATGAGGAATGTACGCCAGAATAGCCGCCGCCTGCGGAGAGATCTGTGACGGGCAGATGACATTCAGCACGCCGTTGCAGGAGATCTGGTTTCGTTTCGTTGCACCGCCCGCCGTGACCGTGCTCTGCGGATCATAGATCGTCTTCAGCCCCCCTCCGCGGAAATCGCCGGTGCGCTGCGCCTCTGTCGGGACGATGTTGTTGAAGATCAGTCCCTGCCGAAGCCGCTGCGCCTCGTAATCCAGAAAGAAGAAGGTCTTGTCCTTGCCGTTATACAGATGCGGGATCGATAAAGGGCCGCCGATATCGCCACCGAACTGGTTGCGCTTGAGTATCTGGCGCGTATTCGCGAAGTAATTGCGCGCGTCGAGCTTGTCGTTGCGGATGAATTCGAAGATGCCGCCATGGAACTTGTTGGTGCCGGATTTGGTGGTCGCATTGAAGAACGCGCCGCCACGGTTGTACTCCGCCGTATACGGACTCTGCTGCACGCTGAACTCCTGGAGCGCGTCGATCGAGGTCTGGATGAAGGTGCCGCCCTGGTGCTGTTCGCTCACGTCCACGCCATCCAGCAGGAACGAGATGGCACTGCCGCGAATACCGCTGATGGTATTTCCGTCGACCACTTCGGGGCGGATCGCCAGTGAGTTGCCGGTCGGCGGCAGCAGCGCCGCGCCCGGCGTAAGCTCTGCCAGCCGGAAGAAGCCGCGGCCATTGAGCGGCAGGTTGGTCAACTGCTCATTGGTGATGACCGTGCCAATCGTCGCCGTATCGGTGCTGAGCAACGGGGTCTCGACGTTGACGTCGATCGTCGTGTTCTCCGAGCCCACCTGGAGGGCCAGATCTTCGCGGACCACCTGTCCGACCTGCACATTGATATTCGACGTGCTCAGGACGGAGAAGCCCTGGGCCGTGACCGTCAGGTTGTAGACACCCGTCTGCACCGGGGTAATCACGAACTCGCCATTGGAATTCGTCGTCGCCGTCTGCACGATGTTGGTCCCAAGGTTGGTCGCCTTGATGACTGCGCCCGGAACCAGGGCGCCTTGGGGATCGGTAATCCGGCCCACAAAACGGCCTGTCTCTACCTGCGCCTGGGCCCATGTGCCGCAGATTAGAAACATCAAACTTGCAATTACCAGCCTCATAGCGATGCAGCGATCGTTCTTCGTCATATACAAACCTCGAATATCTCCCATGGATGGGTAGGGGGTCTTTGGAATCGAATGCAAAGGTAGTACCAAGTTGTACGGCCTGTCAATAGAATATTTTTATACTTCTGGATATGTAAGCTAAATCACCTGTAAATACAGATAAATTATCGCGTTACCTGTCTCGCTCTGGGCGTAGCGATTGACGGGGAGAGATGAGATTTATCTGAATTATCGGTCGTACCAGTGCCAGTTATTTTTCTGTGCTTCTACCGATTTGACAAAGATCGCGAGGATGCCGAGTATTTGAGGAATGAATGGAAGGCGTAAGTCTCCGCTGGGCGATAGTGAGCACATCCTCAACAACAAGGACGACGTTACCCACCTGCTGATTCTCCGCTTCCAGCAATTACTCAGCGATGGGGTGCTGTCTCCGGGGACAAAGCTGCCGTCGGAGCGCGAACTGGCCGCGAACTTCGGCGTCGCTCGCTCGTCGCTGCGGCAGGCGCTCAAGGTCCTGGAGATCATGGGCGTCATCACGCAGAAAGTTGGCGATGGCAGCTACCTGAACAAAGACGCATCTTCCGTTCTCGCCGTGCCCATGGAGTTTCTGTTCCTGCTCGATGACACCTCGCTGCAGGAGCTGACGGAGATGCGGCTGCTGATGGAGCCTGCCCTTGCCGCCAAGGCCGCCGAGCGCGCCAACTCGGACGACATTGCGCTGCTGCGGCAATCCATCGTCGACCTGGAGCAGAGCAAGCATGACCGCGTCCGGCTGGTCGCCGCGGACCTGCTCTTTCACCGCGCCATCTTTCAGGCCTCCGGAAACCGCCTCACCGGACGCCTCTTCCACATCATCCATCGCGCCATGCTGAATATGATGATGGTGACCTCGCAACTGGTGGACCTCGAGCACACGCTGCACTTTCATCAGCCGATCCTGACGGCGATTGAACGCCGCAACCCGGAGCTGGCCTTCCGCCTGATGACCGACCATCTTACGGATGCCGGCAACCTGCTGCTGCAAGGCCGCGAACAGGCCAAGGCGCGGCAACTGCGCGACCATCTGGCCTCCGCCGCGCCGGTTCATAACAGTCTCCGCCCCGTAGGCACGGCTGTCCGCAGCCGCGAGGTCAAAGCGAAAAGCAGTCGCGTCAAGAAATCCGTCAAGACCTAAAGACCGGTTGAGCTCTCCCAGGCAGCCGAAAGAATCTGGAGCGCCCTTGAAACAATCCTCACCTCCCACCGGTGATGTCGCCGCAGATCTGCGCAAACGATGGTTGTACCTTTTGCCCGCGGTCTTCGTGACCTACAGCCTCGCTTACCTCGACCGTGCCAACTACGGCTTCGGCGCGGCTGCGGGTCTGGCTGAAACGCTGCACATCACGGACTCGCAGACAGCGCTGCTCGGGTCGCTCTTCTTCTTCGGCTACTTTCTCTTCCAGGTGCCCGGCATCGCCTATGCGCGGCGCAGAAACGCCAGCCGCCTGATCTTTTACGCGCTCATCGTCTGGGGAGTGCTGGCCGCGCTGACCGGGGTCATTCGCAGCTTCTGGCTGCTGGCGCTCGACCGGATGCTGCTAGGCGTCGCCGAAAGTCTCATCTTCCCCGCGATGCTGCTTCTGCTGACCAACTGGTTCACACGCTCCGAGCGGTCGCGCGCGAATACGCTCCTGATCCTCGGCAACCCGGTCACCATCCTCTGGATGTCGGCGATCACAGGCTTCCTCATCCGTTCGTTCGGCTGGCAGATGACGTTCGTGATCGAAGGACTTCCCTCCATCGCGTGGGCCGTGATCTGGATGCTGGTTGTGCGCGACCGGCCCGAGCAGGCATCGTGGATGAGCGCCGAGGCCAGCGCCCATCTCAGCCGTCAGCTCGCCGAGGAGCAGATTGCGCTGCCCAAAGTCTCCAGCCTGTTCAAGGCCCTGACGCGCCCCGACGTTCTTCTGCTCTCGGCGCAATACTTTTGCTGGAGCCTCGGGCTCTACGGATTTGTGCTCTGGCTGCCGACCATCATCCGCCAGGGCAGCGATCTGGGCATTGGGGTTACCGGTTTGTTGAGCGCGATCCCGTACCTGCTCGCGGTTCTGATGATGCTGCTCGTGGCTTATCTATCGGATAAAACACTACGGCGGCAGTCGCTCGTCTGGCCGTTTCTCGTGCTCTCCGGAGTCGCGTTGCTGGGCTCGTTCGTGTTTGCCTCCCACAGCTTCTGGCTGGCGTATGCCTGCCTCATCCTTGCAGGCGGAGCCATGTACGCGCCTTACGGTCCATTCTTCGCCATCATCCCCGAGCTTGTTCCCTCCAACGTCGCCGCTGAGGTCATGGCCATGGTCAATAGCTGCGGAGCGCTGGGAGCGTTTCTCGGATCATGGATTGTGGGTCTTCTACAGGCACGCACGGGGAACTCCCGCGCCGGCTACCTCCTGATGGCAGTCGCTCTGATCCTCTCCGGCCTCATCATGCTCTTCTGCATTCGACCGCCGGTCGCCCGGAACGAGGCCCCGGACAGGCTGCCGCAGACAAGCTAGAGCGGCAGCGGGGACAAGTGGTCCTCTACCCGGGCATAAGCCGGGCATAAAATAGCCGTACCGAAGAAAATGGAGCACGCCATCCCAGTCCTTCCCATCACGTCCATCCTTGAAACTGCCGGCCTCGATCATGGGGCCGTTAAGACCCACGCTCCCGGCCCGCAAGGTGCGCTGCCCATCACTCCTGAGATGTTGCTGACGCAACCCTCCGGCAATCTCTTCGGCCTAAGCCAGAACGCGGGCATGGGCTGGGACCCTAGGCGCCTGCTCGATCCCGAATTTCTTATCCTGAGCACGCACGGCGGTGTGCGCGCCGCCGACGGCACGCCCATCGCGCTCGGCTTCCACACCGGTCACTGGGAGGTCGGCCTGCTTGTCGCCGAGGCAGCGCGAGAGCTGCGCGCGCAACGCTGCGTTCCCTTTGCCGGAGCCGTCACCGACCCCTGCGACGGCCGCACCCAAGGAACCGCCGGAATGCTCGACTCGCTACCCTACCGCAACGACGCCGCCATCGTTCTGCGGCGGCTGATGCGTTCGCTGCCGACTCGCAAAGGCGTCATCGGCATCGCCACCTGCGACAAGGGCATGCCCGCCATGACGATGGCGCTGGCCGCATCCGGTCCCGTCCCCAGCGTGCTGGTCCCGGGCGGGGTGACGCTGCTGCCCGACGACGGCGAAGACGCGGGCAAAGTGCAGACCATCGGCGCGCGCTTCGCGCAAAAACAGATCACCCTCGAATACGCCGCCGAAGTCGGCTGCCGCGCCTGTGCGTCGCCGGGCGGCGGCTGCCAGTTTCTGGGCACGGCGGCAACGGCACAGGTGGTGGGCGAAGCTCTTGGCCTCTCCCTGCCGCATACCGCACTCGCGCCCTCAGGCCAGGCCATCTGGCTGGATGGAGCGATGCGCTCTGCCCGCGCTATCCTGCGCATGCACCAGACCGCAATGGGCACCTCCGATGTGCTGACCCAGGCTTCGATCCAGAACGCGATGGTGCTGCACGCTGCCTTCGGCGGATCGACCAACCTGCTGCTGCATCTGCCCGCCATCGCCCATGCAGCGGGTCTCCGCCGACCCACCGCCGCCGACTGGACCGAGGTCAACCGCAACACACCACGGCTGGTCGATGCCCTGCCGAACGGCCCCCGCTTCTTCGCCACCGTGCAGGTCTTCCTCGCCGGAGGTGTGCCCGAGGCGATGCTGCATCTGCGTCGCGCCGGTCTGCTCGACACCACCGTCAAGACCGTCTCCGGAACGACGCTCGACGAGTGCCTCAACTGGTGGCAGGACAGCCCGCGCCGCCACGCTCTCAAGGAGCAGTTGCTCGCGCAGGACGGAATCGACGCCGACGACGTCATCATGGCTCCCGACGTCGCGCGGTCCCGCGGACTTACCTCCACCGTCTGCTTCCCGGTGGGAAACCTCGCGCCCGAGGGCAGCGTCATCAAGAGCACCGCCATCGACCCTTCGCTGATCGACGAAGCCGGGGTCTACCGCCATCGCGGCCCGGCGAGGGTCTTCATTACCGAGACCGCCGCCATCCAGGCACTGAAGGACGGAACCGTCCTCGCAAACGACGTCATGGTGCTGATCTGCGGCGGGCCTGCCGGTGCGGGCATGCAGGAGATCTACCAGATCACCTCCGCGCTCAAGGCGCTCCCCCACTGCAAGCACGTCGCCGTGCTGACGGACGCGCGCTTCAGCGGCGTCTCGACCGGAGCCTGCCTCGGCCATATCTCTCCCGAGGCGCTGGCTGGCGGCCCCATCGGGCGAATTCATGAAGGCGACATCATCGAGATCGTCGTCGACCGTAACGCGCTGCACGCAACCGTCGACCTCGTGGGCGAAGGCGAAGAGATCTTTGGCGCCGACGAGGGCCGCCGCCGTCTCGCCGCCCGTCCGCCCCGGCCCGACCTCGCGCCCCATCCCGCACTTCCTGACGACACCCGCCTGTGGGCCGCTCTGGTCCAGGCCAGCGGCGGCGTCTGGGGCGGATGCGTCTACGACACCGACAGCATCCTCGCGCAGCTCGAACGCGGAAAGAACGCATAAGCCTCGCAGCATCGACATCTTCTACGAGAAAGGTTCCACGTGAAACTCTACCGCACCCAACACGGACACTACATCGCCGACCAGGACGCCTACTACCGGGTCGAGGAAACCTCGTGGGACGCGTTGATCACCCGCGAAGACCTGCACGACTATTGCCGCTCCGTTGTCCAGAAGGGCAATCGCGCCGAGGCCTTTGCCGAAGCCGCAATCCTCCCACCCATCGAGAGCCAGGAGGTCTGGGCCTCCGGAGTCACCTACTACCGCAGCCGCAGCGCCCGCATCGAAGAGTCGAAGGACGCGGGCGGCGGCGACTTCTACGACCGCGTCTACTCCGCACCCCGCCCCGAGCTTTTCTTCAAGGCGACTGGACGCCGTGTCGTCGGGCCCAATGACAAAGTCCAGATTCGCAGCGACGCCAAATGGTCCGTCCCCGAGCCGGAGATGACGCTGCTCATCAGCCCGAAGGGGAAGATCACCGGCTACACCATCGGCAACGACATGAGCTCGCGCGACATCGAGGGCGAAAACCCGCTCTATTTGCCGCAGGCCAAGGTCTACGACCGAAGCTGCGCCCTCGGCCCCTGCATCTTCGTCAGCCCCGACCCGCTCCCGCCGGAGACCGGCATCGAAATCCAGATCGAGCGGAGCGGCGAGACCGTCTTCTCCGGCACGACGGCACTTACCGAGCTGAAGCGCGACCCCCAGACTCTGGTCAGCTTCCTCTACCGCGACAACAGCTTCCCGCACGGCGCCTTCCTGATGACCGGGACCGGCATCGTCCCTCCCGACTCCTTCACCCTGGCGAGCGGCGACAGGATTCGGATCTCTATTGCGCCTATTGGCGTATTGACGAACGAAGTGGCCTGACCGGGGTATCCGCGGGGGCGACAGCCGCAGGAAAGTTAGCAGGAAATGGTGCACCGCTGCGATACTGAAAGACGTCTAACTGTCAGGACAATATAAGACGTCGAATGGTCAGGACATTTTAAGAAAGTCCAATCGTTAAGCAGATGGCAACCACCACTTCCACCAAATCGAGCTCGTTCGAGCGTACGCTGGCAAGCGCGCGTTCCACCATGATGTTCAGCGAAGTGGTCCGGCTGGCCATGGACAGCTTCCGTGCCAGCAAGATTCGTTTCCTGCTGACCATGCTGGGCATGGTGATCGGCTCGGCGTCCATCATTCTGGTTGTCACCATCGGGCTTACCGGCAAGCAATACGCGCTCAACCTGATCTCGAGCATCGGCCCCAACATGATCGAGATGCAGTACAACGGCGGCACCATCGCGGGCCCTGATAACGTCAGCACACCCGACCTGTTCACCCGCGAGGATCTGAACGCCGTCATCGAGCAGGTGCCCGGCATCGTCGCCTCTTCGCCCATGCTGGAGGTCCACTATAACGTCGGCATGAGCGGCGGCGTCACCAAGGACGCCATGCTGCTCGGCGTCTCTCCGCAGTACAGAATCGTGCGAAACCTTGCGGTAGTTTCAGGCCGTTTTTTTGACGACCAGGACGCCGCCTCGCGCACCAAGGTAGCAGTCATCGTCGAGCCATTTGCCAAAGCTCTCTTCGGCAGCCCGGCAGCAGCCCTTGGTCAAAATATCGCGGTGAAAGGCATTCCATTCGTCATCATCGGTGTATTCAAGATGCGCGTCGATACCTTTGGCCAATCCGAGATCAGCGACCAGACTTTGCTGATCCCTTATCCCGTGGCGCGCTACTTCACCGGAAAAGACACCGTGAAGGAGCTCTTCTTCACCATGAAGGACCCGATGACCGTGATCCCCGCCGCGAAGCAGATCAAAGAGATCATCAAGAGCAGACACCGGGCTACCTCGACCTATACCGCCTTCACGATGACCCAGGTACTCAGCGTGATGGCTCAGATCGCGAATATGTTGACGCTGGTGCTTACGCTGGCCGCCGGTATCACTCTCATCGTCAGCGGCGTCGGCATCATGAACAGCATGTTGGCCAACGTCCAGTCGAGAATCAAGGAGATCGGCATCCGCAAGGCTCTCGGCGCCACCAGCCTCGAAATCCGATTGCAGTTTCTTACCGAGGCGATCTTCCTCTCGCTGGCCGGAGGTCTGGTCGGCACCTTGCTGGGCCTGGCAATCCCGCTCTCGGTCAGCCTGCTGACGCCGTTCAAGATCCCGATCAGCATCTGGTCCGCGGTGATTGCGCTGGGAACCTCGATGCTCGTCGGCATCCTCTTCGGAACGCTGCCGGCCAATCGCGCCGCAGCTCTCGATCCCGTACAAACCCTCAAATACGAATAATCTGCTGTCCAGCAGAAGATCGACCACGGATCAACACGGAAAACTACGGATTTTAAATCCGTGCTCTCCGCGCTGATCCGTGGTCAATTTTTAAGACCTATCGGGATAAACCGGTGCTGATTTTCTGCGCGACTTACTCGGCTGCGGCGGCGACGACAACTGCTTCCGCTTCCGGCTGATCGCCCTTGACCGTGACCTTGATGTGGCTGGTCACCTCGCGGTGCAGCTTGACCGGCACATGGTACTCGCCGATGGTCTTGAGCGGCTCTTCGAGCGAGATCTTGCGGCGATCGATGGTGAAGCCCTTCTGCTCGAGTTGCTGGGCGATATCGCCCGACGTGACCGAACCAAAGAGATGCTCGTTCTCGCCGACCTTGCGCTCAAACACCAGCTCGATCTCGTTGAGCTGCGCCGAGAGTGCCTCGGACTCGGTCTTCTCCTTCGCCGACTTGCGGACGGCAGAGCCCTTCATCTGTTCGATGACCGCTTTGTTAGCGGCATTCGCCTCGATGGCGAGCTTGCCGGGCAGCAGAAAGTTACGCGCGTAGCCGTCGGCGACTTTGACCACATCGCCGCGATGCCCGAGCTTGTTTACGTCTTCCTTCAGAATGACTTCCATTGCAGTTTCTCCGATTCCTGTCTGGCGTATCTCGTAGGCCAGTCGTGCGTATCTAAAGTTAGAAGCGTGCGGCGAAGGCGAGCAGAGCGATGTTGCGCGACTGCTTGATGGCCAGGCTCAGGCGGCGCTGATGCCGCGTGCACACTCCGGTCAGGCGGCGCGGAACGATCTTGCCGCGCTCGGCGACGAAGCCCTGCAACAGGCGGACATCGCGGTAGGAGATGGCGTCGATCTTCTCGGTGCAGAACTTGCAGACCTTCTTGCGCCGGAAGAACTTGCGACCACCGGGGCCGCCCGATCCGCCCGGACGAGGAGTGCGGGGAGCGCCTGCTCCGGGACCGGAGTGAGGTCCGGAGTGCGCGGGGCGGGACGTAGGAGCTGGTGCGTGCTGCTCAGTGGATTGCGGCGTGCTGGTTTCGTCAGCCATGATGTTTCCCTCTCAGGTACGTTGTGCCTTCGCCCGCTCCAGACCCGCGATGGAGTCTCTGAACATTCGGCCCGGAGGACCGAACGGAAGTGGGGTAGAGCGATTCGTGGTGCGTTGTGCGATGCGGCAAAAATCAGCAGGCATCGCAGATCCTGTAGCGCGAAGACTAGACGGCTGCGGCAGTCTCGGGAGGCGCGTCGGAGGCAACGGTCGCCTCGGGAGCCGCGACTGCGGGAACTTCCTCTACAGCTTCGGCAGCGGGTGCGGCATCTGCGGCCGGTGCGGATGCGGCGACGGGAGCAGCAGCAGGCGTCTCGGCATCGGGCGCGGCAGCAGGCGCCTGCGGCGTCTGGGCTACGGGCTGTGCGCTGCGCTTTACCTTCGAGTCGCGCAGGGCCTTCACCTTGGCAAGACGCTTCTCTTCTTCGTCCATGCGCACGGTGATGAACTTGATCACCTGCTCGGAGACGCGGAGGCGGCGCTCGATCTCTGCGATCAGCGAGCCCTCGGCGGCGATGTTCAGCAGCACGTAGAAGCCGTCGTTGAACTTGCGAACGGTATAGGCGAGCCGGCGGCGGCCCATCTTCTCAACGCTCTTGACCTCGCCGCCACCGGTGGTGACGTTCGCCGAGAAACCTTCGATGAGCTTGTCGATGTCGGCTTCTTCAACGTCCGGACGGACGATGAACATGATTTCGTAGGTACGATTCATTCGTTTACTTCTTTCTGCGAAGTTTTGCTTCGCACCGTGCCGGCGTATCGTCTGCCAACCCGGTTTGGAAAAATCAACTGGTACTACTTCCCGTTCGGCTCGCTCGTCCCCTTCTCGGGTTCGTCCGGCCGGCGGTTGAACTCATTCATTGCAGCGCCGACGCCCTTGGTCAGCACCACCTCGACAGCGTTTCGCGCGCGGTCGAGCACTTCATCCAACACCGCAAGCTCCTGCTTACGGAACGGCGACAGCAAATACTCCTTGCCGCCCGCCTTCACTTCTCTGCCATCCTCCAGCGCAGGCTTGCCTACGCCGATGCGGATGCGCAACCACTCTTCCGTCCCAAGCACGCCGGAGATCGACTTCACTCCGTTATGCCCGCCCGCCGATCCACGCTCGCGAATGCGAATCGTGCCCAGCGGAATTGCCAGCTCGTCGTAGAGGACGATCAGGTCCTCCGACGGAACAGCGATCTCAAGCTCTTGAACCAGTGCGGCGACCGAAAGCCCGCTCAGGTTCATAAATGTCTCCGGCTTGGCCAGCAGGACATCCTCGCCTGCAAGCCTTGCCCTTGCCGTAAGCGCCCGTCCCCGCCGGTTGGCGAGAACCACGCCGCAGTCCTCCGCGATGCGATCCACCGCCAGAAATCCTGCGTTGTGCGGCGTGAACTGATATTCGATACCGGGGTTTCCGAGCCCGACAATCAATTTCACGCGAACGCTTCCCTTCCGTACTTTGCGATGGCGGTCTCGAAGGTGAACGCAACCTTCAAGACCGCCGCCGCGTTACTTCTTCGCGCCCTTGGCATCGGCAGCCGGAGCAGCTTCATCCGTCTTGCCCTTCTTGGCGACTTCCGGCTCGGTCGCGGCAGCGGCAACCGCATCAGGTGCCGGAGCCTCTTCCTTCACTGCCGTCACGTGAGCGACCGTTGCATTTTCGTCGCCCAGGAACTTGATGCTGCCCGAGTGCGGCAGGTCGGAGACGTGAATCGCACTATGCAACTCAAGGCCCGAGACATCGACGTCAAGGTGGCCCGGAATATCGCCCGGCAGACACTCAATTTCGACCTCGCGCAGAACATGCTCGAGGATGCCGCCCTGGTTCTTCACGCCGGTTGCAATACCAATCAACTGGATCGGCACCGAAACGCGCATCATCTTGTCCATCGCGATCCGCTTCAGGTCGATGTGCAGCAGCTTGCCTTTGATCGGCTCGTGCTGCCAGTCGACGATCATCGCCTTGGCAATAGCCACGCCTTCGACATTCAGGTCGAAGATGGTGTTGTGACCGGAGTCGGAGTGCAGAATTTTGGTGATAACCCGGGGGTCCACGGTTACCGCGACCGCATCCTGTCCAGCGCCATAAACAACGGCGGGAATCTTGCCGGATACGCGAACGCGGCGAGCCGCATTCTTGTTGAACTTGCCCTCGCGGGGAGTTGCGACTACTGCTTCAATAGGTGTTGCCATAACGGAAATTTCCTTTCGGGCACGAGGTTGAGCCTCGCTCCCTTTACTGCTCGTTGAAATAGAACTACTAGTTGAACAGCGTACTGACGCTGGTCTCCATATGAATGCTCTCGATCGCGCGTCCAAGCAGCCCGGCAATCGAAAGCACCTTAATCTTCGGCACTCCGAGCGCATCTTCGCGCAGCGGAATGGTATTCGTCACGATCAGCTCTTCCAACCGTGAATTCGCGATGCGCTCAACCGCCGGTCCTGATAGCACCGCATGGGTCGCACACGCATAAACTTTTTCCGCGCCCTGTTCCAGCAGCGCATCCACCGTCTTGATCAACGTCCCGGCGGTGTCGATAATGTCGTCGAGGATCAGGCACGTCCGGCCGCGTACATCGCCGATCACGTTCATCACCTCAGTTACATTAATGTCGGTCCGCCGTTTGTCGACGATGGCCAACGGTACTTCCAGCTTCTTGGCGAAGAATCTCGCCCGCTCCACGCCGCCCGCATCGGGCGAAACTACGGTCAGATTCGGCAGGTCCAGATCCCGGAAGTAGCTCACCAGCACCGGGCTGGCAAACAGATGGTCCACCGGAATATTGAAGAAGCCCTGAATCTGCGCTGCATGAAGATCGACCAGCAACGCCCGGTTCGCACCAGCCGTGGTCAGCAGATCGGCAACCAGCTTCGACGTAATCGCCACACGCGGCCGGTCCTTGCGGTCCTGCCTCGCATAGCCGTAGTACGGCATCACAACCGTGATTCGACCAGCCGATGCGCGCTTCAGCGCGTCCATCATGATCAGCAACTCAACAAGATGCTGATCGACTGGCCAACACGTAGGCTGCACCAGAAAGACGTCCACGCCGCGAACGTTTTCGAGCAGTTGAAAATGAACCTCGCCATCGGAGAATCTCTGCAACCGGGTCTCGCCCAGCGGCACACCGACGAACTTGCAGATCTCTTCGCACAACTTTGGGTTGGCCGATCCGCAAAAAATCTTGATGCGCTTACTTTCGTTCAGCCGTCCGGGACGCTTTCTCTCCGGCGCCGTCTTCACTTGTCCAGCTTGCGTTGGGGCAGACTGGGAGCTTGTTTCCGTCTCCTCAATCTGCCCTGAAATAGGGGAAAGAACTGCAGTCGTGTCTTGTTCGTTCACGTTGAAACCCTCCAGGCTGGTTGACCTTGGTAGTTCCTGCTGCCTTGTCTCGCGAAGCCTTGTTGCGGCCCCGTACGTCTCTCGAAAAATCCTTGTTGCGAATACTGCGAAAGGTAAAGACTTTGTTCCTTCAAACTTTTTGCTTCTTCGTCCGCCATGTTGCTGCGGAACCAAAAACCGTTCAACTCTGGCGGCAAATTGCTGCCGCTCAAGAACCCTAAATAACGTCGCATCCGGCGTTGACATTCTGGTTGGGCGACTAGGATTCGAACCTAGACAAAGAGATTCAAAGTCTCTTGACCTACCGTTAGTCGATCGCCCAGTATGCCGCCGGCCTGCTATCGCCGGCGAAGCTACCCTGCGAACATTCTCTCCCAGTAAGCTGCCCTGGGCAAAGTTTCCGTCAGGAAAGTCCGAACCCCAGCTTGTGACGCAGCCGACTGGACACGCTGTTGAGCTGCTCGCGCATCCGCCTCGGACCGGTAAAGTCCAAACAGAGCCGAACCCGAGCCCGAAAGCGCCGCGTACAAAGCAGGAGCTTCAGAGTCGGTACCCATCAATAAACGCTTGGTTTCACGCAAGGAGGGATAACTAGGAAAGACGACCTGTTCAAAGTCGTTTTCAACCCCGGTGCGGACAAGCGAGAGAAGGGTATTCTCCGCGAGACCGTTCGACACGCCACTCTGAACATCATCAGAGTTCCCCTGTTTTTTCTCAGGATTCAGGCTGCGAACGATACCGGAAGTGCCAAGCTCAGCGTACAGAGACGCATAAGCGAGACTCAACTCCTTAAGTCTATCCTGCCCAGCCACCACAGTCAATCCAGCCCCCTCCCCCATTCTGGCACTCACTCCGGGTGCCCCATCCTTCGCAGCCTCATCGCGAAGGGTGGGATGTACAACTCCCAACGCATCCCAATCCCGAAAGGCCTGCGGCGTCGAAACCCCCACATTCGGCACCGCCACCACGCAAACCGTCCGCGGCAAATCCGGCAGCGGAACCACCTGCTCCCCCCGCCCCAACCCCAGAACCGCCCCACCCAGCAGAAACAGCGGCACATCCGACCCCACCTCCGCCGCCAACTCCAGCCGAGCCGACCCCGGCAATGCAACCCCAAGCTCTCGCTCCAGCCCGATCAGCGCTGCCGCCGCATTCGCGCTGCCCGCGCCCATCCCGCCCTGCACCGGCAGATTTTTCTCAATCGAGATCTCAACCTCGGCCAAAATTCCGAGCCGCTCCAGACACCGCTCGACGATCTTCCAGGCGGTGTTCCTCCCATCCGTCGGCACAAACCGGTGATTGGTCGTCAATAAAAGCCGCGTCTTCGCCGCCCGCCGCGCCGAAACCGTCACCAGATCGTGCAAGTCCAGCGTCTGATAGAGCGTCGTCAGCCCATGAAACCCATCCGCCCGCACCGGCCCAATAGCCAACCCCAGATTGATCTTCGAATAAGAACGAACGCGCGTAGCCATCGCCTTCGATTCTAACCGCGCTGCTCCTCATCACCCGGCTTGAGCCAAAGCGCCAACCATCCTGTGGGTTAATCAACCCGCGTTACAGTCAGCTCAATCTGCACCTTATTTTTGGACGTTAGATCGTCCGAGCTAAAGATTACCTTGCGTTCTCCAAGTACCAACTGTTCGTCCCCGGACCATTTGTTCTGACGAATCACTGGATGGTCTAGTGCTTCCTTGGCCGCAGCATCTAAGCTGCTGAGTTCGGCCTGAACCCTCATCGCAACACGGGTCGCTGACAAAACCTGAAAAGAATTGATATCGAAGTTGACACCGATATCCAGATAGGTAAATTGAAGACTTCCGGCCCCTGTAGGTACCGGCACCTTCGCTCCGGTACGGATCGAAGCATGCGGATCTCCCTGTTGAGGAATCGCACCGATCATTGTTGCGTATTCCCTGGTATTGAGCGCCTTCCCTTTTTCATCGGTCTCCCGAATCACAAAGGTCAGCCGGAAGCGTTGATCTTTTCCCAGTTCCTGCGCCGCAGATGCCGCCGGTTTCGACTCTGCCGCCGTTGCCTGCTGCCCGTATACCGGCAGGCACACAGCCATCATGACTACCGCAATCCCTAAAATCCGTTTCATTCGCTTTCTCCCTTGCCTATCTGAAATCTCATCTACTGCAACGGCTTGATCTCGATTGCCGCGATATCAATCGGTTCACTCTGAACTGCCCGCAACTGCTGGTAAGCAGCCGCTGCTGCCGGTGTTACCTCTCTTGCAATGGCCACCAACTTCCCGCCATCGCTCCCGCCCAACCAGCCCGCTACATCGCCTTTTTGTGATACCGCGGGGAAAGTCTTCAGCTTCGGAGAGTCTTCTAACGTTGGGCGCCCCATCTTCGCGACAGTTTTATCGTCGCTAAGGTGGGCATCGCGCAAAGCGCGACCGCTCCCGCCCACACTCAACGCGGCATCGCCCGTTGCCAAAGGGTGCGAGCTTTCCATCCTCGGCTCTTCAATGGAAGATGGAGAAAGTACAGATGCCGAATTCCGCGATGCAGTCCGGTCGGGCTGCGACGTGCTGCCATCAACGCCATACCAGATCAACGCCGCAATTCCCAGACACGCAGCCGCCGGAACAAATAGCCACGTCCGCCAACGACTCCAATACTGCGAGAAAGAACCACGCGGCAGCCCTTCGTCGGTCCGAATCCGCGCCATCACCCGCCCTTCCAATCCTGCACGAGGTTCGGCAAGCCCATCCTCTCGCAAGACTCTATCCAGCAGCTCATCAAAGTCCTTCATCGCCGCACCTCCATCCCTTCAAACCTCTTCCTCAACTCCGCCCGCGCCCGCATCACTCGCGTCCTTACAGTCCCTTCGGGAATTCCCATCACCGCCGCAACCTCCCGCGAGGTCATCTCTTCGACCGTGCTTAAGACCAGCGGCTGTCTCAACTCCTCTGGCAAACCATCAATCAACCGCCTCAGCAAAACCCGCTCATCCTCATCCGCCGCGCCGCTCTCGGGCGACTGCCCACCCGCAGCCAACTCCATCCCGGCCACATCGTCCATTCGGTCAACGGCCTTCGGAGCCCGGTCCAGAGCCACCCGCCAAACCGTTCGCGCCAGAAATGCCCTCTCATCCTCCATCCGCCGCCAGGCCTCGCCCCGGTACAACTTCAGAAAAACCTCCTGCACCGCGTCCTCGGCATCCTGCACATTGCGCAACAAACCATAGGCAACGCGAAACATAAACTGCGCCTGTCGTTCGACGATCCCCGAAAACTCCTGCTCCCGCTCCAGCGGATCATCCCGACGCAAGTTCTCGCGCCTCCCTGATTTCAAGCCTTCAAACTCCGTCCATACCGTCGGCAAGTCCATCCGACCTCACGACGCAGCCGCAACAGCATTACGTCCGCTCGCCTTCATACTCTAAGACCGCCACCTAATACAAACTGTTCATCTTTATTTTTTTGCCAGCCCCCTGCAGTTTGGTTATTCCCTCCTCGCTGCAAGTAAAGCAGTAAAGAAATAAAGGAAAGGCCCGGCGTTGTCGCCGGGCCTTTCCTTTTCGAAACACCTCAAATCAGTTTCAGTAGCCCTGGCTACTCGCTGCCCGGTCCATGCCGGGGCTTGCCTTCCTGAACGTAGTTCCGGTTCCACGCCGGAATCTCGACCACATAGGTTCCCGGCTTCTCGATCACCGCCTGGCACCCCAGCCGAGAGTTCAGTTGGATATCCGCCGCCGTCTCCATCCGGTCCAGTTCCAGGTCTTCGGCCTCGCTCACCCCGCGCGCGCCCTCCTTCACCCAGATGTGACAGGTGGTGCAGGCGCAGACGCCACCGCAGGCGTGGTCCAGAAAAATATCGTAGTTCTCCGCGACGTCCAGAAACGACATCGGCTGTCCGTGCCCTTCATAGGGCAGCGAATCGAACGGAAACTCCACCGTCCGGCCCTCGGGTTGAAACGTCACGCGAACCATTCCCTCGGCTGCCGGTTTCGACAAATCCACAACTTCATTGCTCTTCTTGCTCTCAGACATAATCAATCTTCCGTCGACTCTCCGGCCGTAGCCTCATCGTTGATAGAACCTTCAATCTTCGCCGTCTCGGCTGCCGCGTCCAGCATCTCCGCCTTGGCGAACGGATGCGGCGCCGTCGGCCCTTCACCCATGCTCTCACCCGCCGCGCCCATCGTCTTGCCCTTCATTGCGCCGGAGACAGCCGTATCCATCATCACTTCCGCAAACCGCCGAGTCGCCTTATCCAGCCGCTCGATCGCCTGCCGGATCACCTTGTAATTGCCGCCCTTCACCGAGGCCTTCAGCTCGTTGATGCCCTCTTCGATCTTCTCGATCTCGTCGGAGCTGAGCTTCTGCCAGGCATCGTGCTTGCGGCCCTTCTCTACTGCGGCCAGAATCGTCTCTGCCTCATTCTTCGCTTCGATCACCTGCCGCTCTTCGATGTCCTGCTCTGCAAAGTCGAAGGATGCCAGAATCATCGACTCCACCTGCTCGTCGGTGAGTCCGTAGGTCGGTTTCACCTCGACCTCGGCCTCTTTGCGGCTCCTCTGCTCCCGCGCACTGACGTGCAGAATCCCATTGGCATCGATCAGGAACTTCACCTCGATGCGCGGCAGCCCGGCCACCATCGGCGGAATCCCCTTCAGGTCGAACCGGGCCAGCGAGCGGCAGTCCTTTGCCAGCTCCCGCTCTCCCTGTACGACATGGATCGCCACATTCGTCTGCCCGTCTACACCCGTCGTAAAGTGCTCGGTCGCGCTGGCTGGAATCGTCGAGTTCCGCTGAATAATCTTTGCCACCACGCCGCCCAGCGCCTCGATGCCCAACGAAAGCGGAGTCACGTCCAGCAGCAGCAGATCATCCGTCGCCGCCGAACCGCCAGCCAGAATTTGCGCCTGCACCGCCGCGCCAAGTCCCACAACCTCATCGGGGTTCAGCTCCGTATGCGGCTTCTTGCCCCGTGCGCTCAGGCCAAAGAGGTCATCGACCAGCCGCCGCACCGCCGGAATCCGCGTCGACCCTCCGACCAGCACGACTTCGTCGATCTGCTCGATTGCCAGCCCAGCGTCCTTTAAAGCCTGCCGGCAAGGTCCAGCCGTCCGCGCGATCACTCCGGCGGCCAACTCGTCGAACTGGCTACGCGTAATCTCTCGCAGGTACCTATTTCCACTCGGCAACAGCACGTTCAGCATCGCCGTCTCGGCCACCGACAGCAGAATCTTGGCCTCGATCACCGCCTTGCGAATCTCCTGCACAGCCTCGCCGTTTGAACGTACATCTTCGCCGAGATCACCGGCAATATCGTCCAGCGCAATCGCGATCAGCAGATTGTCGATATCGTCGCCGCCCAGGTGCGTATCGCCAACCGTGGCGATGACCTCGAAGATCCCCTCATGCAGCTTGAGGATCGAGATATCGAAGGTTCCGCCGCCGAAATCGTACACGGCAACGATGCCGTCCTTATTCTTGTTGAGCCCATAGGCCAGCGCCGCCGCCGTCGGCTCGTTGACCAGCCGCAGAACCTCGAGGCCGGCGATCCGCCCGGCATCTTTCGTCGCCTGCCGCTGGGCGTCATTGAAGTAGGCGGGAACCGTAATCACCGCCTTCGTGACCGGCCCGCCAAAGAACCGCTCGGCGTTCTTCTTCAACTGCATCAGCACGTAGGCCGAGATCTCGGGCGGAGTCAGCATCAGCCCGCCCACGCTTAACCGCAGCACCTCACCCGGCTGCAAGCCTTCGGCCAGCTTGAAGGGAAACAGCTTCAACTCTTCCTGCACATCGGCGAGGTCGCGCCCCATCAGCCGCTTGGCCGAGTACACCGCGCTCGCCGAATCCTCGAGCAGCGTTCCCCGCGCCGCATTTCCAACCACGACGCCGTCATCGGTCCATGCGACAACCGAGGGCAACAGCCGCTCGCCGTCTTCGCCCGGAATCACGACCGGCGTGTCGCCTTCCATAAAGGCCACCAGCGAATTTGTCGTGCCCAGGTCTATTCCTACAACCCGCCCAATCCCTACAACCTGCTCATCCGCCATGCCTGCTAATCCTCTATCGTTCCAATGTCTTAATCTCTATTGTCCTACAAACGGCCGTGCCGCCAGCCCCTGCAATATGAGATGCAGCCTAATTCCACGCGATATTTCGGCATTTGTGACAACAACTCCGCCTGTCGCGGCGGCATCCTTCCAACCATGAGCAATCCAACGAAATCTACCCTCATCCCGTGCCTCCGTTATCGCGATGCCCTCGCCGCCATTGACTGGCTCGGACGCGCCTTCGGCTTCCAGAAAAATGCTGTTTACATGGGGCCGAACAACGCCGTCGCCCACGCTCAGCTCACCCTTGGCGGAGGCATGATCATGCTCGGCTCCGTCGATAATGGCAGCGAATACGGACAGAAGATCGTTCAGCCCGACGAGATCGATCTCCGTGAGACCCAAAGCCCGTATTTGGTTGTGGCCGACGCGGATGCCGTCTATGCAGCCGCAAAAGCCGCCGGCGCAACCATCGTCACCGATATCGCGGACATGGATTACGGCGGTCGCGCCTTCGCCTGTCGCGACCTCGAAGGCCACCTCTGGAACGTGGGAACTTACGACCCCTGGAAGTCCGAGCCGCAGGCTTAAAACGTTCTTCAATCTGTCGCCGCGCCGTGATACCGTTCTCTTCATGGAACTCAACCCTTACGAGAAATTCCTGGCCGGCCAGGAACCGATTCCCGTCCTTACCACCACCGCCGACCGGCTTTACGCGCTCACGGCACCGCTGTCCGGCGCACAGGTCGACCGCGTCCCCGCCCCGGGCAAATGGAGCATCCGCGAGATCACCGCCCACCTTGCCGACGCCGAGATCGTCTTCAGCTTCCGGCTTCGCCAGACGCTCAGCCGCGATCACGCCCTCATCCAGCCCTTCGACCAGGAAGCCTGGGCCGAACGCTACGCCGCCTACGATCTCGATTCCGCATTAAGCTGCTTCAAAGCGATCCGCAACTGGAACACAAGACTGCTCACCACCATCTCCGAAGAAGATCGCCACCGCCCCACCACCGATCCCGAACGCGGTACCGTCATCTTCTGGACCCTGATCGAGATTATGGCTGGCCATGACCTCTTCCGCCTGCAACAGATCGAACGCCGCATCGCACAAGTCTGAGCCGTCTTTACCGGCTACTCCAGAGCCTCATTCACATCGCGCACCAGATTCCGTAGATAGCTCCGCTTATTCAGGAGCGCCACCATCGCATCCCGGGCCACCGACTTCTCCGCCTCATCGCCGGAATCCACCCCGGCATCCCATCGCGCCCAAAGCCCCTCCAGCTCTGCCTGCGTCTCCACCATCTTTGCGTCGAAGGTGTCCTTGGCCGTCGTCAGATCGCGCCGCAGCTCCGGCTCGTCCTCGCCCATCTGCTTGGCCGCGCGCATCTCGGCAAGCTGCATGTTCAACTCGAAGACCTCTTCCAGCAACTCCGCGGGAACGACCTGCTTCTTCTGCTGCCCCGTCGCCCGGGCAGCATCGGTAGCAGCCTTCGACTGCTCCTCCAACTCCACACCTTCGAGCTTCAGCAGATACTGCGTCCGCAGAATCGGGTCCTTCAGCGTGCGATATGCATCGTTGAGCAGAGACGACTGTGCCAGCGCCGCCTCCTGCTCGGCCACCGGCCTGGAAGCAAAACGGTCCGGATGCAGCTTGCGCGAGAGCGCATAAAATTGCTTCTCCAATGAGAGAACATCGACCTCGAGCTTTAACGGCAGATCGAAGAAGGAAAAATAATTCTGACTGGGCAAACGAGACCTCTCCATGCCGTTTCGCAGTTGGACATGAGGCACCTCCCCACGAAGTCCCCCCATGCACAGCGACCGGCACCGTTAGAATACGGCATAATGCCCATGCGCCTCATTACTCTGCTTACACTCATCGCAGTCCTCTCGCTCTCGCCCGCCACGCAGGCACAGAGCAGTTCCCCTGCGCCATCCAAGGCCGCAAAAGCGGAGCCTGCGTGGAAGACCGCCATCGAAGCTCGCCGCAAACAACTCATCAGCCAGAACGGCTACGGAACCGACTCGCCGCTGCGCGACCAGCTGATGAAGATGCGCGCCACCGATCAGGCTGCACGTGGCTTCGCAGCCGCGCCGGCATCGACTTCGGCCAAACACGAGTTGGTGCAGAAGCTGCCCGCTACCGACGCGCAGCTCACCGAAGAGTTGAAGCAGATTGTGAAGGTGAAGGGCTGGCCGACCATCGCCATGGTCGGCATCGACGCCTCGAATGCGGCCATGCTGATTCTGAATCACACCGCAGATCGCGCCTGGCAGCAGCAACTGCTGTCCCAGCTGACCCAGCTCTCCGACACCGACAAGATCGACCCCTCCGGCCTGGCGCTGGTCGTCGATAAGGCACTTGTGTCGGCAGGGAAGCTACAACGCTATGGCACACAGTTCAAGTACGTCGATGGTGCCATGGCCATGTACGGTGTGGAAGACCCCGGCGGCCTTGACCGCAAGCGCGCCCGGGCTCTGCTGCCGCCTATCGATGTCTACAAAGAACAGCTCACGCAGATCTATCATCTGCCGGCCAGCAACGCCATCATCAGCGCCGCGCCGCAAAATTAGTGCGGCAGGCATAAGTTCGGTGCAGTTTGGACGGGCTTGCAGTTTGGACGGGATATCGAGGCGACGAAAAGTCGACCGATGAAACAAGCGTCCCTCAACGGCTAAAGCCGCATCGCAAGCAGGACACTTCGGCACGGCTGAAGCCGTGCCCTTAACAAAGCCGGGCTCAATCAGAGGTTCCCTTACAAGCTCACCACTCTAAGCCGTAAACGAAGACCCGCATCCGCAGCTCTTGGTCGAGTTGGGATTGATGAAGTTGAAGCCCTGCCGCATCAGCGACTCTTCATAATCCAGCACCATCCCGTGCAGATAGATGAAGCTCTTGGGATCGACGAAGAGGCGGATCGGAGCGCCGTTCGATGGATCGCCCACCGTCTCCAACCCGGCGCCGAACGAGTACACGCGGTCGCGCGCACGAGCCTCGGAATCGAAGCGGATGTTGTAGCTCAGGCCCGAGCATCCGCCACCCTGAATGCCCACCCGCAAACCACCCTGGTCCGGCGAAACGTTCTCCTTGGCCATCGCAATGCGAATCCGCTTCAGCGCCGTCTCGGTAATCTGGATGCCCTTTTGCGCCGGCTCCTGCCCCTCAGCCGTCAGCACGGTCATCCCCGCCAGCGGGTCTTTCGCCTGACCGGACGGAGCTTCCTTCTGCCAGTTCCTGCTGGTCTCAGTCTGTAAACCTACCATCGCCATAATTCATACCTCTGGCAAAACGACCGCGGATCGCCACGGATTACACGGATAAAAACAAAGGACACCAAGCCGCAGGTCTCTCATCCGTGTTCATCCGCCTTTATCCGCGGTCGCTCACTTTTTATTTCCAAACTTACTGAGCTGCCGCGACTGCCGCTGTCTCGCCGACGCTGTTCTTCTTCTTCCAGTCGCCGATCGCCGCGCGGATCGCGTCTTCCGCGAGCACCGAGCAGTGAATCTTGACCGGAGGCAGCGCCAGCTCTTTCACGATGTCCGTGTTCGAGATGGTGAGCGCCTCGGCAACCGTCTTGCCCTTCACCCACTCGGTAGCGAGTGAAGAAGAAGCAATCGCGGAACCGCAACCGAAGGTCTTGAACTTCGCGTCTTCGATCACCTGGGTCTCGGGATTGACGCGAATCTGCAGACGCATCACATCGCCGCACTCCGGCGCGCCAACCAGGCCGGTGCCAACCTCGTCCGAAGCCTTGTCCATCTGTCCAACGTTCCGCGGATTGTTGTAGTGGTCAATTACCTTGTCGCTATATGCCATGTCATTCTCCTTGTCTTTCTAATACTTGGCGGTTGCTGGCTAGTCCCTATTCCCTGGGCCCTAGTCCCTGCCTTTAGTGCGCCGCCCATTCAATCTTGGTCAGGTCAATGCCTTCCTTCACCATCTCGTACAAGGGGGACAGTTCGCGCAGCTTCGACACCACGTCGATCACCTTGTCCGAAACGTAATCCACCTCGGCCTTGGTGTTGAACCGTCCAAGCCCGAACCGGATGGAGCTGTGCGCCACATCGTCGCCTAGACCCAGAGCCTTCAATACATAGGATGGCTCCAGCGTCGCCGAGGTGCAGGCCGAACCTGACGAGACGGCAATGTCGTTGATGCCCATCAGCAGGCTCTCGCCTTCGACGTGAACAAAGCTCATGTTGAGATTGCCCGGCAGATGGTGCTCCATATTGCCGTTCACATGGATATAGTCGAGCGCTTTCTCGAACTTCTCCCGCAGATAATCGCGAAGCTCGGTCTCACGCTTGGCCTCGGCTTCCATCTCATCGCCGCAGATCTCGCAGGCCTTGCCCAGGCCAACGATGCCGGGAACATTCAGCGTGCCCGAACGCATCCCGCGCTCATGGCCGCCGCCGTCAATCTGCGCGGAAATTTGCACGCGGGGATTGCGCCGCCGCACATACAGCGCGCCGACGCCCTTCGGCCCATAGATCTTGTGACCCGAGAGCGACAGCACATCGATGTTCATCGACTGCACATCCACGGGGATCTTGCCTACAGCCTGCACCGCATCGGTGTGGAAGATGACGCCCTTCTCGTGGCAGAGCTTGCCGATCTCGGCGATGGGCTGAATCACGCCAATCTCGTTATTGGCAAACATGATGGATACAAGGATCGTCTTGTCGTCCATCGCCTTCTTCAGATCTTCAAGGTCGATCAGACCGTCCGCCTGCACCGGAAGATAGGTCACGCGGAAGCCCTGCTTCTCCAGACGCTTACATGTGTCCAGAATTGCCTTGTGCTCGGTCACCTGCGTGATGATGTGGTTGCCGCGCTCGCGGTACATCTCCGCAATACCCTTGAGCGCGAGATTGTTTGACTCGGTCGCTCCGCTGGTAAAGATGATCTCCTTGGAGGTTGCGCCGATCAGCTTGGCGATCTGCTCACGTGCCTTGTCCACCGCCTGCTCAGCCTCCCAGCCGAACGAGTGGTTACGGCTCGCGGCATTGCCGAACTTCGCGCCAAAGTATGGCAGCATCGCCTCCAGAATTCGCGGGTCGAGCGGCGTCGTCGCATGGTTATCCATGTAGATCGGCAGATGCACGCCCGCCGGCAGCGGAGTCGCGGACTCCGTGATCACCATTCCGTTATTGCTCATGTCGTTGCTCATCATTACTCCCTAATCCCTGTTCCTGCTTTTTTAATCGCTGTTGCTAAAGTGCAATACTCACCAGACCGCCGGCCAACGCAGCGCCTGCCTCACCCCGCTCCAGATCCGCCGCGTCAATCAGGTCAGAGATCGATATCCCACTGAGCAGCTGCTTGATGCTGTCGTTGACCTTGCGCAATGGTTCTTTGATGGTGCAATGCCCCGCAAGGTCGCAGGATCCGTGAATGGTAATGCAACTGGTGATGAACAAGGGGCCGTCAATCGCGCGAATGACCTCGAAGGCCGAGATATCTTTCGCCGAACGCGAAAGCGCGTAGCCGCCATTTGTTCCGGCGTGAGAGACCAGCAGCCCAGCCTTGGCCAGTGTCTGCAGGATCTTCGCCAGCAGTTGCGGAGGAATGTGGTATGCCTCCGCGATGTCCTTGGCGCTGCGCGCGCCGCCGTCTGCCTGCTCGGCCAGATACTTCAGGGCCATCAGACCGTAATCCGCTTTTTTGGTCAGACGCAGCATCCAGAACCCTTTGCTCTCTTTGTTCGACGGTCGAATCACCGTCCCGCAGTCCGTTCCGCAACCATAGGCCTGCGCCGGAATCCAGACGATTCCAGTCCTAGATAGTGTACGTCCGGAAGGTACGTCACGCAACCGGCTTTTGCCGCGCGAATTTCCGTGCCGAAACCGCTTGTTTCACCGGTAAAAATCACGTAAATCCACCTTGACAAGCTGCGGCAAGACGGGCAAAATCCTTACCATTCGCCCTTTTCACTCATGACCCCACCCTGCAAACATCCCATCGTCAAAGTTGTCGCCCGCGAGGACGATATCGAATTCGTAGAATGCCAATCGTGCCGCGAAGTATTTGATTCAGCGGAACTTGTAGACATCGCCAACGAAGAGGCCGAGACCGGAACCGCCGACTAGCGCGCCTAATGCGCCGCGACAGACGGCTAGACTACGGTCGGCTGCTGGGCGTTCATCCGCCTGATCACAATCCACGCATACTGAGCGGCAGAGAGAGGAGCCATGACGGCGATGGTTTCCAGCAGGCCATCGCGCATCGCTGCGAGGTGATGCCAAGCGAAGACCTTCTGACAAAGCACTGATAACAAAGCGATTATCTGCATAAACGTATTGAGCTTCCCGAACAGGCTGGGGCGAAAATCTCGCAGGGATCCGGTCGCGAACAGCAGTGTGGCGATCAGCAGAATCCCCAGATCGCGGCTGAAGACCAGCACGGTCACATAGCGCGGCATCAGGCCGGCGTGCGTAAATACCACAAACAAAGTACTTAGCAGCAACTTGTCGGCGATGGGGTCCATATACTGGCCGAGCGTCGTTCGCTGACTGAGCCAGCGGGCGAGCAGGCCGTCGAGCGCATCGCTGATCCCCGCCAGGATGAAGAGGGCAAAGGCTCCCTTGTAGTTCGCATCCAGTATCTCTATGACGAGAAAGGGGATGATGAACAGACGCATCAGCGTAAGCAGGTTGGGCGCGGCGCGAAATTGGCTTAGAAGAGGCACGTGGCGTCTGTCAATCTTAGCCTATCTTGGGGTCTTTGTTGCCCTAACTATCCCGCACCATTTAGACTGAAAAAACGCATTCAGGCGCGTAGCTCAGTTGGTTAGAGCGCTACCTTGACACGGTAGAGGTCAGGAGTTCGAGTCTCCTCGTGCCTACCATTTCTTCAATCACATACCCCCTCCCAAAGATTAAACAGGGCGCAAAATGGACGCCGTGTGGACACAAAACCTCCACACGATGTTGTAGTCGCCAGCGGTCAGGATGCGACACCTCCGGGCGTTGCCGCCTCAACAGCCTGCCCACGACCTTGCTCCGCACCTCCTGCTTCTTCTCGATTCGGGGATGCGTGTCGATCTCCATCGTGGTCAATCGCTTCGCGCGAGGCGTGACATTGCGCCCAACTTATCCGCTTTGCACGCTTCCCAAATCTGCCCCTCAACTGCAGCCAAGTGATCTTCAGTAAAAATTCAGGTTGCATCCATATTGTTTTATGGAGCCTGAGAATCAGGCTTAAGGGCCTCTAGGATTTCGTCCACATTCGCCCACGTAAGTGTGGATTTGTATCCCGGAAACTCTGAAAATGGAAGGTCCATCGATGAGAGCGTTGCAAGGCACAGTCTGCAGACACGGAGTTTCTATGCGTCAGGTTATTTTCTTTCTCACGATATTTACCGCAACGACACTCATGGCGCAGCCTGCGCCCCGCTATCAGGTCACGCACACCTACCAGCTGGGCGGTGATGGAAGCTGGGACTACATTGTGCCCGATCCCCCAAGTCACCGTCTCTACATCGCACGCGAGAACCGCGTGATGGTTGTGGACGAAGACACCGGGAAATTGCTCGGCGAGGTCGGCGAGGTTCATGGAGCCCATGGGACCGCGATCGCAACAGCTACCGGCCATGGGTTCGCTACATCGAGCGAAGACAAATCGGTGGTGATGTTTGATCTCAAGACCTTCAAGGTATTGGGCCGAATTCCCGCGGCTGAAGATGCCGATGCCATCATCTTCGATGCAGCGTCTAACCGCATCTTCACGATGAATGGCGATGCGAACTCGTCGACAGTCATCGATCCGCGTAAAGGGACATTGATCAAAAATCTCCCGCTCGGCGGCAAGCCGGAGTACGCTGTCTCGGCCGGGGATGGCAAGGTGTACGCAAATCTGACCGATAAGAGCGAGATCGTTGAGATCGATACAAAGGCAATCACCGTGGTGCGCCGATGGTCAACAGCGCCGTGTAAGCAGCCAGTGGCGCTGTCGATCGACAAGAGTCACCACCGCCTGTTGAGCGGATGCCGCAGCGGCGTCATGGCAGTCTCTGACTATCAGGCGGGTAAAGTGGTCGCAACCGTCCCAATCGGGATGGGAGTGGACGGTTCAGGATACGACGCGAGTACCGGGAATGCCTTCGCCGCCAATGCGGATGGCACCTTTACGGTGATCCATCAGGACGGCCCGGATCAATATCATGTCATCCAAACACTGAAAACAGCCGTCGGCTCTCGCAGCATGGGACTGGACCCGGTAACCCACCGCGTCTATCTCACGTCGGCGAAGTTCGGGCCTGCTTCTGCAGGCGGTCGCCGGGGTCCGGTGCTGCCTGGGACGTTCACTTTGATGACGATTGAACCCGCACCGGCTCTTCGCTGATTCCCAGACCCTGCATCGATCTTGATTCAGTTTTGCTCCGCAGGACGAACTCTCGAATGAGGTTGCGGACGATAGAAAATACGTGCGCCCGTGTCGACGCCGAAGGTTTGATCGGTCAGCGTAGTGCCTTGGCTCGAAGCAGGATCATACCCATGCCGCTCCGGTGAATGAGGCAAAGCAGGATTTTGTATCCCGCTTTGCCCCAATCCAACCTGTGTCGCACACCCGGGTACGAGGACCAGCACCCCGTAAATCGCGCCAAACTTCATGCGCTTCTCCATGTTCAAGACTTTGCCTGTTCCTGACTTAATGGATCACCCTCCAGGTCAGTCGGTCATACAGCCTATTCTTCATGATGAAGTGTTTGTCCCTCGGGACCAACCTGGACCTCGGAGTGTCTGCCGCTCTTATCGATCTGAGCCTCGTAAGCAACGAGCTTGTCCTGCTTGCGGAGAGCCTCGACCTTCGTTATCGTCCCACCCTTGGCCTTGGCAAGAAGGGCGGCCTTCACCTGCGGGGAAAGTGTGTCCAGAACTACTTGCTCTTCTATCTCCTGGAGATTGCCGTTGGAATCGAACTGAATGTCCTTGGTGTGACCATTGACGATCAGCTCAGCTTCATAGACGACTTTGCCATTCTCCTTGTCGGTTGAAAATCCTTTGATCGTTGCACCCGCAAGGTGTTGCTGGAGAGATTTCTCCACTGCCGGAGGAAGTTCAGAACGCTGAATCGACTTCTCCGCGAACGCACTGAGGGTTGAAACCGAGATTGCCGTCATAAGAACTGCTGCGTTGAAGATTCTCATAAAGAGCTCCTTGAAGAGTCCTTTCAAGGACTCACATGTTGACTCTCGCAGAACCCAGCTGAAGGTTTCCTTAATAGAGTGGAAGAACTTGATTGTCGTTCGCAGGGGAAGCGCCTTCAGTATGCCTTAAGGACGAAGGCGGAAAATATATCGAGCCCGAAGACGATACGCTCCGCTTGAGAAAAGTTCCTGGTAAAGACACCGCCGCAAGCCAGCAGTAGCATGCCGATTGCAGTTCCTGTAAGGAGCTCTTAAGCCGAGAGATTAGTTACTGATGGAAGCGCTCCGTAAGCATGGCAACATATTTGCGGAGCCGGAGCAGCGATGAAACGATCTATCCGAAAGACGATTCTGGTCGTCATATGTTTTGCTCAGGGTCTTGTCACCGCTACTTGCGCAACGGGAATCGTCCTTTACGTAAGAAGTCAGCGACTCGCAGTTTTAGATACCAGGATTGAGCGCCGGATGACCACTCTGGTTGCCATGATCCAGGTGGATGATGCAAATCCGTCCAAGCTGGTGTTTACTCCAAAAGATTCTTTGCACCACCGCGAAGACAATTATGTTGTTCGCGACCGCAAGGGATTCCTCGGGTCGACGCACGACTTCAAACCGCTTCTTCAGAACTCTCCTTCCGCTGGGGAATTCTTCAGCTTCATGTCTCAAGGGCAGCACTTCCGCGGCAGACTGACCAGACACATCCCTATCATTGATCCGGATTCAGGCAATTCCAACGAGACGGCGCCCAGGGTCGACGTCTGGTATGCGGTACCGATGGGTTCCTTCGACAAAACTTCTCGTAAGATCGTATGGATCACTCTCCTCGTGAGTCTTTTCTGGATTACGTCGTCGTGTCTGATTGCATGGTTTTCCGTCACGAGAGGTATGCTCCCGCTGGGAGAACTTGCTCAGCAAGCCTCTGAGATTACGGAGCGGAAATGGGTGTTTTCTGTCTCGGATGAAGTGAGAGAGATCTCCGAAACACGCCCTCTCGTGTTGTCGCTCGAAGAACTCGTCGCCCGATTGGGGGCGGCATTCAAACGTGAACGGACATTTGTAAGCGATGCCGCACACGAACTGAAAACAGCAGTGGCTATTCAGAAGTCCTCTTTGCAGGTTGCGCTTCAAGGCAAGAGTGCTGCTTCCTGCTATCGAAACGGGCTCGAGCGAGCATTGGAGGATGTCGATCGACTCCAGGCTCTGGTTCATCGCATGCTCTCGTTGGCATCGATCGAGGGTTCGAGTCAGCCCCGGGACATCGAGTGGGTCGCGCTGGATGAGACTATCCTTGAAGCTTGTGATCAGATGGACCCAGTAGCGAGGGCCAGTCGCCTCACGCTCAAGACACACTTCACTGGACGCTATTATGTCGCAAGCGAAGAAGGACTTCTTCAAACGCTTTGGGGCACCCTGATAGAAAACGCCATTCGTTATAGCCCTCCTGACTCGGTGATCAAGCTTGAGTGCTCTCTAAGAGACCACTGGGCAACCGTCGTCGTTGAGGACCATGGTGCAGGAATCCAGGCAGAAGACTTGCCCCATATTTTCGAACGCTTTTATCGTGGGGATACATCGCGATCCAGAAACACCGGCGGCTTCGGCCTCGGTCTGGCAATTGCGAAGGCCATCGTGGAGAGGCACAACGGTGAAATTGAACTGAAAAGCGAACGCGGCGTAGGCACCGTCATTCGGATTTCTCTGCCTTGCGCCTAACCGTGTCCACCAATAGGAACTTATTTGTTCGTGAGATCTCTTTCGTCTATGGAATTCTCCGCGATTCCGTGGGTTCGCGCACCCGCAGGCTACTTTTCCTGTCAGCGCACTCCCGTGTTGACGATGTGGAGAGCGGAGACGAAGGGTGTGCGGCGGGCGCCTGAAGCACGCCCGCCATCACCTTTATTGCTCACCCTCCATGGACCAGCGGAATCCGAACGAAGCTGTCGGCTTGTAATATTCGCGCTGGACCGGGTAGATCTCACTCCCATTGTAAAAACCAAAGACCGCGTTACTCAGGTTGAGCCCGGAAGCCACAATCTGAAGTCCCTTGTACACACGATAGCTCCCCTGTATATCGAATTGGGTATGTGGGTAGAAGTAGTTATCGCCCGTGGGACCTTTCATTCCAAGAATCGGGTCATCTGCCGGGCCCGTTGTGCTCGTCCACTGATAAGCTGCGATGCTCGCATCGTTATGGCTGATTGCGAAGCGCCCGGAAAACCGGCTTTTGTCATAGGTCAGGTTGAAATTGTAATCGTTTGGTGAATCCCGATCCAAAGCCGGTTTATCGGTTCTGCCGCCATCAAAGCCCGTTGGAAATGTAACCTGCGATGTTGTATGGCTGTAGTTCGCGTTGACGCCGAATCCGCTAAGAGGACCGGGAAGAAAGGAAAACCGCTGCTCCCATTGCGCTTCAAACCCTTGGATATGGGCGCCCGGTCCATTGATCGACTGCGTCTCCTGATAGGTCTTGCCGGTATTGTTGTAATTCGGAAGGAGCGTCGCTGTCGGATAAATGGGGTCGGAGAGCCGTTTGTAAAACCAACCCGCCTGCAGGATCCCCAGTGGCTGGAAATAATGCTCGACCAGAATGTCAAAGTTGTCGGACTTGGTTGGCACCAGGTTGGGGTTTCCGGTGGCGATAGTAGGGTATGGAGTTTGATTGGGATCGATGACGGTTGCGGGGACCAGGTCGCCGATATTGGGACGAGCAAGACCCCGGCTATAGACCACACGCAGGTTCGTGTCCTTCTGCACCTGCCACTGAAAGGCAGCGCTGGGAAGCGCAGTAAAGTAGCTTGCGTCCTGGCGGATCGGCGAAATGGTTGGATTCCCGTTCGCATCGTAGGTTACCTGGTTCGCGAGGAAGTGAGTGCCTCCTGCATCGAACCGCACACCGCCTTGCAGTCGGAAGTTGCCGAAGTAGATTACATCCTGGAGATAGCCGGCTGATATCCGTTCGTTTGCATTGAAAAACGCCTGTGCTGCGGCAACGGTGTCAAGTGTCGTGCCCGTCGAAGTCGATGCGATTGCCCGCTGGATTTTTGAGTACGATGAGACGGGTCCATACGCCATCCCATTAATTGCGAAGGACTTATCGTAATACGTCGGGTTGGTATAGGTGCCCAGGACATCAGCCAGCGTGAATCCACCCACATTGTTGTAGTTATAGGTGTTCTGAAATTGCGATGAAGCGGAGTTACGGATCTTGACGCCGAGCGAAAAGGTGCTGGGGTGCCCATGCACCGTATAACTGTGATCTACCGAAGCAGATCCCTGATAATTGACTTGCGTAGCGTGGTACTCATAGCCAACCGAGGAGTTGACTGCATAACTGCTCGGATCAAATCCATTCGAGCCATCTGTAGCACTCAGCTTCGGCCGGAGCGGGTCGGTTTTATCTTCTACAAAGGCGACATTACCTAAATCGTTAAATCCGCTGGCGTTTGTCGTCCCCGAAAAGTAGGTAGTCGGAAAGGCCTGTCCGCCGATATTGTGACCGCGTGAAGCCGCGAATCCATAGGTAATTACATCTTTGGACAAGTCGTGCCGCGCCCCGGTCAGGAAGCTGAATATCTGCTGATCGGGCCGACGAATGTAATGGCGATACTGCCAGCTCCCCGTGTTATCAAACTGGAGCTGTTTCAGATTGGATTGATTGGGATTGAGTGTGCCTGCATTTGGCGAATAAACCCCCGCCTCTCCATAATCATGAAAATCGGAAAAGAGCCCCTTGAGGTAGACCGTCATGGTCGGCGCAATTTTTTCGTCAACTCCAAGATCAAAGCCGTAACGCGTGCGATAGTACTGATACGAGCGCATATCCTCGCCACTGACGTAGGCGACGTTCTGGCCGTTGGCGAGCGTCCCATAGGTCTGGCTGGGCTCCAGGTCATCAATACCCCGATTCGTCCGATCCCAACTTCCTCCCATCAGAAATCCGAACTTCTTGTTCCTCCCCCAGCGCTGGCCGAAGGTGCCGTCAAAGCCGCCGCGCCAGTAACCGTTCTGGAGTGGGTTGTAGCCGGCGGTGCTGCTGAGCGAGTAGGTCGGTCTATCCCGCGCTGTTGGCGTGACAAGGTTGACCGTTCCGCCAATCCCATCTGCGTCCTGATCTGCCGAGAGCGTCTTGTAGACCTCGATCCGCTCGATACCGTTGGCCGGAATCGCATCCATCTTAATGTTGCGAACAGTTACTTCCAGAGACGGGACATTGACGCCATTGATCGTGAGGTTGTTCAGGCGCGGCTCCGTTCCCCGAATCTGCACATACTTTCCTTCTCCCTCGTCGCGCTCCAGCGAGACATTGGGTAAGCGGCCAATGGCATCGGCAATATTCGTATTGGGCAGGCTGGTAATCACAGCCGCCGGTTCCACCTGCACGATGCTGGTCGACATGCGTTCGATGTTGACCGCTTCAGCCTCTCCTTGCAAACGTCCCGGTGTAACCATCACCGTGTCTGCTACGGAGGGCACGCTAAGGGATGCAGTCACATTTGCAGTTGCCCCTGCTTCCACCACGACGGTCGTCGTGTACGAAGTGAAGCCCACGTAAGAAGCGATCAGCGTGTACTTACCCGGAGCGAGATTTGCGATGCGAAACTGACCCTGATTGTCCGATGCGATCTGTCTTTCCGAGGGTTCCACAAGCACTTTTGCACTGACCAGGACAGATCCGGAAGAGTCCTGAACCGTTCCACTGATACTGCCGTTGCCGGTTTGCGCCGAAATGGGCGAGGTTATTATCATGCTGGACACAAAGGCCACAGCTAGGAACCACCGAGTTATAAAACTCATTATCTTCTTCTCCAAACGGCGACAAGACTTCCGCGTCCTTAGGGGATTGGGAACGGAATTAGGTGCTGTCTGGTTCGAACTTAAGGCCGCGAACCTTAACGCTTTCTGAAGCTATGGGCCGCTTAACAGTCATTTAATCGTGGGCTGGTGAATTTAATCCGGCATTCACAATGCACGATCATTTGGGATGGATGTGCGTCACAAATTTGTGATCTCTACTCAGCGGATGTGAGCAACAATTCACCAGGCCACATAAGAACGCGGTCGGTGGCGAAGTCATACGGCAAGCTTCCAAATCAATGTTCGGACTTCTTCAAGCAGGAATGGGACACAGAAGAATAATGATGCGGAGATTCCTAAGAGCTTTGCGAATCGTTTTCCGGCCGACGCAAGGAATACCCGTGCCCACGTATGGTATGAAGAAGTTTCACATCGCCGTCGCAGTCGATCTTTCTCCGAAGGCCTGAGATAAAAACCTCAATCACGTTGCTGAACTTCTCCCAATTGAAATCGTAAAGATGCTCTAGCAGTTGAGTCTTGGAGACAATTTTTTCCTTATGCAGGAGGAGATACTCCAACACCCTATATTCCATTGGTGTCAATTTGATGAGTTTGCCTGATCGATGCACAGACCTTTCGCTAAAATCCAGGTCCAGTGTGTCAAGACTCAGCTTGGAGGATGCGTAGCCCTTGCTCCGCCGGATGATGCTCTTTGCTCGAGCGACGAGTTCTCCCATGTCGAATGGTTTTGCGAGATAATCATCGGCTCCAAGATTGAGGGCTGCGATTAGATCTTCCTTCCCACTCTTCGCAGTCAGGACCAGAATCGGGCATGATGATCCCGCCGCCCGCAATCTTTTCAGGATCTGCTCCCCGGTCAATCGAGGCAACATCAGATCCAGCACGATCAGGTCGTAGACTGAAGCTTCTGCACTCTGGAGACCCTCTTGGCCGTCTAGTGCAACGTCAACAGCAAAGCCGCCGCACCGCATCAGACCGGAGGCTATATTTTCTGCCAGCCGGGGTTCGTCTTCGACTACAAGTGCTCGCATAGGTACGCCGTGGATCGGTACCAGCCTAGAGTAGGCTCTCTGACCTTAACCTAACCTGAAGTGCAAGCACGAGGGTATGCATAGAGTTTCATAGACCAAACCGTAAGTGCGGAGAATGCGAAGGCAGAATGCTTGTTCTTCCGCAAATATGGTTAGTACAGACATCGTAGTCATTGTAGAAAAGCCATTGGGGAAGGTACCGATGCGCCAACTTCAAGACAGACCGCGGTGAGCCTGCCGTTCTCTTTGGACTGACCATCGAGTCTTAGACCCGTCATGGACACCCTACGGATCTCTCCAGTACGGAGCACAGTATGGAAGGCAATATTGAGCTGCCCGGTGTCCAACGCCTCTGAGATAGCCTTCACTACCGTCACACGATCGTCCGGGTGGATCTCGTCCAACCAAGTGTCATAGGAACGCGTTAGCGCAATGTGAGGAAAGGCCGGAGATCCGATCTCCACCGAACCTCCCCCGGCAGGATCCAGTTTCCACCACCATCCGCCCGTCACCGCTACGGGAGAAACTCTCTCCCACATATTCCACACAAATCGCTTTTGAAAGAAAACGCAAATAATGGATGCATTCAAGACAAATACAATCAGGCCAGCCCACTGACCTCTACCGGAAATGACAAAGCTCCCGATTGGTTGGCGTAGAAACAATTGTGCAGCCATGCAAATGCCAAGGGAGAGAAATCCCGGCCTGGCTCCACCAAACCATGCAGAGAATACGATCGCCGTCAGCATGAAGCCTGAATGCATACGCAATCCGTAACCGACGAGAAGAGCTGTCAGGCTAATCGCAAGTATGCTAAATACAACTGCGGCACTATAACGGACCAGGATTGGATGTGGTTCAGGTAATGCAATTGTCGCCATGATGAATCTTCCTCCGTACACCCTCTAGATAACTAGTCCCCCACAAGCTCTAACGCAGTGGTTGGCCTTGGATCATTCAATTGCCTAATGCGACTCTGAATCTGCTCCAGCACTCTGCGCCCAAACATCTCTGCCGTGAACCGCCTTTCGTAGCAGGTGAACGCGTTCATACTCATCTGTCTTCTTTCACTCTCAGGCAGGCAAACCCATCTTCGCACCAGACGTTGAGTTCCTTCCAGAGTGTCAGGCTCAATCAGGCCAGCGCCTTCGCTCTTCACGTCGTGCCATATCTGTACCTTGTCGCTCAAGAGCGCAGGCGTTCCAACGGCAAGCGCCTCAACAGCAGCGATGGCGAAGTTCTCCTGGTGCGACGGCAAGACAAATGTTTCTGCTTGACGCAACAATTCCCATTTCAGATGACCAGTAACCATGCCTGTCCACACCACGCGCCGCTCAATTTGCAGGTCGCGGGCAAGCAGTTGGAGCTTTTCCAGATAATCGGGCTCAGAGGGCCCAGCCATGACGAGCTGCAGATCCGGCTCCTGTTCCCGTATCCCCGCAAAGCTACGCAACAATAAGTCGCAGCCTTTCTTGGGATGGAGCCGCCCGAAGAATAGCAGGTAACGTTTGCCCTGCAGTGCAGGCCACTTTGCCCCGATTCGCGGCTCTTCGCTTAACGTAGATGAAAGCGGCGGCTCTTCGATGCCCAATGGGGAGATAAGCGCGTTCCAGCGATAAGGAAAAAACGCCAGCGCCGAGCGCTGCAATTCCTCGTTAGTAGTGAAAAGAAGCGATGCCGCGGAATCGAGGGCACGCCTTCCCACCAGGTGCCAGTAAACCATCTTCTTCATGTGTTTCAAGTGAAACTGCTCGTTGAACCACGGGTCGAGCATGCCATGTGGAAAGACGAAATACGGCACATGCCCGGTGAGCGTTTTATAGGCCACATGGAGAGGATATTGCCAAAGCCCATGCACCACTACGGCATCGTAATTCTGTCTGTTCTCCGTCAGCCACTTCGCCATCCTTCTTGAATATCCGTAGTTTTGAGATACCGGACCAAACGCATGAAGCGTGAATGGGAAAGCCTTGACTGCTGCATCTCCTGGATCATCCAGAGAGCTTGCCTCAACTGTGTGTCCAAGTCCTTGATGGACCTTGCCCAGTTGCCGCAGTACCTCGATAGGGCCTCCCCCACGCGGGTCCACTGAATGAATTAGATGCAGAAAACGCAAACGATGACCTCTGTCAAAGCGTTTAATATGGTGCGAAGCTCTGAACCTATCCCGGTTTTCCGCACCGTTGCTAACTCAGCCCCTATGAACTTAAGAAAGTAGGATCGGAGTAGTGATAACAGTGAAATGATCCTAGTTCGGAAAACCTTAAGTCTAGCTTAATAACCGTCGATAATCATGTAGGCAGACCAGAGCCCAGATACTCTCTGCACTCGAGCCCTCGGCGAACACCAGGCTGCCACCATTATGCTCCAGACAGAGAATCGCCAGGTACCCCAAGGTTTCAGCCTTGGGCCTCTCAGATAAACCCAAAAATCGGGCTTCACAGGCTGCGGAAAAACTCATGTTTTGCTTAAGGGAACGGCTTCAGCCGTGCCGTAAGCGCTTTGCTTGCAGTGCGGCTTTAGCCGCTGAGGGCTCATTCCGTCGTAACTGAGTTTTTCCGCAGCCTCTTTCAGCCCCTGGGGTATGCCCTCTCAGAATCTACTTAAAAGCCCTTTAACCCCGTCATCTCGACCGACGCCGCCGAGTTCCCGGCGAGCATGCACTTGCTCGCTGGGGTTCAAGCCCCGCAGCCTTACCGCGCGGCGCAGTGGAGAGATCCCTGTATTTCCGTTCTTGTTCTTGCTTTTGCCTGTTCCTGACCAATGCCCCTCAGGCGAAGCTGGCCCGTTTCACCTTCTGCCGGAAGTCCTGGCCCTGCATCTCCACCACGACGCACATCTCCTGCAACCGCGACCGCATTCGCTCCCCGATCCGGTCGCCCAGCGTCTCCTCCCGAGCCGAAGCCCGCGCCCCCGGCTCCACCCCCAGCGGCGCGGCATTGGCATAGTTGGTTGTAATAATCGTCGTCCGCCGGTCGTTATATCGAGTGTTCAGAATATGCGCGACCGTGTCCCAGACCCAGTCCGTAGGCTTCGACGCGCCCAGTTCGTCGAGCACCAGCACCTCGGCATCGAAGACCGGCGCCAGAATCTCCAGCTCCGTCGCCGAAACCTGCCGGTTATAGCTGTTCTGCACCTGCTTTAACAGGTCGCGATAGTCGAAGAACAGCCCGGTCGCGCCGCGCTCCGTCACCAGCGCCTGCAATATCCCCACCGCCAGATGAGTCTTCCCCACGCCGATCGAGCCGGTCAGCAACAGCCCAGTTCCCGCCGTCTCCAGCGGATAGCTCTCCACGAACTTCCGTGCCCGCAGATGCGCCGCTCCCAGCGTCCGGTGCGACGAAGGAAAGTTGGTCTCATAGCTCTCAAGCGAGCAATGCTCATACCGCTTCGGAATATGCGCCCGCTCCAGCATCCGTGCTGCCCGCCGCTCGACCCGGCATGCGCAGTCCCGCACAAACTGCCGTCCATCCTGCCGGACCACCTCGAGGCCTGACCCCTCGCATATCGGACAAATCTCACTCATCTTTCAATCATCCACTCGGCAATCCTTTCAATCATCCGCTCGGCCACTCGACCGCTCATCGCCGTACCCTAGTATGGCAGCACCTGAATCGAATTGCCCCCTGTGCGAATCTGAACTAAACTGAGGAAAGCGCCCGCAGCCTCCAAAATAGAGGTCTGCCCGGCAATCGCGACAGGCATTCGATGTGACGTGACCCTACCGTTCGCAAGCGAACCGCGACCCGGCAAGCGCCAATCGGCACCATAATCAAGCCAAACGGCCAAAGGATAAACAGCACCATGCCAAAACAAGGTATTCACCCCCAGTACGACACCATCACCGTCAAGTGCGCCTGCGGAAACCACTTTGAGACCCGCTCCACGCACAAGGGCGACATTCTCCTCGAAATCTGCTCCGCCTGCCACCCGTTCTTCACCGGCAAGCAGAAGCTGATCGACACCGCAGGCCGTGTCGAGCGCTTCCGCCGCAAGTTCTCCAAGTCCGACGCCGGCAAGGCAGCAGAAACCGCCACCAAGTAAGCGGAGCCAAACACCCGAAAGGCCTCCGCTCAAAAGTGGAGGCCTTTCGCATTCCTAAGCTCTAGTTCCTCGCCCTCGCCTTATGAAGAAGCACTACACCCTCGAGCAGAAGCACTGGGACAACCCAGCCGACCACGCCATGCCCGAGCACGCCCGCGTCCCCGCTACCCTCACCATCGGCAATGTAAAGATCGCGCCCGCGACCGTCCTCGCACCGATGGCCGGAGTGACCGACACGGTCTTCCGCCGCTTCATCAAGAACGCCAGCCAGTTCACCGCAGCCTCTGAAGCCGCAAGCTCCGAAGGCGTAAACGTAGACCAGACGACGACCAACCAGCAGTCCGGCTGCGGCCTCATCATGACCGAGTTCACCTCGGCCGACGGCCTCTCGCGCATGCGCGAGACCAAGCGCAAGCGCTACCTCACCTACTACGACGACGAGCACCCCATCTCAGCCCAGCTCTTCGGCTCCAACCCCGAGACGCTCGCCGACTCGGCCCGCATCGTCCAGGACGCCGGATTCGATCTCGTCGACCTCAATCTCGGCTGCCCCGCCAAGCGCGTCGTCGCCTGCAACGGCGGCTCCGGCCTGCTGCGCGACCTGCCGCTGATCGAGACCATCTTCAAGGCCGTCCGCGCCGCCGTCACCATCCCCTTCACGGTCAAGTTCCGCATCGGCTGGAACGACGCCAACATCGTCTGCGTCGAGCTGGCGAAGCTCGCCGAGGACTGCGGCCTCAACGCCGCCGCCCTGCACGCCCGCACCCGCGAAGACGGCTACACCGGCCAGGCCCGCTGGGAGTACATCGCCGCCTGCAAGGCCGCCGTCAAGATTCCGGTGATCGGCAACGGTGACATCCGCACCCCCGAAGACGCCGCCGCCATGATCGACGCCACCGGCTGCGATGCCGTCATGATCGGCCGCACCGCGCCTTCGAATCCGTGGATCTTCCGCCAGATCGCCCAGTACACCGCCTCAAAAGAAGCGACTGGCGTCGGCACCTACGATCATCCGACAGACGAAGACCGATACCGCATGATCCGCACCTACTTCCAGATGCTGGTCGATGAGATCGCCCTCGAAG
>JBEPUJ010000018.1:0-79581 GCA_041691575.1 Terriglobales bacterium
CGACGGACGGCGCCAGAAGGACCCCGGCAAAGGATGCAGCGAGCATCAGTTTTCCGGAATTCTTAAAGGTACGGGAAATACTTATCGATGTCATAAACGCTCCAGGCAAACTCGGCAGTATCATGTGCCGGTTTGTCAACTGTCGCAGCCTTACCTTAAGTGAGGATGAAGGCATCACCCATTTTTATGCGAAGAGATGAGTCCTCAAATGGCTCCGTCAATTTGTTTCCAAAGGAAGGTGAACTGTGACGATTGTTCCCCGTCCCAGTTCGCTTGTGATATCGATGGTTCCTCCAGCCCTGGAGACGATAGCCTTACAGATGGCGAGCCCCAGCCCCGTTCCCCCGGTCTTGCGGCTGCGCGAAGGGTCGCTTCGGTAAAAGCGATCGAATACATACGGCAGAACCTCGGGTTCGATGCCGCTACCGTCATCCTCAATGCGCAGTTGCGCGCTATGCCTGTCGGCTCGCACCATAGCCCGAACCTCGGAGCCTTCAGGGCTATGTTGAAGCGCATTCAAAATCAGATTGGAGCACAACAGGCGAAGCTGTTCAGCAGCCACATTTACGGCAGTCGCCTTATCTCCAGATATAGAGATGCGTAGACGACTCACTTGCGCCACTGTCGTAAGCTGTTCAACCGTCAAGCGTACGCTTTCAGTCAAATCCGTCGCATACTTGAGAGTTTTCGATTCGTCCTGACTTTCAACCCTGGCGAGCGTTAACATTTTAGCGACGATCTCTTCCATTCGTTCGCAATCCATCTGGCATCGGTCAAGGCCGGTCTCATATTCCATTGTGGTTCTATGTCGCATTGTCAGCAATTGGATCGAAGACTTCGCCACAGCGACTGCTGTCTTCAACTCGTGGGCTGCGTCGCTTACGAACTGGTGTTGCTGCACGAATGAGCGCTTCAGCCCATGCAACGATCTCTCCAACGCTCCTGTCAGCGGCGCCAGTTCTTTGATTTCGCGAGCCCGTTCTGAGGGTTCGAACTCCCATGAATCTACCGAGACGGCCGCAGCGGCAGCGGCTAGTTCACGCAGCGGAGCCAGGCCGCGATTGAGCAACCAGAACATCAAGATTCCGCTGATAGCCAGCAACAGAAGGCTTGCCGCCGCATAGAACTCCACCGCATTCAAGATCGCTTCCCATACATGCCCTACGGGAGCGCCATACAGGACAGTGATGTGTCGCAGAATCCCTCCACCTCGATCACCCGGATCGACCACGCGCACGCCATGCAACTCAATCGCGTGGTACTGTCTCCCCTTGATTGTGAGCTTCAGAAACTCTCCGTTCTCAACACCTGGCCGACTATCTCCCAGCCCTTCCCAGTTGTGCGAACGCCCCAGAACGCGTCCGTCCGCATCCCGCACTTCATAGACGTCTCTGCCGGGCAGCGTGAGTCCTCTCACATCGAGCATCACGTTGTCCTGTGGATCTCCTGCGTCCTGTACGGCTCCCAGCAGGGAGTCTGCCCGCCCCCGAAGCATAATCTCGAACGCATGAAATTGAGTGTGCCTCTCATAGACCAGAGTCAATCCGGTGATCGCCAATGCAGAGAGCAATTCGACCAGCAGGACCGCGATAATCAGCCTCCGAGTCAGCGAATAGGGCTTCATTGCTGTCCCTGCGTGCTCATCAGCATGCGGTATCCACGTCCGCGCAGCGTTTCGATGCTCGGCTCCTTCGCTGAGGCGTCCAGCTTTTTACGGAGATTCGAGACATGTGCTTCGATCACGTTCGAGTGGTGTTCCCAGTTGTAGTCGTAGAGGTGCTCCAGCAGCTCCCGCTTCGAGACGATCACGCGCGGACGATGGATCAAATATTCCAGAATGCGATACTCCATCGGCGAAAGGTCGACCAGCTTGCCGGAACGATAAACGGTTTGCTCAACCGTATTGAGTTCCAGGTCGGATAGCCGCAGCGTAGGATCGGCGACTCCCTTGCCGCGCCGGATCAGCGCCTTGGCTCGGGCGATCAGTTCGCCAAGATCGAACGGTTTGCTAAGGTAGTCGTCTGCGCCTGCATTCAGTAGTTCAACAATAGAATTTGCTTCGCCCTTCGCTGTCAGAATCAGTACGGATGTCCGGTCGCCCTTCAATCGTATCTTCCGCAGCAGGCTAAGTCCGTCCAGTTTCGGCAGCATCAGATCGAGAACGATGAGGTCATAACACTGGTTGCCAGCAAGATCGAGGCCGAGCAATCCATCTTCGGCGCAATCGACTGCAAAGCCCGGTCCATCGCGCAAGGCAGTGGCCACATTTTCCGCTAGCCGCCTCTCGTCTTCGATCAACAATACTCGCATCAGATCATTCCACCATGGCCAGCTTAAGCAAAGCTGAATCGGACTTCGGCATTAGAGGCATTCGACAACATGAAATTACCATGCCGTCAGAGTTTATTCATGTCGCGAGGGAAAGCGGCCGTTCTTTGATATGGTGAAGATCTGGATGGGTAAACAAGAGGGGGGAAATATGCAATGTACGCATCTTGATCAGATTCAGAAGGTCAAGCCGTCAGCGCGGGGTTGTGAGGACTGTCTGAAGATTGGCGGCACCTGGGTTCATCTGCGGATGTGCCTGATCTGTGGGCATGTGGGATGTTGCGACTCATCCCCGCATCGTCATGCCACGAAGCACTTCCACACGACAAAGCATCCGATTATGCGGTCAGTGGAGCCAGGGGAAGACTGGGGCTGGTGCTATGTGGACGAGATGGAAGTCGAAATCGATTGATTGTCGATAGGGTTTGATCTTGCCGGGTATTAGCCGGGGATTTGCTATGCTGGGCTTACCCTTTTAAGAGAGTGAGTATCCAAACAAATGTCAGAAGAAGCAGTAAGAATTACTGTGCGCCGCAACGGTCCGTTGCGGGTGGAAGGCCATATCGTGTTAACAGATGCGGATGGCAAGGAGTGGGATCTGACGGGCAAACCGGCGATCTCGCTTTGCCGTTGTGGAGCGAGCGAAAATCGCCCGTTTTGCGATGGGTCGCATAACAAGGTGGGTTTTCAGTGCTCGGCCAGCCCGGCGTTGCTTACTTAGATAAGAAAAATCGACCACGGATTACGCGGATAAAAACGGATTCGAAGCATATTCTTCCTGAGGGCCGGTTGCGCTATAGGGTTTGTTTTTTGATCCGTTCTTTTCCCTGTAATCCGTGGTTGATTTTGCAGCTTTGCATTTCGACTTCACTTTTGAGGTAAGTCGCCATGAATCTTCGCCGATGGTTTGCCGGGATGCTTTTTGGGTTAGTGCTGGCATTTGGGGTTGAGATAGGGGCGCAGGAGACGGCGCAGAAGTCTGCCGATCCTGTAGCGATTACGCTGCCTTCGAGTGCCCTGGATGCCTATGTCGGCCAATACCGAGAGCCATCTGAGCCTGATACGGTGAATTCGGTGTACCGCGAAGATGGCAAGCTCTATGTCGAGAGCGAACGCGTGGCACGGATGGAGCTACGCTCTGAGTCCACGGACCACTTTTTTTCTCCGGGGTCTTTGCTGCGCATGGAGTTTCTGCGCGATGCTGGTGGAAAGATCTCAGGATTGAAGATGATGTATGGGCCGAACGTTGAGTGGAGCCTGGAACGCTTCAGCGACGTGGGGGTTCGGCTGAATCACGCTCGTCCTTACTCGCGCAGAGAGGTGATGATGCCGATGCGCGATGGAGTGAAGCTTCATGCGGTGATTCTGCGGCCGGAAGGATCGGAGAACAGCGGAGAGTCGCTGCCGTTCTTGATGCAGCGGACGCCGTATGGCACTGCCAGCAACACTTCGGAGAGTGTGAACGGCAGTAAGCCGGAGCTGGCCGCGAGTGGATATATCTTCGTGTTCGCGGATATTCGCGGACGGTATGAGTCGCAAGGGAAGTTCGTGATGAACAGGCCCATCGTTGACCATCGGGCGAACAAGGATGTGGATGAGACGACAGACACGAGAGACACGATTGACTGGTTGCTGAAGAATGTTTCCAACAATAGCGGGCGCGTGGGCGTGATGGGGGTTTCGTATCCGGGGTTTTTGGCGATGATGGCGGGAATCGATGCGCATCCGGCGGTGAAGGCGATCTCTCCGCAAGCTCCGATGACGGATGTCTGGATGGGGGATGATTTTTTTCATAACGGGGCATTTCGTGAGTCATATGGGTTTGACTATGTGCAGGCGTTGGAGGAAAAGAAGACGACTGTTCGCGTGGAGAGCAAGGAGGATATGTTTGACTTCTTTCTGCGCAATGGCAATTTTGAACGAGCGGCGAAGTCCGCGCATATGAGCAAGCTGCCAACGGCGAAGGCTTTTTTGACGCAGCCGGCCTATACGAAGTTCTGGCAGAGGATGGCGGTGCAACCGCATTTGACGAAGGTGGAGGTACCCACGCTGGAGGTTGGTGGATGGTGGGATCAGGAGGATATGTGGGGGACGCAAGCTCAGTATGCGGCGTTGAATGCACATGATTCGAAACAAGAGGTGTTTCTGGTCATGGGACCCTGGAACCATGGGGGGTGGGAATGGACACTTCGCCACCTTGGCGCGCTTGATTTTGACGCAGCGACGGGGCGGCAATATCGCAAGACAGTTGAAGCACCTTTCTTCGAGAAATACTTGAAGGGCCGTCCCGGGTTCGATCTACAAGACACCGAGAGTTTTCGGACGGGTACGAATCAGTGGGAGCGATATGACGTGTGGCCGCCGAAGGCGGGATTTCGGGCTGCGAAAATGTATTTGACTGAGGGGGCCAAACTTAGCTTTTCCGCTCCCGTGGGCGGTGGGGTGGCGGCTACCTATGTATCCGATCCGGCTAAGCCGGTTCCTTACCGGCACAGGCCAATTCAGTCCACGTATGGCGAGGGGTCGAAGTGGCGGACGTGGCTGGTGGAAGACCAGCGCTTTGTCAGCGATCGAAAGGATCTGGCGAATTTTTCTACGCATGCTCTGGATCACGATGTGACGGTGACTGGGGATGTGGTGGCTGACCTGTTTGCGTCTACTACAGGAAGCGACGCGGACTGGGTGGTGAAACTGATTGACGTCTATCCCAATGATGCTGAAGGGGATATGGCCGGCTATCAGTTGATGATTGCAGACGAAATCTTTCGAGGGCGGTATTGGAAGAGTTTTGAGCGGCCACAGACGTTGGTGCCGGGGCAGGCCACTGAATTTAAGTGGAGTTTGCATGGGGTGGACCATACTTTTTTGAAGGGACACTGCATCATGGTGGAAGTGCAATCGAGCTGGTTTCCACTGTATGACCGGAATCCGCAGACGTTCGTGCCGAATATCATGAAAGCCCCGAAAAATTTCTATAAAGCGGCTACGATGACGATCTTTGGATCGGAAAAATATCCTTCGCATCTGGAGTTTTCGGTTGCGGAGTAGCGATAGGGAGCATGTGGGAGGAATGGCATGATTCGGACGATCAGCAGCCGTGAGGTTTACCGAAATGCCTGGACTCGGGTCCGCGAGGATGTGATTGAGCGGTCGAATGGGCAGCGGGGCATCTACGGGGTAGTGGATAAAGACCCGGCGGCGATCATTATTCCCTTGGAGGTGACGGCGGAAGGAGAGTTTGTGTACCTGATCGAGCAGTTCCGGTATACGGTGGGCCGGCGGTGCTGCGAGTTTCCCCAGGGCGGATGGGAGATGGCTGAGGTGGATGCTGAGGAGATGGCCCGAGGGGAGTTGCGAGAGGAGACAGGCTTGACGGCGGAAAGAATGACTCATCTCTCTACGCTACAAATTGCCTATGGTGTGATGAATCAGAAACAGGACGTGTTTCTGGCGGAGGGACTGACGATGGGCGTGGCTGAGCCTGATCTGGAAGAGAACGATCTGGTGGTGCGTCGCGTAAGGGTGACGGAGTTTGAAGGAATGGTCGCGGACGGAACAATTGTGGATAACTGTTCGGTGGCGGCGTGGGCACTTTACAGAATTCGGCGGGAGCGACCGTAGGAACGCCAATTTCCGGTGACAGAAGTGGCATCGCTATCCCAGGCGGAGGCATGCTAAACGAAGCCGACAAAAAAATCTTTCGCTTCGACACGGTTTTGCCGATACATTAGTGGCCATGATCTGGAAGCTATTTCTCTCGTGCTCTGTGCCGATTTTTCTTGTTTGGCGTAACCCTCGTTTTGCGGAGTTGTTGGCGGGGGAATCAAAATGACAGTTGAAGCAAATGCAGCTTTGGTTGATCACGCCGTGACGAAGACCAAGCCGGGTAGATTGATGTCGCTTGATCTGCTGCGCGGGCTAACGATCGGCTTCATGATTCTGGTCAATAACAACGGGAGTCATGCGGCTTACTCGCAGCTTCAACACTCCGTGTGGAATGGCTTTACTGCGACTGACCTTGTATTCCCAACTTTTCTATTTCTCGTCGGCATTTCGATGGTGTATTCGACGGCGTCACGGCTGGCGCGGGGCGATAGCAAACAATCGCTCTTCTGGCATACGCTGCGGCGAGCAGTCATCTTGTTTCTACTGGGGTTACTGGTCAACAGCTTTCCGCACTTTCACTGGCATACGCTGCGATTTTATGGTGTTCTGCCGCGTATCGCTATCTGCTACTTCGTTGTGGCTACGCTCTATCTGATCAGTCCAAAATGGCGGAGCAAGGCGGTGCTGGCGGTTGCGCTGCTGGTTGGCTATTGGGCGCTGATGCGGTTTGTCCCTGTGCCGGGATATGGCATGCCGACGCGGGATGTGCCCCTGCTCGATCCTGACCGGAATCTGGTGGCGTGGCTCGATCGGAATATCTTTGCTGCCTCGCATCTTTACGAACGGACGCGCGACCCCGAGGGTTTGCTGAGTACGCTGCCTGCGCTGGCGACATCGCTGATCGGTTTGCTGACGGGTATCTGGCTGCGCACGCAGCGGACGCTGGCGGAGAAGATCCGGGGGATTGCTATTGCGGGTGTGAGTTGCGTGCTGATGGGATTGCTCTGGAACCTCTCTTTTCCGATCAACAAGAAGCTGTGGACGAGTTCGTTTGTGCTCTTTGCTGTGGGATGGAGCTTTTTGCTGCTGGCACTCTCGGTCTGGTTATTCGACCGGCGAAGTGAGGACGAGGGCAGGGAAGCTCCAGGTAAGCGATCAGGCTGGTTTACTCCTCTACTGGTTCTGGGCACCAATGCGATTACGGCATATGTCTTCTCGGAGCTTTTGTCCGGAGGGATTGGGAGCATATATGTTCATCCTGGCATGAACCTTCATTATTGGTTCTACACCGCTATTTTGAGCGGTGTGCCTTACCCTGCCTTCGCTTCGTTGCTTTATTCGTTGGGGTTTGTTGCGGTGTGCTGGTTGCCGGTGTATTGGCTTTACAGGCGGCGGATCTTTATCAAAGTGTAGAGCGATGTTGCTGCGCATGTGGGGAAATGGGTATGGACTACCCTTTCAGTTCGACCCGGGATGAATGCGGCTAAAAGAGTGAGGGGCGACCAGAGGCGCCAAGCAGGACGTTGCTGATGGTGGCGGCGGTGTGGTGTCCCTCGTTGCCTCCCCAGGAGAAGAGGAGAGAAACGACGGGTAGGCCCCCGGCGTGGACAGTGAGCCCTGCGGTGAAGGTGTGCCGGAGGTGGTCGAACGAGATGTCGCCGCGGTTCATGCCGATCTTGCTCTCATCGATGGAGAAGAGGAAGCCGGCGGGGAGTTTGCCGAGGGAGTGTTCGAAGGTCTCGCGCAGGAGCAGGAGGTTGGGGGCGCGGAAGCGGTAGTCGGGATAGCTGGCGAGGATGGGTTGGCCGTTGAGGTCGGAGCCGCCGATAGTGGGGTCGAAGTAGAAGGGAACCACGTTGCCAGCGTTGGCAATGGAGCCGGTCATCAGGAGGCGGACACTGATGGAGCCTTCGAGGTTCTGCGTGAGGGAGATGTGGGGACAACCGGGAGTAGTGGAGCTGGTGGAGCAACTGTCGGGGCCGTTCTGGTCACGCGCCGCCGTGAGGCGAACGTTGCGGTAGAGAGGGAACTCGTGGCCGAAATCCGCGGTCCAGCGGCGGAAGGAGTAGTGTGAATCCGACGGGGCGATGAACTGCTGGAACTGTAAGAGGTAGTTGAGTCGGAGGGAGTCGCGGAAGAGCGAGGGACGGAGACGAATGCCTTCGCCAGCCTGAAGATAGGCAGGTTGGCGGGAAAGGCCGGGTGCGGTGGACTCACTATAGAGAGCTTCGATGGAGGGGCTGGATTCTCCATTGTTGCCGCGCAGGGATGGAATGCGGCCATTGAATTCACCGAGCAGGGAGAGGCCGGCTTTGCCTGCCAGTGGGACGATTGCGCTGGCTCCGGCGATGGTTTGCGTGAGGCCAAAGACGCTTCGATTGGCGGCGAGGGTGTTGGGACCGAGGCCGTAGTAATAGATGCGGTTGAGCGAGGTGGTTTCGGCGTAGAGATTGAAGAGCGGCGCGGTTCGGTAGAGCGGCGCGGACTTCTTCGCTCCCGAGGCTCCGGGATAGACGACGATGATTTTTCCGCCGGGCTGGCGGAAGGCCTTCATGTAAGCCCCGGCCCGCCAGGAGCCGTTACCGCTGGCCACGGCATCGAGGTTCCAGTTGAGACGCCATTCGTTGGCGAAATTCTTGTGCTCGACGAAGGCGAGACCTGCGGCGACTCCGTTCTGCGGAGCGATGCTGCCAACGGCGATGTGCATGGGCTGGCCGGTGACGAGGGTTTGCGCGCAACTGGCGATGCTGCCAAATTTGAAACTCTTACAAGCCTGAAGTTCTTCGCCTTCGCGGCGGAAGTCGGAGTGGATGCGGCTTTCATTCCCAGACTGGGCCAGCACAGGCAGCGCTGCAAGGACGAGGGTAGCGAGAAGGAGCGAACGCGTGACGGCGATCATGACTTCTTCCTCGGGTGTTTTGCGGGAGCATGCTTTTTTGCGCGAGGTTTCTTTGGCGCGGCGGATGCGGCGATGGAGATTCCTTGCGACTGGCGTGTGGATTTGCGGATGGATTTTGGAACCGGTCTTGGGGCTGGGGTGGAATCCGGTTTGGGGGATGGTACGACGCGGATAGGGGTGGGCGCTTGCTGGCTGACCGGTGTGCGATTGCATAGAGCCGTGGTTATTTCAGCGATGTACTGAGCTGCGGCGGCTTCGGTGGTGAGGTCGTGGAAAGAAAATTTAGTGGGCAGGGTGAGCTGCAGCTTGTGTTCGAGGTGCTGGAAGTGCTTGATCTGCGACTTAATGAGGTCGGAGATCGGGCGATTTTTGCGGAAGGCTTGCGGCGAGGGCCCGGGGACGCGAATGGTGGCCATGGTGGCGGCTCCTGTAGGTTATTCGAGTTCGAAGCTTGGGCAGTCGTCTTCGCTGCGCATGGTGTCGAGGGTGAGCCGGTCAAGGAAGGTATTGGCGACTTTTTCACGGGGAGAACGCGCGTCATATGCTCCGAGAAAGAAGTCAGTGACGGTGGCGGGAATGGAAGCGTGCTCAAAGACGTCGTTGATGACGGCGCCTTTCTGCACCCAGGGAGAGACGAGGATGGCTGGAACGCGGACGCCCAGGCGATCGAAGTGAAAGGCATCGAGGGTGCCGGTATCGCTGGGCTGGGCGACGAAGCCGTCGGGGGTGCAGGCGGGTGGGGAGACATGGTCGTAGATGCCGCCGTGCTCGTCGTAGACGATGAGGATGGCAGTGCTGGCCCAGAGCTTGGGGTTGCTGCGGATCTTGTTGTAGACGGTCGCGATGAACTGCTCGCCGGCGCGGACGTCGTGGTCGGGGTGCTGATCGCAGGCAATAGCTTCGCCGCTGCCGTCAGGGGCGTCATGGTCGGTGTAGTTGGGCTCGATGAAGCAGTAATCGGGGAGCGCGTTCCGGTCGCAGGCGCGGAGGAAGTCGGGGAAGGTGCCGAAGAGGCTGGGCTCGTTCTGGAGGAGGTTGACGACCTCCATGGTGGAACTGGCCTGATCGTAATAGAAAAGTTTCACGGTGTGGTTGGCGGCGAGCAGACGTTCATAGATGCTCTTGTACTGCTTGCCGACGTAGAAGAGGTTCATGCTGACTTGCCCAAAGGAAGTTCCGTAATGAGCGAAGGCGCGGTTGCAAATAGTAGGACCGGGGATGGAGGAGAACCAGCGGTTGAAGACGGCAAACTCAGTGGCGAGGGTGCTGAGGACGGGTAGTTTGTCGGGGGTGAAATAGTAGAGGATTTTTTGGGAGTGACCGACGTTTTGTTGCTGGTTGTAATAGCTGCGAACGAAGCCCTGCATGGAGGGCGGGAGCGGCGGGCCCTGCGCGGGATCGCCGAAGATTTGGAGATTGACGGCAGCGAAGTGATGATTGGGATCGGGATCGAGCTGGCTCTGGTATTCAGCCTGGGGAAGGACGTGGACCTGGGCCCCGGTGGTGTCGGGATTGGTCTCGTTGCCGGTGAGGCCATCGATGGTGGGATTCTGTGCTTTGAGCCCGCCGAGCATGTGGTCGAAGGAACGATTCTCCATCATAAGAACGACGACATGCTTGAGTTTTTTGATTCCGGGTTTGGATCGGTCTGGCGTCATTCCCGCGACCTCGCTGGTTTTATGAGGCTCAAGTATGCTGGGTTGATGAAGGGTGTGTCTACATAAATCGCGAGGAAGAGTCTGTTATTTTGCTGCTGCGCTGGCGCAAGAATAGGTCTGGATGTCGCTACTTCAGGATCGGTTTGTGCATCAGAAGGAATGGCCGGAGATTTAATTCAGGAAGAAAAGCGTGTGGATAACAGCGGGAAGGAAAAACGTCGACGCGGTGTATGGGGATGGATCGCTGTTTCAGCTCTGATTGCAGTCATTGTTCTGGCGGTGATTGGAGAGGTGGTGACGCATCGCGCTGAACCTATCTTGAAGGGGCGCGTGATTGAGACCTTGAGTACACGATTTCGCAGCAGGGTGGAGCTAGATAATTTTCAGGTCTCGGTACTGCGTGGTCTGGAGGTCTCCGGAGATGGGCTGCGAATCTTTCCGCCGGACGATGTGGTGGCTGCAGGAGCGACGAAACCGCTGCTTTCGTTTGTGCATTTTTCGTTTCATGCGGCGTGGCGCGGATTGTTCATCAAGCCGATGCATGTGGGAACGGTGCATGTAACCGGCATGGCGATCAATATTCCTCCACGCGAGATGCGGCATCAGGGACATGGGCCGAAGCGGAAGGTGGGAAAGATAAAGATCGTGGTGGATGAGCTTGTCTTCGACGATTCGAAGCTGGTGATTGGGACGGCTAAACCAAATAAAGATCCGAAGGTCTTCGAGTTGAGACGGATTTTGATGCGCAATGTGGGAGCGAAGAGTCCGTGGAAGTACGATGCGACGCTGGTGAATGCGATTCCGCGAGGAGACATCCACGCTGTGGGTACGTTTGGACCATGGAATACGGAGAGTCCGGGCGATTCGCCTGTGACAGGGCACTATACGTTTGACCATGCGGATCTGGGAACGATCAGGGGAATTGGCGGGATGCTTTCGTCGGTGGGCGAGTTCAAAGGTCAGTTGAACCGAATCGAGGTGGAAGGAACGACGGAGACGCCGAATTTTTCGATCGATACGGCGAACCATCCGATGCCGCTGCATACGAAGTATCAGGCGGTTGTGGATGGGACGACAGGCGACACTTACCTGCATCACGTAGAGGCGAAGTTGGGCAAATCAGAATTTTCGTCCAGTGGGGAGATCGTGAACGTGAAAGGGAAAGGCCACATCATCGACCTGGATGCGAATGTGCCGGATGGGCGGATTCAGGATTTTCTTCAGCTTGCGGTGAAGACGGATCCAGTGGTGATGACAGGCCGCGTCGCGATGAATGCGAAGGTACATATTCGTCCGGGGAAGGAGCGGGTATTACAGAAGCTGAGTCTCAAGGGAGGATTTACGCTACGGCAGATTCACTTTACGAATCCTGAAGTTGAGGACAAGGTGGATATGCTGAGCCTGCGGGCACAAGGCAATCCGAAAGAAGCTAAACCGGGCGCGGAGGATGTGAGGTCGCATATGCAGGGAGAGTTTGTGATGGCAGATGCGAGTCTGCGTTTCAATAAACTCTCGTATACCTTGCCAGGAGCGACGGTGACGATGAGCGGGGTGTATTCGCTGGATGGGAAGCAGTTTGACTTTGCGGGGAAGGTGCGGACGGAAGCGAAGCTGTCAGAGATGGTGGCTACAAAATGGAAGTCGTTGCTGCTGAAGCCCGTTGATCCATTTTTCAGGAAAGATGGTGCGGGGGCCGTGATTCCGGTGAAGGTAAGCGGGACCAAGGGATCTCCCAAATTCGGGTTGGATCTTGGGAAAAAAGGGAAGTAGAACGCTTCCAGATTGGATGCATCTCAAGAGAAAATCAGGTCCTCCGCCTGCGGCGAAGGATGACAAGATATGTTTTTACTTTGAGAGAAGAATAACCCCGGCGCAGACGAAGAGAGCTGCGAGCCAGCGGCGTCGGTCTACGTTTTCGTGCAGAAATAGTTTTGCAGCGGCAGCGTTGCCGATAAAGGTGAGCGAAGCGCTGGCGGGGGCTGCCAGCGAGACATCCACCTTGCTCAAAGTGAACAGGAGCGAGAAGAAGCTGAGCGCCATCGACAGGACGCCGAGCAGGAACATTTTGCTGCTGACGACCGCTTTGATTGCTCCGGTGATGCCGGAATGGGCGCGAATATCGTCGAGGTCGCCGATGCGGCGCATGGCTCCCGCAGTGAGAACATCGCCAACAATGGCGGTGACAGCTACAGTGATGATGGTGGCCCATGTTTCGAAGACGCCAGCATGCATGGCAGGAGAGGTCATTGGGTGTCGCTCGTGGGGTGGGGATGCTCTGTGAGCGATGGACCGTTGGCGACAAAGCCTACACCGCAGACGATCAGGATGATACCGAGCCATCGGTAAACAGAGATATGCTCATGCAGCCAGAACCGCGAGAGCAGAGCGACGACGACGTAACCGAAGGCGGTCGAGGGTAAGACGAAGGTGAGGTCTGCCCAGCTTAGTGCGGTCAGATAGCTGGCAAAGAATCCGAGCAATAAAACGATGCCGCCGATGACCCATGGATTTTTGAGCGCCACAAACAGCGTACCGAGGTGATGCAGAGAGACTGGCCCAACCTGCGTCATGCCGTGCGACAGCAGGGTATCCCCGACAGATGCGGTGAGCATGACGGCAAGCAGGATGAGATAACGCTGCGGGGTAAGAGTATGCTTCATGTCCTGTCGTTCAATTCATGTCGCGATGCTCAGAAATCGAGGCATGCTCAAGAAAAAGCGGTCAGCATCCGGAACGCTGACCGCTTCGGAAGATCATCCGTTAGGCATTCGTGCTGACGGATTCCCGCGCTTTAAGTGCATTCTCTTCTTTTGCTTTGCGCGATGCCTTGTTGCGCTGCGAGCGAAGCTTCATGAAGGATTTGGCTTCGGTGTAGAGACGAGGGACATCGCGGTTGACGACAGCCTGCCAGACGACCCGGAAGGCTGCCTTGGGGCGGAAATAATACTCGTCGTAGAAGCGGTGAACCATCTCCATGACGTACTCGACCGGAAGGCCGGGATACTCGATGTGCGCCATCTGGTGGCCGCCGTCGTCGGACATGGACTCATTGGTGATGAAGCCCTTTTCCTTGGCGAAGTCGTAGAACTCCGTTCCAGGGAAGGCATGGGCGATGGAGACCTGAATGGTCTCGCAGTCAATTTGCTTGGCGAAGTCGATGGTGTTGCGAATCGACTCCTTGGTTTCGCCGGGAAGGCCGAGGATGAAGTCGCCGTGGATGACGAGGCCGAGTTTGTGGCAGTCGCGGGTGAAGTCGCGTGCGCGCTCAACGGTCGCGCCCTTTTTGATGTTTTTGAGAATCTGTGGGTCGCCGGACTCGTAACCGACGATGAGCAGGCGGCAACCGGCTTCTTTCATTGCCTTCAAGGTGTCAAAGTCTGTTGTCACGCGGGAGGTGCAGGACCAGGTGATGCCCAGTGGCTTCAACTTTTCGCAGAGCTCGATGGTGCGACCCTTCTGAATGTTGAAGGTGTCGTCATCGAAGAAGAACTCTTTGACATGGGGGAAGAGTTCCTTGGCCTGCTTCATCTCGGCGGCCACGTCATCGGTCGACCGTTTGCGCCACGCGTGGCCGGAGAGTGTCTGAGGCCAGAGGCAGAAGGTGCATTGTGCTGGGCAGCCGCGCGTGGAGTAAAGCGCAATGTACGGGTGCAGGAGGAAGGGGACGTTGTACTTGGTAACGTCGAGATCGCGCTTGTAGATCTCAGTGGCCCAGGGCATCTCGTCGAGCTGCTCGGGTGTGACCTGTGCACGGTCAGGATTGTGGAGGATCTTGCCCGTCTCTTTATCTTTATAGCTGACGCCGAGAATCTCATTGAGCGGCTTGCCATTGGCAAATTCGACGACGGAGAAGTCGAACTCGCGGCGGCAGACGAAATCAATCGCAGGGCATTCGTTGAGCGCCTTGTCCGGAGAGGTGGTAACCGGAGGGCCTACGAAGGAGATCTTGATATTGGGATAGGTCTGCTTGATGACCTCGGCCATCTTCTGGTCGCCTTCCCAGCCCATGGTGCTGGTGAAGAGGACGAGAAACTCATAGTCCTTGAGGATTTCGACGACCTCCTGCCACTTGATGTGGTGCGGGGGGGCGTCGAGCAGACGAGACCCTTCCAACATGCCGGCGGGATAGGTGAGCCATACGGGATACCAGTAAGATTCGATCTCGCGGGTGGCAGGCCAGCGGGAACTGGCACCACCGTCAAATTTCTCGAAGGAGGGCGGATTCAAGAACAGTGTTTTGAGGGGCATAATAATAATCCGAGTTTACCATTTAGGTAAGGGGTTTGAGGCGTTTTTGTGAGGTTGTGCCTGTGGTTCTCTCTTTGAGATCAATGAGATAGGTACAAAAAATAGCCGAAACGAAGCGATATCATTCTAGTTTTAGCGCGGTCGTGGGCTGCGATTGCAGCGTCGATTTTACCCAGTCCTCAAGCTGGCCCGTCTGTCGCAGCAGATTGATCTCTGCTTTGCGCATCTCGAAACTGGTATCGAGCACTGTCAAAAACTTCTCACGTTCGGCGATACGAGAGGTCTGCTCGTCCTTTGGACTCATCTGCGGGCCCGATGAATTTCCGCTGCCCGCATTCAGTTGAACCGTAAGAACATCCAGTTGTTGTTGAGCGAGTTGCTGGTCCAGGCTGGCGACCTCGGCACGGGCGGCCAGCTCTCCCGTGGCATGGCGTATCTTCTGACGACCCTCCAGAAACTGATCGCGGGCCAGGTCGGCTTCGTGTTCGGCATGGGCGGCGTCCGCAGCCGATACGCGAGCCTTGGCGCGATGTCCCGCATCGAAGACAGGCAGAGTGATCTGTATCCCGATTCCGAAGTTGTTGTGCTGGAAATGTGAATAGTAGAGCTCGTAGTTATTGAACTTCGCAAAGCGGTTATATTGAGCTGCGAAGCTTATCTGCGGTCTCCATAGATAGTGCGAATCGCCGAAAGCAATCTGCTGTTTGGAGCGGGCAGTGGCATAGGCCGATGCCACCTGGGGGCTACCCGGCAATGCGGCGTCAGACAGGTCAGCCTGCGGGGCGGTGAATTGTGGAATACTGCTGCTCACCACGCCCAGACCCTTCTCCGGAAGGCCAATCAAGCGAGCCAGGTGAGCCTGGTCGTCTGCTGTCTCATCGTCAGTGCGAAGTTTCGCCAGCCTGATCTGTGCCGCAGACAGACGCGCGCCGGTCAGATTGATAGGCGTATCCTGGCCCGCGTCCAGACGCTCCTGAATAATGGCGACGAGACGCGCAGCAAAACCTGCCTGTTCGGTCAATGCCGCCTGGCGCTGGGAGTCGCGGTCAAGCGCAACGTAGGTGAGCGCGACATCTTCGGTGACCGCTAACTGCGCGTCCTTCAGTGCCAGGTTTGCGGCATCGAGAGCGTAGCGGGACGCCCGTATATAGTTCCCCTGTGAAAAATTAAAAACCAGCGATTGGGAGGTGAAGTTGAAGATGGAAGGTTGGCCAATCGGGAAGCCATACGAATAACCGAGCCCCGAGCCCCCTGAGACGCTTGGAATATAGACATCGCGCGCCTCTTCGAGAGAAGCCTTTGCCTTAGCTACATCAGCCTGGGCCATCAGCACCTTGGGATTGCTCTTCAGCGCGAGAGTTACGGAGGTCGAGAAAGATATCTGCGCCGTAGCGGGGAGACCCGCGGCGGTAAACGCAAAACACGCAATAGCGAGGAGACGAAGACGAGTCATACGTCGTGGAAAATTCCTTCGAGATGGGCTGTATACCATGGTATCGCTCTTTCTTTCAGGATCCCTGCATCGCTTTGCGGGCAGGCGCATAGCTGGAAGCGAGGCTGGTTGCAGCGGCGTATTCGCGATGCGCGTCCGCGGTATTGCCTTGGCGCGCGAGAAGATTTCCAAGCTGTACATGAACCTTGAACGCAGGTGCATCATCCGATTTTGCCGGAGACAAAAGATACTGGCGTAGCAGGCTCTCCGCGAGTTGAGGCGAACGGTTCATGGTTGTCAGGATACTTGCTGCGTCGACGAGCGTTGCATCTTTTCGGCGATCGGCTTCAACCCCTGCTTGTACCGCCTCAGCGGCCTTGTCATGTTGATTCTGCTGCTGATAGAACTGGCCAAGATCGATGTAGGCTGCGGGCCTTCTGCCTGCAAGAACAGCTTTCTTGAACTCTGATTCAGCGGTTGCCGAGTCCTTGTTGCTGTTGGCAATCAATGCTAAAAGACGGTGAGCCTGCGATGCAAAGCGTGGTTGCATCCGGCTGGCCAGCGTACGGGCTTTGTCGAGCCCGCCCCCTACAATCGCCGGAGCAGTCACGTAATATTCACCGAGGTCGCTCATCGCCTGAACATTCTCAGGATCAAGTTCCACGGCACGCTCAAAGGCAGAACGCACCTTACGTGCGAGGGAAAAAGCGATCAACGGATTTGCATGCGAGGCCTTCATGCCGTAGGCGCGTCCCATCCACATCTGGGTGTAGCTGTCGCCGGGATCAGTGGCGGCCGCCAGTTCGCATTCGCGGATAGCGGGATCGGCCATCTCCTGAGCGTAATAAACGCGGCAAAGGAGTTGATGGGCTTCAGCATTTTTAGGCTCCGCTGACAAGATTTTCTGCAATGCGTTGCGAGCTTCGTCTACCCGGCCTTGCTGGAGGAGCGCATTTGCCTGGGTGTTTTCTGCAAGCAAATGGATGCCGGAAAAGAGAACACAAAAAAGCGCAATGCGGATGCAGATCAGGCTGGGTTTAAAGACCATAGTTATTCAACTACTTTGACCGCAAGCCCATTGGATAGGTCGCGGTTACTGCTGGTCGCGCTCAAGGCAACTGTGTCCTTCTCGGAGAGCCCGCCAGTGACCTCTACCCGCGTAAGATTCACCACGCCGACCTGTACTGGAGTGACAACGAGCTTATTGTTGATGACCCGATAAACAAAATCTCGCGCTCCTTCTGTATGCAATGCTTCACGCGGGATGCTCAGGACGTTGAACCGCTGTTGCGTCGTCACCGTAACTGTCACATTCGTATTCGGGAGCAACTCACCATTGGCATCGTCGACCGCAATAATGCACTCGCCGACGCTCCGTGTCCCATAGGCAATTACAGTTGTAGGCACTCGGCTGACGTGGCCATGCCAGACTCTATCGGGCTGGGCATCCCAGACAATCTTAACTCCCTGGCCAACGGCCAGTTTGCCAATCTCCGGCTCATCGAAATAAGCGCGTATCTGGACTTTATTGAGGTCCGCAACATCCAGCAGTTCCTCGCCTGCCTGGACGAAATCATATTGAGAGACCGGGATCGAGTAGACCGATCCCGCCAGCGGAGAGCGGATATTCACGCTCGAGTATCCTTTTTGTGCTGCTGTCAAGCCAGCGCGAGCGTCAGCCAGTTCTGCCCCAGAACGCGCCCGGTCGGGAGCGCTATACCGTTGCGTGCTTCGCATCTGGATATTTTGCAAGGCATTATTGGCCGATTGCAGCCGCTGTTCGGCGGAAGCGACTTCGGTGGTCGAGGCAGCCCCTTTTTGCTGGAGCTGCTTCAATGCGGCAACATCGCTCTCTGCCTGTTGTTGCTGGATCTGCGCCCGGCTCAGATCTCCAGCCAGCGCAATGCGTTCTCCTTGAGAACCGCCTTGCCCCAAATCGTGCGCGTTGGCCTGTGCGGTGCGAAGTGCGGCATTCGCGGCGGCAACTCGGGCAATGGCGTCGGAGTCATCCATGCGGATGAGCAGATCGCCGGCCTTCACCTTCTGACCTACCTTTACATAAATCTTCGCAACCACTCCTGGAGCCGCCGCATGAGCTGGAAACGCAGCAATCGGCTCAACCTTGCCATTGGTCGGCACGGAGCTGATCAGGTTCTGATGATTCACGGCTGCCGCACGAATCTCCACCACATCGCGAGTGAATGAGCGAACGAGCAGAACGATGAGTAGGAGAGCACCGAGCAGGATGCCTGTCAGCGCAAGGGGACTAAGGCGTCTTGTGTCGGTCGTCGGCATGAATGAATTTTCAGTATATAAGACGCTGATGCACTGAAAACGAAGCAGATATTTTTGTATAGCTAGGAAGGTGCATAGTTGGATGCGGGCCGTTCAGGCTAAATTAAGGTCGATTAATTCAAGTTCGAGACCCGGAAACTGAGGATTGGTCTTCGCCTTCAATTTATAGGCAATATCCACGATCGATCCGCGTCGCAGGCCCATCTCCGCGCATCGCAGCGCCCAGTTTGAGCCACGGCTCCAGCCTAACGCGCTGAACTGTGCAGCCTCACCCTCGCCCTGCAATTGCAGGCAGATATGCTTCTCTTTAATCAGGCGCACATCGCTCGCAAGGGTGACTCTCCGGGTTACAAATATGGGTTCTTTATTGCCGATCCCAAACGGCTCGCATCGAGTCAGCCATTCGAAAAAACCCGTGGTCAGGTCGCTGAACGTAACCTCTGCATCGCACGTCAAGGGAGGCGCAAGCATCGTTTCGGTGAAGAGTGACGCCCCATAACGTTGCATCCGGCTACGCAAAATCCCCACACGCTCCGACGGCAAAGAGAAGCCTACCGCATGGGCATGTCCGCCAAAGCGGGTAAACAAGCCGTCTTCAAGCGCATGAATCGCGGTCACGGCATCCAGCAGATGGAAGCCTGCAATCGACCGTCCCGAGCCATGGGCCTGGCCATCTTCATGGGTGAGCACGAGTGCTGGCCGTCCGGTTCGATCGACGATCCGAGAGGCCAGAATCCCCAGCACTCCGCGATGCCATGCAGGATCATCGAGCACGATGCATTCAGCAGGGAACTCTCCATTTTCTCCTCGCAGCAAAGCGAGTTGAGCCTCAATCGCCTCCAACGCTTTGGCCTCGGTCGCCCGCCGGTCGTCGTTTAATCGATTCAGTTTTTCTGCCAACTCAGAGGCCCGCTCAACATCCCGAGTCAGAAACAGCTCTACAACGTCGCCCGCAATATCCATGCGTCCCGCTGCATTGATGCGAGGTGCAAGCCGAAAGCCTATCTCGGTCGCAGTGGGTGGCCGATTCGCCGGGATCTGCGCTACCTGCATCAATGCTCGCAATCCTGGCTGGACTGGATTGCGAAGTGCCTGCAACCCGAGTGCTGCAAGCACCCGGTTCTCGCCTTCCAATGGCACTGAATCCGCAATCGTAGCAATGGCCACCAGCTTCAAAAAAGAGGGAATTATCCCCTTTTGCAACCTGGCTCGCTCTTCCTCGGTCCCGGCGGCGGCAGATAAGATCGCATGGGCCAGCTTGAAGGCCACACCCGCCCCGCAGAGTGATTTGAAAGGATAGCCGCAACCCTCCTGAGCCGGGTTAATTACTGCAAGGGCTTCCGGAATGCCGACAGCGTCATCAGGCAGATGGTGATCTGTAACGATCAGATCCAGCCCCAACGCCTTCGCCTCTTCCGCCGCGGCGAACGCTCGGATTCCGGTATCGACGCTGATTACCAGCCGAACTCCGGAGGCAGCAGCTATACCAAGCACGTTCGTCTGCATTCCGTACCCTTCGCGCAGACGATGGGGCACATGGTAGGTTACGAGTGCCGGGCGATCCTTGGTGCCGATCCGCTCAATCGCGGTCTTGAGCAGTACGGTCGCGGTTGTCCCATCCACGTCGTAGTCGCCATAGATAAGGATGGGCTCGCCATCTCTGACCGCTTGTTGTATCCGCACAACCGCTACGGACATTCCCAGCATCAACATGGGATCGACCAAGTCATCCAGAGAAGGATTGAAGAAACTTCGTGCCGCGTCGGCGTCGGTAATTCCACGGGATGCGAGCAGAGCAGCCACGGCCACAGGACAACCCACCTTATCAGCAAGCTGAGCTACTGCATCTGCGTCAGGCCTACGGGTAATCCATTCCTGTCGAAGCCCACTCTGGGCAAAGATCATTTTGCGGTCTACTCGTCGCTCTCGGGGTCATCGAGCATGATGCCGCCAAGCTCAGAAACCGTCTCCAGCAAGTCCTGAAAGCGGTCATACCATTCGGTTGCAACCTCAAAGACAAACATCACACCCTGATGCGCGAACCCGAGTTGGAGATACCCCACCTTGCCCACATAGTTGACCAGATATTCGGCATCCTCAAGCTCGGCAGCCTCATCGTCAGGAAATGTCTGATCTCTAATCTGGTTGAGGAGAATTGCGACATCGGACTTCTCCAGCACGACCTCGCTCATGGTCACAAAGGGAGCACCCGCCGCCTTTGCGTGTTCGACGAAGTCCTTCCATCCATCGGCATTTTCTTCTTCAAAAAGGACGGTCGGAACGTCTTCGGTGACATAGGCATTCAGTCGGCGCATACCGTGTCCGGCGATGAACGCCACCATGTCGTCTTTAAGCGAGATAAGATTGTCAGGTTGCATCGATTTCATATTGTCTCAGAAAGCCCTGTGCGCCGCACATCTACCACTGTAAAAGTGGCAAAGAGCAAAGAAAGGCCTTCCGTGCCGGAATTTCAGCACCATCTCTTCATTTGTACCAACGAGCGTGACGAGGACGCGTCCCGCCCAAGCTGCCTGCCCCAGGGCGGCAAAAAGCTCAAATCTGCCTTCAAGGACGCTGTTAAGGATGCAGGCCTCAAGCACCTCGTTCGCGCCAATGAGTCTGGCTGCCTCGACCAATGCGAGCATGGCCCCGTTGTCGTCGTCTATCCCGAGGCGGTCTGGTATGGGTTTGTCCAGCTCAAAGATGTGGATGAGATCGTCAACGAGCACCTTTTGCATGGCCGTCCTGTCGAGCGGCTCCGCCTTCCCGGAACCTGCCTCAATACGGAGCATTGCCCACACAAACCCGCTCCAAAACACAAGTGAATACCTGCTGCAAGTTGTAGATCCGCATGATATATTCGAATTAAAGTCAATGATTTTTTCTAAAGATTACGTTGGATACCTGGCCCGCCAGACCCTCAAGCACCTCGTCGCCGAGAAGATGATTGCAACGACCAAGCCCGCCATTCTTGACGAGCGCGTCACTGCTGCCATGATCGAAGAGCTAGCCCTTGAAGATCGCATCAACGATGAGGTTCGCGTCATCCTCGAAGCCTTCCAGGACGACATGCTCAAAACCGGAGCAAGCTACCCCGAGATGTTCAAAAAGGTGAAAAATGAGTTGGCCCGCAAGTACAAGGCGGTGCTGTGAGAATCTCTCGCGACAAACTCAATAAGCTTGCCCACACCGTGGCTGACACCCTTGCCGAAATTACCGAGTGCGACTTTCTCGAAGATCGTAATACCATCCGGCAGGAAGCCCGCAAGGCGCTCGAAAAGCTTCTCCTCGAAGAGACCAGGATCGATGCCGCCGCCCGCCTGAAGATCGCCTCGCAGCGCAAGATCATCATGGAAGGCTCGCAGGAGTGGGACATCCTCTACCGTAAGTACTACAACGACGAAGTTAAAAAGCTCGGCCTATAGTTTTTTTGCTGTCACCTATGGTTTTATTTATCACCTGTAGTTTTTTTGCCGTTGTCTGTCCCTTTGTTTGTCATCCCGTAGGGATCTGCTGCTAGCTTTTGCTGTTGCCGTTGTTTTCACTTGTCACTTTGATCGCAGCGACGCCCCCGTATTTAGCCTCCCCAGCGCCGATCAATCGCACGGAAATGAGTGCATATTAGTCCCCGAATTCTGATATACTCAACCAGTCGCAACAGAGAAATTCCTTCCTTCTGGCGTTATGGTGTAACTGGTTAACACGCCGCCCTCTCAAGGCGGAGAGTCCGGGTTCGAGCCCCGGTAACGCTACCAAATCTGTTTCCTTCCGAATAGTATTTTTGTTTAGAAGTTGCGGGCGGAAGATAGTCGGAACAGCGGAACGTTCTGTGTACGGCGCCATGGTGTAACTGGTTAACACGCGGCCCTTTCAAGGCTGAGAGTCCGGGTTCGAGCCCCGGTGGCGCTACCAAACCCCCTCAATCGAATTTCTTACACCGGCTATACTGTTACCTGTGAGCAAGACCTTCTACATAGAAACCTTCGGCTGCCAGATGAACGCCCATGACTCGGAAAAAGTCATTGGCACCCTCGAACATGAAGGCTACGTCCGCGTCCAGGACGAAGCAGATGCCGGCCTTATCCTCTACAACACCTGTTCCATTCGCGACAAAGCCGAGCAAAAGGTCTTTCACCGGCTCAACGAGTACAAGAAGCTAAAAGGCGAGGGCAAGAAGTTCGCTGTCCTCGGCTGCGTCGCCCAGCAGGAGGGCGAAAATATCTTCGAGAAGGCCCCCTATGTTTCGCTCGTCGCCGGCTCTGCGTCCTATCGCAACCTGCCGCAGATGCTTATGCGTCTCGAGGCCGGGGAAGAGCGCATTACCGGACTTGATGATCGCCAGACCGACCAGACCTTCGAGACTCCCTTTATTGCCCGCACCAACCCGCATCGCGGCTACATCACCATCATCGAGGGCTGCGATAAGTTCTGCGCTTACTGCGTCGTCCCGTACACGCGCGGCAAGGAGCGCAGCCGCACCTCCGCCTCGGTCCTCGTCGAAGCGCAGAAGATGGTCGACCTCGGTTACACCGAGATCCAGTTTCTCGGCCAGAATGTCAACTCCTACCGCGACCCGTCGGAAAGACACTCCTTCGCCGAGTTGCTCGTGGCCGTAGGTGAGCTGCCCGGCATTCGCCGCGTGCGTTTCACCACCTCGCACCCCCGAGACTTCACCCGCGACATCGTCGAGGCTATCGACAACACTCCCACGCTCTGCGACCACATCCACTTGCCCGTACAGTCTGGTTCCAACGCCGTCCTCAAGGCCATGTCCCGCGAGTACACCCGCGAGTGGTACCTCGAACGCATGAGCTGGATTAAGGCCGCACACCGCGACATCAGCATCACCAGCGATATGATCGTCGGTTTCCCCGGCGAGACCGATGCAGACTTCGAGCAGACCATAACGCTCATCGGAGAGGTGAAGTACGACGCCGTCTTTGCCTTCAAATTTTCGCCGCGCCCCAACACACCCGCCGTCCACATGGCAGACAGCATCCCCGACGAGGTCAAGTCTGAGCGCCTCCGCATCCTCATGGACCGCCAGCGCGAGATCCAGCGCGAACACTACGGCCGCCACCTCGGCGAAGTGCAGGAGGTCATGGTTGAAAGCTACAACGAGCACCGAAACCAGGTCGTCGGACGCGACACCCAGAACAAGACTGTCAACTTCACCACCGCAGAACTGGCAGAGGCACACCCTCCGCTGGGCAGCTACGTCCAGGTCCGCATCACGCAGACCTTGCCTAACTGCCTCGTAGGAGAGGCCATGCCCGCCTCGCCGGATGATCCAGCTTTTACTCCAATCCAACGCATCCCAGACTTTGTAGTCTTAAACTGAAGACCGACAACCGATGACACTCCCCGCCGCCCAACCCGAATCGCAAACTCAGACGCCAGAAGAAGTCGAGATGCAGATTCGCGGCCTGATGATGGACCCGGTCACCAACATGCCCATCGTTGTGCTCAAGGATGTGGCCAGCGATCTGGTTCTTCCCATATGGGTCGGTATCTTTGAGGCGAACGCCATCGCTCTCGAACTCGAAAAGACCGCAACCCCGCGTCCCATGACTCATGACCTTCTACAGAACCTTGCTCGCGGGCTCAACGCTCAGGTCAACAAGGTGGTTGTCTCGGAGTTGCGTGATGACACCTTCTACGCGGTCATCTGGATGGAGCATGCTGGTGAAACGGTTACGCTCGATGCACGTCCGTCCGATGCCATCGCGCTGGCGCTGCGCTGGGACTGCCCGATCTACGTCAATCGCGCTGTACTGGAGAACTCGAAGCAGGCCGCCAGCAGCGCCCAAAGCGTCAGCGCCGATGAGATGCGGCGATGGCTCGAAAATCTCAATGACGACGACATGGGCCGCTACAAGATGTAGCCGGACCAATCTCCCGCTTCAGCGACGACAATCTATATCGTTCCAGAAGGATCGCTCTTGAATCTTGTCCAGTCTGCCAAAGAGGTATTTTTCAGCGGCGTTGCAGCGACGGAGCGCCTCATCACCAACCAAGCCTCCTCCTCTCTTCGCGAGATGAAGAATTTTCTTCTGCTACAGTACCCATCCGCACTAGGAACGGCCATCCATGCAACACCGTTGATACCTGCCTTGCGTCATGCGGTACCAGGATGCCGCATCGCGGTCGCTGCTGGAGGCTTTGGTCTAAATGTCTTCCGCCTGAATCCTGGGATCGACCACTTAATCGAGACTCCAAACCCATTGCGCGATCTTAAAGGGGCAGTCACAACGCTGCGCGGCCGCAAGCTTTTTGATGGATCTCCTTACGTTACGGTGACTTCCACTGGCAACGAACGCACTAAAGTTGCGCTGCAGACGGTGCTGAGCGGAGCGGCCACGAGGGTCGGCTTCACCGTTGTGCCACAGCTCTATCGGGTGCCTCTGAGCTACGACCGCTCATTAAGCCAGATCGCCAACAACCTCAGAATTATCGAAGCTCTGGGACATGCATCTCAACATTTTGAGCCGGAGATGTTTTTCAGCGATCAGGATCTCGACGATGCTCGTTCGACGCTGGCGTGCGGCGGTGTTAAACAAGGCCAGCCGGTTGTGGTCTTTGTCACCCAGACCAGCGTAACTCAGAGGAAGGGCTGGCGTGCGGAACGATTTCGAGAGGCGGCGCGCTTTCTGACGGCGAAATATGGCGCGCATATCCTGTTTGTGGGGACGGCGTCAGAAGCAGCGGCGATTGACGAACTTAGCGGTGCATTGGACTTTCCTACCACCAGCGTCGCCGGAAAGACCAGCTTGTCGCAGTTGGCTGCGCTGATGACTCTTTGCCAGGCAGGGCTGACGCTCGATACCGGTCCTTTACACATCGGGCGGGCTGTCGGTTTACCGATGGTGATCATCGCGCCGGCCTGGTCTCCACCGATTGAGTGGTTGCCCGTCGGAGATCCCCGTTTTCGTATTCTCAAGAATGCCGATATGCCGCTAGCCCCGCCGGATTACATCATCGATGAGGTTACGGTGGAAGAGGTTAAGGAAGCTTTGACCGACCTGATTGTCTGCTATCCCATGCACTGAGCCCTTCGCGATCGCGAAGGGCTATGGTGCGCTATTCGATATGGCCGCCTATTGGATTGTGATGGAACCGGAGCCGGTATTGGCACGGATGGTGGGCCCACCGCCGTTGACGGTGCCGGTCACGTGATGCTTGTTGATCGTCCCCTGGATGGCGATGGGCTGAGCAGTGTGGATGGAGCCGGAGCCAGTGCTGGCGTTGAGGATGTAGTGGGCGGAGTTCCCCAGCGCGAGTTGAATGGAGCCGGAGCCAGTGTCGAGCTTCCAATCGGAGGTGGGTTGGCCGCTGGCTTCGATACTGCCGGAACCTGTGCCGGCTTTGAGTCCGCCGGAGAGGCCACTGAGGTGGATAGAGCCGGAGCCGGTCTGGGCGCGGACGTCGCCACCTGCGGTCTGCAGAAGCTCGATATTGCCGGAGCCGGTCTGGAGGTCGGCGGGACCGTGGATGCCCTGGGCGCGGACGGAACCGGAGCCGGACCCGGCTTTGAGGGTGGTGCCTACGTCTTGAACCTCGACATTGCCGGAGCCTGTGTTGGCGCGGATGCTGGAGGCTCGGGGAAGGGTGATGTCGTAGTCGATGGCGATGTTGCGGAAGAGTTCGTTCGAGTGAGTATCGCCGATGGTGACGTCGCTACCGTTCTGGGCGATGGGTGGATTCTTGGCAATCTGCTGGGCGCGGGCTTCGCTGTCGCCACTCAACCATGAGTTGTTGGGACGGACATGGCCGACGATGTGAATCTGGCTGTCAGAGCCGGGGCGGAGATGAATATACCCGGAGCCGGTAGAGACAGAGACGTTGGGCTCGGAGGAGACATTGAGGGTGCGGTCGAAGGTTTTTTCGGCGGCGAAGGCGGTGATGGCGGCGAGGGTGAGAGCGGCGGCGGTGAGGATATGGACTTTCATGAGACTCCTTTAGAAGGTGCGAGGTTGAAGACCTTGTCACCAGAGTTAGCTATTGCTGGAGAATGACGGTATCGCCGGCGTTGAGACCAGAGAGAAGTTCGGTCTTGGTTCCGTTGGAGAGGCCGGCTTTGATCGCGACTTTGCGGCGGCCATCCTTTTGTTTGGGGTCGGGGACTTCGACGGAGGCGTTACGGTCCTTGTCGTAGATGACGGACTGTTCAGGGACCGTGAGAGCGTTTTTGTGTTCTTCAAGAATGATTTCGGCGTTCGCGGTCATGTTGGCTTTGAGCTCGCCGCCGGGGTTGTCGATTGAGACGCGAACCTCGAAGGTGGTGACGTTGTCCTTTTCGACGCCGAGTGGGGCGATCTTGGTCACCTTGCCGTAGAAGGTTTTGTCCTTGAAGGATTCGACCTTGATGCGGGCGGCCTGACCCAAGTAGACCTTGCCAATATCGGACTCATCGACCTTGCCCTGAACGTAGACCTGGGTGGTGTCGCCGATGGTCATAACCAGCGTGGCGGTGGAGCCAAGGACGAGGATGGAGCTGACAGCATCGCCGACTTCGACGTCGCGGGAGAGGACGGTGCCGTCCATGGGCGACGTGATGATGGTGTAGCTGAGCTGTTCCTGTAGCTGGTTGAGGGAGGCCTGGGCCTGGGCGACCTGAGCCTGAGCCTGATGCAGTTTGGAGTTGTCGACGGTGATCTGCGCGACGGCCTTGTCGCGGGTGTTGCCGGCGAAGAGATACTTCTGCTGAGCGTCGTCGAGGGATTGTTTGGAGACGACGCCTTCTTTGGACATCTGCAGAGCGCGCTCGTAGGTGTTTTTGTACATAGGCAGGTCGGGTGCCTCTGCGTTGACCTTGTCGTATTCGATGGCTGCTGCTGCGGCGTGGGCGTTGGATTCGGCAGCGGTGAGTTGGGCGCGCTGAGCGGCAACCTGGGCGAGAATTTCGATCTGATCGAGCTGCGCGAGTACCTGGCCCTGATGGACGTGGGCATTGATGTCGACGTTAAGTTTGGTGACGATGCCCGACGCCTTGGATTTGACCTCGACCTTGGTGATGGGCTGGACCTTGCCTGTGGCGACGACCGAGCGGGCGATGTCTCCGCGCTCGACTTTGGCGAGTTGCGAGGGGTCGAGTTTTGTGTTGCTGCCGCTGGTGAAGGCGGTGATGCCAAGGATGATGGCGACGATCAGGACGAGAAGACCGCCCCAGATCCAGAGTTTGCGTCTGCTTTTGCGCTGTGTCGCCAAGGTGTCACTCCGAGAGATGCTGATTGAACCTAATTATGGAACGTCTCGAAGGAGTTTACGCAGGATGTTTAAGTTTGGTTCCGTGGAGATGGCGAAGATTAAGATCGATCAGGCGTATTTGCGGAGGACTCCCAGTACTTTGCCTTGAATGCTGACGTTAGCCGCGGGGGCGTAGATGGGTGCCATCTCCGTGTTTGAAGGCTGGAGGCGGATCATACTGCCTTCGCGATAGAAGCGCTTGAGGGTGGCGTCGGCGCCGTCGATGAGCGCGACGATGATCTCGCCCTCACGGGCAGTGCGGGTGCGTTCGACGAGGACGTAGTCGCCGGAGACGATGTGTTCATCGCGCATGGAGTCGCCGCGGACCTCGAGGGCGAAGACTTCACGGTTGCCGATGATGTCGCTGAGCGAGATGCTCTCGGCGGTCTCGATAGCTTCGACCGGTTGTCCGGCGGCAATACGGCCCAGCAAGGGAAGCCGGTCCGAGCCTTTTTTCCCGCTGCGGACGGGGAGAACGTCGATCGATCGGCTGCGGTTGTGGGCACGCTGCAGCAGTCCTTTGTTCTGTAGGTTGGTGACGTGTTTATGCACGGTGGCGAGGGAACTGAGGCCGAGGCCACTGGCGATCTCCTCGTAAGACGGGGAGTAGCCATTCTTTTGCGTGAAGCCGGAGAGGAAGTCGATGACCTCTTTTTGCCGCCGTGTAATAGCCATGCCGAGATTGTAGCGAATAAAAAGCGAATTGCAATAACTTTATTGATTCCTCTCTTTTTGATGGTTACCGATAGGTAACCGCAGAGGTGCAAAATTCCCATTTTGAAATTGGGCTATGCAAAAAAACTCACATTGATCTTGTCATGCAGAACGGGATCAACCATGGTGGTTACACGTCGCGGGTAAGCGTGAGACATGCGATGGATGGTTGAAAGAAACAGACGGCGACGAACCGAATGTTGGGGGATAGAAAGATGCAGGTATTGATTGTTGAAGATGATGCGTCCTTGGGATCGTTTCTGCAGAAGGGACTAAAGCTGGAGGGACATGATGTGACCTGGGTTGGCGACGGAGAGGCGGCGCTGCTCCATGCGGAGGAGCACCGGCCGGACCTGATGGTTCTGGATCTGAGCCTTCCGCGAAAGGATGGGACGGAGGTGCTGGCGGAGATGCAGGGCCGGTTCGACGAGATGGCCGTGCTGGTGCTGACCGGACGAAGCCAGGTGGAAGAGCGGGTAAAGTGCCTTAATCTTGGCGCGGACGATTGCCTGTTGAAGCCTTTCAGCTTTCATGAGTTGACAGCGCGATGTCGGGCGCTCTTGCGGCGGCGGGAGCAGTTCGCCGATCCAATGCTGCGGCATGGCGAAGTTGAGCTGAACCGGATGGATCGCAGAGTGTCGCGGAGTGGAAGCCCGGTTGAGTTGACGGTGAAGGAGTTCAATCTGCTGGAGTTTTTAATGCTCCGGAGGGGGCGATGCTGCAGCCGCAGCGAGTTGCTGCGAGAGGTCTGGCATATGTCGCCGGACGCGGGAACAAATGTGGTCGACGTCTATATCAACTATCTGCGGAAGAAGTTGAGCGCGGTGCATGAGGAGGCCGATGCGGGCTACTCCGTGATCGAGACGGTGCGCGGCGAGGGCTATCAGATGGGCAGCGTGCGGAAGATGCCGCAGCGGGTCAGCGAATTTTCGGGGCGCGCGGTGTTCGCCAGTGCATGAGGTGGCCGAGCCGCTTCAGGCAGGTCTGGCGGCGCGGATGGATGACGCGCTGCATGGGCTCTGCCAGCCGTTGACGGTGCTGCAATGCAGGCTGGCGATGGGAGAACTGGTCGGAGGCATCGACGCGTTGCAGCAGGCGATTGCCGATGCTCTGGTGGAGTGTACGCGGGTGAACCTGGCGGTTGGTTTGATGCGCGAGATGTTGCAGCACGAGTTACAGATGGATCGGGACGAGCAAGAAAGGATGAGGTGAATCGGGATGAGTGCAGGGCATGAGGTGTTGACAGGTATGGGCGTCGCGGATGCGGTGGCGCGGACGGTGGTGCTGGCGAGCGCGGATGCGGGATTGCGGCAGAGATTGCGGCGGTCGCTAACGGATTTGCGGTGGCAGGTGAGGGAGGCGACTGGCGGCGCGGAGGCGATGGCGCAGTTGGAGGCGTCGCGTCCGGAGGCTCTTCTAGTGGATAGCTGGCTTCCGGATTTGGAGGTTGGCGAATTCGCGGGGCAGGTGCGCTTGATGTATCCAGGGATGGAGATGCTGCGGGTGGACGGCGGCGTCGATGGCGGCGCTCGGAGCCCGCGCCGAAATGAGCTGCTTCATGCGCTGCGGGAGGCGCAGGACGCTCCGCTGAATGATACGGCGGTGTGGAGGTCGGCGCCGATGGCGGTGCCTCGGGCAGTGACGCGGGCGCCCTCGGTGGTCAAGGATTTCGACCAGGAGGCGGCGCGGCGGGCGCTCTCGGTTCTGCTGGGACGCGAGGAGCCGTCGCGTCGGGAGAGTGTTGCGGGGAGTGCGCCGGAGGAGCGCGTGCTGCTGCCGGAGTTGGTGGGCGCGAGCGAGCCGATGCTGGAGTTGGCGCAGTTGATCCGACTGGTGGCTCCACGATCGACGACGGTGCTGATTGAAGGAGAGACGGGGACGGGAAAAGAGGTTGTGGCACAGGCGTTGCACCGTTTGAGCGAGCGGGCAGGGAAGCCGTTTGCAGTGCTGAACTGCGCGGCCATTCCAGAGTCGTTACTGGAGGCGGAGTTGTTCGGGCATACGCGGGGAGCATTTACCGGTGCGGTGCAGGCACGGACGGGAAGGATTGAGGCGGCGCATGGCGGCACGCTGTTTCTCGATGAGATCGGCGAGATGCCGAGGGCGTTGCAGGCAAAGATGCTGCGCTTCCTGGAGTGTGGCGAGTTGCAGCGCGTGGGAGATAACGAGACGGTGCGCGTGGATGTTCGCGTGATCGCAGCGACGCATCAGCCTTTGCTGCAAAGAGCCGAGGAGCGTACGTTCCGGCTCGACCTCTATCACCGTCTGGCTGTGTTTCCGGTGGAGGTGCCGGCGTTGCGCGACAGGATGGAAGATATTGGTCTGCTCGCTGAACATTTTCTGGAGAAGATGGGGCACGAGATGCCGCGGAAGCGGTTGAGCGAGGAGGCCAAGGCCAAATTGCATGAGCATTACTGGCCTGGAAATGTACGGGAGTTGATGCACGTGCTGGAGCGGGGAGCGATTCTCTGCGGCGACAGGATGGAGATTGGCGCGGAGGAGATTCGTTACCGGCGGGCTTCGCGGGGGTAGAGGCTCAAGTAAAACAGCGATTTGCCGATTGATAAGAGCGCTCTCATTTGGGAGCGCTTTTGTTTGGGCGTTGACCTGCATAGGTAATCGCGTGGAGGTGAAGACATGGAAGTAACGACGCCGCTGAGCGATGCGCTGAACCGGTATCTCGATCTGACCAGCGAGCAGATGAAGCTGACGGCCGGCAATATGGCCAACGTGGATACGCCGGGATACAGGACAGAAGGGTTCAACTTTGAACAGGAGTTTGCACGGCAGATGAATGGCAGTCCGAAGACGGATTTTGGTGCGGGCGCACCGGTCGTAGAGGTCGATGGCCTGGTGTCGCGGCCGGATGGCAACGATGTTTCGATGGACCGTGAAGGAATGCAACTGGCGAAGTCGCAGTTGCAGTTCCGGCTGGGAGTGGAGTTGCTGAAGCAGCAGTTCACCAATGTGATGAATGCGATTCATGCGGAGGCGAAGTAGGCGATGAATCTATTTGGCGTGATGGATGTGAGCGCGTCGGCGTTGAAGGCCGAACGAGTCAGGGCTGAAGTGGTTGCATCGAATATGGCGAATGCGGAGACGACGCGAACGCCGGACGGTGGACCTTATCAGCGGCATCATGTGGTGTTTGAGGCAGAGGGCGGCGGGAGTTTCGAGCACTCATTGATGGGCCAGATGAATGGCGGCCTCAGCGATGGATTTGGCAGCGGGCTGAATGGCGGCCTGATGAGCGGCCTGGCAGGTAGCGTGACTGCGGCGAATGCGACGCCGGGCGGAGTTGGGGTGAGGGGCGTGATTACCGATGAGAGTGCACCGTTGCGCAGGTACGATCCGCAGCATCCCGATGCTGGGCCGGACGGGTTTGTGGCTTACCCAGACATAAATCCGCTGACCGAGATGGTGGACCTGATGGGATCGACACGGTCGTATGGGATGAACGCTTCAGCAGTTCAGGCGGAGAAAAACATGGTCACGTCTTCGTTAGACATTTTGAAGTAGAGAGAGCGAGAGAGGTCTGAGCAAATGATTGATGTGGGAAGGATTGCAGGAGCGATGAAGGGCGTGCAGGGCGGTGCCGGAGCGGATGGCTTCCTCGATACGGCGATGAACATGGGGACGAGCACTGCGGCGACTACAGCGGGAACACCGTTTGCCGGGATGTTTCAGACCATGGTGCAGCAAACCAGTGCTCTCGACAAGAAGGCCTCGCAGGCGGTAACGGGCTTGCTAAGTGGGCAGGGCGTGGAGATTCATGACGCGATGATTGCAACACAGAAGGCGGACATGGCGTTTGAACTTGCGCTGCAGGTGAGGAACAAGGCAGTGGCCGCGTACCAGCAGATGATGGGCATGCAGTTCTAGATGAGTTGGAAGGAATGCTGAGGCGAGATGGCGGAGACAGAACAGGCAGAGCTACAGCGGGCTGGGCAGATCAATGCCGATGCGTCTGGCGAGGGAGTGGCCGGGAAGTCGATGGCAATGGTGGCGGCGTTGCGACAGCGGCTGACGGAGATGCCGTCGGCAAGCGTACCTGGCTAATCGCGTCGGTTGCGTTTCTGGCCGCGGCGTGTGTCGGAATGATGTGGTTTGCGCAACGTCCTGACTGGCGAGTGCTGTTCAGCGGGCTTGATGGAAAGGACACGCAGCAGGTGTCGCAGGAGCTTGCCGCCGCCGGGATTCCGTTTGAGACGACGGCAGACGGCGCGAGCCTTGAAGTCCCGGCGGACACGCTGGACAAGGCACGGATGGAAGTTGCTGCGAAGGGAATGCCGCAGACGGGGCGCTTGGGGTTTGAGCTCTTCGACAAGCCGAACTGGGTGGGTAGCGAGTTCGATGAACGGGTGAACTATCAGCGGGCGCTTGAAGGCGAACTCGAACACACCATTGAGACGCTCGGTGTGGTGCGGTCAGCGCGAGTGCATTTGGTGTTGCCGCAGCAGGGTTTATTTGCGTCGGAGGAGAAGGTGGCGAAGGCCTCTGTGGTGCTAAAGCTGAGACGTTCGACAGTCGCTCCGGAGCAGGCCGATGCGATTCGCAGCCTGGTGGCGGGGGCGGTCGAGAATCTGAGCGTTGACCAGGTGACGCTGGTGGACGCAGATGGGCGGGCAAATCTAAAGCCGCGATCGAACGATGCCGGGAAGGAAGAGGCAGAACAGGCGATGGAGGCGAAGCTGGTTGCGATGCTGGAGCCGCTGGCTGGACGGGATAACGTACGGGCCACGGTGAATGTGAGTTATGAGGAAGGCAGCGAGGAGCGGACCGACGAGGTCTACGATCCCAACCAGACCGCGACGCTGAGTATGCAGAAGAGCGAACAGGTGTCGGCGCTGCCGGCGCAGGCGCTGGGAGTTCCGGGGACGGCGAGTAATTCGCCAGCTGGCGCACCGGCTGGCTCGGTGGCCGGATCGCAGGCCGCGGCCGCTCCGGGAACACCGCCGTTGTTGCAGAAGCAGGCCCTGCCCGTATATCCGCAACAGGCGAGCGGGCGGGATCAGAGTATTCAGCAGGAGAATGGAACGTACGGAGTGACCAAGCACCTGCTGCATTCGGAAGAAGGGCCGGGACGGGTGCGGAGGATTACCGCGGCGGTGGTGGTGAATGACCGCGCGTTGACCGAGGGTGCAGGCAAGCTGGAACACACTGTCTGGAAGCCGAGAAGCGCGGACGAGATGCACAGGCTGGAACAACTTGCCCAGGCGGCCGTGGGCTTCGATTCCCGGCGTGGCGATCAGGTGGTGATGGAGAACGTCAGCTTCAGCACAAACTCTCCGCAGATAAAGCCGCCCCTGATGGACAAACTGATGGAAGGCGTCCACACGCTGATAGCTTCGCAGCCGGGATTGATGCGGACGGCAGCGATAGGAATCTGCGGCTTGCTGCTGATTTTATTTGTGCTGCGTCCGGTGGCGCGTCAGGTGACGGAGACACTGCGAGAGCCGATGCTTTTGCCCTCGGGAGCGAACGCCACGGCAGCCTTCGGGAATGAGCAGGAGCGGATGTTGCCGGCTGAGCCTGACTGGCGGCCTGAGGAGGAAGAAGCTTTGGTTCCTCTGCCGTCGATGACCAGGGCGCAGCGTCAGCAGCAGGGGATCTTCGAGCATGTGTCGGAGCATATCCGGCGAGATCCCACACAGAGTACGCGATTGCTGGAGGGATGGATCGGATCGTCCGAGGAGGTCAAGTGATGGGAGCAACAATGCAGATGAGAGGTGCGGAGACGATGAGGCAGAACCCATTGCTGCTGCCTGCCGAGTCGGGATTTGCGCCAGCGGATATTTCGGGATTGCGGAAGGCCGCGATCCTGATGGTGGCGCTGGGAGACGATCTGGCGAAGACTTTGTTTTTGAGCTTATCGGAGACCGATGTTCGGCGGGTGACGGATGAGATCACGCGCCTGGGCGAGGTTCCGGCGCAACAGTTGACACAGGTGATGACGGAGTTCTACGGACTACTGGAGACGCAGCAGTATATGGTGCGTGGCGGTCCGGAGTATGCGTTGAAGTTGCTGACCGAGGCGTTTGGAGCGGGCAAGGCAGAGGACCTGCTCGCTCAGGTCAAGAAGATTCGCGAACGCACGAACGGAGACATGGCGATCCTGCAAAATATGGAGCCGCAGCACCTGAGCAAGTTTCTGGAGAATGAACATCCGCAGACGATTGCGCTGGTGTTGGCGCATCTCGATGCGAAGCGCGGGTCGGCAGTGTTGATGAGTCTGCATGGGCAACTACGTGTGGATGTGGTGCGGCGGCTGGCGGAGATGCGGCAGTTTTCAGCGGAGATGGCACAGACAGTTGCGTTGGTTCTGCATAAACGGATGGAAGGAGTGGGGTCAGGAGGAAGAAAATCCTACTCGGGATTCAAGGCGGTGGCAGAGTTGCTGAACCGGCTGGACCAGATCGAGAGCAAGGGCATTCTCGAAGAGATTGAGCATGATGAGCCGCAGATCGCTATCGGGATCAGGAACCTGATGTTTACGTTTGAAGATTTAGTGACAGTTCCGCCGGAGAGCATTCGCGAATTTATCGCAGCAGCGGATAAAAAGGTATTGGCGATGGCGTTGAAAGGCGGACGCGATAACGTGAAGTCGCACCTGTTCAAGGCGATGAGCTCGCGCGCGGTGGAGATGCTGAAGGAAGACATGGAAGTGATGGGGCCGGTGCGGATGAGAGATATGAGTCATGCGCAACAGGAACTGCTCGGGATGGCGCGTCAGCTTGAGAGCGAGGGACGAATGATTCTGAAGATGGAGGTAGATGATGATCTTGCCGTCTGAACCGATAAGCGATAACACCTTGCCGGGGATGCCGTCGAGGCTGCGAAACGGTTCTCCACAACGAGAGAAGGTGTCGCGGCTTGAATTTTATCCGGTAGACCGATCCTCGGCCGAGTCGTCGCAAGGGATGGACGCTGGCTTAGATCCAACTGAGACGGAGGCTCTCCTGCGGCGGGAGGTGGTGGCTTTGGAGGAGCAGTTGAAGTCGCAGGCGCAGGAGGTCGCCGCCCAGGTTGAGACGTCGGAATGGAAGGCGAGGGCAGCATCGCGCGGGGAGTGGGAAGAGGAACTTGAGGAACGAGTCGCGATAGAGCGGTCTCGGGTGATAAGAGCTTGCGAGGCGTTTGGGAAGGAACGTGCACGATACTTTTTCGGCGTTGAAGCAGAGGTGGTCAAACTGGCATTGGCGATTGCGGCCCGGGTGCTGCATCGGGAGATCACGCTGGACCCCTTGCTCCTGACTGCGGCCGTCCGGATCGCGCTGGAGAAGGTGGCAGATAACAGTACGACAATTTTGCGGGTACCCACCGCCGAGGTGGAGCGGTGGAGGGAGGTATTTGTGGCGGGGACGGAGACAGCGTTGCAATTGGTTGGCGATGAGGCGCTGGAGGTGGGTGAGTGTGTCCTTGAAACGAATGTCGGACGGGTAGAGTTGGGGGTAAGCGCGCAGTTGGAGGAGATTGAAAAAGGGTTCTTCGACCTTCTGCAACAGAGGCCGGCATAATGCTCGAACAGCAGCATATGGAGCAGGTGAAACCAGCAAGGCTTGCCCCTTATTTCGCGCGATTGGCAGAGCGCCCGGCGTGGCGGTGGAGCGGACGCGTGGTCGAGGCAAATGGGCAGACCGTGGAGGCGGAAGGGCCACTCTGCTCGGTGGGGGAGTGCTGCGAAATTATCGATGGTGAAGGAGCGCGGCATCGCGCCGAGGTGATTGGATTCCACGGGCGACATGTGGTGGCGATGCCGCTCGAAGCGATACAAGGAATTCGTTATGGGGATGCGTTGATGGCGATGGGAGCGACTCCGGCGATTGCGGTTGGGGAAGAGATGGAGGGGCGGATCGTCAATGCGCTGGGCGCTCCACTCGATGGATTGCCCGCGCCCTCAGTGACAGAGATGTGGCCGCTTGACGGCGCGGTGCCGCACCCGATGGAGAGAGAAGCAATTAGAGAGCCGCTGCAGACCGGGTTGCGGGTGCTCGATGGAATGCTGACGGTGGGACGCGGGCAAAGGATCGGCATCTTTGGCGGATCGGGCGTTGGCAAGAGCACTTTGATTGGGATGATGACGCGCAATACGGCGGCTGATCTTACCGTGGTTGGCCTGGTTGGCGAACGCGGCCGCGAGGTGCGGGAGTTTGTAGAGGATTCTTTGGGCGAGGAGGGGCGGAAGCGAGCGGTCGTGCTGGTGTCCACCTCGGACCAGAGTCCTTTGTTGAGGATGCGTGCGGCGATGGCGGCGACAGCGGTTGCGGAGTTCTATGCCGCGCGGGGAAAGCATGTGCTGCTGGTGCTGGATTCGCTGACAAGATATGCAATGGCTGCGCGTGAGATCGGGTTGGCGGCAGGAGAGCCTCCGGCCAGCAAGGGGTATACGCCCTCGGTGTTTAGCCGGTTGGCAAAGTTGGTGGAGCGGGCGGGGAATTTTTGGACGGGAAGCATCACAGCGTTTTATACGGTTCTGATGGAGGGTGACGATCAGCAGGATCCTGTGGTCGATGCGGTGCGATCGCTGCTGGATGGACATGTGGTGTTGTCGCGGTCGATGGCGACAGCGGGATGGTATCCGCCGGTAGACATTCTGGATTCACTGAGCCGATTGATGCCGGTGGTGACGACGCCGGAGCATAAAGCTAAGGCCTCGATGGCGCGGCGGCTACTGGCGGCTCATGCACGGTCGGAAGACCTGATCCGTATCGGAGCATACAAGTCGGGAACAGACGAGGAGCTGGACCGGGCTATACGGGCAATGCCTGTGTTGCGGGAGTTTCTTCAGCAGGGAAGTGACGAGCGCATGACGATGGAGCAGACCGTGTCGCGGCTCAATGTCATGGAACTCTAGCGATGAAGTCACGGCTGGCGGGATTGCAGCGGCTGGTGTCCCTGTATGGGGGCATCGAAGAGATGCATTCGGTTGAACTGCAGCGGACGATGGCTGCGGTTCAAGAGGCCAGGCAGGCAATCGAGATACAGGAGGGGACCGTGCGCCGGTCTGCTTCTAATGGTCGCGATGCGTTGAAGGTGGGAGATCGCATGGACTGGAAGGTGGCCCAGGTGCAGCGCGAGATCGCGGAGTGGAAGCAGGAGCGTCTGGAGCAGGTTCGATTGGAGCGGGAGAGGTCGAACGATGAAGCCAGAAAGCAATATATCGCGAGTCGCTTGAGGCGCGAGCAGGTCAAGCATGTGGTCGATGGCGCGACAGCACAGATGGAGATCGAGGCTGGGCGACGGACGCAGTCCAGGCTGGACGATAGATTTCTTGCCCGGAGGAGATGGACCGATGCGCAGGAACAATCGTGTGAGGCTGAGGAGATGAAAGTTTCCTAATGTACACAATGGTTTGGTTGGCACGTGAAATGCATTTCTTTCGGAGGACGAAAGAGGAGAGACATGCTGACAACGGCGGCGATTTTGATGTCACTCGGCGTCGAGCCGGTTAGTTCGCATCATGTCTCTTCTGAGCCTATCGATACAGGGGGCGGTTCATTCGCCAAGAGTTTTGATGAGGGTGTTGCTCGGGCAGATGAGGTGCAGTCACAGATTGTTGATAGCAAAGCCTCACAAAACCCCAGGGGCACTAAGAGCATGATTGCCGCACAGAACTTGAATGTGCTCGGTGTAGCCAGCGCAAGGGCGAAGGCAAATGCGGGCGCCGGGTTTCAGAGCGACCTTAGGGCGACTGCATCGTTGATTGTTGGCGCGAGCGTGGATAAGGCCAGTACTGATTCCGGGGGAGCAAAGGTTGCTGCGACTGAGATGGTAGAGTTGCCACCGGGTAAGTGGGCGAAAGAGAGCACATCCCATGTATCTGCGGATGAGCAGTTGAATGTACCAACTGATGAGCTCTCTGCCGGGATCACCGAGGATACAAGTCAGAAATTTCCCTCCACGACGGCTGATGCGTTGAAGACGGATGTTGCGGAAGGAGACGTCGCGCCGCCGACGGATGTCGCAGCTTCGGCTACTTTGCTCTTGCCAGGCAATAGTCAAACGACGGCCGTGCTGAATCAGAAGGAGACGGAGATCGCTGATAAAGCTTCGGCGGTGCCAATCAAAAAAACCGCGAAGGACCAGAATGGGGTTGGCAAAACGACGAAGCCATCGAAGGCGGAGAAGAACGAGAAGGCTTCCGGGGCAGCAGGTAATACGGTCGGGATCGAAGCGCAAATACCGTTGATAATGGTTGCCCCCGGCATCGCGGTCTCGATGGAGGGTCCATCAAGCAACGCGTCTACGGCTCGGGATGATGTTGGCGTATCCCTGTTGGCTTCTACTTCTACAACGACGGGACAAAGCAATGGGTCGTCTGCTGCTGCCGGTAAGTCTGACAAAGCATCAGGGGCGATGTCCAGGATAAATACAGTGAGTGTGAAAGGTACAGATGTTGCTGCCGCTAGCGCCCCTGCTTCATTGAGGCCAGAGACCAACGCGGCAACGCAACCGGAAAACTCTGAGGCTGGAGCAGGTGCAAAAGACCAGGGCGGGATAGCGGCAGTCCTAGCCCCCGTGTCGACTCGCGTTGAGAACGGAATTGCTGGAGTTGTTTCTGGAGTTGTGCTGGGTGCTCCGGTAGCGCACATTATTTCACCAAAATCCCAGTCTGAGAATGCGAGTTCCTCTGCGGTGGGTATACAGGCTGGAGTTGGAATGCCAGTTGGCTCGGGCACGGTGGACAATGGAGGGCCAATCGATGCAACCCACAGAACCTTGGCGGCGTCGCCGACGACGCTTGAAGTGGGCGTTTCCAATGGAACCCATGGATGGCTAAAGATTCGTGCGGAGATGACGGGTACGGGTGGAGTCAACGCGTCTTTGTCGACGGCTTCGACTTCGGGGCAGGAGAAGCTACATCGGGAGTTGCCTTCACTGACGGCATATCTCGAAAGCGAGCGGGTTGCCGTGAATACGGTTGTCATTCAACCCGCGGTGACAGCCGGGACAGATTTTCGTGGACTCGCTGGAGGGATGAATGGCGATGGGCAGGGGCAGCAGAGTGGCGGCCAAGGAGGAGAGAACCGGCAGGGCACAACTGGCACAGCGCTAAATCGCGCGGAAGATATTCGGGCCTATGTCGGATCAAATGGACTTGGAGAAGATGATCTGTTGTCGCCAGCGTCGTATGCAGGTGGCGGTAGTTGGTTGAGTGTAAGAGCTTGAGCGAATCACAAGATGAATTCGTAGTCCGAGGAGAGTAGATATGAGTGGAATACAGATGAGTTCGATTACGGGAGCAGGAACAGCCGCAGCAGCCAGAGTCGCTTCCGCGCTGACGCAGCCACGAGCAGCGTCGCAGGCAACGACGAAAGTTGCACAGGCGCCAAATGGATTGGGGTCGGGAAGTGGGTCAACGAATACCACAACGAATGGGGCGACGATCACCTCGAGCGATTTTTTGACACTGTTGGTCAGCGAGCTGAAGAACCAGGATCCGACCCAGCCAACCGATCCCAATGCTTATATCCAGCAGTTAGTCGGCGTCAACAGCTTGCAGCAATTGATCTCGATTAACCAGGAACTGGCGCCGCTTACCACTCCTCCTTCAGATACGGGGAGCCAGAGCTAAGACGTCGGACCAGGATAAGAAAGACACGCCTGACGACGGATGACAATAACGGAAGATCTAACCCGAAAGAGCAAGGAGAACGGCGATGGGATCATTTTCAACTGCATTGAGCGGGTTGAGCGCGGATTCGGTGGCGCTGAACACAATCGGAAACAATCTGGCGAACCTCAACACGACGGCTTTCAAGAAGCAGACGACTCATTTTGAAGATCTCTTCTACCAGCAGATTGGAGAGAACGGGGCGAACGATGCGCTACAGGTTGGCGTAGGTACGAAGGTATCGAGCACATCGACGAGCTATCTGCAGGGAAGCATCAACCCAACGGGGAACTCAACCGATATGGCGATCAGCGGAGACGGTTTTTTTGTCGTGCAACAGAACGGCGTGCAATCACTGACCCGGGCAGGCGGCTTTCAGCTCGACTCAAGCGGCAACCTGATAACGACGGAGGGCGAGAGTGTGATGGGTTACAAGGCCGTCAATGGCGTCATCAGCGGCAGCAGTTCGCTGGCGCCGCTGACTCTGCCGACTGGCTCGACGGAGGCAGCGAAGGCTACCCAGAACTTCTCCCTGACCGCAAACCTGAATGCAGGCGCAGCGGTGGGAACACCCTTTGCGACCTCGGTCCAGGTGTACGACTCGCTTGGCCAGACGCATCAGGCGACGGTTTCGTTCACGAAGACAGCGGCCAATACCTGGAACTACAGCGTGTCTCTGCCTCCTGGCGACTTCACCGGGGCGGCGGCCAACAATACAGGAACGATGACATTCGATCCAACCGGAAACCTGGTTAACCCGACCGGAACACTGGCCGCAATTACCTTTCCGGGCCTGCCCAATGGCGCCAGCGATCTGAGCTTCAATTGGAACCTGAACGATGCTGCCGGCAATCCAACCATCTCGCAGACGACGGCGGCTTCGGCTGGCAGCGCGAGTAATCAGGATGGCTTTACGAGCGGCGTGTATAACGGCTTTACGGTCGACTCGAGCGGCATTATTACGGCCAACTACAGCAATCAGCAGAAGCAGATTATCGGCCAGGTAGCGATAGCAACGGTCGCCAATAATCAGGGCTTGATCGTCACCGGCAATAACAACTACATGACGACAGCAGCCTCCGGACAGGCAAATATCGGGGTCGCAGGGACGGGCTCTCGCGGAGCGATCACCGACAGCGCGCTGGAGTTGTCCAACGTGGATATTTCGTCAGAGTTTGCCAACCTTATCGTGGCACAGCGTGCCTTCGAGGCAAATTCGAAGACCATGACGACCTTCGATACGGTGACGCAGGATACGCTTGCAATGATTCGGTAAGTGTTGGGAGAAAGCGGAGCGGGTGCGAGGTTGAAATATTGACCTCGTGCCGGCCCGGTCGTCTGGAACGCCATGAAGTGTTCAGTGGCGGTGTCACATGTCGCGTCATTACAAGTTTCGAGCTCGATCCTGAAGATTTACTAATCATTCAAGGTTTCGAACTGGCCACTGGGATGCAACATGTCAGGCATCATGGCTACTTCTACTCCGGTTGTTGAGGGTGTTTCTGGTTCCCCAGTCGTGGCTTCCACTGGGTCTGCCCCAGTCCGACTTCCCGTTCTATTTCTCTTGCTCTCTGTGGTGGTTGGAGCCGCGATTGCGGCTTTGGGAATTGGGGGCGTTCTCTATTACCTTGCGCGTTCGGGCAGGCTATCGATGCAAGGAGCTTCCATGGCAAGGGTCGAATCGGCTGCGCCAGTTGAGACTCATTTGATGGTGCTCGATCCGTTGCTGGTCAACCTGGCCGATGAAGGCGGAGCTGCCTATCTGCGATTGTCTTTGGTGTTGCGGGTGACAGATGCAGCTGCGAGGAAAGACTCAAAGGACAAGGTGGAAAAGAACGACGCTGCGGAGGTCGACGCAGTTCGCGATACAGCGTTGACCGTGCTTGGGCGGCAAACCTCGGACAGTTTGCTGGCGCCCGATGGGAAGGAACGTCTGAAGGCCGAACTGAAGCGATCCATGACCCAGCACAACCCCGGATTGAAGATAACGGATTTGTTCTTTACCGATTTTCTTGTGCAGCGCTAACCCTCGGACAAACACAAGAGAAGAGATGAGATTCACAAGCAAGTTGGAGAGGTTATGGCAGAGACAGCATTGACGGTACAGACGACGCAAGGCATGACAGGGCAGGTCAGTGATGTCTCGGGCATGCCGTCGATGGTGAAGATAGAGGAGCATCCTGCGTGGCCTGTACTAGCGCGGTTGCCAATAACAATGACCGCCGAGATAGCGTTGAGCCGGTTCAAAGTGAGAGATCTGCTGGGGCTGGTCCAAGGACAGGTATTCGAGAGCGTTTCGCCGGATACCGAGGATGTGCCCTTGAAGGTTGGGAGTGTGCAACTGGGTTGGACTGAGTTCGAAGTCGTGGAGCAGAAGATAGCGCTTCGCTTGACTCGGCTGGCTTAGAAGCCAGCGCGCGTATGGGTACAGACGAGCAGACAGAAAATGGAGCCGGAAAATGCAGCTTTTGCAGCGTAGATGTGAAACGAAAGAAGCGAAGATCCCGCGGGAGGTGAGCGGTTTCGCTGGGTGGATGCTTGAACTTCTGCGCAGATTCCGCAGCGAGCGCAAGTCTGAGACTAGACAACTGCAATTGGTTGAAACGCTCCCGCTCGGTGGAAAGAGGCAGTTGATGCTGGTGACTTGTGCAGGCGAATATTTTTTGGTGGGTGGTGGCCCGGAGAGTTTAGAGACGATTGTGCGGGTACGAGCGGAAGAGCCGCAGGTTGATTTGTCGAGAAAGTTGAGCGGAACATGCCGCTAGCGCACTGGATGAGATGGTGTGGATTAGCGCTGGTGTTGTTGTCGATGACATCGCCGGTTCTTCACGCGCAACAGCTTGGACGATTCCAGACGATCGCTGCCTTTGTTGCTCCGAAGTCGTTCTGGGTCGATCATGTCCCGGCGGAGCGGCAGTCAGCCTATGAAGGCAGCCGGAAACGCACCAGTACGTTGAAAGGTAGCAAGCAGGACGCCGCTTTTCTAAAAACACCAACTCCAAAAGGGAAGGATTCAATCACGCAGGCGATTGAGGCCAACAGAAGCGTTCCCTGGTCGATTGTGCTTGGGCTGACGCTGTTGACGCTGCTGCCAGCGCTCTTGCTGTCGATCACTCCAATGGTGCGGCTACTGGTGGTGTTCCACTTTTTGCGGCAGGCGCTGGGAACGCAGACAGCGCCGTCGAATCAGATCCTGATGGGGCTGGCGCTGATGATGACATGGTTCCTGATGCAGCCGGTGCTGCTACAGGTGGAGCAGACTGCGGTCGTGCCATACCAGGCGGGAACGATATCGGGCATGGAGGCGATGGATCGAGGATTGGTGCCAGTGAAGCATTACATGCTGCGGTACGCACGCGAGAAAGACCTGGCTGTGTTCGCGGCTGCGGGAATGGGCACACGACCACAATCGCGAGAAGACCTGCCTATTCAGGTGGTGGTTCCTGCCTACATACTCAGCGAGTTGAAGGCAGGATTTCAGATTGGCGCAGTGCTGTTTCTACCGTTTCTTCTAGTGGACCTGGTGGTCGCCAGCGTTACGACGTCAGTGGGCATGATGCAACTGCCTCCGGTGGTGATCTCTACGCCATTGAAGATCCTGCTGTTCGTGATGGTCGATGGATGGAACCTGCTCGCGCATCAGTTGATTAAAAGTTTTTGAGCTTGATTGGAGGCAGCGATGGGACCGGACCAGACGGTGGAGATGATGCGGAAGGTGCTGATGGAATCGATGCTGCTCAGCGCCCCGTTGCTGGTGTCGGCGTGCCTGATCAGTCTCGCTGTGAGCTTGCTGCAGACGCTGACCAGTGTGCAGGAGCAGACGCTGACCATCGTACCGAGATTGGTCGTCGTGTTTGTTGTGACCATGGCGACGTTGCCCTGGATGGTGCATCGACTCGTGAGTTTTACGGTGCGCATGTTCACCGACTTCCACAGGTATCTGGGATAGGTGAGGCATGAACCGTGAAGCGAGCACGTTGATCGAGAATTGGCCACAGTTTCTGACGGCGGCAGTGCTGGTGATGATTCGCCTCAGCGGACTCATGGTGTTTGCTCCGTTGTTCTCATCGGCTGCGATCGCGCCACGCATTAAAGCAGGATTCGTTATCGCAATGACAGTGCTGCTGGCGCCTGCGGTAGCCGCAGTGCCGAATGCGAGGGCCACGCTGGATGTGAAATCAGTGCTGGGCGAGCTTGGCGTAGGGCTAATATTTGGGCTTTCGCTGATGCTGCTGAACGAGGCGCTTACATTCGCCGGAACGTTGTTAGGAATCCAGTTCAGTTTTTCCTTGGTTAACTTGATGGACCCGAACTCGATGATTGACACCCCTGTACTGGGCCAGATGCTTGGCTGGCTGGGCGTATTGGTCATTATCGGAGCAGGGTTGGACCGCAGCCTATTGGCGGCGCTTGTGCGCAGCTTTAGCACGGTTCCCGTGGGTCAGGCGGGGATCGAAGCAAAGACTGGCGCGGCGCTGGCGATGATGGCTGGCGGAATCTTTCTTGCGGGATTGCAGCTTGCCGCACCGGTGATAGCAGCGTCGCTTGCGGTGGAGGTGGTGATTGCGCTGGTAAGCCGCCTGTCGCCGCAGCTCCCGGCGATGGTGATGAGCATCCCGCTCAAGACGATGGTGTCGTATGTGGTGCTGATCGGGAGCTTGGCGGTGTGGCCGGGATGGATTGAGCGACACTTCACGGCGCTGCTTGATGCTGCGGGAAGGCTGATGGCGACCGTATGAGCGAAAAGGGGACAGAGCAGGCTACACCGCAACGCCGGAAGAAGGCGAAGGAGAAAGGCGATAGCGTTCGCAGCCGCGAGCTTCTCTCTGCGATGGCGATGCTGGGCGGTGTGCTGGCGCTTGGAGCGATGGCCCATGGATTCGTCTCCAGTTGGAACAGGGTCTATGTGGAGAGTCTTCGTTCGGCAGCCGTAGGCGAGGTCAACGGCGAACGCGGCTGGGATGAGGCAGTTCGGAAGATGCTCGAACCGGCGATTCTTCCCGTGGGCCTGGTATTGGCGGCAAGTTTTACCGGGGCTTTAGTCGCCGGGGTCGCGCAGGTGGGCGGTATCGAGATTCATCCATCTGCGATTGAACCACAGTTCTCAAAGTTGAACCCGGCAACAAATATAAGCCATTTGTTTGGCTTGCAGGCCGCGACCAGAGTGGTGAAGTCGCTGGTGCCTGCTGCGGCGATGGTAGTGCTGGGCTGGGTGGCGATCAAGGCGCTGATGCTGCCCATGCCGGTGATGAGCTTGGTGCGACTGCCCGCAACCTTTTCGGCAGCGTATGGCCTCGCGCTCGATGCATCGTGGATCACGCTTGCCTGGTCGGCGCTGGACTACGCGGTCGAATGGAGGAGCTGGAATGAGCGGCTCAAGATGAGCAAGCAGGAGATACGCGAAGAGATGAAAGAGTCGATGGGAAATCCGCAGATCAAGGGCAGAGTCAGGCAGATCCAGCGGGCAATGCGCAAGCGCAAAGTGAAGGCGGATATGTCGCGGGCGAGCGTTGTCATCACCAACCCGACGCACTATGCGGTAGCACTGGAGTTCAGCTTCGAGACGATGCAGGCGCCGACTGTTCTTGCGAAGGGGCGAGATCTGCTGGCAGCGGAGATTCGCGAAGAGGCGCGATGGGCCGGTGTCCCGATGATCGAAAACCCGCCATTGGCGCGGAGTTTATATAAGACAGTGGAGCCGGGACAATCAATCCCCTTTGAGCTCTATGCGGCGGTGGCTGGAATCCTGGCGTACCTCTATCGGCAAAAGGTGGAAGAGCGGCAGAAGCGCGAACGCGAGAGCCAGCAGGCACAGCAAGGAGTGGGACATCGCGGAACGGTTGGGATGATCGGATTGCGCGGCTATGGAGGTGGAATGTGAGTAAAGTTTTGACGAAAGAAGGCGTAGGAGGGACGTTTGCGCCGCTACATACGCTGCGCACGCTGTTGTTACCCGTAGGCGCGGTCAGCATGGTCTTCGTGATGCTGATTCCGGTGCCCAGCTTCGTGCTCGATCTGCTGCTGGCGGCGTCGATTACAGCGTCGGTGATCGTGTTTTTGACCGCGGTCCAGGTGCGGCGGGCGGTAGATTTTTCTGTATTTCCGACGTTGCTGTTGTTGCTGACGATGTTCCGATTGTCGCTAAATCTAGCATCGAGCCGCAGGATTTTGCTGCATGGGCATGAGGGCACACACGCTGCCGGCTCGGTTATCGAAGCCTTCGGACAGTTTGTGGTGGGCGGAAATTACGTGGTCGGATTTGTCTTGTTCCTCGCGCTGATCGCAATCCAGTTTCTGGTGGTGAGCCACGGAGCAGTGCGGACCGCCGAGGTGACGGCTCGCTTTACGCTCGATGCGCTTCCCGGTAAGCAGATGGCCATCGATGCGGATATGAACGCCGGGTTGATTGACGAGCTTGGCGCCAGAAAGCGGCGGCAGGCGATTGCGCGTGAGGCCGAGTTCTATGGCGCGATGGATGGGGCGGCGCGCTTCAATCAGCGGGACTCGATGGCGACCATCCTGATCACCGCGATCAATATCATCGCCGGGCTGCTGATCGGCGTATTTCAGCAGGGCACCGATCTCTCGACGGCGGTGAAGAACTATACGATTCTTACCGTCGGCGACGGCCTGGTGACCATGATTCCCAGTCTTCTGGTCTCGATCGCGGGTGGCATCGTCCTCACACGAGCAGCCTCCGCGGAATCGCTGGACACGGAGCTGGGGACGCAGTTGCTGCGAGGAAAGAATACGCTCTGGATTGCCTGCGGCGTACTGCTTGCGCTTGCGCTGATTCCCGGCCTGCCGAAGTTGTCGTTTGTGTTGATGGCGGCGGGAGTCGCACTCATTGCCTACAGCCGGCCAGCGGTAAAAGATCAATTGCTCCAGACAGACGAGGCCGAGGATGGCATCGCGGCAGATGGCAAGACGAAGGCAGTAGACGCGGCGAAGGGCGAGAACCTGGCTTCGCTGCTGAAGATGGACGAGCTGACGCTCGAGATCGGCTTCCAACTTATTCCCATGGTGGATGAGAAGCAGGGCGGCCAGATGCTGAACCGGGTGCGTGCGCTGCGCAGGCATCTGGCAACCGAGCTGGGATTCATCGTTCCCCCGGTACACATCACCGACAATCTGCGGTTGAAGCCGCGAGAGTATGTCGTTAGCCTGCGCGGCATTGAGATTGCTCGTTGGCAGACGGAACAGAATTGCCTACTGGCAGTCAATGCAGATCCGAAGGCGCGGGCGTTGCCCGGTATCGAGACTCGTGAACCGGCATTCGGTGTGTTGGCGCGGTGGATACAGCCGGGGCTGGAAGAGCAAGCGTTGGCAGCTGGCTATTCGGTCGTCGATCAGACGACGGTGATTGGAACGCATCTTGGCGAACTGATTCGCCGCTACGCGCATGAGCTGCTGGGACGGCAGGAGGTCAAGCGCCTGCTCGACAGCATGAACGAGAGCCATCCCAAGCTGGTTGAAGAGCTGGTGCCGAAGCTGATGACTCTGGGCGAGGTGCAGCGGGTATTGCAGCAGCTACTCCGGGAACAGGTCTCGATCCGCGACCTTGGCGCAATTCTCGAATGCCTGGTGGAGGCGGCGCAGTCGTCGAAGAATGTGGTGCATCTGGTTGAGACGGTGCGGCAGTCGATGGGGCGGGGGCTGATCCATCCGCTGCTGGACGGCGAAGGCAGCCTGCGGGTCTTGATGCTGGAGCAGACGATCGAGACCGAGTTGATGAACACCTTCGATCCCAGGAGCTCGTTGCTGCTGGGCGATGGCGCGCGTGCAGCCGGGATGCCGACGGACTTTCTGCGGCGGCTTGTGGAATCTGTGAAACGCCTAACCGGAGGCGCCTCGACATCGGCATTGCCCGTGCTCTTATGTCCGAGTCCGGCTCGTTATCACGTGCGGCGCTGGCTAGAGCCATTTCTGCCGAGAGTAACGGTGCTGGCGCCCACGGAGATTCCCACCGAGATTCGGGTACGAAGCATGGGAACGGTTGGCTGATCGGAACCGATTGCAGGTGAACGAAAGTGAAGCAGCGAAGGGTAAAGCAGGATACGGAGGAAGCTATGGGCACGGGAAGTTCGGTTCCGGTACAGATTTTGCAGGCAGGGTCGAAGGGGAAATTATTCTGCACGGCGCAGGAGCCGACAGCACCGCTGTTCAGGCCGTTTACGGGCGACGATACGTTGGATGGCGAAGCGCATGAAAGTACAACCGCGATACATCGCGATCAGATGCTGATGGAGCATCTGCCAACGGTGCGCTATCTGGCGCGGCGTATTCACGAGCGATTGCCGCAGCATGTGGAATTGGACGATCTCATCTCGGCCGGAGTCGTCGGCCTGATCGACGCCTTCTCGAAGTTCGACCACGGGAAGAAAGTGCAGTTCAAGAGTTATGCGCAGTTCCGGATTCGCGGAGCCATTCTGGATTCGTTGCGGACCTTGGATTGGAGCCCGAGGGAGTTGCGGAGGAAGGGAAGAGCGGTGGAAGAGGCGATCCGCTCGGTGACGCAGAGGGTTGGACGCGCTCCTGTGGAACAGGAGATCGCTAGAGAGATGGAGTTGAGTCTGACAGAGTATCAACAGCTCCTCGGCGACCTTAAGGGGTTGGAGATTGGCAGTCTGCATATGGAGCGTTCGGAGGATTCAGGGGATGAGGAGCTGGCATATATTCCCGGATCACCCGATGAAGACCCATTATTTCGTTGCCTGAAGGGCGAGATGAAGCAGCGGCTGGCAGATGCGATCGACGACCTTCCGGAGAAGGAACGGATGGTCCTGACGCTCTACTACTACGAGGAGCTGACGATGAAGGAGATCGGATTGACTCTTGGCGTCGTGGAATCGCGAGTCTCTCAGATTCATTCGTCCGCGGTGCTGCGCCTAAGGACAGCTCTTGGCGATCTGCGTACGGTTGAGTCTGCCAGAGCTGGCAAAGTTTCGAGCTGCAAGCGGCACGCTTCGTCGCACTAGAAGCGCCGATCGATCCGAACGAGTTTTGCGATAGAGACACAAGGAAGGATTGCATGGGAAAGCTGTTAGAGCAGGGAGACATTGATGCGTTGTTTGCGGCGGCGGCCGGAGCGAATGTTGCCGCGCCGACGGATGGCGACAGCGCCGCGACTCCGTTGGAGACGTATAACTTTAGCCGTGCGGGACAGATCAGCAACGAGCAGATGCGGGCGATCAGCAGCGTCAACGATCTGTTTGCCCGCAACCTGATGCACACTCTTGGAGCATGGCTGCGGACTCCCTTGCGGGTGAAGCTTGTGGCAGGGGAGCAGTTGCCGTTCAAAGAATTTCTGGAGCGCCTCTCTGTCCACACTTATGTATGTTCGCTTCGCCTGGAGCCCTTGGGCGCGGTCGGCTTGCTGGAGCTTGAATTTGCTCTCTCGTCGCCGATTGTCGATGTCTTATTAGGCGGAGTAGGAAAGGCATGGCCGGTGCGCGAGTTGACCGATATTGAGGAGGCAATCCTCACTTCGGTGGTTCGAGTCGCGGTTCAGGAGCTGAATCTTGCCTGGCAAGCAGTCGGGCTGGAGTTCGTCTTCGAGAAGCGTGAGACGGATGCAGCCGTGGCGCGAATGATGACCCCTGGGGAACGAACCTTGTGCGTGAGCTTCGAGGCGCGAATGCCGGAGGCGCAGGGAGTTATTAATCTCTGCCTGCCTGCGGTTGTGCTGAACGCGATTCTGCGGCGGCTGATCTCGGAAGGAGATCGTCCGCGCAGACGGTCGAAAGAGGCTCAGCTAAGAATGAGAGAGCTGCTGGGACAGACCAAAGTTGGAGCGTTGCTGCAGTTTCCGCAGATGCGGTTGCGCGCGAGCGAGGTGGCCGCGCTGGAATCCGGCACTGTTCTGCGATTACCTCTGCCCAGAAACTGGCTCGCGGAGTTGCGAGTGGGCGGATTGTACTTTGGGCAAGCCAATCCTGTGCGATCCGGAGAACATCGCGGCGCGCAGCTTTACGGCGCGATTGACATCGAGCCGCAGGATGCGCACATCGCTCGGGCTTTGGGCAAACCGGAAGATGCCGTAACGATGAGCGTGAATTGAGTGAGGAGAACGACATGGACAAGGTAATGAGTGCGAGTGAAGTGGCGCGAGCCGAAGCGATTGGTATCTTATCCGACATTGAGCTGGATGCGACGCTGCAATTTGGATCTCGCGAGCTGCCTCTGCACGAGGTGCTGGAGCTTGGACCGGGAGATGTTGTCGAGCTTGATCGTCATGTCTCCGAGCCGGTCGATCTTGTGATCGGAGATCGGATTGTGGCGCGCGGCGAGGTGGTCATTGTGAGCGGCAACTTCGCGCTGCGGGTTACGGAAGTAGCAACGCCGCAACTGCGGCTGGAGAGCATACGATGCCTTTTCTAGAGAGAAGAAGCGACGGCGGAACGGCTGATGCCTTGTTGTACGAAGGTGATGCGTATGTGCCGATGGATGGAGCGGGGTTGCCGGCTTCGCTGGTGCAGGCGCAGCGTCGCGTCTGCGGGAATGCCGAATGCGCAGGCGGATGGACGAGACCGTGGAGAAGGCGGCGACGACCTGTCTTTGAGGAACAGTGGGGTTGCAGTGGACGATGCGTGCTGGCGATGGTGCGGGCTGCGCTGCGGCGCGAGGCCGGAGATGGATTGATCGCGAGAGCGGTCGCTCCGCATCGGCACAGAGTTCCTCTTGGGCTGTTGATGCTGGCGCAGGGCTGGATTACGAATGCTCAGTTGCGGCAGGCACTGGAGGCACAGCGGCAGAATGGCACAGGGAGAATCGGCGAGTGGCTGATCGCTGAATGTGGACTCGAAGCAGAGCAGATTACTCGCGGCCTCAGCATGCAATGGAACTGTCCTGCGCTTAGCGCCGAAGGATTTTCGCCGGAGTCGATGGCGTTGGTGATGCCCGGATTTTTTGTAGAAAAATTTGGGATGCTGCCTTTGCGGATTGCAGGAACGTGCATCCTGTATCTCGCTTTTGAGAATGGTCTTGATGCTTCGGCTGCACTTGCTGTCGAGCAGATGACGGGTCTGAAGTGTGAGAGTGGGATCTTGAATGAGGTTCAGTTCGCAGCGGCGCGGAGCGGGCTGTTGCAGTGTGACGGAATAGAACTGAAAGTTGAGGCTGCCTCGGACGTGGATGCGTTGGCGGGGCGGATTACGGCCATTGTGGAACAGAAGCAGCCGGTCGCATCGCGCCTGGTGAGATTGCATCAGTACTATTGGCTGAGGCTATGGCTGGAGAGTGGAACTGCGGGAAAAACAGGCAACCTTCCAGCGAGCGGAGAGGACATGAGGGATTATGTCTTTACCGTTGGACCGCAAGGCTGATCGGTTTTCCTTGCTATAGCAAAATCAGTTTTGGTGTGCCAGGCGGAGCAGCAGCAAAAGACAAAAGCAAGTCCTCCGCCAGCCCACCCCAGCGAGCAAAAAGACGCTCGCCGGGGACCCCGGTTCGGCGAAGGATGACAATATTTGGGAGACATAGACAACAAAAAGAGGGCTCGATGAGTCCTCTTTTCTTGTTACGAATGAATCTGTTACTGCGAGACGAAAGCGGCTGAAGTAGCTGAAGCGGATTCGGTAGTGCCCGAGGTCAGAGTTGCGCGGGCAGCTTCGTGATCCGGGCCAAGGCCCAGCTTGATGATGGCGCGAGAGTCGGGGACCAGTTTGGTCTGCCAGCCATTGTCGGCCTGGAACTTCTGCATAGCGGCTGAGGTGTCGGAGTCCCAATGTCCTGAGGGAACCGTGAGGTAGCCCGATTTGACGAGCGCGGCTTGAATCTGGGAGGCGCGGCTGTCGTCGATGGAGCGTTGGCCTACGGTCTTTACAACGGGCTTGGCATGCTTTGAGCTCCGGGCCGGAGTTACCTTGTGATGGGCGGTAGGACCGCGGCGGGCATGGATTACGGCTATGCCAGGAACAGCGGTAGCAAGAACAAGCCCGGAACATAGGAGGATGTGACCAAACTTCATTAAGCAAACCTCAAACTTTAGTATCGAATAGACGATGCACTGGTTCTATTCATTGTCGATCAGAGTACCCCTAGAGTAACCCATGCGCAAGAGGAATGATATTCCCGGGTCGGGGTACTTTGGGCAGTATTCACGGATAAAGATTCCGGGGGGTTCACATTCAGGAATTGGGTGATAGACCAAAAAGAGGATGCCGAAGATCGGCATCCTCTTTTTGACGGTCATTCTTTCTACGGCAGTGTTCCGCCGATGTAAGAGTTTCCGGCATTTTTCTGCGTTGGGAAGTGAACGACAAAGACCACATCGTCCTTGGATTTGAGGGTGGAGACGATGGCCTTGTAGCTGGCCTCGTCGTTTACCGGCTTCTTGTTGATTGCCGAGATAATCAGGCCTTTGCCCAGATTGATCTCATCGGCAAAGGAGCCGGGGCGAACGCTGGTGATGATAACGCCCTTGCTGATTCCAGTCTTGGAAGCGATGGCTGGAGGAATGGCAGAGACAGTGATGCCGAGCGTGGTCTGGCCGGCGTCGGACGTTTCCGGCGTGGAGTTGTCGTCGTCGCTGCCGGTGAGGTCAGCGTAGGTCTTGGCGCGATCGCCGATGACGACGCTGGCTACATCCTTCTTTCCGTTGCGGAGGTAGCCGAGTTTGATGGTGGAACCGACCTGACGCGCGGAGATATCGTCGACCAGATCGTCGCCGCCCTTGATCTCGCGTCCGTCGATGGAGACGATGACATCGCCGGGCTGGATGCCAGCCTTGGCAGCGCCTCCGCTGGGAGTAATGGTGCTGACGATGACTCCGTTGGAGAATCCATACATGCGATTGACCGCGGAGCTGACGGCAGGCTGGAAGCTGATGCCTATGGAACCGCGCACCACCTTATGCTGTGGCCCGATGAGCATGTTGTAGATCTTGGCGATGGTATTGGACGGCATCGCAAAGCCGAGGCCAACCGAACCCATGGACTGGGTGTAGATGGCGGTGTTCATGCCAACGACCTGACCGGCCATATCGACCAGCGGACCGCCGGAGTTGCCGGGGTTGATGGACGCATCGGTCTGGATGAAGCGCTGGAACTGGCTCTGGGAGACGCCGTTGGGGCCGGGATCGTCGATGGAGCGATCTTTGGCGGAGATGATTCCAGCGGTGACAGTCTTCGTAAGATTGAAGGGGCTGCCGATGGCGAGGACCCAGTCGCCGACCTGTGCGCCGTCGGAGTTTCCGAGCTTAATAGTGGGGAGGGGATCCTTGGTGTCGATCTTGATGACGGCGATGTCAGTGTCTTTGTCGACGCCGATAACGTGGGCGGGATGACCTTCGGAGCCAGCCTGGCCATCCGGGTCGGTGGAGAGCTTGACGTAGATCTTGTCTGCTTTATCGACCACGTGGTTGTTGGTGATGATGTAGCCGCGGGGATCCACGATGAAGCCGGAACCGAGGGCGCGGCGCTCTGCGCCTTGCATTCCGCCGTCGCCTTCGTCACCTTGTCCGCCGCCCTGACCGCCGAAGAAGCGGTTGAAGAAGTCCTGCATGTCGCCCTGCTGGCTCTCGTCACCCTGTGGGCCTTGTTGCATTCCGCGCCGGCCACGCTTGTTGGTGTTGGCGGCGGGCTTGGGGATCTCTTCGGTGTTGATGTTCACCACGGCGGGGCCAACCTGCTTGACGATCTGGGAGAAGCCGTTGGATAGGGTTACGGGAGAAGGAATAACGATGGGTTTGGCGTCGGAGGTATCGACGCTCGCCTGCTCTTTGCCGCTTACGTTCTGCGTGATCACAGAACCAACGAGGATGCCGATGGAGAGAGTGGCAAGAAGTGTGAATGTCGTGGTAAGACGGTGAGCGCGCATGCGATCGAACAGGCTTGGAGAAGGGTTATTTCGTATATCCATATATTAAGTCTGACCTCTTTTCGTACGTTCCGTTGTGCCAAGCCTAGAGAGGCGGCGAGAATTTGAGTATAGCCAATTTGTCCGTGACGCCCTTCTTTTAGAAGGCCTCAGGAGCTTCACGGTTGTTTAGACGTGAAGAAGAGGCAAAGGTGTTATTGAGCTGTCAAGTGAGTGACGGTGTTTGCGGTGAGGTCGCTCTTTTCCGCTTCCGGCTCTTCAAGAGGGGCACACCCCCTGGGGTACTTTAATCGTAAAGTCTTGATATCAAATACATTAGATGGTAATTTAAGCGTAAAGTATTCATTCCAGATAGCTTATAGGCAAAGTATTCTTTCTAAATGAGTTAGGCCCAGCGGTGTCGCTGGGCCTTTTTACTTTATTCCTCTACTGCTTTAATTGTACCGAACTGGATGGAACTAAAATGCCAGTCTTCCCGAATATATTTTTATGGCGTAAGTGATGATTATTGTGGATGTTAGAGAGGAGCAGAGAACGAGCTTTGGGTGAAGAAGGGTTGACAGGAACGAGTGGATTGCCGGTGCGACGAGTAAACGCAGGTCCTTCGACTGCGCCTCTCGCGATAAAGCTGCGAGAGGCTTCGCTCAGGATGACACTTGCTGGGAAGAGCACATCCAGTTAGGCAAAGGCAACGGTAACGACGATGGTCAGGAGGTATGGTTTTCTGCGGTGGTTTGGGTGGTGTCGAGGAGAGTAAGGAGAATGCGGCGAAGGGCGGTTTCGCGGCCAGTGGGATCGTACCACTCTTGGAGGGTGTGGATGCCTCCCCCGGCACCACCGGTTCCTATAGCTATTGCCGGTATACCCATGGAGATAGGGATGTTAGCGTCAGTCGAGCCGAGACGGGTTTCGGTGCGGAGGGTGAGATGGCGGTCGACGGCACGAAGCGTGTGCAGCAGGGGGGAGTCGTCGGGAAGGGCGGCGGCAGGGCGACTGCCGATATTTCTAATCGTGATTTGTGCAGGGTTCGGCATGGCTTTTGGCGTAGGAGAGCTGGGCAATAAACTACTGCAAATCCGGCGAACGGTGGCTTCGGTGGCGAGGAGCTGGGCGGGATCGGTGGAGCGGAGATCGAGCAGGGCGGTGGCGGTCTCGGGGATGGAGTTGATGGAGGTGCCGCCGGAGATGTGGCCGGCGTTGAGGGTGGTGAGCGGGTCGCTGGGCAATTCGATGTCGGCGATGTCGGCGAGCGCGCGGCTGAGGATAAGGATGGGGTTGGGGGTTCCGGCGTCGATCCAGGAGTGACCGCCGGGGCCGGTGACGGTGATGCTGAGGCGGGTGCTACCGAGGGCACGGGTGACGACGGTATTGGTGCCGCCGCCTTCGAGCGCGATGGCGGCGGCGATGCGGTTGCGGTAAGGGCCTCGTTCGAAGAGATGGCGCATGCCGCGAAGGTCGCCCTGACCTTCTTCGCCAACGTTGGCGGCGAAGAGGATGGGGATGGGCGGGGTGACGTTGGCGTAACGGAGGGCGGCGGCGAGAGCGAGCAGGGCGGTGAGTCCGGCGGCGTTGTCGCAGATGCCGGGAGCGTAGATGCGGGGGCTGTCCATTGACTGCCGGGGCTCGCAGGGAGTTCCGATAGGGAAGACCGTGTCGAGGTGAGCGGAGAGGAGGATGACTGGGGCGGCATGTGTTGAATTTTCGGGGGCGAGCTCGGCGAGGGCATTGCCTTCTTCGTCGAGATGGACGTTGGTGAGGCCGAGTTGATGGAAGCGGTCGAGGAACCAGGAGGCGCGGGCGGCTTCGCCGAAGGGAGGCGCGGGGATGCGGACCAGGTCGATCTGCCATTGGCGAAGCTGGGGCTGGTGGAGATGGAGCCAGTGGAAGGCGCGGTGGACGGCGGTGACGGTGGCGAGGCGGGTGATGCGTTGCTGGGCGGAGGCGGTGGGGGACATTAAGGATTGGCCTCCATTTGAGGGATTTCGGCGGTGCGGAGGTGGGCGGGAGCGGTCGTGCTGCGCACGATGCCCATCTTAGGCGCGATGAAACTGCGCCGAAGATGGGGCACCCGATTCAGAGGTGGTACGCGATTCAGATGGGGTACGCGGTTGATTGGTGATGGGTTCACTCGTATTCGACCTCGACGAGGAAGAGGCCGGCGGCGGGAGCGGTGGGACCGGCGGCGGAGCGGTTGCGGGCAGCGAGGATAGTTGGGATGGAGTCGGCGGTGCGACGGCCCCAGCCGGCTTCGACGAAGGTTCCGACGAGGTTGCGGACCATGTGATGAAGGAAGCCGTTGCCGGTGACGCGGTAGATGAGCAGACCTTCGACTTCGTGCCAAGCGGATTGGTGGATGGTGCGGGTGGTGGGAGAGGCGGCGTTGTGGGAACTCGCGTCCGAAGATCCGGACGTGGGGCACCCGTTTTGGTCGTTGGTGCGGGCGGTGAGATCGGGGTCGACTGCGGCGAAGGAGGCGAAGTCATGCGTGCCGAGAACGTGGGTGGCGGCTTGCTGGAGGGTAGTGAGGTCGAGGAGGAAAGGGCAGTCCCAGACGTAAGGGGCGAGCATGGGGGAACAGATGCTGCCGCTGGGGTGGATGCGGTACTCGTAAGTTTTGCGAAGGGCGCTGTGGCGGGCGTGGAAGCGGGCGGGAGCGTGTTCGATGGAGAGGACGCGAATGCTGGGCGGGAGGGCGTGATTGAGGGCGCGGTGGAAGTTTGCCGGGGGGATGGGGGAGTCAAGCGAGAAGGAGGCAACCTGGGCGAGGGCGTGGACCCCGGCGTCGGTGCGGCCTGAGCCCTGGGGTAGGACGGTTTCGCCGGTGATGCGTTGGATGGCCTGGGCGAGGGTTCCCTGGACGGTAGTGAGGCCAGGCTGGACCTGCCAGCCGTGGAAGGGGGTGCCATCGTAGGCGAGAGTGGTTTTCCAGAGAGGCATGGTCGCTTTTGGGACGGTATCACGGTGGGGAGGAACAGGGGCAAGCTCAACACCGATTGCATTCACCGATTGACACCAATGTTACCGATCAGGGATAGGGGACGGCAAAAGCGGCGGGTAAGATTCTCCTCTCCCATCCATTGCTATGAGACTGCGATGGATGGTGCACCCAGCACCCATTAGAAAGCGAAATACAGGATCTCTCCACTGCGGCGGCAAAAGCGCTGCCTTCGGTCGAGATGACGTGACTTTGAGGCAGAGGAAATGGGAGATGATGTTGCGTTTGAGTAGGGAAAATAGAGGGTCGCTGCGGAAAGAATCCGGATGGTAGGTTGGTATACTTGGCGATGTTAAGCCCTCGGGAAAGATTTTGGTGCGGTTTGTTGGGAACGAAGCGGTGGATGGGTACGTATCACTGCTATCTCGGGTTACCGGGTAAAGACAGTTGGCTTTCTTTAAGAATCTTGTGGAATGTGCGGCGCGTCTTAAGTGGATTGGAATAGATGTGTGAGTGCGGCTCTGTGGAATTTTCCGGGGCTGCTGAGAGTTGAAGGACTCCGGAGGGACTGTCTGTGCGATTTGAGACAGCGCCGGTGAGAATCAGGAAGAGTTGGAGAGCTATCGTGAGATTAAGGGACATGCAGGCGGCAGCGAGCATTGGACTGTTGCTGATGAGTGTAAATATGCAGCCGGTACTGGCGCAGCAGACGAATCCGACGGCTCCGGCGCTGCCGCAGACGGTGGTTAACGATACGACGGGACAGCGCGGTCTGCCGCAGGCGCCACAGCCAACGCCTACGTCGCCGCTTTATCTGCGAGGCACCAGCCGCGACTATTCGCAGCCGAAGAGCCACTTCTGGAATCCGATTGCGCCCTACACGGCGACCGAGGTTCCTCTGCCGAGGTTGGGCAATACGCCGAATCTGGATGGGCTGCTGTGGGACGGAAAGATCTATCTGAGCCTTTCGGACGCGGTGATGCTGGCGCTTGAAAACAACTACGATATCGCGATCTCGCGGATCAATCTGGATATTGCCGATACGGATATTCTGCGGGCGAAGGCTGGCGCATCGCTGCGCGGCGCTCCGGCGGGAGTAGTGACGAATACGCTGGGCGGGTCGACCACGACGGTTACCTCGGGCGGCGGTCCGGCCGGGCCGGGCGGAACTTCTGCCGGGGCGGGCGGAGCGGGAGCGGGCGCACAGGGCCTGGTGCTGAGCACGAACGGCGGCGGACCTGCTCCAGCGCTGCGCGACCCAGTGCTGACGGGAACGCTGCAGTATGAGGATCTGAAGCAGCAGCAGAGCAACACGCTGTTCAGCGGCGGCCTTCCGCAGTTGACGACGGATACGGGAACCTACAACTTCGGCTATCAGCAGGGTTTTGTGACGGGCACGGCGCTGAATGTGACGTTCAACAACTCGCGAGTGACGACGCAAAATCCGTTTTCCAGTTACAGCCCGCAACTGAACTCCGCCTTCAAGGCGCAGGTGACGCAGCATCTGTTACAGGGATTCGGCTGGGGAATCAACGGGCGCTTTGTCGTGCAGGCGAAGAACGATCGCCGGATTACCGATTCGGCTTTCCGGCAGCAGCTTCTCTATACCGTGAACCAGGTGGAGAACATCTACTGGGGACTGGTGAGCGCGTATGAGGATGAGCAGGCGAAGGAGCGGGCCCTGTCGCAGAGCACGCAACTGACGTCGGATAACCGGAAGCAGTTAGAGATTGGAACGCTGGCTCCGCTGGATGTGGTGAACTCCGATGCCGCGGTGGCGAGCGATAAACAGGCGTTGGTGGCTTCGCAGTCGAACCTGGAGTATCAGCAGTTGATTATGAAGCAGGCGATCGCGCGGAATCTGAACGATCCGCAGCTTTCGAGCGCGCCGGTGGTTCCTACGGACAGAATCAGCCTGGATCGTCTGCCGGAAGAAGATACAGGGGTGGAAGACCTGGTGAAGCAGGCCTACACCAACAATCCGCAGATCGAGCAGGCGGTGTTGGCGATGAAGAATAACGAGATCACGATCAAGGCGGAGAAGAACGGTTTGTTGCCGCAGGTCGATGCATATGCGTTCTATGGCGGCAGCGGGTTGGGCGGCGCACAGAACCCGAAACAGATCTGTAACTTCAGCAATCCGACGGCGCCGTGCCCTCCGATTGCGCCGATCAGCTACAGGAACACGTTTGGCAGCCTGTTCGACAGTTCGAGCCCGGACAAGGGGGTTGGCGTGAATATCACGATCAATCTGCGCAACCGGGTGGCACAGGCTGATCAGGCGCGGTCGCAGATGGAGTACCGGCAGTCGCAGATGCGGTTGCAGCAGCTCTACACACAGGTTCGGATCAATGTGATCAACAGCCAGTATGCGTTGACCAACGACCGGGCACAGGTGAAGTCGGCGGAGGCGGGGCGCGATTATGCGCTGCAGAGTCTTGATGCCGAGCAGAAGAAGTACAAGCTGGGCGCGTCGACTTCGGCCAACGTGCTGCAGCAGGAGAGGAACCTGGCGATCTCGGAGAACACTCTGATCTCTGCTACGGCGGCGTATGCGAAGGACAGGGGGGCGTTGTCGCAACTGCTGTCGAACACGCTGGATAAGTACGGAATCAGCATCGAGGATGTGGCGAAAGGCAGTCTGGCACAGGCTCCGGTGATTCCGGGGCTGACGGCTCCGAAGGCTCCGGCTACGGTGAAGCCGATTGTGGTGGGGCCTACTCCGCCTGCGCAATAATCGGTTCGGAACGAGAGGGTCCGGGATTTGTCCGGACCCTTTTTTTGTCCCAACCCGCAAGACGATAGAAGTGAATGCGCTTCAGTCGGCGGCCGCGGTTGATTTGGAAATAGAATCGGACATAACCATGCTGCCGAAAGCCAAAAGAATAGGCCGAAGATTTCTAAATCCGGTGCTGACGACCGTCGGCGAGTGGAGCACGCTATTCAAGGTGCTTCCGCTCTACCTGAGCAGCAGGGAAGAGAAAGTGCCGCTTCATCCTCTTGGCCCCTTCCACACAGATGCGTCCGTCTATCTGTTGCCGCCCGCTGGCGGATTGCGGGTGACCTGGATGGGCCACTCATCTCTTCTCGTCGAGATCGACGGGGTCAATGTCCTCATCGATCCAGTCTGGGATCAGCGAGCCTCCCCGGTCCAGTGGGCCGGGCCGAAGCGTTTCTTCGCCGCTCCGCTGCCGCTGGAGCATCTTCCCCCCATCGACGTTATCCTGGTATCTCACGATCACTACGACCACCTCGGCGAGGCTACCGTTCACGAACTCTCCGCGATGGAGTCCACGAAGAAGGCGCGCTGGGTGACCTCGCTCGGAGTCGGACAAATCCTTAGGCGGTTCGGCGTCAACGGCTCGCTGATATCGGAGCTGGACTGGACCGAGACTGTCGCCCTTGGCGAAGGCGCGCTTGAGATCACGGCGGTTCCCACGCGGCACTTCTCCGGAAGAAAGATGTTCAACCGCTTCGAAACGCTATGGTCCGCCTTCGTTCTGAAAGGGAGCAGCCACAAAGTTTATTTCGGCGCCGACTCCGGCTGGTGGGACGGCTTTGCCGAGATCGGCGCGGACTACGGACCCTTCGACCTTACGATGCTAGAGATCGGAGCCTACCACGAGCTCTGGGGAGAGATTCATCTGGGTCCGGATGGTGCCGCCCGCGCATTCGAGGCACTTGGCGGCAAAGGGCTGATGATGCCGATCCACTGGGGACTCTTTGACCTCGCGCTTCATGGCTGGAGACAGCCGGCCCAGCGTCTGCTCGAGATCGCCGCCGAAAAACAGATCCCTCTCTGGATGCCCGAGCCCGGCCGTCCCGCGGAGGTAGTCCCGTTGGTAGAGCTTCGCTCCGACTGGTGGCGCTGAGACTCGTTGCATTTCGACTCGCAAACAAACCCAAAACGCGACATTTCTGCCCCGCCGCTCCGCGTCCTGAATTTGCGACCTGAATCTGCTTCTTTTTTTGATGCTCTAAACTTAAGGCTATGAGTGAAAAGAAGAATTCCCTGGAGCAAGCGGCTTCGGCTTATCTGCGGTCGGCGATGCATCAACCGGTGGAGTGGCAGGAGTGGGGCGAGGCGGCGTTTGCGCTGGCGCAGGCCGAGGACAAACCGATTCTGCTGGATATTGGCGCGGTGTGGTGCCACTGGTGTCATGTGATGGACCGCGAGTCTTACGAGAATGGGGAGACAGCGAAGATCATCAATGAACACTTTGTTCCGGTGAAGGTGGACCGGGATGAGCGGCCGGATGTGGATTCGCGGTATCAGGCGGCGGTGGCCGCAATCAGCGGACAGGGGGGATGGCCGTTGACGGCGTTTCTTACGCCGGACGGGAAGCCATTCTTTGGAGGGACGTATTTTCCGCCTCAGGATCAGCATGGGCGGCCAGGGTTTCCGCGAGTGCTGTTGACGATGGCGGAGGCGTTCGAGAAGCAGAGGGACGAGGTGAACGATTCGGCCGGGAGCGTGATTGCGGCGATCGAGCACAATGAGTCGTTCGTGGGGACAGCTGGGAATCCGGGGCCGGAGCTGGTGGCAAAGCTGGTGGCGTCGACGGTGAAACAGTTCGATGCGCGCTCGGGCGGGTTTGGATCGCAGCCGAAGTTTCCTCATTCGGGGGCGATTGATCTATTGCTGGATGTGGCTTCGAGGGGTGTGGGAGATGAGGCTGGTCGAGAGGGAGCACGGACAGCGGCGATGGTGACGCTGGAGAAGATGGCGCAGGGAGGGATCTATGACCATCTGGCGGGCGGGTTTCATCGCTACTCGGTTGACGAGCGATGGGTGGTGCCGCACTTCGAGAAGATGGCCTACGACAACAGCGAGTTGTTGAAGAACTATGTCCACGCTTACCAGACCTTTGTGCAGCCGGAGTCGGCGCGGGTGGCGCGGGAGATGATTCGGTGGATGGATGAGTGGTTGAGCGATCGGGCGCAGGGTGGATTCTATGCCTCGCAGGATGCGGATTTTTCGCTCGATGACGATGGCGACTACTTTACGTGGACTCGCGATGAAGCGGCGGCGGTGCTGACGGCGGAGGAGATGGCAGTTGCGGGCTCTTACTATGACATCGGCGAGATTGGGGACATGCATCACGATCCGGCGAAGAATGTGCTGTACGTTCGGGTGCGTCTGGAAGATGTGGCGCGGGCGAATGGCGTGACGGTGGAGGAGGCGCGGGAACGGCTGACTTTGGCAAAGGAGAAGCTGTATGCGGCGAGGTTGAAGCGAGCTACCCCTTATATAGATAAGACGGTTTATGTGTCGTGGAATGGGATGTGCATCTCGTCTTATCTGGAAGCGGGGCGGGTGCTGGATATGCCGGAGGTGAAGGCGTTTGCGCTGAAGTCTCTGGACCGCGTGCTGAAAGTAGCCTGGGACCCGGGTGTGGGGATGGCGCATGTGGTTGCCTATGGCGAGGCGGGTGGAAGCGCGGCCCGTGTAGCTGGAGTGTTGGATGATTACGTGTTCCTCGGTCACGCGGCTCTCGATGCCTGGGAGGCGACGGGAGAGATGCGCTACTACGCTGCGGCGGAAGAGATTGCGGCGAGCGCGGTGGCGCGGTTCTATGATTCGGTGGGATGCGCGTTCTTCGATACCGAGGCTCCGGCGAAGGGCGAGCAGCGGCTGGGCGCTTTGGTGACGCGGCGGAAGCCGTTGCAGGATTCGCCGACGCCTGCGGGCAATCCGGTGGGGGCGGCTTTGCTGTTGCGGCTGGCTGCTCTCAATGGGATCGAAGACTATGCGGTGAAGGCGCTGGAGACGCTGGAGACTTTTTCCGGGGTGGTCGAGCATCTGGGACTCTATGCCGCGAGTTATGGGCTGGCGTTGCAGCGGCTGGTGAAGGGGACGGTGCAGGTCTGCGTGATTGGAGATGACGATGAGGCTCGGCGGCTGGAGGCGGTGGCGCTGGCCCGGTATGCCGTGAATAAGAGCGTGGTGCGGCTGCGGAAGGACCAGTTGACCGCGCTGCCTCCGGCGCTGGCAGAGACGCTGCCGCATCTGCCGCAGGTGGAGGGGAGCTTTGCGGTGATCTGTAACGGGAGAGGATGTCTGCCGCCGGTGCGGACGGCGGATGAGTTGATTGCGGCGGTAAATCAATCGTTGTGATGGGACGACGGCTTAACACCGATTTGGAGCGATGACACCGATTAGCTCTTGCCGGTCGAAAGGAAAATACAGGGGTCTCTCCGCTGCGCAGGGCACGATGAAACTGTGCGCTGCTTCGGTCGAGATGACGTGCTCTGTTTTCCTTGCAATTTAAAATGCTGCTAACTGACGAGCGGTTGCTGGGCGGGTGGGGCGGTGGGGTCGGGCTTCTGCTGCATGATGAGCATGTTGGAGGAGACGCCGAGGGGAATGCCTTCCTTCTCAAAGGCGAGGATGACGCGGCGGCGGAGTTCGCGGAGGACGGGGTCGCGCTGATTGGCGCGGACGCGGAGATTGACGGGGTAGAGGACCTCGCGGCCATTGATCTTGTCGACGCCTAGGATGTCGGGGTCGGCGATGACGACCTGTTTGAAAGCAGAGTCGTTGCGGACTTCGACGGCGACCTTGCGGAGCAGGGCCATGACCCGGTCAGGGTTGGCACTGGCGTCGACGCTGACTGGAAGAGAGGCGACGGAATAGTCGCGGGAGAGATTGGCGACGGTGGCGATCTGGCTATTGGGGATGATGTAAAGGGTGCCGTCGCCGTCGCGGAGGCGGGTGAGGCGGAGGGTGAGGTCTTCGACGGTGCCTTTGAGTCCGGCGATGGTGACGACGTCGCCTACGTTGTATTGATCTTCGACCAGGATGAAGATGCCGTTGAGCATGTCCTTGAAGATGGACTGGGCGCCGAGGCCGATGCCGACCCCGACGACGCCGGCGGAGGCGAGCAGGGGGGTGAGGTTGATGTTGAAGATGGACAGGGTGTGGAGCAGGACGATAAAGCCGATGAGGCTATAGGACGTAGCCCGGACAATGGCCGCTACGGTGCGGATCTGGGCGGCGCGCTGCGAGTTGCCGACCTGCTTATCGGCACGGCGGCGCATGCGCTTGACGAAAAAAATCACGATCCGTTGCAGGATGAAGGCAAGCAGCAGGACCACGAAGAGGCGTGGCAGATCCTTACGCACAAACTCAACGATGTCGCTGTGCCAGTCGTTAGCCAGTATCTTGGAGAGTCGTTCGTCTTGCAGGAGGAGTGCCTGGAGGAGCATGATTGTGGTGTCTCGCTTTCGGAAATGCTTCTAGCAACAGGATGCTTGAGCTGTTTGTAACATGCAATTCGATCGGAAACGCGTGGGGTGTGGGATGAAAGTGCTTCGTGTAGCGGTAGTTGGGGTGGCGTTGCTGGCAGGAGCATCCGGGATATTGATGAATGGACAGAACTCTCCATCATTTCCGTCTCAGTCGCAGCCGCAGCAACCGAGACGGCCTGATGCGGGGCTGCCTCCAATTGGATCGGAACCTTTGTCTCCGCAGATGCAGGAGCAGCAGACGCGGTCGCGGAACAGCGACCGCCAGAGGCGGCTGGTTGAGGACACGGATAAGCTGCTGGCCCTGGCGACGCAGTTGAAACAAGATGTGGATAAGACCAATAAGGATGTGATGTCAGTGGATGTGATCAAGAAGGCGGACGAGATCGAGAAACTGGCCCATAACGTGAAGGAGCGGATGAAGGGGTAAGGTTTTATATCTGCGGATCGTAAGAGCAGGCAAGGGCAAGAACCAGGACGAAATACAGGGATCTCTCCGCTGCGCCCCGCGATGAAACTGCGCGGCTTCGGTCGAGATGACGTCCCTGCTTTAGTTGGATGACGTTCCTGCTTTAGTTTTTAGACAGGCCCTGCTGAACAAGCAGGAGCAAGGGTGACTTAGTGAGCAGCCAGAGCTGCTGCGGCGCTGATCTGGGGGACAGGCAGCACGGGTGAGGGGATTGCGGAGGCGCGGAGGGCGGCGATGATGGTGGCAGCGTCCCAGTCGGGATGGGCGGCGCGCAGCAAGGCGGCAGCTCCGGCGGCAAGTGGCGCGGAGGCGCTGGTGCCGATGGCCTGAACGTAAGGGGTGTGGCCGAAGTTGAAGCAGCCGAAGCTGTGAGAGCTATCCGTGGGCGGGCCGTCGAGGGTGGAGGGTTTGCCGGAGCTGCATGCTCCGCGTATCCATCCGCTGACGGCGAGATCGGCTCCTTCGGGGTAGCTGCCTCCGGGGGCGGCGAGGGCGTTGAGCGGGGCTCCGTGGTTGCTGTAGTAGGCGAGCGCGATGGGGCCGGGGGCACAGATGGCATTGTCGGCAGTGTTTTGCGCGCAGTCGGGATTGGTGGAGGCGACGACGGCGAGGACGCCGCGGGACTGGGCAGGAAGCTCGATATAGCGAGGGTCGGAGAGGTCGAGGCCGTCGTTGCCGGCGGAGGCGACGATGACGATGCCGGCCTGGGTGGCGGCGTCGGTAACGCGGTCGAAGGCGGCCTTCATGCCGGCGCCTTCGCCTGTGGTGAAATCGATGGTGGCTCCGACGGAGAGAGAGATGACATCAGCATGGTTGGCGATGGCATCCTCGATGCCCTGCATGACCCAACTGAGCAGACCACTGGCCTGACCGGATGCGCACTGGTCCGCAACAGAAGTGCTGCTTCCCGAGTTGGAGGCAGGCATGCGCTGAAGGACTTTAATGTTAAGCAGGGTGGCGGCGGGGGCGACGCCGATGACCTCTCCGGTGCCGGGACCCATGGCTCCGGCAGCGAGGGAGGCGACCCATGTGCCGTGGCCGTCCTGATCCTGTGGGGTGCCGTCGTCGCAAGGGCTTGGATAGTCGGTCTGGTTTATTTCGCTGAGGTTTAGAGCGAGATTCGGGGCGATGTCCGGATGGGTTTCATCGAGACCGCTGTCGACGATGGCAATGCGGACGCCCTGGCCCATGGTTGTATCCCATGTGCCGTGAGCGGGACCTCCGGGGACGTTTTTGCCGTAGCCTCCGACCTGACGGACGGCCCAGCCTTGCGGTGAGTTGGTGTAGAAGGTGTCGTAATTTTTAGGTTGAGTGGTTGAACCAATAATGACACTGAAGGTTGCCGGGATTACGGGCTTGAGGGCGAGACGGTCTGCGGTGACGATGAGATCGTGGAGGACGTACTCGACGTTGGGCTGGGAGGCGAGGCGCCGCATGATCTCTAGATCGCTTTGGCTTTCGGATTGGGTGGTGCTTCTGGGGTGAAGGGGAGAGCCAAGGGACTGTACCGTAGCGATGCCGAAGCGCTCGTTGCGCCGGAGGAGTTGCGCTCCGGAGGCGTGGATGCGGGTTTCCGCGTCGCCCGGAATGGTGGCGTTGCGGTAGACGACGAGGTAATGGTTGGGGACGATACGGGCTGTTTGAATCTGTGCATGGAGCGGCGGGACAAGCAGCCCGGAGAATGGCAAAAGCACAGCGAGCGCCGTATGGAGGACACGTGCGCCAGCCAATGTCCGAGAGTCCGGACGTGAAGCACCCGGGTAAGTAGAGGGAAGTTGATTCGTGATGGAGCCGGGCACGGAGACACCTCGCTGTTGCTCTGGTGGGTGCATCGGCAAGAGAAAGGCACGGAATCAGCGTTTGTCGGAAGTGTGCTATTACTTTGGTTTGTCGTGTTCAAAGGGCGAACTAATTCTGCCCACTGCACGGTGCATTGACCCTCTTGGATTGCACATGCTCTAATTGCCGCCTTTGTGAAACTAATTGTGGATTTGTGTCCTAAGGAGATCTTTGCAATGGATGTAGTAAGTCTTCTGGCTATGGCTGTTCAGGTACATGTTCCGGTTTTACCTGCGGATGTCGGTGGCGATGGTGGGCAGATTTGCCTTTGGATAGCGATGGGCGTCGGCGTGCTGGCGCTGGTGGCGGCCTGGATGCTGGCGCGGCATGTGCTCTGCTGCGAGACAGGCACGCCGGAGATGCAGTCGATCTCGAATGCGATCCGCGAGGGGGCGGAGGCGTTCCTTCGGCGGCAGTACAAGACCATCGGCGCAATTGCGGTGGTGATCGCGGTCTTGTTGTTTGCGGGATATCACATGTCGGCGAGGACGGCTCCGTTTGCGGCGAAGACGGTGATCAGCTTTCTGGTGGGTGCGGTGTGCTCGGGGCTGGCGGGCTATACCGGCATGTACGTTTCGATCCGGGCGAATATCCGGACGGCTTCGGCGGCGCGCGGAAGTTTGAACAAGGCGCTGCAGATTGCGCTGCGGGGCGGCGCGGTGACCGGGTTGGTGGTGGTGGCGCTGTCGCTGCTGGGCGTGGGGTCGCTGTTCCTGTTCTTTGGCGGCTTGGAGAATCCGCAGGCAGTTCCATATGAACTGGTTGGATTTGGGTTTGGAGCTTCGCTGGTGGCGTTATTCGCCCAGCTTGGCGGCGGGATTTATACCAAGGCCGCCGACGTGGGCGCGGACCTGGTGGGCAAGGTCGAAGCAGGAATTCCGGAAGACGATCCACGCAATCCTGCGGTGATCGCAGACCTGGTGGGCGATAACGTCGGCGATTGCGCGGGGCGCGGTGCGGACATCTTTGAATCGACGGCGGCGGAGAACGTGGGTGCGATGATTCTGGGCGCGGCGCTCTATCCGGTGTTTGGCGTGAAGGGAATTCTGTTTCCGCTGATTGTGCTGGCGATCAATCTGATTGCAAGTACTGCCGGGGTCTTTGTGGTGAGCACGAACGAGACCGAAGATCCGATGCGGGCGTTGAATCGCGGGTTCTATCTGACGTCGGCGCTGGCGCTGGGGGGGTTTGCCATCGCCGTATACACCATGCTCGATGGTCCGATGGTGAAGCCGCTGTGGCTGCTGGGCTGCGGTGTGATCGGGTTGATTACATCGTTCCTGTTTGTCTGGATTACGGAGTACTACACGGAGTCGCGGTACAGGCCGGTGCAGTCGATTGCCGCGGCATCCTTGACTGGACCGGCGACGAACATCATCAGCGGGCTGGCAGTGGGAATGGAGACTCCGGCGATGCCGGTGCTTGCCATCTCGGCGGCGCTGTTGCTGAGCTACTACTTTGGCGTACAGGGATTATCTGACGTTGCGGGCATTACGGATTACGCGAAGGGCATCTATGGGACGGCGCTGGCCACGATGGGAATGCTGAGCTGCGCGGCCTACATTCTGGCGATGGACACGTTTGGGCCGATTACGGATAACGCGGGCGGGATTATCGAGATGTCGAACCAGCCGGAGTCGATTCGCGAGCGGACGGACAAGCTGGATTCGGCTGGGAACACGACCAAGGCTTTGACCAAGGGATATGCGATTGGGTCGGCTTCGCTGGCGGCGTTTCTGCTGTTCTCGGCGTACCTGGAGGAGATCAAGGTCATTGTTGAGGACAAGGTTCACCTTGCGGGCGGGTACATGCCGCCGGGGTGGAGCTTCACGAATATCAATCTGGCTCAGGTGCCGGTGTTTGTCGGCGCGCTGCTGGGAGCGATGCTGACGTATCTGTTCAGCTCGATGGCGATCAAGGCCGTGGGACGAACGGCGCAGATGATTGTGAAGGATGTTCGCGATCAGTTCAAAGAGAATCCGGGGATCATGGCGGGGACTTCCAAGCCGGATTATGGGCGATGCGTCCACATTGTGACTGGTGCGGCATTGAAGGAGATGGTGATGCCGGGGTTGCTGGTGGTCTGTATGCCGGTGGCGGTGGGATTGATCTTCCGGCACTTCAGCGCGAGCTATCAGGCGAGCTCGGCGATCTACGCTCCGGGAACGATTCTGCCGGTGCCTGCGATTGGCGGGATTCCAGTGAATCTGGCTGGGGCTGAGTCGGTTGCCGGGTTGCTGATGGTGGGCACGATTTCGGGCATTCTGCTGGCGATGCTGATGAATAATGGCGGCGGCGCCTGGGACAATGCGAAGAAGTTCATCGAGACCGGTCAGTATGGCGGCAAGAAGTCCGAGGCGCATAAGGCTTCGGTCGTCGGCGATACGGTCGGCGATCCGTTCAAGGACACGGCGGGACCGAGCCTGCATGTGCTGATCAAGTTGCTGGCTACGATTACGCTGGTGCTGGCGCCGTTGTTTGTGTAGAGGTTGTTGATTGGGAGAAGGGCGGCTTTTGGGTCGCCCTTTTTCTATTAATTGGGACGATTGACTGAAATGGAGAAGATTTCGCTGGGGTAAGATTGCGCATTTTGGACGGAGGCGGACCGGTTGTGGTAGCGGTTCGGGTATAGGAGTCCTCGCTGAAGGATGGGGTAAAGAATTACAATCCGGATGTTGACCGCTATATAGATCGAGGCAGAGATGGCACCACAAAGTCTGAAGGAGATCGAGGTTTTGGAAGCTGGCCGAAGTGCATCGGCTTCTGAAGCCGGGCATGGACTGACGGAGAAGCAGCTGGTGGAGTTCTACCGGCTGATGTACCTGTCGAGGCGGACCGACGACCGCGAGATCGTGCTGAAGCGGCAGCAAAAAATCTTCTTTCAGGTTTCGTGCGCAGGCCATGAGGCGCTGCTGGTGGCGGCGGGAATGGCGATGCGTCCTGGGTACGACTGGTTCTATCCCTACTACCGGGACAGGGCGATATGCCTGGCGCTGGGAAACACGGTGGAGGAGCAGTTGCTCCAGTCCGTGGGGGCGGCGGACGATCCGGCGAGCGGAGGGCGGCAGATGCCTTCGCACTGGTCGAGCAAGGAACTGAACATTGTCACATCGTCTTCTTCGACGGCGACGCAGTGCCTCCATGCGATTGGATGCGCGGAGGCGGGGAGATATTTTTCGAAGCATCCTGAAGCGGCGGCGAAGCATGAGGGCGACTACCGGGAGTTCAAGGACGTCAAGTTCCATGGCGACGAGGTGGTGTACGTCTCGATTGGCGAGGGAGCGACCAGCCAGGGAGAGTTCTGGGAGTCGCTGAATACGGCGAGCAATGAGAAGCTGCCCGTGGTTTACGTGATCGAGGATAACGAGTACGCGATCTCGACGCCGGTGGAGACGAATACGCCGGGAGGAAATATCTCACGGTTGGTGGCGAATTTCCCGAACTTCCACTTTGCCGAGGTGGATGGGACCGATGCGATTGCCAGCTACAAGGCGATGGTGGAGGCGGTGGCCTATTGCCGGGCGGGACATGGACCGGCGATGGTACATGGGCATGTGATCCGGCCATATTCGCACTCGCTGAGCGACGACGAGCGGCTGTACCGGGCTGCGAGCGAGCTGGAGGCTGATGCTCTGCGCGATCCGATCTCGCGGATGCAGATGTGGCTGCTGCGCGAGGGGATTCTCGATGAAGACGGCATCAACCGGCTGGAGCGGCAGGTCGATGAAGAGGTGCAGCGCGCCGCAGACAAGGCGGTAATGGCAAAGCTGCCGACGGTCGATTCGATTATGCGGCATGTGTATTCGGAGGATCTGAGTCCGATGGATGCGCGGTTTGCCACTGAGCCCGCGGCGACTGCGGACAAGTCGGAGCGGACGATGGCGGACCTGATCAACAGCTGCCTGAAGGACGAGATGAGGCGGGATGAGCGCATCGTCGTCTTTGGCGAAGACGTTGCCGATGCGAGCCGGGATGAACCTCTGCACGCAGGGAAGATCAAAGGCAAGGGTGGAGTCTTCAAGCTGACGGCCGGATTGCAGAAGGAGTTTGGCAGCGATCGGGTATGGAACTCTCCACTGGCTGAAGCGAACATTGTTGGCCGGGCGATCGGGATGGCGGAGCGCGGGTTGAAGCCGGTCGTCGAGATTCAGTTCTTCGATTACATCTGGCCGGCGATGCACCAGATGCGGAATGAACTGGCTCTGATACGGTGGAGGTCCAACGACGGATTTAATTCTCCGATGGTAATTCGCGTGCCCATTGGCGGATATTTGACGGGTGGTTCGATCTATCATTCGCAGTCGGGCGAGAGCATCTTTACGCATACGCCGGGGGTGCGGGTGGTGATGCCGTCGAATGCGCTCGATGCGGTGGGGCTGCTGCGGACCGCGATTCGGTGCGACGATCCGGTGCTGTTTCTGGAGCACAAGCGACTGTATCGCGAGACGTATGGACGGGCGGCTTATCCGGGACCGGATTACTGCATTCCGTTCGGCAAGGCGCAGATCGTGCGTCCGGGTAAGGATCTGACAGTGGTGACGTATGGCGCAGTGGTGCCGCGGGCGTTGCAGGCAGCGCAGAAGCTGCATCGCGAGAAGGGCGTGGATGTCGAGTTGATCGACCTGCGCAGTCTCGCTCCCTATGACTGGGAGACGATTGCAGAGAGCGTGCGCAAGACGAACCGCGTGATCGTGGCGCATGAGGACATGCTGAGCTGGGGATACGGGGCCGAGATCGCCGCGAGGATTGGGGAAGAGCTGTTCCACGATCTGGATGCTCCGGTGCGGCGGGTGGGCGCGATGGATGTCTTTGTGGCGTATCAGCCTCTGCTGGAGGATGCGATTCTGCCGCAGCCGGAGGACTTGTATCGCGCGATGGAGGAGTTGGCGGCTTTTTGAGGGTGCTTGATTCAGATATTTCTCACCATTTGTCACCAAAGGTAAATCCATAATCCCTGAGTGTTCTTGGCCACGCGCAACTGATGGCGTCAGTGCGGGTTTGATGGGGTGAGCGCAGGAGTGCGTACCCCAGGGGCTAAAGTCCCGGAGTTCTTTTGCTGAATGAGAGACCCAAGGCTGAAGCCTTGGGGTACCTGCAAGCGAGGCGCTGCGGAGATATCAGAGGCTAAGTTCTCGGGTATCCCAGAACTTCGCCTATTGAGCATGTGCTCCTGTGCCTGGGGAGGAATAGCGATGAGGCTTTCTGCCGGAATTCGGATGGGGACGTTTGTGCTTGCGGGTGGGCTTTGTTGTCTGATGGCGGGGCAGCCGGTGGTGGCCGATGTCCGTGGGGAAAAGGCGGGTAGGCAGATTCAGGGGCAGGAGCGGGTGCTGCATGCTCTGAATCGGTTTACGTTTGGCCCGAGGCCGGGTGATGTGGCGGCGGTGGCGGCGATAGGGCTGCGGCAGTGGTTTGAGATGCAGTTGAACCCCCGTAAGATTGACGACTCCGCACTGGATACGCGGCTGTCGATGTTTCCCGCGATGAAGATGCAGCAGGCAGAGTTGATGGCTCGGTATCCGGCGCCGCAGAGGCTACGACAGATGGTACGGACTGGTGAGCCGCTGCCTGCCGATCCGGTGGAACATGCTATCTATGCGAACGATATCGCGCGCTATGAGGCGGCGAAGGCGAAGCGGGAGGCGGCACAGGCGATGGGGGCTGCTGCGGATGCCATGAAGATGCAGGATAAGGCTGTGCTTCCGGAGCTTCCGGAGCTTCCGGAGAGCGGAGTTCAGCTTGCTCCGGCTACGGATGCTGCGAGGGTGATTCAGTTGCCGCCCGAGGAACGGATGCAGCGGATGATACTGATGCCTCCGGAAGAGTTTCTCGCGTTTCGCAAGAGTTTGAACCCGAGAGAAGTGGCGGCGGTGCAGCAGGGGTTGAATCCTGAGCAGAAGGAGACGTTCGAGGCGTTGCAGGGAGGGACGCGGATGGTCGGCGTGGAGTTGCTGCAATCGCGGATGATCCGGGATATTTATAGCGAACGCCAGTTGGAAGTGGTGATGACGGACTTCTGGCTGAATCACTTCAATGTGTATTTGCGGAAGAACCAGAATGAGCCTTATCTGCTGCCTGCGTTTGAGCGGGATGTGATTCGGCCGAATGCGCTGGGAAAGTTTGAAGACCTGCTGGTGGCAACGGCGAAGAGCCCGGCGATGCTGGTTTATCTGGACAACTGGCAGAGTATTGGGCCGGAATCGGTGGCGGCGAGGAATGCCGCAAGGGCGGCGCAGCGGGCGAATAACCCGCAGGTGAGACAAGCCTTGAAGGATCGTGGGCTAAACGAGAACTATGGGCGGGAGTTGATGGAACTGCACACGATTGGAGTGCAGTGCGAGGTGAGCGCGGACCGTCCGGCGCGGAAGTTGGATAAGGCGTGCGGAAAGGGATATACGCAGCAGGATGTCATTGAAGTGGCGAAGGCGCTGACGGGATGGACGATTGACCGCCCGGACAATGGCGCGGAGTATCGATTCGATGAGCGGCGGCATGAGCCTGGTTCGAAGCGGGTGATGGGGGCGAGGATTCGAGAGGGCGGGGAAGCCGAGGGGATGCAGGTTCTGCATATCCTGGCGACCAGTCCGGCGACGGCGAAGCTGATTTCGACACAACTGGCGGTGCGGTTTGTGAGCGATACGCCTCCTCCGGCATTGGTGGAGCGGATGTCGAAGGCTTTTGTGAAGAGCGGTGGTGATATCAAGACGGTGCTGCGGACGATGTTCAACTCCCCGGAGTTCTGGTCGGCGGAGGTCTACCGGGCGAAGGTAAAGACTCCGATTGAGTTTGTGGTTTCGGCGGCGCGGGCGAGCGGAGTGGAGGTAACCAACGCGCAGCCGCTGGTGGCTTCGCTGAACCGGCTGGGGATGCCTCTCTATGGAATGCAGACGCCAAATGGATATAGCTGGATGGCGGACCCTTGGGTCAATGCGGGCGATCTGGTGAACCGGATGAACTTCGCGCTGGTACTGAGCAGCAACCGGATGAATGGCGTCGCGACGGACTGGAGCGGGCTGCTGGGGAAGTCTGAGCCGGGAATGCAAGGAGCGCTGGCTACCGGGAGTGCGGGCAACTCCGTGGATGTGAAGGAGCAGAAGCTGGAGATGTTGTTGTTGGGGCAGCCGGTGAGCGATCGTACGCGGGCGACGGTGATCCGACAGTTCCAGAATGCGGCAGTGCAGGACGACGCTGCAAAGGGATTTTCGATTATGGCAAGCCGCGGGGAGCCGAGGGCGAGAGCGTTGAACGCCGGGGCCTCCGCGGGGCAGGGAAGGCCGGCAGGAGATCGTGAGTCCGAGGTCATGGCAGGGTTGTTGCTGGGTTCTCCCGAGTTTCAGCGGCGATAATGCCTCGGCCGAATGCAGAAGACGCGAAACTTACTGCGGAGTCTGGAGTTAGTTATAGTAGGCACCTGTATGGCGCGGCGTTGGAATTGAAGCCGAAGGAGAGTCGAGTGGGAATTACAAGGCGTGGATTTATGAAGGACGGCGCTCTGGCATTAGTGGGGACCTCGACGATTCCGAGTTTCCTGGCACGCAGCGTGATGGCGGAGATGACGACCGCAGCGGCGAATAAGAAGAAGCTGGTGGTGCTGTTTCAACGGGGCGCAGCGGACGGCCTGAATATCGTCGTTCCGTACCGCGAGAAGAACTACTACGCGATGCGGCCCGCGATCGGGATCAAGCAGAATGAGGTGCTCGATCTGGATGGATTCTTCGGGTTGCATCCGTCGATGGCAGCGTTCAAGCCGTTGTACGAACAGGGACATCTCGCAATCGTTCATGCGGCGGGTTCGCCGGATACGACGCGGTCGCACTTCGATGCGCAGGACTATATGGAGAGCGGGACGCCGGGTGTGAAATCCACCACGGATGGCTGGCTGAACCGCGCTTTGCAGGCGGAGTTGCTGCGTGGAAGACCCTCGGCATTTCGTGCGGTGGCGCTGGGAGCGCAGGTTCCTCGGACTCTGGAAGGGAAAATACCTGCGATTGCAGTCAATAATCTGGCTGATTTTTCCGTGGGCGGGCGTGGACCGCAGGCTTCGCCGATCAGCAATGCGTTTCAGGCGATGTATGACGAGAGTTCGGACGCGATGCTGCATGGGACAGGGAAAGAGACCTTTGAAGCGGTAAAGATGCTGAAAGCGGCCGACCCGGCGCACTACCAGCCGGCAGCGGGGGTGGTTTATCCGAAGACGGAGTTTGGCAACAGCCTGAAGCAGGTGGCGCAGTTGATGAAGGCGAACCTGGGCGTGGAGGCGGCTTTCTCCGATATCGGAGGATGGGATACGCATCAGAACCAGGGAAGCGTGGATGGCCAGTTGGCGAACCGGCTGAAGGATTTCTCGGAGGGGATTGCGGCCTTCTGGCAGGATCTGGGGCCGGAGGCGGAGAGTGTGACGCTGGTTACGATGTCAGAGTTTGGCCGGACGGCTCGACAGAACGGGACGGGTGGGACCGACCATGGCCATGCGAATGTAATGTTCGTGCTGGGCGGGCAGATTAAGGGCGGCAAGGTCTACGGAAAGTGGCCGGGCCTGGACAACGATCAGTTGAATGAAGGCCGGGATTTGACAGTGACGACGGACTTTCGCCGGGTGCTGGGCGAGGCGGCTTATAAGACGCTCGGAGCTAAAAATCTGCAGCTTGTATTTCCTGGATCACAGGTTGAGCCGGGAGAGTTTTTGGGCTTTATTTAGAGGCGTTTGTAGGGGAGGAAGTTGCGAATTCTGCGCTGCTGTTGCGGTTTATTATTTTTGGGATATCAAAATTTTGAATCTACGAATTAGTGGAAAACTCGGACAACTTTTTAGAGGTAGCGGCGTCTTATGAAGTGTAGTCAGCAGTTGCCGGACTTTCAGTTCCCTCGGTCCCGGCTTCCCTAATCCGCAAGGTAATTCCCTACCGTAAACGTAAGGCCCCCACAGTATCGGGGGCCTTCACTCCTGGGGGGGTAGTGCTTAAGAAGTTGTCAAAAAAACTTGATTTGCGCTGGATTGAGGAACAGGCTACGACAAAACGAAATACAGGGATCTCTCCACTCCGCTACGCGATGAACCTGCGTAGCTCCGGTCGAGATGACGTGGTCTTTAGGTGATGATGATGACGTGAGTGTTTTCTTAGGTTCTAAGAAAAGCCGATCTTCCGGTCGAGGGCGAGAGCGCCAGCACCGTAGAACAGCAGCATGATGGCGATGGCGGCGAGGTCTGCAATGTAGTTGTAGACGCCGAAGCCCTGATGGATTCCGACGGCAAACAAGGCGACCAGCATGTTGATGGCGATCAGGGCGGAGACAAAGCGGGTGAACAGCCCCAGAACCACGAGAATGCCGCCGATAAATTCCGTGGCCGCTGAGACGTAGGCCAGCCAGTAGGGAAGCCCGAGGGAGACGACAGAATGCACGAAATGATCGAGGGCCGCGTGGGTCGAGACCTTCTGATAGCCATGCACAACGATGGAGAGGCCAAGAACAAGGCGAAGCAGCAGAGCGCCCCAGGGCTGGAGATTATTGAGAAATCTGGTCATTGAGTTCGTCCCTTTGAAAAGTAGCGCAGCAGCGTGAAAGCCGGAAAGAGATTTAGCGGGCGGGTGTCGGGGAAGGTACGGGTTGCGGCAGGTATTGGTCGAGGAATCGAGTGAAGGTCTGGGCTTCGAGAGTTTTGGTCGCGGCTTTGAATTCGACGGTGATTTTAGGGTCGGATGCGGTGCGGAACGCGGCAGGGGGCTGATCTGAGGAGGTGGAATCTGAAAGAAGGAGCTTTGGGGTGCGCAGGGCTTCGAGGGGCTTGGCTAGGGGAAAGTCCTCGTGAAAGAGCAGATTGAGGGGGATAAAACGGGAACGGGGGTCGAGTCGTACCGCAGTGAGCAGATCGGCGCGGGGCGAGTCGAGCATAAGAGCGGGAATTTCAGGGTGAGCGATGGCTAATTGAGCGGCCAGAGAGGCGCCTGTGCCAGTGCCGTAGGGGACGATCTGTCGCGCGGGAATGGCTCTTGAGTTGATGAGGTACTGCCAGGCGGAGGCGGCGTCCTCAGTCATCTTGCGCTGATTGGAACGGACGTTGGCGCTTTGGCCGTAGCCACGGTAGTCGAAGGCAAAGACGTTGATGCCAAGCGTGTGCAGGACTGCAAGGGTGGGGATGGAATCTGCCAGGGAGCCATCGCCTGAGGGCAGGAAGAGGACGGTCGTGTCGTGGTAGCGACCCTTGGGGTCGGAGGGGATCCACCAGCCGGTGAGTTGAGGGATGGCGGAGTCGTCGGGGGCGAAGCGGATGACCTGGAAGGGAGCGCCATCGATGGACTGAGGAGCGGTAGCGGTTCGGACGGGATGGAGCACAAGCTGCCATTGGCCCTGGTAGAAGAGAAAGCAGAGCGCGAGATAGCCGCAGATGAAGGCCAGAACGACGACGACGACGACGGCTTTGAGGAGCCAGATGGGGTCAATTGTCTCGGGCGGTGGGGAACCCGGTGGACGGCGACTGAACGCATTTTGAATGGGGCGGGGCATGAAGGGCTGCTTTATGAACTTTAGCATCTGGAAACAAGGTGATGAGGCGCTTTGAGGCGAGGGGCTTTAAGATGGAAGGAATGGAGGATTTTTGAAGTGGAGCAGTGGGTGAGGTTGTGCGGGTTGGGGGAGGCCCCAGCGGTGGGCAAGGTGATGGAGGCTGAGGTAGACGGCGTGGGAATCTGCCTGGCCAATGTGAATGGGGAGTTATCGGCTATCGATAACGTTTGTCCGCACCGGCAGGCTCCGCTGGGACAGGGATGGGTGGAGGGCGAGGCAGTGGTTTGTCCGTGGCACTCGTGGACCTTCAGTGTGAAGACGGGCGAGGCGGAGTATCCCGTGCATGAGCGGGTGGATGTGTTTCCGGTGCGGGTAGAGGGCGAGGATGTCCTGGTGAATCTTGAACTGAAAACGGGGAGTGAGCGGAAGATCGATCCGAAATTGTCGCCCGCTCATAAAGAAACTTTTGCTGATGGTGTGGGGTTTGAGCGAGTGGGTTTGCTTATTCCTCAAGCGGAATAGGAAGGCCGGAGGAGATATTCGTGAAGATGCGTAGATTGCTGCTTACCGTCGTTGCGTTCGTCATACTTGCAGGGACAGTTGTACCTGCAAATGCGCTGGGACATCATCGCCACCACCATCGTCACCATCACAGGCGCTAAATTTTCGAGAGATCGTCGAGAAGGCCCAGACACAGCATTCCGGGCCTTTTTCTTGCGTTCTACAAGGCGCCCATGGAGGTGAAGGCCAGGAGGCGGGTCGTAATAGCGGTCAGAAGCTGTTAGAATCAGTAAAATCCACTCCTTTGGAGAGGCAATGCAGGCAATACTGGCGCTTGAAGACGGGCGCATCTTTCGTGGTAAGAGTTTTGGCGCAGGAGCGGAATGCTCCGGCGAGGTGGTCTTCAATACATCACTGACCGGCTATCAGGAGATCTTTACCGATCCCTCTTATGCGGGGCAGATTGTGGTTCTTACAAATCCGCATATTGGAAACTATGGCACGACACCGCACGATGCGGAGGCGAAACGGCCTTACATCGAGGGACTGGTGACGCGGGAATTTTCACCGATGAGTTCGAACTGGCGTTCGACGCAGGTGGCCGACGAGTATCTCGAGCGTTATGGCGTTCCGGTAATAGCGGAGATCGATACGCGGGCCGTGGTGCGGCATCTACGCTCCAATGGCGTGATGCGTGGCGTGATTGCTAGCGGTGAGAATCTGGATGCGGATGCGCTGGTAGCCAAGGCGCGGTCGATCAAGAAGATGGAAGGCACCGATCTTGCCAGCGTGGTGACCACGAAGATCGCATATGAGTGGGATGCAAACGAGCCTAAGAATCAGACGGGCGATACGCTGTTGACGGCTGCTCTTGACGGCGATGTGAAGCAGATGCACGTGGTGGCGTATGACTTCGGCATCAAAGAAAATATTCTGCGGATGCTGACCCGCGAGGGCTGCCGCGTGACAGTCGTTCCAGCGACCACACCCGCCGAGGATGTGCTGGCGATGAAGCCGGATGGGGTCTTCTTCTCCAATGGGCCGGGCGATCCGGAGCCGCTGAAGTATGCGATCGAAAACGTGAAGAAGTTGCAGGGCAAGGCTCCCATCTTCGGAATCTGTTTAGGTCATCAACTCTTCGGGTTGGCGCTGGGCGGGAAGACCTACAAGCTGAAATTCGGTCATCACGGCGGAAACCACCCGATCATGAATCATCAGACCGGCAAGGTGGAGATTACAGCGCAGAACCATAATTTTGCGGTCGATCCGGCATCGCTCGATGAGAAGACGGTGGAGAAGACGCATACCAATCTGAACGATCAGACGCTGGCCGGGTTGAAGCATAAGACCGACCCGATGTTCAGTGTGCAGTACCATCCGGAGGCTAGTCCGGGGCCGCATGACTCGCATTATCTGTTCAAGGATTTCCGGAAGATGATGGAGGAGTGGAAGAAGTGAGGATGCTCATGGCAGCTCTCCTCAGCCTTGTCAACGTGGTGGCACTGGGACAGACTTCTTTCGACGAGTATTTCGCGGCGAACAAGAACCATCAACTTGGCGCGCGAGAAATGGCTTTTCTGCAAGCATGCGGCGTGAAGCGCAGTGATACGCAGATTGTCTATGGGCTGAGTACAGAGGCTGAGGGTTTCAAGTTCCATCACACGTCAGGACTGCTCAATGGAAGAGATGAAGCGCAGACGGACTTCTTCGGCTCGGCTGAGGCATGGAAGGTTAGCGGCAAGCCACGTTTCGTCAATGTGTGGATTCTCATCATGGACGAAGGCTCAGAGAACAACGAGATGTTCTGTCTGGATGAGAGAGGCAAAGTGACGTTGCAGGAATCGCTGAATGCCTCGTACGCGGTTGAGAGCGGCGCTGCTGAGTGGATTTATATACAGCGGCTCGCGTTTGACGCTGCTGCGAATAAGCGATTGGTTCGCAACGGGTATGTGCAGAAGAACGGGTCACCTGCTGTTATGCCAAAGTTGAGTCGCGAGAAAGCCAAAGATTCAAAGTCTGTTTCAGACAGAAGCCTCGCGAACGATGTGATAGCTGAGTTATCAAGATAGGGTCGACAAGAGAATGCCACGTAGAAATGACATTGCGAAGATTTTGGTGATCGGCTCTGGGCCGATTGTGATTGGGCAGTCGGCGGAGTTCGATTACTCCGGCACGCAGGCGTGCAAGGCGCTGAAGGCCGAGGGCTATGAGGTGGTGCTGGTGAACTC
>JBEPUJ010000019.1:0-77521 GCA_041691575.1 Terriglobales bacterium
ATGGGGGCGTCACGGCTTCGACGGGATTGCTTGTGGCAGAGAGGCATGCCGGGGTGTGAACACCCGTAATCGCTCACAAAACTATAAGTGCCGAACCTCAATTCGCGCTTGCTGCTTAATTAATTAAGTAGCCGATCGCTCAAGCTTCGCCTACGGGCCTGTACCGATCGTCGCACAGTAGGCTGGTCTTCCCTGCTCCGCCTGAGCGGGTCGGACGAGATCGATCAGGCTGGTCGTCGTCGCATCTTCGTCCGTTCTAAGCGCCGATGACGAGACAAAAATGATACGGAAAAAGCATGAAAGCTCTCTGTTGGAAGTTTTTTCGGACGCGGGTTCGACTCCCGCCGCCTCCACCATCTCTAAATAACTGAAAATAAATGATGCTTGCCTTGCCTGCGAAACTCTGTGCTAAATTTGTGTTGCCGATAATACAGACGCAAGGAGCACACGCACGATGGGTATGGCCCCGGCAACAGTCATCACAATCTTTGTGAGGCATTCTGACGGCTGCAAATATACAGGGGACGAGTTCTCCCGTCGCTGCGATTGCCGTAAACACCTTCGCTGGACTCATAACGGCAAGCAACACCGCCGCAAGGCCAGCACCCGCTCGTGGGCGCAGGCCGAAGAGGTCAAGCGTCATCTCATCGACCAACTCTCCGGCAAGGAGCCGACACTAAAACACGCCGGACGGGACATCAGATCAGCCGTCGATCTCTTCATCGCGTCCAAGGAGGTCCAGAACCTGACCGCCGATCTCATCACCAAGTACAGGCTGTGGCTCGGGCGTCTAACATCGTACTGCGATGGTCAAGATGTATACACGTTGAACGGCATTTCCGGCGAGGTCGTCATCGGGTTCATGGCGAGTTGGGAGCAGTTGTACCCATCAACGCTCACCCGGCAAAAGCTCCGTGAGCGTTACAAGTCCTTCATGCGGTTCTGTGGGGAACAGGACTGGCTGACGAAGCTGCCCCCATGGCCGACAATTTTGCCTGATGATGTCGGAGGCGCACCCACGATGCCACTGGAAACGGGGGAATACGAGCGGCTCCTCGATGCCGTCTTCGTCGTTGTTAAGGCTCCGCAGGACGCCGTTATTGCAAATCAAACCTACGAGTATTGGACAAAGCGAGTGCACGGGTTCTTCCAACTAATGCGTTGGTCTGGCTTGTCAATCATGGATGCATTGACGCTTCGCCGTTCCGAGCTATTCAAACATGATGGGCATTACCGGGTCGTGACGCAACGGACCAAGACAGGAACAGATGTCAGCGTGGTGCTTCCGCCCGACGTTGCCGAGGAACTTCTCGCATTACCCAACGACAACAGCACATACTTCTTCTGGTCAGGCATGGGGTCGAAGAAAAGCATCTGTGGTAATTGGGGGAAAAGGTTCATCGTCCCGTGCTTTAACGCGGCTGGGATTAAATGTGGAGGTCACATGCGGAGCCACCGGCTGCGGGACACGTTCGCGGTCGAAATGCTGAACGCCGGTTCCCCTCTGGAAGATGTCTCCAAGGCGTTGGGACATAAGTCCATCCGCGTCACCGAGAAAAGCTATGGGCCGTGGGTGAAGGGACGGCAGACCCGGCTCGACGAGCAGGTCATGAAGGCATGGGGGACACCGACGAAGAAGCGGAGTCGTCCTTGTCCCGTGCGGTCGGCATAACAACCCTGAACACCGAAAGCCCATCGGAATATCCCGATGGGCTTTCGGTGTTTAGGAACGAGCCCGAACCAGCTTCTCAGCGATGAACCGCTGCAGCGTGCGGGGCGGGATGCGAAGCACGCGCTTGCGACGCTTGCGACGAGACTCAGGGGTACCGAGGTCTATCACCCCCTCGGCGTTCCCAAACTCCCGGGCGACGGTGTCGGTGGAGACCTGCAGGATGGCAGCCACCTGGCCAGGAGTTAGATACTCAGTGTACGGAACTGGGTTTTCGGAGGCCATGTGTGCGCGTGACATGAAAGCTAGTACCGACGCGAACCGCCGCACACCCAATATCAGCCTCATCGTGGAGTGAAAGTCGAAATTATTGGCGTGAAGATAGTTGGACTAATTTTGGGGACGATCCTGTGAAAGGAGTTTGTTGGGGCTCGCTCATTTTAGCCGCTCGACCGGCCCTCTCCGCCGCAGTCTTTTCGAAGAATTCAATGCGTATCAAAACCGTCGTTCTGGCATTCTGGTGGTTGTCCATTCGATCTCCTGAGTCGCTGCTGGTTCGCAACTTCAGCTTCTCAGTCCTGGATCGGATGGACAACCTGTTGAAGCTTCACATCTACTAGAGCGCAAACGAACTAATATTCTGAACGGGATTGTTTTGCACGGCGATCTCGCTTCCATTCGCGGCCGTGCCAGCGCGCAGCCTGCCTTCCAGATTTCATTCGCTCGTAGTGATTCCGCATGCCGATGCATGACGCATCTCGTCGGACTCCGAACTCAGCACCGGAGAAGTTAGCGACCGCCAGCGCCATTCGGAGCAGCAGCCGAAAAAGCGGCGCGCCCCATGTGCGTTTTTAAATGGATTGTAGCAACGGATGCGGGGACGTGACTTTCTCCCTGCTTCTAGCAACTCCTCTTATAAGTAAGGAGGCATCATTTGCCCCGGAATAGAACCGGGACAAATGATGCCTCCCTTAGCCATGAAGTTGTAGAGCTCTCAGGATAAGTTGCGCGGCCACAATGATGCCATGTGCGCGACTTTCAACCCAAGAACTATGCAGTCCTTCCGCGATAGGTATGCCGCACAGGCTCCCATCCTGCGTTCAGGAGGGCCGACTTACTCATCATGAAGGTGTGGCCAAGTCGCTTCGATTTTGGCAACTATTTTTTTTGTAAACTAGCGACTTCACTGCGAAGTAAGCCCGCTCATTCTCCGTTAACGGGGGGCCATGTTCTGCATCAATCCAACCCTGACGCTGACCGCCAAAAAGGCGGCGTTCCCGAAGAATCTCGAACTCATCGCGCCATACCGGATCCATCCGTGCCCAATATATTTCCATGAACGCATCAACGCTGTTTTCTAACAGCCCGAAGTCATCCGAGCGCAGACAGGCAGCCATGATCAGGTCGGCAAACTCCAGAGAGAGGTGATAGCCTCCCGTCTCCATGACCCGGAGGACTGCCCCAATAAAGCCGGGTGGAAAACCCGTGATAGTGGCGAGAATATCCACGGACCGAGTTTGAGCAAGAATAGATGCTAATAGAACCGCACCGCAAGAGGAGAAGGTAGTTACAGGGTTATCTCCAACGACATAGGCCTTCGCGACCTCATAGAACCCCTGTAAAAAGGTCCTGATGTTACTTGTTTCCATTTGGTGCTCCTTGTAAAGCGACGCGCTTCACGCGCCACAATAATATCTAGTACCCATTCGCACACCCTTTCCCCGATTATGGGTCGAAAAAGCTAACGCTAGGGCTGTCGCTTTGATCGCTATTTGGCGTAATTATTTGAGCGCTATTTGGCGTAAGCTCAGGTCATGCAAGATTTCTTGGCGCTGTCCGAGGCAGATTCGAGACACCGCGATGCAGCGCTTTCGGTGGCTTGAACCGCACTTGGAGCAAAACAGACCGCTTCGCTTGGTGGCTGCAGAGGCAGGGCTGGCGTTCCGGACCGCACAACGCTGGGTCGCACTGTACCGCTCGTCCGGTTTGGCATCCTTAGCTCGCAAGACCCGACTGGATCATGGCGCACGGAAGGTTGTGTCTGAGCCGATGAAGAGGGCGATCAAGGGTCTTGCGCTCGAGAGCCATCCGGTTCCGATCACCTCCGTTCACCGCCCGATCAAAGAGTATGCAGAGGCGATCGGTGACACCGTTCCAAGTTATTGGACCGTGTATGACATCGTTCGGGAAGTGCCGCCGAGCCTTCGCACCCTTGCTCACCAAGGAGCTAAGTCATACGGCGAGAGCTTCGATCTGATCCACCGGAGGGAAGCCAGCAAGCCCAACTCCATCTGGCAGGCAGATCATGCTCAGCTGGACATCAAGTTGCTAAAGGAGGATGGATCGGCGGCAAGGCCATGGCTTACGATCGTGATCGACGATTACAGTCGGGCGATCGCTGGCTATTATCTTGGATTTGACGCGCCGTCTTCCATTAGGACTTCGCTTGCTTTGCGGCAGGGGATATGGTGAATACTCACCGTCGACCAAAAGAGTCTTCGTCTCGGATGAGCACGGCGGCGTGGATACAGTTGTCGATGCAGAGACGAACAAGCTAATCACCTCCATTCCACTTGGAGGAGGAGCGGGTAATACCGTCTACGACGCGGGATCTGGCCACATTCTGGTGGCGGTTCACGGACTGAATGAGCTGGTTTCTATTGATCCGGCCGCCATGAAGATTGTTGGCCGATACAAGTTACAGGGCATTGAGAACCCCCATGGCATCGCACTCGACCAGGCGAATCGACTGGCCTTTATTGCCGGCGAAGAGAATCACTCGCGTGCAGTTTTCGACTTGAATGCAATGAAGCTTCTCGTTGTTCACCAGGTCGGCGAAGATCCGGACGTGCTCGCGTTTGATCCGGGATTGGGACGCCTCTACGTCTCAGCGGAATCTGGCAAAGTTACGGTGCTGCAAGAGAGCAATTGGGACCTTCGCGAACTCGGTCAGTTGCATATGCCTCACGCACACACGGTTTCCGTCGATCCGAAATCCCGTCTCGTCTAATTTCCATTGGAGAACGTTGAGGGGCGTCCGCTCCTGAGGATCATGCGGCCCGGGCATTGACACGACAATCGACCACTCATGGGGGCGAGGGATCTTCTTCGCACTCCGGTTGCTCAATATGATCTCTATTTTGGAGATATGGAATCGCTTTCAACAAATTCCTACCCACATTCCTCAACTTGGAATAAAGTGGAGGCGTTCCGCTCCTTCGTAGCTGAACAGTAGCTGCCATCTGGCGACGCGGTTCATGTTTCAATGTGATGGATTAACGAGCAAAGCTGCCGAGCCGTTGGAGAAGGACTGCGATAGCCCGGACCAACGTTTGTGGCTTAGGTAGCCAGGAAGGAGTGATTGGCAATAATCGAAGCAGGCATACGGCACGATTGAGCAATAAGCGGATACGCAAAGAGATCCCAGCCACAACGAACAAACGCATCACGGGCCATGAACTTATCTCTACCGCATGAGATCTTCCCGACAGACTACCGAAGCAGCAAGAGGCGAGTGAGTCGTATCGGGCTGGAGGCATCGATGTTCGGATCTGCGGAAAGGCAAGACTTCCTAGAAAACCATCTTTTAAGGCTTATTTCGACTGAAGAATATGAGCACCTCGGCGCGAGTATGCGACAAACGCCTCTCCCGCTTGGGCAGGTTCTCTATGAACCCGGTGGCTTGTTGGACCATGTCTACTTTCCTACCACCTGTGTCGTGTCATGTCTCTATACGATGCATGATGGTTCCACAGCCGAGATGTCCCTTGTGGGGAATGATGGGATCCTCGGCGTTGCCATACTCCTCGGAGGTGGCACGATGCCACATCGAGCGGTAGTCCAGATCGGCGGCAATGCTATCAAAATACCCGCCAGAGTGTTACAGGCAGAGTTTGCGCGCGGTGGCCCACTTCAACGTATCTTGCTGCGCTACATGCATGCTCTCATTGTCCAGATCTCACAAACTGCCGTCTGTAACTGCCTGCATCCCGTACAGCAGCGCCTTTGCCGATGGCTTCTCTTGTGCCATGATCGGCTTAACGGCGATGAAATCGTGATGACGCAGGAGTTCATCGCCAACATGTTAGGCGGACGGCGGGAAACTGTAACCGTAGCGGCTGGTCACTTACAAGATAGGGGTCTGATTCATTATTCCCGCGGTCACATCACAATCCTCGATCGGAAAGGTCTGGAGATGATGGTCTGTGAATGCTATCGGATAGTCGGAGATGAAGTCAATCGTTTAGCCCTCCGTGGAAACGAGCTCAGTAAGTAGAAGAATCATTTTGAAGAAAACGATGGAGAAAGCTCCTAAGCTGGTCGAACTTATCAGGGCGTGTTACATAAACATTCTAGTTGGCCTCCATTTCAGCGCCTTCCGGGATCGTAGGGACGCAAAAAATGACAATTGCAACATCCTGACCGATGCGGGCCTCTTCGCCGATCGGCTGTGCGATTGCGAGGCGTAGTTCAAGTTCGAGGCCTAAGCTCGTCAGGACCAGGTTGGGAGAGTGGGACGAGCCCAGCATTTTTTAGCAGAAGGCGCGTTTCCTCGATGACTTGCGGCGCTGCCTTTTCACGCTCTGATTGCTTCCTCTAATCCGACGAACTCTACTTATCACATTCCATCGCAGCACACGCCTTATGACGTCTGTGCAGTGCACCACACAGCGTAAGACTGATTCACGTATGCAAGATAGCTTATTGCTTCCTCCAATATCTTTAGATATGAAATGCAACCCCGCAAATTCCTCGACTGAGGTTTGTAGATTTTTGGAGGTATGTGCGCTACCACACCGACGTATATTTCCGAAATGTCTAGCGTGGGTTCCTGCTTCAACGGGCCCCGGGCCTATGAAATCAATATTTAAAGATGCCTCATTCGAGGTAAGTCGACATTTTCGGAGCCGATAACTCCATGAGGCTACTGAGCTTATCCCGACATACGTCGCGGTTGAGGTTGGCGAAGCTTTGGCACAAATAGAGCTAAAACGAGATGTCGATGTGAAACCACATTGGTATGTGGCCTACACCTTACTGCGGCACGAGAAGGTTGTCGCAGATCGACTCATGGATCAGGATGTGGAGACGTATTTGCCTCTCTACTCTTCAGTGCGAGACTGGAACCATCGTCGCGTAGAAGTTGAACTTCCTCTATTTCCGGGTTACGTGTTTGTCAAAATGATCATTACAGATAGAGTCCGAATCCTCGCACATCCCGGAGTAATTCGATTAGTGGGTTTCAATGGAAACGCAGCTGCTCTGCCCGACGGTGAAGTTGAAAAGCTACGGGATTCTCTGGCGTACTGGAAGGCTGAGCCGTATCCGTTTTTAGTTGCCGGGAAGCAGGTACGAATTAAATCCGGATCTTTTGCAGGCCTGGCGGGACGAATCATCAGGCGGAAGGGAAAGATGCGATTGATTGTCTCACTTGACTTCATCCAGCGTGCGATTCTGCTCGAGATGGACGCTGCCGAGGCGCAATTAGCCAGCTGATGCGTCGTCTGGCGCAACTGTCATCGGTAATTCCTAGTTACGTATACAGACTGAAACATCGTCCTGTGCATCTTCATCGCAATACCAATGCTCCGATCTCAATTTCACCATCACATCTAATGAATGGGAAATATCATGCATACAATCGTCACAGAGCAACCATTTAGTGCAACGACGCTGAAAGAAGAAGCGATTGCCAAACTTCAATCGAGAGCCGCAAACGTCGGTGTGATTGGCTTGGGATACGTCGGCCTTCCCCTGGCACTGTTGTTCACCGAACAAGGCTTTCAAGTTACCGGCTTTGACACCGATAGCGCGAAGATTAATATGCTCGCCTCTCTGCGGTCTTACATCTGCCGCATTCCTCAAACAGAGATTGCGCTTGCCAGCGACCGCGGATTCAAAGCCACCGCAAATTTCACGTGTATCTCTGAGATGGATGCAATTGTGATCTGCGTACCGACACCGCTCACGGAGTATCGCGAGCCCGATCTCAGCTATGTTACGGAAACCGTCAAGTCAATTGCTCCGCACTTGAGGGCTGGCCAATTGGTTGTGCTCGAGAGCACGACGTATCCGGGAACTACGGAGGAAATAGTGTTGCCTCTGCTGGAGAAGGGAAACTTCTCGGATTTGCGCGTCTCGTGTGATGACTCCGAGGCCTGTAACGTTTTTTTCCTCGCGTTTTCTCCCGAACGCGAAGATCCCGGAAATAACACCGTCGCACGCAACGAGATTCCCAAGATTATCGGCGGCATTGATCGCAATGCGAGCGAGATTGCCACAGCGCTTTACGCCTCCATCTTCCGCCGAACGGTGCTCGTCTCAAACACGACCGTTGCTGAGATGACGAAGCTGCTCGAGAATATCTACCGTTGCGTGAACATCGCGCTCGTCAATGAATTAAAGCTTCTCTGTCTGCGAATGGGCATTGATATCTGGGAGGTCATAAGAGCTGCGGCGACCAAGCCATTCGGATTTCAACCGTTCTATCCGGGGCCTGGCCTGGGGGGGCACTGCATTCCGATCGATCCCTTCTATCTTTCATGGAAGGCGAAGGAGTTCGATTTCGCCACGCGCTTCATCGAGCTTGCAGGCGAGATCAACATGGCCATGCCCTACCATATGGTCGACTTCATTGCCGAAGCACTTAATATCCGCCGCAAATCTTTGAACGGGTCGAAGGTTCTAGTGCTGGGTGTTTCCTACAAAAAGGATATCGATGATCTCCGTGAATCTCCTGCGATTACGATTATCGAAGCTCTACAGAAGAGCGGTGCCTTAGTTGCCTATAACGATCCCTATTTCCCGAAGATCGGAAAGGGCCGCAGGTACGATCTCCAGATGCAATGCGTGCCGCTGGAGGAGATCGGCGAATACGACTGCGTAGTTATCCTCACCGACCATTCTGATTATGACTATCGAAAGATCGTGGACGAGGCGCAACTCGTAGTCGATACCCGCAACGCAACCGCCGGGATTTCCTCAGTAAAGATCGTTCGCTGTTAGCAGTTCGACCAACCCTGTCCGAGGGCAATCCGTCTCCCGTTCCCCTTTTTTGAGACCTAAAATAACAAAATGGACATCATCTCGGAATCGCGAACCGGAACAATTAACGCTGGAGATCGCACTCTTGTCTCCGCTGTTTTGGCTGTCCGCAATGAAGAACGCCATATTGAGATGGCTCTAAAGTCACTTGCGCAGCAGAAAACCTCCGACTGGGAATTGGAGATCATCGTCGTGGACGGGGATTCCTCGGATGGGACGCAGGAGATCGTTAAACGAATTGCCAGCGGAGACTCTCGCATAAAACTCGAAATTAACAAACAGAGAAAGACACCCTATGCATTTAACCTTGGCATCAAGAGAGCTCAGGGAGAATATATCTGCATTCTTGGTGCGCACACCAACTATGCACAAGACTATATCGCTACGTGTCTTGAAGAACTGAAGGTGCACGACGCGGCCGGCTGTAGCGGTCGTCTGATTATCCGGCCCGCAGAAGATCGGCTTCAAGCACGGCTCGTTGCCTGGGCACTGGCTCATCCCTTTGGCACTTCTGCGAGATCGATGCGAACACGCGGTACAGGCTTCGCGGACACCATTCCCTATCCGATCTTTCTGAAGAGCACTCTCCTCGAGGTAGGCGGCTATGATACGCAATTACATCGCAATCAGGACAACGATCTTAGCCAGAGACTTCGTGCGCGCGGCTACAAGCTCTACATTACGGACAAGACCAGTTGCGAATATTTTGTGATCCCGGATTTGGTATCGCTCGTTAGATACGCATTCAAAAATGGCTTCTGGAACGTAATTAGTTTCAGAACAAATCCTTTATCCATGTCGATGCGGCATTTTGTTCCGGGTGCGTTTGTCGCGGCCCTGCTTCTTAGTCTTCTCATGCTCCTCTTTTCAGTGGGGACAGCGGTGACCCTTCAATTATGGTTACGGGGTCCTATTCTTTTGCTTGGTGCGATTTACGGAGCTGTAAGCATCGGAGTGACATGCCATATGGCATTGAGAGAGAGAACTGCCGAAGCGTTGCTTATGCCGATACCTTTCCTTCTTCTCCATATCTCCTATGGGGTCGGTACGTTAGTTGCGATTATGAGCAATGCGCGCCGTCCATCTTCCGAGCTCAGACAGCCAGGCGAAGTGACAGATCCCTCCTGAAATGATCGGATAGTTCATCTAATTGCCCTCTCCGAAGTATCTGCTGAACATTCAATCGAGTGTAATCACTGCATAAGCGGCTATCTGATTCAATTCTGGGTGGACTCAGAGGATTCAAAGCCATAGGGTCACCGTTAGATGAAAGCCACGAGGAACGAATATGCGTAAGACTCGATCAATTTCAGTGTTGAATGGCCTTTTACTCATACTTGTTTCAAGCCTTCCAGGACAGGGAACAGCAACTCGCGTGGGCTCAGGCACAGCGACCCAAATCTCATCCCATTCACCTCTTCCGGAGATATTTCTGGGCAGCGGAGATTTGCTTGCGATAAGCGTTGCTGGGGCCCCGGAGTATCGCTATGACGTGCGCGTCAGCCCCGAGGGCTACGCCTCCTTGCCAATGGCGGGCAACATCAAACTCGCGGGACTATCCACGCTACAGGCCGAAAGTGCTGTTGCGCGAAGCCTGGAGGAACACGGTTATTTCAATAATCCACAGGTTTCGGTCTTTGTGAAGGAGTATGCCACCGCAGGCATCTCAGTCCTGGGTGAAGTTCAGAAGCCCGGCATCTATCCACTGCTAGGGGGGCGAACACTTCTTGACGCAATCTCCGCTGCGGGTGGCATCACGCCAAAAGCAGGGAAGAGCGTGACCATTACGCACCGTGATGGGCTCGAGAGTTCCCAAACCATGCTGATGTCGAAAGATAATGGAGAAACATTGACGAATGTGGCGGTGCGCCCGGGTGACACGATTGTGGTTTCGAAGGCTGGAATGGTGTATGTGGTCGGCGATGTGAAAGAGCCAACTGGAATCGTTATGGATAATCCACATTTAACCGTTCTTCAGGCTATTGCCATGGCCCATGGAACCAATTCTACGGCCTCGCTGAAATCGGCAAGATTGATCCGCAAAGCCAACAGCAACCCACAAAATGTTCCGATTCCTTTGGACGTCATTCTTGCAGCAAAGAGTCCCGATCTTGAGCTTCAACCGGACGACATTGTCTTTGTTCCAACCAGCACCGCAAAGACCGTGACGCGCCGGAGCCTCGAGGCGATCTTGCAGGCTGCGACCGGGATCGCAATCTATCGCAGAAATTAGGAGCACCAATTCAAGCCGTGGTTGGATAGAGTAAAAATCCTTCGGAGGTGTCGTCTGCACACCACCCGGCTATCCAGCTTGCATCTCAATCGCAGCACGAAGGCCGACATCGTCTGGCCTTTTTCTTTGTGGCAGGGCCGCAAGCAATACGTGTACATCATGGCCGCGAAGCGTGGTAAATACCGTTCGGCTGGGGTTCCCATGTCTTACCAAACAGAGATAGCGATCATCGGTGGCGGTATTGTCGGGTTGGCAACCGGACTTGAGCTTACCAAGCGGTTTCCGAAGGTGCGTATGGTCGTCATCGAAAAAGAATCATTCGTCGCGGGACACCAGACAAGCCACAACAGCGGTGTGATTCACTCTGGGATTTATTACAAGCCCGGGAGTTTGAAGGCCAGGCTCTGCATTGAGGGAGCGGATGAGCTCTTGCGCTTTTGCCAGAAATACGCAGTGCCCTACGACGTCTGTGGCAAGGTCATCATTGCAACTTCAGAGAGTGAGTTGCTACAACTCGAAGAGCTTTACCGACGCGGCAATGGAAATGGATTGAAGGGGCTCCAGATGCTCGCGGTGGAACAGATTCGCGAATTTGAGCCACATGCTGCCGGTATCCGGGGTATTCATGTGCCAGGCACGAGCATCGTGGATTACCGCAAGGTTGCAGAAAAGTATGCGGAGCTGATTACTTGCGCCGGCGGAACGATCCTGCTTTCGCACGAAGTGACTGCGCTGCGGCGCGCCGGCGGCAACACAATCATCGAAACAACGCACGGCCCCGTCGAAGCGCGGCTTGTCATCAACTGCGCTGGTCTCCACAGTGACCGGATCAGTCGAATGGTCAAGGCCAAGCTCGACCTGATGATCGTCCCCTTTCGCGGCGAGTATTACGATATTGTTGCGGCGAAGCAGCACTACGTGAAGGGGCTGATTTATCCAGTTCCGGATCCGCGATTCCCGTTCCTTGGAGTCCATTTCACCAAACGGATCGGAGGTGGTGTTGAGGCAGGCCCCAACGCCGTGCTCGCCTTCAAACGCGAGGGCTATTCAAAGAAATCGTTCCAGGCCAGCGACGTGTTCGAATTTGCTACATTCCCTGGCTTCTGGAGAATGGCCGCAAAACATTGGAAGATGTCTCTGGGCGAATATTACCGGTCGTGGAGCAAAGCTGCCTTCGTTCGGGCGCTTCAGCGCCTCATCCCGGAACTGACCTCAGACGACTTTGAGCCAGGCGGGTCTGGCGTACGAGCGCAAGCGCTGAATTGGAAGGGCGACCTCGTTGACGATTTTCACTTCGTTTACACCGAAGGTGTCGTACATGTATCTAATGTGCCCTCACCCGCGGCTACAGCATCCCTTGCGATCGCCCGACATATTGTCGATATGGCTGTGCAACATGCGGGTGGAAACTTGAGCGCGTTGAAGGGACCCGAACTCCGTTCTAAAAGAGTTTGAGGTATTGCCCTGCTTCCAAAGGAAAAGCCCCGGTCGATGACCGGGGCTTTTTTTAGCTCTACTCGTCGGTCAGAACAAGCCGACGACCTGCCCTCCTCTCGCTCAGTGAAGCGGTGTGAGTAGAAACGCATGAATAGGACCAGCGTGAATGTGCGTATCATCCAGTTCCAGCGGCTGGCTACGGTCGGTGGTTACTGCTCCAACGGCCAAGATCCAACCGGCGTTGTTGATACCGACCGCTGACGTAAGCACCACGCCGGAATTAGAAGGAATCAGAGCATTGAGGTCCTGCATGCCGGTGCTGCTGGACCAGTAAAACGCGTGTCCCCCCATCGCTGCGACCGAGGTGCCCACCACCTCGCCCTTATTGTTTAGATCCAGCGCGCTGCTGGAGTCACCGCCCAGGGTTCCGAGATTTTGCATGCCACCGTTGGGCATCCACAAGAAAGCGTGGGTGACTTTAGATCCGATGGAGGATCCAATGACGCTGCCGGGATTGTTGATCCTGTAAGCTGCGCTCGTGAGGTCGCCCGGCAGGGTTCCTAAGTCTTGAATGCCACTATTGGCCGTCCAGAAGCATGCATGCTTCTCCCCAGATCTGATAGACGCGACGCCCACGACCGATCCTGCGTTATTGATGTCCGAAGCCTCGCTGCTGTTCCCCCCTGGCAGCGTGCCCAGGCTAGTCATGCCTGCGTCCTTCGTCCACAAAAAGGCCGTGAAGCCGTTGGGGCCACTGGAGTATCCGACCACCTGGTCCGAATCGTTGATGCCGAACGCTCTACTGCCTTTGTCCCCAGGAAGAGTTCCCAGGTCCTGCATTCCCCCGGCCGTATCCCAAATGAAGGCGTGGACATTGATGGCTGTGTTCGACTCACCGACGACACTACCTTTGGTGTTGACGTCGAAGGCAGAACTGTATTCTCCCCCTGGCAGGGTTCCGAGATCGAACAGTTTGCCAGAAGCCAGGACAAAGGCATGGGTCTGCACGCCGTACATTTTTCCGGACTGTCCGACCACCTGTCCCGCCAAATTGATTTTTGTTGCGACTGTATTCCCGCCGGGCAGTGCACCGATGTCGATCAAGGCATAGGGCTGAGCCCTAAGCGTTGAAGCGAGAACGAACAGCAGGATAAATGGCCACGCGCCAAGGTGGCCTCGAATATTGATTCTCATAGTCTCCCCCTTTCCCTGAGATAGGTTGAGGATGTGAGCAGTATTCTCCCTAATGCGTGATCTGGATGATGCTGGCTACCGATGGGACGCCGCTGCTATTTACAAGGAACAGCATGTAATGCCCCGGGGGGGCCAGGTTCGCATTTGCAGGGGCGGTGATATTCAAGCCTCCGCTGGCCTGCGCGAACTGGAGATGGTTGAAACGCTGGTTCTGATTGAACGAATGGGTGACGGAGCCTAGCCGAATCCATGTCACCTGGCTAATATTGGCCACATCCGGTGTGGCCAGAAGAAAAGTCTGTCCATACTTCACGCTGGAAGGCCCAGAGGTGATGGTCGGTCGAGCTCCTTTGAAGAGATATGGAGGAGAGTAAATCTCCGCACTGGCTCCTGTTTGTTCTCCGCCGGCGGAAAGTACGCGGCCATCGGGCAGCAGGAGTGCCGTGGAATGATAACCGCGGTAGACCGTGATGCTGTCCATCGTGGTCCACTTGCCGGTGGCGGGATCCCACATCTCTGCCGGGTAGACCGGGGAGGCTGCGTTGTCGAATCCGAAGCCACCGCTGCCACCGGAGGCAAGCAATTTTCCGTCTGGCAGAATCGTCAGGTTGAATTGGCGACGTGCAATCGACATCGATGACGTGAACTGCCATGTCGGGTTCGTTGCGTTCAGGTCAATGATCTCCGCCGTATTGGTAGCGGGACCAGTGGTGCTGCCGTCTCCGCCCGCGATCATAACCTTGCCATCGAAGATCACAGCGGACCCATAATCGCGGGTACCTGCGTAGTTTAAGTTGCCAACCGTTGTCCACACGCCGGTCCCGCTGGTATTGAGGTATCTTGTGATCTGGTCCGGGCCCGAATTGAACACTTGCCCACTGGGAGCAACAAACATCATTGGGTAAAGCGGCTGCATTAATTGGGCGCTGGTTAAACTCAGCCAGGTGTTTGTGGCAGGATGCCAGATTTGTGGCAACGTGTTGAAGATGCCGGTTGTTCTGTAACCTGACACAACCAGAACGTCGCCGCTGGGTAGAGTCGTATTTGTGGGATACCAGCGCGGCGCATTCATGTCACTGGTCTGTGTCCAAGTATTCGAGCTTGGATCGTAGACGGTGCTGCTGATAAGTCCGTCACCTTGGTTGCCAGCGTGTCCGCCAGCAACAAATAATCTGCCATCCTGTAGCAGCGAGTGGCCAGAACAGAAGATGTTATATGCCGCCATAGGCACAGTGTTGAACTTGTTGGTGATCGGATTCCACAGCGTGGGATTATTTCCCTGATCGAAAGACGGCCAGAAGAGGACGTTTCCGTTTGGGAGAAGATGTGCGTGAGCGGCCATGAATGGCCAGGTCTGAACGGCTGCCCATTGGCCCGTAACAGGGCCAGTCCCCGTCACTACGAGGGAAACCTGACCCCAGTCAGTCGCGCCTGACGAACCGTGAGCCGTAAGGCGATAGGTGGTTGTCGTGGTCGGCGAAACTACTTGTGATCCGTTCAACGGAACCGCCGTGCCGTTTAAATCAGCGCTTACCGCGTTATTAGTCGTCCAAGTGAGTGTCGAACTGTTACCAGCGACGATGGATGTTGGGTTCGCAGAAAGCCCGGCAGTCGGAGGCCCGCCTGAAGTTACAGTGATCGTGGCCTGCGCCGATGCAGTCGTCCCTGACGAACCCGTAGCCACAAAGTTATAAGTGGTCCTTGACGTGGGTGAAACAGACTGCGATCCATTAACCGCAACCGACGCACCGTTCAGAGTCGCGCTCGCGGCATTGGTCGACGTCCAGGTCAGCTTAGAGCTGCTACCAGACACTATGGATGTTGGATTAGCACTAATTCCGGCAGTCGGGGAACCGCTTGGACCGACTGTTACAGTCGTCTGGGCCGAGGCGTGCGCACCAGAGGAGCTCGTGGCCACGAAGGTATACGTGGTGGTCGACGTGGGTGAAACAGACTGCGATCCATTAACGGCCACCGCCGCACCGTTCAGTGTCGCGCTCGCGGCATTGGTCGACGTCCAGGTCAGCGTAGAACTGCCTCCAGATGGGATCGAGGCCGGGTTCGCACTGATTCCGGCAGTGGTCACAGTAACCGTGACTTGGCCCCAGTCGGTCGCGCCTGTTGAGCTGTGAGCCGTAAGGCGATAGGTGGTCGAGGTCGTAGGCGAAACCGTTTGAGATCCATTCAAGGCAACCGTCGTGCCATTTAGATCAGCGCTCACGGCGTTGTTCGTGGTCCACGTCAGTGTTGAGCTGCCCCCAGACGCGATCGAGGTTGGGCTCGCACTGATTCCTGCAGCCGGAGGACCACTTGAACCCACCGTGACGGTGGCCTGGGCCGACGCAGTCGTACCCGACGAACTCTTGCCCACGAAGGTATATGTGGTCGTTGCGGTGGGCGAAACAGATTGCGACCCATTAACCGCAACCGATGCGCCGTTCAGAGTCGCGCTCACTGCATTGGTCGACGTCCACGTCAGCGTGGAGCTGCCGCCAGACGCGATGGAGACCGGATTCGCGCTGATTCCAGCAGTCGGACCGCTTGAACCGACCGTGACGGTGGCCTGGGCCGTGGCGGTCGCGCCAGACCAACTTGTGGCCACAAAGGTATAGGAGGTCGTCGACGTGGGTGAAACAGATTGAGATCCATTAACCGCAACCGACGAGCCGTTCAGGGTCGCACTCACTGCATTGGTCGACGTCCAGGTCAGTGTAGAGCTTCCTCCAGATGTGATGGACGTTGGGTTCGCACTGATTTCGGCAGTCGGAGCGCTCGAAGTCACTGTGATGAGAACCTGGCCCCAGTCAGTCGCGCCTGTCGAACTGTGAGCCGTAATGCGATATGTGGTTGACGTCGTAGGCGAAACCACTTGCGACCCATTCAATGCGACTGTCGTGCCATTTAAATCGGCGCTCACGGCGTTGTTCGTGGTCCACGTCAGGGTTGAGCTGCCGCCCGACGCAATGACGGTAGGGTTCCCAGTGATTCCTGCAGCCGGCGTCTGCGCCCAGGCGGGAGTACAGATCAGTACTCCTATTCCAATCAACAAGAAAAGCAGGATTCGGAACTGCGCATATAGCCATTGATCGACAGCGCATTGATTCGAAACCGTTGGTTCCAGGCTTTGAGAACAATATTGTGAGCCCATATCGATACTCCATCGAGCAGGCAGCTCGATTTTAGGTCTTCTTATTGCTGCCGCTTTCTCACAGCAGTGGGACAAAGACGTGGTTCAGTTCTATACCGCGGTGGTCTGCCATCTGGCCGACTCTAATTGGCGGTGTTCCTTCAGGTACAACTGCGTAAACCATCGTTGCCGGAAGTTTTCCTTCTGATGTCCAGTGGATGACCGGCTGGGGCAGGCGGACTGCGAACCCAGGAGAGTACCAAGCTTGAGTTTGATTCATAACGCCGTCTCCCAACGCCATAAAGAGATAGCGCAATCCTCCAAACTCAAGCACCCAGCGGGGCACCATCATTTCAGGAGAGGATATTTGCGACTCGGTATATGGCGAGAGCTGAATCGCGGGATGAAAGTGGATAAAGGATTCAACTTTGTGGTTTCTCTTTCCACGCAATGTATCCACAAACACCCACGAATTGTCTTGCAAGCGAAGGACAGTGCGCGAATGGACTACGTTTAGACGCTTGTATCCAAAATGTGCACCTTGCACGAATTGACAACCGGCAATTTCGCCGTAGTGAATGGGGCTTACCCCAGGCCGACGTCCGACCCGAAATCCACCCCAGATTTCTGCCTGCTCCGTTCCGTCAACGCGGACTGTATTGTGGGCTGCCGTAGATCGTTCGTAGTGCCGATCCGGGCCCCGCTCGTATGAACTTACACCGGTATCAACGATCACCCGTTGCCCATGCAGCGTCAGTTCATAACTGAGAACATCCGAGTGACCATGTCCAGGCTGATAATCTGGACCGAGCGGGCCACAATCGAAAATGAGGAAGCTTCGCGTTATAGAGTCTCGAATGGTCGCGTAGCCGGTGTCACACAGGGCATTTACTTCAGTGCGGCTCTGCGACAAATCTGCCGCTGGTGCTCCAGCCTCCGAAAGGATTTGCGCGGTTGGCCGCGTAACATCCAACTGCGAATCATTAAAGAGTGGGATCTCGCCATCAGGATGGATGATCTCACTAAGATACCGGGCCATATTTTTAATGCCTTGGGATACTTCTAACGCGCACTCGGGCTCCTCAGGAGGACAAGACTCAAACAGATGCTGGACGTCCAATAGATCGTCGAGAACCCACGCATGATACATCGGCGATCTTTCGATATGACCGCCGTCAGGAAGGATTTGTTCAGCGATTTGCTCTCGTAGTAACTGTTGGCCCAGAACACGCCATCGGTCACTCTCGGGAGCTTCCAGAAGCGCTCCGGCAAATATCAGAGCCTTCGCATTCTTCAAAAGGTGATTCGCCAGGAGTTCCCTTTCCAATCGACTCTCAAGCGATAGTATCTGGACGCGGAGACTCGTTAAGACTCGATCAATTTGTGCCCCGTCGCCTATCTCTCGTGCCCGTGTAGCGTTACGGGCCAGGTATTTCAACCAATTGACGATGCGCAGCGATAAGAAAAATTGGCCCCACCCAAGTTCTGTGCCACTAGCATTCTGGTCACACCAGCTTAATGCAATCCTTGTTGCACTGCGAAGCAGCGCTGATTCCCCGAGCGAGCTTAAATCGACATTTAAAAAGTCGCAGTAATTAGCGTGAAAGATTTGACGTCGCGAAATTTCCTTAGCCCACCATGGAGATTGCTCCGAGTCTGGAATTGTCGGTTCCAGGAATCGAACGTTTCCCTCTAAAATTATTTGACGAGCTAAGGTCGGTTTCCACTCAGCCATTTTTTGCGGACACCTGCTGACCCTCAAGGTAACGTCCGCATCCGGCCAGCGACTCAGCCTATTCCGATTCGACATACGGTGACTTACAAGATAGAAGAGCTGCGAAGTACGTAAATGTTTCAACGTGCGCCAGTATCTGCCTGCCGATGGAGTCGCTATGCTGGAAGCAAACTCTGGAAGAGGGATGGCATACGATCCACGTACCACCGGAGCAAATAGGTAACCGTCGCTGGTCCTGAGAGGCTCATCGATAGCAGTCTTCATAGGTGCCTCGTAGCACAATTTTTTTATTGGAAAGATTGGCTGAATCAGTGAAAAGCAGCTTAGCTTGGTTTCCTATTTCGACGACACGTTGGTGTCTTAGTGGCGAGCGCATTTTTAGCTCAGCTAATCTTGTGTTCATTCACGAAATCTCAAAAGCGAAAGATTAAACCCTCTGAGATTGTTGGGAAGAAAATTTTGTGCAAGGTGTGAGAAAGCCAAGCATTGTTCACAAATTTATCGACGAGTTTTAAGAAGGGACAGAGTTTTGTGCCACAACAAACCGGTCGCGGTGCTTGAACTTGAATTCTTCGCTCTTCTCCTGTTAAGCCATATTGAAATTCCGCCAATGCAGTATTTCGAAACCTGCGATATCATTCCCTAAGTGATCCTGTATATGCTGAGAACAAGCTGGCCGATGATCCGACGGGTGTCGTCGAACGGTTGAGTCATATTACGGAGATCGCTCGCGGTACGACCTTTGTGCTATTTCACTGAGGAAATGAGCAAGTTACTCTCGGGGCTATAGTGCTAATTTGATTCGATGAGTGGCAAGAATAACCACTCCATCAGATTTTTTTATTTCCTCACCTCTATGTGTTGTGATGGGTTTGTTCGGTTTCCGGCTTGGTTAACTTGAGTTAGATATAAGGACCTTTCAGAGTTAAGAAAGGTTAAACCTCCACCAAGCTTATTCGGTATAAGTGGGACACTGCGTTCTCAGAAAGATTAGGCGCGCTGATGCTCATCGAGTACTCGGAAACGGGCCTCTCCCTGCACGAAGGAGATAGTATGCACTCATTTGTGGTTTCTTTATCCACCGTTGTTCCTCTGTTCCATCCCAGCCGGCGGCAATATTACCTAAATCCTCTCCCAGATACTCAGTTCGATCGGAGTAGGCGCATGCTGTGCAACTTGCAAACCAACTGACAATCTAGGCTAGTTCGCTATTAACTGGCGGAATCGCTGGAAATTCTTGCTTATGGCAAGGATCTCGACAGAGCTATGTCTTTTTCAACCCGGAGAAGTGTCGACCAGACCTGCTTACGCAGGCATTAGGAGATTCATGCGTTTTAATGTCCGACTACGTTCTTACTCTCATATCATCTTAACTGTTGCTGCTACGCTGGCATGCGCATACTCGCCTTTGGCTACAGTTCAGGCTGAAGCGCAGACCACCTATTATGTTTCCCCTGACGGTAATGATTACAATAACGGATCCATCAACTCACCTTGGCTAACCCCTCAGCGCTCAAGTAGTGCTGCACAGCCAGGGGATACCGTTATTTTTGCGGACGGTACCTATAATCTTGCTGGTAGAGGCGGAACTGGAGATTGGTTCATCTCATCAGGAGGAACGTCTGGCCGCCCTGTTACCTACGTGGCAGAACATAAATGGAAAGCCAAATTGGTAGGCCGAGGCAATGGCGATGGCACAACAGTTATCGGTATGGCAGGAGGCTATACGATCGTCAAGGACTTTGACATCACGGGGTCTAACGCGAATGGTATTAATCTCACGACCAATGGAACGGGTGCTTCCTATAACCAAGCCATAGGGAATTACATCCACGATATGACTACGCCCTGCAATGGAAATTCCGGAGCCGGCATTACAACTGGAAGTGGCGGCAATAACTATGCCGGAGTAGGTAACGCATCAGCGATTGGTAACTTGATTGTGAACCTTGTCGCAGCGGGTGGTTGCCCCGGCGGGCATCAGGCATCGGGGATAGCCATGATGCTCCCTAATAGTCTTGTCGCAAATAATATTGTTATTAATTGTGGCGATGCGATTGAAGCATGGCACGCTGCTACGAATACAGTCTTCTTCGGAAATATTGTTCTTAATTCTGTTCGTGGACTCAGCATGGGTGCGGGAGACTCGCCGGGAGGTATCGTTAATAACAACAGTCTCGTGCAAAACAACATTATTATCAACGGAACTGGTCCGGCGATCATTGAAACAGGCACTACAGGGACAAATAACGTCTACAAAAACAATCTCGTCTATGGTGGTAATACCGCGATCCAGTTGCGCAATGGGCTCAAAGCTGCAGGGACGATCATTGCAGACCCACGGTTTGTCAACAATACTGGAACAGCCTCAGGCGACTATCGACTTCAGTCAAACTCGCCAGCTCGAGGGGCTGGGCTGGCGTTAGCCGGTATTACCGCGGATTTCGCTGGAACAGTTCGCCCGCAATCTGGAACGACTGATATCGGTGCTCATCTGTTTGACGTGAACAACACCACTCCAACTGTTGCAATCAACGGGAGTCCAACGTCCCTGTCTTATGGTGGCGGAAGCTCTACGATTTCGTGGACCACAACGAATGCAACGAGTGCAACCCTAAATGGAGCATCTGTCGCAGTCAATTCATCCGTTACTCTTAGCCCAACAGCAACGACGACCTATACACTGGTGGCAACATCCGGGTCAGGTGCAACTGCCTCCAATGCAGTAACAGTGACAGTTGGTGCATCCGGACCAGTCGCGGCAGGAATCTCCGCGAATGCAGCTTCAATCGTTTCCGGAAATTCTGCAACTCTTACCTGGACATCGAAGAACGCAGTGAGCGGAGATCTGAACGGCTCTCCAGTTCCGGTAAGTGGCGTCTTGGTAGTGGCGCCTACGACAACGACTACCTATCGCTTCACCGCAACCAGTACGTCAGGCACCAAAGATTGGGGTCAAGTGACGGTGACAGTTACGGCGGCTCCAACTGGTCCTGTCGCTGCTGGTGCTAGCGCGAGTCCATCATCCATTACACGCGGCCAGTCATCCGTCATTACTTGGACGACCAGGAATGCGGTGAGTGTCTCATTGAACGGAACGAGCGTTCCGCTCAATGGTGCCATCACCGTTACACCAGCTTCAACAACAACCTACAGAATTATTGCAACCAGCTCGACGGGAACAACCGATTGGGGTTCCGCTACCGTAACGGTGAAATAAGTGAGGGAGGGGCGGAACCAGGTTTGGAATGCGGCCGCCGCCCCCCCTTTCATGATTCATGATGCCAAGATCCGTCTCATCGAATCGCTACGACCGTCGCGAGCAAAGGCGCACACTTTTCACACATCGTCTGTCTTTTTCGGTCTGCAGCCGCTTCAGCGTTTTCTGAAGGGTACTTTGATGTGGATGTGAGTATCCTCGATTGCGGCCCTGCAATCGTAGCAATGTAGGGCATCGCCGCTTGGTAAAACGAAAAAGCTATCAAGGCGATATTTCATCCAGGCCTGCCAAGCCGACGCGGTTCGGGGCATTCTCTTCAGGACGCAATCTTGCGGGAGTGTAAAATTTGTTCTAATCCAGTTTTGCCAGTCTGATGCTAAAGCCAGAACCCTTATCGGTGGACTGAAACGGTAACTGCGCCCCAATCTATCGCACCCATCGCACTTTTTGCAACGATTTTGTAGGTTGTTGTTATGGCTGGTCGGACGGTGATGGAGCCATTCAGTAGAACTGACCTTCCGTTCAACGTTGCGCGCACCGCATTCTTTGTTGTCCACGTTATGACGGATGAGTGACCGCGTGTAATTGATGATGCGCTTGCACTAACGCCGGCAGCGGGAACAATACTACTGCTCGCTATTTCCGGTAGAGGTGCAATCATCCTGACAGGCGTATCTTCACCAACAGCCGCTCTTGTTCCAACCTGGGAGAGCCACTTCCAGCGAGCCGACGACACCTGCAGTCTATAATTACCCGCGGCCGTTCCGGTATTGTTGACAAACTGTGGATCCGCGTTGATCGTACCCATTGCATTTAATCCGTTATTCAGACTGATGCTTGTATTTCCGCGGTAGATCAGGTTGTCGATGTACTTGTTGTGCAGCCCGGTCATACCGGACTCCGCAATAGCCGTACGAGCGCTGTTATAGATGATGTTGTTCTGTACGAGGCTATAGTCATTGGTCATTCCATGAGGAGAATCGCCCGCGCCTACGGTGATAGACCGAAGATTATTCACAAGGGTATTCCTATAAATCGTGACATGTGAAGCAGCATGCCAACTTTGGATAGCATATCCCGCATTGATCACGATGTTATTAGCAATCACTGAATAAGGAACTTCTGCATAAAGCCCACTGGACTTATGCCCTCCCAGGCAACCATTATAGGGAGTAATATTCACAATCAGGTTCTCAAGCATGTCGTTATGGGTGATACCACTATAGTTATCACCACCACCTGTCTCAATCGCGGTTCCGCTGTTGGAGTCACAAGGCGTGACTATATCGTGGACATAGTTACCTATGGCCTTATTAAAACTTGCAGTGGTACCGGCATAGGCGAGGATGATGCCATTTGCATCACTTCCCGTTACATCAAAACCCTGGATGGTCGTGTAGCCTCCACTTAAGCGGACCACCGCCGAGCCGGCTCCCGTACCTGTCCCAACCAACTTAGCCTTCCATTTATTCTTGGCCTTGTAAATAATCGGATGTTCAGGCGTGCCACTCGATGTGAGTGTAATGTCACCTCTAAATGTCCCGTCCAGCACCGTCACCGTATCGCCGGGCCTGACAACTGTGTCCGCGTATTGGAGGGTAGCCCAGGGACGGCTAGAACTGCCATCGCCAGTGTCACTTCCTGTCGGACTCACGTAATGTACCGTACTCGACGGTCCACCGCCTGTAACGGCGCCAGGCAGAGATGCCCTGGCGTGCTGAGAGGCGCGAATGGGCTGACCGGTCGACCAGCCCACGAACAGAGCGCTGAGCCCCAATGCCATCAACCTGATGGACTTAGCATGATCTTGCATCTTGAAGGGAACCTTTCGCGCACATCGAGATCCAGAAAAGGCTATGCAGCGCTCCCAACAAGTTCAGCAGTACTCGATTGCAGATGGCGACCATTCTTCCAGCTCTCGCTGATGAGCTGGCGTGTTCTCTTCTCGTTGATGTAGACGGGGTCCCCAATGTTGATTCCGTTAGCTTCGGATAATCTCTGTTGCATCTCGGCGATACCCTGCGCGACAGTGAATTCGGTCTTATAGCCAAGAGTTTCCGTGATCTTCGAGAAATCTACATGGTAGTCCCGAAGATCGACTGCTTCTGACATAAACTTCACCCGCACCCCGGGGATTGAGGAAAAGACAAGGTCGGCAACGTCGCTAATGCAATGGTTGTTGGCGTCGGCCCCAACATTGAAAATCTTATTTGAAATAAGGGAAGTGTCACTTGATAACACAGTGGCGAACGCACGAGCCGCATCCTTTACGTGTAAGAAGGGGCGGCGTTGCCCTCCTCCGTATATCTCCAGTGTCTCCCCCTTGCATGCCCGCGCGGTAAGCACATTAACTACTAAGTCGAAGCGCATCCGGTCGGACCAGCCGAATAAAGTAGCAAGTCGCAGAATGCTGGGGTGGAAGGAATCGTCGGCCATCGCACGAAGGGCCTTCTCACAAGCAAGCTTATCGCGTGCATAGAAAGACAGAGGGTATGTGGCGGAATCTTCACTAAGATGGGTTACATCAGAGTCCGATTTTCCGTATACGCTGCAACTGGATGCAAAAATGAACCTGCGGATTCCTAGCCACTTGCAAATGTGAGCTACTGTGAGAGCACTGCGATAGTTGCAGCCATACGTGAAGCCGATATCGAGGTCACAAGCGGGGTCTCCGACGAGGCCAGCGGCCCATATCACAGCTTCACAGCCGCGTAGATGCGGCAGTACTTCGTCTCCGTGTGGAACGTCAATCTTCAGGCTGCTGAAGCACGGATGGTCGCGAAGAGGACGCAGCGCGTCGTCACCGAACCAGTGTGCATCAATCGATACAACTTCGAATCCCTGGTTGATGAGATGAACACACAATGTGCTCCCTAAATACCCCGCACCGCCGACGACAGCGATTCGCTTCATTTGTTCTGCCATGATTATTCTCCTCAAGTTTGTGCCCATGGGCTTCCCTACTCCGATGGCCGGTCCTTTAAGTTCATTCGCTCACCTAGCAATGTCAGGACTGCTTGCACGACATGTACCGAGCTGCCCTTGCACTGAAATTAAATAAGTAGCAAGTTTGTTAACTTACACTTTGCAGTTAGAGGCTTCTGTAGAAGCCTCCAGCAAGGAGTTTGCTTGAAGATTCGATACTCTACACACGCATATCCGTAGTAGCGACCAGCACAGAGGAGTGCCGCGCATTGTCGTAGGTCATCGAGGGCATAAGATAGATCAGTAGCATCGCAAGAACTATGCCGTTTGTCAGCAGCGAGGTCAAGAGACCGCCGTTGGCAAGAGCGAATGCGGGAAGGCCAATGGCCAATGCCGCCAGACGTGTGTCGCGGTTGACCGCCATCGAGTCGTAGAGCCACAGTAGTATTGCGAGCAGCAGCGTGAAACAGAGGATCCCAGCATATCCGAAGTTGGCGTAGGCGTCGGCCCAGATATTTGCGTTGGCGTCATTACTGGCACTATGGAAATATAGAGCCCCGATTAAATACGGGGGTTCTGCAGCGTAGGGGTAGTCAACCAGTGTTTTTAGAATGCTGTGGCCTAGGTGCGCCTGCGGATGTACTGAGAAGAACTCGTAGTAGTCGCCTGTCAGAAGCCCCGGGAGTGCCGTCATGCGTACTCCCACAAGCGCCTCGGCCATCAATCCATAGCCGAAGAAGAGCGCCGCGCCGGTGCCCGCGAAGATCGCGGTCCACGTGACAGCCAATCGCGTGCCGAATGCTTTAGGCGACAGCATGACCCACAGGAGGAAGAGCAGCAGACCAACCGAGAACAACATGGATCGAAAAGCGGTAATCGAGTAGATGGCAAATTCGCCCCCTGCACCGATCAGGACCCAGGATGTGCGCCGCGACCTCAAACCCACGGCCATTACAAACGGATTGATCACCCACGCCTGCCAACCAATCGCGTATGCCACTAGAGCAGGGGCCTGGACTAGAGTGTTCTGAAACTGAGCGCGTACGGAATAAGTGTCCTCAAACGAGACATAGTGGAATTGGAAGCCAAAAACCGAGATCATCAACGCATAGCACGTTATGCTCAGGAGTACCAGGATCACGCTAAATTCATAGCTTTCGAGGTGTATACGCGGGAGGGGTACCAGGGGAAGACGGTAAATCAGGCCAGTCAAACCAAAAACCACTACCAGACAGAGTGCCAGCACGAGTGGACCGCGGGATTGGTCATCTAATGCATAGAGCGGCACCAGGCACGAAGGAACCAAGACCAGTATATAGAGCAGCCAGTATACGACCTGTGACGGCCGCTTCAGTTTGATTGGCATCCAAAGTGAGGGAAGTGCGGCAAGCACCCACCCCACAGCCGCGTGCGCCAGCGTTGTCTTGGAGTGAAATCCCTCGTAGCCCCATACCGGTACGATCACCCGGTTGTAGACAAGTACGAAAGCCAGGACATATAGAGCGGAGATAAGCACCAGGATGGTCCGGGAGCACAGAAAACGGACGATCAGAGAACTACCTTTGGTCGGTATTGTTTGCGCTGTCATGGATGGAAACATATAGAAAGATGAGACTCAAAAGATCCGCAGAAATCAGAATGTCCCGTCTCGCGCTCAGACTAAGCCGTGTTCTGTCTTTTACGCTCGTATTGCGGTCGCTGCGATCCGGAATAGCACGAAGTAATAGACAACCTTGGAGGCGGTGTTCATTGCGCTCATAACGGTCACCGTATGGAGCATCGGCCAGCCAAGATGCCGGGCGAAGAAGAAGACGATGAGATTTCCGCCGAGGATCAATAGGTCATAGATCAGTTTCAGGCGTTGGCCGTGCAAAACGTAGACTAATCGACTTAACGGGCTAACGATGAACGACGTCAGAAACCAGGGAGCGACGATTGAGGCAATGATCCCCGACAGCCTCCATTTGATTCCGAATACGAAAAGGAAGATCGGCTCCCCGAAGACGAAGACCGTCAAGGCTGGGACGATACCCATAGCCAGCAAGGCCAGGGTGGTGTTATGAAAGAACCGCAACAGCCGTTTTGGATCTTCGCGGGCATAAAGTGCAGCGCGGCTGTGAAATGCGTCGGCCATGCTGGCGCCGATCAGGACTACCGGTACGGCCAGGACTCTCCACACAAGGGAGTAATAGCCGCCAACGTCCGCGCCGTAAAGTGTTACCAGTAGCGGCAATGGGAGGCTCGTGCCCAGCACATTGAGCAACGAGGACGGCGTTGAATAAAGGGGAAACTGCCGATTGCTCCTCAACACTATTGCGGCATTGTGGGAGCTGAGACCATGCTTACGCACCACCGGCCAAGCGTTCCGCATCATGCGGCTCATCCCGATGCCACGGCCAATGACTTCGCCGAATAGTAGGCCGAAGGAATGGAATCCGATCGCTCCCAGAGCGAGTTGCGATACGCTGCGTCCTCCATTCTGAAAGATGAGGGCCCGCGACACGGCATTGAACCTCTCGTCACGGAGCGACCAGTACCGCAGAATCGAAAACAAGCCGGCGAACAAGATAGTGGGAACCATCAACCCCGCTGCATACGCTGGTAGAACACCGAAGCCAACGAGCGAGAAGTGAATCATGACATACAGCAAGATCCCCCACGCCACACTCATCGGTAGGGTTAACAATGTCGACAGAATTGCGAGTTGGGCGGCCTCCTTTTGGCTGGGAGCGGAAACAATTGCTACGTCATATTGCAGCGAAGCTGCTACCGCAGCAACAGCAAGAAATGCATTGAATAGTCCTAAGTTCCCGATGTCATCCGGAAGATATAACCGTGTCAGGATCGGTGCTACTGCAAGAGTGAACAGGTGCCCAAGGGAGGCTCCACCACTAAGTACGACTACGTTCATGGCAAACGGAAACTTACGGCGGAATTTGGCGAACCGCTTGACAGTCTCCTCCTTCACATATTGCATCTTGCACCCACAAACTAATTTTCATTGCTCAGTCTCAGAAGTTATATAACCTGCCTGTGTTGTAATGGGCCGGGGATACCCACCTTGGCGAGCCACTCCGTAAGGTACGGCAGCGGTAGCATTTATGATTCGTGTTCTTCAAAAGGCGCGCTGCATCCATCGTTCCGCGATAAACGTACGTGCTATATCGCTATCTGGGACGTCTGCTCCACGTTGGAACCGGTCGTAGTACTTCAGAAATTCTTGGTCGTTCAGAATACCTGCCCGGGAAAGCTCGCTATTGTGGAACGTGCGCCGAATCAAATGATTGAGATCATGCTTTAACCAATTTTGTTCGGGAGTCAAGAACCCCTGTTTGTCACGGCGCCACCGAATTGCGTCGGGTAACTCGGGAAACGCCTGTCGCAGCAGGTACTTCGTCCACCCATTCCTGATCTTCCATTCAGCCGGAACGTTTAACAGGAGTTCGACCAGCCTGTGATCGAGAAAGGGGTGTCTCACCTCGAGCGAGTGTGCCATCGAATTGCGATCTTCATAATGTGTCAGTGCTGGAACAGAGTATTTCTCGATGTCTGCCATCTGGCGAGATGCAATATCCCCACACGCCCAGATGGGCACGGGCGGGTATCCCGATTTGAATGCGCGATCAAGTCCCGTGCCGAGTGCTGGAATGTAACGCCGAGCCGAAGGCAACGTCAATTGATGAACGACTGTACGTTGCCACAGACTCGCACTTAACTGAAATACTGCTTGCAAATACCTTTGCTGGCGGTACAACATTTTCAAGTGGAAGAAGAAGAACTTCAAGTATCCGAGGAGGACTTCGTCCCCCCCCTGGCCGCTCAAAAGAACTGTGACATCCGTTTCCTGTTTAATAGTGCGGAATAATTTGTACTGTGCCACTACACTGAAGCCGCCGACAGGCTCGTCGCTGTGGTCGAGCACCTTATCGAGATCTTGCAGGACGTCGGCGCATCCGAAAACAATCTGACGGTTTTTCAGACCCGTTTCGGCCAAGATGTTGATGTGTCGGTGCTCGTCGCAAAGGCCATCCTCAGATACGATCGAATAGCTTTCGACCTGGTTACCACTGGTCATCCCACAGCCGACCGCAATGGCAGACGAATCGAGACCGCCGCTCAACAGCACTCCGACCTTGACATCGCTGCGGAGTCGCAAATTAATACTGTCGAGAAATACCTCGCGGAACTGTTCCACGGCTTGCTGTAGGGAACTAACGCCGTTGGTGCGGGTAAAGTTCCAATATTCGCTTTCGCTTACAATGCCGGTATCGAGGGTAATAACGATGTTCGTCCGTGGCGCTGCTTTGATGATGCCCTCGAAGAACGTATCGCGCGAGTGATCGAGCAACCCTTGCGTGATGAATGCCGACATGATCTCGACATTTAGCCGTCGCGTCGACAGTAAAGGAAGGAGTTGCTTGATTTCGCTCGCAAAGTAGGTGCAGCCCGGAAGGCGTAAAAGATATAACGGCTTGATGGAAAATCGATCTCTACTCAGCACCACGCGTCGATTGGGCACGTCAACGATGGCAAATGCCCACATGCCGTTGAGACGGTTGAACCCCTGCTCTCCGTATTCACTGTAAACGTGCAAAATGACTTCAGTATCAGTGTCAGTAGTGAATTCATGCCCTTTAGTCTGCAACTCCCGTCGCAGCTCCAGGTAGTTGAAGATTTCACCGTTGTAGGCGATCCAACGACCTTGGTGATCCGTCATCGGCTGGTGGCCGTTTGAGGAGAGATCGAGTATCGACAGACGGCGATTTCCCAGAAATACATCGAAGCAATCGCCTGCCTGCCCTGCCGACTGCTTGAGTTTCAGTGCGCGGACACCGTGGTCGTCAGGGCCTCGATAAGATGTCACGTCATTGAGTTTCGAAAAACGCTCTAATGCGGCGCCATCGAAAAAGCCCTCGGTATTTACGGCGCCAAATATTCCGCACATATTGTCTTGGCCGCTCCGATGCGGCGGACCATAATTTTTCCAACGTCTCAGATGATTGCGAGCATCCCTGCGTAGGCTGCGTGCACACACTCGGAATGCCTGGTGCTAAGACGCACGGCTCTCTGCAATGGAATCTTGCTCACTATCCGTAGACATAGCAGCCCGTTTACGCGGGTTGAGATGTGCCCACAAACGATATGACAGCTCACAGCGCTTCGCCCATAAGAACTCAAGGGTTCGCCTCGCTTGGTCCACACTCCCGAAGCATAGGCATTCGGTCGCGAGCAGGTTCAGGTAGAACGCCAGAGGATTCGGCTCTCTGAAGCGGCGATCGAAATACATGCCGGAGACATCCATGGCGGCCCAGCCCCAACTGAACGCGAATGCGTACCACGCCACTTGACTGCACATCACATACCGTGCTGATTCACGTGTATCCGCCATAGCATCCTGCACATCGCATGTACCAGCGGGATTCACTAGTAACATTTTGTCCAGATCATGTAGATAGATTGAAAACGGCTTGATTCGCCCAATGATAAATCTGCCGAACCGTGAGCGCACTATTCGTAAAGTTCTATTTACTGTCTGTTGAACGATGTGTATTGCGATCGTCTGCGGCGTCCGATCGATCGCTTTCGGTGCGACCACATCCTTCATGTATTTTTCGATGGCCTCGGCGGAATGGAATCTTTGCATATCTGAGTCCCATTCATCACCGGGGTACATGAAGTTCACGCCCGGGAGGTTCTGGCACGCAACCCGCCGTGGCGTAATAGAAAACTCGTTCATCCAACTGTTCTCCTGGCTGCAAAAGTAAATGAAGCTGGCGAATGGAATAGTTATGTCCGGCTTGAGCAAGTTAACTCGAAATCGCAGATCCCGCAACTTTGCCTTCACTTCGCCCAGTTCATCGGCGTGGTTTCCGATCCAGTTCGCAAATGAGAACTGCGTCAATAGCACGTTCACTTCACCGACCAGTTTCGAGATGTGCTTCAGGTGGCCACGCTCGATGACACAGTCGTTCAGGTTCAATATATTCATTCGCTCAGTCCGAATGGCTATCCAGGAATCCATCGATCCCACTGAACCGCACAAGACTTCTATCCCGCCGCGCAATGGAGTCCATTTGTTCAAGGTGAGTTCCTGGACGTTGGAGTACCCTAGTCCTCGCAATACCTTGGGAATGCGCTGCGATGCATGCTTCTGGTAGAGCATGGTCAGCTTATTTCTTTCCTGATGAGGGAGACTCTTGAGCGTTGAAAAATGAAGGTGATCGGGGTGCTGGTGCGAGATCCAGACATAATCAATCTCTTCCCAAAGGACCGTTGCAGCGGGACTCAGCAGTGCCCATCCTTGGTTGAATGCTTTGCCAAACAGCCACGGATCGCATAGGAGTGTGACCCCGCCACTCTCGACACTAAAGCTCGCGTGACTCACAAACCGAATCTTCATAACAATCCAGAGCCTCTGATACAAGAGCCTAAAACGGATGTGAGCCTTCGTTGACGCTTCTTGTGTACTGATCCCGTTCCGCAGCGGCAGCACAGTTGTTGTTGCGCCTTGTATCTGCAACTCACGCCATGAGGGCTTCTGCCTCCACGACCTTATGCGCAGTTAGCAGAGATGCATAAAAGGACAGCAACACCTGCTCCTCATTGGCCCAGCTAAAATGCTCTTCAGCCGCTCTGCGCCCACGCAGCCCCATTGCTTCCGCTTCGGCAGGATTTCTTATCAGCTGCTCAATTGCCGCGGCGATGTCGTGCACATTGCAAGGATCTACAAGTAATCCGCAGCCAGCGTCCGCGATGATACTGCGCCACAGTGGGAAGTCAGATGCGATCACGGGAATTCCCGCGGCCATGTATTCGAAGAGTTTGGTTGGCTGTGAGGTCAGGTAGGCTTCATCGGGGTGCAAGACCACCAACCCGACCTGCACTTTGTTGAGTAAGGAAGCAATACCGTTGCGATCGAGTTCGCCGTGCCAGTTGACATGCTTCCAGTATGGTTTAGCCGCAAAGGCAGCTTCTTGCTCTTTAACATAGAAACAGCCTCCTAACTCGAGCTTTATATGAAGAGTATCCGGAAGCAACTCCATCGCCGCCAGCATCTCCTGAATACCGCGCTCTTCTGAAAGGCCGCCATAGTAGACAACGGCTGGATCGCGTCTCTTCCACTCCAATCTCGTTGCGGGGAGAAATTCATTGAGCATAACGAAATTATTCACAACAACGGTATTGCGATGGATATGTCGAAACCGATCTGCCAGGGCCGGGGTAGCCGTAATCAATCCCGTCATACGTCGCGCGGCAGTATTCTCCACACGCTCCACGATCCACATTAAAGGCTTTCGGAGAGACCTCGGAAGATAAGCCTTTAAGAGCATAGTTCTAGGTAAATCTTCGTGTATGTCGTAAATCACCCGCTTTCCAGCGGTACGCAGCGCGAGTGCCACGGCGAGAAGCTCTGGATCGTGAATGTGGTAAACGTCAGCCGCAGCCTCAAATGCTGCTTTGCACATCCCTGCCATTTTGACTGTCATTCTTTGGATCCGGCCATGAGTCATGCCCAATCCCTGCAGCTTCACCGAGTCCACGATCTCATTACAGACGTGGTTTCCCAGCACAATAACCTCATAACCCGCACGAGCGAGTGACCGGCATTCTTTGTGGAAGATACGTACATCCAACGGAGAATGTGCGGATGTCAGATGTACGACGCGATACATCTTGGGATTAGCAGTCGTGGGCATAGGTTTATTCCGGAGGTTGATGTTCCCAGGCTTCATGGGGTGTGAAAAACGCGGCTGGCAAACAGCGCCGCCTTGTCGAAGGCCCAGCGGTGTTCCATCGAAGCAAGTTCTGCTGCGGGAATAGTCATTGTTTTTCGTTCGTGACGCAGAACGTCCAGCAGGGTGGAGACCGGCACGAACCAGCCATCCCGGACTGAAAGTCTGCGCAGAAGCTGCTCTGTCCTCGTGTCCACGACGCCTCTCGTCACGAAGCCACAAGCAAAATGCGCATACATGATGCAAACTCCACCTTCCGCTTCGAGGCGATCCTGATTAGCTTCACACAGTGTGTCGCAGAAGCTGTTCGCATTACCTCCCCTGCAACTACTGAACCAGTAATTTACAAAGGGCCTTGCCGAGTCATGATATGGCATCGTGGGATTTACACGGTCCAGGTTGATTTCACGAAAAACGAAGTTGCGAACATAGTCCACCTTTTCACGACATAGGTCGCCCCAGAAAAAAGGTGTGCCGGGATCATGCCCTTCAAAAATATGTCCGTCCTGCAGCACCGTGCCCGCCCTGTATAGAAGCCGCAGCCTGTTAAAACGGGACGCTCCCCAGTAGATGTTGTCACGATTTGTAGAATGATTGGCCTGAACGCGGGGATAGCAGCCGATAAGCTTTCTAAATTCCTCGAGCCCCTGTTTGATTATTTCGCGTGTGGAGTCATGGTTGCGCACGTTATGCAATGAAATTTCGAAACCCAGATCTTTCAGGCCGAGAATGAATTTGAGGTAGTCGGCATCCTGAAGACTGCTGCCTCCCTGTCGTCCACTACGAACGCTCGCAAGTGGCCAGACAGATTTTGTGGTCCGCATGCCGAGTTCGGCGAGGAGACGGTAAACGGGACTAATATTTTCGACCGTGCTCAGATCGGTGTCGTCAAGAATCGTAAAGGCAAATCTCTTATTGTTCGGAAATCTGTTCATTGATTTCTCTTTCTATGACTTCCCGCTCGACTCGTTGCCGCTTAAGCAACGGTAGGAGCACTGTCTGCAGAAGAATGCCGCAATCACTTCGGAATGTAGCTCGCGCAGCATACTCGCTGTCGAGCCTTGCCTTTTGTGGAAGTACTTCCTGAAGATAAAACGAGGCCAGTTGTTCGGTCGAAACTTGCGCCAACAGTTGTTCTTCATCACAAAAGGCAAGACTGGCAGCGCCGGTTACGCCAGGCGTGAGTTCCAGAACCTGCCGATCTTCGACGCTGGCTTGCGACCAAAATTCTTCTAGATCGGGCCGCGGACCAACTAAGGTCATCTCGCCTTTCAGCACGTTGAACAGTTGCGGCAATTCATCAAGCTTCCGCTTCCGCAACCAGCGGCCTATTTTGGTGACACGAGCGTCGCCATCGCGAGTTAACCCAGGTCCATTCTTCGCCGTCACCATGGTGCGGAACTTCAGCAGATGAAATTCGTGGCCGTTTCGACCTAACCGCTTTTGTCGAAAGAAAACCGGCTTGCCCGAATGGATTGCGATGGCTAATGCAATCACGCAGATCACGGGCGATAACAGAAATATACCGAGTGCAGCGGCGATGAAGTCCATCCAGCGCTTTTCACGGGACCAGCACCAGTTTGACTCAAGCTTCCAAGAAGACAGTCTCGCCACAGAAATCTCCAATTTCAACCTGCACATGCATGCAGCCGCCGACAGTTCTTGTGAATAAATTGCTCGACAAAAGTGGTCACCCTCGTTACTTCCGCATCGTTCATATCCGGATAGATCGGCAGAGAGATGCAGCGTGCGAATGCATCTTCCGCATGAGGGAAGTCGCCAAAGGAATAGCCATAGCGATCCCGGTAATACGGGTGCAGGTGAAGAGGAATGAAATGAACACTGCTGCCAATTCCTGCTTGCTTTAATTGATGGATTAAATCATCACGACAACTCGAAAGCATTTCCGGCCGAAGGCGCAGTATGAAGAGGTGCCAGGAATGTGTAGTGTTCCTATTCCCCGTAGGCGGAATTTCGAGCTCTTCTATGCCGGAAAATCTCCGCAAATAAAAGTCTGCAATCTCGCGACGCCGCTTATGGAATGCCTCTGCCTTCTTCAGTTGCGCCAGTCCCAACGCGCCCAGCAGGTCGGGCATGTTGTATTTAAAACCCGCATCGATAATCTCGTAACACCATGAGCCCTGGTTGGTGTAGCGCTTCCATGCATCACCACTGATGCCGTGCAGTCGCATGATTGACGCTCGCGTTGCGTAGGTCTGATCGTTGGTCGTCAACATTCCGCCTTCACCGGTGGTAATTGTCTTGGTGGCGTAAAAGCTGAATGCAGTGACCTCTGAAATAGATCCGATTCGCTGTCCAGCATAGCTGGCCGGCAGGGCATGTGCTGCATCCTCGATCAAGTGAATCGAATGGAGCTCGGCAAGGTTACGAAGTGCCTGCAAATCACAAGGTTCACCGGCAATATGCACAGCAATGATAGCGCGAGTCTTCGGCGTAATTCTGCGAGCGGCGTCGGCCGGATCCATGTTGAATCCGCCTGGCTGGCTATCACAAAGTACCGGTCGCGCCCCTAGATAAACCACTACCTCGGCCGTTGCGGCGAAGGTATAGCTCGGCACCAGCACCTCGTCCCCGGCAGTTATGCCCACCGCATCGAGTGCTAGATGAAGCGCGGCCGTACACGAGTTGACCGCAACCGCATATTTGCAACCGACAAACGTGGCAAATTCACGTTCGAACTGCTGAGTGACTGGTCCCGTGGTCAACCAGCGGGATTCAAGAACTTCGCGGACGGCCTGCAACTCCTCTGGGCCGATCGATGGACGATGAAAAGGAATCGAGTTCTCTTGCATAGTTAAGTCTCCAATCGGGGGTGCTAATTGATCTAAGTTGGAATGTCCCGTCGGATTCACGCAGCAACAACGGAAGTATGGGGTATCTCTCGGCAATAGCCGTCCTCGATGAGATAGCTGCGTCCACAATCGCGGCATCTTGCTTTGTCTGCTTCCGGCAGACGAACTCCGCAAACGCACATCCAGCCAGCCAAGTTCGCGGGAACTCCCATCACCAGTCCATAGTCTGGTACATCGTGAGTAACCACGGCCCCAGCGGCCACAAAACAATACTGGCCCAATCGGACGCCGCAGAGGATGGTTGCATTGGCCCCAATGGATGCACCTTGTCTCACGAGGGTTCGTTTATACTCGTGCTTGCGCTCGACATGACTGCGTGGATTGATCACATTCGTGAAGACCATGGACGGCCCGCAGAAGACATCATCTTCAAGTTCCACGCCGGTATACACGGAGACATTATTCTGAATCTTGACTCGGTCTCCGATTGTGACCCCTGGGCTAATTACGACGTTCTGTCCGAAATTACAGTTGCGCCCGATCCGCGCGCCGGCCATTACATGGCTAAAATGCCAAATCTTGCTGCCAGAACCAATTTCGCAGCCACTCTCGATGACTGCAGTTGGATCAGCGAAATACTTTATTGCGCCCTCAAAAACCTTAACCGTTTCGGCGTGCGCCCGCAGTGATCGCTCGCAGGCATCCAGTACCTGAAGCACTTTCACTCCATTCTCGCCGCCGGTCCGTGGCGCCGTACGGGTGACCATGCATTCGATGAAGTGCTCACACTCTTTTCTGAGGGGTTCCTCCGCCGTAAGTGGAACTATTTGTCCGTCATCCTTGCAAGCTATCGGTATGCGGTTTACCCAATCGATACGATGTGGGTAGAGGACAAGCTTGCGCTCTTTTTCTACATCATCGAAAACCGCCGTTTTATTTCCTGCAACAATGACCATCCTCTGCTCCTTGAATGGATGAAGCCAGCTCACGAAGATGTGGGCCTTCACACCGCTCTGGAACTCACAGGCCGTCAGCGTAGTGTCATAAATCTGGGGATTGATGTACGCTCCGCCCGAAGCGGTTATGCCGACTGGTACCTCGTCCAAAAGATAGAGGATGGCGGAAATGTCGTGTGGTGCGAAGCTCCACAGAATGTTCTCCTCGGTTCGAAGCTTTCCCCAGTTGAGACGTGACGAGTAGATGTACTGGATTCGACCTAGTTCGCCGGAGTCAATCAATTCCTTGAGTTTCAAAATTGCTGGATGATATTGGAGGATGTGTCCAACCATGAGGATGCGGTGTTTGTCCCCCGCGATGTCAACGAGTTCCTGCCCTTGGTCCACCTGAAGCGCGAGTGGCTTTTCCACGTACACATCCTTGCCCGCAAGCAGGCATTCTTTAGCTAACTCATAGTGTTGGACAGCAGGTGCCGCAATCGCCACGCCCTGGATCTCGGGGTCGTGCAGCAGTGTTTTCAGGGAGGGGCAGGTGTCCACTCCAAACTGTGCATGTGCCTCTTGCAGAGCTCCGGCGCGCGAATCACAGACGCACTTCAACACCCCGAGAGCATGAAAATTCCGCACAAGGTTTTTTCCCCAGTATCCATTTCCAATCACGGCAATCTTTGGAAGCATGGCTCGTCCTTTCGATAAATCGATAATTTTTGCTGATTATCTTCTAAGCTGCATGCTGGTAAAAGAGCGAAATCGTCGCAACAACCCTACGCTGCTGATCGAACGTCAACTCGGGATAAATTGGCAGGGAAAGCACCTCGCGACAGGTTGCCTCGGCATTCGGAAAATCTCCGGTGCGGTAGCCGAGATATGCAAATGCCGGCTCAACATGAAGAGGGCTCGGATAGTAGATCTCTGTCGGAATTCCATGATCGCGTAGATAGACTTGCAGTTCATCTCGGCGCAGGGCACGGATCGAATACTGGTTGTACACGTGAAAACTGGTTTCTTGCGAACGAGGTAGTGTTAGCTGTTGCGTCAAATCGTATTCGGCGAATAGCTCGCAGTAGCGCTCGGCATTCCCCCGGCGGCGCTGCGTCCAGTCATTTAGATACCGGAGTTTAACCCGCAAGATCGCCGCCTGTAGCGCATCGATCCGACTGTTGATTCCCAACAACTCGTACTGATATTTTCTTCTCGCGCCATGCACCCGAAGGACGCGTAGGCGCTGCGCAAACTGCGAATCGTTGGTTGTAATCATTCCTCCGTCTCCTGCTCCCCCCAGATTTTTAGAGGGAAAGAAGCTAAAGCAGCCAAAAGTTCCCAGACTGCCGATGCCTTTCTCCTTCCATCGTGCACCGATGGCCTGAGCAGCATCTTCGATTACGACAAGATGGTGTTTGCGTGCAATCTCCAGAATTGCATCCATGTTTGCCGGCAAGCCAAAAAGGTGAACAGGTATAATGGCACGACTGCGCGGTGTAATTGCTGCTTCGATCTGCCGCTCGTCGATGTTGAATGTATCTGGATCAATATCCACAAACACTGGACGGGCCTTCAATCGCGCGATGGAACCCGCGGTCGCTCCAAAGGTGAATGGAGCGGTAATAATCTCATCGTCCGGCTCAATCTCAATGGCCATCTGCGCTAAGAGAAGCGCGTCGGAACCGGAGCCACATCCTATCGCGAACTTTGTGCCCACATACTCAGCTATTTCACACTCGAGGGCCTCAACCTCAGGACCAAGGATAAAATGCTGAGATTCAAGAACCCCAGTGACTGCGTCGACGAGTTCATCGCGAATCGTTGCGAACTGTGCTTTCAAATCCAGGAATGGAATGTTTGTGAATGAAGGTTCTGTTAAGACCGGCAACTCAAATTGAGTCGAAGTATGGGTAGCCAAGGGAATCCTCCGATCAAAATTCTTCGGCAAGGTCAGCAACAGGGAGCTGACTTACATCTTTATATGACTCTTCGGGGCATACTACTGATAGCTGTAGGCGCTGTATCCGCTGTAGCCGTGACGTTCATCGACTCCATTCAGGACAACAGTCAGGATTGGAGCGGATTTCATTACTCCAAGTAGTTCCATGCTCCGCGTTATCGCTCCTCTTGGAGTCTGTCCAGCGCGCCCCACCAGAATTACGCCATCCACGAGGGTCGATAGCGCAAGCCCATCTGCATAAGGTAGGATTGGCGGCGAGTCGATGACGACAAAGTCGAAACGTTCGCGCAAACGTACCATCAGCGCTCGAATGGAGCTGCCGGTCAAGAGATAGTTGGCATGATCGGCGGGCTCAGTAGTGGGAACAATTGTCAGATTCTTGACGTCGCCAGATGCAAACATGATCTGATCGAGAGTTGCTGAGCCTTTCAAGTAATGTTCAAGGCCAACTTCCGGAGACAATTTGAAGCTCACTCCGACCGCTGGCATTCGTAGATCCGCATCTACCAGACACGTTCTGCCATGCTTTGCTAGTGCAATTGCCAGGTTATTGGCTAGCGTGGTCTTGCCTTCTCCGGGTAAGGGCGACGTGATAAGAACAACTCGCGGCAAATCCTCCGCCCCGGGTAAAAACAGCGTGGTCCGCAGTGTATGTACCGCCTCTGACTCAGGTGAATTGGGGCGTTGTAGCAGGAAGCAATCAGGTCCGGAGTAGGCCTCGCCGTTTCTCCACTCCAGCTTTAGACTTGTTCGATGCTTTCCCCAATGCGCCCATTCGTTGTGGTCTGTTTGAATGACGGGCACAACTATAACCGAGGGTAGACCGGTCCAATCTCGAACTTCATCCGCGGTTCGAATGCGATCCTGAATCCGGTCTTTCATGAAGGCCAATGCCACCCCGCCGATCATTCCGATCAAAGCTCCCGCCAGAATGTTCAGTGCCTTGTGTGGACGAGTTGGATGATCGAGTACGCGAGCTTGGCTCACGATGTGGATGTTGCTGGACTTTGATGCTGCAGAGATTCCAGATTCCTTGATTTTGGCGTAGAGAGTGTCATAGAGTTCTCGGTCAGCTTGCGCCTCCCTCTTGAGCGCGTTGTAGTGTGCTAAAGCAGTGAGATCTGTGGTTGCCTCCTTCACCTCGCCATTCAACAATGTCTCGCGTGATTTCGCAGCCCGATAGTTGGTCCAGAGTTCCGAGACGATTGCTACACGCTGCGCCTTGAGTTGATCTTGCAACTCATTTACCTGATTCTGCAGTTTGCGAACTTCTGCATGATTTGGCCCATAGATCACACGTGATTGGGCGAGTTGCGAATCAGCTTCGGCAAGCCTCTGCGTGAGTGTCTGGACAACCACATTATTTCTAACCTGCGGCAGCGATTCGGGGTTGGTGGTCGGTGTAAGGAAGGATTGGAACTGAATTCGATCTGATTCCGCCAACACCAGTTGCTTATTCAGGTCACCCATCTTTTCGGCATAGGTATTGGAATTCGGATCTACATCGGCGATTCCACTCTTCGCACCAAAGCTGGCAAGCGCGCGCGCGGACGAGTCCATTTTTTCCCGGATGTCATCGAGTTGCTTCGAGAGCCACATCGAGGATTCGGCGATCGCTTGGCTCCGCGCCTCGGAGTTACGCTGCACCATCAGCTTCATCAGTGAATTCACCACGGTAGCCGAAAGGCGCGGATCATGAGCGGAAAAGGTTACACCAACCAGGCGGCTCGAGGGATCGCGACGGATCGAGAGCCGCGTTTGGAAGCTACGAAGGGCTGCCATTTCATTCGGCGTTAGTTGGTCAGAACCAGTGACGGCAGTAGGTTGGTTTGGCGTTTCCTTTATGATCTCCGAGTTTGTATCCAGATGGAGAGCCCGGATTGTGGCGAGCGCGAGATCATCCGTTTGGAGCTTCTGCACCTCAGTGGCAATATATTCCGAATCGATAAGTCCCACACCTGCGGCGTCCAGAGAAAAGGCCTCCGCCCCGGGAGGGTCAATCTGCAGTCGGCCCTCCGACTCGTATACCGGTTTCATGGCGAGCGTCGCCGCCGTAACGATTACAACAACGGTAACGGCGAACAGAACCGACCAGCGCCACTCGTTCAAGACAACCTGGAGAGCGCGCAGCCAGTCGCTTGGCGGTGGTCTGCGGGAGGCAAGTAAATTTCTACGTTGCGCCTTACGCGGTTTCGCGGGCAAAGCTTCGCTAACCTCAGCCGCAGAGTGGTAGGGGGATAAGTTCATAATAATCAATTATTTAGGTAATATTTTGATGCTGTATTGTGGCCCTATACCAATATTGACCCAACTGTGAAGCGCCTCTTCCACGATCGAATGCATCAGTAATTACGTCGTAAACGTAATTCATACGACCGCAGTAGCCCATGGCCCTTCCGAAGTGTCGTTGGCACATTCGCAATCGGAATTGCGGTTGCCTCTCCCGCGAATCGCCCTGTAGCTCAGGAAGGACATATTCGAAGGCTCCTCTCGGAACTGGAGACTAACGGTAGACATTTCGCAAATACGCGTCGGTGTGGTAGGCCACATAGCTGAGAAAATCCTTTACCTATCTTTTGCCAACACCACGCGGCGTTACTTGAACGATTGCTATTTGTTACGTAGGAAGTCCGCACCAGAGGGCTTTAATGCTTTACATCTCGAGCTGCTTCGAAATAAGGTCGTCTGCAACTGCTGCCATTCTTGAATATCCGATATTCGAGGCGAACTCGAAGGCCATGACGCGCGGCCAGCACTCCCTCGGCACAGGTGCTTGAGTTTGCTTCTGCCGTTTTTATGGGTTTCCCCTCTGCGAAGCGACTTGCTTCGTCGATACTGCTGACGTAGCAACTGAAAAAACATTACAGTCCGCTTTGCGATGTGGGTGCGACCAGGCCACTCTGTGGCCGGATATGCCTTGTTTCAGCCTCTTGAATCAAGCAGTTGCGAGGAGCAATGCTGTCAACTGCGCCAAGTCTGCAGTGATAAACTCCGGCTTCAGGGTCTTGCTGAACCAGGACTTTCCTAAGCGCTTAATGAAGGCGCCACGAAGCCCTGCACGCATCGCGCCTTGTACGTCCCATGGATGTGCCGCAATCAGCATAATTTCGCTCGGGGCGACCTTCAGCTCTGAGCCAAGCATAGGCGTAGACTTCCGGAGCAGGCTTGAATTTACGTACAGCGTCCACGCTTAGAACACGTTCAAAGAGATGGCGGATGCCGGCGTTCGTCAACTGTGATTCAGCTGCTTTGTGATTGGAGTTGGTGAGAGCTGCCAGACGAAATCCAGCCGCGTGCAGCCCCTCAAGGGCCGCAGGGACCTCTGGATTAGCGGACACGAGTTGGATTATAGCCACTAGCTTTCGATTCTCAACGAGTGGTAAATCGCCGAGTCACTCGTTAAGCCGTGATGGGCCACGTGAGTTCGTCTTCTACCGGGTGAAGGCCGTCCACCGAGATCGGAGACTTGCTCCGTTCATGATCTCGCTGCGCTTTCTCCCAAAAGAAAAACATCCCCTCTAGGGATTCTCTGATTAAGTACTGCCTCTGCTCTCGGGATTAAATTATTTTGAGATGGAGGTGGTGCTTATGAAGCAGCAGACATTGGCTGTGGCGGCTGGGTTTGAGTGTTTTGCTCGTTCTACGCGGCGTACAGAGTTTCTGTCGCAGATGGATCAGATCGTGCCGTGGACGGAGTTGGTGGCTCTGATCGAGCCGCATTATCCCAAGGGGGACAAGGGGCGTCCGCCCGTGGGGCTGGAGCGGATGCTGCGGATTTATTTCCTGCAACAGTGGTTCGATCTGTCCGACCCTGCGGTGGAGGACGCGCTCTACGACTCGCTGACCATGCGCAACTTCGTCGGCATTGATCTTGGTCGCGAGCCGGCGCCGGACAAGACGACGGTGTGCAAGTTCCGTCACCTGTTGGAACGCCACGGGCTGGGCCGGAAGATGCTGTCCAAGGTCAACGGATATCTCGATCGGCATGGTCTGAAGGTGGGCACCGGCACGATCGTGGACGCGACCATCCTGGCTGCTCCGTCTTCGACCAAGAACAGGGACCAAAAGCGTGACCCCGAGATGCACCAGGTGAAGAAGGGCAACCAGTGGTACTTCGGCATGAAGGCGCATGTGGGCGTGGACGCCGAGACCAAGCTGATCCACTCGGTGGAAGCGACCGCGGCCAATGTCGCCGACAGCCGCATGCTGCCCGAACTGCTGCACGGAGAGCTTGCGGATGGATTTCAGGCGCAGCTCTGCTGTGGGCCTTGCGACAGATGTTTGCTGGCGGTGTAGAGGTTGATGAGAGCGCAGGTGCTGAGCAACCGGTGGAGGTTCTTGGCCAGACCGCGATAGCGGACTTTGGTGAAGCCGAAGCGCAACTTCATCACGCCGAAGATATGCTCGACCCGCGACCGCGTTCTGGACTTCTCGCGGTTCTCTTTGCGTATCTCGGGGTAGCAGGTTTTCTTGGTGCGATAGCGTCGATTGTTCCGGTCTACAGTCTTCGGAGCACGCTGCCGGATGACCTCGGTCTTGCCCTGATAGGCCTGGTCGCCCCACACCTCGGTACTCGATAGAAATACCCCTCTATCCAACAGCCGCCAAACAAAACATCCCTTTGATCAGCTTCCTTAGGGATGTTGTCGAAGTGACGGCACCGGGGACAAGGTAGTCCTGAACACGGGCGAAAACGCCCTCGCTCTCTTCGCCCGCCTGAATTACTACCCTCAGAGCCTCCAGCCGTTTTTTTTGCTAATTCTGTGCTTACACCATGCGGAATGGGCGGAATATGCGGCATGAGCGATAGTTGGAATCAGTAAGTTACTGATTCTATGAAGGCCAAACGGGTTCGACTCCCGCCGCCTCCACCATAACTAAACGTATTTATTGCCTATACAAATTGGCTAGACATAGACGGTTTCTGGTCTCATCCGATTGTTGGTGTGTACGCGCATCCAGAACTATTCCAGGTGGATGATATTTACTCGTTGATTCGCAAACTCCAACCATAAGCGCTTATTGGCTATAAGACCGGCTATGACGGAACGGAAGACTTTGTTTGCTCCGATCGAGAACCTCAATCGCCTGGTGCTATAGTGCAGTCCATGAACGGCGTGAAAGCCGGAGAGATCGCCGATGCGGCATGGGCTCGCCACGGGAAATCTGTGATAGTTTTCAAGTTTACGGCTGCTCTTTCTGAAGATGTCCAAGCACCGCGATGCCCATTGGCTTTGGAAGAAGATGGGCTACGCCGCAGACGATGGTCACTCCCGTTGACCCCGTTTCACGAGACATCCGGAGACGTCACTTGAAGACACGTAACAAAACGTTGCTCAGGCACCAACACAGGTTGTCGATCGGCGCGCTTCTAGGCTGCATGCTGCTGCTATGGCTGTCCCCACAGACGGTCGCTTCGCAGACGCCTCCGGGTAATGAACCCGGTAGCCAGAAGGTTTATAGGATGGAGTTCGGGCCCAACCGCTCCATCTTCCGTCCGTCGCAGGATCCGTCCCGTACCGCCAACGGCCTGACGCTCACGCCGCCGATGGGTTGGAATAGCTGGAACAAGTTCGGCTGCAAGATCGATGAAAACGCTGTGCGTGCCGTAGCTGACGCGATGGTGTCCAGCGGAATGCGTGATGCTGGCTACCAGTATGTTGTCATCGATGATTGTTGGCAGGGTAAGCGCGATGCGAATGGCAACATCACTCCCGATCCGGCGAAGTTTCCATCTGGGATCAAAGCACTCTCCAATTACATTCATTCAAGAGGCTTGAAGTTCGGCATCTATTCCGACGCAGGCACGATGACCTGTGGACGGCGACCGGGCAGCCAGGGCCACGAATACCAGGATGCGCTCACCTACGCACATTGGGACGTGGACTACCTCAAATACGATTGGTGTTTTACCGGAACGCGCAATAGTGAAGAGGCCTACGCATTGATGGCTGATGCGTTGCGGTCGACAGGTCGCGACATTGTGTTCTCCATCTGCGACTGGGGCGTTAACAGACCCACCATGACCGACAAGTCGATGCCGTGGGAATGGGGCGAGAAGATCGGCAACCTGTGGCGAACCACCGAGGACATCTACGATACCTGGGCCGGCCGCAAGGGCACAAGCCTGGGGGTAGTTAACATTCTCGACCTAACCGAACCGCTTTATGCCTATGCCGGACCAGGCCACTGGAACGATCCGGACATGCTGGAGATCGGTAACGGCGGCATGAACGACGACGAATACCGTTCGCAATTCAGCCTGTGGTCAATCATCGCCGCGCCCTTGCTGGCCGGCAACGATATCGCCACGATGGACGACAAGACCAAGGCAATTCTGCTCAACAAGGAGGTGATCGCAGTTGATCAGGACCGCATGGGCGTAGCAGGTCACCGTGTGCGCGACGACGGAGATTTGGAAGTCTGGATGCGACCACTGGCCGACGGTGGCCGCGCAGTAGTGCTGTTCAACCGCAGCGAAAAGCCAGCGGACATCGAGGCGCGCTGGCCTGAGCTAGGTTATCCCGCATCGGTATCGCTTAGCGTGCGTGATTTGTGGGCGCACACGTCGCTGGGTCGTGCGACCGGTCACTTCACCTCGAAGGTGCCATCACATGGCGTGGTGATGGTGCGGCTGTCACAGTAACCAGGTGTGCGAACGAGGCTGGACATCTACTTTGGCCAAGCACGGCGACCAACCGAAGACTCTTGCTGCTATTGCGAAAAGGGCTTGATGGCTTTTCAGAAAGGATCGATAACAGAAAACGCCCTTCCCTGAGCAGTCTCATTCCAGTCCAGTGTGATGGAAGGCAATCTGCTCTCTGCGCCTCGGCCTGAGTATCCAGTATCAGCCCGGACCGCCCACATTGAGGGAACGGTAGCCCTGGATGCCACCATCTCCAGAAGCAGATCGCTCAAGACTCTGCATGCAATCAAGGGACCTCAACTTTTGCGCACTGAGGCGGCGGAGGTGCCACTGCGGCGTCGAAGCCGTCGTTTATCGTGCCTTCATGGATTGATATTCAAAGTTTGATTCACCGGTCCCAAACCAGATTCCCAAGCCCTTCTGCTCGTATCCCCGCTGACAAAGAAATGCTAACGCTGAACTGGCTATTTCGCCTCTGTTCAATAAGCCGAAATACGTTGACACCCTGCGGCGGTCTCTATAGATTTTTGGTCCATGCGATTCGAGCTGATTTATTGCCGAGCATTACTTCAATCTTTTGTTCCATCAAATCCTTCTAAGTCCGAGTCGCATGCGGAGGTTCAACGGTGAGCGCCAATATAGCTGTTTCACACCCCACGCTGGAAAGCAGCGGCGGTCTGCCATTCGTCGTCGAGGCCCGGCCAGAGGCGGCCGATATGCCGCTTGCCGAATTGCTGGACTGGATCACGAATAGCAGCGCATGGCGCGAGGAGCAGTTGCACCGTGCCGGCGCGGTTCTGTTCCGGGGCTTCTCCTCGATCCGCACCGCAGAAGATTTCTCTGACGTGGCCCAGCGAATGGCGCCGGTCATTCTGGATTACGCTGGAGGCACGACTCCCCGCAGCGCAGTTACGGGAAAAATCGTCACCTCGACCGATGCTCCCCGCCATGTCGTCATTGGGCTCCATCAGGAGATGAGCTACCTCGCGCCTTCGCCGGAATTTCCTGACCCCACGCCCGACAAGGTGATGTTCTTTTGCGAGACTGCTCCCGGCGGAGGCGGTCAAACTCCGATTGCCGATATGCGGGCAGTTTACAAAAAGCTGCCACGCAAACTGATCGACCGTTTTGAACAAAAGGGTGGCCTGCTTCTGCACAGGAAGCTTCCTACCCAGAAGAAATACGGATTCGAAGTGACGTGGGAGACCGCCTTCGGCACTTCTGATCGAGCGGCAATGGAGAACATCGCGAAGAGCAAAGGCTGGGCCATGCAATGGGCGAAGGATGGAGGGTTGGAGGTGACCCACGGCCCGTCGCCTGTAACAAAAACCCATCGCGTGACCGGTGAGCGCGTGTGGTTTAACCAAGCCCATCTGCTGCATAAATCGGTAGCGCCGTGGACATCGCAATGGCTCGGGCCCACCCTGCCCCAACGCCTGAAGGCCAGACTGCTCGAGCCTTTTATTCGCGACCGTTTTTATTATCACTCTACCCATGTCGATGGCTCGGAGATCGCTCTCTCCGATTTGGATAGCATCCGACGTACGATTGCTCAGGAGACGGTTATGTTCGACTGGCAACGTGGGGACGTGCTTTTAGTAGACAACAAGCTGGTCTCTCATGGCCGTCAGCCTTACTCTCCGCCCCGAAAGATCTTCGCAGCGCTATTAGCGGACGCTTCCAGAAATTAGCCTCTGTTGAACCGGACAGACGGCGTTTCTGCAAACCACAATCGATGAGTGCATTCCTGGAGGGTTCGCCACACAATGAAAGTCAACTTGGAAGGAAAATTCGCGCTGGTTACCGGCGCAGCCCGTGGCATAGGACAAGCTATCGCCGACACGCTTACCGCGAACGGTGCCCAGGTTACCTATGCGGACATCGACTTCGCTACGGTGCAGCAAACCGCGGCCAACAAACCGGGGTCGCTGGCCGTGGCAATGGACATCAGCAATGAATCTTCCGTGCAGTCGGCGATGGCGGAGATTCATAAGCAATTTGGCCGTCTCGACATCCTGGTAAACAATGCCGGGGTCAATACCGCAAAATATCGAGTCAACATCGATCAGTTTCCTCTGGAGGAATGGGAGAGAATCCTGAACATTGACTTGACCGGCACATTTCTCGTCAGCCAAGCTGCGACACGCATCATGCTGAAACAGCAAGAAGGACGCATCATCAACATCGCATCTGTTCTTGGAGTTGTACCGGCTCGTCTGCAATGCGCATTTACGGCGGCCAAAGCCGGGGTGGTTCATCTAACTCGCACGCTGGCGATTGAGTTAGGAGAACATGGAATTCTGGTCAATTGTGTTGCTCCAGGATCAACTCTGACAGAGGGCACCAAGCAGCTTTTCTACAGCGATAATGCGTCCGAAAAGGATCGAGAAAAAAAAGTGCTGAGCCACATACCGCTAGGCCGCGCGGGCACGGTGGAAGAGATGGCCCACGCTGTGCTTTTCTTCGCCGCGCCGGAGAGTTCCTACATCTCGGGACAAACTCTGTGTGTTGACGGTGGCTGGAGTGCCGGAGGCTTTTCCCGAGATTTCTAGATCAAACAATTGAGACAGGTTGAAATGACAAACAGGTTCGAAATCTTCTCCAATGAATTTCAACGCATCCTGGGGCCTTCGCCCGAGCTCAAGCTACTTGCCTCCGATTTGCGGTTTGCCGAAGGGGTTTGCTGGGTAGAGCGAGCCGGACATCTTATCGTTACCGACTTTCCTAACGATCGAATTATGAAGTGGACCGAACGAGATGGTCTGTCAGTTTTCCGACAACCCGCCTCCAGGGCCAACGGCGGCACGACCGATCTTGAGGACCGCTTGGTTTCGTGTCTGACAACCGGCCGATCGGTGGTGCGTCTCGAACACGACGGGACTTTGACGACCGTGGCTGACCGCTATCAAGGTGGCCGACTGACCTCTCCCAACGATGTTGTGGTCAAATCCGACGGATCGATCTGGTTTACTGACCCAGACTACGGATTTCTATGTCCCGTTGACTTCGGTCACGGCGACAAACCCGAACAGGATAGAAATCGAGTCTATCGCGTGGAGCCTGAAACCGGCTCCATCACTGCGGTGTCGGACGACTTCGACAAACCGAATGGGCTCGCATTTTCCCCCGATGAGTCAGGACTTTATGTGGGGGATACTGGGCGGACACACGGTGAATTCCGGCCTCATCAGGTCATGGCGTTTGATGTCACCAAGAATGGCACGGCATTGGCCAATCCACGCATCTTTGCGGTCATCGAACCTTGGGTGCCTGATGGTTTCCGCGTGGATGTCGATGGCAATTTGTATATCACAGCAGGGGATGGGATCCAGGTGTTCAGTCCGAAGGGCGAGATGCTGGGTAGGATTCTTACACCCGAGGTGGCCGCGAACTGTTCCTTCGGGATGTCCGACAATCAGACCCTGTTTATCGGGGCGACCACTTCGATCTGGAGTATTAAATTGAACACGTCCGGGGCGACCAATAAAGCAAGAAGGAAGTAGCAGTTGAGATGGAGACTTGCCGCTGCAACGGAGCGCGAAATACAGGGGTATCCCCACTACGCAGCGGACGATAAAGCAGTCCGCTGTTCCAGTCGAGATGACGTAGGGTTGGTGGCCTCGGTCGAGATGACGTGCTGTTTTGCCGACGTGCTATTTTGTCCCAGATGACTTGCCGCTACTTCTTTCCTTCGCGCGCACCCTTCCAAAGATCGAGGTTGCCTTCCTGCGCGTGGGCGTCGATGGTCTTCAGCTCCGCATCGGTGAACTGGAGATTTTGCATCGCGTCGAGCGAGTTGTCGAGCTGCTCCACGTTGCGCGCTCCAATCAGCGCCGAGGTGACACGCGGGTCGCGCAGAACCCAGGCGATCGCCATCTGCGCCAACGTCTGGCCGCGTCCCTGTGCGATCTCGTTGAGATCGCGCACACGCTTCAGATTCTCTTCGGCCAGGTGCGCTTTCTGGAGCGAACCCTCTGCAGCAGCGCGTGATTGCTTCGGCACCCCGTTCAGGTATTTATTGGTGAGCAGCCCTTGGGCCAGCGGGGAAAATGCGATACAGCCCGCGCCGAGCTCCTGCAGCGTGTCGAGCAAACCCCTCTCAATCCAGCGATTGAACATCGAGTACGACGGCTGATGAATCAGGAGAGGCACACCTTCGCTTTTGAGAATCTGCGCCGCCTCCTGCGTCGCCTCCGGGCTGTAGGACGAGATGCCCACGTAGAGGGCCTTGCCCTGGCGGACCGCATGGGCGAGCGCTCCCATCGTCTCTTCGAGCGGCGTCTCCGGGGAAGGACGGTGCGAGTAAAAGATGTCGACATATTCGAGGCCCATACGCTTCAGGCTCTTGTCGAGGGATGCGAGCAGGTATTTGCGCGAACCTCCGATGCCGTAGGGGCCAGGCCACATGTCCCATCCTGCCTTCGACGAGATGACCAACTCATTGCGGTGGTCGCGAAAGTCCTTTTGCAGGATGATGCCGAAGTTCTCTTCGGCCGATCCGTACGGCGGGCCGTAGTTGTTAGCGAGGTCAAAATGGGTAACCCCACGGTCAAACGCGCGACGAACCATCGCCCGGCCGATTTCAAAGACGTCGGCGCCACCGAAGTTCTGCCACAAGCCGAGCGATACCGGAGGCAATACAAGCCCCGACCTGCCGCATCTCCGGAACTGTGCTCCGTCGTACCGTTTTGCATCAGCTACATAACTCATCTGCATTCCTTGCTACTCCTTCGCTCCACCACCGCATCCGGTTCAAATTCGCCGCTATTTCAAAAGTATTTCACAGTGCAGCTATGGACTAAATCCCGCGCCAAATCAGGCTCAATTCCATGTGTTCAGGGTATCGAACAGCCGGGTTGCAAATCCTGACCTCGCCGGTGTAGCGTTGCGAACCTCAGGCAGAGTAATCTCCGGCAAACCATCACCAATGCCACGCCCAGACGTCAAATATCGAAGGAGCCAAGCCCATGTCTACCATGACTGCTACGCCAACCAGTAAGATCGCACCCGGAACCTACGGCTTTCCGGTTACTTTCCGCAAACAGTATGGCAGCTACATCGGCGGGGAGTGAGTTGCGCCGGCTTCAGGGGCCTACTTTGAAAACGTCACCCCTGTGACCGGCGAAGTCCTCTGCGAGATTCCGCGCTCGACGAAGCAGAAGCAGAATTAGAGGCAACAGGGCACGCGCTCTCTCTGGGAAATATCGCCTCCGCACGCGGTCGATTTGTACGACGCTCTGGAGAATACGGAAGAGCCCTGTCGCATTTTGAGCACGCGATGAGCATCTACTCTGAACAATTTGCCCACCACCCCAATCTGGCTCGCGCACTGGTCAACGCCGCCTATGTCAAGCGCCTCATGGCGCTCGATTTAAGAAATAAATCCAATGCCGGCCGCGCCAGCGGCGCTCATCACGCTCGCTATCCTCTCGATCTGCCGTCAGGCCCTCGATCTGCTCCAGCAGGCAGGTGATATTTACTCCCACAATCACCTTCAGACAGGAGCCGGAGCTGTCTTCGTGAATGCAGGCTACCTACACCTGGATAGCGGCGACATCGATCGCGCCGAAGACGAGGCAGATAAAGCGTTTCAACTGGGACAGCAGAGGCAAGACCATATTCTGATGGCGCGTGCCCGCGCGCTGCAAACGGCAATTCACAATGATCGCGCTGAAGAACAAGTAGGAGAGTCGCCCGATACCGCGATGCATGCAAATTTAGCCCGAATTTATTCCGAAGAGGCCATCGAACTCGCCAAGCAAACTCAGAACAAGCGGCTGCTTGCCGGAGCCTATATCGCTCGCAGTGCAACAGCTTCCAACGATTTTTTTAAAGACTGGGAAGCTGCCAAGCAATTCGCCACCCTCGCGGGAGATCTGTTAAGCAGAGATGACCGTGACCATCTCTCCCAGGAATTGAGCCAGTTGAAGACACGCATCCTGCGAGCAACCGGCATCAATGAAATGCTGCGCTCCTGGTCTGAAGGCATCGTCAGCGATAAGACCTTCCAGCAATTGACGGAAGAGTTTGCGGAGATTGTGATTCCAAAGGTCTGGCTACGTGAGGACCGCAAGATCTCCAGAGTAGCAACCCGATTATCAATGTCTCCCAAAAAAGTGCGGAGGATCTTGGCCAATGCCAATCTAAATTGAACATGCACGATAGTGCCTGAATAGGCGCGCGCTCGATCGAATATGGCAGGAGAAGGCAACACAAACGCCACTCTTCGTCCGTCACATCGCTTGGATACGTGCCATATAAGAGCCGGGGTAGTTCTCGACCAGCCAGGAGTTGATGGAAATCTTATTGCCGCAGAGGGCACGTACGACATGCTTTCGGTGCCCCGACGCTGCCTCCCGGGTCCGGACCAGCAGGATAGGCGAAAGAGAATCGCCGTGAGAGCGCTTCAGCAGACCCGAACTCTCGCATGAGTAAAGGCTCCGCCTTGAGCATTCGTAGATCTACATCTTGCCCCGCCCATTCATGAGTCACTGGGACGACCAAGATCATGTGGGATACGCTGAACCCATTGGCTCCGCCAGGCAGGAGCCTCGAAGGGATCGGCGAAATACTGTGTCTCGTGCACGACCCTACCGCCGCGAAACTCCATGATGCTCACGGTGTATGATGGCCGCTCTTGGTAGGTAATGGTGTATTCCGTGATCCAGAGGTCGCCTTTTCCTAGAATTCGCTTGACGTTGAAACCTGACGGCTTGCCGGGATGATGACTCCGCAAGGCCTGCAAATTGTTTCGCCCGAGGATTCGTTCACCTGACTGAGGATAGTCACAAATGACATCGTCATCGTAAATATCGTGCTCCGCGTTTGCATCGCCCATTGCTGACGCATGCCAATGCATGCTCAGGGCTTCACGTATTTGTTCCTCTTGCATCGACTGCTCCGGGTGTTGTTCGGTTCTCATATTAAGCTACCTTGTTGCCAAACCCGCACCACATCGCCATCGACAACCACTCCCGCCTCGCCTTCGCTGCCATCTTGTTATGTTGCGATTGGTTAGAACTCATAGTCGAGAGAAAACTGGATGCGCCTTGCGGTAGAAGTAGCAATAGGCCTGCCGAAGCCGCTCTGTGCCTGCGTATCGGGGCCGAACGCAGTATTCAGAAGAGAGATGTTGCGGTGGTTCAGCAGGTTAAAGGATTCCGCAACGATGTCCAGATGTCCTGGCCCTATGGAGATCATCTTGAGAATACGAAGATCGAAGTTTATGTTGGGGCCTGTCGCAAGCGAGTTTCGCGCATGCGTCGCTGGACGTGCCGCGAACGGGTAGATGTGTTGCCGGTTGCTGTCGAGACCTGTCACAGGATTCGAGCGATAACCGCTGGTGATACTGACGATGGGAGCAAACTCCAGTCCTGTGAGGACGCGCATGACAGGGCCGGGATTTGCATTCTTCACCGCGTCGGCAGGATCGCCAAGGTCGGGACCGATCAGCCACAGTCCGCTCAGAGTGAAGCGATGCCGCTGGTCCTGAAGCGAGAGGCTTCTCTCGTTGCCCCGAGCGAATGGATTCTGCGGTTGTTCCAGATCGGAGGATGCGTCGTCGATCGTCTTCGAAAAGGTGTAGCCCGCAAGAACCTGAAAGTCATCCTGAAACTGTCGGTTGAGGGTGATAGTTGCGCCGTTATAGCTGGAATTGGCGGCCGTCGCAAACTGGTTGATGGCGTCGAAAGCTGGGTCCTTGCGGACGGGCGAAAACACGGGACGTCCCAACTGCTGCGCGGTGGGAGCGCTGATCCCCAGAGCAGCCGCATTCTGCGGGGTGAGGACAACAGGCGGCACTAGATTGATATTGCTGCTTCGTCCGAGCTTGACGCCGTGAACGTACTGGTACTCCCCGGTCAGCGTGGTCTGGAGCGGAAGAGCCTGCTCAACGCTGAACGACGCGACTTGGCTGTACGGGTTTGAGAGGTCTGGATGTGCGCGCCAGATACTCGGGGCGATACCGGGAAGCGGTTGCGTGGGTGTGACTCCGCTGCGATAAAGGGTCGCAGCCGAGGTATCTTCAACGATCTGCGAGAAGGCTCGAGTGCCGTCAAATGCCAGGAGGCGATTAATGGTGGAGAGCTGGTATCGATCGTAAAAGATACCAAAGCCGGAGCGAACGACGAGAGATGGGAGCGGTGTCCACGCAACACCGAACCGGGGACTGAAGTTGAGGGCGTCCAGCGGCAGCGAGGACGGCAGCCGGTTCACCTCATAGCGAAGGCCTAAATCGAGTGCCAGGCGACTGCTAGGGGTCCAGTGATCCTGAACGTAGGCCTTGATGCGGCTCTCAGTGAAGTTGGTCGCAGGATTGCCAAAAGACTGCGTGAAGAAGTCGGCACTGCCTGCCGCAAGTGCGTTGAGATCGGAGAAGACGAAGAGTCCGCGAGAGCCATCGGAGAGTTGCGCCCGGAGAGAGATGCGATTGAGGCCTGCTCCAGCCTGAAGGAGATGATGCCCGCGTTGAACCAGGAAGTGGTCCTCCAGTTCGAGATGGGTCTCGAAGCGTCGGCTGTTTCCCTGATACGGCGTTCCGAAGAGAGCGACACCTGAAATCAGAATGCCGGGTGTGCCGGATTCCGAGGTCCGTTCGATTGCCCGGCGTTGCGATACCTCGAAGTTCAGCTTGTTGAGAAAGCTGCTTTTGAGCGTAGAGGTAAGCGTCCCATTCAGGCTGTTGTCCGAGGTGAAAGAGGAGCCTCGCGCGCTTCGATCGGCGAGCTCGTCTGTATTGAAGGCGTCGTTTACATTGCGGGAGTTGGTAAAGGCGTAACGCAGCATGACGGCGTGATTTGGCGTCACGCGGTGATCGATGCGGCCCGACAACTCTGTCTCCTGATCCGTAGTAGGGACAAAGCCAGCATGCAAGGCAGTTCCGCGCAGAGGGCCAAACCGCTGAAGCGCGCTATTGATCGCAGCGATTGTGGCTGGCTTGAGGTCGTTCGAGTCCTCTCCGCGTGCGAGTTCCTGTTCCGCTGCCAGGTAATAAAACGTCTTGTCGGGTCGAATGGCTGCGCCTATCGACAGGCCAGCACGAAGGCGGCTCTCATCCGGTTTCGATGGAGAAAGGCCGAGCGATGGAGTCGAGTTGAGCGCGCCGTTCTGGACGAAGATGAAGGCGTCGCCGTGAGGGCGGTTCATCCCGGAGCGTGTCTGTACGTCGATCGATCCGCCGGCGGCCCCGCCGGACTCCGCGGAAAACCCATGGTTCACAATCTGAAAGTCGCTGATCGCTTCCGGTGAGAGTTGTGTCCGGCTGCTGCCGCTGTACTCATCGTCGTCGCCGACTCCGTCGATCGAAACTGCATTGCTGCCGGGCCGAAGTCCCCCAAAGCTGAAGCCGTCGGAACTTTGAGAGGCGCTGTGTTGCGACAGGGCCGGGTTCGACGGAGCCACCTGGGGCGAGAGCAGGACGAATGTGAGGTAGTTCCGGCTGGGGATCGGGAGTTCTTCGACGCGGTCGCGATCAATATTCACCACGGAAGAGGTTTGTGAGGTATCGAACGCTGTCTGGTTCGTTGTGACGGTTACTGTCTCCTTCGCTCCCGCGACCGGAAGAGTAAAGGAGAGCTGGGTTGTCCGCCCCATGGCCACGCTTACCGAAAGCCGAGTTATGGGATTGAAACCGGCCGCCCCTGCTTCAACACGATAGGTGCCGCTGGGGATATCGCGGATGGAGAAACTTCCATCCGTGTTCGTGACCGCGAGACGTTTGTATCCGTCCGGGCCGAAGACGGTGAGGATTCCTGAGCTGACAACCGATTGATCGAGTGTGGTGATGGTTCCCGCAATGGTGCCGTTTTGTCCAGTCTGTGCGTGGGCAGGGACGATCATCGCAGCAAGCAGGCAAATTACACCGCTCGTGTAAAGGGCTTTTCTGAAAAACATTTATGGAATCTCCATGTGCGAGAGAGGACGACCGCGCTTGTGGCTACGCAGAGGATCAATCCGGAGAGCGGCTGAGTAGCCTCTGATTAAGTGAGGCTCTGTTAAGGGCACGCCTTCAGCCGTGTCGTAAGTGACTTGCCCGCAATGCGGATTTACAGGCTGCGGAAGAACTCCGGTTTTGTTTAAGGGCACGGCTTCAGCCGTGCCGTAAGCGCTTCGCTTACAGTGCGGCTTTAGCCGCTGAGGGCTCATTCCGCGCCGTAGCTGAGTTTTTCCGCAGCCTGTTTAGCCGCTGAGGGAATCCTCGGAGACTTAATCGACCTTCCTTAACGCCGGATCCGGAGAGACGCCGATCTGAATATGCTTTCTTCTTCTTTTGGAAACGCGAGAGAACTTGCACCATACCGCCTCAGCCAGACAGGCAATGCCTTTGCCCTGCCAGAGTTTTGGTCCAATCAATTACCATGATTTTCTCCTCATCCGGAGCATAGGGCATCCTCAATCTCCGCATCGCTTTTCGTTCGATAAACGAACAAATGTGCGATACCCATTGACACCTCTACTTCAATCGGTGAACCATGGGAATCCAAAGGAGCCTCCGCGCCTATGAAGATCGCACCCGCCGCCACTCCCCCCACCACCAACAAGCACCTCATCCGGTGGGTCGAAAAGATGGCCGACCTCACCCAGCCCGACCACATCCACTGGATCGATGGCTCCCAGGCTGAGTACGAGCACCTCTGCGACCTCCTCGTCGAAGCCGGAACTTTCTTCCCGCTCAACGAGAAGCTCTGGCCCGGCTGCTTCTATGCCCGCTCCTCTCCCAACGATGTCGCCCGCGTCGAAGACCGCACCTTCATCTGCTCTCTCTCGAAGGACAGCGCCGGCCCCACCAATAACTGGGAAGACCCCTTCACCATGCGCCGCAAGCTGAAGCAGCTCTTCCGCGGCAGCATGAAGGGGCGAACGATGTACGTCATGCCGTTCTCCATGGGTCCGGTCGGCTCGCCCATGTCGCAGATCGGCGTCCAGCTCACCGACTCCGCCTACGCCGTCGTGAACATGCGCATCATGGCCCGCATCGGCGCTCCCGTCTTCGCCGAGATCGACAAAGACATCAAGCGGGTCGTGCCCTGCCTGCACTCCATCGGCGCTCCCCTGGCTCCGGGAGAAAAGGACGTTCCCTGGCCCTGCAACGACCAAAAGTACATCGTCCACTTCCCCGAAACCCGTGAGATCTGGTCCTACGGATCCGGCTACGGCGGTAACGCTCTGCTCGGCAAAAAATGCTTCGCCCTGCGCATCGCGTCGAACATCGCCCGCGACGAAGGCTGGATGGCCGAGCATATGTTGATCCTCGGCGTCGAGTCTCCCACCCACGAAAAGACCTATGTAGCCGCGGCCTTTCCATCCGCCTGCGGCAAGACTAATTTCGCCATGATGATCCCGCCCAAGGGCTTCGATGGATGGAAGGTCTGGACCGTTGGCGACGACATCGCATGGATCAAGCCCGACGCCACCGGCCAGCTCCGCGCCATCAATCCCGAGGCGGGCTTCTTCGGCGTCGCTCCCGGCACCAGCGTCAAGACGAACCCCAATGCCATGGCGACGCTGGCCAAAAACACCATCTTCACCAACGTAGCGCTCACCCCCGAGGGCGGCGTCTGGTGGGAGGGCATGACCGACAAGCCCCCCGCCGAGTGTCTCGACTGGCAGGGCAACAAGTGGACCCCGGCCATCGGCAAGAAGACCGGCAAACCGGCCGCGCATCCGAATGGACGCTTCACCGCCCCAGCGAGCCAATGCCCCACCATCGACCCGGCATGGGAGGCGCCCGACGGCGTCCCCATCTCCGCCTTCATCTTCGGAGGCCGCCGCGCTCACACTATGCCGCTGGTCTATCAGGCCTTCAACTGGTCTGCAGGCGTCTACATCGGGGCCACCATGGGCAGCGAAACCACCGCCGCCGCCGGTGGCGCACTCGGCAAGGTCCGCCGCGACCCCATGGCCATGCTGCCCTTCTGCGGCTACCACATGGGCGACTACTTCCGTCACTGGCTCCGCATGCAGCGCAACCTCTCCGCTACTCCGCGCGTCTTCCACGTCAACTGGTTCCGCAAGGATGCCGAAGGCAAATTCCTCTGGCCCGGCTTCAGCGAGAACATGCGCGTCCTCCGCTGGATCGTCGACCGTGTCCACGGTCGCGCCCTGGGCAAAGAGACTCCCATCGGCTGGACGCCTCACTACGAGGACATCGACTGGAAGGGCCTCGACTTCCCCCGCGAAACCTTCGAAGAGCTCCAGAAGGTCGATCGGAAACAGTGGAAACACGAGGTCATGGATCACGAAGAGCTGTTCCTGCTCCTCCACGACCATCTCCCCCCGGAGATGATCTACGAGCGCGAACTCCTCATCTGTCGTCTTTAGAGCGGACCCAAAGCAGCTATGCCTCAAAATATTGTCATCCTTCCGCGAAGCGGGAGGACCTGCTTTTTCCCTTGAGTACATCGTATTTGGAAGCACTCTAACTCCCTTCAATCCCACGTCATCTCGACCGGAGCCACGGACAGTTTCACCGTCCGTGGCAGCGCGGAGAGCCCTCCGTATTTCGCCGTTTCCCCACCCTAAATCGGTGCAAATCAATGCCAGTCGTCCTCCAAATCCCCCTTGACTCCACTTCGCTTTCGCTTTACCTTAGAGGAGTGGCAAGACTCCCTTCGGGTTGAGTCAGTCATAACGAAGTCCACCCACTTCGTTGCTTTACCGGAATACCCACGCAACAGCCCCCACCGCGCTGCGTGGGTTTCCTCTTTAAACGGGTAAATAATGAGAATTTTTAGCTTTCGTCACTTGACGCACCCAGCCAAACCCTCTATCCTCGATCCATGGGTTTGATGCACATCGCAGCTTGTACCTGTTGCCTCTGTTGTATGGGCGACGTCTGCTGCGTTGGATCTTCCCTACCCTAAGCCAATCGTAAAAATTCAGGCTTAGACACTTCAGGAACCCACGTATCAGCGCCAGTCGCGATACGTGGGTTTTTCTTTTTCCGAACGAAATGCAGGAGGCTCCAACATGGCAATCTCTCACGACCATCCCCCAGTCAAGCCCCACGCCGCCAGCAGGCTTTCGATCAACGTCGATCTCATCGCCGTCAGCATCGCCCTCGCTCTCGCCGCGCTCATCCGCTTGAACATCATCCCCTCCATCCCCTTCTAGTCCCTAGCTTCTAGTCCCTAGTTCCTAGTCCCTAGTTCCTAGTCCCTAAAAAAATGTCCGCCCACACTCTACCCAACCCGACCGCCAGTCCGGCCTTATCCCGTGCCGCCCGTTTTCGCGGGACGATCCCCGGAATGGCACTCCTGTTCGGCGTTGGCCTTCTGGGCAAACTCCTCTCCCATAGCACCGAACTTCTGCACACGCACCATCCCGCCTGGCCGCTTCCGCACATCGAGTACGTTCTCTGGGCCATCATCCTCGGCCTCATCATCAGCAACACCTTCGGCGTCAGCCGCTTCTTCCAGCCCGGCGTAGCGACCTATGAGCTTTGGCTCAAGCTCGGCATCGTCCTCATCGGCGCACGTTTTCTCATGCAGGATCTCTTCCACATCGGCGGCAAGACGCTCGGTCTGGTCGCCATCGAACTCATCCTCTCGCTCTCCGTCATGACGTTACTGGGCCGCATCTTCAAACTTCCGCCCAAACTGACCAGTCTCCTCTCCATCGGCAGCAGCGTCTGCGGTGTCACCGCCATCATGGCCACGCAGGGGGCCATCGACTCCAGCGAAGAGGACACCTCCACGGCCATGGCCGCCATCCTCACCCTCGGAGCCATCGCTCTCTTCACCTTTCCCGCGATCGGCCACGCACTCAACATGAGCCAGCAGTCCTACGGCATATGGGCCGGCCTCGCCGTCGACAACACCGCCGAAGCCACCGTCACCGGCGCACTCTACGGAGACGTCGGCGGCCGTTTCGCCGTCCTCGCCAAGACCGCGCGCTCCTCCTTTCTCGGCTTTGTCGTCCTCGGCTACGCCATCTACTGGGCCTCTCAAGGCAAGGCCGCCGTCGTCGAGAACAAAGCTCTCTTCCTCTGGCAGAAGTTCCCCAAGTTCGTCCTCGGCTTCGTCGCCATCTCCATCCTCGCCACCGCCGGATTCTTCACCCACAGCCAGCTCACCAGCCTCTCCAATCTCTCCCGCTGGGCGTTCCTTCCCGCCTTCGCCGGGGTAGGCCTTCGCACTAACCTCAAAGATCTGGTCGGCCAGGGCTGGCGGCCTCTCGTCGTCGGCATCCTCGGCGAAATCTTCATCGCCCTGGTCACTCTCGGCCTCGTCTACTGGAGCTTCGAATACGGAGTCGCCAAATGACCACCACTCCCCACAATCACCGCACCACCTCAGAGATCCGGGTGCCCCATCCTTCGCGCTTTTGCGAAGGGTGGGATGTAAACTCCCCCTCCGCGACTCGTCCCGCTACTGCATCAAGCTGTTGTTGTTGCGCCTAAGCAAGAACCAGCCCCCTCAAAAAACATAAAGAAGAACGTGCAACCTCGCACCTTAACCAACCAGCGAGGAACACTCCCACCTATCCCTTTTGGAGCCCCTATGTATTCCTTTATCACCAAGAAATTCCCTCTCATCGTCACGATTCTGGCTCTCTTTATCACCATCACCGCCCACTCCCAGGTCGTCGGCGGAACTCTCTCCGGCACCATCACCGACACCACCGGCGCGGCCCTCGCCAACGTCCACGTCCTCGTCCACAACGACGAGACCGGCAACGAGCGCAATCTCACCACCGAGCCCGACGGCCGCTACTCCGCGCCCTCCATCCCGGTCGGCACCTACACCGTCACCGCCGAACTCCCCGGCTTCACCTCCGAGCACCGCGCCGGAATCCCCCTCACCATCGGCCAGAGCAAACAGATCGACCTCACCCTCTCGCTCGAATCGGTCGCACAGCAGGTCACCGTCCAGGACAGCCCCGCCGTCGTCAACACCTCCACCCAGCAGATAGCCGGTCTCGTCGACGAGCGCCAGATCAAGCAGCTTCCCCTCAACGGCCGCAGCTACGACCAGCTCATCACCCTCAACCCCGGCGTCGTCAACTACTCCGGCCAGCGCTCCGGCAGCATCGGGACCTCAAACTCCTCGGTCGGCAACATGTTCGCCATCTCCGGACGCCGCCCCCAGGACAATCTCTTCCTGCTCAACGGCATCGAATACACCGGAGCCTCGCTCATCAACGTCACTCCCGGCGGCACCAGCGGCCAGCTCCTCGGCGTCGACGCCGTCCGCGAGTTCAACGTCGTCACCGACACCTACTCCGCCAGCTACGGCAAGCGCCAGGGCGCGCAAATCTCAATCGTAACCCTATCGGGAACAAATAGATTTCACGGCTCCGCTTATGAGTTCATCCGCAACTCCGCCTTCGACGCCCGCAACTACTTCGACCAGGCCAAAATCCCCTCCTTCCAGCGCAACAACTTCGGCGGCTCGCTCGGCGGCCCCGTCAAAAAGGACAAGCTCTTCCTCTTCGCCAACTACGAAAGCTACCGCCAGAACCTCGGCCTCTCCGACGTAACCTTCGTCCCTGACACCCAGGCCCGGCAAGGCTACCTGCCCGATCCCGCCAATCCCACCGGCCCGCGCAAGCACTACGGCGTAGCCCCGGGAATCGCCCCTCTGTTCGCTCTCTGGCCCACGCAGAACGGCCCCGCGCTGCTCGACGCCAAGGGCAATCCTACCGGCATCGCGCTCTCCTACTCCAACCCCTTGCAGCGCATCCGCGAGGACTTCGGCACCACGCGCTTCGACTACAACATCAGCTCCAAGGACCTCTTCTTCGCCGTCTACACCGTCGACGACTCCACCGCCAACACGCCCACGCAGAACCCTCTCGCCTTCATCAACGAGAGCCTCCGCGAACAGGTTCTCAGCGCGCAGGAGCAGCACGTCTTCTCCGCTCATCTGCTCAACACCGCCCGCTTCGGCTTCTCCCGCGCCTCCTTCTTCTTCCTCGGATCAACACCAGTGGATGTGCTCGGCTGGGTCGCAGGCAAACCTATCGGAGCCATCGTCATCGCCGGCTCGACCGCCAGCAACGGGTCGTCTCAGATAACCGGAGCCGGAGCCAACGTAGGCTCCAACAACTCCACCACCCGCAACCTCTTCACCTTCGACGACCACATCTTCTGGAGCCGTGGACGCCATCAGGTCGAAGTCGGCGGCTGGATTCAGCGTCTCCAGTCCAACGACAACCTCGCCCAGAACCAGTACGGCCAGGCCTCCTTCTCCAACCTCACCACCTTCCTTCAGGGCACCGTCAAGACCTTCACCGTCGTCCCCAATCCCACCGAATTAGGATGGCGCTCCTTCATGGGAGCGGGTTACATCGAGGACACCATCCACTTCACCCCGCGCCTCGAAGTTCGCGCCGGCTTCCGCTTCGAATCCACCAACGGCTTCAACGAGGTCCAGGGCCGCGCCTCCAACTACGCCTTTACCAATGGCGTTATTAACACCAACCCCACCATCGGCACCGCCGCCCTCTCCACCAACCGCGCCAAGTTCCTCCCCGAGCCTCGCATCGGCCTCGCCTGGGATGTCCTCGGCGACAGCAAAACCTCTCTCCGCGCTGGCTTTGGCATGCACCGCTCCCTGCTCGATAACCTTGACTACCGCCTCGACCAGTCCGCACCCTACAACACCACGCTCTCACTTTCGAACGTGGCTGTCTCCAGCCTCAACATCACCGCCGACACCAAGCCCTCCGCCAGTTCGCTCGTCTCCCCCTCCAGCGTCCAGCCCGATATCCATACCCCCACCGTTCTCACCTGGAACCTCCAGATCGAGCAACAACTGGCTGCTAACACTTCACTCACCGTCGGCTACGCGGGCTCCCACGGCTACAACCAGATCCTCTCCCAGGACCTCAACCAGCCCATCCCCGTCGTCTGCCCCCACGCCGATTGCCCCGCCGCGCTGACGCCGGGAACGATCTTCTATAACACCACCACCAAGGTCAACCCGCTGGTAGCCAACACCACCTCCTGGGTCTCCGGGGGCATCAGCTACTACCACGCCTTCCAGCTCGACCTGCGCCGCAGCTTCGCCAACGGCTTCCAGCTTCGCGGCAACTACACCTGGTCGAAGAACCTCGACAACGGCTCTGCCTGGAACACCAGTGTCAGCGCCAACACCCCGGCCTTCACCATGTATCCCGCCCAGCCCAACCTCGACTACGGTCCCGGAGCGACCGACATCCGCCACATCGCCTCCATCAACGGAACCTATAATCTGCCCTTCGGCGGCGGCCATCGCTTCGGAGCCAACTTCAACCCCCTCGTCAACCGCGCCGTCAGCGGCTGGACTCTCAGCGGAATCGCGGCCATCCAGTCCGGCTTCCCTTTCTCACCGCAACTCGGCTACAACCCCACCGGTAACGGAGACACCCGCAACCCGGTTCGTCCCAACCGCAACCCCGACTTCCACGGCAAGCTCTACCCCGGCACGCCCACCCAATACTTCGACGCCGCGGCCTTCAGCGCGCCCGCCTACGGAACCTACGGCAACCTGGGCCGCGACACCCTGGTCGGCCCCGGCCTCACCAACCTCGACCTCTCCCTGCACAAGTCCACCCAGCTCACTGAGCGCCTCCGCGCCCAGTTCCGCGCTGAATTCTTCAACATCCTCAACCACACCAACTTCGCCACGCCCAACCCGGTTGTCTTCTCCTCCGGACCATCCCAGGGAACCACCGCAAACCAGAACACCGCCCCCGTCGCCAGCCCCACCGCCGGCGTCATCACCGCCACCGCCACCAACTCACGCCAGATCCAATTCGGCCTCAAACTTCTCTTCTAATGATAAAAAACTTCCATGTTAGTTGCTAAATAGTTTACCAACTCAACTAAAAGCCTCTCCAGCATCGCCGGAGAGGCTTTTCTATTAAACTCCACTCACTACGCAACCGAAAACTTCCGCTTCGCCGCACCCAGAACGCCCAAGCGTGCCATCGAACCAGATGCCCCGAGTTTCGGTTCCCGGACATGGTTTCCACACTCCCAAACCGCATCCCAACCGCTTACCCGTAAACTAACCCAAGCGCACGATGCCCTTTGAAGCCCCCAACACCGGTCCCGCGACTCCCCCATCGCAAAGTCCCAGCGGCTTCGCTCCTCTCCGAATCGCGCTCTTCCGTGACCGCTGGATCGCCAGCACCATCTCTTCCATCGGCACCTGGATGCAGGACACCGCGGGCACCTGGTTCATGACCTCGCTGACCGCCTCTCCCCTGCTCATCGCCCTGATGCAGACCGCGGCCAGCCTGCCCGTCCTTATCCTCGGCCTGCTCGCCGGTGCCACCGCCGACATCTTCGACCGCCGTAAACTGCTCATCTTCTGGCAAGCCTGGATGCTCGGCTCCGTCAGCATCCTCGCCGTCCTCACCTTCCTCGGCTACGTCTCGCCGTGGACGCTGCTCGCGCTCACCTTCATGCTCAACATCGGCTCCGCCATGAACAATCCCGCATGGCAGGCCATCATCCCCGAGCTGGTCCCGCGCGAGCTTATCCCCGACACCGTCTCCCTCAACTCGGCCAGCAACAATCTCGCACGCGCCGTCGGCCCCGCTCTCGGCGGCCTGATGGTCGCCGCCTTCAAGCGTATCGACAGCGGCGCCGGTTCTGTCTTCCTGCTGAACGCCGTATCTTACGCCGCCGTCATCTGGGTGCTGGTCAACTGGAAGCGCGTCCCGCTCTTCAAATCCACTCTTCCCTCCGAGCGTATCGCCGCCTCTATCCGCTCCGGACTCCGCTACGTCCGCTACTCGCCCGACCTGCGCTCTTCGCTGGTCCGCACCTTCACCTTCGCGTTCTTTCTCTCCGCCATCTGGGCCCTGCTCGCCGTCGTCGCCAGCCATGTTCTCCATCAGGGAGCCCTTGGCTATGGCATTCTCAACGGCTCTCTCGGCGTCGGCGCGCTCGCCGGAGCCACTACCCTGCCTCGCATCCGTCGCCGCTTCTCCGCCGACCAGATCATCTCCACCGCCTCCCTCTACAATGTCGTCACGCTGCTCATCCTCGCCTTTGCGCACATCCCCGCGCTCATCATCGTGGCTCTCATCCTCTCCGGCTTCGCCTGGACGAGCACACTATCCACTCTCAACACCTCGGTCCAACTCGCCGTCCCCGCCTGGGTCCAGGCTCGCGCCCTCGGCACCTACCTGATGACCTTCCAGGGAGGCATGGCGCTTGGCTCGGTCCTCTGGGGAGCGCTCGCCGAACACACCTCCACCCCCATCTCTCTCGCCACTGCCGCTGGAGGACTCGCCCTCACTCTCCCCATCGTCCGCCGCTTCCACATTCTGCAAGGCCCCGTCCCCGACCACACCCCCTACCAATGGAAACGCCCCGCGCCTCAACCCATTCCCTTCCCCACCATGGACTCCGAGCCCGCCGACGACCTCAACTTCGCCGGCCCCGTCCGCATCTCCGTCGACTACCGTATCCCCGCCGAAAACTACGCCGAGTTCACCCACGCCATCCACGAGCTGCGCGGCGTTCGTCTCCGCGACGGCGCCATCCGCTGGGGCATCTACCGCGACGCCACCAACCCCGAGCACCTCAACGAGACCTTCGTCATGGAGTCATGGCTCGACTATCTCCGCTCCCGCGAGCGTGTCACCGCCGCCGACGACGAGATCCGCGAACGTGTCCGCGCCCTGCACCGCGACGACGGCACTCCTCCCAAAACCACCCACCAGATCTACGCCAAAGAGATCACCAACCACTCCTAACTCTCTCTTTTTCATCAATCAGCGAGAGAAAATCCCTTCTTAAATATCAGACCGAAGTGCGAAGAGAATTTCTCACTTGGCGCAGACGTTTGCATCAATCCCGGGAAAAGTCAACTTCTCCCTCCGGAAAAAATCTATCATCTATATGAATCTAAACAGCTTATTTAACATTTCCTCATTCGCAGCAAAATGGCCATCAGAATGCCTATTAAAGAAGCAAGACTTCATCCATCACGAAATTCAAAAGGGTATCCATGAAATTGAAGACACGCATTCTTTTCGCAATTCCCTGCCTGGCGGCCTTCCTTGCCGTCACAGGTGCGGCCCATGCAAGCACCATCAACGGTTCCGTCTGGGAAGGCGCCAGCCATTTCCCTAACTCGCTTTCGCCCACCGCGCCAGCCGGTCCCGCTTCCGCAACCTTTACCGTAAGCAGCCCTGGAAACGTCTTCAATTTCACCGGCGACACCGGTGCAGGTAGCTACACCATCGGCGGCTTCCTTGCCTCCGGCGGCGACACCATCAACTTCCTCACCGGCAGCGGCGTCGCCGGTCATTCGCTGGACAACACCGTATTCGAGTTCACCGGCTACCTCAACCTGGCTGCCGGCAGCTATACCATCACCCACGATGACGGCATGTTCCTCTACATCAACGGCGTAAAGGTCATCGATTCAGGCGCGCCTACAGCTGCATCCGGATCGACCTTTGTCCTTGCATCGGACACCGGTCTGGTTCCCTTCCAGTTGCTCTATGCCGAGGTCAACGGATCCCCGGGTCAGCTCTCGGGTAATCTCGGAGAGCTCGCCCAGACTCCTGAGCCCAGCAGCTTCATCCTGCTCGGCAGCGGCCTCATCGGAGTTGCCGGCCTCGTTCGTCGTCGCATGGGAGTCTAACCCAACCAACGCTTCATAAAACCAGAGTCATAGCTGCATCCCAGGCGGCAGAGAAGGCAAGAGCAGGAATACCGCTCTCTCTTCTCTGCCGCCTGTAATTTTAATTACCCATCAAAGCCCAGAGGAAACCGACGCGCTCCCCTGGTGGGAGCGAAAGTGATTTCCAGATATGTGACGATAATTTGCATAGACGACAGGCGAAGAATCAACCATCCTTCTTCTAAATTTCCGGTACATCATTGAAAAATAAATAGTTACTAGATATGCGCTCGCGATGCAACGATGGCTGCAAACGTGCTTTCTGTAGACCTGCTTCCAGGCCCCCGGAATAAAAAATCTCCACATCCTAAGAGGCAATCTATGAAACTGAGCACGCGCACCCTGTTCGTCGTTCCCTGCCTGGCGGCCTTTATTGCCATGACAGGAACTGCCGCCCACGCAGATATTACAAGCGCCACCGTTTATCAGGGCATCCCTAATGCCAGTAACGCAGCAGATCCAGCAAACCAGGGAGCCACCTTAGCTAGCGCGAATTTCACCATAGGCGCTCTGGGGATCGATTTCCGAAGTCCGCCGGCTGCTTTCACCACAGCAGGCTTTCTCAACAACCCCACCTTTAGCAATATGGTCAATGGATTCAACCCCCTTGGCACGGCAGACCGTCTTGAGCTGGTCATCACCGGAAGCTTGTATTTGAACGCCGGGGCCAACAATCTTGTGGTTGGCCATGACGATGGCGTCGTGCTGAACATTGCCGGTTTCGGCAATGTAGTCAACGCCCCTGGACCTACGGGCTTTTCTAACTCGCCCTTTACCATTAACGCTGGCAGTGCGGGCATGTATAACTTCCACCTCGAATATGCAGAGTGCTGCTCTCCTCCGTCCGATCTTCTGTTTACGGTCAACGATGCTCCAGTTGGGATGACCCCGGAACCCAGCAGCATCGTTCTACTCGGCAGCGGTCTCCTCGGAGTTGCCGGTCTCATCCGTCGTCGCATGAGCCTCTAACCTCAGGCAACGGTCCACCTAAATAAGCACGATATTGAACTCAAGCGGCAGAGCAGCCCGGACAAGCCAACTACTTGTCCGCTTCTCTGCCGTTTGCATTTAATCCGCCTCGCCACGATCCGGGTACTCCTGTCCCGCCGCGCTTCGATGGGGCCGTTGCCAAAAAAGCAATAGGTCTAAGGAAGGTCTGATTAAGTCTCCGGAGATACCCTCAGCGGCTAAAGAGGCTGCGGAAAAACTCAGTTACAGCGCGGAATCAGCCCTCAGCGGCTGAAGCCGCACTGCAAGCGAAGCGTTTACGGCACGGCTGAAGCCGTGCCCTTAACAGAGCCGGACTTAATCAGGGGCTCCCTAAGCGCCAAACGCAAGATCGATCAAGGTCCGCTCTTCCATCTCGTGCGCCTTGGCCGATCCGGTTGCCGGAGTCGCGCTTGCGCTTCGCTTCACGCTGAGCACCGCGCGACCACCTGCCAGACGTCGCAGCAGAGGCATCACAAAGAACCGCGCTCCCATGTTCGCCGGCTCTTCCTGAACCCAGACAATCTCCTCGGCTCCCGGATGCTGGTCGAGCGCGGCCTGCAACTCCTCCGCCGGCCATGGATAAAGCTGTTCGACAAAGATGATGCCGACGCCCATGTCCTTCCGTTTCGCCCGCTCCATGCGCAGATTGTGTCCAATCTTGCCGCTGCAAACCAGCAACCGCCGCGGATTGATCGTCTCGTTATCCGGCAGCACATTCTGATAGCGGTCACGCGCAAACTCGGCCAGCGACGACGAAGCATCCGGATGCCGCAGCATGCTCTTCGGCGTAAACACGATCAAGGGTTTGCGCCACGGCCGCATTGCCTGTCGCCGCAGCAGATGGAAGTACTGCGCCGCGGTCGACGGCTGGCAGATCTGAATGTTGTCGTTCGCCGCCAGTTGCAGATAGCGCTCGATGCGGGCGCTCGAATGCTCCGGGCCCTGCCCCTCATATCCATGAGGAAGCAGCATCACAATTCCTGAGAGCAGACCCCATTTCGCCTCGCTCGATGCAATGAACTGATCGATGATGATCTGCGCGCCGTTGGCAAAGTCGCCAAACTGCGCCTCCCAAAGCACCAGTGCTTCGGGATAATCCCGAGCAAACCCATACTCGAATCCAAGCACCGCCGCTTCGGACAGCAGCGAGTTGTACACCTCGAAGCGCCCCTGCCCCTTGCTCAGGTGCGCCAGCGGAATGTACTTCACTTCGGTCTCGGTATCCACCATCACCGCATGGCGCTGATTGAACGTGCCCCGCTGCGAGTCCTGCCCGCTCAAACGAACCGGCGTCCCCGCCTCCAGCAAGGAAGCATATGCCACCAGCTCCGCCATGCCGTAATCGAATGGCCGGGAACCGGCGCCCATCTCCGCCCGCTGTTCAAACAGCTTCTTTACCTTGGGATGGATATGGAAGCCGCTCGGATACGTCGTCATGGAGCGGACCAGTTCATTGATACGCTCACTCGACAAGCCAGTCGAAACGTCGTCTTCAGGATGCAACTCTCCGCCCTTGTAGGCGTCCCAGTAATGGGGCAGCTCGCGCAACAACGGCACGTGCTCGGCCTTCGTCGCGGCCTTCTGATCGTCGAGAAACGCCTGCTGAACCTGATGGACCTCGTTCGCCGGATCGACACCGATCCGCTTGGCGTAAAGCTGATACAACGGCGGATGGTCCTTGATCATCGCGTAGCGGCGCGGCTGCGTCACAGTAGGATCGTCGACCTCACTGTGCCCATGCCGACGATAGCCGACCAGATCGACCACGATGTCTGAGTGAAAACGGTTCCGGAACTCGGCGGCGATCGCAGCCACGCGAACGACAGCATCCGGATCCTCGGCGTTGACATGGAAGATCGGAATCGGCAGCCGCTTGGCGATGTCCGACGAGAAGCGAGAGGAGTTCGACTCTTCCGGCAGCGCGGTAAAGCCGAGCAGGTTATTGACGATGACGTGCACGGTTCCGCCGACGTTGTATCCATGCAGCGTGGCCATGTTGAGGGTCTCGGCGAGGATGCCCTGTCCCGCGAACGCGGCGTCGCCGTGGATCATGAGCGGAAGCACAGCGTTCTTCCCGCCTTTGCCGATGCGCTCCTGCTTGGCGCGGGCACGGCCCAGCACCACGGGATCGACGGCTTCGAGATGGCTGGGGTTCGATGCGAGGTGGAGCGAGATCACCTGACCTTTGGGGGAATGATATTCACCGGTCGCGCCGATGTGGTACTTGACGTCTCCTCCTCCCATGATGCTGCGGGGATCGACGTCTTCAAACTTGGTGAAGATCTCGGAGGCCTTGCGTCCGATGGTGTTGGTCATCACGTTCAGGCGGCCGCGATGGCTCATGCCGAAGACGGATTTGGTGATACCAAGATCGGCGCTGACGGCGAGAACACGGTCGAGGAACGGGATGAGGACGGTGAGCCCTTCGAGCGAGAAACGCTTGGTGCCGAGATAGCGGGACTGGATTACCTGCTCGAAGATGTCGGCGCGAATGAGCTGCGTAAGAATCAGCTTTTGATCGGCGGCTGGGGGAACCTGCTCCATCTGCTCCTGCAGCCACTGCCGCTGCTCGGGGTTGGCGATGTGCATGAACTCCGCGGCGATGGTGCCGCAGTAAAAGCGGCGCGCATCGGCGGCAGCTTCGCCTTCAGGTGCAGGCGTTGGAAAAGGCTCGGGAGGAAGGTATTGGCCGAGCGGATCGAGCGAAGCCTGGAGGTATCCCCAACGGCGAAAGATGTCGAAGACTGTTTCACGTTGGGGTTGTTCTACTGCGGGAGCCGGTGGGGTAAATGCCCCTGCCTTGGTGGCCATTTCATCCTCACTTCAATGTCTATTCACGAATAACGTGCTTCGCGTATCTCTGTATGCTAGACCTTTTCAATGATAGCCCGCATCCGGCCGGTAAAACTTGCGCGGCGCATGACTATAAAGTGGCACTACGGCACCAGCTTTGACAGAACGGAACGACCTGCCTGTTTTCACTGAATCTCCATGACTTAAACCATTATGTTCATGGGTTTTATAACGCCTGTTCCGAGGGAAATACCACCCCCTGCCTCTTGATGGAATTTGTGGCGAATATCGCACCGGTCATTCGCAAGTACGATGAAGGCATGACGGGTGCGTCGTTGCAGCGTTCAAGGGTCCTGATTCTCGCGGTGGCGCTGGTGGGTGGAGCTCCGGGCGGGTGGGCGCAGGCGGCTAATGATTCGGCACCTGCCCCAACCAACTCAGCGGCAATCGCCGGGAATGGCGTGGAAGATACGCGGCCGCTGCCGGAGATCAGCCTGTTGATGCATGAAGTTGAGGCGAGCCAGAAGGCGGCGGAGAAGATCCAAAAGGACTACCTGTATCATGCCTCCGATCGGATTGTGGAACTGGATAGACATGGCTCGGTCAAGAAGGCGCGAACCAGGGAGTATGACTCGTTCTGGACGGAGGGAGTGCCGGTCCACAGGCTGACAAAGAAGGACGGCAGGGCGTTGAGCCCGGAAGAGCAGAAGAAAGAGGCCGAGCGAATCGATAAGGTGGTGGCCAAGGCCAGGGAGAAGCGGGCAAAGGCCGAGGCTAAGGGGAAGGAGACGGATCCGTATGGCAACGAAGAGGTTACGGTCTCGCGCTTTCTTGAACTAGGCAGCTTTACCAACGCACGGCGGATGACGCTGAACGGGCGGCAGACGATTGCGGTGGACTATTCGGGTGATCCGAAGGCCAAAACCCGGAATCGGATGGAGAATGTGATCCGCGATATGGCCGGGACAATCTGGGTGGATGAAGAGGATCGCGCACTCGCGAGGGTCGAGGGGAAGTTTCTGAATACATTCAAGATTGGGGCAGGGTTGGTGGTAAATATTCAGAAGGGCACGAACTTTTCGCTGGTGCAGCGAAAGATAAATGATGAGGTCTGGCTGCCGGCGCAGATCGATGGGCATGGCGCAGCGCGGGCGTTCCTGCTCTTCAGCTTCAATGGGAGCTTTCAGGAGATCGATTCGGATTACCGGAAGTTCAAGGTTACGACTACGATTCTGCCGGGGGTGGGAACGGTGGGAGAGGGTTCTACTGATCCGCAATGAGGTTTTAAACGCGTAAAGGGACAGCCTAAGCCGTCCCTTTCGCAAATCTTTTTGGTGCGGTGGTGCTCTAAAGACTAGAGAGGCTGGACGTCAGACGCCTGCCATCCCTTGGGTCCTTTGACCACGTTGAATTGTACGGCCTGGCCTTCCTGAAGGCTTTTGAAACCGTTTGAATTGATCGCCGAGTAGTGTACGAATACATCCTCGCCGTTCTGACGGCTGATAAAGCCAAACCCCTTGGCATCGTTAAACCACTTCACTGTTCCTTGTTCCATTTTGAGTCTTTCCTTAATACTGCTGATGAATTACGTAGATCCAAATCGGGGTTCTTACATTGGCTAGCGCTGCAGAAAACCAATCTGTTTCAAACGATGTGAGAAGGTTAGCACATCCGGCAAGTTTTTTTGAGGAAAAGAGACAAATACTTTGGCTGCACTATTTTCGGTGCAACTGTTTTGATAGTGCAAATAAAGATGGTTACGAGGTGGAAAGATGCGAGTTGACGATCTGTTCGGCTTGGGCGAGCACCTCTTCGAGACTCATCGTGGTGGAGTCGAGAATGACTGCATCCGGGGCGGGCTGAAGGGGCGATTCGGCGCGGTTGCGGTCGCGGTAGTCACGCTCCTTGAGGTCGCGGAGGATCGCCTCTTCAGCCGCACGCTGTTCTTCGGGAGTCTGGATATCCGGGCTTTGGCGGCCCGAGTTCTGCCTGGGCGTAGGGTTCTCGGTGGGGGCAGTCTGGCGGAAGCGGCGGTTGCCCCGAACCTCGGGCGCGGCGTCGAGGAATATCTTCACCTCCGCGTCGGGAAAGACGGCAGTGCCGATGTCACGGCCTTCCATCACTACCCCACCCCGCTGACCTAGTGCCCGTTGCTGGAGAACCATCCAGGCACGAAGATTATGGTGGATCGAGATCTGCGAGGCGGCGGAGGTGACGTCCTGCTCGCGAATGCGGCGAGAGACGTCGTTGCCGTCGAGCAGGACGCGATTGCCTTCGAGCTGCGGTTCAAGGGTGATGCGGGTGTGTTCCGCCAGGTCAAGCAGGGGCTGCTCCTCGTCAAAGGCGAAGTCATTTTCGATGGCTTTGAGCGCGAGGGCGCGGTACATCGCCCCGGTTTCGAGGTTAAGGAAGCCGAAGCGGCGGGCCAGATGGGCGGCCAGCGTGCTTTTGCCCGCGCCTGCGGGCCCGTCGATGGCGATGACGGGCCGCTCGCGGCAGACGGGGCAGGAGGGTTGAGGATCAGCCTGCGGCAAAGTCGCCTCAGGCTGATTCAGAACTTGCGAATTATCGTGCCGTTGGTTCATCCGGCGGACTCCCCTTTTTCAGGTTTGAATTTACGCGTTGGAGCCCGTTTTCCGAAGGGCTTTTTATTGTCCTTGAATTTATTAAAGGTGTTGACGGGTTTGCCGTCTTTGCCCGCGGCGGACTTGCCGTAGGGCTTTTTGCCGGCGAAGCTGCCCCCACTGGATTTTCCGGCGTAGCCGCCAGACGACTTGCCGCCCGACTTTCCATAGGGTTTTTTAGCTCCAAAGCCGCCGGATGGCTTACCGGCATAGCTGCCGGAACCTTCGGGACGGGCAGGACGACTGGGGCGTTCGCCACGATCAGAGGAAAAGGGGCGGCTGGGACGGTCAGAACGATCAGGACGGTCGGAGGAAAAAGAACGGGCTGGGCGGGCTGGACGATCCGGGCGGTCCGAAGAGAAGGGTCGCGCAGGACGATCAGGACGATCTGAAGAGAAGGGGCGGGCAGGACGGTCTGAGAAAGGCCGGGCGGGACGGTCCGAGAAAGGCCGCGAAGGACGGTCTCCTCGGGGTGCGTCGAATTTGCGGAAGGGTGGGCCACTGGGACGCTCACCACGTCCGCCGTGCTCGCCACCACGGTCATCCCGGTCGCGGGAAAAGCTGGGTTTGCCGCCGAAGCGGGATGGGCCGGCACCGCCTTCGCGAGGAGTACGCGGGGCATAACTGCCAGATGTACGTGGACCGCCGAAGGAAGGCTTGTCGCCAAAGGTTCGGCGAGGCGGACGACTATCGCTGTCGCCTGTGGGACGAGGTGTGAACTCGCGCCGGGGTGGGCGAGAGTCGCTCTCACCACCCGGACGGGGGGCGAAGTCACGCCTTGGTGGGCGAGAGTCACCGAAGTCGCGGCGGGGCGGTCGGCTGTCTCCGCGATCAAAAGATTTTCCGGCGAAGCCTTCACGCTTGCGGTCGAAGGTTCCGGGCTTGGAGAAGGTCTTGCGCGGCGGACGAGCGTCGCCCGATTCACCATCGCGAGGGAATGGGGGCCTGCTGGAGAAACCTGGACGATCGCTGCCAAAGCGCGGCTTGCTGCCGAACGCAGGCTTGCTGCCATAGGCTGGCTTGCTGCCATAGGCTGGCTTGCTGCCATAGGCTGGCTTGCTGCCGAATGCCGGTCGCGATCCGAAGGAGGGACGCTTCCCTTCCCGGTCGAAGCTGGGCTTGCGGGTAAAGGTGCGGGGTGCGTCCTGCGCGTTGTCTGCGGATGCGGTGGCATCACCATTTTCGTCGCGTACAACCGAGGACGCACGCGATGCGGCGAGGCGATCCGCCTTCTCTTCTTCCCACGGCTTGGTGAAGCTGGGGCGATCGGGACGGTTGGATTCGCGGGTGAAGGGGCGGCGTTCGCGGTTGGAGGACCCCGAGGATTCCGACGAATACGGTCTTGCTCCTGGTTTAGTTACATATCCGGTGCCCACCTTGCGGGGCTTGGGAACAAACTTCTTAATGCGGGCAGGCGCTTCGCCTTCGGTCTCGCTTTCACCTTCAGCGGCTACGGCAACAGCATCGGTTTCATCGGGCGCGGGCGCAGCGATAGAAGCTGCGAGGAACTCGGGGAGCTCTCCGTTGACGTGCAGAACGGTGCGGCCTTCGATGGCCACCGTTTCAAGCTGACGCGCCGACATCAGCGCATGGACTACGTCACGAATGCGCGAGCGCGCGGCAACAGGCGAGAGAAAGGTTTCGATATCCTCTTCGCTGGCTACGATGGCCTGCCCGAGATAAAGCGAGATGAGCGCCGAAAGCGCAGTGGGCTGACCCGCATTGGCTCCAGCCTTGATCTGCTTGGTAAAACACGTCGTGGTGAGCTCCCAAAGAGTGGCAGCTCCATCGGGTTGCGGAATGGGGAGAACGCGGAGATGCTGCCACAGCTCGGTGAGGGCGCGAAGGACGGCAGCCTCGGTGACTTCCTTGCCTAGCTGGGTTGCGAGATCGTAGGCGGAGAGGGTGATGCGCTCAACCAGAAGATTGTAGGTTGCGAGGGCAAGTGGGGAGACTTTGGCGGCTCCGCTGGTGGTGGGCGGCTGCTTCCAGGCTTTGTCGCCGCGGAGAGTGAAGATATAGGGGAAGGCGAGAGGTGAGACAACGAAATCGGGGACCTCGGTGCCAGTACCCGTAGGGTTGCCGAGCAGGTTGAGCGGAACGGCGCCGCCATCGGCGATGAGGCGTGCGAGCAGGCCCCGGGGCTCATCGGTTTCGGCCAGCGTGGGCGTGGCATTGGGAGTTCCCAGGATCGCCTCGACGAAGGACGGCGCAGGGGATGGAATCTGCTGCGCGCGCGGCGTGTAGAGGATCAGGCCGGATGCGTTCACCCAGTCGCGGAGCATGTTGATCGTCAGAATAGGCTCGGCGTTCTGGTGCCAGTGGGTGAGGCGGGCGGCGGCGAGTTGATCGGCCGTGGGGCTGCTTAGATTACTCAAGGTGTTGCCTTCCTGCTGGGGCGAAGCTACCGCACGACAGCAATCCTTCAGCCTGGGCCGAAGGAGGATGATTCTTTCTGGTTCGTGATTCGTGATTCGTGATTCGATGGAGCCGTGCGCGAGTTCAAATTCGCTGCTCACCGGGTTCTTCTAAGGATACCTCAAAGTCGAGGGTTGGGCCGGGGTTGAGAGCGGTATATAGAGCGGGCCTTCAGCCCATATTTTTTTGGGGGGAGCGGACCCAGGGCGTTGCCCTGCGCTGGTATGGGATGCGCCGTGGGCGCAAAAGCGGATCCTCCGCTACGCGAAGGATGACAAGGGGGAGTGCAAGAGGGGGAGCGGAACACGAGAGAGAGGAATCCGCTAGATGCGTTGGAAGGCTTTGGCTATGTCTTTGTGGGAGTAGCGGAGGGCGATGGGTCGGCCATGCGGGCAACTCGTCGGATGCTCGGTTTTTCCCAGCTCGGCGAGCAGCCAGTCGATCTTGGCGGGGTCGAGAGGCATGTTAATTTTGATGGCCGCATGACAGGCGATGCTGGCGGCGATGCGGCGGCGGCGAGTCTCGGAGTTCTCCGCCTGCTGCTCACGGTCGGGCACGGCGAGGACTTCTTCGAGCATCCGTTCCAACTCGCGGCCTTCGAGACCTACGGGAGCGGCCTTGATAGCAATAGTGTTAGGGCCGAAGGGCTCGGCTTCGAAACCGTTGCGGTCGAGTTCCTCGGCGAGGCGGGCGAAGGTGACCATCTGCGCGGGAAGCAGATCGACCAGCACCGGCATGAGCAAGCGCTGGCGCTGGACGCTCTCGGTATTGCGGGCGCGAAGTATCTTTTCAAAGAGGACGCGCTCGTGGGCGACGTGCTGGTCGACGATCCAGAGACCCTCGTCGTTGACGGCGAGGATAAAGGAATCGCGTAGCTGGCCGAGGGGCTTCAGGGTGGCCAGAGCGTTGAGAGTTTCGCCTTCGCTATCTTCACTGGGTGCTGCGGCCTCTTCGTAGCCTACGGCGATCTGGACCTCGGGAAAGCTGAGGCGGCCCGGAGACTCGGGAACTGATGGGGCGGCGAGGTCGAAGGGCGCGACATCGGCTGCGGAGGGATCGGCCTCTGATTGCGGTTCGAAGACAGGTTGGGCGGGGCCGTCGCTGAGTGGACTTACATCGAGCAGCAGCGACGCGCTGGCGTGGGGCGTGTTGGAGAGCGCGGCGGCAAAGCTGGCCACGGGACGGCTCTGCATCAGCGTCGTGCGGACCGTGTCGCGGATGAAGTCGTGGACGAAGCTGGGCTGGCGGAATCGTACCTCGGTCTTCGCTGGATGCACGTTGACGTCAACCTCCTGCGGCGGCATCTCCAGAAAGAGCAGTACGACAGGAAACGAGGTGGGCGGAATGATATTGCGGTAGGCATCGTTGAGCGCATGGATGACGAGCTTGTCGCGAACCAGGCGGTGGTTGACGAAGACGTAGACGGAGTTGCGATTGAGCTTCTGCAACTCGGGCTTGGAGACGAAGCCGGTAATGCGCAGATAGCCGGGATCGGGCGGGGCGTAGTCCTGCTCGCGCTTCCAGGGAGGCGGCTCGGGGAGACCGGCGCGGGTGAAGTCAAGCTCGGCCGTAGTCGAGAGCATGAGGCTGGAGGTCTCGCGGCCAAAGATCTGGAAGAGGCGGTCGGAGCTGTTGCTGACCGCCGGCGCGACTAATAGCGCCTGCGTTGCGCTGTGCAGCTCGAAGTGTTTGGTCGGGTGAGCAAGCGCGTAGTGCGTGACCAGAGCGGCGATGTGCGACAGCTCAGTCTGCTCGGACTTGAGAAATTTGCGCCGCGCGGGAGTATTGAAGAAGAGATCGCGGATGGTGATGGTGGTCCCGGCGGGTAGACCGGCCGCTTCGACGCGCAGGATGTTACCTCCTGCAATCTCGACGAGGGTGCCGGACTCCTCTTCGGCGGCGCGGGTTTCGAGCGTAAGGCGAGAGACGCTGGCGATCGACGGCAAAGCCTCGCCCCGGAAGCCGAGTGTGGCGATAGACAGCAGGTCGTCGGAGGTGCGGAGCTTGCTGGTCGCGTGACGTTCAAAGGCGAGCAGGGCATCGTCCTTGACCATGCCGTGGCCGTTGTCGGCGATGCGGATGAGCTTGCGGCCCCCGCCTTCGACCTCGACGCGGATGCGGGTAGCGCCGGCGTCGATGGAGTTTTCAAGTAGCTCCTTAACGACAGAGGCGGGACGCTCGACGACTTCTCCCGCGGCTATCTGGTTGGCTACCAGGTCAGAGAGGATGCGGATACGGCCCATAGAGAGAAATTGTACGGGAGCGGAGTGTGAATACCATTTTGCATGCAAGTCCTTGCATAAAGCGGTAAGCAGGAATCTAGAAAATCTGGATTCGGGCTGTTTTTTGGCTATCGGTGCAATTCAGTTTTGGCTGTCTAAGTGCAGACCCTTCAATGTAAAGCCAATTTACTCAATCCTGAAGGAGACCCATGAAACGGTTATCACTCGTACTCTGCATCTTTGTTCTGACTGCATTCGCTTGCACCTCTGCCCTGGCTGACACATTCAACTTTAGCTTCGGAAACAGCAGCCATGATTCGTTCTACGGCTCCGGCCTTCTTACCGGCACCTCGAATGGCGACGGTTCCTTCACCATCACCGACGTGACGGGACAGACCAGCTATGACTTTTTCGGAACCCATAACGAGACCATCACCGGCGTTCTGGCTCCTGGAACCTTTCCCGTTGGCTTCTTTCAGGTCCCCAACGACAACATCCTCTACTATCCTGCTTCCTACGGATTTGGGAACACCTACTTCGATCTCGGGGGACTCTCCTATGGCCTCGCTGATGGAACGAATGTGAACCTGTACTTCAGCAATGGTGAATTCTACGGACAGACGTTCGGTGGTCAAAGCTACGGCCTGCCTGCGGGCGAAAGAATTAGGATCACCGCAGCTAATACCAGCCCTGTTCCTGAGCCCAATACTTTGATGCTGTTGGGAACAGGCGTTCTGGGTCTGGCCGGAATCGTTCGCCGGAAGTTTGCCGCTTAATCTTCTGTAAAGAAAGGGCCGCCTCGAAGTTGAGGCGGCCCTTTCCGGTTAAGGCAGGTCTGAATAAGCCTCCGAAGATTCCCTCAGCGGCTAAAGCCGCATTGCGGGCAAGTCACTTACGGCACGGCTGAAGCCGTGCCCTTAACAGAGCCTGACTTAATCAGAGGCTCCTTAAGGATGTACGTTGCGGAACGAGCTTCCATCGCACTTCCGGCCGCGGCGGAGTCTTACCAGCGGGATAGCCCGGGCTCCTGAATAGCCTGCGGACAAGCCCTGTTTCCCCCTAGGCATAACATTTGGGCCGTACCGCCCACGCTTAGAACCATTTGCTCGATGATGTATTAGGGCGTGTTCACGCTATCGGAGTGCTTCGACGATGAGGGCGAAGTTGAGGAAC
>JBEPUJ010000020.1:0-77507 GCA_041691575.1 Terriglobales bacterium
GACCTAGCCTCTGCGCCAGCTTGTAGACAAAAGGGCGGAAGCCGACACCTTGCACGGTGCCACGGACCTGAACCTTCAGGCGCGTGAGGATACCTTGCCGGGTTCTTGAGTCCATATACGTCATGTGCAGTTTCAGCTCGCACACATCATCGCAGATGGTGCTGAATGACGTCATCCAGCAGGATAATGAATCTTTACCGTAGATTCCTCGAATGTCCTAGTCTGCCCGGTTAGTTTTTTGGTAGCAAAATGGGCCAGTTTTGCCGGCTCAGCCGACTAATAAGGCTATTGGCGAGAAATTCCATCGCCGTACGCGTCGCTTCCATGCGGGCGTATGGGTATCTCTTCAGAGTCCGGTGGCCGACGGAGGAGGAGAGGGAGAATGAAGAGGATGGTGATGATGGTGGTGATCATACCTCCTACGACGACGCGGGCGAGGGGCTGCTGGGCCTGGGCTCCGATGCCATTGGAGAGTGCGGCTGGGAGGAGGCCGAGACCGGCGGCAAGACAGGCCATGACGACCGGACGCATCTCATCGATGCAACCTTCTTCAAGGCCCTTATCTGCGCTCTTATTGCGTTGAGCGCGGCGTACTCCTGACATGAAGACTACTGCTCCCAACGTGGCTACTCCGATAAGGGATGTGAAACCGACAGCGGCAGAGATACTGAAGGGTGTTCGTGTAACAAAGAGGGACGCAGCTCCGCCTACGGCCGCGAAGGGGAGCATGGCGATGATGATCAGGGCATCCTTCCAGTCGCTGAACTGGATATAGAGAAGAAGAAAGATAATGGTCAGCGAGATGGGAATGATGACGGCGAGGCGGCGCTGCTCCTTTCTAAGCGCGTCGAACTGGCCGGCCCAGGTGTAGTCGTATCCGGTGGGAAGTTTGATGGTGTGCTTGAGCTTGCCCTGGAGTTCGCTGATGGTGGCGGCGAGGTCGCGGCCGCGAACGCTGAACTTGACGGGGATGTAGCGGCGGCCCCCTTCGCGATAGATCATGAAGCTGCCTTCGCGGATGCTTACATCGGCGACCTGGCCAAGAGGGATACGGCTACCGTCGGCGGTGGGGATGAGAATGGCTCGGATGGCGTCCGGGCTGCTACGGTCGGCTTCGGGATAGCGGATGGTGAGGTCGAAACGGCGGTCGCCCTGGATGACCTGCGAGATGGGAGCTCCACCGATGGCGGCCTGCACCGAGGCGTTGATGTCCGAGGAGAGGACTCCATAGCGCGCGGCCTTGGCGCGATCAATCTGGATTGTGAGTGAGGGTTGTCCACCGATCTTGAAGACGCCAACGTCGGCCACGCCGGGGACGGACTTCATGGTCTGTTCGATTTTTACGGCCAGACTGGTGAGCGTGGCAAAGTCGTCGCCGAAGAGCTTGAGAGAGTTCTCGCCCTTGACGCCGGACATGGCTTCTTCGACGTTGTCCTGGATGTTCTGGGAGAAGTTGAGTTCGACGCCGGGAAAGCGGGAGAGCCGGTTGTTCATCTCCTCGATGAGTTTTGGCTTGGTGAGGCTGGGACGCCACTCGGAAGCGGGTTTAAGAGCTACCGAAACTTCGATGTTGTTGAAGGTGCTGACGTCGGTGCCGTCATCGGGGCGGCCCATCTGGGAGACGGTCTGCGTGACCTCGGGAGATTCAGCGATGACGGCGCGAATCTGATTGGCTAGATTTGCGGAGGTATCAAAGGAGATGTCCTGGGGGAGGGTGGCGCGAATCCAGAGGTTGCCTTCTTCGAGCGGCGGCATGAACTCTCCACCTACAAAGACAAAGCAGAGAATACCGGCGACGAGCATCGCAGCCGCGCCAGTCCAAATGGCAGATGGGTGACGGAGAGAGCGGTGGAGAAGGCGCTCGTAGTGGTTACGAAGAAAGCGGCTAAACCAGGTGTAGCCGTCACCTGCCTGCTTCTTTGTATGTGCTGTGAGATAGCTGAGGACAGGAGCAAAGACCAGCGCGAAGATGAGCGCGCCAAGAAGAGCAAATCCATAGGTGACGGACATGGGAGAGAAGATCTGTCCGGCAACGCCCTGCATGGTGAAGAGTGGAATGAAGGCGACGACGATGATCGCAGTAGAGAAGAGAACGGGAAGGGCGGCATCGGTAACGCCTTCGACGATGAGGGCTCCCGTCTCTTCGCCGTCGGCGCGGCGGGAGAGCTTGCGGTAGATACTTTCGAGCACAATGATCGAGGCGTCCACGAGGATGCCGAAGTCGATGGCGCCGATGGATATGAGGTTGGCGGAGCGGCCCGTGAGCACCATCATCCCAAACGCGAAGAGCACGGCGAAGGGGATGGTGACTGCAGCGATGAAAGTGATGCGAAGATCCCCCAGCATGAGGAGCAGAACAAGCGTGACGAGGACCAGGCCGACGATGATGATTTCGCGGACAGTGAGGGTAGTGCGGGCAATAAGGGTGGTGCGGTCATAGATCGTGCTAATGTGCATGCCCGGCGGAAGGAGACTGCCGGAGTTAAGGCTCGCGATCTTTTCCTTGAGAGCCTTGAGGGCGGGAAGGGATTGTTCATCTTTCTGAAGAAGGACAATCCCGATGACAATATCGTTCTGCTTATCGCGGCCAACCTGGCCAAGGCGAGGCTGAAAGCCTTCGGTTACTTTGCCAATATCGCGGACGGCAATGGGCGCACCATTCCTTTCCGCGACGACGATGGAACCGATGTCGTCGATGGTGTGAACCTGACCGAGGGCGCGCACATTGACGTTCTGATTGCCGAGTTGGAGATAGTTGCCGCCGGCGTTGGCGTTGGAAGATTGAACAGCATTGATGACTTGGGGGAGGGTGACGCCGAAGCTGAGGAGCTTGTTGGGGTCGGCCTCGATCTGATACTGGCGGGTGGTTCCTCCAAACGTGGTGATGTCGATAACGCCGGGAACCTTTTTGAGCTCGCGGCGAACGAGCCAGTCCTGGGTGGCCTTGATCTCGTCGAGGGTATAGCCGCGGCCTACAAGCTGGTAGCGAAAGATCTCACCGATGGGTGACCAGGGGGAGAGCTGCGGCTGAAGATTATTAGGCAGACTGAGGGTTTGCAGGCGGTTGAGGATCTCCTGCCGATCACGGAAGTTATCGCTGTCGAAGTTGAAGTAGAGCTTGACGTCGGAGAGGCCGAAGACGCTGATAGAGCGAACCTGCTCAAGGCGGGGTGTTCCATTGAGGGCGGTTTCGATGGGGACCGTGACCTGTTGCTCCATCTCTTCGGCAGACCAGGAGGGATTTTGGGTGATGACCTCGACGAGTGGCGGCGAGGGGTCCGGGTAGGCCTCGATATCGAGGCGCGTGAGGAGGTAGCCGCCGAGGACAAACATGACGGCGAACAGGATCATGATGATGGTGCGGAAGCGGATAAAAAGACGAATGAGAGGTTTCACGCTTAGTCTCCGCTGGTGGGACGGAGGAGAGCTCCGCCTGTTGTGACGACCTTGTCGCCGTCGTTGAGGCCGCTGAGGATTTCAATCCTCTTTACGGAGCCGGATTCGAGGGTGCGTCCGACCGTGACGGCGCGCTGGTCAAATTTTCCCGCAGCGTTGGGGACGAAGACGAAGGTCCGATCGTTCTCGTGCAGGACGGCGGTGGCGGGCAGGATGAAAGCGGAACGCACGGCTCCTGCGATGCGGATCGTGGCGAACATGTCGGATTTGAGGAGATGTTTGGGATTGGCGAGCACAACGCGGAGCTTCAAGGTGTGAGTATTGGGGTCGAGGGCGTCGGAGACGTTGTCGATGCGGCCGGCAAGTTTGAGATCGGGATAGGCAGGAACAGTGATTTCGACGCTGCGCCCAGGACGAAGAGCGGCAAGGTCACGCTCGAAGACGTCGCCGACGATCCACACGGTATCGAGGTTGGCGATCGTGGCGATCGAGGTGGCGTTGTCGAGGGAGCGCTGCATCTCCCCGGTGGCGGTGCCGATGTCGAGCACCGTGCCGGAGATGGGAGCACGAAGAGCGACTGTGTCGGAGACGCTGTTCTCCGCGAAGCCAAGCTCGTGGATGCGCTGGCGAGAGCGTTCAAGCTCAGAGTGAGCAACCTGGTCAGTCGCTTCAAGTTCGGCGAAGTCAGCTTGAGAGAGGACATCGTGTGCGAGGAGGAGTTTGCCGCGATTGAGGGCGCGGTCGGCACGAAGGACTTCGATCTTTGCTTTCTCGAAGTCGGAGCGGGCGACGGCGATGTCGTTGCTTTGGAGTTGAGCTATGACTTGCCCCTTGGCCACGGCCTGACCGGGAAGGATGTTGAGGGCAAGGATGCGGCCACTGAGCGGCGGATAGATATGAACGATGTGCGCCGGATCGGCAGTGACGTGCGCGGGAACTTCGAGATAGTCGGTGCTCTGCGTCGGGTGGACGATGGCGGTTTCGACGTCGACGTTGACGGGCTGCCTTTCAAGCGGCGGAGTCTTTTTACAGGCCGTAATGGGAATGACTGCAAGTGTGATGGCTAAGAGGATTTCGATGCGTGTCTTCATGGGAGTATGTCCGTCGCGGTCGCATAGCTGAGTTGGTGGATGGCAAGCCACACCTGAGCGTTGGCATTGAGGCTGCTGAGATGGATAGAGCGGTAGTCACGCAGAGATTCGAGGTAGTCGAGCAGAGTCGAGTTGCCGTTGCGATAACTGAATTGCAGGTTGTCGCGGACACGGCCAGCCTCTCCGAGATAGTGAGTGTTGTAGCGAATGGCCTGTCGCTGCGCGGTTTCAAGTGCAAGCCACGCCTGGTCTACGTCGGAGACAACCTGATTGCGTGCGGCGACGACGGCGAAGCGGCTGGAGTTGACTTCGTAGCGCGTGCGCGCTTTTTCGCCCTGGTTGCGGTCGAAGATGCGCAGAGGGATGGAGATGCTGAGGCCAAAGGTATTGTCGGCGCCGCTGCGCTCGTATTCGCTGGCTAGCGTAGGATCGGTTGTGCTGTTGGCAATGGCGAAGCGGGCGTTGGACTGGGAGAGTAGCAGCGATTGTTGCGCGGCTTGATAATCGGGACGTGCGGCAAGCGCACGGGCTTCGGCATCGGCCATGGTCAAGGTGAGAACCGGCGGATCGAGCGTGCCGGTGACGTCAAAGGTCGGCGATGGATGGTCCACGCCGAAGAGTTGCTGGAGTTGCGCGCTTGCCTGCTGCATGTTCAGCCGGGCAGCGTCATCGTCGGATTCAAATTGAGCAAGTTGCAGATCGATGCGCTCGTAGTCGGTGCGAGTAATATCTCCGGCGTCAAGGCGGGCTTTGCTCAGGTCGACTGTCTTGCGGTAGTCGGTGAGATTTTCTTCAGCGATGCCCAGGGCGGCCTTTGCGGCGAGCATGCCGGTGAAAGCCTGGCGGACGCTGAGAACGAGCTGACGTTCCAGATCGTGAAGCTGGCTCTCGGTCACCTGCGTAGTCGCGTTTGCTGCTTCGATGCGCAGGCCGCGCTTGTTACCGCGCTCAAAGAGGCGTGAGACGTTCGCGGAGTAGTCGAACGGGTTACCCCCGTTGTTGTTGATTTCGGGTAACGTGACGCCCTGTCCTGACAGGGTAAGCGCCGGGTTCTGACGTGTCCGGGCCGTGAGTATATTGGCGTGCACCGCGGAGAGGTGCTCGCGCGCCGCCTTGAGCGAGGGGTTGTTGGCCAAGGCACGATCGACTGCCTGTTGCAAGGTGATCGGAGCAGCGGTGGCGACCGGAGGCGGCGATTGTGCGACAAGAACTGGACACGCCATCACGATGGCGCACAGCCCAGAAAAGAATTTTGACGTCATACTGCCTTCGAAGGGAGTTAGAGATACAAGAAATTTGTAAAAAAGGAACTTCTGCTAGCGAGCGAGGAGAGCTGCCGCAGGGGGCGGCCGTACGCCAAAGGCCCGGATAAATCCGTCCAGAAGCGTTGCCGCAAATACCCGGGAACGTATTTGAGAATAAAACCGTGGGGCCGCCATGCTCACAGCGATCAGCACAAGCGCGGCGAGTACGCCAAGCAGTCCAAGCATTGCGACCGGAGCGAGAGGCGCTTCACTACGGCGCATCATGTGCTCTATCTCAGCAGGAGCTCTCATCACGAGCATATCGTCCGTCATGGAGATGACAGGGAACAGAATCACAACCAACAGGATAAGAGCGATCAGCGTAGCCCATTCAAATTCGATATAGCCCTTGCGAATCGACCATATCCAGGCGACGACGAGAGCGACAGACGTCACGAGCCACACGAGATTGAGGATAAGTTCCACGCTTGGCCGAGCATAGCACAACTGGGACAGCGGGAATGGTCAACAAGCCAGTGTTTGAAAAGCTGGCTTACCCTTCTTTCAACAATTCAGAGATAGTCTATTGCAGGTCGCAGCAGGACCGTTTCGGAAACGTTGTCTGTACGATTGCAACCCTTCCAATCTGTCATAAGCGAGTGTTGCTGCAAGCCGGTCAGCATACCGCAAAAAATCGATAGTGTTTTCATCGACAGAGGGTTTGCAGCCTTTCGCGAGCACCTCCACGCACGTGAATATGAGATGCGAATGGTAACAGATCATGCACCTGCGCAGAACTCTCCCCTAACATGACGAAGTGTCCATAATCTAATGTCAACGATGTGGGAAGCTCCCGCTAGTGAATGCAGATCTGTTGCAGGGGTTCTCGCGCGATACCTTCGCGATGGAGTATCTCGCAAGTTCGGGGGCGGCGGGCATTATTTAAAAACTCATCATGAGAAACTGCGTGCGGCGCCAACGCATGGATTAATAACGCTGTTACGCACATTCACCATTGAGTCGGCAGCGTGGGAAGTGAGCATCCAGGCACAACCTATCTGGATGCTGAACACATTGCGGTTCCGATGCAGGAAAATCGATCACTCGATCCACGCTCTGAGAAGTCTACAAGGAGTGCGAGGACTCAACGATCCGCGCGCAATTCGGTTCGCTCATGGAACTCCGTCTTTGTACAGACAGATGTGGCTGGCACCACGTATGCTCCGTGGCGTCTGGATATCAAGGACACGCGCGTAACCTGGATGGGTTCCATTCCTCACACGCGCTAGAGCCAAGTGGATGCATGGAATGGCGGCCACCATAACGACTGGATAAAATATCAGCGCCTGGGGATTGATATGGAGTTTCAAGCGGAACATTGTCACTGAATTGTCATTTTCCCCTGTCCCCGACGAGAATGGAGCCAATTTCAGCGAGAATGAGGACATTCAGGAGTGTAATGTTTGTCCTGAGCCACAGATGGGGGTATTCCATGACAGACGAATTAGGGACAATCCTGGTGGTGGAAGACGATCCACGGATGCAGAAAGTTCTACAACGTATGTTCCGCGACGAAGGTTATCAAGTGACGATTGCCGGCGATGGGCAGGTGGGGATGGATGCATTTCGAACGTGCAAACCCGTGGCGATGGTGCTTGATCTCATCCTGCCCCATATCTCTGGACGCGAGGTATGCAAGCGGGTGAAGAGCACTTCTTCGGAGACTCCGATTGTTGTACTCAGCGCCATCAACGAAGTGGCCGACAAGGTACTTCTTCTCGAACTGGGAGCCGATGACTATGTCACTAAACCTTTCAGCCCCCGAGAGTTGATGGCACGGGTTCAGGCTGCCATTCGCCGAAGGCGCAAGACGACAGCCCCAGCGGTTTATAACTTTGGAGATTGCGACGTCGATTTTCTGAAGATGACCGTGCAGCGGGGAGGCAAGCCGGTCGTGCTCACCTCGCACGAGTTTAAACTGCTTAAATTCTTCACTGACAATGCGGAGAGAGTATTAAGCCGCGAGGAGTTGTTAAACGATGTATGGGGATACAATTCCTATCCAACCACACGTACGGTAGACAACCAGCTTCTGAAGCTAAGACAGAAGCTCGAAGCCGACCCGGCGAATCCGCGGCATCTACGGACGGTTTACGGAGCGGGCTACAAGTTCGTTCCGTAGTGGAGAGGAACTTCAATCATGCAGGAGAAACAAGGCGTCCGGACAAGGGTGATGCTGGTGGCGCCGCTGGTGCTGGTAATCGCGAGTGTAACGGCCGCGAGCCTGTTGATCGTGCGCGATCGGATGCGGCAACAATTTTCAAAGGACTTGTCGGCAGACCTCACGCATTCGGTAGAGACCTTTCAGAATCTTGAGGAACAACGGCGGGGTGCGCTGCAGCGGGAAAATGCTTTGCTGGCCGATCTCCCAAGCTTGAAAGCACTGATGACGACCAGCGATCAGCGCACGATTGAAGACGGAGCTGTCGAATTTTGGAGGGTGAGCGGCAATGACCTCTTTGCACTGGCGACCGGAGAAGGACGTATCGTTGCGGCCTATACCGCAGGAAGCCCAGCTACTCCAACATTGCGTAGCAACCTTGAGGCTTTGATCGCAGATTCTGCCAAGCACTATCTATTAAGTGATGGAAGGCTTTTCGAATACTCGGTACGACCTTTGTACTTTGGCAGCGAGGCCAATGGAACTCTGCTGGGTTATGTCATTAACGGGTATGCCATTGACCGAAACTTTGTGAGACAAGTCAGCCAAGCCTCCGATGCTGAGGCTACTTTTCTTGCAGATGGAAAGGTCGTGGCGAGTACGCTGGCACCAGAGCGGCAAAGAGATCTGCTGAACGCCGGAGGACTGCTCACACAATGGGGAGCGAAGTCGGTAACTATTCCACTAGGAGGAGAGCATTACCTTGTCACTAGCGAGAACCTTTCCAGCGGGGCTGAGGAACCCCTTCATCTCGTTGTGCTGAAATCGTTTGCGCAGGCCGAGCAGGCAATGCGCGAGATCAACCGGCTGGTTTCGATCGTCGGCCTACTGGCATTGATCGTGGGCTCTGCTCTTATGCTGATGCTTTCGGGCATGGTGACACGCCCCTTGGAGCTGCTGGCAAGAAGCGTGCGCGCTTTCGGAACGGGAGATGGAGAGTACTCTTTGCCGAAGAATGGAACGCAGGAGGTGCGTGAACTCAGCAGAGCCTTTGCGAAGATGCGGAAGCAGATTCAGGAGACGAATCGTGCGCTGCTGGAAGCAGAACGTCTAGCGACAATCGGACGAATGGCCAGCTCAATCTCTCATGACCTGCGACATTATCTTGCGGCGGTCTATGCCAATGCAGAATTCCTTTCTTCTTCACGCCTCACTGAAGAGGAACGCGATGAACTCTTCACTGAAATACGCTTGGCGGTCCAGGGCACTACCGAACTGATCGATTCGCTTTTAATCTTCAGCAGAACGGGAACTGCGGTGCAGAGAGCGCCTGAGCTTATGTCGGCCGTGGTTGAGCGGGCCATTGCCATGGTGCGCGCTCATCCGGATGCGGAACATGTGGTTCTCCGCGCACAGTATGGAGCGCCGAAAGATACAGTCGCAGTATTAGATGCCAGGCAAATAGAGCGAGCCATCTATAACCTGCTGCTGAATTCATGTCAGTCCACTTGCAAGAATGCGAATGTGCTGGATGAACGCTTAGTGGTAGTAGAGATCGCCTCTACTGCTAAAGATCTCATGGTAACGATCACCGACAATGGTCTTGGCGTTGCCGAGGCGGTTCGGCATAGCCTCTTTGAACCATTTGTGAGTGAAGGGAAGCAGAGTGGAACCGGGCTTGGGCTTACGCTAGCGCACTGCATCGCACAGGAGCATGGAGGCTTCGTCAGGCTGGTCAGTAGTAGGCCTGGGGAGACGGTCTTTCTGCTATCGATTGCACGCGGTGCTATCGACGGGAAAGCGCAAACTTCAACATATTCCATAGGGACGGTGACAGGATGAAACAGACGCGTGCCATAACCTTGATGCACATGGGCTCCCGCACCCTCCTAATGGGCATTGTGCCAAGTGCCATCGCTGCTTGTCTTCTCTTGTCGCCGCAAACAGCCAGTGCACAGCAGATAGCCTCGCAGGGGGAGACCTCGGCGCAACAAATTCAGCAACTGACGGTAGCCGTCGCCAAAGCGCAGGAGCAGTTGAAAGCGTCAGAACAACAGATTCAGGAGTTGCAGCGGCAACTTTCTGCATTGAAAGAACGGCTTGCGACCGATACTGAAGTTCATGCTCCGCAGACTTCGCCTGCATCTGCTACCAAGACGGAACTCGCGCAACAGGTCGATGCTCTGCACGAACAGCAGGCCGTGCAGCAAGCGCAGCTTGCAATCCATGAGCAGACCAAGGTGGAGAGCGAGTCGAAGTATTCAATTAAAGTCACGGGATTGATCCTGATGAACGGCTTTGTAAATACGAAAGCGACGGATGTGATTCAGACACCCTCGATAGCGGTAGATGGACAAGGCAGTACCGGAGCGTCATTGCGACAAACAGTTCTTGGATTGGATGGGCGAGGACCTCATCTGCTTGGAGCCGCGAGCCGAGCGGATGTGCGGGTGGATTTCTTCGGCGGCACGTCGCAAGGAGGTTATAGCAGTGCCGGAGGCGTGCTTCGCTTACGAACGGCGCATGCCGCACTGAAGTGGAAGAATACAGAAGCCTTCGTCGAGCTTGATCGACCCATCCTGAGCCCAAATGTTCCGACCTCGCTTACAACAGTTTCGACGCCTCCCTTGTCGTGGTCTGGAAACCTATGGAACTGGAGTCCGCAGATCGGCGTCACGCAGAGTATTGGAATAAGTTCCTCTACGCGGATCAAGATGCAGGCAGCCTTGATCGATGTTGCGGACCCGGCGATACCTGGAGTGACTCGAACCGCCAATGCAAGTCTGGCCGAACGGAGTCGCTGGCCAGGCAGCGAGGCGCGAGTTGCGGTAGCCGGAACGAAAGACGATCCAGGACCCGAGTTCGGTTTTGGAGGCTACTTCAGCCCACATCGCACAGCCAGCGGTCTACACTTCAACGCCTGGGCCGGAACAATAGACTATAAGCTGCCGTTGCCAGCAAGGCTGGAGTTGAGCGGAAGTTTTTATCGTGGCCAAGCACTGGGGGGGCTGGGGGCAGGAGGCTTCAAAGATTACGTTTACAGCTCGGATGAAGGTTACGAATATATCCGTCCGTTAGACGATGTGGGGGGATGGGCGCAGATAAAACAGCGCATGGGAGAGCGACTGGAGTTCAATGCGGCGTTTGGCATCGACAACGTCTTTGCATCCGAATTGAGGCCGTATGGTACTGCTTCGACCAGCAACTTCAACTATCAAAATCTAGCTCGCAACCGGACGTTTTTCACCAATGTTATCTATAGTCCGAGCGCATACCTTCTTTTCTCTCTGGAATATAGAAGAATTCAGACCTCGCCGGTGATCGGCGCGAGTGAAAGCGGCGAAGTTTTTGGTCTGGCAGCGGGGTACAAATTTTGAGGATGCAGTCTCAGTGTTCAATACCAGTGTTGGCTATGCTGCTATTTTTGGCTACTTTGTCGTGCGCCCGAGCCCAAACGCCAGAACGGGTAGAAGTGACCGCGCGTCTAGAGGAATTTCATCCGGTACGCGTCAGGAAAGAGACGCACAACCAGACCCCGCCCGCTGTGCTCTGGCTGAAACCGTTACAGGGTGAGGACCGCGATGTCATCATCGCACCGCATGAAAGATATACCTTGCTACAGAAAAATAAGACCTTCTCACCACATCTGCTTGTCGTACCTGTAGGTAGTGTGGTTTTGTTCCCGAATAAGGACTCTTTTTTTCATAACGTCTTCTCTCTGTTCGATGGGAAGCGATTCGATCTTGGCCTATACGAGGCTGGCTCAACCAGAGAGGTGACCTTCTCACGCGAAGGAGTCTCTTACATCTTCTGCAATATTCACCCGGAGATGAGTGCCGTGGTATTGGCGCTCTCAACACCTTTTTATGGCACTCCTGAGGCGAACGGTATCTTCCATCTGCATGATGTGCCTGTAGGAGAATATGAGTTGCATGTCTGGGTTGAAGGAGAACAACAGCCCTTATTGGATCGACTCACGAAGAAAGTAAGAATTTCTTCGGGGGGTACAAGCCTGGGGGATATACGGCTTGAAGCCGCGCCTCAGCCAGCCGGGCAACATCTTAACAAATTTGGTCAGCCGTACCACCCAGATGACAGGCCGACTTATTAGCAGTTGAAGCTGGCCACTGGGGACGATTCGGTAGCATCGAATGCGATTCAATTCAAAGCATCGCAGGACCTGCAACTGCCGGGACTCTATTCTCATCCGCCAAGGTTGGTCCAGGCACAGGAAGCCGCCGGAAGAGCAATGCCGCAACTACCGCAAGACCCGCAATGACAGCCAGGACCGAGGAATAGCCGAAGCGAACCAGCATTACTCCGGTAGCTGTTGAAGCGACGAGCTGGGAGAGCGAACTGACAAAAAACGTGGAGGCGGAGGCACCGTTGTGCTCTTGTGCCGGTATGGAATCCATGAGCATGCTATATATGCCGGGCTCATTCATACATTGAACTGCCATGTAAGCCCAGTAGATCCAGACAGCATATAAGGCTGTGTGAGCGCATGCAAGACAAGCAAGGACTGCTGCCGTTGCAAGCTGGGTGACCATAATACCTGTAGGAAGTCCCGTATGGCGGAAGAAAAATGGAGCGCTGAGTACGGCCACAAACTGCACGAGTTGCGAAAGGGAAAACACCGAGCCAGTGCTTTCCAATGCAAGCCCTAAATGGTGCACGAAATAGATATTCGCGAATGGGGCAAAGGAGCCGGTAACGAAGCTCCAGGCTGCCATGGCCAATAGAAAACGTCGTAGGAAGGGATTGGATAAACGTGGAAGTCCAGTGTGAGGGGCAGCGACGTGTAGCGGGAGACGCGAAATGGGGAGCAGCGCGAGAGCTGCCAGAAAGCAGGCGATCAGCAGCGCAACCCGATTGGCATGGAGTGACGAGAGTGGAGTAAGAGTCGAGAGTCCGACGAGCCAACCTGGAAGCCGGCCGCCAATGAGGCTGCCGAGTCCGGCGACGCCAATCCCCGAGGCAAACATGAGGCTGAAAGCAAAAGGACGTTGCTGTTCTGTAGTGAGCCCGGCAACTGCAGGGGATAGGCAAACAGCCCAGGAGCAAAGAGTAAGTCCCGTAAAAAAGGCGAGGGTAAATTGCGCAGGCTGCCACAGGATACAGGTGCGCAGCACGGAGAAAAGCACTGTGCACAGGAGGCCTCCAGCCAAAGTCCAACGCAGACCGAAGCGCGCTGCAAGCATACCCATTGGAATAGTGCCAACGATGCCACCTGCAGCCATGAAGCTGCCGATGAGTCCGAGCGAGCGCTCCGTCAGGCCGAAGTCGAACAGGTAGAGGTTAAAGAGAAAGAAGAAGATTGAGAACCCGAAACAGTAGAAGAGCGAAGCGCTGAAGAAGAACCAGAACCTGCCGCGCGGGGCTTTAGCGAACCATCCGAGATAGCGTCTCCTCGTCGCCGCAAGGAGGCCCTGGTCAGTGTTTTCAGATGCCTGAATCATACGAGTCTCATACCCTTATCACGCGCCAACAATTCAAGCCGATGAACCGCGTGATGGAGATCGCAATAGCGTAGTTCGTATATCTCGGCGATAAGAAGGTGTTGAAGGGATGCTGCCTGCCGCTGCCGAATCTCCTCGACCGGATAGAGAGACTGATGGAAGAGTTTGCTTGCTAGCGCTTTCGAGAATGGGACTAATTCCGCAACAGATGAAGACTGTCGATTCAAGAAAATGATGTGGTGGATCTGCGCCTCGTCGGCCGTGACGATACCGGGTAAATCGTTGGTCCGAACTTCAATGGAGGGTTTGCCTTCTGCGCGCGGGGTGAGGCCGCGTCCATGGAGTTCGGGGAAGAGTTTTTTTGCTGAGGGACGGAAACGTATCTGGTGCGAGTTTCCGATGATGCGAGGAGGATTGGCATCGCTCAGAAGATAGCTGCCATCGTCCGACGTATAGGTCCATCCGGCGCATGCGCAAGCATAGGCCAGCGAGGATTTCCCCGCGCCTGAATCTCCGCAGAGAAGCATGCCTTGTCCCTGCCAACTGACACATGCCGCGTGAATCGCCGTCACATAGGAGGTTGAGAGCAGAAGAAGAGTTACTGCCTCGATAAAGTGATAGCGCAGATAGCTTTTATGTTTCAAAGTGGCATCATTCAACCAGGCAAAGGCGAAACCACCTTTTAGATCGCAAATGGCCTGATTGTGGGCATCGGCAACGATCGATAGCAGATGGCGCTGGGCACGAACCACCGGAGCCGGTGGACAGTCGGTAGCCCCTCCCTTCGCGATACCAATGCGGAATTGTAGCGTGGGTCTTGTATGTCTTTGGCGGAGATGACCCCAACTCTCGTTGGCCGCGTCGAGAACAGCCTGTTCATTCGTAATGATTTCAACAGGAAAGCCAAGCGGATAGAAAATAACGCGAAGCGGCAGTGGCACATTGCACAACAATGGGTCGGCCTCCGAAGCGGAGGTGGCCATATCGATATCAGGATTTATGTCTGCCGAGAGTTCGATCATCGCAACTTCATCCTTCTCTGCTTGCTGCCAGCTGTGCTTCGGGATATTTTTCGCAAAAAACCTTATTGATTGAAGCTGAGTAGTGCGATTTTTTGCAGTGCCCACTCCATTAAAGCTTTGTCCTGTGGGTTCGAGATTTCGAGGCGACGCAACAAGGGAATGGATTCGCTGTCCCCCTGCCAGGCCAGGATGCGAATGATACGTGCGCGAGTCCCAGTATCAGCAGAGGCCAGTACCTGTCGCAGAATTGGGAGAACCGATGATCCGGCCTTGACGAGGCCCCATTCAGCGCGGTTGGCGACCTCGATATCGGGAGAACTTAAAGCTTGAATCGCCGACATCGGGTCAGTGGCAATTCGGTCCCATAGCTGATAGCCGGAGACGAGTGAAGTTACACGGGAATAGTCTTCAACCGGACGGAATGCCTGAGCTGCGAGCGAATGCAATGCATCGTTAGTGGAAAGGAATTCAAGAGCCTGTATCAGCTTCATCTGTTCTCGATAAGTCTCCGTGATCGGATCAATTTCCTGCTGTGTAAGCTTGGGTTTCCCTCGAAACACATACTGTGCATAGTCACGAGCGATGTCCTGTTCTTCTCGGTTCAGGAGTTCTGGAATAGCGCGTGCGGCGATCTGTGGCTGATGACGTGCAAGGGCCAGCGCGGCTGCACCACGCACGGTAGGTACGCTGTTGTTGAGAAAGGGTAGAAGCCGGCTTGCGGGAACATCACCAGAACAGCGGCTGATTGCAAGCAGAGTTTCTTTGAGCACTTCAGGATCCTTGTCGGCCAACAGGTGAAGGAGCGCATCAGTGGCCGGCGCAGGCTGCATTCCAATTGCCCAGGCTGCATTCTGCCTTGCCGTTGCCTCTGGATCTGAGAGTGCCTCGATGAAGATTCGGACAGGTGTGGCCGGTCGGGCGATGACGAGGGCGACTGCAGATGCGCGTGAGATCTGGTCATCGGCATCACGCAGCCAACGCTGGAAGAACTGTTGCATAGGAAAACCAGGATAGTGCGACAGTTCCCGGATGGCGGCAACACGGGTTCGGGTCGGCCCAGAGCTTGCGGAACGCACTAGAGCGGCGAGCTTTGCTTCAACCGGCCGGCCAACTGCGTCGGCACCGAGTCGCGGATAATCGACGTTGATCGCGTTGACTCCCGCGGCAACTGCTGCTCGCATCAAGGGCAGATCCATCTCATGTGAATTCGCAGAGAAATTCGCGATGACGAATTTGCCTTCGTGCTGGAGAGCCGCCACCTGTTCGTGAGTGGCGCCGGGATCGACATACGCCACGGCATCCTGATTAGCCTTTGGATAAAGAGGAGGAATATCGTCCCATTCGCCGCCGAAAACAACTCGCTCAAGCATCCCCTCTCGTTGCACAGCTGCGAGGACGAGCGGGCCGATTCCCTTGGTTTTGATGTCAAGGTACAGGCCAATTCCCTGCTCGCGCGCGACTTGGAGCGCATCCTCAAAGCGAGGAATACTCATATGGGTGAAGCGCTGTCCCATCCATGCTCCGGTATCGAGAAGGCGCAACTCATCGTATGAGGTTAGTTCCACATTGCCCATACCGCTGGTCAGCCGTTCGAGGTAATCGTCGTGATTCAGAACGAGCTGCCCGTCGAGAGTGCTCCTGACGTCGACTTCGACGATATTGCAGCCCATCCGAGCGGCAAGTTCAAGTGACTCGATGGTGTTCTCTGGCATATCGCGGTTTGCAGTGCGATGACAGATGAGTTGAACTTTGTCACGCCAAACAATTCCCGCATAGAGCGGAGAGATTACGAGCCCCGGCAACAGGATCAATAAGAACAGTTTTTTCATGGTTTAGTACGCATACTTAAGAGCGAACTGAACAATTCTTGGATTGGTCGTAGTAGAAGTGATAAGACCAAAAGCCGCTCCAGCGGTAAGGCTGCTGATCGGGTTACCGAAGTTGGCGGTGTTGGTGAAGTTGAAGAACTCGGCGCGGAACTGAAGGTTGCCAAACTCTTTGATCGGAAACGTTCGCGCAATCGCAAGATCAATGTTGCGTTGAACTGGTCCACGAAGAATTCCGACACCGCAGTTGCCGAAGGTAGTGGAGTTGGGGTCGCCATCCACAAAAGGAGCAGAGGTGAACGCTGCCGGGTTGAGATAGCCCTGAAGCCGAGAGAAGCTTGAACCGGATGTGGCAGGATTGACACCCGTACATTCTGCTCGCGAAAAACCAGACAGATTTCCATAAATCGAGCCGGCGGTGCTATCAGTAACTGTGATGGGGCTACCCGATTCTGCGACCGCCACCGCCGAGATGGACCAATTGGATAGTGCCTGACGTGCTACTGCAGATTGGATAGCAGGTTTCGGCGCCGTGTATACCAGACTAAGGACACCACGATGGGCACGATCAAAATCGCCAAGACCACGCGCCTGTCGTGGGTTGGCCTGATCGTTGGTGAGGAACCCAAGCTCAAAATTTGAGAGACCGCCTGAACCGCTAGTGGCGTTCAACTCTTTCGACCAGGTGTAACTACCAAGAAATTGCAAACCACGTACAAGTCGTCTGGTCACACTTGTTTGAAGCGAATTGTAGCTGGAGTTAAAGGTGGTCTGACAGATGTACGATCCCGAAGCTATTCCCTCGAAGGGAAGACGCTGGACGACGTTGCCAAAAGTATTGCTAGTTACACCGCCAACAGGATGCTCGGGACTTGCTAGAAGCGCCTGATTGAATTCGACACATCCCGCAAGATGGGTCGACTTCGCTCCCACATACCCGATCTCGAAGAGCATATTGGGAACGAGTTCGTATTGTAGATTGAGGTTGTACTGTTGGGTGTATGGATCGCGCAGGCGAGGCGAAATTGCCGCCAGCGAGAGGCCACCGCCAGGAACGCGGGGAAGAAAGATGGGAAAGCTCGACGTTGGCGGAAGCATAGGATTGTATGGCAGCTGCAAGGTAGCCGCACCATTCTGCGCTCCTGCGAGAGATTGTTTGAACGAGAATGGTGGCTGACCGACGGTGGTCTCGGCGAGATCGCCGGACATTCTGTCGTAGTAGATGCCGTAGCCGCCGCGCAGGAGTATAGCTGGCTGATCAGAAAGCCGAAGAGCGAAACCAAGACGTGGAGACACATCGCTATAGGTTGTGGCCCACAAACCTGAAGTGGATGACCTGATGGAGCCGCCGGGCAATGGGCCGTTATAGTTTGCAGGCAGAACGAAGCCGCTGAGTGAGCCCGATGCGGGCACAGTAGCGATCGCAATGGATGGATCGAAGGTAGGCAGGCGTCCATTGATGTCCGATGGAGGACCAAATATCTCATAACGGATCCCGGTGTTGACGGTGAGACGAGGCGTAAGTTGAATATCGTCCTGGATGAAGCCCGCAAAATCGGTGTAGCGCTCGTATTTCGCGAAGATACCCGAGGAAGCTGTTACGGAGTCAACGTTACTTGCTATGCCGCCGTTCTGTGAGGCACTTTGACCTAACAGCAGATCAGGCAGCGACCGGATGGAGAGAAATCCGTCGCTGACGAATGGGACATTCACATCCACTTGATGACGCTTCGCCTCAATTCCTGCGCGAATGGATTGCCTGTCGCGTGTGTACGAGACGGTATCCTGCCAGACGAATGTATTTGTGTTCTGCCAGTAAAAGGGTTGACCCGCAGTGCCGATGGTAAAGAGCCCAGCCACAGACAGGCCCGGAATTTCAAGGAGTGATCCTGGCGTGGCCATTCCCAGATCAGCAGCGGCAATCGGTTGAGCGATAGAGGCGAAGCCATCGAAGCGAATATAGCCGAATCGTGCAACATTGATTAAATTTGGATTAAGGGCGTACGTATCGGAAAGAACGAACATGTGATTCTGGTCGAGTTCATCCGTTCCCCAACCTGGGACGTTCGCCCCAAAGGGAGAGAAGGGTTCCACGGTAGGTGTGCGTGAGTAAAAGAAACGCCCCGCCAGTTCGTTCTTCACCGAAAGAGCATGATCTAAATTCACGGTGAACTGATCCTCGCGATACTGCGCTGGAAGGGAGAAGGTCGATTCGCCAATGGGTAACTGATCGGGCCTGGTAGCGGGCAGAATGGTTTGGGGGCTTGGAATTGCATAGGCTCCATTGCTGAATTTGAAATTCAACAACGCGAGTGCGGCAGGATTGATATTGCTGCCGTCACAAGCGATTTGTGAACCTTTGGCGAAGGTCTGGTAGCCCATATTATCGGGATGGTTGGCAGGGCAAAACTGTGCGCCAAGAGTGGCTGCGGAGCGATCTGTCGTCAACTGCGGCAGGAGCGCTGTGACCAACGAGAGGCTCGAGTCGCCGTTGCGCTGCGTTGTCCCTTGATACGCGACGAAGAAGAAGGTTTTGTCGCTTCGTATAGGACCACCGAAGGTGAAGCCAAACTGATTCTGCTTAAGGACGGGCCGAGGCTGACCATTGGATTTGGCGAAGAAGTCATTTGCATTGAGAACATCGTTACGAAAGAACTCCCACAGGCTTCCGTGCAGATGATTGCTACCGGTCTTGCTGACCACATCCACATTGGCTCCCGAACCTCGTCCGTACCCTGCATCGTAGCCGCCAGTTTGAGCTTTAAACTCCTGAATGGCATCAGGCGCGGGTATGGCAAGGCCAACCTCCGATTGGTAGCCAGAAGCGGAGTTCTGCGAGAGATTATTTGCATCGACACCATTGAATTGGAAGTTGTTAGCAGTTGTTCCGCTGCCATTGGCGCTGACATTTTGATTGTTACGACCCAGGTTCGCAGCGTTCGGAAGTTCCACTGCTACGCCAGGGGAAAGGGCAAGTATCTGCGTATAGTTACGATTCGCCAACGGAAGTGACTGAATTGTCGATTCGTTAGTCACATGTCCCAGCGCAGATGTTTGCGGCTGTGTAGCGTCCACCTGAATACTCACTTTGACCGCACCGGCAGCAAGCTTGAAAGAAAGGCTAGTAACCTCGCCTACATTGACAGCAATGGATTGCAAGAGTCCTGGTTCGAAACCGTCGGCCTGAATCGTTACCGAGTACGTCCCGGGAGGAAGAAGTGATAGACGAAAGGAACCTTCGGCGTTCACCCGCACAGATCTGGAGAGATGGGTTTGATCTCTGACCACCCTGACGTTTGCGCCGGCGATCAGTGCTCCGGTTGGATCATGCACTGTGCCGGCAATTGCCCCGGTTGCGGCATCCTGTCCATGGCTGGGTACCACCGTGAAGAGAGCCAACAAAGTGAGGAAACAAACTTGTCGCCGTACGCTATGGGTTTTCACGTATTCCGCCTTGAGCGAATCTAATGCTGACAGGGCAAGTGTAGGCAGGCACGACGGGTGCGGTTGTCATCAAATTGTCAGCATTTCGTCACGATTTCACATCCGATTCCTTTTTAATAAACCGCTAATGCGGACAGAAACCGTCATCCTTTGGTTACGGATTGGGCTTCGCTCCATGTCGGTGTCTGGACGGTCTCTGGCTGCGGAGGTAGTTGGAGCGAATAAACTCTAAGGCCGGTGAGTTGTAGAAAGCTATAGAAGAGGAATGGAGGGTTGTTGCGCAAGTACCGCTTCCATAGGTGCCTGGGATCCTGAATGAGGCGGTCAAGCCATTGCAGACCGGCACGCTTGATCCAGTCGGCACAGTCAGCGATGCGACCTGTGTGAAAATCAAAAGCCGCACCGACCCCGAACATCAGCGTGGTATCCAGCAGTGGAAGATAACGGGCCATAAAGCGCTCCTGCTTGGGAGTGCTGATACCAACCCAGATAATATCGGGCTGCGCGCGGTTAACCATGTCTATAAACTCCATCTCCTGAGCGGGCGACATGGACCCAAATGGCGGCGTGTAAATACCAGCAATCTTCACAAATGGATAACGATCAAGAAGCTCATCGCAAAGTTCCCGAGCGATACCTTCTTTGCCGCCACACAGAAAGTGCGAATATCCGCTGAATTCTTTGCGGCTGATCACCTCAAGCATGAGATCGGGGCCTGCAACCCGTTCCATTTTCTTATAGCCTTGGTGCCGCCCTGCCCACACCATCGGCATTCCATCGGGCGCGGCAAGTGCTGCGCCTGCATAGATCGTTGCCAACGCTGGATCGCGTTGAGCTTCCATGACTCCGTGTACGCCGGCGAGGCACACATAGCCCTTTCTTTGTTCTCGGAGATCCATCGCAATTCGCTCCAGTGCCTGCTCCATATTGACTGCATCAATGCCGATTCCAAGTACATTTGCTTTTTCGCAGCTATTGACTAAGGCGTTCATAATCGTTCTCTCTTTCTAATGACGGAACTAAATGACAGTGACTGCACGCGCCGCTGGCTGAACAGCCATTGCGCAAACGGGTATAGAGCTGCATATAGTCAGCTGCGATACGTGAACTGGAAAAGCGGCTGGCCACAGGGGCACGAAAACTAACATCTTTGCGGGCGAGTTCAATGGCGCGAACAAAGGCATCCTCTGCAGAAGGCTGTAGCTTTGCGTAATGGCAGTATGCGCCGCCGACCTCACGGAAGGCGGGGATATCGGAACACACAACGCGGCACTGTTGCACCATTGCTTCCACTACAGGGAGTCCGAAGCCTTCGATAATGGAAGGAGCCAGGAGAAGTTCGCAGTGTCCATAACACCACTGCAACCCTGCATCAGAGACTCCCTGAAGAAGCACTACACGATGCGTAAGCCCAGTGGCATGAATGAAGCGATGGATGCGTGCCGTCTCTGGCCCCTCAATGCCTATGATAACGAGCACCTCCTGAGGATGTGCTTCACCGCTACGCAGCAGACGATGAAAGACCTCGAGCGCAAGCAGGATGTTCTTATTGCGCCGATGTTGCGCGACGCAAAGGAGGAAGGGTTCCCCGTTCCAGCTGGCAAGTGGACTTTGCATGGCCATACGCGGACCAGCTTCGACGCAGTTATAGATGGTGACTGCCTTCTCCAACTCGAGCCGTGGGGCGTAAATATCTAATTGCCGTCGCGTACTCTCGGAGACACAGGCGATCGCATCCACAGAACGCAGGCACTGTTGCAGGATGAGCCTGTTGAACAGCACTTTGGGAAAGCCAAAGTTGGCGGGGATATCGTAAGGATAGAGATCGTGAAGAGTGACAACCGTAGGACAACGGAAAGCATGTCGATTGAGCGGAACCGGATAGGCCAGATGAACTACATCTGCTTTGAGTTGTTCGGCGAGAACAGGAAGCTCCGAGTAATACCAGAGATTACGGCTTAGCGCACTGGTTCCGATGTTGACCGAATGAATGTGCAGTCTGGGATCATCCTGCGGCAACGCTCCACAGAGAGAATCGTACTGCCATCCGGCTACGATCAGATGGACGGCCGATACATCGGCGCGTGTTAGCAGGCATCGAGCCAGATTGGCAGCATGACGGGAGACTCCCGAGAGGTGTACAGCCGACGATACAACTGCTATAACGACCTTCATGAGCGGCCCGCTTTCTGTTGCGCGCTCGGACTGAATGCGCCTGAGTTTTGTTGTGTGAAGGTGCGAGGCAATCTCATACCGCCACCTCGCGTGGTGATTTTGACATCGCCAGAGTCAGGCTGATCAATGCAACCGCCCACAGGGGGAAGGAGAGATCGAAACGCTCCGTATCACCCAATCCGCGTACAAGGATGAAGACGAGCAAGCTGACAAGCAGCGCTTTCAGCGGAGTTGAAGCAAGGCGTCTGAGTTGGCGATAGAAGCTGGCATATAGAGAAGTCAGCAAAAAGACACCTGCCACGCCATACGCATAGAACTGTTGCAGAAGCTCATTGTGGGCATGCCAAGCTTCAAACGTTCCGAAAGGTGGTATGACATTGCGAAAGGAGTGAAAGCCATGGCCAATCCACGGCTGCTCGAGAGAACGTTCAAGCACGAATGCCCAGATACCTAATCGGCCTGTAAGTGTTTCTGCCTGGTTGCCGGCATTAATATAAATCCCGTAGTACGCCTCGATGAGGCCCCAGAACGCGGCGATGACCAGGATGGACGCTATCGTAAGGGCCATCTTGCCCTTACGGCTTATCGATGTATCGCGTATAAGTAAGAGCGTCTCGCTTACAAGGAATGCAATGATGGTGGTTTTACTGAGACTACGTAGCAACGTGATGCTCAGGAAAATTGTGGGGATCTTCCAATGGCCAGCCGATCGATTAAGATACTGCGCCAGAAAAACTCCGAATGCGCAGGTAAAGCCAATAGCATTCGGACTGAAAAAATCATTATCTCCTGGTCGAAGGTCCTGCATGGTTGGTGATAACCATGCGACCAGAGCGATGAAGCAAGCTCCCCAGACATACCCTTTCATGAGAGCAGCGGACGTCTTGTCCACGGGCCCGGTGCGTAGCAAAAGAACCACCATCGCAACATCGGCGGCCATTCCGCACCAGTAGGCAAGTGCAGCGACAACCGAGACGGTTGCGCTCCAAAGCAGGCTAGCAAGGGAAAACCCGAGAAAGATCACTACCCAGCGGAAACACGGGACGCGCAGTGTTGAAGATAGCGTGACCGGTGCGGGCCCGAGAGAATGGAACGCAACAATAGCGAATAATAAAAGATTCAAGGCTGCGCTTACTACGGCTCCGGTCTGGGGATCGGATTGAAAGAACAGGTATGAAATACAAAGGCGGAAGCCGAAATAGAAACCCACTATCCCCGGAAGCAGCATGACATGCTGACTTTGTACGGCCGAGACATCCATGGTTCCGATGTTGGCGCTCATACGTCCTCGCAGGCTGAGACTGGATAGTGGTCCGATGCAGGCAGAGGCGCGTTGCGATCGTCGCGCAAAAGCCGAATCAGCGGGAGATAGAGAAACAGAGCACTCGCTCCATAGAAGAGGCGAGCTATAGCAATGCCGTGAATGCCCATGCGCGGGAGCAGCAACGTCATCATGAGCAACATTGCCGCGCCGCCCGCAAGATTGAACCAGGTCACTACCCGCACATGGCCCAATGCGAGCATGGAATAGTAGCCGGTAACGTTCAGACCGAGCAGAGCAAAGCTCCAAACAATCGGCGCAAGCACCGCTGAAGCGCCCTGAGCGATTTCTTCACCCACCCACATGCGGAGAATCGAGTGGCCTAAGAGTAGGATGGAAGCCGTTTCCACGGAGATCAGCAATAGGTTGATCGTGAATGCAATCAGGATCGTCCTCTTCAGGGCTGGAAGTGGCGTTGTAGCCTTGCGGCTTGATAGGTATGGAAACAGAAAGTGCAGCCCTGACGCTGCGATGCCATAAATTGGTTGCGCCATCTGTACGCAGAGCGCATAAGCCGTAACAGACATCGCTCCTAATGAAACCCCCAGGATCAGCCGGTCCGACTGGCTAAAGATGACACCTGCAACTGCCTGCAACCAGCTGAAGATACCAAAGCCGAATAGCGCGGATGTAGCCACACGATCGAACGAGGGCAGCAATGATTTCACTCCGAGATGCTGCTTGAGTTCCACAAGTTGAGCTGTGGTTCCCATAACCATGAGCACAGCAGTGGCGGCCATGATGCTGATCACACCGAGGCCGCAATAGGCAAGTAGGACGGCAGCGGTCAGCGCGAGGAGGCGGAACAGGATACTGATACGCACTGCAGCCCCATAGCGTTCAAAGGCCCGCTGCGTGCTGATGCAAACACTCTCAATGGCACGCACCAGTATCAACAGACTGGCGACGCGCAGTGACCAGAGGCATGCGATTTGCAGACTGACATCGGACGGAGCGATATGACTGGCAAGTAGGGGTGCCAATACCCATGAGATCAAGGCAATAGACGTACCCAGAAGGAGATTTATCCCCATCATGCTGCGAACTGCTCGCTGCAACGCTGCAGAATCTTCTCCGCTACGGATGCTGGCAACATACTGAATGTTTGCATCGCCAAAACCCGAAGCAATAATGCTTCCAGCACTCGCGGTCGCAGTGGCTACAATCCACACGCCATACTGTGTAACGCCCAAATGATGCAGCAGCACTGGCGCGACCAGAAGCATTCCTATCGGGTACGCGACGTAGTCGAATACGCCATAAGCCGCGTTAGAGCAATGCTGTCTCATCGGACACCTTTGCTCTGGAGAGAGAGACGCTTTAGCTGCATCGAGATGCTGTCGCTGATCTGTTGCGCAAGGAGTCTGCGAGGATCGGTGAAACTAACCTGATCCCACAAGTGGCGAGCAAGGATAAAGGCGGATGCCGCCGCCATTGAAAGAGCAGTGAGCACGAGAATGGTAAGCAGGCGCGGAGGGAATGACTTTTTCTCAGCCACCAGAGGCGGATCCACGATGCTGACTACAGGAGTATCTTTGGCCTCCTGGATACGGACCATCTCGTATTGTTGTGAAAGCAGCTCGAAGACCGTTTCCTGAATGCGGACGCGGCGATAAAGATCTGTATAGGGCACGGCGAGGCGAGGAAGTTGACGAAGAGAGGGGTACAGACTTCCGTCGTCCTGACTGGGGTTTGCGCTTGTCTCCTCCGATATCGCCGCACTGCTGCCGCTCAATTTATTCAGCTCTCGGTGCAGACTGGCGATACGAGCCTGTGCGGCCCGGACACGAACGTTTTCCGGTCCATAGATCTGCCCCAGCGAATCGAGTTCTGATTGGCCGACAATAAGCTCCGCCTGAAGTTTCGCAGCGGCATCGACCATTGCATGTGTCTGCTCCTTAACATCCAGCATCGTATGGGTGCTGGAAAATCCACTCAACGCTTTCTCCGCATCCTGTAATTCAGCCTGTACGCTAACGAGACGCTTCTCGATGAATTCACGCTCGCGACGAGCCGAGGAGGTGTTGGATCGGGTGACAATACTGTTCAACTCGTCGAGATATGCCTGCGCTATCGCACGGGCACGTTGCGGATCGGTATCGGTGAAGGTGAGAGTAATCACACCGCTTTTTTTGTCCTCTACAATTGCAGTGTGGCGTGCCAGATACTTCGCGGTATCGATGCGATAACGCTTGTGATAGGTATTTTGCAGATCGAAGCGATCGATAAGACGATCGCTAACGGTGCGGCTGCGGAGAAGGTCGACAAAGAGTGCTCCTGACGTTCTGCCGCCGAATAGGCTTCCGGCAACGCTACCGAAGCTTCCCAAACCGCCCACAGAGCGGCCTGCAATTGCAGCAAGCATTGCGGCGCCGGAGCTAGGCTGGTCGGGTGGCATCAGGCGCGCCACGGATTCGTATCGCTTAGGAATAAGGAAGGCGATAAGCGTACTGAGGATCAAAGCGATTCCGATAACACGCGCCAACAACTGCGTGTGCCTCCACAGTAGCTCCGTATTCGTTACCCAGTTGGCTTGGTAAGGAGGCTGTGGTGGTGATGACGTCATCCTGTTCTCCACGTCGCTCATACGTATTTCCTCGTCGGTGGAAGTAGAAGCATCGCAAACCTGAATATCTGGGCTAGAAAACACCGGCAACCGCGGCAGTAAAAGCAATGGAAGACGATATCTGGGCAACCGTAAGCAGGTTTCGCCAGAAGAGTGAGCCGCCAATGATCTTCTGTGGAACAACAACGACATCGCCCGGATCAAGTCGAGTGGAGAGCACATCGCGGTCGAACCATGTGCCCGAACGCCGACCAACGACAGAGCCGTTTGCTCGAATGACAAAGATCTCCATTCGATTGGCAACGTCGTTTGTTCCACCGGCTCGACGCAGATACCACCCCGCATCTTTACCCGGAACGAAGGTGATGGCAGAGGGGTTGTACACCTGTCCGCTGACCAGCACGAATCCGGGACGCTTCGGCACGGTGAGCACATCGCCACTGCGTAACTCGATATCCGCATCAGTATTAGCCCAATGATTAATGTCGGGATCGATATGAATCACCATGCGTCCACTAGCGGGCTGGCTGCGCAGTCGTTGGAGGACTTCCGTCTGCTGTTGAGCCGCAGCCTGAAGGGTTGCTGTCTGGTCCTGCCCAGTAAGGTTGGGCGCGAGGCGGGCTGAGGCTGACGTAGTCTCGATCTGCCGTACGAGTTCATCACGACTCTTTTCTTCCAACTCACGTACTTGTGTTCGCACCAGAACGGCGCCGAGAGGATAGGCCGAATCGCGGAAACCACCCGCACGGCGCAGCACAGAGCTAAGCCGCTCCCCTTCCTGCAATCCATAGCTGCCCGGGTACGTGACCTCGCCTTGTAATGAGATAGAGGCGCCGATGTCATTCCAACCGGATAGCTGGTGAATCGTGAGCACGTCGCCCGGCTTCAGCGAAACGTCCGCCGTGGCGCTATCTTCCTTTACCGCTGTGCCAATACTGATCGTCGTGCGCTGGCGAACAACATTCTTTTCGTCGTGAATGGTGTAGCTCGTCAGATCGGCGCTTTCAAGCAGCGCATCGCGTTTAAAGCCCCCAGCCATTCTGACAAGCTGGGCGGCGGTCATTCCCTGTGAAAGCGCATAGGCCCCGGGACGCAACACTTCGCCTCGAATGGTGACCTGAGGCGAATCCACCTCGTATCTGCCGAAGATGCGGATCGTGTCGAAGGGTTGGAGCGCGGTGCCGTTGTTGCCAGTCAGTGCATCAGCCACATCGAATTGAATCGTCTCCGAATGAAGATCCGGTGGTACCAGTCGTACGATATCCCCCTTGGTTGCAGGCTCCGGCAGAAGATCCTGATAAGACCTGATAACATCGCTAAGCTTCATGCCAGCGTAATAGGCATACTTACCCGGGCGAACGACGTGACCTTGTACGTAAATGGCGCTTTCGCTATAAGGCAAAATGGACGCCACCCGAATACGGTCTCCATCTTTCACAGAGAAGGAGGCGAGAGCCTTAAGAGCCGAATCCGGCGCACTCGATGGGATATTGAGTCTGATTGTCTCTCGGTTGCGGTTCGCCTGAATGCGATCGATCGTGATGTGGTCCATAGCAGCCGCAACCGTCGCTCCGCCGGCATCTTCGAGCACATCCTTGAGTGTCGAACTGCCCTTGAGCTCATAGATAGCCGGACGTTTGACCATACCGAAGACCGCGACCTGTGGTCCGACAGGCGGCACAAGCAGAGTATCTCCCGCCTGCATGCGTTCGTCATCCATGCGCACACCGTGCAATATGAAGTCATAGAGGTCGACCTCGCGAATGAGTTGCTTGCCTCGGTAGTGACGCACGATGCGAAGCGAGCCAATGCTGGTGGGCCCACCGGCCGCATAGAGTGCATTCAGTGGCGTAGAGAGCGAACTGAGATCGTAAGCTCCCGGATGCACTACGTCTCCAACAACATAGACCCGCACGAAACGCAGCCGAGCGACACTGACGTCGGCTTGCGCATTGTGAAACTGTTGCTTCAATGCATTTTCAATAACTGTCTGGGCGTGTTGCAGGGTAAGACCCGCAACCATGAGTGATCCAGCCTCGGGCAAAACAATCTTGCCTTCACGATCAACGGTTCTATTCAAACTTTGAGAGATGCCCCCAGAGAGACTAATAATGAGACCATCGCCGGAGCCAAGGACATAATCGGGTCCGACGGGAACATCGATGGGCATAGCACGCAGAGCAAGTCCATTGCGAGTAGCCGATGTTGCGTTGCGGTCGAGAAAAACTTCCATGCCGAAGCGCTTGAGCTCGGCATCATCTTCCGGGACTTGTGTGTAAAGATCACGCAGGGAGAGCAGATTGTAAGGAGCAGGAAGGCGCAAGACTTCAGGATGATCGGTAATGTTGCGGCCACGCTTGTCGCCCTCCCTGTCTGGCTGGGTGCTCTGCTTCCTGGCGGTTTCCAATCGGGATGAAGAATTGTCGCCGAGGAGCGTACCGCCTGGATTCTTGCCGAGGGAAGATTGTCCTTGCACCACTTCGGAACCAGGCAATTGTGTGAGCGTGTCGAACGGCTGCGCAAGTGACAGAGCGCCGGAATCACTATCTTCTGTGAGAGAACGTTGAAGGTCGGCATTCGAGATGTATCCGCGCGCACGGAGCCATAGGGTGATGCTGCTGCGAAGGTCGGAACTGGAACTGATTTGGCGATAGAGCATCTCGTCGCTGATCGAGTCGGCCTGGGTGTCGATGCCTTGCTGCTGAAGCTGATCGGCAACTAATGACTTGATCTCGATGATAACTTCAGGCTTCTGCTGCAAAATCACACCGATCTGTCCGGCTGTTAACGAACTGCGCGAGATGAGGTGGGCTGAATCAGACGTTCCCCCCTCAGAAATTGAACTCGTTCCATTCGCTTCTCGCGACGCAGAAGAAGCGGGTGCAGGCGGCAGTTGCTGCGCACATAGGGTGAGGCAGGAGGTGGCCAATAGCATGGTGCCCAGATACCATTTCGCGAGTCGAGTTTGCGATGTAGGAATCATGATTTTTAACTTTTGCCCGGGGTATACCTTTTCGCTCCCCGATAGGCCGAGTGATCTTGTAACGCGGCAATATGCCGTTTCCATCGAGCAGTTTCGATCACATACCGCACGCCTTCGATCACGTGGAAGCGGAGACGAAAGAGAATGAAGCGTGCCTGGCAGACCTCTCTGCGAAGCCTCTTCAAAAAGTTGTCGTCTGGCCCCGCATAGACGATTAATGGCACGCGGTGCGTGGGCAGAAGCCTGTTACGCTTCTTTTTTTGCCACGAGTGATCGCCGCGCTCCAACTCATCTTCCAATAGCAGATAAAGCTTTGTACCTGGAAAATCTGCAAGGAGTGCCCGGCGTCCGTAGTGATCGGCCCACAATCTCACCGCAGCGGGAAGACGTTCGACTGTCCAACTCTCAAGCAGGCTGGGCGCCCGGCAACCAAAGATTTGCGACGAAAGAAGCGTGACCAGTCCGATTGCTATCGGAGCTTGTCGCTGAGTTTGCGAGCAATCTTCTACCTCGCTCCAGAAATCCCTGTCCTCGTAGCGGACTGATACATGGCGCTTGTACTCCAGTAGCCACGCGAGACGTGTGCACGCACTACGCAGGTGACCGAAGAGATGCAGCGCCTGTCCGACAAATAGATCTCCTACCGATAGTGCCGGAAAGGCAATGCCGTTCCAGAAATGGAGACGCAGGCGGTCGAGGCGTTCATCGCGCGGCAGTGAACCGGCAAAGTGCAGTTCGACAGAGCGCTGTGGCTTCGGTTTGTAGTGGTCCTCGATGCTTGCCAGTTCAGAGGATCCCGCTTTGAACTCCCATACCGTCCCGGTTGCAGCCGTCAGTTGATAGCCGGTCTTGGCAAGAATCTCCTGGCAGAGTTTCAGATGGCGACTATCGACCAGAAAGTCCAAATCAAGCTGGCACCGTAACGCGGGGTTAGGACAGGACTCGGGCGAGAGTGTGAAGCCCTTCACGTTCGAGTAAAGGACTCCAGCCTGCTGGAACCCACGATTGATCGCGGTAAACTCTGTAAACATGACGGAGCTTCGTATCTGGTTGTCGGCAAAGTTCTGACGTAGCCGATCGAGCACCGCTATCGGCAGTGCGTCTTCAATGCCCAACGCCTGGAGCTCATCGAGAAAGTACAAGGCCATGCCGCTGGCATCGAGCCAGTGATAGGTGCGCACCCAATCGCGATGCTCAAATGCGAAGAGGCGCTCGCGCGAGCGTTCAGCCGGATCGCAAAAGGTTGCCACGATGGCATCTACGACCCTCCTGTCTGCCGGCGCGCTCCATCTCATCGCTTCTCCCTCACACTGCTGCATTAGTGGCTATACATCCTGGGTTCGCCAAGACTTCCTGCCGGTGGCAGATGGCGAAGAAAATGTACGATCGACCAGATCTCTTCATTGCTGAACGTGCCCTTCGACGCCGGCATGCCGGACCGGGCAATTCCGTTGTCGATGATCCACTTGAGCTGTCCGTCCGTGTAAGACTGCACCTCTGCGGAGGCCAGCGATGGCAACGGCGGAGACATTCGATCTGCGAAGGGAGCTCCAGTATTCTGCCCATCCAGTCCATGGCAGGCGATACAGTAGTGACTGAAGGCTTCCTTGCCCGCCGCTAAACTCTCAGTGGTAAAAGGCAGAGGATTCTTCTCAGACTTATTCCGCACAGTAAGGCCGTGCTTGGTCTCAAGCATCAGACGCCGCTCCAGACTTCCGGACGGGTTAACCTTGCATCCGCACGGCGGAATCGCCGTGACCAACAGAACGAGTTGGAGAAGGTGGCGCATTGTTACTCCGTTACATGGAGCGTCAGCTTCATCGATCCATGCCCTGATCCGCAGAAGGACGAGCACTGGCCGACGAAGGTGCCTGCCTGAGCCGGAGTAAAAGGGACTTCATTAACCTGTCCCTTTTTGATCTTGATATTGAGATCAAACTCCTCGAATTTCAAACCATGATCCACATCTTTGCTCGTCAGCACGAACACCACGGGCACACCCTTCTTCAGCGTGATCTCGTTGGGAATAAAGTTAAAACGCTGGGCGACGATCTCGATGCGCTGCGGCACATCCTGACCATGGGATTGGTTAGTTCCAACCAGCAGAACTCCAAGCATGACGACACTCAATAGCGATATTAAAAGCTTCACGTTCATGATCTATATCTCTCTCGTGAGTCAGAACAGATAAAGTCGAGCTTTATCCCAAAGTCCGTACGTTATGGGGCCAGATATCTGAGAATGTCGCGCTCGTCCTCTGCGCTCAATGAGGCACGCACTCGCATGTGGCGGACTACGGTGCCCGCTATACGCGGGGAAAGCTGTTCTGGCGCATTGTGACAGCGATTGCAGTTGGCCTGGAATTTACGCTCGCCGGGATTCTGCGCGGCAGTCGCGGCAGCCGATTGTGCGGAGGATGTTGGTTGTTTCGCTATACGACTGGCCTGGATGGACGATGCAGGCTTCCCCTGAGCAAATGCGCTGCCAACCGAGAGGAGCGCGAGCCATGATCCCAGGAATGCTTTTCGAGTGATCGTCATTGGTGGCCTCGCCATGCTGGAAACAGGAAACGATATGTCAGCGACATGTTCCAGATATTCGCGTTGCCATTCGCAGAGAACTTCCGCGAATAGCTGGTGTTCAGTCGCACCTCATGCGGCATGTGATAGTCAAAGCCAAAGTCAGCCTGCTTCGTGTCGGCGGAAGGCAGGCCATCGCCGGGACCCGGGCTGTTACGAAAGACCTGTTGCATGCGGAAGAGAGGCTCTATACGACCGACGATGCTGTCGGCGCCGCGCCATTGCGATAAGCGATAGGAAGCCTCGAGCCAATAACCCTGGGCATGTTCTCCATGGGCGTACTCCGAGCGCACCTGCAAGGGAGAATTCCAGGGCTGCCACCAGAAGTGAGCACCGAGGGAGTTATTACGTGTTCCCTGTAGAAAGCGCGCATATGACGTTCCTATTTCAACGCGCCTGGTTGGAAAGTAAACGCTGATCCGATCGCCGGCCGAGCGCGCCGACTGAAACTGATCTACGTCGCTGGAGACAGAGAAGTAGCCGGCGTAGCTGATCTGTACCTTCGGCTGCGAAAGGAGTGAACCGCGGACCATGACTCCATCGCTGGAGCCTGTAGTGCGGGTGCCAATGGGAAAGATCAGTGGAGAATCCTGAAGATTCTGAATCCAGATAGCCGACAGGCGTTCGTTGTAGGTTCCAAAAGGAGTTAGAAAGCGGCCTGCCGTAAAGGTAAGTTTTGGGGATGCGATGTAATCCAGTTGCAGATATTGAGTCGACTTGAAGAAGGTACCTTCGTACGGACCTGATGTGCCGTTTTGGCGGTTGTAAAACTCCCGGAAGTCGAAGCGGGACTCAACCAGGAAATGGCGACCCAACGGAATGGCGACCACCGGAGCCAATACCAATTGAAAGGAGTTTTCTCCCGCATTGGTGCTGTTTAGGAAACCGACGCCTCCAGAGATGATCGGGGTATTCTGCGCCATGAGCGCAGAGGCCGGCAGAAGGAGCAGCAGGCTCAAAATCTTTCGAAATTTCCAACGATAAGTGGAAGGCATAGGTCGCTGACTTGTAATGCGTTTCCTACCGTAGCGACGATCGCAAGACGGCGTGTCAGCGGCGTGTCTTCACAATGTCATTTATTTGTCATCGCACGATCTATGAGATTTGATTGTCCGGATAAATACCAACCGGTCTGCTATTCGTCAGATCTTGCCGTCGTCGGCTGAATATTGCCATCAACTTTCCGAACATACCCTCACCTATGGCTTTGCCGTGGCGATTGCCGGTTGTCTCTCCGGCGCACTCTCCAACGTGTGGGGACGACACCGTGTCATCACCATCGGCTTCGTCCTGTGGCTGACGTTTGAAGTGCTGTTTCTTACTATCGGCCGACGTCACGCCAGCCTTCCCTTCATCCTCATCACCAACGGTTTGCGTGGGCTTGGCTATTCCCATGATCTCCGAGGGAGCCTTCGGCATGGCTATTCTTATTGCAGCGCATGGCAGCTCTCTCCGCACAACTAGCCAACGCATGACGCGCCTTCGCGAAACCATCTTTCCCGACCGAGGTTTTCCTCAATATGACGCGCAGTACGACACCTTCGTTCATGAGCTCGCCTCACGTGGATGGCTTCCCTCTGCTGTCGCTGCAACCGCCGGGCAAGGAGTGTCCGCATAAGCCGCATCGTCCTCGTCCGTCATGGAGAAACCATCTGGCATACGGAGAACCGTTATGCTGGCCGCACCTACATAGCTCTCACTCCACGCGGCTTCAGTCAGGCGATTCAACTCGCCGGGTGGGCGGCCAGCGCGGACATATCGGCCGTGTGGTGCTACCTCTTTCGCTATCACGCCTCACCACTCAGCCTTTTGCCGATGCCGTGCACTTGCCTTTACAGATAGACTCCCGACTTGTCGAACCCGATTTTGGCTACGGCGAGGGCCTCATCGATCAAGAGATGTACGAGCGTTTCCCCAAGGCGCGCGCAGCCTTCATGCAAGATCCCGCTGCCAACTTTCTTCCTGGCGGTGACGATCCCGTTCATGCTGCCCAACGCGGGACCGAAGCCCTTCGGGACATTGCTTCCTTCGCCGAACCCGGCTCGCGCGTTCTTGTCGTCGCACACAATACCTTGCTTCGCATCGTCCTTTGCGAACTATTGCAGATTCCCATCTCGCGCTACCGTAGTACTTTTCCGAAGCTTGCAAACGGCACACTTACTGAAATCTATTTTGACTCCGGGCACACCAGCCTGCTTTCCTTCAATTCGCCTATTTTGGCCTCAACCTGAGAAATTAATCATAGATAGGCGAAATCCCTGTCAATAGAAAAACTCCTCCTCATTGGCGACCACTTTATCCTTCCCAGCCTCATGCGCGCCAAACTTGGCGCAATAGCCGACAACTATGAAATCGTCGAGGCATCCATTCCATTTCCGCTTGAGCCTTTTTCCCAGATAGCAGAGGTGCATGAAGCTTCGGGCTCAGAGGAGCAAATGATCGAAACGCTCCAGGTATCGCTTGAAGAAGTGCTTGCACGCTCGAACATTCTTTCGCTGCATGCCCGCGACACACCGCAATCGCGAGGCATGATTGGCCTCCAACAGATCGCACAGCTACAGCGAGGCTCGGTGATTGTGAACTGCACTCGCGGTTCGTTGCTGGATTATGACGCATTGGCAGAAGCTCTCCGCTCAGGCCATCTTTTTGCGGCAGCCGCTGACGTCTTCCCTCAAGAACTAATTCCGCGAGATTCGCCTCTGCTCTCATTCAAGAATTTCGTTATGACCCCGCATATCGCGGGGGGGACACGACAGGCAGCCGAGAAAGCGTCGACGATCGCAGCCTAGGAGGTAGCACGTTATATCTCCTACCAGCCTCTTCGTTTTGCGCTAACCCAAATAGAGAGCGAAACACCTACGGTCAACGGGAATCAGACCATCTGAGCGACTAAATCAGCCACAGCCATGAATCGCTTACACTCACGGAGTTAATACCTGCCGCGAGAAGATCCTCAATCTCGCGACACTTTCGATCAGTCCTCCGCCGATGATCATCAACCCTGGATTCTCGATGTGGAGGCGTTTGGCCACCTTGGGCGCAGCCATCGCCGGAAGCACCTCCATCTCGTCCGGCAGAAACCTGCCCCATGGATTTGATCGCTGCCGTCAGTGTCATGGTCTCGCGCTCGCTCTAGAATTTGCGGCAGATTCAGTGGGTTTCCGGTTAGCAATAGATTGCGCGTGTTGGAACTAAGAGCGCAGCCTCAATGTCTCGATGCTATTCACCGCAGGGATCATCGAGCATCCGGATAACATCTCCTATGCTGAAGCCGCAGCCTGGACAGGCTGTTCCGCCTTCTCATCAGAGTTGTAAACGCCCATTCTGCGCTTGCCATCCATCCTTTGATCCCCATTCAAACACCGCATAATACGGCATCCACAACATTCCTCCTAGTATCACACTCAACATACGATAATGCTTCCCCAATCCCTGTTTGCAGAGCATTGGCAACTACGTTTATGTTGGGCGAGATGCCATTTCAACTCACACGCCGCATCTTTGTAGGCGCAGCCGCCGCCTTCGCCTCTCGCCCAGCCTTTGCCGAGAACGCACCCATTGCCACCACAACACTCGGCAAGGTCAGCGGCTACATTCAGAGCGGCGTACAGTGCTTCAAAGGCATACCCTATGGTGCGGACACCGCCACCACACGTTTTCAATCACCGAAGAAAGCTCCAGCCTGGTCAGACATCAAAGAGTGTATTCAGTGGAGCACCCGCTCTCCGCAGGGCAACGCCACAAGCGCTTCGATGCGCCCTCGGCCAAATACAGCCAACCCCACATCCCGTCGTGCTGGAGGCTTCCGGCTTCCTCCTGACCTCGGCCCGGAGAGCGAAGACTGCCTCCACCTCAACGTCTGGACCACGGGGCTGCGCGATCACCGCAAGCGCCCCGTCCTCTGTTACTTTCACGGCGGAGCCTACAACAACGGTACCGTCAACTCCGAACTCTACGATGGTGTGCGCCTCGCCCAGACCGGCGAAGTTGTCGTTGTCACAGTCAACCATCGCCTCAACTCCTTTGGCTATCTCTACCTCGCCGAATTAGGCGGTGCCCCCTTCGCCGACTCCGGCAACTCTGGTCAGCTCGACCTCGTTCTTTCTCTCGAGTGGATCCGTGACAATATTGCCGAGTTCGGCGGGGACCCTACCCGCGTGCTCATCTTCGGCCAGAGCGGCGGAGGCGCCAAGTGCGCCACACTCATGGCTCAACCCAAAGCCCACAACCTCTTCCACCGCGTCGTCACCATGAGCGGCCAGCAAGTAGTTGGAGTCAAGACCACCGTTGCAACCCAGCGCGCCGAAAGAGTCCTCGCCGACCTCGGGCTCACCCGCGCCAACCTCAACGACATCCTCATCCTGCCCTGGCAGAAGATCCAGCAATCCACGCATCTTTCCGACTACTATGGTCCTGTCACTGATGGGCGTTCGCTTCCTCGCGATCCTTTCGCCCCCGATGCACCCGCCCTCTCGCGTAGCATCCCCATGATCCTCGGCAACGTCCACGATGAGTCCCGCGCACTCGTCGGTGGCGGCGATGTTATGGCACTTACCTGGGACCAGGTTGCCCCCGAGCTCGCCAAAAGCCCGCAGTTCTTCGGGACCATGCCTCTCATCAAAGTGGTAGCTCGCTATCGTGAAATCTACCCCGACTACCAACCCTGGCAGGTCTACGTCGCCGCCCTCACCGCTTTCCGCGCGTGGCCCGGTCAGCGCATCGAAGCCGAACGTCGTGCCGTCCAACCTCTCGCCAAGGATCGTACCTGGGTCTACCAGATGAACTGAGCCACGCCGGTCGGCAACGGCCACCTCGGCTCACCCCACACCCTCGACATCCCCTTCATGTTCGACAACACCAGCCTCGCCCCAAACATGGTTGGCGAAGATCCCACCGCTGCGCCGCTTGCAAAGATCATGAGCCAGACCCTCATTCACTTCGCTCAAACCGGTAATCCCAACCACCCCGGCCTGCCTTACTGGCCCACTTACGACCTCACCAAACGAGCCACGATGATCTGGGACAAGATTCCAACCACCGTCAACGATCCCCGAAGCGAAGAGCGCAAACTGGCTGAGCAGGTCGAATACATCCAGCCCGCATAGCTTTTGTCATCGTTGAGACGGCGGCCTTCGAGCACCAAAGAAAGTGGGAACGCTCTGTTGGATGGCGATTTCACGCTTCCAATGGTCATACTCGTTGAGGCGTTCGCGTTGGCTGGCTTGAATGTGCTCCGCTATCGCTGTCATGGCCGCTTCGCTCTGCTGCCTTCCAACGGCGTCCAGAATTCTCTGATGGTACTGGTGAATGCTCTTGAGCGATTCAAGATCGTGCCCCGTGCGGTAGATCGCAAAGATTCTGATAAGCAGACGGGTTTCGTTGATGATCTTTTGCAGCCTGGAGTTGTGAGTCATGCTCATCAGGAGAGCGTGGAAGCCGAGATCGCATCCGATGAAACGCTCCATCTGCGTTTCGTCCAAAGTGTTTTTCTTGCTCTTCTCCAGTTCCTTCTGCAACTTCAGAATCTCGTCCACCAGATGTTGAAGCCTGTCGACATCGGCCATTCGCATGGGAACGCGCGCAATTTTGCCGACAGCATAGACCTCAAGCGCCTCCCTGAGTTCATAAAGCTCGATAATGTCCTCGCGATTGAGCCGAGCGACTACCATCCCTCCGGAAGGAACCTGATCGAGCATTCCTTCGGCGGCAAGTTGATTCATCGCCTCTCGAATGGGCGTGCGGCTGCTTCCCAGTTCTTTGGCAAGTAACAACTCAGATATGCCGCTGCCAGCGGCGAGAGTTCCATTAGCAATGAGCTGCTGAATATAGAGATATGCCTTCTCGCGAATCGAGGGATTCTTAACACCATGCTGGGTCTTAGGCTTGCGGCTCATCTGCACAGAATACAACGGATTTTTATTGGAATGGATAGAACACCCTCTTCTCACCCTCAATTGCAGTCTCTAGACAAGTTCCAAATGCGCCCTCATCTATGTCGACATGAAGGCGACATAGATGTATCCTTGCATCCAAGATGAATAAATTGAAGATACTGCTTCACGTTGGCCTTATCGCGCTCCTCTCCTTCGTATCCGGACACGCATACGCCGAACCTTCAGGCGAACTCATCTTTGCACTCGGCTCGACTTCCTTTCCTTCCAGCCACGCCTCCACCATTGTCGAGTTGAAGAATGGCGGCCTGATGTCTGCATGGTTCGGCGGAACAGAAGAGAGTAAGCCCGATGTCGCGATCTGGGGCTCCCTGCGAACGTCGACCGCGTGGTCGACACCAAAAGAGCTGGCGCGCGAACCAGGCGTTCCATGCTGGAATCCTGTTCTATTCCATACACGAGACGGCCGCCTTTGGCTGTACTACAAATTTGGACCCAGTCCTCAGACCTGGGTCGCCGGACGCAAATACAGTGACGATGAAGGAAAGTCATGGTCTGCGGCAGAGCATCTGCCCGCCGGGCTTCTCGGCCCGATTCGCGCGAAGCCGCTGGTACTGAAGGACGGCACGATCATCAGTGGGACATCATTCGAAGCATATCGTTCCTGGGCGGTCTGGATTGAGCGCAGCACCGATAACGGCAAGACGTGGGCAAAGATCGGGCCCATCATGCCGCCTCTCGACCTCGATAAGGAGGCCCCAGCGCGAAGCGCGTCGCCGACTGCATCTGCTCCCGAATCGCAGCAACGCAACGGAATCATTCAGCCTTCGGTTGTCTCTCTCGGCGGAAAACATCTCCGCCTGTATGCCCGATCCACCGCAACAATCGCGCGCATATGCGTAGCGGACTCCTATGACAATGGCATTACCTGGACCCAGGCACATCTGCTCGACGTGCCTAATCCGAATTCGGGCATTGACGCAGTTACTTTGCGTGACGGGCGCGTGGTCCTCATTTACAACAACACTCCTACTGGCCGCACCCCGCTGAATCTCGCCGTATCCAGCGATGGGGAACACTTTCGCATGTTTCACACCCTTGAGGATCAACCTGGCGAATACTCCTACCCCGCAATCATCCAGACAAGCGGCGGTGATCTTGAAATGACCTATACATGGAACCGAAAATCCATCCGGCATGTTCATCTCCCCCTGGCCGATGTACCAAAATAACGAACACTGGGAGAACATATGACTTCAAAAGTAGTATCTGGCGTTTATGCTGCAGTCCTGACACCTCGCCTGGCGGATGACAATATCGACGTAGCCGCTCTGACCAAGCTCATTCACTTTCTACTATCGAAGGGGATCTCGTCGTTCGCGATGAACGGCGCAACGGGCGAGTTTTGCCTCACGACACCCGCACAGCTCCGTACCATTCTGCTTACGGTCCAGAAGGCAAGCCAGGGCAAGGCAAATATTCTTTGTGGAGTTGGCGCGCCGGGAAGTGCGCTTGCCATTGAGTTTGCCTCCATCGCACAGGAGATGGGCGTACAGGGCTTACTCCTTCCGATGCCCTGTTTCTTTCCTTATCAACAGGAAGATCTCGACTTGTACTGTAGAGAGGTTGCGGAGAGTACGGATTTGCCCATACTTCTATACAACCTCCCGCAATTCACCTCCGGGCTGAATAAAGAGACGGTTCGTACGTTGATCACCGAGGTTCCGAATATCATCGGCATCAAAGATTCCAGCGGTTCACTCGATATTCTGCGCGATCTTACCGTGCACGGGGTGGACGCATGCCGGATTGTAGGCAATGACAGCGTCCTGGCGCTGGCGTTGATGGAAGAGGTCTGCGATGGTGTCGTTTCAGGAGTGGCCTGTGCGATGCCAGAGATTACCCTCGGACTGTACCGGCACAATCAAGCGACCGATTCTCCCGAATTTCGCCGTGCTTCGCATTTGCTTGACGAATTTATCGCGCAGTTAAACCAGTTCCCAACGCCATGGGGCCTTAAGTGGATTGTGGAAGCGCGCGGAATCATTCCGGCAAGTTTCTCGCAGCCGGTCACCGCTCACCGGCTCGCCCAGAGCAAACAGATGTCCGCATGGCTACATCAGCAGCCTTCATTGGAAGCCTGCTAAAAAAACGTGGACAAATTCGCCGATTGCCCCAGCTATCGGATACATAATTAGATATGATCCGTGTCGGTGTCGATGAGAATCTTTCTGATGAGTTACTAGCTGGTTTTCCCCGTGAAGCGGAGATCATCCGCATCCCCCGCAATTTAACCGGAACCGTTGAGGTTGACTTCTGGATTCTTCCGTTTCAGCGGCGGGATGCGGCAGACGCCTTCTCGCACCTCAGGGGCGTGAAGGTTGTTCAATCGATGATGGCCGGGGTGGATTGGATTATCCCGTGGTTGCCTAAAGATATCGTTTTGTGCGACGGTCGTGGAATCCACGATATTTCTGCCTCGGAGTGGGTCCTTGGAGCGGTCCTCGCTTCGTTGAAGCGATTTCCCTTCTATCGCGATATGCAATTGCGCGGCGAGTGGAGAGGCCAGGCATCGGTGCCGGATGGCTTTCTGAATGAGACTGGCGCGCAGGTTGGACAGTACCGTGTCCTGGGCGAAGACCTTGCCGGCAAAACGGTATTGATTGTTGGCTATGGGTCAATCGGCGCCGCTATCGAGGCACGGCTCATACCCTTCGGAGTAAAGATAGTGAGAGTGGCGAGAAGTGCTCGATCCATGCCCGATGTCTATTCCATCGCCGCTCTGCGGCAACTGCTTCCCGAGGCCGATATCGTCGTCCTGATTGTGCCCCTGACGGCAGAGACACGTGGATTAATTGGAGCCGCCGAGATTGGCTTGATGAAGCGCGGAGCCTTGCTGGTGAATGCGGCACGAGGGCCGGTGGTTGTCACTGACGCCCTGGTCGAGGCGCTGACCCAGCATCGGATCCGTGCTGCACTGGATGTCACCGATCCGGAACCCATACCGGCCGGACATCCCCTCTGGCTCGCGCCCAACTGCTTGATTACGCCCCACGTCGGCGGATCGACGCCCGAGTTTATTCACCGGGCTTTCCAGTTTGGCGTAGAGCAGGTTCAACGCTTTATCGCTGGAGAGCCGCTGGAAAATATCGTGACGGACGCAGGCTATTGATACTCCGTGAGATGCAGCTGTCCCATCCTCAGCCGAGATCATAAGGAGAGCACTTACAGCCTTCGGTAGATGCTGGGAGCCTGTGGGCCTTTCCCCAGGTCGTGGTCGTCATCTTCGTCTTCCTCCTCCTCGTCATCGTCTATTTCTTCTTCCTCATCATCGTCCTCCTCGTCATCCTCATCTTGGTCGTCAAGATCTTCATCTTCAAGATCGTCGTCTTCGGAGTCGAGAACGTGCAGATTTTCGTTGCCAGCATGTTCCGTGGGGTTGCTGGGAGAGTCGTCAAAGGTAGCGGTGGCGTCTGGACCCGCCCTGAGTAAATCGTCTGCCGAGTTGATGTTCTGTTGGGCGATAGCCATGGGTATTACCTCCTATGTGGTGTAGGGAGTTGGATGCATCAAAGTCCAGAAGGTTAGTGTGAAAATCTGGCTATGCCGTTTTATCCGGCAAAGGGTTCAAGCTGCTCCGGACGCGGCGGCGGGGTCAGCAGACTGACGACGACCAGCGCCAGCAGCGATGCTAAGAGTGCCGGAAAGATGGCATCCCTCCGGGCAAGGACCGCCGGGACATGGGCATGGACGAAAGCCGTATCCCAGGCAATGGTCACGATCGTTCCGGTGGCGATGCTGGCCACGGCCGCACTGGCCGTCGCCCGCTTCCAGAAGAAAGCAGCAAGAATGACCGGGGTCAGCGCTGCCGCGTAAATCGTATAGGCATAGAGCGATTTCTTGAGCACGGACTGAACATGCAGCGACTGGTAAAGCGCCCATATCCCTAGAAAAACCACCATCAAACGGCTGACGGCGAGAACCCGCTTGTTGGAGGCTTGGGGAGAGATGTAGCGGACAAAGATGTCGTTGACCAGATTAGTCGCCGGAGAAAAGAGGTAGTTATTGGCCGTCGAGATGATCTTGGCGAAGATGGCGCCGACCAGAAGCGCTCCCAGCAGCGAGAGCGAACCAGAGCCGGTCAGTCCGTGCAAACCGCTGTAGGCCAGAATTTCTCGAGGTGCCGCAGCCACTTCGCCGGTAGGGAACAGTGCGGAACCGACGATAGCGATGGCAACTATAACCGTTTCGAGGATAAGCGTCCCGATAAGCCAGCCGACAACGGCGCGTCCGGCGGCCTTTTCAGATTTGGCGGAGAAGAATTTCTGATACATCGACTGGTTGCCCAGCAGGAGCAGGCAAGTCGGAAGAAACAACTCCATCGCCTGCGTGAAGGATAGATCGCCCAATATCTGGAAGTGAGTGGCCGGCAGAGCCGCATGCACCGCCTGCCATCCGCCTGCCTCATGAGTAAGAACAGGCAAAGCGACGACGAGCGCAACCGTGGCGAGCAATCCAATGGCAACGTCCATGTAGGCGACGGACGACATTCCGGCAATTGCGGTAAAGATGATCACGAAGGCCGCGATGATGTACTGGCCAAGGACCGGCGTAATGAAGGTGGGAAAAATGAGATGCAGAATATCGCCGCCACCCACGAACTGATAGCTGGTGATGGCAGCATAGGTGAACAGAACAGCAATCACGCCGAGGATGCGGGCAGTCTGGTTATAACGCGCTTCGAGCAGATCGGGAATGGTGAACTGTGCGAATTTTCGGGCACGCGGCGCGATGAAATAAATCAGCAGAAGACCTGCCCACCCGCCGCCTCCCTGCCACAACGCAGCGAAGCCATGCCGGTAGGCGTTTTCCGCGCCGCCCAGCAGCGAGCCCGAGCCAATCCAACTGCACAGCAGGGTAAACACCAGCACAAAGGTTGGAAGGGAGCGCCCGGCGACAAGATAATCGGCCTTGGTCTTGACCTTGCGAAGGCTGGCCAGGGAGACGACAAGCAGCGTGAGGACGATAATGGCCAGAACGGCGGCGTAGAGGTTCATGTCGGTTTTGCGATTTTATCTTGTGAATCCGCTATAACGGTGTGTCGGAGGATAAATGAGGCTTTTGAGCTTGATGATGGTTGGAGTGGTTCTGGGAGGCGTGGCTGCGGCCGAGGGGGCGCCGCCGATGACCGTAAAGCAGCGGGCCGTAAGGGACGAAGGGTGGAGACAGACCATTCGGAAGCAGTTTTATATCCCCGCCACACTGCCCCGGCTGGATGCAAAGACCTGGTCTACCTTCTCGCCCATGCCAGGAGTCATTGCGGAACGAGTCACTTACCAGACCGCGGATGGGATGCTGGTTCCTGCAATCATCTACCGCCCGGAGAAGTGGAAGGGCAAGCTGCCGGGCATCGTCGTGGTCAATGGCCACGGCTCCGACAAGTTTGGCTGGTACGCGTTCTACAGTGGGATGCTCTTTGCCCGCGCCGGTGCGATGGTAGTAACCTACGACCCAATTGGCGAGGGTGAGCGGAATATCGACAAGGAATCACGGGCCGGTTCCCATGACAAGTGGATCGATCCTCCAGCAGGACTGCCGCGGACGGACTGGGGCCAGCGGCTCGCAGGCTTGATGCAGGTCGATGCGATGCAGGCGGTATCCTATCTCGCTCAAAGACCGGAGGTGGACAAAAAGCGAATCGCTGTCGTCGGATACTCCATGGGGTCGTTTATCACCGGGATTATGGGTGCCATCGATCCGCGGATTCATGCCGTTCTGTTGAGCGGCGGTGGCGATTATGACGGCGTCGAGCCGGGCTACTTCGACGGAAGCAAGCTGCCGTGCCAGGGACCGTCTTTCCGGTCCTTGCGCGTCGTGGGAGACAGAGGATCGATTCTTTACGCCTTGAACGCCGACCGCGGCCCAATGTTCGTCATGAATGGGCTCGCGGATACGGTGATGGATATTCCGCGCTATGGGCAGGACTGGTTCGCCGCAGTGCGGACGCGCGCCGTCGCACTGCGGGGAACGGATAAGGATATGTTTACGACTGTCTTTTATCCGGGCATCAGCCACCGGACTTCATGGGTGAACCGCGATGGGATGGAGTGGCTGGAAAAGCAGATCGATTTTGCCAACTGGACAGCAAAAGATATTGCCACTTCTCCGGTTACACATGTAAGCACATGGGCAAAAGCGAACGATGTTTTTATCACAACGACCTACATGCGAGAAGACAGAGAGGGCGGGTTGGACGCTCTGGGGACAGGCTTTCCCGGAATCAAACGAGCGGATCTAATGGTGCTTCCAGATGCAGAGTGGACCGCAAATAAAAATCGGCTGATCTACGAGGCGTGGGCCGCGAAGACCATGGCTGCGGAGCAACTGGCCGCTCGCCGGGAAACGCACGCCACAAAATAAACTGACATCAGGTTGCGGCCCCAGGCGCGATAGCATCCGCCTGGCTGGCGAGCAAGCGCTTTTCTGCAGCGGCGGCCTCGATCTGACTGTTAATTTCGGCGCCGAGTAGAAGTGTCAGCCCGGTGATATAAAACCACATCAGCAGAATGATCACCGCTCCAAGAGACCCATAAGTAACGGAAAAGTTATTGAAGAAATGCAGATAGACCCGGAAGCCGATAGAGGCCAGTATCCATACCAGGATGCCGACGGCGCTGCCCGGCGTCAGCCAGCGCCAGCAGTTCTTTTTCACGTCGGGAGCCCAGTAATAGATGACGGCAAAGAACAGGGTGATAAGTCCCGTAACAAGCAACCAGCCAAGACATCGGGTCGCAACGATAGCAGAGCCAGAGAGAAAAGGATGGTCGATGCGAAGCCGTGCAAGGCGCACCAGTAAATCGCTGGTAAGCATGGTGGAAAGGGTTAGCGTGACGAGCACAGCCAGCACAAGCGTGACTCCGATAGCAGAGAGGCGAGCACGCAGATAGGAGCGTGTTTCAGCAACCTTATAAACGACGTTGAGCGAATCCTGAATAGCAGAGAATCCAACCGATGCGGACCACAGCGCGGCGACAATTCCAAACGTAAGTTTCCCGCTGGTAGCAGCGGCTGTCGTCTCGTTGAAAGTCGCAAGAACCGTGCCCATCGCTGCCTGTGGAATGACGATGGCGAGATAGTGGAGCAGTTTGTCGTAGATACTGGACGCGGAGCGGGCTGCAAGACCTAGTAATGAACTGGCGCAGAAGAGGGTCGGAAAAAGCGCGAAGAGAAAGTAAAAGCCCAGTTCGGCGGCCCGACCAAGAAGATTATCGGCGAGAAAGCACTTCCAGGTCCGTACCGCGACGACACGGAGGGGAATCCCCTGTAGATCCCAGAGAGAATGCAGCGGCGAGCGAGAGACATAGTCCCATATGCGCTGCTGGCGTGGGTCAGGAGGCTTGACGAGGGTGTGGTCGATTGGAATAACGTGAGTCCTCGCAGTTGAAGTGCTCGTCTCTTGAGATAGATGCCGCTTCATAAGTGATTGGTGGCTAATGGGCAGTCAAAGGACCATCGCCACGGCAAAGCGATGCGTAAAAGAGGTAAAGAGCATCTAATGAGAATGGTGATCCATGTTTAATCGGTGGAGAGGGCAACCGTTTGTTGTGACCAAAGTGAAGCAGCTTTGGCGATTGGTGCGGGAGAGCCACGCACAGCCAATGACCGGCCAGTCCCGGCTAGCCGAGATAGTTGACCCCGGAGAGATGGGTGTGACTTTTATTGGGCACTCCTCTTTTTTCCTTCAAATTGGCGGACGAGCCGTGTTGATCGATCCGGTCTTTGCCACCCGCCTTATCCTGTTGCGGAGACAGCGCCGGGCTGGCCTGCGCATCAACGAAATGCCTGCCGTCGATGTTGTGCTGCTGACCCATGCGCATATGGACCACCTGAACGTTGCCTCCTTACGGCGCATCGTGCGAGGCGCGCAGATGCTGGGCAAAAAAGCTCCCGACGTCGTCGTGCCATGGGGAGTGGAAGACCTGGTCGCGGGTCTCGGCTTTTCGCGCGTTCACGGGATGAAGTGGTGGGAGCACATAGAGGTGCGCGGAGTGTCAGTGACCATGACTCCCTGCAAACACTGGGGCGCGCGAATGTTCAACGACACCCACCGAGGATATGGCGGCTACGTCGTCGAAGCCGATGGCCAATCGGTGTATCACTCAGGCGATACCGCGTATTTCCCGGGATTTGCCGAGATTGGAAGCAGACTCCAGCCGCAGGGAGCGCTGCTTCCCATCGGAGCATACTTTCCCGACAGCTACCGCGCCGTGCATACAAGTCCCGAGGAGGCAGTCCAGGGGTTTGTGGAACTAGGCGCCGAGTGGATGGTGCCCATGCACTACGGAACTTTCCGGCTAGGCCGCGAGCCAATGGACGAACCCATTGAACGGCTTGCCGCGGAAGCCGCGCGGCTGGGGATCAGCAACCGGCTAAGAGTGCTGGAAGAGGGCGAGACACTGCGAATCAGCGTGCTGAAGGCCACTGAGACTACGCTCGAGCTAGATGCACAGCAGCAACAAATCTGATTTTGGGGCGCTGGCAAGAAGCACCGGCAAAATCAAGTTTTGGGCGAATTTAGATCAAGCTGTTCTTCAGTGATGGGACCTGCTGTAGCCTGCTGCGTCTTCCAACCCGGAAGCTCCTGCGAGCCTGTAATCAGGCGGGCGCTGTCTTTGAAGGTCAGGTAGGTCCATGCCCACTGCCGAAATACCGAAAGCCGGTTTCGGAAGCCGATAAGAAAAAAAATGTGAACGACAAGCCAGGTCAGCCAAGCCGGAAAGCCGCTCCAGTGGCCCTTGAACGGCCATTCGATCTTCGCCACGGCGGCCTTGCGTCCGATCGTCGCCATGTCGCCCTTATCGAAGTAGCGAAACGGCTCATTCTTTCCCGTACCATCACTGCCAAGCTCTGCTGCCACCAGCCGGGCAATGCGCTTTGCTGCGTACTTCCCCATCTGCATGGCAGGCTGGGCAACGCCGGGAACCTGCTTGCCGTCCTGTTCGAAGTGGGCCAGGTCGCCGCAGATGAAGATCTCCGGATGCCCCGGAGGATTGAGATGTTCGTCTACAAGGACGCTTCCCTTCTTATCCGTCTCGAAGCCCAGCAGTTTACCCAGCGGCGAAGCCTGAACGCCCGCGGCCCATAGCGTGACCACTGCATCGATGCGCTCGTCGCCGATCATGACATAGCCCGGCTGTACGTCCGATACATGCGCGTTGGTGCGTAGCGTTACTCCAATCGCATTAAGTTGTTCGCGGGCCTTTGCCTGCAGGTCGTCAGGATACATACCCAGAATCTTCGGTGAACCTTCGAGAATCAGCACCTGCGCCTGGGACGGATCGATATGGCGAAAGTTCTTGGACATGTAAAGCTTCGCGATATCGCTGATGGCTCCGGCCAGTTCCACGCCCGTGGGGCCGCCGCCGATAATGACAAAGTTGAGCAACGGATGGTTGCCTGTCTCCTGCATCTGGCGTTCTGCCAACTCGAAGGCGAGCAGGACGCGACGGCGGATCTCGGTCGCATCTTCAATGGTTTTGAGGCCGGGCGCAAGCTTGGCCCATTCCTCGTGGCCAAAGTAGGAGTGCGTCGAACCCGTGGCGACGATGAGGTAGTCATACTCAAGCTGAGCCCCCGTCTTCAATTCGACACGCTGTTCGTCGACATGAAACGCAACCACCTCGTCCATAAGAACTTCGACGTTCGGATAGTCGCGCAGCATGGAACGAATGGGTTGCGCAATGTCAGCAGGCGACAGCACCGCCAGCGCAACCTGGTAGAGCAAAGGTTGAAAGGTATGGTGATTTCTGCGGTCGACCAGCGATATATCAAGAGGCAACTTCGCGAGATTCAAAACCGCATGGATGCCGGCAAACCCTCCGCCGATGATAACGACTCGCTTGCGTTCGATGCTAGCTCCCGTTGTTGCAACTGCCATCGTTTGGGCTCCTCTGTTTCGTCTCTCTATTTTGATGCGAAAGAGGTGCCTTCAGCCTTATTTCTTTCGGCATCCATTCGAGGTCCCCAATTTTTAGCATGAATGTTCAGGGCTGTTTCTGCAATGAAAGCGACACAAAGCCCTGCTCCCCGGTTGCCGCAACGATATTTGTAACTTCCGCCGCACCGGGTATCTGCATTAGAGCAATGACTACAAGGCCATTTGTATCCGATACGGCGGAGGACACCTGCGCGTCATAGATGGGCGGCACCGGGCAACGCCCGCGGTCGGGACAGGGCATCTGCCACTCATCGACGGTCTGGTGAACCTGAACACCCACCCCGGCCACAGCATGTCCCGCGAGATCAGTGACCCGCAGCGTGACCGGTGCCAGAATGTCCGCCGCACCGACCGACTGCCCTGCCCCGCTGACGATTTCGAGCCGCCAGTCGGCCGGACCTACGCCTTCCGCCGCGAAGCTCGCGCAGATCGTCGTCCAGGCGCAGGCCGATGCAGTGGCTCGACCTCCTCCCGCAAGGGGACCAGTGGTTGCCACGGTTTCTGCAATACCCTGTGTATCGGCCAGCGACTGCATTGGAAAAAACGTCATGGCGCCTGAGATCGTCTGCCAGTTGACGCGCACGCCCGCGATTGGAGCAGAGTTGTCTCCCAGGCTGACCTGGGGAGTCCAGAACACTGTTGTATCGGCGGCGATGTACTGCACCGGTACAACGGGAGTCACGGTGCGGATCCGTGTCACTGCCGTAAACGATGCGCTTTGGCTTCCATAGGCACTCGTGGCAGATAAGCTGACGTTTCCCGGCCCTAACGCAGTGACGGTCGTCGATGCGGAACCGGACACGTCCGTCATCACGACGCAGGCGGCCGCTCCACAGGCATTGAACTCAACCGCTCCACTGATAGCAGTGAAGGTGACGGGCTGGTTTGCCATGGGTGTAATTCCATTGCCTGCGATGAGCTTAACCGTGAATGGAATGGCCGCCGTATCACCCATAAAGATCGTGCCCGAGGGAGCGGTAACCAGGTTGAGCGTGGGCACAGGCGCGGCATAGTTGAGAGCGCCCGTTATTACAGTCGTGCCGCCAGTCGAGAGGTCGGTGACGGCAACATCCGCCGGGAGCGCGGTACTAAAGCCAAGGGCGCGAGATGATGGAACTGTCGCCACAATGGACGTCGCCGTCCAGTTCGACACCGTCGCCGCGACACCGTCTACAGTGACGACATTGCCTGGGCGAAAGCCCATTCCTGTAATCGCCACCTCACCGCCCACCGCGCTGATATTCGCCGGACTGACAGCATCCGCGGAGAGCACGCGCAGCCGATAGACGAAGTCCGGCCTGCCATCCCCACGCTGGTCGGCGATGACGATCCGCAACTGCCGCGATTGCGCGTTGGCTATCGTCACTGTCGTCATGCCGATGGCCGACCCGTTGAAGGCTGTCGCTACAGCCGCCACGCTGGGCAGCGAGCCCCGCGCATCGGTTGCATTCCATACGCCGATCACCGGCATAGCCTTTGCCATGGTAGCAAATCCCTGCTCGTCCTGCGCTGTCACCTCAAGGGTGAGACTGTGGTTCGCTTTGACGCCAAGTCCAAACCAAGCCGCATGTCCGTAGGCGCAGAGCGTCCCTGTCGACCAGCCTTCCGTATCGATGGCCGCCGGCGCGGTCTCCACTCCATCGGTTGCCGTGTCGCAACTGGCAGAGGCGTTATCGGTGGCCAGGGTTTTCCCAACGAGGGTGTAATAGCTTGCCACCACACCTTCAACCTGCTGCGCATCGGAACCGGAGGGCGCAACCTGATTGACGCTGTAGGGCCCCACTGCGTATTGGCCCGTATAGAGCGGATTGACAGGCTCCGTGTCCAGAATGACATTCTGCCAGGGTCCATCGAGCATCGGAATCCGGCGGAGATCGTAGTGGCCCTCATACAGCGCGAACACCGAACCGGTGGCTGAAGGCGTGGAAGCAAGAGGGCCCGTCACCGGATTGCCATTTGCGCCCTTGAACCGGAAGCCGGAGACCGACGAGACCGATTGCCAGGCCTCGGGCACACTCCAGTATTGATGCCACCGGCGCGCCACCACGTTCACGCCTTCCATTCCCTGCCCGGTTGGAAAGGTGACGGTTCCGCTGATCTCCTGTGCGCGGAGAAGGGTGTCCACCTGACCAGGCTGGGCCTGATTGCGGGCGATGGAATAGAGCGACGCCAGCGCCGAGAGGTCGTCGGCGCGCAGGGTAAAGGGCTGCGGCAGACATTGGTAGGTATAGAGTCCGCAGACGATGTCGATCGGATGCATGATCGGCCAGTTCAGTGCCTGAAAGTACGTGGGCGCAGGACTGCCGGTAAATACGTTGTCGTTCACCTGCGACCAGCCCAGACCAAGAATGCGGCCGAAGGCGCGCATCAACTGGTACTGCATCTGCAACTGCTGCTCGGGCGCGGGACCGGTGCAGCGGCCATTGAGGATAAGCAGTGCATGTTGGATGTATCCGGCGGGCACAATGGAGTCGACGCTCTCGGTGACTGCGTTCTGCCGACAACCGCTGGGATCGCTCGCTCCGCTGCCCAGCAGAAGGTCGGTAACCGATCCGTCCGTGTCATAGATGACGGCGATCTGCTTCGCCAGATAATTGCCGCTCTGCGCGTCGGAGGGGAGGACAAGGCCGGTCGAACTGGTATAGACGTTCGCTCCGCTGAGATGCTCGTTGAGCGTTCCTCCGTAAGCCAGAGTCAGGCTGGATGTGGGAACGTTCCAGACGTTGGCTGCGGCGGCAACGATGGCGTCCGCGGCAGCGTGATCGACATAGACGCTGAGATCGCCTGAATCGGTGAAATAATGCGGCTGATTCGTGTACCAGACGACTGAGTAGGTAGGCGTGTTGAAGTAAGGTGGACCAGTGACCCAGCGCGGGCCACCGGCAAAGGCCGTTGCTGCGGCCATTAGGCAGTAGAGGGCAAAGGCTATCGCTCTTCGCAGGCGGGAGGCAGCTTCAGCGGACACCGTCTGCCGCCTTCTTCCACGATGCGAGCAGCTTGACCACGGTATCGACCGAGGCCTGCTGCGCCGAGACGGATGCGCGGCTGGAGGTGTCGTCTTCCGATGTGATCGGGTCCGCGACAGATTTGGTCGCCATCTGCTGCGACAGGGTGAGCGGCGTCGGCGGCAGGATTGGATTGATTTTGAAAGATGCGGATTGCGGTAGCCGAGCGCCCAGCCAGCGGAGATCGACGACCGTCGTCGACGAAAGCGTAGCGGTATTGGCGAGAACCGGCGCGGCTCCTCCGCCGCGAATCGGAATCGCACCGTCCAGACCGCCGACCGGCGAACTCAGGCCGGAGACTGAGGGCGCATGAAGTAGCATCAGCAGGCGCTCGCCTGTTCGGTAACGGCCAGCGTTGCCGGACCACAATCCTGCCCATTCGCGCAGGGTATACGTCCCGCCGGAGATGCCGCGGATGGCGCGATCGACCCGGAAATCGATCTCAATGAACCCGGACGCGAGGCCTCCGTCTTCGTGAGGACGAATCGCGGCAACCTCACCGAGGAAGATGATGTCGGCCTGATCCGCCATCTGGTGGAGGACGTCTTCGACCGTCTGTGGGATCGGAACAGGTGCGACCTGCGCGCAACCGAGTGACGCCGCAAACTGTGCGACTGCCAACGCAGCGCACAGGCATCGGAATATCCAGAGAGTTTTGGCCATCTCGCCGTACCGTCCTCAGCTCTTTTTTCGGCAGAGGGGGCGATAGCACGGACGGTGGTCTATTTCGAGACATGCTCGGATTATGCGACTCGCGTTCGTCTTCTCTTTGAACCTGTTTAAAACTGAATTGCACTGGTCAGGAACAGGCAATGCGAGGACAAAGACGAAAATACAGGGGTCTCTCCACTCCGCCGCGCGATGAAACTGCGCGGCTCCGGTCGAGATGACGTGGTGAGAGGGTACCCCTCCCTCGGGCACTTTTTGTAAAGTCTTGATATACAACAACTTATCAAAGACGCCAAACACAAAGTATTCATTCCAGATACTTTATAGTTAAAGTATTGTTTATAAAAGAGTTAGGCCCAGCGTTGTCGCTGGGCCTTCTTTCTAACTATCATTAATTGTATCGAATCGAGCGGAACTAATTGACAGACGCTATCTCTTTTATTTTGTTTTACTTATCTAATATTGGGGCTTGACAAACGTTTCTACTGAAGTTTTTGGGGTTTGGGCGGAGAAGAGCAATAGATTCAGTCGTTTCGCCCTGCGGGCTTCACTCCGGCCTACGGCAGAATGGAGGCCGCTTAGCGGCGGCGAATTGAGACGCGAGGCTGAAGCCTCGCTGTACCTAGCAGCAACGGCAAAAACAAAAACAAAAACAACAGCAACAGCAACGACAACGACAACGACAACGACAAAAGTAAAGCGACGGCAACGACAAAAGCGGATCCTCCGCCTTCGGCGAAGGATGACAAGGTTAGGAAAGGCGAAGGATGACAGCGTTAGTTAAAGGCGAAGGATGGATGGCAACTCTAAATACGGATGATCACGTTATAAAAAGATGATCATGCGCTAAAAGGATGATCGCGCCCTGAGAGAGCGGCGGATTCAAATCTCGGGGTAGAAGTCGAAGAAGGCGTCGATACTCAGGCGTAGCTGGGCCTCGATCTGCTCGCGGCTGCCCTCGAGGATATGCATGGTGACGTGAGCCTCATTGCCGTTATGCAGCGTTACCGGAGCCTCGCCGACGGCGGCTACCTCATCCGCGGGCAGCAGCCTCATTCCGTAGACCAATGTGAGATTTGCCATAAGCTCGATTGTTGCACTAAATGCGGTCTGAATCCTTTTTCGAGACGGCGCATTTACACTAAGAGAGTTCATATGCCTGAAAACAATACTCGCGATACCGTCATCCTCGGTTCCGGCTGCTCCGGCCTGACCGCTGCCATCTACGCCGCCCGCTCCAACCTCAAGCCTTTGGTGCTCGAAGGCCACGAGCCTGGCGGCCAGTTGTCGATTACGACGCTGGTAGAAAACTTTCCCGGCTGGCCGGATGGGATTCAAGGTCCGGAGCTGATCGAGAACATGAAGAAGCAGGCAGTACGCTTCGGCGCTGAGCTGCGCATGGCCCATCTGGCGTCGATCGACCTGACCAAACATCCTTTCGAACTGAACCTCGGCAGCGAGATCGTTCATGCCCGGACGCTGATTATCGCCTCGGGCGCGAGCGCTCGCTGGCTGAACCTGCCTTCGGAACAGTCCCTGATCGGCTATGGCGTCAGCTCCTGCGCTACCTGCGACGGCTTCTTCTTCTCAGGCAAGGAGATTGCCGTGATCGGCGGCGGCGACTCGGCCATGGAAGAGGCGCTGTTTCTGACGCGGTTCGCCTCGAAGGTGACGCTGATCAACCGCACGGAACACTTTCGCGCCTCGAAGATTATGCTGGATCGCGCCATCGCGCACTCGAAGATTACGTTTGTCTCGAATACGACGGTCGAAGAGGTGCTGGGCGTCGAAGAGAAAGATGTCAAGGGGTTGCGGCTGAAGAACCGCGCCACCGGCGAAGAGTCGGTCCTGCCGGTGTCGGCGATGTTCCTTGGCATCGGCCATACGCCCAATGCATCGGCGTTCAAGGGAATGATGGACCTCGATGAGGACGGCTATATTCTGACGCAGAACAACGTATTTCCTACGTTGAACGGGCAACCGATCCCCGGAGTGTTTGCCTGCGGCGATATTCAGGACCGCCGCTATCGGCAGGCAATTACGGCAGCCGGATCGGGCTGCATGGCCGCGCTTGAAGTCGAGAAGTATCTGGAAGAACACGGACGCTGACAAGGCGATAGAGCAAACCGCAGGTCCTTCGACTGCGTCTCCCGCCGTGAAACTGCGAGAGGCTTCGCTCAGGATGACACTTAGAATCTGTTCACAAACTGAAGGCTTAGCTTCGGTTTGTACCGGCCAGGAACAGGTGAAAGCAAGAATAAGAACGGAAATACAGGGGTCTCTCCACTCCGCCGCGCGATAGAGCCGCGCGGCTCCGGTCGAGATGACGTGGTTCATTTTTAAACAGGTTCTCAGGCTGGTTGAGGATGCGCGGTCGGCGCTCTGGCTGCGGAGATCCTATGCGCCATGAGGGAATCCGCTCTATTCCCGTCTGCAACTTTCGCTGTTGATCTGTGTCTAATTTGTAAGCCGTCCAGATTCCCAATAGCCAAGAGAAGCAGAGCAGGAAATTTTCTGCATAAAGGGTGAGATTTTGCGCTCCGTTTTATTGTTCGCCTTTGTCTTCGTTTCAACCGCCGCATTTGCCCAGCAACAGCCCGCTCTGCCGGAGGCTCCGGTTCCCGCACAGATAGCCGAGGTGAATCTTGCCGACCAGCAAACGTCTGCGGGCGCCCAGACGCAACACGAACCGGCGGCACCGGCAGTTGCACCTTCAAAGCAGCAGCCGAAGCGCATTCTGGGCATCATGCCGAACTACCGCGCGGTGAGCGCCGGCGAGATTCCTCCGCCGCCGACCCCGAAGCAGGCCTTTGTAATCGCAACCAAAAACAGCTTCGACTACTCTTCCTTTTTCTTTGTCGGAATTACTTCGATGATCGCCGAGGGGCAGGACGCGCATCCGCAGTTGGGCAAGGGCGTACCGGGCTTCTGGGGCTATTCGTGGCGCGGCTTCGTCGACAAGACGGACGGCAATTACATGGTGATCTTCGCGCTGCCTTCGATCCTGCATGAAGATGGGCGCTACTTTGCAAAGGGCGAGGGCAGCATCCTCAAGCGTGCGGCCTATGCCTCCAGCAGAGTTGTCGTCACGCGAACCTACAGCGGTAGCAACACCTTTAATGCGTCGGAGATCTTTGGCCGCGGCGCGGCGCAGGCCATCTCGACCACCTACTACCCCAGCAACAGCCGCACGATCGGCGAACTGTCGGAGAGATACGCCTACTCGCTGATGCGGGATGCGCTGACCAATACCTTTCGCGAGTTCTGGCCGGACATTGCGACGCATGTGCTGCATCGGCATCCGTAAAAGCAAGACCGCGCGACTAGAATGTAGCTAAGGATGTCCATCACAGAGAATCTCGCACGGCTGCAGGAAGAGATCGCGGAGACGTGCCGACGCGTCAATCGCGCGGAAAGTGATGTCGCGTTGATGGCTGTCAGCAAGGTCCATCCGGTCGAGGTGATTCTTGAGGCCTACGCTGCGGGCCAACGGCTGTTTGGCGAGAACCGGGTGCAGGAGTTTCAGGAGAAGTCGCAGCATGTGAGCGGGCTTGCCGACGCCAGGTTCCACCTGATCGGGCCGCTGCAATCGAACAAGACTAACCGTGCGGCGGAACTTTTCGATTCGGTCGATACCGTCGACTCGCTGAAGATCGCGCAGCGGTTGAACAGCGCCGCCGCTACGCTGGGCAAGAAGATGCCGGTGCTGGTTGAGGTGAAGCTGAGCCATGAGGAATCGAAGCACGGTCTGGCTCCGGAGGAACTGCCGGAGTTGCTGGCGGGGCTCGAGGGATTGGAATCGGTCGAGGCGGTTGGGCTGATGACGGTTCCGCCATGGTCAGAGGATGCCGAGACGGCGCGACCATACTTTCGCGAGTTGCGGCGGTTGCGCGATGAGGCGCAGAAGGCGCATCCTGCACTGACGCAGTTATCCATAGGGATGTCGAATGACTTTGTCGTCGCGATTGAAGAGGGCAGCACCTGCGTCCGGGTGGGAACGGCGCTGTTCGGCAAACGGGAGTATCCGGCGTGATGGAAGAGAGCTATAGCTTCGTTCAGGACGTTGTTCACGACGTTGGAGATGGTTGCACGCTGGCGGTGCGCGTGCGCCCGGGCGCAAAGAAGAACGACGTCGCCGGTCTGCACGCCGGAGCGGTGAAGATCTCGCTGACGGCGCCGCCAGTCGATGGCCGCGCCAATGAAGCGCTGATCGAGTTTGTGGCGGAGTTACTGCGGATTCCGCGGGCGCGGGTCTCGCTGATCAGCGGCGCGACCAGCCGCATGAAGGTGCTGCGCATTACGGGAAAGAGCGCGGCCGAGGTGCAGGCCGCGTTCTTTCCCGTTGAATCCTGTTAAGGCTTTGTGATGAGCTTCCGATTTATTTGAAGGTGGCCTTCGCGGTGGGCGCGACGGTGATCCCTTTTCCTTCGGCTGCTGTCACCTTGACGTTGGTTCCGGTCACGTTTGCGTACGCGATCTGCATTCCTTTTTTAGCCTGGATATCGACGTTCTTCATGACGAGGTCTTTGATCGGAGCCTCGGGCAGGCCGACGATGACGCCCGCCCAGGCGCTGTTGACCGATTTGACGTTCTCAATGGTGATGTTGTGGAAGTGAGGCGTGAGACGCTGGACCGGCTCGGCTTTGACTTCACCCTCGGGCATCGCCTTAGGGTAGTACTCGCTGATGAGGATGGAGGTCTTGACGTTCTCCATGGTGATGTCCTTGAAGGTGATGTTGCTGACATCGTTGCCGCGGTCGCGATTTGCCTTGATGCGGATGCCCTGATCGGTGCCGTTGAAGTGGATGCGCTCGGCGTGGATATTCTGCGCACCGCCGGCGATCTCGCTGCCGATGGAGAGGCCGTGGCCACGCATGAAGATGCAATCGGTGATGGTGATATTTTTGCTGGGAGCGTCGGGGCCGGGGGAGTTGATGATGCCGCTCTTGATGGCAATATTGTCGTCGCCCACGTCGGCATAGACATGATCGATAACCATATTGGTGGAGCTGAAGGGATCGATGGCGTCGGTATTTGGGGAGTGCTGCGGCGCGAGGATGCGAACGTTGCGGATCACCGTGTCGTCGGTGTAGTAGGGGACAACCTGCCAGCTAGGCGAGTTCTGGATGGTGACACCTTCGAGGCGCACATGCTTGCAGTGGTCGAAGACCACCAGCCGCGGACGGAACTGGACCGTGCCCACGATGCCGGAGCCACGATGCGCGCGAGCCTCCGCCCACCAGCTTTCGCCGTTGCCGTCGATCGTTCCGCTTCCGGTGATGGCGACGTTCTGAGCGTTGGTGGCGCTGACAAGCGATTGGGTTCCGGGAGCGCGAAACTCCGTCTTCGCAGGATAGTCAGCGTGGTCGGGTGAGCCGAAAAGAGTAGCACCCTTGGCGAGGTCGAGAGTGATGTTGCTTTTAAGAACGATGGGGCCGGAGAGGAAGGTTCCGTGGTCGAGCTTCACCGTTCCGCCGCCGGACTTGGCGCAGTCGTCGATTGCGGACTGGATGGCCTTGGTATCCTTGGTCGTTCCATCGGCCTTTGCGCCGTACGTCCGGGCATCACAGACCTTGCCTGCCGCTATTGCCGGAGCGGCTGCGCCAACGATTAACCCCGCCACTGCGATTGCCATCCACCGAATATCACGAGTCTTCATGCTGTCTCCATGCGCGATTGCGCTCAAAGGAATATTACCTGCAATTGGTCATACCACGAACGAACGGCTGAGATTTTGCAGTTTATTGCACGTAACTGGTTGAGTTGACATCGACGCTTCCCGGTCGTATGGTCGTTACAGACCGCAAATGGGGCACAACTGCTCCGTGCTAGCCTCGCTGGCAGCGGTAAAAAGATTAAGTTATGACGATGATGCCCAACACGAACTCCACCCTCAACTGTTGCTGTCGCAGGGGTGGGGTGTGCCGAGGCGAATCGTAAAACAGCGTTAGAGATTCGAGCAGCACGGAACCCACCCAGAGCCAACGAGCCGGGCGGGTTTTTTACTGGATGGAGCAATTCACCGCCGCATCTCTGAACTGCTCGGATTGGGTCTGAATTCTGTCGTTGAGTTGAATCGTTGAATAAAAGCCTGGGGAAAAAATCCCTGAAGAGGAAAGAGGAAAGAAACCATGTCACTACGCATTAATGATGTAGCTCCCAACTTCACTGCTGAGACAACGCAAGGCACCATCGACTTCCACGAATGGATCGGCGACGGCTGGGCCGTTTTGTTCTCCCACCCGAAGGACTTTACCCCGGTGTGCACCACCGAGCTGGGCAGCATGGCGGGCCTCGAAGGCGAATTCCAGAAGCGTGGCGCGAAGATCCTCGGCATCAGCGTGGACCCTGTGAGCAGCCATGCAAAGTGGGCAGTGGACATTGAAGAGACCCAGGGACACAAGGTCAACTACCCGATGATCGGCGACCCGGAGCTGAAGGTAGCCAAGCTGTACGACATGCTGCCCGCTGATTCGGGTGAGACGTCGGAAGGCCGCACCCCGGCCAACAACGCCACCGTGCGCACGGTCTTCGTCATCGGACCGGACAAGAAGATCAAGCTGCAACTGATCTACCCGATGAGCACCGGACGCAACTTCTACGAGATCCTCCGCGTGATCGATTCGATCCAACTGACCACGAACCACAAGGTCTCCACCCCTGCCAACTGGAAGGTTGGCGAGGACGTGATCCTGGCCGGCACGGTGTCGGACGAAGAGGGCAAGAAGCTGTATCCCGATAGCTTCAAGAAGATCAACTCCTATATCCGGACGATCGCTCAGCCCAAATAAGCTGGAGCAATATGTCTAACCCGCTGTAAAGCAAAGCCGCCACGCAATCGAATTGCGTGGCGGCATGCTATAAGACTCGAGGTAAAAGCCGGGAGCAGCCAAAAGTAGTTGGTACTATGAAGAGAAGCACCCTGGCAATATGCTCTTTAGCGACAGTTTGAAGAGAGCAGAGATCCCAGGTTCGTTTGTCGAGTTGGTTGGATAGGCTGGCAACGATAGGCACCGATGGCGAAGTGGTTAACGCGCTGGTCTGCAAAACCAGTACTCATGGGTTCAAATCCCATTCGGTGCTCCAATAAATAAAAGGCAGGAATGGTTCTCGCCCTGCGCCGCAAGACTCCAGTCAACTTCGCAGCTTTCTACCTTTCACATCTGGGCACGGCGTCTCACCATCCAGCGCAGCAGCGGAGCGCCCCACGTCCCCATGGCCAACAGCGCGCCAAACAACACAACCGCATCGATGCTCTCCCGCCCTTCGCGCGACCAGTACGCCGCGGCGTCGAGGTTCAGCCACAAGGCGAACTCGTCGAGCGTCAGCGCCGCGCCAATCCCATAGCCGATCGACAATAATCGGCTCATCAGAATCGACTGTGGAGTGTCGCCAATACCGACCTCGGCCAGCGACGCATAGCCGCAGATCAGCAGCAGCAAAATTCCCCATACCAGATGATGAATATGTCGCCCACCCATCTCCACATATCCGAACGGCCCGATATGGTGGGTGATCGAAGCTACCAGCAGCCTCACGGCAAGGAAGGTGACAAAGAAGCTCACCGATGCGAGAAATAGCCGCCGATGCGGCCGGTCGGGGATCTGTTGATTGATCACCAGTCCAGCGTTGGTCAGGTGGAGCAGCAGGAGACCGGCGGCTGTCACGATACCGAGAAAGATCAGTAGAATCCAAGATCCGGAGATATGCATCCACAAGCATTATCACGGCATACCCTCCGCTTGCGAGGACAGAGCAGCGGCGCATGAGTCGACAGCGTCATTGCTTGTCGTACGAGGTCTGGAGACAGGAGGAGAGGGAGTTGCGCGGCGACGCCACCCGCCGCCGCGCACCGGTATTTATTTTGCGTGCGTCGTAAAGGCAAACGTCGTTGTGCTGTGTCTCGGTGTGCCCGGCTTCAGCTCCGTGCTGGGGAAGTTCGGGTGGTTGGGCGAGTCTGGAAAGTGCTGCGTCTCCAGGCAGAGTGCCCCGTTCTTCACATAGGGTTTGCCGCTCTTGCCGTTCACCGATCCATCGAGGAAGTTGCCGGTATAGAACTGGACGCCGGGTTCGGTCGTCGTCACGGTCAACACCCGCCCCGACTCCGGATCGTAGACCCGAGCCGCCGTCTTGGTCTCTCCGTTGGGCCCGCGCAGCACCCAGTTGAAGTCGTAGCCGCCGGCAAGTTTGAGCTGGTCGTTCTGGTCATGGATGCGAGCGCCAATTGCGGTTGACTTGCGGAAATCGAACGGCGTTCCTTCGACGGACTTCAGTTCGCCAGTCGGAATCAATCCACCATCGACCGGCGTGAACTTATCTGCCGCAATCATGATCTCATCGTGCAGGACGGTGCCGTTGCCTTCGCCCGAGAGATTGAAGTAGGAGTGATTCGTCAGGTTGACCACGGTGTCCTTGTCGGTGGACATGCTGTAGTCGATGCGCAGCGCGTTATGGTGCAGGGTGTAGCGTACATGCGCGGTCAGCGTTCCCGGAAAACCCTGGTCGCCATCCTTGCTCACCAGCGTCATCTCGACGCCATCAGGAATCGCGCGTCCCTGCCATACCAGGTGGTCGAAGCCGACCGTGCCGCCATGCAGCGAGTTGATGCCATTGTCATTCTTCGGAATCTGGTAGGTCTTGCCGTCGAGCTTGAAGCTGCCGTGCGCGATGCGGTTGCCGTAGCGCCCGACGATCGCTCCGAAAAAGAAGTTCTTGCCGTTCGTATACTCCGCCAGCGAATTATGCCCCAGCACGATGTCGGCTTTCTTGCTGTCCCGGTCCGGAGCCTCGATTGAGACGATGCGTGCCCCAAAGGTCATGATGCGAGCTTCGAGCACATCGCTCTTCAACGTGTAAATGTCTACGGCCTTGCCATCCGGGGTGGTTCCAAATGCGGCCTTCGTCACTGCTCCCTGTGCTGCCATCGCGGTTGTCATGGTAAGCAGAATAACCTTTGCCAGTGTTCTCGTCATGTCTTCCTCAATTTCTTTCGCCTGCAAGCGGTCTATGGTTGTGCTCTGATTTAGCCCGGTTCGGCACCCCGTTCAGTGCCCGGTCGCGCTCCAAACGGCAACCTTCGCCACTATACTCGAACCCTCCCGCCACCACGAAACAACGATAAGATGGAGCGTCAGCTCAATCCCCCTTAAGGATGACCATGAACTTGAAACGCAGAACTCTCGCTCCGCTTACCCTTCTGCTCTTTTGCCTTTGCTGCCTCAGCCCCAACGCCGCCTCCGCCGCCTCGCCCGATCACTGGGTCGGGACCTGGGCCTCCGCGCCCATGGCCCAGCCCAACCCCGACGCTAAAATCGGCAGCGCAGACACCACCTTCCGCGAGATCGTCCATGTCTCGATCGGCGGCCCCTCCATTCGTGTCATCCTGACGAACGAGTTCGGCCTCGACTCACTCACCATCGGAGCAGCCGACGTCGCACTGAGCGCGGGTGGCAACGAGATCAACCCCGCCGTCTCCAGCGCCCTGACCTTCAATGGAAGGCCCTCGATCACCATTCCTGCGGGCGCGCTCGTTGTTAGCGACCCCATCGACCTGAAGCTGCCGCCATTCTCCGACGTCGCAGTCAGCATCTTCATTCCCGCGCAAACAATCCGGCAGGTAACCCACCACAGCTTCGCCGACCAGACCAGCTACACCGCCTCCGGTAATGTCGCCAGCGCCAAAACGCTGGATACCCCGGAAGAGATCACATCGTGGCCCTTCCTGAAAGGAATCGACGTCAAGGCAGACGGAAAGGCCGCGGCCATCGTAGCCTTCGGCGACAGCATCACGGACGGAGCGCACAGCACCCGCAACGCCAACGCGCGCTGGCCTGACGTTCTTGCCCGCCGCCTGCAGGCTGACAAGAAGACCGCACACCTCGGGGTTCTCAATGAGGGCATCGGCGGCAACCGCATTCTGCACGATCGAGCCGGCGCCAATGCGCTCGCCCGCTTCGATCGCGACGTCCTCTCCCAGGCCGGGGTCAAGTACCTCATCATCCTGGAGAGCATCAACGATATTGGCCACGCCCAGACGCTCCACCAACCCGATGATGTCGTGTCAGCCGAAGACCTGATCGCGGGACTCAGCCAGCTCGCCACCCGAGCCCATACCCACGGCATCAAGGTCATCGGAGCGATGCTCACTCCCTACGTCGGCGCGGGCTACTCCTCGCCTGCGGGTGAGACCATGCGCCAGGCGATCAATCAATGGATTCGCACCACCAACCAGCTCGACGGCGTCGTCGATTTCGACAAGGCCACGCAAGACCCCGCCAACCCCGCCGTCTTCCTGCCCGCCAACGATTCCGGCGATAAACTCCACCCCAGCGACGCTGGCTATAAGGTCATGGGCGACTCCATCGACCTGAAACTCTTCACTGGTAAATAGCCGCAACCCAACTGCAGACGCAAAGATGGCAGGAGCAATCGCTCCTGCCATCTTTGCGTTCCAAACTAAAAATCTACTGCAATTCGTAACCGGCAAAGAAGTAGCCAATCTCAAACGCCGCCGTGTCTTCGGCATCCGAGCCATGAATCGCGTTCTCGCCGATTGACGCCGCGAACTTCTTGCGGATCGTTCCCTCTTCCGCCTGCGCCGGGTTGGTCGCGCCCATTAGCTTGCGCAAGTCGGCGATGGCGTTGTCCTTCTCGAGCACCATCGGAAAGATGGGACCGCTGGACATGAACTCGGTCAGCTCGCCGAAGAACGGACGCGCCGCGTGAACGTGATAAAAACCCTCGGCCTGGGCCCTGGAGATGGACAACCGCTTGATGGAGACGATCTTGAAGCCCGCCTTTTCAATCTCGGCGAGAATGGCCGCGGCATGGCCCTTGCGAACCGCGTCCGGCTTGATAATGCTGAATGTACGCTGTGACAACGTGAACTCTCCTCTATGGATGCTTATACATCCAGTGTAAAACAATCATGTAAGCCGCCCCGCTGGCCAAATGCCCGTCTAAAGAAGACTGGAGCCTGAGGAATGCGCAAAACAGTCTGGATCTGGTTCGCCGGTTTCGTCGCATGGGTCGTCGACGGCCTGATTAGCGTCCACTACCGCGACTGGCTGCACGCCCGCCTCGCCTTTACGGTAGCCATGGTCTTCTTCGTCGCCGGCCTCTTCTACCGCAGGCAGCCTCGCTGATTACGCCAGCTCGTTTAGGCCTTTCCCAGTATTCGGGCCATCGCCTCGCCAATCTCCGCCGGCGACTTCACTACCGTAATCCCCGCTTCGGCCATTGCCTTCATCTTCTCGGCGGCCGTTCCTTCACCACCGGAGATGATCGCGCCCGCGTGACCCATACGACGTCCCGGAGGCGCTGTCTGTCCGGCAATAAATCCAACCACCGGCTTCTTTACGTTCTCCTTGATGTACTTCGCCGCCGCCTCTTCCGCCGAGCCGCCGATCTCGCCGATCATGATGATCGCCTCGGTCTCCGGATCCTCGTTCAATAGCTTCAGTGCATCGATATGCGTCGTCCCAATAATCGGATCGCCGCCGATGCCAATCGCGGTCGACTGTCCAATCCCGCGCGTCGTCAACTGATACACGGCCTCGTAGGTCAGCGTACCCGACTTCGACACGATGCCAACGCTGCCCTCCTTATGAATCCGGCCCGGCATGATGCCGACCTTTGCCTTGCCCGGCGAGATCACACCTGGGCAGTTCGGTCCCACCAGACGCGACTTCGACCGCTTCACCACCTCCCACACCTTCACCATATCCAACGTAGGAATGCCTTCGGTGATGCAGATGACCAGCGGAATCTCCGAGGCCGCAGCCTCCAGAATTCCATCGGCGGCAAACGGCGGCGGCACAAAGATCACCGACACATTCGCGCCTGTCTCCTTCACGGCCTCTTCAACAGTATTGAAGACCGGCCAACCCTCATGGGTCGTGCCGCCCTTGCCCGGAGTCACGCCGCCAACGACGTTCGTGCCGTACTCCGCACAGCCCTTGGCGTGGAAGGTGCCTTCACGTCCCGTGATTCCCTGCACAATCAGACGCGTATTTTTATCGACCAGAACTGCCATTATTTTCCGCCTTTCGCGGCGGCAACCGCCATGTCCGCTGCTTCCTTCATGGTGCTGCCGACAAGAAACGTCAATCCCGACTCCGCCAGAATCTTCCGTCCCTCTTCGACGTTCGTACCTTCCAGTCGAAGGATGATCGGGACCTGCACGTTCAGCTTCTTCGCCGCCGCGACTACCGCAGTCGCCAGTACGTCCACGCGCAGAATGCCGCCAAAGATATTGATGAAGATAGCCTTCACATGCGGATCGCTCAACAAAATGCCGAACGCATTCTCAATCTGCTCCTGATTCGCCCCACCTCCGACATCGAGGAAGTTCGCAGCGGAACCGCCGGCGTACTGAATGATGTCCATCGTCGCCATTGCGAGTCCGGCGCCGTTCACCATGCAGGCAATCGTGCCATCGAGCTTGATGTAGTTCAGCGCAAACTTGCTCGCCTCAACCTCCAGCGGGTCTTCCTCGGAGAGATCGCGCAGTTCCTTCAAATCCTTATGCCGGAACATCGCGTTGTCGTCGAAGTTGATCTTGCAGTCCAACGCCAGCAGTTTGTCATCCTTGGTCGTGATGAAGGGATTGATCTCCATCAGTGTTGAGTCCGTGTCGACAAACGCGCGATACAGCCCGGTCATAAACTTCACGGCATCGTTGATCTGCGTCGTCTTCAGCCCCAGCTTGAAGGCCAGCTTCCGCGCCTGGTACGGTTGAAATCCAATCGCCGGCTCGATGTACTCCTTAAAGATCGCCTCCGGAGTCTTCGCGGCGACCTCTTCAATCTCCATGCCGCCGGCCTGCGAGGCCATGAACACAACCTTCGCCGAAGCCCGGTCCAGCACCAGCCCCAGATACAGCTCACGCTCAATCGCTGAGCCTTCTTCAATCAATAGCCGCTGCACCTTCTGCCCGGCGGGTCCGGTCTGGTGGGTGACCAGCTGCATTCCCAGAATCGCCTTTGCCGCGGCATTCGCCTCTTCCAGCGACTTCGCCAGCTTCACGCCGCCGCCCTTGCCGCGTCCACCCGCGTGGATCTGCGCCTTGACCACGACGACTTTATTCCCTGCACCAAACAGCGCCTTGGCGGCAGTGTCGGCCTCTTCCAGAGTGGTCGCCATCTCGCCACCGGGAACCGGAACGTTGTACTTGCGCAGAATCTCTTTAGCCTGATACTCGTGAATTTTCATAGGTATTGTCGCGAACTGCCTCGCCTTTGAAGTGTAGCGGACGCTAACAACACCCCGCAATGCAAATTCCGCACAGCCGTGCGGTTACCGTCCAATGCGCCAACCCTTCCTCATGCTTCCACTCCAGGGATGTTCATAAAAAGGAGCGCGGCTATGGCACAGAGGCAACCCCTTCGTCTAAGATGCCGCGATGAGCAAATTTGGTTTCAAGCACGAACTTACTCGCCGCGACATGCTGCGCCTATCCACCGCCGGAGCCACAGTGTTGGGCACCAAACTCGCTTTCCCGAATCTGGCCGCAGCCGCAGAGCCGCAGACATCCGCCGCTCTCGCTCACTCACCGAAGCCAGCAACAAATCTCTACGCCAGCCTTCTGCAGGACTGGTGCGATGGCCTGATTGCTCACCAGATGACCTCCATCACCGACCCGGCGCTTCACGGAGGACTGCTCTGTCCCGCCTGCGCGCTGATCCATGGACGCTGCGGCGATGCAGTGCATCCGCTGCTGAGCGCGGCTCACAGCACGGGCGACTCCAAATACCTTCGCGCCGCCATTCTTGTACATGACTGGTCCGAGCGGCAGGTTAGCCGCGCTGACGGCAGTTGGGTTAACGATGTCACGCTCAGTTCCTGGAAAGGCATCACGGTCTTCCACGCCATCGCTCTCGCCGAGGCGCTCCACCATCACGGCTCGCTGCTCGACACCGCCATGCGTCAGCGATGGACTGAGCGCCTGGCCCGCGCCGCAAAGTTCCTCGACGGCTTCATCACCATTGAAACCGGCAACATCAATTATCCAGTCACAGCTTCCTTCTGCTTCGCCCTCTGCGGACAGGTGCTGGGTGAACAGCGCTATCTGGATCGCGCCCGCACACTTGCCCATAGCGCACTCGAATACTTCACCCCGAATGGCTTTCTCTATGGCGAAGGACACCCGATCAAAACCGTCACAGCGAAGGGCTGCCATCCTGTCGACCTCGGCTACAACGTCGAGGAGTCACTCCCCGCGCTGGCCCAGTACGCTCTGCTCACCAACGACAAGGCAGCCCTCGACCAGACCATCGCAGCGCTGCGCACCCACATGGAGTTCATGCTACCCGACGGCTCCTGGGACAATAGCTGGGGCACGCGCAACTATAAGTGGAGCTGGTGGGGCAGCCGCACCAGCGATGGCTGCCATCCCGCCTTCGTCCTGCTGGCAGAGCATGATCCGAAGTTCCGTGAAGTCGCGCAGCGCAACCTCGAACTGATGGCTGCCTGCACCCACGATGGCCTGCTCTACGGGGGGCCGGACTACTTCACGCATGGCGACCTGCCCTGCATCCACCACGCCTTCACGCACGCCAAGGCGCTGGCGACGGTGGTCGATCGCGGCGGCGCCAACCTCAAACCAGCCGAGCGCGTGGCCTTGCCGCGAGAAGATGCCCGCGGCCTCAAGACCTATCCGGAGATCGGCACCCACCTCGCCTCCATCGGCCCGTGGCGCGCCACCGTCACCGAGTACGACTGGGAGTATGTGGAGCACGTGCAGGCGGGCGGAGGCTCGGCAGGCGGAGGCCACGTCTCAGGCGGAGCCTTGTCCATGCTCTACCATCGCGGCCTCGGGCCATTGCTGGTCGCCAGCATGACCGAGTACCAGATGATCGAAATATCCAATCAGCAAGCCTTCCGCGATGCTCCGCATATGCCGCTCACTCCACGCATCGAGTACACCCTCGGTAAAACAGCCGATCAAACCTACACCAACCTCAACGACTTTGAGGCGATAGTGAAGGCGACAGACTCAGCCGGCCAGATCGCCTTCGATGCGCGAGGCCGTCTGCTCACCGCCGCCCGCCACTCGCTTCCCAACGGCGACATGCACTACCACCTCGCCTACAATCTCACCGAATCCACCGTAGAAATAGCCGCAGAGATCGCCGCGAATACCAGCGCCTCAGCCCCATCCACGGCATCGCTTCGGTTCATCCTTCCCGTGGTCTCACGCTCCGGAGAAAGAGTCGAACAGCCAGACTCCAGGACCGTTCGCATCGTCAAGCCAAACGGAACCCTGACCATCCGCACGAACGCGCCGCAGGGCTTCGAAGCTGTACCAAAAGAGCGGACCTTCAATCTGGTCCCAGGCTTCGAAGCTGTGCCGCTCGCAATCACAATGCAGCCCGGTCAGGAGATCCGTATTCAGATGGAGGCATCGCTGAAGAAATAGCGGCTTCAATATGCAAGTCAGCAGGGAGCGAAGCAGGTTGTGCGCAGCGACATGCTTCGGCGACCCTCCACCTTTTGGCCGCTCCTGACAAACGCCCTGCACCCCCGCCACCTGCTAGGCTTAAACCAATGCCCCCGCAACCCTATTTGAAACAGATCGTCGAAGGCCGCCAGACCCTCACCCGCGAAGCTGCCCGTGCGCTCATGCAGCAGATCTTCGCTGGCGAGTTGTCCGACATTCAACTGGCTGGCCTGCTCGGAGCCCTCGCCGCTCGTGGCGAAACCGCCATTGAAATCGCAGGCTTCGTCGAAGCCATGCGCGCCGCAGCCGCAGTCTTTCCGCTGGACGATGCCGAACGCGCCACTCTTGTCGACACCTGCGGAACCGGCGGAGACGCCAGCGGGAGCTTCAACATCTCCACCGCCACCGCGCTTGTCGCCGCAGCCGCCGGCGCCACCGTGGCCAAGCATGGCAACCGCGCCGTCACCTCGCAGTGCGGTTCGGCAGACATCCTCGAAGCCCTCGGCGTGCCCGTCGATCTCTCCCCCGCCGCCGCTGCGGCGGCCCTGCGCAAGCACCGCTTCGCCTTTCTCCACGCCCCCGCCATGCACCCGGCGATGAAGGCCGTCATGCCCGTACGCCGAGCCATTGGCGTCCGCACCGTCTTCAACATCCTCGGCCCGCTCACCAACCCCGCCGGAGCCGCCGCCCAGGTCATGGGCGTCTATGCGCCGCATCTCGTCCCTCTGGTCGCCGAAGCCATGGCTCTGCTGGGCACACGCCACGCCTTTGTTGTCCACGGCGACGGAGGGCTCGACGAACTCTCCATCAGCGGCCCCAGTCAGGTCGCCGAGGTGCGCAATGGAACCGTCACCCTCAGCACACTCGCGCCCGAAGATGCCGGACTCGAACGCGCCTCCATCGAAACCCTTCGCGGAGGCAATGCAGCAATCAACGCGGCCATTCTCGAAGCCATCTTCAACGGCGAACGCAGCCCGCGCCGCGACATCGTCCTGTTTAATGCTGCAGCCGTTCTTGTTGCCTCGGACCTCACCCCAACCTTTACCGAAGGCGTGGCCAAAGCCGCTCAAACCATCGACAGCGGAGCCGTCAAAGCTCTGCTCGCCGCTCTTCGACTCTGACATCATCAGCAGAAGATAACGGCAAAGGCGAAATACAGGGTCTCTCCACTACGGCGGCAAAAGCTCCGCCTTCGGTCGAGATGACGTGAGTTTTGGGCTGAGACGGGTAAAACGGGCAACAGCGTAAAAGATCTTTCCCTCTCGTTTTCCAGGGAAACTTCAGGATCGACGTTTCACCCACAAGCGGACGTCACACAATGCCACCCGCACAAAGTACAATCCCGCATAGCCAAAGGAGTGCTTTCCATGTCTTCCTATCCTCCGCCACCGCCTGCCTTCGATGCCTCCATGGTCACCACCGCGCTCGAACTCCCCGGCTACCGCATCGTCCGCAATCTGGGAGTCGTTCGCGGCATCGTCGTCCGCTCGCGCTCCATCTTCGGCACCTTCGGCGCGGGCCTGCAGACCATCCTCGGCGGCAATATCACCATCCTTTCGCAGCTCTGCGAGAAGACCCGCCAGGAGGCCTTCGCCATGATGACCGAGCACGCCGCCGAACACGGAGCCAACGCAGTCATCAGCTTCCGCTACGACGCCAATGAGCTGATGAATGGAGTCACCGAGGTCCTCGCCTACGGCACTGCCGTCATCGTCGAGCGGGTCTGACGCAAAATCCACCGCAAATCCCGCTACGATAGGCAAATGACCACCGCACCAGGCCGCATCGAAGTCATCACCGGCCCCATGTTCTCCGGTAAGTCCGAAGAGCTGATCCGCCGCCTGAAGCGGGCTCGAATCGCCCGCCAGCGCGTCGCCTGCTACAAGCCCGACATCGACCTCCGCTACCATCGCACCGCCATCGCCAGCCACAGCTCGCAGACCCACGAAGCCACCACCGTAGCCACCGTCGAAGACCTGAAAGCCACGCTGTTCCCGCAGCTTGGCGAGATCGACGTCATCGGCATCGACGAGGCCCAGTTCTTCGACACCCGCCTGGTTCCGCTCGCCGTCGAGCTCGTTCATCTAGGGAAACGCATCCTCATCGCCGGTCTCGACACGACGTTCAACGCCGAGCCCTTCGGCCCCATTCCGGCGCTGATGGCCATCTCCGACGAGGTGACGAAGCTCTCCGCCGTCTGCATGGTCTGCGGCCAGCCAGCGATCCACACCCAGCGCCTCGGCCAGAGCCAGGAACTGGTCGTCGTCGGAGCGGCAGGCGTCTACGAAGCTCGCTGCCGCGCCCACTTCCAGCCTTTCACCGACGAGCACAACTCCGAGCAGCTCGAACTGCACGCGCTTTAGGGCGGCTTTCGCAACGATGGATAGGGCGGGCCTTCAGCCCTTGCTCCATCCATGGCCAAGGAACATGGGGCTTCACCCCATGCTGGTATGGCGGCGGGCCGTTGGCCCTTGACACTTGACCTTGACTCTATACCTTCGCGGAAACTGATCCAGCGGCTTGAGTTAGGCAAATTTCGTGATGGGGTAGAGCAATCCAGTGCCAAAGGCGCGGTCCATACCAGCCCAGGGCGAAGCCCTGGGTATGCGACCACGATGTGCATAGAGGGCTGAAGGCCCGATCTATATCAATCTTCGCCATGGCTCATGCCCCGTACCCCATCGCGAAATTGCTTTAGTGCTTGCCGAACATCTCCATCACATCCTTGCGCAGCGCCATCTGGCTCGACGAACGGCTATAGAACATGTGACCGCCGGAATACTCTCTGACCTGCACCCGCGCCGGATCTCCCATCACCGGCATCTGATCAACGGTAAGGATTGAGCCCATGAACGGGCAGGAGAGATCGTTCCAGCCGTGGACGATCAGCACATGCAGCTTGGAGTCGTTTGCAACCGCCTCGCGAAGCTGCTCCACCGAGCCCTTCCGCAACTCATCGCCACCGTCCCATTGCCGGTTTACATCGCCGCTCAGCGCCTCGTAGCGCGCATCTGTCTTCCAGCCCACGGTCTGCGTCACAAAGTTGACCATCGCTGTAGTCGTCGGCGCGATGATGCTTTCGAGAATGGGGTCGTTGCTGCGCTGGGCCGGATCGTTCGGAAAAGGGTCCCACGCAGTGACGTTCGGATCGTAGCGGCTGCCTAACTTGCCCTCGGCCCGATAGACCTCGCGCAGATAGGCCTGTGTCTCCAGCTTCCCTCCGGCACGCTTCACAAAGACCGGATCGAGGCCGGTGATCTCCGTCACATGCTGAATCATCTGCTGGGTCGCCGCCGGATCGGACCTGCCCTTCATCAGCGCAGCCGCGTAGTCGGTGCGGGTGTAGGCGATGACCGGGGCCATGGCCTCCGCGTTCAGCGCGTGCTCGCGCTCCAGGTGGGCAGCGGCGATGGAAGGCAGAGTCATCATCCAGGGCAGCGGGGAGAGATCGCCGTTGTCTTCGACGGTTGGATTTAAGTACGGCGAAACCAACACGACACCATTCATCGCCACGCCAAGCTGGGTCTGGAGATAGTGCGTGATACGCGGACCGCGAAAACCTCCGTAGCTCTCGCCGACAAAGTATTTGCGCGAGCTCAGACGTCCGCTCTTGACCAGCCAGTCGTAGACGATCCGTGAGAGGTATTGGATGTCGGGAGCGGTGCTGTAGAAGAGCTTCTTGGTCTCAGCTTCAGATACGAGAGACCGGCTGTATCCGGTGCCGATCGGGTCGATGAAGACCAGATCGGTAAAGTCGAGCCAGGTGCCGGGATTGTCGGTCAAGGTTGCCGGATCGGACGGGCTGTCGCCTTCTCCGCCGAAGGCCACCCGTTTGGGGCCGATGGCTCCGAGGTTGAGGTAGACTGACGATGCGCCGGGGCCGCCGTTCATCGCGAAGGTCACCGGGCGGTCTTTTCCGGCCACCGTGTAGGCCGTATAGACAACTTCGCCGGTCTTTTTCCCATCTCTACTCGTTATAGGGAGCGTTCCTACGGTGACCGTGTAGCGCAGCGTCCTGCCATCAATCTGCGCCGTCTGATCGACATGCACATCCGCCGGTAAAGGAGCAGGTGTAGGCGGCTTGGCTACAGGCTCGGCGGACGTGGTCTGCTTTGCATCGGATTTTGTGTCGGACTTCGCATCCGGCGTCTCTTGCGCCCAGGACACGGACGCAAAGATCAGGACTGAGACGAACACAAGCTGCACGATAAACCGGGACGCTGAGTGAACGCGGGATGGAATCATCTGACAACGATACATCGCGCACATTCTCGAACGAAGTTCTAAACTAGGACCACGACAGGTTATAACCGCTACCTCACGGAGACATCGACATGCGCATGACAGTTGCCACACTCGCTCTGGCCGCCTTCGCCACGACCACCCTTGCCGCCACCGCGTTCGCCAAGCCCAATAACAAGCTGGTCGTCCCGATCAAGACCAGCACGGGACAGGATGCCGGCACCGCCACCTTCCGCCAGCTCAAGGACGGCAAGCTCTCCATCAAGCTCAACCTCAAGAACCTTCCCCTGGGACAGCATGCAGTCCACATCCACGAGCACCCGGCCTGCGACGCGCCCGACTTCAAGACCGCCGGCGGCCACTTCAACCCGGCAGGCAAGCAGCACGGCTCCATGAATCCAGAGGGTCACCATAACGGCGATCTGCCGCAGAACATCAATATCGTAGAAGGCCACGTCGGCCAGGCCAGCTTCAAGGTCGACTATCTCTCGATGACTCCAGGCGCGCCCAACAGCATTCTGGCGAACGGCGGCACCTCCATCATGGTGCATGAGAAAGCCGATGACATGAAGACCGATCCCACCGGCAATGCAGGCAATCGGATCGCCTGCGGCGTTATCTCGGCTCCTACCCCCTAGCTGTTAAAAATTTAGATTCAATGTTTTGCGCAATGTATGGATCCTCCACACTCGTTGCGCCCGGTCAATTGACTGGGCGCAACGAGTGTGGACTGGAGAGTGCCCGATGAAAATGAACCGCGTCATTCCTATGCTGCCTGTGAAGAGCATGACCGCGAGCATCGAGTTCTATCAAAAGCTGGGATTCAGTGTCGAACGAAAGAACGATCATTGGGGTTGGGGCATGCTCTGCTTTGACGAGTGTCGCTTGATGGTGGATCAGTCGATCAACCTCCAGACGGACGCGCCCCGCCAATCCGTTCTCTACTTGTATCCCGAGAACATAGTGGAGTATCACCAGCAGGTGCGAAGGAACGGGCTGGATGTTCCCGACCTGGATGTCACTTTTTATGGCCTGACCGAGTTTCGGCTCGATGATCCAGACGGCAACCGGTTGTGGATCGGACAAGACACATCGACAGGAACCTAACCGTGCGCCGCGCGGAACACCCCGTTGAACTAGTTTCGATACCAATGCGTATTGGACTGCATGGGCGTTCTGCACATGGCGATTCCAGCACCGGGCCGGTCATCCGGACGTAAATCGACGCCTCGCGTGCTGCCCCATTCCGGCCACACCGCCCCCCATCCAAGCGCGCCAGAGCCCCCGTCTCGCGGTACACTTCTTCCACCGTCAAGGACGGCAGGGGCACCATTGGAGCGCACACCCGAGCAGGAAGCCGCGCAGGAAGCCGTCGCCAGACTGGTTCGCCAGTGCATGGCCGGGGATTCGCAGGCCTGGCAACAGCTCGTCACCTCCCAGCACCGGCGCATCTACGCCATCTGCTACCGTTTCACCGGCTCCGGCACGGACGCCGAAGACCTTACCCAAGACGTTTTCCTCAAGCTCTACAAGAATCTTTCCAGCTTCGACACGCAAAAAGGCAGCTTCCAGACCTGGATCACGACGCTGGCCCGCAATTTGCTCGTCGACCACTTCCGGCGGACCCGCCTCGACCGCGCCAGCGACTCGCTGGACGTCAGCTTCGACGGCGAGGATGGCAGCCCTACGCTGGGCGACCGGCTGGCCGATAACCGCCCTTCGCAGGAGCAGCACGTCGCCGGGCTCGAGCTTAAAGCCAGCATCCAGAGCGCCTTGAAGCAATTGTCCCCCGAACTGCGCGAAGCAGTGATCCTGCGCGACCTGGAAGATATGGATTACAAAGAGATAGCGCAGGTTCTCCGGATTCCCGAGGGCACCGTCAAAAGCCGCATCAGCCGCGGCCGCGGGGAACTCGCAAGGCTTTTGCAACGTATAGAAAAGCAGGTAATGTAGGCGCTAGAAAGACAGGTGATGTAAGTGGCAGACTTCAATCAATTCGGCAGTGCGAAGCCCCTACAGACGGGTGACGACCGGCACTGCGCCCAGTGCGAAGCGATGCTCGCTGACGCTCTGGACGGTACGCTTTCCCCGGCGGAGCAGGCCGACTTCGACCTGCACATGGCCGGTTGTGTCACTTGCAGCGCCATGTTGGCCGACGCACGGCGCGGCGCGGCGTGGCTGGAGATGCTGAAGTCGCCACGGCCCGAGCCGCCGTCGGCACTGCTGGAGCGAATCCTCGCCCAGACCTGCAACCAGGAGGATCTGGCAACGGGCAAGCAGAAGGCGGCTCATAGCCTATGGCAGCCCAGCACCATCCTTGGCCATCCCGGCACGGTCTCTGCCCCCGCCTTCCAACCGGCAGCGGTACGCGCTTCGGCAGCCGTTCTGCCCTTCCGCAGCCGTCTCGCTTCCAGCTTCAGCCTGCGCTCCATCGGACAAACCCTGCTGCAGCCGCGGCTGGCAATGACCGCCGCGATGGCCTTCTTTTCCATCGCGCTGACCCTCAACCTCACCGGCGTGCGGGTCAGCAATCTGCGCGCCAGCGATCTTAGCCCTTCCAGCCTGAAGCGCAGCTTTTACGAGGCGAACGCGCACGTTCTTCGCTACTACGACAACCTCAAGGTCGTCTATGAGCTGGAGTCTCGCGTCCGCGACCTGCAGCGCTCCAGCAACAGCGACGACTCGTATCGGCTACCCGCCAGCCAAAGTGCCACTCCTGCCCAGCAGGAGCAGCAACCCGCCGGTCAGCAGCCTGACAGCCAGGAACCGGCCAACCCGGCTCCGGCAAGTAAACCAGATACAAAGCAATCACGTCCCAAACCGGGCCCCGGCTCCAGCCGCCGTGATACTCCAATCGGCAACACGCAACTCGCCGATGCAATCGAGCGGCCAGCCTCTCTCCCCGACCTTCAATTTTTTGTGTCGACTCCCAGTGTTTTGAAGTACCTGCAGGAAGGGGACTTGGTATGAACTGCGCAAACCATCCTGATCGTGAACGAAGTGCCTTTTGCCAGAACTGCGGCAAGCCGTTGTGCCAGGAGTGCACCCGCACTGTTGGCTCTGCTGTCTTCTGCGAACCCTGCCTGGTCGCCAAATTAGCCGGGGCTGGTACCTCCAATCCGGCTGGTGGGCCAACTCCCGGGGTGAACTACCCCATCGACGGCGCTGCCCCGCCTCCGCCGCCAGACGAACCCAATCCCAGTCTCGCCGCCCTGTTGGGCTTTATCCCCGGCGTGGGCGCCATGTACAACGGCCAGTACGCCAAAGGGATCGTGCACCTGATCGTCTTCGCCATTCTGGTGAGTCTCGCTGGCGAAAATGGCATCTTCGGGCTCTTCATCGCCGGTTGGGTCTTCTATCAAGTCATCGAAGCCCATCACACCGCACAGGCGAGACGCGATGCCACGCCGCTCCCTAACCCCTTCGGGTTGAACGACCTGGGCGAACGGCTCGGCTTCGGCAAAGCATGGCCCAGCGGGGCTCATAGCCGCAGCTACGAACAAGGCGCAGCTCCGGCGCCCGACGCCACCGTACCGCCGCCCGCAAGCTATTCCCCGCCCCCTTCGGGATACCAGCCCTATCCTCCGTCACCGGCTGCAAACTGGGGCGCGTCGTGGGAGAACTACGTTCCGCCCGTTCCGCCAGCATCGCCGTTCGCCGGGCCAATCCCCCCAGCTGACTTCAACGCCTCCGCCCCTACCGGAAACCGTTTCCCTATGGGGGCCGTTTGGCTGATTGGGCTGGGCGTCATCTTCCTCATCAGCAACTCGGGCATGATGCATGGCTACGCCACCCACCTGTTCGTTCCGCTGCTTCTGATCGGGTTCGGCGTGTGGCAGATCGTACACAAGATGACGGATTCCGGCGGCACGCTGGTGGATGACGGCTCAGCCGCCTACCGGTTTCGCCTCTTCCATGCCCTGCGCAGCGGGGTCTGGATCATGCTGGTAGGCGTACTTTTTCTGCTGGACAGCACGCACATCCTGTCGTGGGGACGAAGCTGGCCGCTGTTTATCATCGTTGCCGGGGTGTTGGCTATCTTGCAGCGGGCTGCCTTCAGTTCGCCCCCAATTCCTGCTTATCCCTACACAACAACGCATCCCTCGACTGGACCTGTACCGCCTGCCTCTTCGGCGCCAAGCGTTCCTTCTGTAGTCCCTTCAGAGGAGCCTTACAACGGCGCTTCCGATACTCCTTCCAACCGGCACGATGAGGAAGGAAGATAGCCATGGCCACCAATCCTCCACCCCCCGGTCCTCCCTATGGCAATGACTGGAAGTACCAGCGCCGCATGATGAAAGAACAGGCCCGCGCCCAGCGCGATATGCTTCGCGCCCAGGCTGCCGCCTACCGGTACCGCGCCCGCGGAATGCGCCAAGGATCCATCGTCGGTCCCATTCTTATCATCGCTCTCGGCGTGGTATTTCTGCTGGTTCAGATGGGACGGCTCGACAGCCGTCAGGTCTGGGACTGGTACGGTCACTGGTGGCCGGCGCTGCTGATCGGCGCAGGCGTGGTGATGTTTCTCGAATGGATCTTCGACCAGTACGTTCGCAGCGATGCGTCGCACCCGGCCTATCGCCGGAGCATGGGCGGAGGCGTGTTTTCCCTGCTGATTGTGCTCGTCATCGTTGGCGTTGTCTTTAGCGGACTGCGGCGCGACGACGGAACCTTCTTCGGACATGTCTTCCACATCAATCAGGACAATCTCGACCAGTTTCTTGGCGACAAACACGAGAGCGACCAGACAATCGTCCAGGGCTTTCCGGCCAGTGCCGCCTTCTCGGTCAACAACCCGCGCGGCGATGTGTCCGTCTCCGGCACCAGCGATGACAACCAGATCCACATCGCCGTCCACAAGGAGATCTACAGCCGCTCGGACTCGGACGCCAACAGCAAGGCTCAGCAAATCAATCCCGTCATCGAAACCAACGGCAACAACATTACGCTGACCGTGCCCGCGCTTCCTGGCAGCCGCGCTGATCTGATCATTACAATTCCTCCGTCGGCCTCCACCAGCATTACCGCAAATCATGGCGACGTGCATGTCAGTTCCATCAAAGGCTCTGTCAACGTCACCGCCAACCACGGCGATGTCGAACTCGGCGCCATCACCGGCGCCGCGTCCGCGCACATCAATAACGGGAACTCCTCCTTTTCGGCCCACAGCATTACCGGCCCGGTAACGGTCGAAGGCCGGGGGCAGGACCTCACCCTCTCCGATCTCAGCGGCCCGGTCAAGATCAATGGGGACTTCTTCGGCACCACCCATCTTGAACATATCCGCGACGCTATCCGGTTCCACTCCACCCGCACCGATATGCAGCTTGGCAGGCTCGACGGTGAAGCCGATATCAGCAATAACGCCGACCTTACCGCCAGCGAGGCCGTGGGGCCGCTTACGATCAGCACACGCAGCCGCAACATTACGCTCGATCGCATCGCCGGAAATGTTTCCGTGACCAACCGCAACGGCTTCGTCAATGTGACGAGCGCGCCGCCGCTGGGCAATGTCACCATTGAGAATCGTAATGGCTCGGTCACTCTCACTGTTCCCGAACACTCCAGCTTCTCAGTCGACGCCCAAACCACCAATGGCGAGCTGGACAATGATTTTTCGCTATCCACGCAGGGTTCGGATACACACAAAAACTTTAGCGGCACGATAGGTGCGGGCGGCCCCACCCTTCACATTACGACCAGTCAGGGCGACGTTGCTCTCAAAAGGAGCGCGATTCTGCCCCTGCCTCCCACACCTCCTGAACCGCCGAAGCTGACCCTGATTCCGCCGGACGCAAAACGTGCAATCAAAGACGCCAAGCTCCAGTTGAGAGATGCTGAGCGTCAAGTCAAAGCGGCTCAGGTTGAAGCCACTCAGCAAGCCAGGCAAGCCGCAGCCAAGGCGAAGGCGGAAGCCACCGCGGACGTAAAAAAAACTGCTGAAGCGAGGCGTGAAGCTACACAATCAAATCGTCCTGATGGTAACCCTCCGCAGTAGGTTGAAAGAGAATGGCGTGCGGCGGGCGCGAAGCTTCGCGGCTGTACTCCCTCCGAGAGACCTCCCACATGGCCCCGACGCACTAGCGCTGTGCCCGGTAAGACTGCCCGCAAGGTGTGGTTTGATAGGGGCATGAAGAAAATCCTGTTGAGTTGGAGCGGAGGGAAAGATTCTGCCTGGGCGCTCCACCTGCTGCGGCAGTCGGCTGAGTTCGAGGTTGGCGGGTTGTTGACCACTGTGAATGAACGGTTTCGCCGGGTGGCAATTCATGGATTTCGAGAAGAGCTGCTGGAGCGGCAGGCAGAGGCGACGGGCCTTCCGCTATGGAAGGTAGATCTTCCGTTTACTTGCTCGAACGAAGAGTATGAGGCGCGGATGGCAGTAGTCTGTGAACGCGCGGTGCGAGAAGGATTCGAGGGGATCGCGTTTGGAGATCTCTTTCTGGAAGACATCAGAGCATACCGGGTGGCGAAGCTCGCCGGGACGGGTCTGGAACCAGTATTTCCGCTATGGGGGATTCCGACAGAGGCGTTAGCCGGAGAGATGATGGCCGCTGGTCTGAGAGCCCGCTTAACATGCGTGGATCCGCGAAAGGTTTCACTGGAGTTTGCTGGGCGGGAGTGGGATGCGGAGTTGCTACGCGATCTGCCGGCAGAGGTGGACCCGTGCGGAGAGAATGGCGAGTTCCATTCATTTGCCTGGTCAGGCCCTATGTTTTCCAAAGAGATCGGTGTGGAAGCTGGAGAACGCGTGGAGCGAGATGGATTTGTCTATGCGGAGTTAGTGTTGCTATCCAGCTAGAACTCTCCCAAAGATGATGTACTCCAAGAGAGAAGCAAGTACTTCGCCGCAGGCGAAGGATGACAATATCTTGAAGTATCACTTTCTTTATTTGTGGGTATAGCCGGTTTGGATCGCTATCGATACTTCTTTTCCTGGCAAGTAAAAAGCCCCATCCTCGAAAGGATGGGGCTTCTGTATTATGCCGGCGATCACCTA
>JBEPUJ010000021.1:0-75474 GCA_041691575.1 Terriglobales bacterium
TCGAGGAATTCGAGGCTGGCTCCTCCGCCGGTGGAGATGTGGGTGATCTTGTCGGCGACGCCGGATTGCTTGACCGCCGCGACCGAGTCTCCGCCGCCGACGATAGTGGTGGCGTCGTTGTTACCGGCTACGGTGTGGGCGATGGCGTTGGTGCCCTTGGCGAAGGCGGGCATCTCGAAGACGCCCATCGGACCGTTCCAGATGATGGTGCGGGCGTCGGCAATCTCGGCTTCGAAGAGGGCGATGGATTTGGGGCCGATGTCGAGAGCCATGAAGTCGGCGTGGAAGGGATGGGTTCCCTCGTGGAGTTGGGTCTTGGCGTCGGGAGCGAACTTGTCGGCGAGGACGTGATCGATAGGCAACAGGAAGCGGACGCCCTTGGCTTTGGCCTTGGCGAGGGCGGCTTTGGCCACGTCGATCTTGTCGGCTTCGACGAGGGATTTGCCGGTGGTCTGGCCCTGTGCGTTGAGGAAGGTGTAAGCCATGCCTCCGCCGATGATGATGGCATCGGCGATGTCGAGGAGGTTGTCGATGACCTGGATCTTGTCGGAGACCTTGGCTCCGCCGATGATGGCGACGAAGGGCTTATCGGGCTGATCGAGCGCTTTGCCGAGATAGGTGAGTTCGCGCTCCATGAGCAGACCGGCAGCGGACTGCTTGACGAAGTGAGTAATTCCTTCAGTAGAGGCGTGGGCGCGATGAGCGCTGCCGAACGCGTCGTTGACGTAGATCTCGCAGAGGTTGGCCAGTCGCTTGGCAAAGGCAGGATCGTTGGCCTCTTCTTCGGCGTGGAAGCGGAGGTTTTCGAGCAGGAGGGTCTGGCCGGATTCGAGCTGTGCGGCCATTTCGGTGGCGACTTCGCCGACGCAGTCAGGCGCGAAGGCCACGTTTTCTCCTTCGCCGAGAACCGAGTCGAGTAGTTCGCGGAGACGGTCGACGACAGGACGGAGGCTCATGGACGCGACCGGCTTGCCTTTGGGGCGACCGAGATGGGAACAGAGGATGACCTTGGCCTTGCGGCGGAGCGCGTATTCGATGGTGGGTAGCGTCTCGCGAATGCGAGTGTCATCGGTGATCGTCAGACCGTCTTTGGAGAGGGGAACGTTGAAGTCGACACGGATGAGAACGCGCTTATTGGTGAGATCGAGATCACGGATGGACAGCTTGCTCATTTTCATTTTTCTCCGGGGGGTACCCCCCTGGTCTATTCCTGCAAAGTCTTAAAAACAGGGGAAGATGCGGTGGGGCGTGGAAGGTAAAGTGTTCATTCCAAAAATAGATACTTGTAAAGTATTGATTATAAACGTTTTATAGATGATCTGGCCGAAAACTATATGCAACTCCGGCTACATGATACCCAATGGAGAGGGTGCGTTTGTCAAGCACGACAAGAAAAATCCGGAGGGGTCAAGCGTCTGGGATGTAGGCATCGGCTTCGATTTCGACGCGCCACTTCGGGTTGAGCAGAGCGGCGACGACCATGGTGGAGGCGGGCAGGATCTTGCCGAAGACCTCTCCGTGGGCGCGGCCGATCTCTTCCCAGTCCTCGGCGCGGGCGAGGAACATGCGGGTGCGGTAGACGTGTTCGAAGCTGGCCCCGGCTTTTTCGAGAGCGGCCTTGATGATGGCGAGCGCGGCTCGGGTCTGGTCGGCGGGTGAAGCGTCGTCCGCGCCCACCGGGCCGGAGCCTGAGACGTAGACGTGATTGCCGAGGCGGACAGCGCGGGAGAACCCGATGATGGGTTCGTAGGGGGATGTGCCGGGGATGTTGGTGCGTTGAGTCATGGGAGTAATGATATCGTCAAGCTCAATTCAATGCTGAGGTGAACGTTGGCGCGAACAATTCTGGGATTTCTTGTACTACTCGCCGTGTCCGCAACTGCGCAAACGCCCTCTCCAGACGCCATGGCAATTTCGCTGCATACGATGGCTAAGGCCTTAGCTGGCTGCAAAACAGCTTATACACGCGTTCTTCCGGGTCATAAAGACGCTATGTTTCAGGAAGTCCTCGGCAAGGAAAATTACGATAAAGACGTAGCAAGTTTGGGACATGCTGAAAGGTTCACAGTGTTCCTGATCTCGCATCCGGACCAGATATCTGGAAAGCTTTTAGTGAGCATTCTGTCTACGTCGGACGACTTTGCATTAGGGCTTCAGTCAACACAGACGGAAATTCTGCGTCACCTGGTATTGGGAGATAAGTTGCCGGGGAACAGTAGTGTGCAACTACTGGCGATTGATTCGCTCGCCGATTGTCAACATCGCCTCTTCGATGCTGGAGACGATTACGTAGGTCTAGTCATTGACTATGTGGGGTCGGAAGATGAGGCTCTTGGAAAGGGAAAGTTGTTCGTACCTAAACTGGGCAAACAAAGGCGGTAATACAGGGATCTCTCCACTCCGCCGCGCGATGAAACTGCGCGGTGCCGGTCGAGATGACGTGGCTAAAGAGTTTTAACAGATTCTCGGAATTGCGATATGGGGCATCCGGCGATAATAAATCTCCGACCGAGATGATCCCGACCGAGATGATGAATTGAGAGCAGAATCAGGTGCGTGTGCTGGCGGTTGCCGGTAGGGTTCGACGCAGGGCGGAGTTCTCTGCTTCGAGCTTTGCGAGCCGTTCGTGAAGCGGGGCAAGCGTTTCCTGCAACTCCTCTACCGTGTAGCGAGGCGTGATGTGCTGCGGGCAGTTCCAGTCGAAGGCTTCGACATGGATGAGGAGGGCGCGCTCTGTGACGGAAGATTTATCCGCCGGGCGAAGCGATTCGATGAGGGCAGGCGCCTCGGCGTCGTTTTCATGGATCTCGACTCGGCCCAGAACTTTAAGGCGGGTCTGATGAGGGTAGTCCATGAAGAAAAGGGCTACGCGGGAGTCGTGTTCGAGATTGCCGAGGCTGACATATTGCTTGTTGCCGCGAAGGTCTGCGAAGCCAATGAGTCCGGGATCGATTACGTGAACGAAGCCCCCGGGGCCGCCGCGATGCTGCACATAAGGCCAGCCGGTCTCGCTGACGGAAGCCATGTAGAAGCTGTCGCGGTTTTCAATGAATGCCTGTTCGGCAGGGCCGAGCGTGTCGCCGAATGGCGAATTCTGCTCCATTCGTTCGTACTGGCGCCTGCTGCCATGTTGGAGTTGCCGATCTTTGACGCGGGGAGTGAAGGCCAATTCCTGGAAACGACGACCCATCGGAGGTACTCATTCCGGGCAGGTGGACTCGCTGCTTGAAACTTTAGATTCCCGGAGCATCCTGCGGATTCAGGATTGTGCGCTTGCAGATTGGGCGTAGAGGAACTCGGGTATTATCAGCAGGATTGGCGGAACGTTCGCCTGGGGGACGGTGACCATGTGCTTTTCGGCGACAGCGAACTTTGTGGGCAGCGGGGTGCTGGCGACGATCGGAGTTGTCACCTTAACGAAGGTGAAGCACAGGCGCGAATTGCTGTTTGCGTCGCTGCCAACGCTCTTTGCCGTACACCAGTTTATCGAGGGCTTTGTGTGGCTCGGGCTGGACGGAACCTTGTCGCCTGCCGTGACCCACAACATGGGAGCGGCGTTTGTGCTGTATGCGCAGGGCCTGCTGCCGTTTTTGCTGCCGTTGAGCGTCTTGCTGTTTGAGCCTGACTCGAAGAGCCGCAAGCGGATGCTGCCGTTTCTGGCGATTGGTACGGGGACGGCGCTCTATATGCTCTGGGCATTAATTGCGTATCCATTGCAGATTTTCGTAAAGGAAAACAGCATCGTCTACATCAATGATGGGACCAACAACACGGCGCTCGCGGTGCTCTACGTTATTGCGACATGCGGTTCGCTGTTCTTCTCGAAGGTGAGGGACATGGTGATCTTCGGTGCGGCGAACCTATTGATATTGCTGGTAGTGATGGGGGTGAAGCGATATGCGTTCACTTCGCTATGGTGCGCCTATGCCGCGGTAGCAAGCGTGATTATTCTGGCTCTCTTCTGGAAGAGCCGGTTCGCAAGGCCGCTCCGATATGGGAAGGTCCTCTGGGACTAATGAAGAAAGGAATGCGGGAGATGTCCGTTACTGAAAGTGCTGGTTTTCCTTGAGCAGTGCAGCCAGTTTTTCTTCCGTTTCGCGCAGAGATTGCTTCATCTTCATAAACGTGTCGATGTCCTCGGTGCATCCATACCAACGCAGGATTTTTCCATTGGTATTGCGCCGGGCCTTGCCGCGGGCGCGTACCCATCGCCATTCTCCGCTCTTCGCGCGTACGCGGAATTTCAGGTCAATGGGATCGCCGCTTTTGAGCGAGGCTTGAACAAGCGGCATTACATGCGCCAGGTCTTCCGGATGCAACGTTGACTGCCACCCGGAGTTGAGCGTCTGCGCCTCCGTTTGCCCGGAAAATTCTGTCCAGTTCGGGCTGGCCTCGACGATCCTGCCGTCGGGTTCCATGATCCATGGCATCTGAGGATTCAACTCGACCATGTTGCGGTAGTGGTCTTCACTGGCCCGAAGGGCCCGAATGACCTGCATGCGTACCGAGATGTCTACCACCGCGACGGAAATTCCGATGATTTCTCCGGCCTCATCGCGTGCGGGTTGATAGGAGACCAGAACGGTGGCGTCTCCGATATCGTCATTGCCGGGCCTGGTTATCTCCAGGCCCGTGACCGCTTCGCCTTTCAGGGCGCGCAGAAGGTAGGGCTCAATGATGGAGTAGAGCTGCGGATTGAGTACCTCAGAGATCGAGCGGCCAAAATGATCTTCTAGTGGAGCGCCATTGAGATTGGCCAGCCGGGAGTTGATGCTGATGTATCTCAAATCGGTATCGACAAAGGCGAGGCCGACCGGAGCGCCGTCGTAGATGGCTTGTAGTTGAGCCAGCCGTTGCGAGGGCAATGGCTCGATGCAGGCGACCAGGTCGGAAGCGGAAGAGCCGAGCAGGGGAAGGGTGGCGGCAGGCATCGGGGCGGCGATGATCTTGGGCAGGTCATTCACGGAAACGGGAGGGCCATAGAGCCAGCCCTGGCCGATATCGCAGCCCAGCCAGCGCAGGATGTCTGCCTGAGTATCGTTCTCAATGCCTTCGGCGACTGTCTTCAATTTGAGACTCTGGCCCAGCCCGATAACGGCAGCGACGATTTTGCGGCTGTCGCGGTTCTGGATCATCGAACTCACAAAGCTGCGATCGACCTTCAATTCGTCAAAGGGTAGCGCCTGTAGATTTCGCAGGCTGGAGTAGCCGGTTCCAAAATCATCCAAAGCAAGCTTTACGCCCAGATCCTTCAGCCCAGTTGCGATGGAGCCTGCCAGATCGAGATTATCGACGAGCGCGCTCTCCGTGATTTCGATGGTCAGGTGATCGAGCGGAAAGGCGCCCTTCTCCGCCGCCCGGCGAATCTGCTGGGGGAGCGAGCGGTCTCGCAGTTGAATGGGGGAGACGTTGACCGAGAGGTGAAGATTTTTTTGGAGCGCGGCGGTGGCCGCAAAAGCCTGGAGGAGGATTGTCTCTGTCAGCTCCCCAATGAGGCCTGCCGCTTCCGCGATAGGGATGAATTCTTCGGGGTGCACGATGCCGCGCAGGGCGTACGGCCATCGCGCGAGAACCTCGAATCCCAGGAGAGTCCCGGTTCTAATCTCAACCAGAGGCTGGAAATAGGGGACGATCTCTCCATTTTTTAGTGCTTTTCGGAGTTCGAGTTTTAGATCGGACCGTTTTATTGGCATTTTGTATCGAGCCCTTGAACCTTTGCCTGAAGCCCGTCGGAATAAGATGCTGCAATGTTAGCTAAATGGAGCTGTAGATAGCTATGACACCGTCGGGGGATAACCGGTAATCAGGAATCTGATATAGGGGTATCTTTCCCTAAGCGTTTAAATTGGAGTGCGCAGGGCTGGAAAAGGATACTCGGCGTAACTGCGGAAATTAAAGAGCAATGGCAGCGCCGTCCAAAGCGAACGGGCGCTGCCATTGACTTTTAGACTGGAGCTTAGAGGCCCTTCTTCACGAGGAAGAGAATCAGGTCCTTGACGCGGTTGGAGTAGCCCCACTCGTTGTCGTACCAGCTGATGACCTTGCCGGTGTTGGTGCCGACGACCTTGGTGAGCTTGGAGTCGAGGATCGAGGAGAGTGGGTTGCCCTTGAAGTCGGAGGAGACCAGCTCTTCTTCGGTGAAGCCGAGGATGCCCTTGAGTTCGCCGTCGGCAGCCTTCTTGAGTGCTTCATTGATGGCAGCCACGGTGATGGGCTTCTCGGAGACGAAGGTGAGGTCGACGACCGAGACGTTGGGGGTGGGAACGCGCATGGAGAAGCCGTCCAGCTTGCCATCCATCTCCGGGAGGACGAGCCGGAGAGCCTTGGCGGCACCGGTCGAGGAGGGAATCATCGACAGGGCTGCGGCGCGGGCACGACGGAGGTCCTTGTGCGGCGTGTCGAGGATGACCTGATCGTTGGTGTAGCTGTGGATCGTGGTCATGATGCCGCTGGCGATGCCGAAGGTGTCGTGCAGAACCTTGACGACGGGCGCGAGGCAGTTGGTGGTGCAGGAGGCATTGGAGATGACGTTGTGCTTCGACGCGTCGTACTTGTTGTCGTTGACGCCGAGGACGATGGTGATGTCCTCGTTGCTGGCCGGAGCCGAGATGATGACCTTCTTGACGGTCGAGCCGAGGTGAGCCTTGGCCTTGGTGGCGTCGGTGAAGAAGCCGGTCGATTCGACGACGACCTGGGCGCCTACGCTGGCCCAGGCGAGCTTGGCGGGGTCGCGCTCGGCGAAGACCTTGATCTTTTTGCCGTCGACGGAGATGAAATCGTCGCCATGCTTGATGTCGTGGGGCAGGTTGCCAAGGATCGAGTCGTACTTGAGCAGATGAGCCAGTGTCGCCGGGGTGGTGAGATCGTTTACGGCTACGAATTCAATCTCCGGGTTGCTGAGGGCGGTACGAAAGACGTTGCGTCCAATGCGGCCGAAGCCGTTGATGCCTACCTTTACTGCCATGATTGCTGTTGCTCCTATCGTTTTGGCTATCCGTCGGTGAGAGTTGAGAGCGCGGCTGGACGGCGAACGCCCCATCACAACCGATCCTAGCACCGTGAGAGGGCAGGCGCAAACGGAAGGTACGACCAAAACGCAGAGGGCACAATCTTGAAAAGAGGCGGTTTCCCCGGGAAAAGTGGGGTTCGAGGCGCTCAGATTTGCGGGCGGCTTTGACGGTGTGTTACAAGCGTGACATGCGCGAACTGCGCGATTGGATGCGCGAAAAAATGAGACGACGCCCTAGACGTGGACCGAATGATTCGGAGTCCACGGGCAAGAGCGGGCAGGAACTGCCCGCGAATCAACCTGCTCCATTGCGGCCAACGTACCCGGATGCCTTGCCGGCGCACGCGCCGGAGCCTCACCTGGCGACGGCTGTGGCCGAAGCGGTTGCAGAACCTGTCACGGAGCCTGCGAAGGCGGAGGTTGCCGCGCCGGAACGGAAGCTTGTGATGGAGACGCAGCCGGATAATCTGGCGACGCCGCCAGCGGAACAGACGGCGGCGAAGTCGCCCAAAGGTTACGTTGTGCTGGCGATCGGTCTGCCCGGTTCGGGCAAGACGACCTGGTACAAGCGGCGGGGAGTAACTCCGCTGTCGAGCGATCTGCTGCGGACTCTGCTGTTTGACGACATTACCGAGCAACGCTATCAGGGGCTGGTGTTTTCGACCCTGCGCAGCCTGTTGCGGGCGCGGCTGATTGCGAAGATGCCGTGGAACTATGTCGATGCCACCAACCTCTCTCCACATGAACGCAAGCAGTGGATCAAGATGGCGAAGAGCTTCGGCTACGAGGTGCAGGCGGTCTTCTTCGACGTGCCGTTGGCCGTGTGCATGGAGCGGAACAGCAAGCGCGACCGCGTTGTGACCGACGAGGTGATGCAGAAGATGGCGGAACGGCTGCGCCCGCCTACGTTCAAAGAGGGCTTCGAGAAGATTACGGTTGTCCGCGTGAAGGGGCATCCCGGAACTGCTACAGAGCAGGGTGGGGCTGAGGCCGATCCGGAAGCTGCGCAGTAGTCTGCAAGTTCAGAAGCCCATAAAACCCAGATAGGTAGAGGTCAATGGCTGCGGTTGGCGTCGAGTTCGCGAAGGTGAGCTATACGCTGCCCGTGGCTGCGGGCGGACAGCCTGGACGCGTTCTGCTGCGCGATATCTCCTTGCGGCTGGAGGCGGGAACGACGACTGCTTTGCTGGGGAGAAGCGGTTCGGGAAAGACGACGCTGCTGCGGATGGTCAATGGGCTGGTGGCTCCTTCCGCGGGAGAGGTGCGCGTTGGGGGGAAGGCAACCGGGGACTTCGATGCGGTGGCTTTGCGGCGGGGAATCGGCTATGTGATTCAGGAGACGGGGCTCTTTCCGCATATGACCGTAGAACGGAATGCGGGCATGGCTCTGGAACTGGCGGGACGGTCACGGGCTGAGATTTCTGCGCGGGTGGCGGAGGTTCTGGGATGGGTGGGGATGGACTTCGCGGAGTTTCGCGAGCGGTATCCGTGGCAGCTTTCCGGGGGACAGCGGCAACGGGTAGGGTTGGCGCGAGCGTTGGCAATGGACCCAGAGATATTGCTAATGGATGAGCCGTTTGGCGCGCTCGATCCGCTGACCCGGGCAGAGATGCAGACAATGCTGCGGGAGCTGCTGGAGCGAGTGGGGAAGACGGTTCTGCTGGTGACGCACGATCTGGATGAGGCGCTTTATCTGGCGGAGAGAGTCCTGTTTCTGGCTGAGGGAGCAGTGGTTGCGGACCTGCCGAGCGGGGAAGTCATGGGGTCCGAAAACCATCATGTAAAGGATTATGTTTCGGCTGTACATCGGGTGGTGATCGCTTGATGTCATTTCTGCAATCGCATGGGTGGGAGATTGCGCGGCTGACGTTCGAGCACTTGTGGTTGACAGTATCGGCGATGCTGCTGGCGGCGGGCGTTGGCTTGCCGCTGGGCGTTTTGCTGACGAGACGTCCGAGGCTGGCGAGGCCGGTGATCGGGTTTGCGAATATGGTGCAGACGATTCCGAGCCTGGCGCTGTTTGGGCTGCTGCTGCCGGTTCCGTGGCTGGGAGAGAATGCGGCGCGGCTGGCGATTCTGGCGTTGACGGGATACGCGCTGCTGCCTATTTTGCGGAACACGTACGCGGGGATTGGAAGCGTCGATGCCGCGCTGGGCGATGTGGCCGAGGCGATGGGGATGACCTCGTGGCAGCGGCTGTGGAAGGTGGAGCTGCCGCTGTCGGCCAGCGTGATTCTGGCGGGGCTGCGGACAGCGACGGTGACTTGCGTGGGAGTGGCTACAATTGCGGCGGCGATCGGTGCGGGCGGATTGGGCGAGTTGATCTTTCGCGGGGTGGCGAGCGTGGATAACCGGCTGGTGCTGGCGGGGGCGATTCCGGCGGCGCTGCTGGCTTTGGTGGCCGATGCAGGGTTGGGGTGGCTCGAAAAATGGCTGTCTGTGAGTCGATGAGGTGGAGTTGAGAACAACCCGGCATCGTCGATCCAACCCTTCGCAAAAGCGCGAAGGATGGGGCACCCGAGCTTTTTGTGGAGTGCTGGCACTTGTCCTCTCTGTGGTTTTCTGCGGGATTGTCGGGTGTGCGCCGCCGCGATCTTCGCGGATTGTGATTGGAGCCAAGAACTTTACCGAGCAGGTGGTCCTGGGGGAGCTGGTGGCGCAGGAGATTGAGGCAGTAACCGGTGAAAAGGTGGACAGGCGGTTTTATCTGGCCGGGAGCTATATCTGCCAGCAGGCTTTGGTGAGTGGGCGGATCGATGGCTATGTCGAATATTCCGGGACGGCGTTGACGGCGATCTTGAAGCAGCCGCTTCCTCCACTGGGGCAGCGGGATGCGGGGGCGGTCTTCGAGACGGTTCGGGAACTATACGCGGAGCGGTATGGCGTGAAGGTCGAGCGTGGGCTGGGGTTCGAAGATACGTTCGCGATGGTGGTTCGCGGGGCGGATGCGCGGCGGCTGGGGTTGAAGACGATCTCGGATGCGGTGAAGGTTGCGCCGGGGTGGAGGCTTGGTGTGGGCTACGAGTTTGAGGAGCGGCCGGACGGGCTGCGGGGGCTGGAAGCGGCGTATGGGTTGAAGTTTCGTGAGGCTCCGCGAGTGATGGATCTGGGGTTGCTCTACCGGGCGCTGGGGGCGGGTCAGGTGGATATGGTGGCGGGGAACTCGACCGATGGGCCGATTCGGGCGCTGGGATTTACGGTGCTGGAGGATGACCGGCACTACTTTCCGCCGTATGAAGCTGTGCCGCTGATTCGGGAGGACTCGCTGCGGCGGCATCCGGGGATTCAGGTGGCGATGGACCGGTTGGCGGGGAAGGTGAGCGAGGAGGAGATTCGGGGGATGAATTTTGCGGTGGATTCCGAGCATAAGGATGTGGGGGTAGTGGTGAGGGCGTTTCGGAAAGGTAAAGGATTGTAGCTATGGATGGGCGGGAAAGGCGGTTCGCGCTTTGCGCGAATACCCACATCTCAGAATCGAGATATGGGGCACCCGGCGCGGTGGTGAGGGCGTTTCGGAGGTCGAAAGGGTTATGAGCGTAGGCTGGGAGAGAGAAGACGATGTGCGGGAGTCGCGCGCAGGAAAGGGATTGTAACGATGTCGGATGCCTATATTGAGCCGTGGTTGCGGGGAACGTTGACGGAGGTGGACGCGGTCAGGCGGCAGGTACTGCATACGTTTGAACTGGCCGAAGACGACATGGAGAAGTGGTGCGCGGGGTTGAGCGATGAGGAGGTGAATGCCCGGCCGTTCGGGATCGCTCCGGTGTCGTTTCATCTGCGGCATATTGCGGGGAGCCTGGACCGGCTGCTGACCTATCTGGAGGGCAGGCAGTTGAGCGACGAGCAGATGGCGACGATGCGGGGAGAGTTGGGCGCTGGGGGTTCGACTGCCGAGGTGCTGCGGTTTTTCAGGGACGGTCTGGCCGATGCGCGACGGCGGGTGCTGCTGATCCCGAAGGGAAGTTATGAAGAGGCGCGGGGTGTGGGGCGGAAGATGCTGCCGACAACCGTTGGGGCGCTGCTGATCCATTGTGCCGACCATACGCATCGCCATGTGGGGCAGGCGGTGACGACGGCGAAGGTCGTGGTGGGGATGCGGGCGTAGAGTTATTCACGGTGATGAATCGGGCAGTCTGAGTTAGCTGGTATCTGTGATCTCAGCAGCTGGTATCTGTGATCTCAGGAGAGGAGCTTTTCTGATGCGATGCTGTGGGTTTGCTGATGCGAGATCGGGCCTTGCTTTGCGTGCTGGAGTGTTTGCGGTGCTGTTGACTTGTGCTGCATGTGGGGTTTCGCAGCAGGCAGTGCAGCGCGATTCGAGCGTGATCGACGCTCAGGGGACGGCACATATTACCCGCGTCGTCCCGGTGCCGACGACTATAAGCCCGGAGGCGCAACGGACGTTGGCGCGGCCGCGGTCGGATGAGGCGAAGCCGGAGACGCTGGAGGCGCGGAGGACAGGAACCGATACGTGGCAGGCACGCGCGGGCAAGCTGTCGGAGTCGTTGTATCCGGTGCATGTCGCTGACGGGAAGATGGCGGGAGTGCCGGTGCGGGTGGTGACTCCGCTCGAAACGCCCTCGGAGCGTCAGGATCGTGTGCTGATCAATCTGCATGGCGGGGGATTCAACGCCGACTCGGGGTCGCTGACTGAGAGTGTGCCGATTGCGAACCTGACGAAGACGAAGGTCATTGCGGTGCTGTACCGGTTGGCCCCGGAACATCCGTTTCCGGCGGCGGTGGACGATGCGGTCGCGGTCTATCGAGAGGTGTTGAAGAGCTACAAGCCTGCAAAGATCGCCATCTATGGAACCTCGGCTGGGGCGATCCTCACCGGCGAGGTGGCGGTCAAACTAAAACAGCTCGGGTTGCCGATGCCGGGGGCACTGGGGATCTTTTCTGGATTTGGCGACTTTAACCATGTGGGCGACTCGCAGGCCATGTATGCGCTGGGGGGATTGTCCGGGCACCTTGATCCTCCGGGCAAGTCTCCGATCAATAACGAATATGTGAGAGAGACGAACCCGGAAGACCCGGTGCTGTCGCCGCTCTACGCCGATCTGCATGGGCTGCCGCCTACGCTATTTATTACCAGCGGGCGCGACATGCTGTTGAGCGGAACGACGATTCTGCATCGTAAATTTCTGCGCGATGGAGTCGATGCGCGGCTGGTGGTCTTCGAGGCATTGCCGCATGCCTTCTGGAACGACGCGGAGTTGCCGGAGTCGAAGGAGGCTTATGGGATTATGGCGGGATTTTTCGTCAAAGAGCTTGGGCGGTAAATTTAGCTGACCAGGTGGCCCATCTTTTCGTGCTTAGTCTGGAGGTAGCGCTCATTGGTGGGCTCGCTGGGGACTTCGGCGGAGATGCGCTCGGTGACTTCGATTCCGGCGGAGACAAGGGCATCGACTTTTTCCGGGTTGTTGGTGATGAGGCGGACGGCTTTGACGCCGAGCGACTTGAGTATCGCGGCGGGAAGCTCGTAGGCGCGGCAGTCGGCGGCGTAGCCTAGCTCTAGGTTGGCTTCGACGGTGTCGCGGCCCTGGTCCTGAAGCTCGTAGGCCCGGAGTTTGTTCATGAGGCCGATGCCGCGGCCCTCCTGCTGCTCGTAGAGGAGGATGCCGGTGCCCGCATCGGCGATGGTGGCCAGTGCCAGTTCGAGCTGCTGGCGGCAGTCGCAACGGAGCGAGTGGAAGACGTCTCCGGTGAGGCACTGCGAGTGGATGCGGACGATCGGAGGTGCGGCTTTTCCATCTACCGCAGCGGCATGGATGTCGCCCATGACCAGGGCTACGGCGTCTTCGGTACGTGTGGCCGGAGCGGGGTCGGCTTCGTTGCAGGGTTGCGGATTGGTGAGGATGCCCTCGAAGCCGAGAATGCGGAAATGGCCCCAGCGAGTGGGGAAGTCGGCGTCGGCTATCTTCTTTACGGATACAAAGGGCATAGTGTGATTATACGGTTCGGACTGCATAGGCATTGGATTCGCCACGGGTTGCGTTTGATGCAGAGTGGCAAGAGGTAAAGTAAGGTTGTGACGCAGACCGATCCCAAGCTGATTCTGATAACGCTGCTGGTGGAGCTGGGCGTGGCGGCGGCGGTGTCGAGCTCGCTGGCGCGGGCGAAGACCTTCAAGGACCTGCTGCTGGCTCCGAAGCGAACCCGCCGGCAGACTGTGGGATTGGTGGCGATGATCTGCGTGCCGCTGACGCTGGGGGTCTGGGTGCGGGTGCTGGTGCCGAACTTTCTGGCGGCGGACATCTCCTTTGAAACGACAATTCTGCTCGGTATTCTGGTGGGCCCAGTGGCGGCGATGGCGGGCGGCGCTGCGCTGGCGGTTCCGGCGGTGCTGCATCACGAATACCTGGCGCTGCCTGTGAATCTGCTGGTGGCGGTGGCTGCGGGGGCGTTCGGGCGCTTTGCGAATGCGGAGGATGTCTGGTCCTTCTCCCCGATGATCGACCTGAGCATCTATCGCTGGGTGACGCGGAATCTGCGGCGGCCCAGCCTGGACCGGCAGGTCCTGCTACTGGTTTCGATCGCGGCAGGGGAGTTTGGGCTGAGTATGCTGTCGCGGCTCTATCCGCGGCGACTTTTTGAGCTGCACTCCGATTCGTGGTGGGTGGAGTTGTTGATCTGCGCCAGTTCGCCGGTGGTGGTTGGGATTCCGCTGAAGATATGGAACTCGGTTCGGATTGAGCGCAAGCTGGAAGAGCAGGGAAGGCTGCTGCTGGAGGCGAGGCTGGACGCGCTGCAACGGCAGATCAATCCGCATTTTCTGTTCAACACGCTCAACTCGATTACGTCGCTGGTGCGGTCGCGCCCGGAGCTGGCGCGGGAGATGATCGTCAAGCTGGGCAACATTCTGCGGGTGCTACTGAAGGATCGCGAGGCGTTTGTGCCGTTCAGCGAGGAGCTGGCGTTTACGGATGACTATCTGGATATCGAGGTCGTTCGCTTTGGGGAGAAGCTGAAGGTGGTCAAGGAGATTGCCGAGGAGACGCTGCATGTCGTTGTGCCGGGAATGCTGTTGCAGCCGTTAATCGAAAACAGCATCAAGCATGGGCTGGAGCCGCGCATCAGCGGCGGAACCGTGACCCTGCGCAGCCGGGTTACCGAGGATGGAATGTTGCTGGTGGAGGTCGAGGACGATGGGGTGGGTATGGACCCGGAGAGGGATTGCGCTTCGCCGGTGAGCGGGCTGGTACGTCCGGGGTCGGGCATCGGGATACGGAATGTGCAGGAGCGGATGGCGGTTCTGTACGGCAAGCTGGCGGGCGTTGAGATTAACAGCAGGCCGGGGAGGGGAACCAAGGTGTCGCTGCGCATGCCGATTCTGGACGAGGGTGCGGAGGTGTGGGGCCCGGTGGGAGATGCGGCGGGGCAGGCGCTGCGGCTGGTGGGGGATGCGGTTCGGGCGGTGACGCGCGGGTAAAGATTTTTGAAGGATAACTTCGGCGGCCAAGGGAACATTGGAAGCTACGCTGCCGTATCTGCTCCCGTAGCATTTCATCTCTATATTCCACTCCGAGGTTCGCATGAACGCTCATCGCATCTCTCTTTCCGGGGCAATCTTTGCGTTTGCTCTTGCGTCTCTCGCTGCTCCTTCAATACTGCTCAGCCAGAGTCCAGCTTCGGAGATTGGAGGCAAATGGGTGGGAACCTTCGATATTGTGCACGCCGATGGCAGCGTCGAACCTGGAGATGCGTTTTTCTCGCTTGCCCAGAGTGGCAACGCCGTGACCGGAACGGCGGGCAATGCTGCCGGGAAACAAAGTCCGATATCCACGGGGAAAACAGACGGGAACTCGGTGACCTTTGATGTGAATGTGAATCCACAGGTTATGGTCAAGTTCCATCTATCGCTCCAGGGGGAGCATCTGCGGGGAACGGCGACAGGCGTTCCCGTAGAAGAGGGAGACAGCATCCAGATCGATACGGTCCGCGCCGATGCGGCGTGGCAAACGTCTACCGCAGTGGCCCATGTTCCCGATCGGCTGTTTCAGAATGTCGCGGAGCAGGATCGGCGGCTCTTCGATGCCTATAACAACTGTGATCTTGTCACGCTGGGAGCGATGGTGACGGACGATCTGGAGTTCTATCACGATAAGACAGGGCTTGCCGTCGGGAAGCAGATCTTTGTTGACAGCATTAAAAACAATATCTGCGGAAAGGTACGAAGAGTGCTGGTTCCCGGCTCGCTTGAGGTCTATCGGATGAATCACTATGGCGCGGTCGAGATTGGGATTCATCGATTTGTGCATCCGGGACACGAGGAAGAAGGTATGGGCGAAGCGAAGTTTGTGACGGTGTGGCAATTCAAAGGCGGTGAGTGGAAGATCTCACGCGCCATCAGCTTCGATCATCACTCCGCCGCGAAGTGAGCCGGTACCCAATGACAAAGCTGGCGGAAGCAAAGAAACGGAACGCGCTCTACTGCAATCGGGCTCGCGCGAGGACGCGGTCGTAGTAGCGCTCATACTGCGGGATGATGCGGGAGGCGCAGAAGCGGTCCTGGGCGGTTTTGCGGGCGGCTTTGGACATGGCAGCGAGGCGGGAGTCGTCGCGGAGCAGAGCGATGGCGGCCTCGGACATGGAGTCGATGTCGCCGACTTCGAAGAGGAGACCGTTCTGGCCGTCTTCGTCTTGCCCATCATTAATCAGCTCGGGGACGCCGCCTACACGGGTGGCGATGGAAGGAACGCTGCATGCCATGGCTTCGAGCGCGGCCAGGCCGAAAGATTCCATCTCGCTAGGCATGAGCATCAGGTCGGCGAGGGGGAGAAGTTCGTTGACGTTGTCCTGCTTGCCGATGAAGTGAACGCGGTCCTGCACCTTGAGCTGAAGCGCGAGGTACTCGGCGGCGCTGCGGTCGGGGCCGTCGCCGATCAGCATTAGCCGCGCGGGCATGGCGGCGGCGACGCGGGCGAAGACCTGGATGACGTCGAGGATGCGTTTGACGGGGCGGAAGTTGGAGAGGTGGACCAGCAGGCGCTCGTTCGATGCGGCGAAGCGAGGACGCATGGCGGCGACAAGTTCGGGGTTGCGGACGTAGACGTCGCAGTTGACGAAGTTCTGGATGACTTCGATCTCGGAGGTGATGCCGAAGGCCTCGCGGGTGCGGTCGCGGAGATGGCTGGAGATGGCGGTGACGCCGTCGGACTCGACGATGCCGAACCGGGTGATGGGGAGGTAGGAGTGGTCGAGGCCGACGAGGGTGATGTCGGTGCCGTGCAGCGTGGTGATGAAGGGGAGGCTGCGGCCGTTGGCGGCGAGCATCTGCCGGGCTAGCAGTGCGCTGACGGAGTGAGGGATGGCGTAGTGGACGTGGAGGAGATCGAGCGAGTAGAACTCGGCGACCTCGGCCATGCGCGTGGCCAGAGCAAGATCGTAGGGCGGGTGCTCGAAGAGGGGATAGTTGGAGACAGCCACCTCGTGGAAGTGGATGTTGGCCTCACGGCCAGAGAGGCGGAAGGGCTGCGAGTAAGTGATGAAGTGGATGTCATGGCCGCGGGCGGCGAGCTCAATGCCGAGCTCGGTGGCGACAACTCCGCTGCCGCCGTAGGTGGGATAACAGGTGATGCCGATCTTCATGGGAGTCTCTCGTCGCCGGTGTTGGTTATAGCAAAATCAGTTTTGGTGCGCGTAAAGAACGGAAGAACAAAACAAAGCAGGTCCTCCGCCTGCGGCGAAGGATGACAGTACAAAAAGAATAAAGGCAAAGAGAACGGCGAGTACAGCGCCTCTGGTTCTGCTCTAACCTATCTGCCCATAGTGGATGAGCTCGAGGCCGGGAAGGGTGCGGATTGCCTGTGGAATTTCTTTGAGCAGCGCTTCGCGCTCGATATCACGACTGGCGCGGAGGCGGGTGGTGATGGCATCGAGCGCGGCATCGTTGTAGCCGGGGTGGCAGACCAGCTCCCAGGTGCCTTCGGGCATGGCGTAGAGGATCTTGTGCAGGGATTCGGCGTTAAGCTGGCCGGTGGCGGAGACGCCGATGGTGCCGTCGCTAGTGAGGACGTGGCCATGGCTGAGTTGCGGAAGCGATAGGATTTTTTTTTTGCCAAGAACGCTGAGGATGTGGAGCTGAAGCCGGCGGGTGAAAGCGTCAGGAGCGAGCCGGGAACTCCACGCTGGTTCAAAGGGATTGCGGACGGCCCTGACCGAACAGCGCTGTGCGAGGCGAAGCAGCGGACGGGATACGGCAGGGAAGAGGTGGGTGTGTTTGTGGGTGTCGAGATGAGTGACGCGGATGCCTGCGCGTTGCAGCTTCTCGATCTGGGCAAGGGCTTCGCGCTCGATCTCGTCTTCGCGGATGGCGCCGCGCAGCAGCGCCTGTACGAAGTCGAGCAACGATGGGCGGAAGGTTCTGCCGTCGGGGCCAAGAAGGGTGGAAATACTTTCGGGTGGAGAGACTGGAGTGCCGTCGGTGAGGATGACATGGCATCCGACGCCGAGGGATGGGTTTGCGTGCGCGATCGCGACGGCGTCGTCGAAGGCTGCGCCGGTTGCCATGAGAGTCGCGGAGGTAAGAGCCCCGGCCTGATGGAGCTCGGCGATGGCGCGATTGACACCGGGGGTGAGACCGAAGTCATCGGCATTGATGATTAAGCGGGGAGCCATGGAAGATTGATCGCTGACGGAAGGGTAAAAGATTGGTGGGCGGTTAGGGATTCGAACCCCAGACCCTCTCGGTGTAAACGAGATGCTCTAACCAACTGAGCTAACCGCCCATTCCGGTTACTGATGAACTTGGTTTAGTGTATGGGAGTGGTGGCTGCGACGCAATGTGCGAAGAATTATTGCAGGAATGATAACTTGTTGATCGCGTCAGATTTTTCTGTATAGAAATCGATTTTTGTGAAATCGCAGTCCTGCGCCATACTAAAATTATATTTGGAAAGTCCAACGAAACGGATACTCGTTTGTCGCGGACTGTCCGATGCCCACCAATCTATGAAGACTGAGCAGACAAAACGGCGCGGATCGCAGTGGATGATAGTCGCGATTGCGATGCTGGCCTTTGCTGTCTTCTCGTGGGGCGTTCAGTACAAACTGTCTCTCTACAATCCTTCGAACCATATGTCCTCGGCAAAGCTGCTCTCGCAAAGAGAACGGCCAGCCACGTTTGAGGCCACAAAGCTGGCGGCTGATCCCCTGGTGAGTCCTGAGCCCATCACGCTGTTCGCTTTGGCGATGGGCGCGGCAATCGCGGGGCTGTGCTTCCTGAAACCCGTTTTCCTGTTGAGAGCTACGTGGCACCAGGCACTGCTTCCCCAGCAACCCGATCAAACCTTTTTCTCTTTCCGCCCCCCGCCTTTCCGCTTCGCCTCCAATTAAATCCGCGCGCATCGTACTGCCTGAGCTGTAGCTCAGAGCACAGCTTAAGATTCTCGTTCAAAAGAATCTGTAGCTGCATTTTCCGGCGTTGGCTTCCGATTGAATATAGGTATTGACAACATGTGCAAGCGAATTTCCCTCATTTCGGTGGGGATCGTAGTGCTAGTTAGCCTGGCGAGTTTCGCCGTCCTTGGTTGTAAGAGCAATAGTCCGCATGTAAAAACGGGATCAGATGAGGCTTATCCGGTTGCGCCGATCGCTGTTGCGACTCGCGCTCCTCTGTCGAACACTTTGAATGTCGCCGGAGAATTTATCCCCTTTCAAGAGGTGGAGCTTCATGCGAAGGTCGCCGGATATATCAAGCACATCTATGTCGATATCGGTGACAAGGTGAAGGTGGGCCAGGTGCTCGCGACATTGGATATCCCAGAGTTGACGGCGCAGGTGCAGGGCGCGGACGCGGGCGTTCGGCAGACGCAGGAGCAGATTACCCGCGCGAAGAGCGAGGTTCTGCGGGCGCAGGCAAACTATGCAGCGCTGCATTCGGCGGCGCAGCGGCTGCAGCAGGCCTCCGATGCGCGTCCGGGTTTGATCGCGCAGCAGGAGCTTGACGACGCCCTGGCGGGTGACCGTGGAGCCGCCGCGCAGGTTGATTCCGCTAAATCGGCGCTTTCAGCGATGGAGCAGCAACTGGGGGTCTCGCGCGCCGATCAGCAGCACTACTCTTCGCTGGCGGACTACTCGCGAATTACCGCGCCTTTCAGTGGAGTGGTGACGTGGCGCTATGCCGACACGGGGTCGCTGATTCAGGCAGGGACGTCGAATGCCAGCTCGATGCCGGTGGTGAAGCTGGCCGAGGTCAATGTGTTGAGGTTGAGGGTTCCGGTGCCGGAGTCGCTCGCCGGATTTGTTCGCGATGGAGATACGGCGACCATTCAGGTTCAGGCGACAGGGGAGAAATTTACCGGGACGGTGAGCCGGAACTCCGCCTCGCTCGATACCGCGACACGAACGCTCCAGGTTGAGATCGACGTTCCCAATAAAGACGGCAAGCTGACACCGGGAATGTATGCCGATGTGTCGCTCGATATTCGCAGGGCAGGGAATGCGCTGGCGGTGCCGGTGCAAGCCGTGGACCAGAGCGGAAGCAAGCCGTTTGTTCTGGTCGTCAACAAGAGCGACCGGGTTGAAAAGCGAATCGTCAAGATCGGCGTTTCTACGGCCAACCTCATCGGCATTCTGGATGGGTTGAGCGACGGCGATCAGGTTATTACGGCGAACCTTGGCGCCTTTCGTCCGGGAGAACGGGTGACGCCACACCGCAGCGCAATGTCCAATGTGGGTGCAGACGCAGGAGAGGACCAGTAAATGACAGGTTTTGCTCTCCGCTATCCCTTCTTCATCATCATGCTTTGCCTGGTAATCTCGGTCGTCGGCTTCACGGCTGTGGCGCGCATGCCGGTCGATCTTTTTCCCCAGATCGATATTCCCGTTGTCGTGGTGGCAACGTTCTACAACGGCATGCCGCCGGAGCAGATCGAGACCGATATTACGGGCCGTTTTGAACGCTTCTTTACGCTTGGCAGTGGTATCGACCACATTGAATCGCGTTCGTTGCCGGGCGTGAGCCTGATCAAGATTTATTTTCAACCGGGAACGAATCCCGACTCCGCAGTGAGTACGATTTCAAATCTCGCGATGGCAGACCTGAGGCGTCTTCCGCCGGGAACGCTGCCGCCGGTCGTGCTCAAGTTCGATGCATCGAGCCTGCCGGTGTGTCTGATTACCTTGAAGGGGCAGGGACTGAGCGAGACGAGGCTGCGTGATCTGGGGCAGTACAACGTTCGCAACCAGGTGGCTAATATTCCCGGCGCTTCGGTGCCACCGCCGTTTGGTGGCAAGTATCGCCAGATTCAGGTCTACGTGGATCCAGTGAAGCTGCAGGCGCACCAACTGAGCCTGATGGATGTAGTCCGCACCGTCAACGAGTCGAACCTGATTCTTCCCGCAGGCGACGTTCAGATCGGGCCGAAAGATTTCAACATCTATACCAACAGCCAGCTTCCTGATATTGCACAGATTAGTCGATTGCCGTTGAAGACGGTGGGCAACGACTCCGTGCTGGTGGGAGATGTCGGCCATGCCGCCGATGCGCAGCAGATTCAAAACAGCATCGTCCGCGTGGATGGGCAGAAGTCCGTCTACCTGCCGGTGCTGAAGCAGGGCGGCGGCAGCAATACGATCTCGATCGTTAATGGGATCAAGGAGGCGATCGGCCATCTGGTCGATGTCCCTTCGAGCCTGGTGGCGAATGTGGTCTTCGATCAATCCACCTATGTGCGGACCGCGATTAAAAATCTGGGGAATGAGGGAGGGATCGGGCTCGTTCTCACCGCGTTGATGATCTTGATTTTTCTCGGCAGCATGCGGGCCACGCTGGGTGTCATGTTGTCGATCCCGCTCTCCGCGGTGGCGGCTCTTCTGTGTATCTCCATCGCAGGCGGGACGATCAACACGATGATTCTGGGTGGGCTGGCGCTGGTGTTTTCGCGGCTTATCGACAACTCGGTGGTCGTCCTCGAAAATATCTTTCACCATCTGGAGCAGGGAGAATCGCCGGAGGTGGCCGCTGAAAAAGGTGGGCAGGAAGTTGCCCTGCCGGTGCTGGCCGCTACGTTTACTACCGCTATCGTCTTCTTCCCGGTTGTGTTTCTCTACGGAGTCAGCCGGTTTCTGTTTACCGCGCTTGCGCTGTCGGTGGTCTTCGCGCTGTTCGCCTCCTATTTTGTGGCGATGACAGTGGTTCCACTGTTCTGCGCACGATTTATAAAAAATGCGCACAATGAAGCCGCACACCATGGTGGTGGGAGCCCGTTCCAGCGTTTCGTCCGCTGGTTCAATCGCCGCTATGACCGGACCTTGATGCACTATGACAGGTCGGTTCGCAAGACCCTGCTGCGGCCTGTGACCACCGTGCTTGGCGTCATTGGGGTCTTTCTCGTCAGCCTCGCGTTCTTCCCGCTGATGGGAACATCCTTTTTCCCGCGCACCGATCCGGGGCAATTCGTCATCAACATCAAGGCTCCCACCGGATCGCGCATTGGCGTGACGGATCGATATATCCAGATGGTCGAGCAGGATATTCGCGAGGTCATTCCAGAGAAAGACCTTGGAATCGTGGTCTCGAATATTGGCGTGACTCCCGGGTTCTCGTCGATGTACACAAGCAACTCGGGACAGGATACGGCGACGGTTCAGGTCAGCCTGAACAAGGAGAACCACGTTGGCAGCTATGCCTATATGAATATTGTCCGCAAAAAATTGGCGGACGATATTCCTGAACTATCGACCTACTTCCAGACCGGAGGCCTGGTCGATTCAGTGGTCAATCTCGGGCTTCCGGCTCCGATTGACATTCAGGTGAGCGGAAGCAATCTCAAGGCGTCGTACGCGACGGCGACAGAGTTGGCCGGCAAGGTTCGCAAACTTAAAGGCGTGAGCGATGTCATGATTCCGCAGGACCTCGATTATCCTTCGCTTCGCGTCAACATCAACCGTGAGATGTCGGCGAAGCTGGGGCTTACCTCCAAGGAGATCGTCAACAACGTCATCACCGCGCTCAATTCGGATCAGATGATCGCGCCCAGCTACTGGGTCGATCCAAAGTCGGGAAACGACTATATGCTGACCGTTCAATATCCGGAAAAGCAGATCAAATCCATGCAGGATTTGAAGAACATTCCTTTGCGCGGCGTGAAGTCCACGCTGACCACGCAACTCGGCGCGGTGTCGGACATCCAGATGATTCAGTCGCCCACGGAAGTCGATCACTATCAGCTTCAGCGCGTCATCGACGTCTATGTTTCGCCTTCGTCGGAAGATCTCGGTGCGGTCGCTTCGCATGTCGACAAAATCCTCGCACAAACCAAGCTGCCTAAAGGCGTGCGCGTTACGGTTCGCGGGTCGGTTGAAGGCATGAGGCGATCCTTCAAGAGCTTTGGCATCGGGCTGATCCTTTCGATCATCCTGGTGTACCTGGTTCTGATGGCGCAGTTCTCCTCCTTCGTCGATCCGCTCGTCATCCTGCTTGCGGTTCCGCCGGGGATTACCGGCGTGATCGGCTTTCTGCTGCTGACGCATACGACGCTGAATGTCATGTCGCTGATGGGCGTGATTATGATGACCGGCATCGTGGTCTCGAACTCGATTCTGATCGTCGATGTCGCGCGAAACCTGCGTGGGGAAGGGATGCCAATCGATGAAGCGGTTGCGATGGCCTGCCGCCTGCGTCTGCGCCCGATCCTGATGACGTCGCTGGCTACGATTCTGGGCATGATCCCGATGGCGCTTGCGCTTGAGGCGGGCAGCGAGCAGTATGCGCCGCTGGCGAGAGCGATCATCGGGGGGTTGACGGTGTCGGTGATCGTCACGGTTTATGTCGTGCCCGCTGCGTATCTATGGATCCATCGTAAGGAAGAATACGAAGAGCACAACGAAGAGCGCGTCGTCGCAGCAGGGGGAGATCGAGCATGACCAGAAAACTTCATACTGCTGCTTTGTTATTGCTGGCTGCGGGCGGGACGGGCACGTTGTTCGCGCAAGGGAAGCCTGCCAGACTGTTGCCGAATGCACCGTCAAGGGATCATGCTTTTCTGGCACCCATGCAAGCTGGATCGACCGGGACGGCGGTGCCGCAGGCGCAAGGAGCGGCGTCAGCACCTTCGACCTCCGGCGCTCCAGTTCTGTTGACTCGGCAGCAGGCGGAAAAGATCGCCCTGGCGAATAATCCCCGGATTCACATCGGCCAGCTGCTTGCGAAAGTGCAGCATCAGGTCGTCCGGCAGAACATCTCGAATCAGTTGCCGGACATAAGCGGAAATCTGACTGCTGTGGATGCGGAGGAGGGTAGCCGCGTTTCGGCGGGTACGCTGGCCGCTTCCCGACTGGTGCAGCATGCGGGAATGGGAGTTCAACTGCGGCAACTGGTCACGGATTTCGGACATACCGGAAGTCTGATCGCTTCGGCCAGGCTGAGTGAGAAGGCCCGGCTGGCCGATGCCGAGGCGAGCCGCGCGGATATTGTTCTGGCTACCGATCAGGTGTTCTACCAGGCCATCCAGGCCGAGGCGACCCTGAGGGTTGCCGAACAGACGGTGTCGGCGAGGCAGACGCTGGTCGATCAGGTGAGCGCGTTGACTTCGGCAAAATTGAAGTCCGACCTCGATCTCAGCTTCGCCCAGGTTAACTTGTCCGAGGCAAAGCTGCTGCAACTGGACGCGGAGAACAATCTCGACGCAGCAAGAGCGGCGCTGGACGCAGTGCTTGGCTATGACCAGCAGATGAACTACAAGCTGGTGGAGAGCGAAGATGCGTTGCCGACGCTGCCTGCGAATGTCGAGCCGCTGATTGCATCGGCGATCCAGAACAGGCCCGATCTCCAGTCGCTGCAATGGAGCGAGCAGGCTGCCCGGAAGTTCAGCCGGGCACAGCATGAACAGCTTCTGCCAACGATCAGCGCTCTGGGCACGGTAGGGAAGACCCCTGTGGGATCAAGCCAGTACTTTGCTCCCGATTGGTATGGGGCGGTGGGCGTCAATATGAGCATTCCAATCTTCAACGGGTTCCGCTATACGGCGGAGGCGTCTGAGGCTTCGCTTGAAGCGAAGGCGGCATCCGAGCGGACGCGTGACCTGCGTAATGGTGTGGTTCGCGATGTTCGCACGGCATGGCTCAATGCCAGGACTGCTTCGCAGCGAGTGACGGTGACCGGCGAGTTGCTGCGACAAGCGAATCTGGCGCTCAACCTGTCCGAGACGCGCTATCGGCTGGGATTGAGTTCGATTGTTGAACTCAGCCAGGCCGAGTTGCAACAGACGCAGGCCGCCATCAGCGATGCGAATGCGCGCTCTCAATATGGCTTCGCCATGTCTGCTTTGCGTTTCCAGACCGGAGGTCATCCTTAATGCGTAAGATGATGGTGCAATCTTTCGCTGTGCCGCTGCGATGGATATGGTCAGCTATCGGTGAACGATTGCAGTTATATCCATCTGGGGAATAAAAATGGCTATTGGAGTCGCGGGAGACGGTGGGGTCGGGGTCGATGAGACCCGGAAGAAAAGCTACACGGCTCCACTGGCGCTGATGGTGTCTCTCTACTTTGGCATAGGCTTCATCACGGCTTTGAACGACATCCTGGTGCCTCATTTCAAGGATCTCTTTCACCTCACGAATGTGGCGGCGTTGCTGGTTCAGTTCTGTTTCTTCGGCGCCTACTTCGTCATGTCGCTGCCTTCGGGCTGGATCATTGGCAGGATCGGCTACAAATCCGGCATCGTCGTTGCCCTTGCGCTGATGGGTGTCGGCTTGCTGCTCTTTCTGCCGGCGTCGATCATCATCTTCTATCCGCTCTTTCTTTTTGCGCTCTTCGTCGTCGGCAGCGGACTTGCACTTTTGCAGGTGGCCATCAATCCCTATGTCGGGGCGCTGGGGTCGCCGGAGACGGCGGCGTCGCGGCTCAATTTGGCGGGGGGCTTCAACTCCCTGGCGACGACCATTGCGCCACGGCTCGGGGCGGCGCTCATCTTCATCGCGGCGGGCGCATCCGTGGCGGAACTGGCGCGCTCGGTTCGCATGCCTTACGTGATTCTGGCGGGCTGTGCATTCGCCATGGCGGTCATCACGGCGTTCGTTCATCTTCCCGAACTCATCGAGAAGCGAGCGGAAAACGATGGTTCGGGTGGAAGCGCGTGGAAGTTCCGGCATCTTCGCCTGGGAGCGGGAGCGATCTTTTTTTACGTGGGCGCAGAGGTTGCAATCGGCAGCCTGCTGATCGCCTATCTTAGCCAGCCTTCGATGGGCGGACTTAGCCATCAGGCCGGTGCCCATTACGTCTCTCTTTACTGGGGAGGGGCGATGGTCGGCCGCTTTATTGGATTCGCCGCGCTTCGCAGGGTGAAGGCTCAGAAGGCTTTGGCCTTTGTCTCTTTGATTGCGCTCATTCTGATCGGGATAACGATTACTACCCATGGCGCGGTAGCAATGTGGGCCGTTGTGGCTTGCGGATTGTGTCACTCTGTTATGTGGCCGTGCATCTTTCCCCTGTCGGTGGAAGGATTGGGGAAATATACCAGCCAAGGCTCGGGGATACTCATTACGATGGTCGTTGGTGGAGCGGTTATTCCCGAGATCCAGGGATTTCTGGCGGATCTCTTCAGCTACCAGAAAAGTTTCGTGATTGTCTTTATCTGCTATGCCTATATTCTGCATTTTGCGCTGAGTGGACACCGCATCCAGCAATCCGTGGACAATGTGCCAGTCCCGCTTGAAATTTGAGGGAGACTTGCATGTAGGAGAGTTGGAACGGATGTGCGGTGGGGGGCGACTCTCATCCTTGGCATTGCAACAGATACGCTTTCGCCGGTAGACTGTCTAAGGCCGGTATGGATGGCCGCAAAGCGCGGAGAGGTGGCAGAGCCCGGTTGAATGCACCTGACTCGAAATCAGACATAGTCGCAAGGCTATCGGGAGTTCGAATCTCCCCCTCTCCGCCATATAAACTACTTATTATCATCGGCTTATGAAGACTATTTTGAAAATCGCCACCCTGCGAAGGTGACGATTTTTATGTTTGCTACTGTGCGTTAGCTTTTTCCTGGCTGCAGCTAGGCAACTGGGGTCTCCAGCCTGGTTTTTCTTTGGATTATCGGAGCCCAATTCTCTCTATTTTTCGGCATATGAAAAAAGTGGATCAGATGGGAAAAATTGCGCCTGGAAACGAGTATCCGAAATCGAGATGACGCTATTCCGGCGTGGATTCCATCAGATGATCTCCTCCTCTTCAACAGAAGAAGCATGGAGTCCGATTCGATCGCCATTGAAATGGACTGATGGAAATGTTCTGGCGTATGGGATTAAGCATTGATATACCAACGTTAAATGGGATCTATCGAATATCCCTCCGAGCATCTTCTTTATCGCGCGGTTTATTAAACCATTCGTCTTCGTGTATTCGAATCTGATTCCATGCGCATCGAGGTCATCGTTTTCTGATGCTGACCCTGGGCAGCCTTCACGGGGAGACGGAGCCCGACGATGCAGTTAGCATATCGAGAATTATTACCGCAATCGATTTAGTACTTGACGAAACCGATAGTTCCTCTCTAAAGTATTCCTGACACTAAAGTAATGCAAAGTGATGAGGCCAACTTCAACCCAATTGAGTAGTCGGGGCTTTGAAGTAAACATTTACCCGATACGTAGAATCAGAAATCAATCTGACGAAGATGGAAGGTGAGCTCTATGAAAAGCACTCGTTTACTCACAGTTGGCGTAGCCCTGATGGCCCTCTTGCTGGCTATGCCTGCGGCATACGCACAGGAGAACGCGACCATTAACGGAACTGCTAGCGATCCTTCCGGAGCGGTTGTTCCGAACGCCGCGGTGAAGATCGTCAACGCAGAGACAAGTGAAACCCGAACCGGAACCACGAATGGGGCGGGAATATTCAATTTCCCCGGATTGCGCATCGGGCACTACACCCTTACCGTGACTGCCCCGGGGTTCCAGGTCTCCTCGACCAGTAATATCGTGCTGAACGTCGCGCAGACGCTTCAGGAAAATATCGTTTTAGTGGTGGGAAGCTCGCAGCAAACGGTTTCTGTTGAGGCAAATGCGCTGCGAGTACAGACCGAGACCAGCGAGGTAAGCAACCTGATCTCGGGCAGCCAGGTCTCTGAACTGGCGACCAATGGCCGCAACATTACGGCCCTTGCCGTCCTCGGAACGGGTGTTTCGAATAACCTTCCCGATTACAACGGCGTCAATGCCTTGACTGCCGGCAACGGCATCAGCTTCAACGGAACGCGCCCAAGCCACAACATCTACATGGTGGACGGTGGCGAGATTTACGACCGTGGCTGCGGCGGCTGCTTCAGTATTCTTGTCTCTCAGGACGCGATCTCACAATTCCAAACGCTGAACAGCAACTACAGCCCCGACTACGGCATCGGGTCAGGCGGCCAGATCCTGATGGTTTTGAAGTCCGGAACCCGCAGCTTTCATGGCGGACTCTGGGAGTTCAACCGTAACGAGAAATTCGATGCGAACAACTACATTGCCAAACTGGGCGGAAGGCCCAAACCGAAGCTGCGAGTGAATGTCTTTGGCGGCAACATTGGTGGCCCGCTCTTTATCCCGCATGTCTTCAACACCCATCGCGACAGGACCTTCTTCTTCTTCAACGAAGAGGGCCGCCGCGAGATCCGCGGAAGCGCTCCCACACGAACCACCACGATTGCAGCGGGGAACTTTCCGACTCTCGGTCAGGACCTTGCCTACACGCCTCCTCCGAAAAATGGGGGTCCCGGTGCGGCTCCCCTTGTTCCTAGCACCCACGATCCGGCCAAGTTGGCTCTGTATGCTGCCCACGGACTGACTCCTGGCTCCCCATTTCCCAGTCCCGGCAACAATGGAGCCTACGTTATTCCGGCAGACTTGCTCGATCCTAATGCCGTACGGTTTATGGGCACGGGCGCATTTCCGAAACCCAATTCGCCGGACGGAAGCAATATATATGTCGCGTCGATTGCCGCGCCTACCTATGTCCGCGAGGATCTGGTTCGCATCGACCACGCTCTCACCTCAAAGCTTCAGTTGATGGGACACTACATCCACGATGCCAACCAGCAGACCAAGTATCCTCCGCTGTGGAGCAACGACTCCTACCCCACAGTAGGCAGCATGATGAATAATCCGGCCTGGGCTGCTGTCGTCAAACTGACACAAACGATCTCTCCAAACCTGTTGAATGAAACTGCGTTCAACTTCAATGGAAACAAACTCACCTTTACTCCCGTCGGAATATTTGCCCAACCCACTGGCTGGAATGCCGGAAGCTTTTTCACTGGAAATAACGCACTGAACCGGCTTCCCGAGATCGATCTCGGCGCTCCTTATGGGACGACCTGGAATTCGCAGTATTTTCCCTGGAAGAATGCTGCCATGGACTACCAGACGAGGGACGATCTGTCCTGGTCGCACGGAAGGCATAACTTCAAGTTCGGCGTTTCCTACATGCACTTCATCAAGAACCAGCAGCTTCAATTCAATACACAGGGAACCTATGGCTTTACTCCTGGTTCCTACTCCAAGGATTCCTACGTCAACTTCCTGCTGGGCTTTGCCAACTCTTATACGCAATTGCAGGCCCTCAACACGCCTCACTGGGTCAACAATACCTACTCCTTCTACGTACTGGATAATTGGAAGGCAACAAGGAGATTAGCCCTCAATCTGGGAATCCGGTTCGATGCGTTGCCCCATGCGTTTGAGAGAAGTAATCGCTTTGCCAATTTTGTGCCTTCCGCCTACGACAGATCCCTTGGCAGCCCTCTCAACTCGGACGGCACGCTTAACCCCGCAAATCCTGGTTTCAGGCAACCTGCAGGATCCCCGGCGCCGTTCTATCTCAACGGAGTAAAGATCGCAGGTGTCGATGGTTTCCCGCGAGGAGCTGTCAAGAATCCATACAACACGTTCCAACCCCGCGTCGGTTTTGCCTACGATGTGTCTGGCGACGGCAAGACGGTAATTCGTGGCGGTTTCGGCATGTTCTTTGAGCGGGTCCAGGGAAATGACGTCTATAACGCGGGCGGCAATCCACCCTTCTCCTATCAGCCGTCAGCCAACAACGTCTACTTCTCCGATCCATCAAGGGATAACCAAAGCGGCCTGGCTGCGGCGGCAGCTATCCATCCGGCCAGCCTCACCAATCTGGCGTATAACTACCCGGCTCCGGGCGTCTCCATGTTCAGTATCGGTGCCCAAAGAGAGCTTGCTCCCTCGGTCGTTGGCGTACTCCAGTATGTAGGGACCACGGGTTGGCATCAGAATAACGATCGCTCAATCAACACTCTGCCATTGAGTAGCAATCAACGACAAAACGTTGCGGCTGGTACAGCCGATGCGAACCAATACAGGCAGTATCTAGGCTATGCTTCTATCACCCAGGAGGAGCAGACTACTAATTCAAGCTATCACTCGCTGCAGACCAGTCTTCGTGTAGAAAATCAGCACGGCTTCACGGTGCAGTTCTCCTACACGTGGTCGCACGAGATCGATCTGGCCAATGGCGATCTTGCACGGCTTTCCAATCCTTTCAATCAAGAATATGACCGGAGTTCGGGCGCATTGGATCGGCGGCATATCTTCAGTGCGAATTACATCTATAGCGAGCCGTTCTTCAAGAACGGCAACTTCCTGGAACGCCAGGCTCTGAGTGGTTGGCAGATCTCCGGGATTACCGTCGCAAATAGCGGCACACCTGTCACCATAAGCTATGGCCCAGACACGCTTGGCCTCGGCGGTGGAACGAGCAATCGAGCCAACCTTGTCCCGGGAGCCTCGGCCAAAGGTCCGAAGACACAGAAGCAATACTTCAATACAGCGGCATTCTCCGCTCCTGTGGCACCGTGGAACGGGGGGCCCAATCAGGGCTTCGGAAATTCTGGAAAGGACAAGGTCGTTGGTCCTGGCCGATTCAACACCAATCTGTCGCTGTTCAAATCTTTTCCGATTATGAAAGAGGGACTTAGACTTCAGATTCGTGCAGAGTCCTACAACACGTTCAACCACACCCAGTTCCAGAATCTCGATGCTGGGTTCACGGATGGAAATTTTGGACAAGTAACGTCAGCCTGGGATGCTCGCAGCTTCCAGTTTGGCGGTAAGTTACTGTTCTAACTATTTCGACGACAGCGCTCTGAGGTGTGCCCAACCTCAGAGCGCTGTTTTATTTAATCCAGTGAGGATGTTACTTGCGGTTGGCGGCGAAGATGTCTGTCTTAACTACTCCGGCGGCTTCCTTGATAGTTATAAGCCGGTTTGCCTGGACTCCCTTGATCCGTTCGACATGGCCGTTCGTCCAGTGAATTTCGAGATCGGCCTGCGTGCTCTGACCCAGACCGAAATGAAGCCTGCGGTCGTTGACAGAGTAGAAGCTCGACTGCGCCATCACGGTTTGCGCCTGAACCTTCCCGCCATATTTAGCAACGATCTTTGAGCCGATTGCACTGCGGTTTGACTGGGTTCCCACGAGAAGAATCTTGAGCCAGTTATGTTCGCCCTTGACATCGTTTCTGAGCAGCGATGGCGGCTCGTTCAGATTGATGACCACCATATCGACATCGCCGTCGTTATCGAAGTCGCCGAAGGCGCATCCACGGCTGCAATGAAGCGCTGAGATCCCCGGCCCGGCCTCTTCGATCAGCTCTTCAAACGTGCCGTTGCCCAGATTGCGGAAGATGATTCGCGGCGTTGCCAAGGGGTACGTTGGGAATTTAGCTTCTACTTCGGGATAAACAGAGCCGGTGACAATGGCGAGATCAGGCCAGCCGTCATTGTCGAAGTCTGCAAACCCCGTTCCCCAACTGGTATATCGAGTCTCTACTGCGATCCGCGATTCAATCGTGACATCGGTAAAGTTGCCGTCGCCATCATTCCGATAAAGAACGCTGGTGTCGTCGGAAAAATGTGTTTTGAATATATCGAGATTCCCGTCAAGGTTGTAGTCCCCCACGGCGACGCCCATTCCAGCCTGCTCCATCCCATCGTTACTCAGGCCAACTCCGCGCTCGACGCCTTCCTCGGCAAAGGTGCCATTGTGCTGGTTATGAAAGAGCAGGCTGGGTGTTGAATCGGAAGCGACATAGATGTCAGTCCAGCCATCATTGTCGAAGTCAGCGGCGACCGCGGTCATTGCATAGGTGTTTGGCGTTTTTAAAATACCGCTGGTCTCAGTAACTTCTTTAAAGGTCCCATCGCCCTGATTGCGATAGATGTAGTTATGCCCCAGGGGAAGACCGCGTGGACCACAGTTGACGGGAACTCCCTTGAAGTTACAGTAAGGGTTTTCGCCCGGCTTCGGAATTTTGTGCAGGTTAAGATCGACGTAAGTCGAAACGAACAGGTCCAGATGTCCATTGCGGTCATAGTCGATAAAAGTACAGCCTGAACCCCAGCGAAGGCTCCCTGTATACAGAAGGCCAGCCTCCTTGGTGACATCGGTGAAGGTGCCGTCTCCATTGTTTTTATAGAGAACATTCTGGCCGTAGTAGGTGATGAAGATATCTTCGAAGCCATCGTTGTTGTAGTCGCCGATAGTGACGCTGCTGGCCCAGCCGGTGCGAACGAGTCCGGCCTTCTCTGTAACATCGGTGAAGGTTCCGTCGCGATTGTTCTTATACAGCCGATTGGTAGCGCCCGGTGGAGGCTCCTCCATGCGAGTTCCGCAAAGTACAAAAATATCCAGCCAGCCATCATTGTCGTAATCGAAGAAGGCGATCCCGCATCCTACGGTTTCGACGATGTATTTCTTTTGGTGAAGCCCGCCATAGATCACTGGATGGGTAAGACCCGCCGCTGCCGCCACATCCGTAAAGCGCGCAAGAAACGGAACGCCGGAGGGTTTGCCGCGAGGCAGCGGCTTGACGTTACGGGAGGCGACACCCTGCGCCATCGCCGCGGTTGACGCGGCCATCCATAGAAACTCTCGGCGAGTGCTGATCGATCTGCCGTTGCTCACTCTCGCAGTAGAACATCAGACCTATACCAAATACCAGACACAAATTCTCGCCGGCGTAAGATGTTGCGCTCGTAGTTACCGCGGCGGCGAGCCGGCGCTTCCAGTTACCTTCTGGATCAACGATTCTGTTGTCTTGTTGTGCAGGTCTTTCGTCTTTGCAAACTCGCGGTCAGCCTTCTGCTTCTCGCCTTGCGCCATGTAGATTCGCGCCAGGCGATAATGGGCGTCCGGTTCCTTGGGATCGAGTTCTTCGGCACGCAGAAGAGCTTTAATCGCTTCCGCATTGCGCTTCTGATTCGCATAGACGATGCCAAGGTCGAAGTAAGCCAGGCGAATATTATTTTGTAAGTGAATTGCCTTGGTCAGCAGGGCTTCCGCAGCCTTGTCATCGTTGCTTCGTATCTTAATGTCGCCCAGATAGGTCAGGGCCTGCGCGTTCTCTGGATTGTTCTTCAGTTCCAGTTCAAACTGGGGGGCGGCGCGTTCATAGTCGTGCTGGGTGAAGTAGAGATATCCCAGCTCGAAGTGGACGTTCGGCTCATTGGGAGCGATGCGGGCCGCTGTTTCGAGCTCGGCAATCGCCTCCGTGCGTTTATCCAGGCTGTCGAGTGCCTGTCCGAGAAGCATATGAGCCTGTACCGAGTCCGGGTCCGCGCTCAGGATGGCTTTATACTCAGCCATCGCACAGGTATATTGAGCGCTCCACAAGCAGCTTTGAGCCAGCACATTATGCAGTTCAAGATTGGACGGCTCGGAGGCTGCAGCTGTCTGAAGATAAGGTACCGCTTTCGCATAGTTATGCAGGCCGAAGTAGCTCATACCGATAAGCAGGCCGCTTCGTTTGTCCTGAGGTTTCTCTGCGGCAGCGGCGATAAGCGGCTTGATCGCGGCGGCAAAGTGACCTTGTTTGAACTCGGCCAGTCCCAGGTTGAACGAGACATCGGGCAGACGCGGATTCAGCGCCAGAGCTTTACGATATTCAATTGCAGCCTCTTGAAGATTGTTCTGTTGGGCGAGCGCTATTCCAAGACCCAGATGCACATTGGCGTTTGTGGGATGAGCCCGCGCAAGCTGGCGCCAGACGAGCTCGGCGTCGTGCGGCCTGCCAGCCTGTGACAGTTCGGCAGCACGCCTGACATCGTCCTGTTGTGCGTGGATTGAAGTCTGTGGAAGTGCGAGCAAGACCGCCATCCCGAGGAGGAAGATCCTGAGGTACACAAAGTCAAACAGAGACAGGGTTCTTTTGCGAGCTCGAAAGTTCATAGGAAAGAGTTTGGCCATGGGTGAACAACATACTGTCTCGGTTATAGATGAGAATAGTCCCGAACCAATCTTCCATCAATGTCTTCGCAGCATGTCGGAATTTGTGTCGGCAGTCTTAGAATAGAGCGTTGAGGTGATGGTGATGGGGATGAGCGACGAGGTATTTGAAGTAATGTGTCCGGATTGTGGGGCGATGCTGAAGATTGATCCGGTGACGCGAGCGGTGATTGCACATACACCCGCCCCAAAGAAGAAGATGTTTGAGGACTTTGGTGAAGCTGCTAAGGCGCTGCGCGAGGCGGATGCACGGCGGGACTCGATCTTTGCGCAGAGTGTGGATGCACAGAAGAACAAGGACGATGTGTTGGCGAAAAAGTTCGCCGAAGCGGTGAAGAAGGCCAAAGAAACGCCGCTTGGGGAGCGGCCGCTACGGGATTTCGACCTGGATTAGGGAGTACGCATCGATCGTGGATTTGCACGGATAAACACGGATAAGACAATAACTTTAAAATCTTATTATTCCGTGTTTATCTGCGTCGATCAGTGGTCGGAGATTCGCAGGGTGTAAGCAGGGTAGACTGAAGAGATGCCACCAATCTTAAATGCGCAGGGGTTGACCAAGGCCTTCGGCGCGACTGCTTTGTTCCGTGAGATTTCTTTTACTGTTTCAGATGGGGACCGTATTGGGCTGATTGGGCCGAATGGGGCGGGGAAGAGCACGCTGTTGAAGGTGCTGGCCGCTGAAGAAGACGCGGATGCAGGCGACGTTGCGGTTCGCAAGCGGGCGCGGGTCGGATATGTCACGCAGGAGTCGAGCTTTGCGCCGGGGATCACGGTGCGCGCGGTGCTGGAAGCTGCGCTGGTGCGGGCGAAGGTGGCTGAAGGTGAGCACGAGGGAAGGCTGAGGGAGACCTCGGGACGGACTGGGTTTCCCGATCTGGAAGCTGAGGCGGCGACGCTGAGCGGCGGTTGGCGGAAGCGGCTGGCGATTGCCGAGGCTGTGGTGACGCATCCCGATGTGCTGCTGCTGGATGAGCCGACGAACCATCTTGATCTGGCGGGTATTGCGTGGTTGGAGGAGTTGCTGAATGAGGCTGATTTTGCTTGCGTTCTTGTTAGCCATGATCGTTATTTTCTTGAGAATGTTGCGACGGAGATAGTGGAACTGAACCGCGTGTATGCGGATGGTCTGCTGCGGGTGAAGGGAAGCTACTCGAAGTTTATCGAGGGCAAGCAGGCTTACATGGAGGCGCAGTCGAAGTTGCAGGACGCGCTGAAGAACCGCGTGAAGATCGAAGTGGATTGGCTGCGGCGAGGGCCGAAGGCTCGGTCGACGAAGGCAAAGGCTCGGATCGACAACGCGAACGATCTGATCGGGCAGTTGAAAGAAGTGAATTCGCGGGTGCAGACGGCGACCGCGGGGATCGATTTTTCGGCCACCGAGCGGCAGACGAAGCGGTTGGTGGAACTGGAGGATGTCAGCGTTGTTCTCGGCGACCGGAAGATCGTCGAGGGGCTGAATTTTCTGATTACATCAGGCATGCGCGTCGGTCTGGTCGGTCCGAATGGGAGCGGGAAGACGACGCTGTTGCGGCTGCTGACGGGCGAACTGGAGGCTTCGGCTGGAGTGGTGAAGAAGGCTCCTCTGTTGAAGATTGTCTACTTCAGCCAGATGCGGGAGCTGGATGAGAATGTGACGCTGCGGCGGGCGCTGGCTCCGGATTCGGACTCGGTGGTTTATCAGGGACGCGTTGTTCATGTAGCGAGTTATGCGACGAAGTTCCTGTTTACCAGCGAGCAGTTGAACCAGCCGGTTGAGCGGCTGAGCGGCGGCGAACGAGCTCGGGTGCTGATTGCGAAACTGATGCTGGAGCCTGCTGATCTGTTGCTGCTGGACGAGCCGACGAATGATCTGGATATTGCTACGCTCGAAATTTTGGAAGATAGTTTGCTCGAATATTCAGGTGCGTTGGTCCTGGTGACGCATGACCGTTACATGCTGGATCGCGTGTCGACAGTGGTGCTTGGGCTGGATGGGCGGGGTGGGGCGGAGCGTTTTTCGGATTATTCGCAGTGGGAGCAGTGGCGGGGCGTGAAGGTGGAGGAGGCGATCGCTCCGGGAGCGACAGGGAAGGCGGTTGCTCCTGCGGTGGCGGCTGCTCCGGCGACTGGGGGAAAGAAGAAGCTGTCTTACCTTGAGGCTCGGGAGTTTGCCGGGATCGAGGCGCAGGTGGAGGAGGCTGAGGAGCGGCTACAGGCTGCGCGCGAGATGATGGAGCGACAGGATGTAGTCACGGATGCGGCGAAGCTGACGGCTGCGCTGGCGGAGATGGAAGCGGCGCAGACGGTTGCGGATGGTTTGTATGCTCGGTGGGCCGAGTTGACGGAGAAGGCTGGGTAAGGGGTTTCGCGGTTGCTATAGGTTTTGGCTCAACGCGGGGGAAATACAGGGATCTCTCCACTGCGCAACGGACGATAAAGCCGTCCGTTGCTTCGGTCGAGATGACGTGTTGGTTTTTCTTCCGGGGTGCTGGTTGCCTTAATAGGAATAGGAAAAATATTTAGGGAGCCTCTGATTAAGTCAGGCTCTGTTAAGGGCACGGCTTCAGCCGTGCCGTAAGTGACTTGCTCGCAATGCGGCTTTAGCCGCTGAGGGAATCTTCGCAGACTTAATCAGACCTTCCTTAGAGCGCTTCCAGGTAGGATGTGCCTCCAAGAGAAAAGCAGGTCCTCCGCCTGCGGCGAAGGATGACAATATTTGGGGGTATAGCTTTCTTTATTGCGGTATAGCTGCTTTGGAACTGCCTTAGAAGCCCATCCTGTCGTCGGCGGAGGGACCGTAGAGAGGCGGGACGGGCAGGTCGTTGAGGCGGAGGTAGACGCCTAGCTGGGCGCGGTGGTGGATCAGGTGGTTGAAGAACATGCTGCGGTAGGTGGTGGAACGGGGCTCGTTGGAGATGACCGTGTCTCCGAAGCTGAACTTCCAGGTCTGCTGGAGGTCGGCGTCGCTGGATTTGGCGAGTGCGGCTCGGGCTTCAGCGGCAAGGGTATCGAAGGTTTCAAGCAGTTTTTCACGCGACTCAAATTCGAGGGTGGGGAATTTGGTGGTGGCGAGATCCATGCCCGGCGTGGTGAGAATGTCAATGCCGAAGCGGGGAAGGCTGGCGACGTGGACGGCGAGGCGGCCCATGGGCATCGATTTGTCGTGACACTTGAAGTCAGGCTTGTCGGCTGGGATGCGCTCAAGCGTGGTGCGGGTTCCGGCCATTTCGTGGTCGAAGTCCTGGAGGAGAATTTCGGCGATAGTCATTTGATCCCTTTCCTGTGGCGGGTCTGCGCGATGGTTTGCAAGAGGTCTGTGCAATTAGAACAGTACGGGATGAAGAATAGCGCAGGTCTACTGACAGCGTCTTGTCAGTAGACCTGCGCTATCACTTACACGGATACTGACATGACGGTGGCTGAAGAAAGACGCGCCTCAGCGGCTAAAGCCGTAATGCAAACAAGGCGGTTACGGCACGGCTGAAGCCGTGCCCTTAACAAAACTGTTTTTTTTAGCAACCTCTGAATCCGTGCCTAAGCAAAACCTGCTTTCCAGCATCCCCTACAGTCCGGTGATGTTGTAGCCGCAGTCGACGAAGGTGGTTTCGCCGGTGATGCCGCTGGCGAGGTCGCTGACGAGGAAGAGGGCTGCGTTGCCTACTTCGAGCTGGTCGACGTTGCGGTGGAGCGGGGCGCGTTCTTCGACGGCGTTGAGGATCTTGCTGAAGTCGCCGATGCCGCGCGCGGCCAGGGTCTTGATAGGACCGGCGGAGATGGCGTTGACGCGGATCTTTTTGTCGCCGGGCTTTGCGCCGAGATCGGAGGCGAGGTAGCGGACGGTGGCTTCGAGCGCGGCCTTGGCGACGCCCATGATGTTGTAGTTGGGGAAGACCTTGGTGGAGCCGTAGTAGGTGAGGGTGAGGATGGCGCCGCCGTCGGTCATGAGCGGTTCGGCTGCGCGGGCCAGGGCGATGAGCGAGTAGGCGCTGATGTCGTGGGCGATGCGGAAGTCTTCGCGGGCGGTCTCAAGGACGGTGTTCTTGATGTTGGGGGCGAAGCCGATGGAGTGGACGAGGATGTCGAGCTTGCCGTAGGTGGTTTTCAGTTGCTCGAAGACGGTCGCGATGTCGGTATCGGATGCGACGTCGCAGCGGAAGGTCTTGGCGCTGGGAAGCTCGGCGGCGAGTTCGTCGGCCTCTCTCTGGAGGCGCTCGCTCTGGTAGCAGATGGCGAGAGTGGCTCCGGCTTGGGAGAGCTTCTGGGCGATGCCCCAGGCGATGCTGCGCTTGTTGGCGAGGCCGAAGACGACGGCGACTTTGCCTTTGAGATCAATCATGGGTGTTCTGTGCTCCTGTTGGTTTCCGTTGGTAAGGATAGCAGTGTGGGGCAGGGTCGGGGTATCCCCTCCCCCCTGTATCGCTAAAGTCTTCTATTCAGGAGACTTATTTGTAAAGTATTCCATTTAGATGGGTTACAGGTAAAGTATTAGTTCTAAATGGTTTAGGCCCAGCAATTGACGCTGGGCCCTTCGTTTCTCGACTGCTTTAATTTTACTAAATTGGAGGTAACTCAATGACAGTTTTTGAGGAATTATTTTTTTGGTGGAAGTTATTTGCTTTGTTTAGTTTGCGGATTTAGAGGAGGAGATTTGAAGGGCTGGAGGGGTTGACAGGGGAAATATGGAGCTATGGGAAATGGAGAGATTCTGATTAATACGGCAAGTTGTGCGGTAGAGCATCGGTGGGAGGAGATCTGCTTCCCATCCTTCGCAAAAGCGCGAAGGATGGGAAGCAGATGCAGGACTTACGAGCGCGCAAACCTACGGCGGGCAACCCCGGCCAGTCCCAGCAGTCCCGACCCAAACATGACAAGCGTCGAAGGCTCAGGAACAGGTGACGTTCCGACAAAGTTCTGCGGAGAATAGTCGCCGTACTGATTGGAGATCGGTCCGCCATCCCAGAGGTAGAAGGTGCTCTTGGAGAGGAACTCCGCGGTGTAGTTGAAGTCCAACGCAGCCGCTAGAAGTCCGGCAGTCGCAGCGTTCTGGTGTGAGGTGCCAGGATTGAAGATCGTCCACAACGCATCTTGAATGTCAGTCGCATTGCTGCCGTTATACAGGCTGTGTAGATACGCCTCTTGTTCGTACTTGAAGCCGTCGCTGCCCACAGCCGAGCCGAAGAAGCTCGCGCCGTTCACCACCTGAACTCCCCAGCTCTCGCCCGCCTGGATAAAGTTCTGGTCATTCATGCAGAACAGTTGCAGGATGCTGGAGCCGGCCGAAGTGGTCAGTGTCAGGTTGTACGGTCCAATCTCTCCATTGGGGCTGTTATCAAATCGAAGAGTGTCCGCACTCGCCGAAAGCGAAACCAATGCAAGACAGATAGCTGGTAAAAGATAAGCAAGTTTCTTCATGAGTCAATTTCTCCCCGCCCGTCGTTGCGGGCTTTTGTATTTCAAAGCGCTTCATCCAGGACGTAAGCAGTTGCTTCGCTCGCAACTCTCATCTTCCCTGCGCTCTGCTCTCCCGGCGCGTATGCCTGAGGTCTTCGCGGCACACAACTCCCATAGGAAAATCTGTGGTTTTAGCCATCCGTCTTACTCTGGTTCGAGAAGGAGAGGTATGACTCATCAGTTATATTTTTTGCTACACACCGTAGGTAGCAACTTGCTGGCCATTTCCAAAACACACCGCCAATATTCGAAAAGACCCAGATTTTTCAAAGAAAAAGCACCTATTACCGGCTCCCAGGACATTGCAACCCCCAGGTGCGTCGCAATGTTGTAAAAGTTTGCCTATCAAGTGGGAACAAGACTCCCACCCATAGAAACAAGACATTTAGCCAGGCGGCTTCAACCTTCCAGCGCCTCGGCATCACCACCCGCCGCGTGCTCATCGTCTCCACATTACCCACTGGCGCACCCTCATCTACACTCCGCGTACCAACGGCACGGAAGAACGCTTCATCCAGACAGCCATCCGGGAATGGGCCTACGCCCGCCGATATGAAAACCTTGTCATCGCGATGAACTGCGAGGACAAGGGCATTCAAGGATGTGTGCGGGGGGAGCGAAGTGCGGCGCGGTCAGCCTTCGAGTTTGTAGCGGGTTTCGGCGAGGCGGTAGAGGGGACGCCAGACGAGGCGGTTGATGGTGACCACCATCAGGGCCATGACGATGGTGGCCAGCAGCAGGATGTGGAAGTGACCGCTGTCAGTGGCGGCGCTGATGACAGCTCCGAGGCCGACGGTCTGGTAGGTGTGGTTGTTCAGACTGAAGTACTCGGCGATGATGCTTGCGTTCCAGGCGCCGCCCGATGCGGTGACCATGCCGGTGATCAGGTAGGGAAAGATGCCGGGCAGGATGACGGTGCGCCAGCGCTGCATGGTGGTGAAGCGGAAGAGGTCGGAGACCTCGCGCAGGTCGGAGGGGATGGCCATGGCTCCGGCGATGACGTTGAACAGGATGTACCACTGGGTTCCGAGCATCATCAGAGCGATGGAACCGATGCCGAGGCCTCCTCCCATCTTGATGAGGGCGAGCAGGATGACAGGGAAGAGCGCGGGGGCGGGGATGGAGGCGACGACCTGAACGAAGGGCTGGGCGATCCGCGCCAGTTTGGGGTTGAAGCCGATGGCGACTCCAGCCGGGATGGTCCAGGCAGCTGCCAGGACGAGCGCCAGATTGACGCGGAGGAAGGTAGCCACCGCGCCTTTGAGGACTTCACCGAATTGGCCGGCTTCTACCTGCCGCAGCAGCTCCACCGCCTGCCAGGCCGCATAAACGACTGCGGCGACCATGAGGGCGAGCAGAAGGCCGCGCAGCCACGACGCCAGCTTGACGCGGGTGGAGGTCGCTTTGGAGTCGCCGGTGACCAAACGGGCCATGCGCTCTTTCCGCGCATCGGCGAGGCGGCGGTAGATGGTCTCGGACAGGGGAGCGATGGTGCGGCGGCGCAGGTTGCGTAGAGCGCGGGAGTGCTCCAGCAGATGCAGCAGAGGGGAGCGGACGCGCGCGGTGGTCTCGACCATCTCGAACTTGAACTTGTCGCTCCATGCGATCACCGGCCGCCAGATGAGCTGATCGGTGGCGACGATGATCGCGATCATGGTGAGCAGGCCCCAGGCGATAGCGGTGTAATTTCCATCACCGGCGGCGGTCTGGAGGTAGGAGCCGAGGCCGGGGAGCCTGAAGTCATGCTTCTTGAGCACGAACATCTCGCAGGCCATCAGGAAGAACCAGCCGCCGGCGACGGAGACCATCGAGTTCCAGACCAGACCGATGGCGGAGTAGGGAAGCTCAAGCTGGATGAAGCGCTGCCAGCGGGAGAATTTGTAGATCTTCGACGCTTCGCTGAGCTCGCGGGGGATGCTCTTGATAGAGGCGTAGAAGCTGAAGGCCATGTTCCAGACCTGGCCGGTGAAGATGAGGACGATTGCGCCCATCTCCAGGCCGATCTGACGGGTGGGGAAGAGCGCGACCATGGCCAGCATGACGCCGGGAAGGAAGCTGAGCACAGGGATCGATTGCAGGATATCCAGGCCCGCGATCATGAAGGATTCGAGGCGCTTGCTGTAGGCGGCGACGTATCCGTAGCCGACGGCGAAGACGAGGCTGAGCAGATAGGCGAGGCCGATGCGAACGACCGAGTAAAAAGCATAGAGGGGCAGGGCGTGAGGGCTGAGCGAGATGGTGATCTCAGGCTCAGGGCGGCCAAACCAGTACTTCGCAATCTGCATGAGTCCGTAGAAACAGGCGAGGCCCAGACCGGCGACGCCCATATCGAGGACGAAGGGCCAACTGCGCTTGAGCACCTGGGAACGACCGAAGATCTCCCGGCTTCGATTGGGGTTAAAGCTGTCCTGGAGGTTCATCACGCACCAATCTCCGTGGAGCTGTCGGATTCGGTCTCGTTCAATTTTTCGGGAAGGATGAATCGCCTGCGGGAGACGTCGAAGTCGAACAGCTCGGCGTAGCGGCCCCAGTTGATGGCGGTCTCCAACTGGAGGATGGTCTCATCTTCGCTGAACTGCTCGTCAAGCATGTCCTGGAAGAAGTCTTCGGGGACGGAGCCGTCGCTCTTGGCTTCGATGGCGCGGACGATCTGACGTAGTAGAAGGACGTTCTCGAGCGCGGCGGTGCGGAAGAGCTCTTTCTGGCGGAGAATCTCGGAGTTCGCGTACTCGGCGCCGGTGGGGGTGATGGCGGCATCGCCTTCGGTGACTTTGAGGAAGCCGAGCAGCTGCGCGGCGTCGACGATGGGCAGCAGATCGTCGATCTCGAAGGCGAGGTCGTCGGCGAGGCGGTAGATGTCGTCTTTGCCATCGTGGTCGAGTACCAGTTCGAGCAGGCCGGCGATGCCGCCGGGACGAGCGTGGGGGAGCATCTGATAGTGCATCTGACGCTGGTTGCGCGGGGGCTTTCCGCCAAGGGGACGGGGCAGCGCGGGGGGCTTCGTTTCAGGCTGGGTGAGCACCTTGTAGATGTAGTCGACCAACTGCGTGAAGGCGGCTGTTTTGCGGTCGCGGGGATGGGAGAGCGTGACCTTGAAGTCGGTGCGGATGTGGCCGGGATTGCGGCCGAGAACGATAATGCGGTCGGCGAGCAGAACGGCTTCCTCGATGTTGTGGGTGACGAGGAAGATGGCCTTGGTGGGGATGGTCTTCTTCTGCCAGAGCTCAAGCAGTTCGCTGCGGAGGTTCTCGGCGGTGAGCACGTCGAGGGCAGAGAAAGGCTCGTCCATGAAGAGCACCTCCGGCTCCACGACCAGGGCGCGGGCGAAGCCGACGCGTTGTCGCATGCCACCGGAGAGCTCTTTGGGGTAGGCGGCCTGGAAGCCGTCGAGGCCGACGGTGTCGAGGATCTTGAGGCTGCGCTTGCGGCGGTCGGCGGCTTCCATGCCGCGAGCCTTGAGCGGGGCTTCGACGTTTTCGAGGACGGTGAGCCAGGGGAAGAGCGCGAAACTTTGAAAGACGATGGAGACGTTGACGTCGGCGGTCGCGATGGGTTCCTCGTGCCAGTAGACAACGCCAGCCGAGGGGGCCGAGAGGCCGGTCAACATTCTGAGGAGGGTGGATTTGCCGGAGCCAGAGGGTCCGAGGAGCGCGACGATTTCGCCGGGAGGAATCGACAGGTCGGTGGGGGAGATGACCTGGATACGGTTCTCATTCGGCTGCGGATAGTATTTCTCGACCTGTTCGGCACGTATGATCACTGGCTGCATGTTTTTTCTAATATTATTGAATTTGAGCGATGAATTCAGGCGGCTCGTCCATTTATCAGCACTGGGGTCAGCGTATCATTAGCATGTAGGGCACGCGGTAAAGCGAGCCCGGCGCGGTAGTATTTATCACTAAAAATTGAACTTTGATTTGGGGACACACAGAATGGCAGATTCGACATCCACCACTACGCCTAAGCCCAGAGTACTTGTCGCCGATGACGAGCAGGTGATTGCCAATACACTTGCTATCATCCTGAATCAGGCGGGCTTCGATGCCCGTGCCGTGTTCAGTGGGGAAAAAGCGGTCGAGCTGCTCGACAGCTTTCAGCCGGACATGCTCATCAGCGACGTCATTATGACCGGTATGACTGGGATCGAAGCTGCGATCATCACCCGCAGCAAACTGCCGAAGTGCAAGATTCTGCTGTTTTCCGGGCAGGCGGCGACAGCGGATCTGCTGGAAAAGGCACGCACGCAGGGGCATGAGTTCGAGATTCTGGCGAAGCCGGTGCACCCGACCGATCTGCTGGCGAAACTGCGCAGCTAAGAGCGGAAATTTGGGGGCGTGAGATAGGGCGGGCTTTCAGCGGTTGCTGAAGAACTCCGTTGCGGTGCGCAAAGAGCCCTCAGCGGCTAAAGCCGCACTGCCAGCACAGCATTTACGGCACGGCTGAAGCCGTGCCCTTAACAAAACTGGACTTTTTCAGAGGCTCCTAACTAGCCAACCGCAGGTCCTTCGACTGCGTCTCTCGCGATGAAGCTGCGAGAGACTTCGCTCAGGATGACAGTTTTTATACAGATCAGTCATTTACAGAGCATCTATACGTCGATACGACCTAGTCGCCGCCGGCGTTGATGGTGGGTTTGGTTGCGAGAAAGACACTGACGACGGTGCCGTGGGTGGAATTGCCGGTGTCGCTGGCTAACTCGATGCTGCCGCCATGCTTGGTGATGATTCCGCGGCTGACCCAGAGGCCGAGCCCGGTTCCGCGCTCGCCTTTGGTGGTGAAGAAGGGCTGAAAGACATGGGGCTTTACATCGGCAGGAATGCCGACTCCGTTGTCTGTGATGGTCACGGTAGCACCGGCTTCCTGCTTGATCCCCTCTTCCGTAATGCCGCCTGCCTGCGGCGTGATGCTGACGCGCACTTCGCCGCCGGGACCGGCGGCCTCGGCGGCGTTCGTAATTAAATTGCTGAAGACCTGGCGGAGTTCGGCGGGGAAGGCGTCGACGGAGATCTCGGTGGGCAGGTCGGCATGGATGGTCACGCGCTCATCGCAGAAGCGGCGCTCCATGAGGAGGAGGATCTCCTGAAGCATCTCCTTGAGATTAACCTGCACGGGAGCCTTGGATTCGCGGTAGAGGCCCAGCATGGCGCGGCTGATCTGGGTGACGCGGGCCAGCTCCTGCTCGGCCATGTCCATGAATTGCACCGACTCCTCTTTTGAAGCGCCGTTGCGCATCAGGTAGAGGAGGTTCGACACGGAGTCAAGCGGGTTGTGAATCTCGTGCGCGATGGTCGCGGCCAGCCGCCCGGCGACGGCCAGCTTCTCGTTGGCCAGCAGGGCGTCCTGGGTTTTGCGCTCCATGGTGATGTCGCGAAATACCATGACGACGCCGGCGATGCCATCGGTGCGGTCACGAATCGGCGCGCCGCTGTCGGCGATGTTTAACTCGGTTTTATCTTTGCGAATGAGTATCGTGTGGTTGGCCAGACCGACGATCTTGTTCATGCGCTTCACCTTGGTGACCGTATTCTCAAGGACGGCGCGGGTGTTTTCATCGACGATATGGAAGATCGTCTCCAGCGGCTGGCCCTGGGCTTCGGCCTGGGTCCAACCGGTGAGGTCGACTGCGACGGGGTTCATCATCTGAACCCTTCCTTCGACATCGCAGGTGATGACTCCATCGCCGATGGAGGCCAGGGTGGTGCGCAACTGCTGCTCAGAGCGGAAGATCTCTTCGGCCCGGCGGCTGAGGACATCGAGCGAGGTTTTGAAGGCGCCGGAGACCGCGTGCAGGCGGTTTCGGGTGAACAGGCCAATGGAGATGCCCACGCAAAGGGCAAGCACTACGAGAAACCATTCCATGTGGCGGACCTGACGACGCCACAGCTCGATTCGCGCTGTGCGGCGTTGTTCTGCATTGCGGGTGGTATCGGCGATATCCTGGCGGATCACGTCCATCATGTCTTTTCCGCGCAGATTCAGATCGACGTCGCGCGCCTGGCCTCCAGCGCGAATGGTGGCGATGACGGGGAGGGCAAAGGCCTCCTGCCAGAGCTGATGTTTTTCGATCAGATCGTCGATGTAGTGTTTTTCGACGGAGTCCAGACCGGGGAGCGCCTTCATCTTGTCGAACTCTGCCTGCAAGCCGGGCGAAGCCGCTAGATAGGGCTGAAGAAATCTGTCGTCGGAGGTGTTCTCGTAGCCGCGCAGGCCGGACTCTTCGTTCAGAATGAGCTTTTCAATCCGGCTGACCTGGGCGATGCGGGCATCCGACTCCTGAATCAGGTTGACGGTCGAGTTTGCTCCTTGAATCTGCACATACAACGCTACGGCAGTCAACAGAAGAGCTATGACCGGCAATAAAAATACCTGCCGCAGGATGCGATTGAATTGATTTAGATTCACAGTCCTCTCGCTTCAGGTTTTTAAGCGGTACTCAACGGTTGCAGGAGACTGCCTAACTTCTCTAAAAGCACCGGAGGGCCTTCGCCTTTGGTCATGTATAGATCCACTGTCGATAGGACGTCGGAGGGGAGGCCAATGTAAGCAGAGAGCAAAAGGATGGGAATATGCGGCTTTGCCTGCCGCATCTTCGTGGCCACTTCGCCGCCGTTCATGCCGGGCATGGAGTAATCGAGCACAACGGCTTCGACAGGCTCGCGGGAGAAGATGTCCAGACCGGCGGAGCCGTCCGGCGCGGTCAGCACACGATATCCGGCGCGTTCGAGCAGTATCTTGCGGACCTTCAAGCCGATCAGTTCATCATCGACACAAAGAACGAGATGGGATTGCTGAGCCATAGAATGGGGGCGTAAGAACTCTATCCAGAATACCTCCTGGGCTTACAAAAGTAACGTTTTTGAGGGACACGGATCACGATTCATCGTACGTTAGCAATCTTCCGGTCACGGTAGGTTAACCTGACGGTAACACCGAGGTTACAAATTGAGTCAGACGATCTTTGTATTGGAAGACGATACCGACATCTCTCGCCTGGTCCAGTACCACCTGGAGAGCGCCGGTTACATCGTCCGCGCCTATTCAACCATCGGCCAGATTATTCCCGACGCCGATCGCCAGCCGCCCGCGCTCTTTCTGCTGGACATCATGGTGCCCGGCGGGGACGGGCTCGACCTGTGCCGCAGGCTGCGGCTGAACCCCACGCTGAGCGTGATTCCCATCATCTTCCTTACGGCCCGCGCTGCGGAAAACGACCGCGTACAGGGATTGGAGATGGGCGCGGACGACTACATCACCAAACCGTTTGCGACTCGCGAACTGGTGGCGCGGGTCAAGGCCGTGCTGCGCCGGTTCGAGCGGCCCACTTCGCCATCGGTCCTGAAATTTGAAGAGATCGAGATCGACGCGGGAGCCATGCAACTACGCGTCAAGGGAGAGTTAGTCACCACGACCGCGACCGAGTTTCGCCTGCTGGATTATCTGGCTCGTCATCCCGGCCGGGTCTTCAGCCGCGATCACCTGTTGGACGCTGTGTGGGGCGATGCCCGCTTCGTCACACCGCGTTCCGTCGACGTCTACGTTCGCCGCATCCGCGAAAAGATCGAGGCCGATGCCGAGACGCCGCGCTATCTTAAGACCATGCGCGGGGCCGGGTATCGCTTTGAGATTCCCAAGGGCGCTCAGGCCTGAGAGCAGATACCTTATGACGCGTAGTCTCTCTCTCTCGTTTTTTGTCCGGATGACGATTGCGCTGGCACTGCTGGCGCTGTTGTTTGTCTGGGACGTTCCGCGCGGTTGGATTCTGGCTGTCGCCTTTATTCTGGCGTGGGCCGGGATCAGCGCCTTTCTCCTGGCGCGCTCGGTCGGGCAAAATATTTGGGTGTTGCGCGCGGCTGCCGCTGCGATTCCTGAGCAGGCCTTAGGGGTGAAGGAGAATCGGTACAGCGACTTCGACGAACTGGCTGAGGCGATCTCGACTGCATCGGGACAGGTGCAACGACGGCTTGCGGACGCGTCTGAGAGCCGTCGCGAGCTTGAGGCGATGATCGACAGCATGCAGGATGCCGTGGTCGCCGTGGATCAGGCAGGACGGATCCAGTGGACCAACCAGTGCATGCAGAAGCTGATTCCGGGGGCTTCGGTCAGCGGCGCGGTGCGGATTGGGCATGCGCTGGTCCAGACGATCCGCGATCCGGATGTGCTGCAATGCGTGCGCAGGGCGCTCGACGAGCGCATTGTGAGCGAACGCCGCTCGACGTCGCTGGCGCCGGGGCGCATCTTCGAGGTGGCCGCGTCGCCTATGCCGGGCGGCGGTGCGGTGGCGGTTTTGCATGACATCACCCGTATCGAGCAGGTGGAGCGTATCCAACGTGACTTTGTAGCGAATGTTTCACATGAGCTGCGCACGCCGCTTACCTCGATCACCGGTTATGTTGAGACGCTGCTTGACCATGAGGCCAGTCTGAGCCCGCAGGCGCGTGAGTTCCTCAGCACCATTTTGAAAAATGCTACCCGGATGAATCGGTTGACCGAGGACCTGCTGGTCATGGCGCGAGTTGAATCCGCTGAGCAGGAGTTCAATCTGACGCCTATTAGAGCCGATATTCTGGTCCACGATGCGATTCAGACCATGAGCGGCCTGGTTCAGGATGCAGAGGCGGTGCTTGAGATCGGCGAGACCACCTCGGTCGAGGTGCTTGCGGACACGGACGCTATCGTGCAGGTGTTGAGCAACCTGATCGAGAATGGAATCAAGTACGGACAGAAACGGAAGGCGTCGCGGTGCCATGTGATTGTCAGCACGCGAGAGGTGTCGGAGCCGGTCGCGGCGGTCGAGTTCAGCGTCCGTGACTTTGGGCAGGGAATTGCTTCCGAACATCTTGGCCGCATCTTCGAGCGGTTTTACCGGGCAGATAAAGCCCGCTCACGGGAGTCCGGAGGTACGGGACTGGGCCTAGCGATCGCTCACCGCATTGTGCTGGCTCATGGAGGGACTATCCGAGCTGAAAGCGAGTTGAACGCCGGCAGCACGTTTCTTTTTACCTTGCCGAAACAGCGTGTTCAGGCGGCTGTAGATGAGACGGGAGAATGAGCTTTTCCCTAGCATTCACGCTTTTGTAACCTCCGCTTAACATTACTGGACGAAACTCGAGATTGAAACCAACCCATTTTCCGAGGTAATCAGGTGGAACGAATGAGTTTACGAATTGCTGCCGCGATGTTGCTTGCATTCTGCGTAACGGGCTGCAAGCAGCCTGCCAATACGTCCGCAACCCCGGGGAGCCAGAGCACCGCCCAGAATCTGAATGGCGCCGGCGCTACTTTTCCGTACCCCATCTACTCCAAATGGTTCAGCGAGTACGCCTCTACCCACCCGGGAATTCATATCAATTACCAGTCGATCGGTTCGGGCGGCGGCATTCGCCAGGTGACGGAGGGAACGGTTGACTTTGGAGCGAGTGATGGACCCATGTCGGACCAGCAGATCGCTGAATCCAAGACTCCCGTGATTCATATTCCAACGGTGCTGGGCGCGGTGGTGCCTGTCTATAATATTCCGGGCGTAAGCGGAAACCTGAATTTCGCCCCCGACATCATTGCCGACATCTACCTGGGGAAGATCAAGAAATGGAACGATCCGAGCCTTGAGAAGGATAATCCCGGCGTCAAATTTCCGAACACCGCGATTCTTCCGGTTTACCGTTCTGACGGAAGTGGAACAACGTATATCTTTACCGACTTTCTTTCCAAGGTCAGCCCGGACTGGGCGAAAAAAGTTGGGAAGAACACCTCGGTCAAATGGCCCGCAGGCATCGGTCAGAAGGGGAACGAAGGAGTCGCGGGCATGGTGCGCCAGTCGCCTTCGTCGTTCGGTTATGTGGAGCTGATCTACGCGCTGCAAAACAAGATGGACTATGGCTCGGTTCGCAATGCTTCGGGCAAGTTTGTCCGCGCAACGACCGATGGCGTGACCGCTGCGGCTGCCGCTGCTGCGGCGAAGATGCCGGCGGATTATCGGGTGTCCATCACCAATGCGGAAGGCGATACGTCGTATCCCATCTCCAGCTTCACGTGGTTTTTGATTCCCACTCAGTCGGGCAATGCGGCGAAGACGAAGACGCTGGCCGATTTCCTGACGTGGATGCTCGATCACGGCGAAAGCCAAGCATCCTCGATGGGCTATGCGCCGCTTCCGGCACAGGTTCAGACCATGGTGCGGAAGAGCATTGCGGATCTTCACTAGACCATTCTGCCGCACGGGCTCGACCACCCGTGCGGCATCTCCGGCTCTCGTCCGGATACAATCACTTAAGAGTCTCAAATCATAGGATTCAAGATTGTGCCCTCCAGCATGACTAGCGAACGAGAACCAGGATCTCCGATACCGGCTCCGTCGTCACTGGCACCAGATGCCTTTGCCACTGCCAACCCGGCCCCGGGTGTAGCTGCGCCTTCACTCATTCGTGACTATCTTAACCAGCGCGGCAGCGGCCGCGTGGCGGACAAAAGCTTTGCCGCGCTGATGCTGCTTTGCGCATGCAGCATCTTCGCCATCGTCGCGTTCATCTTTTGGATCCTCGTTGTTCGTTCTCATCTCAGCCAGGTTGAATTCGGCTGGAAGTTTTTTGTCCGGACAGCGTGGGACCCGGTCGCCGGAGACTTCGGAGCGTTTCCATTTATCTATGGCACGCTCGCGACCTCGCTGCTCGCTCTGCTGATGGCGGTTCCTCTGGCGCTGGGGGTGGCGGTCTTCGTCACGGAACTTTGCCCGAAACCGCTGCGCGCGCCCATCTCGTTTCTTACCGAGTTGCTGGCTGCGATTCCCAGCGTGGTGTATGGCCTGTGGGGAGTCTTCGTCCTGGTTCCGCTGATGCGGGATGTGATTGGACCGTTTCTACATAAAACGCTGGGCTGGACAGGACTTTTTGAAGGCGCCAACTTTGGCGTCGGGCTGCTTACGGCCAGCATCATCCTCTCGATCATGATTCTGCCCATCATCTCGTCGCTGACGCGGGACATTATGTTGGCGGTGCCGAACAGCCAGCGGGAGGGCGTGCTGGCGCTGGGCGCGACGCGTTGGGAGATGATCCGCATCGGCGTGCTGCGCAACTCGCGCATCGGTATCGTCGGCGCGATCATGCTGGGACTGGGCCGCGCGCTGGGCGAGACGATGGCCGTCACCATGGTGATCGGCAATCACCCCGAGATCAGCAGATCGCTCTTTGCGCCGGGCTATACGCTGGCCAGCGTGATTGCGAATGAGTTTACCGAGGCGACCGGCGACCTCTACCTGAGCGCACTGATCGAGATTGGCCTCGCGCTCTTCCTGGTTACTATCGTCGTCAATGCGATCGCACGGCTGATGGTGTGGGCGGTGACGCGTGGCGCACCGGTGGGAGCGGCCTGATATGAGCAGGCCACCGATACCCATCCCAACCAGGCAACCCAGCCCGATGAATTTCCAGTCGAAGACGATGCGCGTCAACGCCATTCGGCGCACGGTGACGAATCATTTTGTTAGCGGGTTGGCTGTTCTGGCGACCGTGGTCGTGCTTGTGCCGCTTGCCGCCATCCTTTTCTACCTTGTGTATAAGGGAGCTAGTTCTCTGAACCTTGCGTTCTTCACACGGGTTCCTGCTCCGGTAGGACAAGAAGGTGGGGGGATGGCAAACTCCATTCTCGGCTCAGGGGTCATTCTTTTTCTTGCCAGCCTTATGGGGATTCCGGTTGGAATTTCAGCCGGAGTTTATCTTGCGGAGTTTGGCCGAGGCAAGATGCTAGCCAACGCGGTGCGCTTCACCGCGGATGTGCTCAATGGCGTTCCCTCGATCGTGATGGGCATTGCGATCTACTCGCTGGTGGTGATGCCGCAGAAACACTTTTCGGCGTTGGCGGGCGGTATTGTCCTTGCCATCATGATGATCCCCACGGTGACGCGAACGACGGAAGAGATGCTGGTTACGGTTCCTCACGCGGTGCGCGAAGCGGCGCTGGGCCTGGGCGTTCCTAAATGGCGCACAGTGCTCTCGGTCAGCCTGCGGACGGCGTCGCCGGGGATTATCACGGGCTGTATGCTGGCGTTTGCGCGGGTCGCCGGTGAGACCGCGCCGCTGCTGTTTACCGCCTTCGGCAACCAGTTCTGGAGCTTCAAACTCAATGAGCCGATTGCGGCATTGCCGCTGCAGATCTTCGTCTATGCCATCTCGCCTTATGATGAGTGGCATCGCCTCGCATGGGCGGGGTCGCTGGTGCTTATCGTTATGATTATGGTCTCAGTCACGCTCGTCCGCATCTATGCCAACCGCGGCGTACTCAAAGGAGGAAGCTAGTGGGAGTAGGCATTCAGGTGGAGAATTTGAACGCGTGGTACGGGACCAACCACATCCTGCAGAACATCAATCTGCACATTCCCGCGAACCACGCCACCGCGCTGATCGGGCCATCCGGCTGCGGTAAGTCTACCTTTGTGCGCTGCCTCAACCGGATGCACGAGACCAATCCGATTGCGCGGGCCACGGGCGTTGTGAAGATGGGCGAACTCGATATCTACAACGACGCCTCGCCGGTAGAGATTCGCCGCCGGGTAGGCATGGTGTTCCAGCGCCCCAATCCATTTCCAACCATGTCGATCTACGACAACGTCGTCAGCGGTCTGAAGCTCAATGGCTTTCGCAACCGCCGCGTTCTCGACGAGACGGTCGAGCGCTCGCTGAAACAGGCCGCACTGTGGGAAGAGGTGAAGGACGATCTGAAGAAGAAATCGGGCGCGAGCCTCTCCGGCGGTCAGCAGCAGAGGATGTGCATCGCGCGTGCCCTTGCGGTCGACCCGGAAGTCTTGTTGATGGATGAGCCGGCGTCGGCGCTCGATCCTGTCTCGACGTCGAAGATCGAAGATCTCATCTTCCAGCTCAAGAGCCAGTACACCATCGTTATCGTTACGCACAATATGCAGCAGGCCGCCCGCGTGGCCGAGAATACAGGCTTCTTTCTCAATGGCAAGATGGTCGAGTTCGACTCTACCCACAAGATCTTTACCAACCCCCGCGACAAGCGCACCGAAGATTACATTACCGGGAGGTTTGGATGACACGCATCAAGTTTCAGCAGAGCCTCGACGACCTCAAGGAGCGGCTTCTTATCATGGCGGGCATGGCCGAACAGGCGATTCAGCGCTCGATTGAGGCCTACAGCAACCGCGACCTCAACCTCTGCGAGCTGGTCCTGCGCTCCGAGCCGGCCATCAACCGCCTTGAACGCGAGATCGATCAGATGGCGCTGGACCTGCTTGCCATGGAACAGCCCATGGCCATCGACCTCCGCTTCATTCTTTCGGTGATTCGCATCAATGCCGATCTGGAGCGTGTCGGGGACCAGGCCGTCAATATTGCTATTCGCGTTCGCGAGATGGGAGCATTTGCCAATACCGATCTTCCTGTCGATATTCCGAAGCTGGCGTCGCTTGCTTCAGCTATGGTGCGCAAGGCATTGCAAGCCTTCATCGAAGCCGATGCCGATCTGGCGCAATCGGTGCTGCTGCTCGACGACCAGGTCGATGAGATGAATGATGCTGCCTTCTACGCGCTCAGCTCACTCATCAAAGAGAAGCCGGAGTTGACGCCGCAGTCGCTCAACGCGCTCATCATCGCGCGTAATCTCGAGCGCGTCGGCGACCACGCTACGAACATCGCGGAAGACATTATCTTCTGGGTTCGTGGATTCGATATCCGGCACAATCCGCGTATTGACTAATCGAAACTATTCGGGCGTCCACCAGGTCAGGCTCGGGATCATTGGATAGTAGAGCGCGAGGCGAACTTTGCTTGTCACACTCTTTATCGTGTGCGCGTAGGTCTCCATCTGAGCTGCGTACTTCGCGCGTTCTTCGGCTAGAAATGCCTCGACGCCCTCATGTCCATGCGCAGTAGTTTTGTAGTCGACGATCCATAGGTAATCGTCGCCTGAAGCAAGGGGCGTTGCTCCTGCGCGAAAGACGCGGTCGAGACGTACGCTTTTGCGCGTCTCCGTCCACGAGGTCAACGCAAGCTCACTTGAGGCTTCTGTGTGTGGGCTCAGCACCCAGAGACCTTCCGGGTCACGCAGCGTGTTTTCGAGTGCGCTCCTGACGCGGACGGCCAACCGCGCTACGCGTGTTGCCGGCAGGCCATCGCTTCGCAATACCGATGCGATGCGCGGCTCCCAGTTTGCAACCTGCTTCAACATCTGCTCCGTGTTGCCTGCATGGGTGAGCTGTCTGGTCACGATCTCCAGAAAGCCATGCACGGCATTGCCAAAGGCCCGCGCCTCGAACGATCCCTCGGGGCGCTCGAAATGACTATTTCCCGATTGCGTTTCAACATCTCCATAGGAGAGGCGACGCGCCTCTGCAAATCGCAATCTGGGTGAAAAACTGAGGGGCAGACGCTCCAGCATCGCTGGCTGCTCCTTTGCGGTAGCGGCAAGGTCGCCGACAAACTCGTCACTCGGCGAAGAAGATGGAGTCGTATCAGCGGGGGCAACGGAGAGCTCGCGCTCTTCTATAAAGCGCCGCTCCGTCGCTGGCCACGCCGCACTCAAGAGACTTCCATACGCCAGGCTTACGGACCCGTCCGACTTGGCCTCGGGGGCGGCGAACAGATGCAGCTCCTCCCGCGCGCGAGTGCAGGCCACGTAAAACAGTCGCTTTCGCTCGGCTGCATCGCGCGACTTCTCGATACTGTTGAGCCAGTCGTTAAGCTCCCGCGACTCCTCTCCTTTGCCGACGATGGGAGCCAGGACGATATGCGCGGCGGCCTCGTCGCCGGTATCGATTTCATTCCACGTCAACAAGCGTCCGCCGGAGACGCGTGCCTTCTTCTCCAGACCGGGCACGATGACTACATCCCACTCCAGCCCCTTCGCTCCGTGGATGGTCATCAGGTCCACTGCGCCTGCGCCAGCCGCCGGCTCTGCATAAAGCTTGCTCAGCCGCGTCTTTAGCAGGGTTAGATCGATTGTGCCGGCCTGCTCTTCGATCTCATCGAGCAGTTGCAGGTAGCGCCGTGCGTTTGCCAGCTCATCCGACTTCAGGTACGCATCGCCGCCCAGCGACCGCCAGGTACGCTCAACCCATTGCGCTGTCGTCTGCCGGTCACGTTGAGCGGCGGCGGATTGCAGCACGGGCCATATCTGCGCCAGCCGTGCACAGCTTTCATCATCGAGCAGGTGCCCCCGCTCGTCGAGGACATCGGCGATGCAACGTTCGGCCCAGGTATCGTCATCTGCGCCTGCGAGCACATGCAACTCCGCCAGCCCCAAACCGCACCATGGCGCATGAAGCACGGCCAGCCATGCCACCCTGTCCGCCGGGTGCAGCAGAGCGCGGGTGAGCGCAAAAAGATCGAGCACTTCGCGGCGCTCGCCGAGGGCTTCGATATCGACGGCGCGGAAGGGAATCGAGGACCTCTTAAGCGCGGCAACGATGTCGGTGAGATGACTGCGGCTGCGCACCAGCACGGAAATCTTCCATGGTTCGGTTCGGCCTTCCGGCAGAGCTCGCGCTCGCCACCGCTCCACGATTCCGCGTATGGCTTCGGCGTCTGCCTTCGAATGCCGTCTGCGGGCGGCTGGATCAGCTGGGGGCAATATATCTCCGTGCCACACCACATCGAGCGCATTACTCTTCGACGGGCCGCGCACGGCGCTTGCCGAAACGTATTCCACCTCGCCGGGATTCGACTCGCTGACCACACGCGGAAACAACTGGGAAAAATCTTCGTTGAACGCATCTACGAGTCCACGCTGCGAGCGGAAGTTTGCCGTCACGCGCAGAGATCCTACCGGGAGATCGCCAATCTGCTCTGTCTGCATGGTGTGCACGAAACGCTCCACCCGCGCTTGACGAAAGAGGTAGATGGATTGTTTGGGGTCGCCCACGAGGAAGACGGTCTGGCTGTGCCCATCCCAGCTTTGCGTGAGCAGTTCAATCAGTTCGTACTGGCTCGTCGAGGTGTCCTGCATCTCGTCGACCAGCAGATGCTGTAGCTTCATTCCCAATGCCGCTTCGAGGTCCTGCACGCCACCCTCGCGGCGCAATGCCGTCTTAGCGAGGAGTCCAAGCTCCGCGAAGTCACATTCGCCGCGCTCGGCAAAGACCAACTGCAATTCGACCAGCGCGCGGCTGAGGACGCGGAACAGAGCCTTCGCCACGACCCACTGCTCCTGCGGATACTTTGCCGGAGGCAGGGAATTGACTGCGCGGATTGCAGCCAGCACGTCATCGCGGTCGCGCAGTTCGGCTGCAAGCTCCTTCAGCCGGGCGCCATCTGCTTTGTCGATCTCGAACCCCAGCCAGTTGCTGCGGAAGCCGGAGCGCCAGTTCCCATCGCCCTTGGTGAGCAGATGAATCAGCGCGCGCCAGTGAGAGAGATGCTCCGCCGTCTCTTCGGGCGCGGTATGCAGACCGGCACAGATCGCAATCGGAGAGGCTGTGCCCTTGTATCCATCTGCATGTCCCAACTGCCCGGCAAAGTGTGACAGCTCCTGCAGGATGTCGTCGGGCAAACTTTGCGAGAGCCGCATCAATGCGGCACAGATGGCCTGCTCCAACGCGCGCTCGATGCGAGGCAGCACGGTCGTATCCAGATAGGCATCGTCCAGATCGTGGCCAGTGAGCGGGATGAGCTCGCCCCATTGGTCGCGCAGCGCCAGCATCGCTGCCAGCAGCCGTTCGCACTCGGCAAGATTGCCGTCGCGGTGCAGGAGAATGAGGCGCAGCGCGGCATTCAGCGCGGCATCGCTGCCGCCAAGCTGCATCAGCGTGCGCCGTGCCGCCTCGTGGTGAAGCCCCGATGCATCGAGCACCGGAGCGTGTCCGCCGCCGCTACCCGAAAGCACCGGCAACGAGCCCGCAATCTCGACGCACACGGAATCGATAGTTCGCACCTTCAGTCTGCGCGGGCGCTCCAGCAGTCCCCACCCGAGCAATCGGTCGCGTTGCAGCACGGCCTCGGCCAGCGAACGCGTTTCGCGCTCGAACTCGCTGTCGCTCTGCAAAGGCTTGTTTTGTGCGGCCTTCTCCAGTTGGGCCACAATCCGCTCGCGAATCTCGCCGGTGGCCTTCACCGTGAAGGTGATCGCCAGCACCTGCTCGGGCTGCTCCACGCTCTCATCGCTCAGCAATTTGAGATAGCGCTGAATCAGCAGGCCGGTCTTTCCCGATCCCGCCGGGGCCTCCACGATCCACGACTGCCTGATATCGAGCGCCTGCTCGCGCTCGCGCCAGTCAGGCGGCCTTCCGGCATTTGCTTCGTCCTGTGCCTCTGCTTCGGACCCGACAACGAACAGCTTAGTCACGCTCCGCCTCCGTTGCGAATTCGTCGTCCATCTCTTCAAAGGCTGCCGCATCCACGCGGCAGAGCAATCGTTGAGCGCAGTAGGCACAGGTCGACGGAAAATCCTTCGGCCTTACGCGGGCATCGCCGTTGGAGAAATCTTCGGCAAGCGACGTCAGCACCTGACGCCACTCTTCCACCTGCTCTTCGAGATCTGCGGGATGCTGCTTCGGCATTCGTATCCCCGCCATCTCGCTTGAGGCGAATCCTTGCAGGCCCATATCCTTTCCTGCGCGCACCTCGGCGAACGCGACGGCCTCCAGTTGCACCGCCTCCGAGAGCACGGCATAGAGCGGCAACTGCGGCTTGTCCGGCCTCTCGGAGAGCCAGTCGCCGGGTTTGGCGGCGCCGGTCTTGTAGTCGATGATGATGTCGCCGTTCTGGCCGATGTCGATGCGGTCTACGCGCACACTCAGACGCAGAGGGCCGATACGCACATCCGGCAACAGTTTTTCACTGAGCTTCACTTCAAACGGAGGCCGCTTCAACTCAAGTTCCAGCCATGGCCGCAGCAGGTTTTGCAGCCGCTGGTGCTGCATATCCAGATAAGCTGCGTCCCAAGGTGTTGTGCTTAACTTCGCGGCCTTCTCCAGAGCGCCGGAGATGCTCTGATTGAGTAGAGCTTCACGGGCTGCGAGCGTCATTGCCTTCAATGCGCTCTGGGTCTTCACTTCGTTCCAGAATTTTTCGAGCACAAGATGGACCACGGTTCCGCGCTCTGCCGCATCGAGCCCCATCTCGGTGCTGCGAAGCTCGGTCGCCCATAACCGCCGCTCCGCAAACGCGCGGAATCCGCAGGCAGCCTGCAATCGCAGAATCTCCGCACCGCCATGAATGATTTGATCGGGCAACTGCGGCAAACGATCTGCGTCCTCGATTCTTTCGATTTCAACGGTCGCTCGATTCTCTTCAGGCGCGACGAGTTCTTCAACTCCAACTTCTTTTAATTTCAAGTCACTGAGCGCGGAGGACGGACGCTGCCGACCCTCTGCCGACTCCATCGCGTAGCTGAAGACGACCGTCGCTGCGCTCTCAGCGATTCGCTCGGTCATGCGCCGCGCATCGTCGCTATCCCGTTGCGCATCCATGCCGGGCATCCCAAGTTCCCGCTGGATCAGCCAGGGTAGCAGGGGGTTGGATGCCCTTGCGATGGGCCAGCTCAAGTCGCCGCTGCGCAGAAACCATACCGCGTCGAAGGTCGAACCTGCGGTCTCAAGTGGCCCCATGACCTGTACCGGAGCCTCGCGCGACTCGGGCGCAAACATGGTCTGTTGCGCAATCCGTTGCAAGGACTCCAGCGCCTGCGCAAATCCAACCCGCGGACCATCAAAGTCCAGCGTTGCCAACTCATCGAGCGCGCTCTCCCATTTGCGTCGCGTCTGAAACTCGATGCTGTCCTCGGCGGCACCTGTGCCCCAGCCGGCGGCAGAGAGAAGCTCGCGCATCGTCTCAGCCCAATCCGAATGCGACCGGCGCTCGCGCTCCGTCAGGCGCTGCGATATTGCCGACATCGCCCGCAACCGGCTCAGCAGTCGGGGCAGTTTTGCCCGCCGCCGTGAACCTTCCACTGCCGCGATCAGCCATGTCAGCGAAATCTCGGGCCGCAGCATCTTTGCGCGCCGCAACTCGAAGGCATCGAACTCGGCGCGCGCTCCGCGTTCCGTTGCTGTCGCCGCAAAATAGGGGGACAACAATAATTTTGTGACTCGTTCCAACGGCAGCATACCCAGGCACCAACGCAATAGGTCCAAAGCCACTGCGACCATTGGAGCGTCCGCCAGCATGATTCCGACGGAAAACTCAAACGGGCCGGAGTTTGCGTTGGCTGCAATATCCTCCAGTTCCGGGGCCAGCACCTCGCGGAAGATGCGGTCGATCTCTGCACGCTGCTTGTCCAGGCCGGGCACAACGACGGCCACGCGAGCATTGGGACGCTCTTCAAGCAGCTTTCGCACGCCTCGTGCTGCAAGCCGCAACTCTTCTCGTTCGTCTGCTGTTGCAACCATTATTCGATGTTCGGTTGCGACGAATAACTGTAACTCTTCAACGGCGATGCCAGCGTTACGCAGCTCCTCCACCAGCCCCAACTGAGCTGGAGTCATGGCATCGAATCCAACGAGGGCAACTGAGGGCAGTGTTTCAGCCGTAAGCTGTTTGGCCAATAGGGCTACTCGCAGAGCCTCCTCCAATTGAGCCTGTGGGAGCAGAGCCTCGGTCTTGCAGCGGCGCTCGAATTTCAGCGCCCACCGCTCGAAGGCGCGCGTATCCTCACTCACCGCGCTACCGCGCAGTCTCCCCTGACCGCTATGGCTGCATAGCAGACTCCACGCCTCCGCCGCCATCTCGGCCAGCGAGTCCACGGATCGCAGGCTGCGCAACTCTGTATCCGACGCCAGAATCTCTTGCCATACGACATGTTCCTGTGTGCGATTCAGGAGCAGCCTCGACGCATGACCTTTGAGGAGCAGTTCATGCCAAAGCGCTGCCGTCCAGGCGTCCCACGCCAGTACGGCGGGAGGCTGCCAGCTATCGAGATGCAACGCGCGATTTTGGCGATCGAAGGCAATGCGCAGCGATCGTGCCGCCCGCTGATTTCCCGTCACCACGGTCGCGCCGCGATCCAGTGCCTGAGCAACATCTACTGGCAGCAAATTCTCACCATCCATACTTCGGTTATACGCTCGCTGCCACTGGAAAAATCAGCCTGCCAGACTTCGATTGCTGTTGCTCCACAAACTCATTGCCAGCAATACAACTGCTGCCGCCAGCGGCAGACCTAGAGCCACCTGCAGCGATCCCGTCCGGGTTGAAACGACGCCCATCAGCCACGGCAACGCGGCGGCTCCCAGGCCTGAAACGGCGAGGACGATTCCTGCCTGCCGGGCAGCCGGTTTCTCCGCCATCAGCAGCGCAAAGGTAGCCGGGAAGAATGGAGCCAGACTCAGGCCGAGCAGCACGGCAAAAGCCGCAATCCCGATGGCGGAATGCGCCGTCGCGAGGCCGACGGTAAATGCCACCGTAAATCCCAGTCCCCAACGCTGTGCTGTCTTCTCCCCGATCTTCAACATGACCAACGACGATCCTGCGCGGCCAACGGTGAGCGACATCCATAGCAGCAGCGTTGTGTACTCGCTGATGGCCAGCGTCTTTTCGCCGTAGCGCAATGCGTAGGTCGTCAGCCAGCCGCTCAGGCAGGTCTCCAATCCGCCATAGAGAAGCAGCAGCGCCATGAAGTAGACGAATACTCTCATCGTCAGCTTGCCGGCCGACGAGACCTCCTCGACATGGATGTCTTCCGCAATCGACGCGCCCTGAATGAGGACTGCGATACAAACGGCCATCAACAGGCAGGCGAAGCAGAGCAGCATCTCTCGCAGGGCAAAGCGGGGAAGCAGCCATGCCGCCAGCAGCGGTGAAAGCATCGCGCCAAAGCTCCACGAGAAATTGAGGAAAGCCAGCGCCGATCCGCGATGTTTGGTGTACCGCTGGCCAGCCAGAATATTTGTCGCTGTAATGATCCGGCCTAATCCGAATCCGCCGACAAATAATCCGACGCAGGCTACAGCGAGCCCCGGCGCTACTGCAAAGGCTCCAAATCCGATGGCCGCTGCCGCGAGACCGATCAGCAGACCACGCCGCAGATGCCGCGAGATACTGACGCCGCCGGTAAAGGATCCGGAGAATTGTGCCAGCAGCAACAAGCCACTTTGTGCGTCCTGCAGGTGCCATTGCCGGGTCAGCAGCGGCAGGATCGGCCCCAGCAGGGCGGTCCCCAGCCCTGTCAGCACAAAGCCGCAGTGCATCAATCCCGCAGATGGAGCCACCTTGAAGCGTTCCGCCACGCAACCCCCGCCAAGTCCTTTCCATTATCATCAATTAAGGAGTCTCCGCCGTGCTGCGCAAAGCCTTATTTCTTGTCCTCTTCGTTTCGCTCTTGTCCGGCTGCCGTCGGTCGGGAACCCCTGCGGCCACCAGTTCCACTGCCGTCCCGACGACCTTTCATCTACGCGGCAAGGTGATCAGCACCGACGCGTCCCATGTCACGCTCGATGGCGAAGCCATCCCAGGTTTTATGGAAGCGATGATCATGCCCTACAAGCTCAAGGACCCGATCGTTGCCACAGAGCTCCACCCCGGTGACCGGATTACGGCTACCGTTCTTGCCGACAAGGATGGCGAGTATTACACCAACGTCCGGCTGGATAACATCGTCATCACCTCGCAGGCGAGGCCCGACTACAAACCCGCTGTGCAGTACAACGTCCCCAAAGTCGGCGACGCGGTGCCCGACTTCAAGCTGCGGAACCAGAGCGACCGCACTATCCAGCTCTCGCAGTTCAAGGGCAAGGTTCTTCTCATCACCTTCATCTATACCCGCTGCCCGCTGGCGGACTATTGCCCGCGCATGAGCCAGAACTTTGCCGAGATTGAAAAATCTCTGGCCGCCGACCCGGCGCTGTACGGGCAGAGCCACCTGCTCAGCATCAGCTTCGATCCCACCTATGACACGCCTAAGGTGCTACGCAGTTATGGCGGCGCTTATACGGGGCAGTACACGAAGGAGAAGTTCCTTCACTGGGACTTCGCGGCTCCGTCGGAAAAAGACCTTCCTGCAATTACCCAGTACTTCAACGTCGGGGTCAGCGCTGGTGACAATAAGACACTGCTCCACTCGCTTTCGACTGTGCTGATCGGCAAGGACGGAAAGATCGTTGCTTGGTATCCATCGAATGAGTGGAAGCCTGCCGATGTGGTGGCCCAGATCAAGCAAGCTGCCGGGGTCTGAGAAGCTGCACTTGTCTGATGGGATGATGCAAGGACAGGGCAAAGACGAAATACAGGGGTCTCTCCACCGCGCCGCGCGATAAAACTGCGCGGCTTCGGTCGAGATGACGTGTTTTTGTCACGCTACTGGGGTGTGAGCGTCAGGGTGTGGGTGGCAGCGGCGTCGACGGCGGTGCGGCTGAAGGGCAGGGTGTAGGTTGTGCCTTTGTACCAGGCGGGCCATTGATCCATAAACCATGGGCTGGCTGGGTTGCCGGACTGGCCAAGGACAAGGTTGAGGGTGGAGTCGTCGAGGTTGGAGAGGTCGGCGGTGAAGCGCTCGGAAGGGCCGAAGCTGCGGCCAACCTGTTTGATGGTGGTGCCGTCGCCGCTTTGGGGCTGCGGTCCGGTTCCGGTTCGGATGCCGGCGATCCGCTGGAGCAGGGGAGACTGCGAAAAGAGCGGGTGCTCGATGTCGACCAGATGCGTGCTGCCGTAGTGCCATTTGGCGAGGTCGAAGGGGGCATGCGCTTCGAGGAGACCATTGCTGACCGCTGCGGTGAGTAATTCGTTCCAGTTGGCGTAATGGGCAGGTAGCCAGCGGGCGGGAGTGTGCAGGATGAGTTGCTCCTGGGCGTAGGGCTTGGAGCTCCAAGTGTAAAGCAGCGCAGTGTTGCCGGGGTTCGGGCCGAGGTGGGGATCGAGCAGGAGCGGCCAGAGGGCAGCGCGGGCGGCATCCACGATGGCGGGCGCGGCGGCGTTGGCGTCTACGTTGCCGTTCCAGTTGCGGAGGAGGTCAGCGGCCTGATGGAGGCGCTTGTCTTTCGAGCTGGAGCGGTCGATGGCGTAGGCGAGACGCTGGGCGATGACATGATCGAGGTCGGAGTAGACGTCGGTTTCGAGGGCAAGCATGTCCGTGGGAGTGAGATGGTCGCGTGAGCTGAGCAGCTTCCAGATGCGCTCATTGCGATAGGGCGGAGCCCAGTTGAGAGTGATGGGGAAAGGATAGCCGTCGGGGGTGACGCGGGCGTTGGCGGTGGCGAGAACGCCGCCTGGGGGATCGAAGGACTGGGGAAGCTCGTCGAAGGGAATGTAGCCCGCCCAGTCGTGGGTGGGGTCGAGCGCGTCGGTTGGGACGGGGCTGAGGGCGGTGGGCTGCGCGAGGCTTCCGCGAATGGGAATCTTGCCAGCGGCGTGGTAGCCGATGTTGCCGTGGTCATCGGCGTAGACGACGTTCTGGGCGGGACCGCCGAAGGTGGAGAAGGCTGCGGTGAAGGAGGGCCAGTCGATGGCGGAATTAATACTGAAGAAGGAAGGCGTGATGTTGGCTGGATCGTAGATGGGCCAGCGCAGGGAGAGGGCGCGCTTTTCATTGGGGAAGAGCGCGGAGATGAGCGGCGTGGCGTCGGTGCCGTGCTCAGTGGCGGCGACATCGAGGGTGACATCGGAGCGGTTGCGGACGTGGATGACCTCGCGCTGATGGAGGAGAGGGTGCCAGGCGCCGTCAGGGGTTTGGTACTCGGCGGCGGTGCCGGTGCCGCGGGTGTGTTCGATATAGAGGTCCTGCACGTCGGCGCCGAGATTGGTGAACCCCCAGGCGATGTGGTCGTTGTGGCCGACGATGATGAAAGGGTAGCCGGGGAGGGTGACTCCGGCGGCGTGGAAGTCTCCGCTGGGCGTGGGGGCCTGGAGGTCGGCGGTGTACCAGACGCCGGGGACGCTGTGGTTGAGATGCATGTCGTTTGAGAGCAGCGGCTTGCCGGAGGCGGTGCGAGTCCCGGTGACGGCCCAGTTGTTGGAGCCGGCGGTGCAGCCCTCGCAGGGGGAGATGGAAAGGACTTTTTGGAGGGTAAGAAGGTCCTGGATCGAGGTGGGACTGGATTCTGCGGATCCCACCCTTCGCGATGAAGCTGCGAAGGATGGGGCACCCGGAGTTTTGGAGGAGCCCACATCTGGCGATGAAGCTGCCAGATATGGGGCACCCGGGTTTGTGGCGGGGCGAGGGGTTTGCAGCTTGCTTTGTGAGTCGTCGAGAGGGATTTCGGTGAAGTCGGGAGCCGGGTTGGTGAGGTCGATGACGGGCTGGGTGGGCGGGTGGTCGCGCCAGGAGCCTACGGGGTAGAGGTCGGCTAGAAGTTCCGGCGGCAGCTTTGCGGAGAGGGCTTCGCGATTGAGCTTCTGCGGGAAGGCATTGGTGAGGTCCTGAAACATGGCCAGTCCGACAAGGATGGAGTCGCGAGGCGTCCACTCGGCGGGCTGGTAGCGGAGGATGCGAAATTCAATGGGGAGATGCGAGCGTTGGGCGGCGATGGAGGCGTTGACGCCCTGGGCATAGAGCTGGAACCAGTGCAGTTGGTCGGGCGGGAGAGAAGCGGCGGCGCGGTCGGCCGAGGCGCGGACCTGGAAGATGCGCTGGGCGCGGTCGTGCGCGATGAGGCTGGGGCCGAGGACTTCAGCGAGTTCGCCGGCGGCGTGGCGGCGGAGGATGTCCATCTGCCAGAGACGATCCTGCGCGGTGACGAAGCCTTGGGCGAGGATGAGGTCGTCGAGAGTGGCGGCGTGGATGTGAGGGACGCCGTGGGCATCGCGCTGGACGGTGACGGGAGCGGAGAGCCCGGCGATGGAGAGGGCGCCGTCGATCTGCGGAAGGGAGTCGCGCATGGCTTTGCGAGCCCAGTAGCGTCCGCCAATAAACGTGCCAGCAGCGAGGAGGAAGGCGAGGGGGACGAGGATGGCGACAGTTCGGACGAAGATGCGGCGTCGGCGTGCGGCGAGATCGCGCTTTCCTGAGTCTGGCGCGTACTCGTCTATGGGTGCGTCTGGGGAACGGCGGGTGGGCAGTGTCGGCTCGGAGGGGGATGGATCGTATAAATTCATGCGCTGATTCAAAGTCTAAATGGAGAGTTGGCCAGGGGGTGTCGAGATGGCGGGAGCGACTGGTATGCTCTGGGGTAATGGGAAGAACTGGCGCATCGTCTACCTGGATTGATATTTTGGGGCTGAGGGAAGGGAGGTCGGCTGGGTGACTGCTGGGACGAGTCTTCATGCGTTGGAGATCGTGATCTTATTGCTGCTGTTGATGGTGGCTGCCTTCGCGGTGATAGCGCACCGCTTGAAGGTTCCATATCCGATTGTGCTTGTGCTGGCCGGGCTGGTCATCAGTTTTGTGCCGCGAATGCCGCGGATTCCGCTTGACCCAAGCCTGGTATTTTTGATCTTTCTGCCGCCGCTGCTCAACTCGGCGGCGTGGGCTACGTCATGGAGAGAGTTTCGCCACAATCTTGTATTGATCTCTCTGCTGGCGGTGGGGCTGGTGGGCTTTACGGTGTGGGGCGTGGCGGTCTTTTCCGAAAACTTTATTACTGCGCTGGACTGGAAGGCTGGATTCCTTCTGGGCGCGGTAGTTTCGACGACAGACCCGATTGCGGCGGCGGCGATTGCGCACTCGATTGGGTTGCCGCGACGGATCGTCGACATTCTGGAGGGCGAGAGCCTGTTGAACGATGCGACCGGCCTGCTGGCTCTGGAGCTTGGCATCAGCATCATCATGCGTGGCGAGGCGCCGGGGGTGGCCAGCGGCGTGTTGCGGCTGCTCTATTTGATTGCGGGCGGGATTGGGATTGGGTTGCTGCTGGGCGCGGTGGTGGCATGGCTGGAGAAATTCATCGATGATGGGCCGGTGGAGATCGTGCTGAGCCTGATTGTTCCCTATGCAGCGTATCTGGCCGCAGAGGAAGCGAAGGCCTCGGGTGTGCTGGCGGTGGTGACGTGTGGGCTTTATTTGAGCCGGAAGAGCGCGACGTTCTATTCTCCGAGGGTGCGCATCCAGGTGACCTCGGTCTGGTATGCGTTGACCTTTATGATGAACGGCCTGGTGTTTGTGCTGATCGGGCTGCAACTGCCCTATGTGCTGGCGGGGATTCGCGGCGCGTATGGGCTGGCGACGCTGATCGAGTATGGCGTGATGTTCAGCGTGATCCTGATCGCGCTGCGGATGGCGTGGGTGTTTCCAGCGGTAAAGATGGCGTCGCTGCTGCGGCGGTGGACAGGACACGCGGAGAAGCAGCCGCGAGCGCGCGACGTCTTTGTGATCGGATGGACGGGGATGCGAGGCGTGGTGGCGCTGGCGGCGGCCATCTCGGTGCCGGAGCGGCTGGCGAATGGAGCGTCGTTCGGGCCGAGAAACCTGATTGTGTTTCTGGCCTTCTGCGTGATCCTGGTGACGCTGGTGGTGCAGGGGCTAACGCTACCTTCGCTGATTCGGGCGCTGGGGTTGGCGCGCGCGACAGGGATGAGCACGGAGGAGAGAGAAGCGCGAAGGATCGCGCTCGAAAACGCGATCGGGTATCTGGAGGAGGGCCGGAAGGAGGGCGGAGACGGCTTCTTTCACGCGTTCGACGATCTGCTCGACCGCTATCGGCACCGGCTGGCACAGGTCGAGTCGGGGTTTGGAGACGGGCAGGACGATGGGACGTATCGGCAGGTAATCGAGGCGGGTGAAGGCGCGGTGCGGGCGGAGCGGCGGGCGATCATCCGGCTGCGCGATGAAGGGCGCATCAGCGATGACGTCCTGCGGACGATGGAGCGGGAGCTGGACCTCGAAGAGAGCCGATATCAGGTGGCGAAGATTTAGCGGGTCGGCAAGGTAGACTTAGAAATTGTCCAAAACTTGATTTGCGTTGGATTGACGAACAGGCAGCGACAAGAACAAAAACGGAATACAGGGATCTCTCCACTCCGCTACGCGATGAAGCCGCGTAGCTCCGGTCGAGATGACGTGAGCTTTTAGTTTTTGACAGATTCGTAGAGATTTACAGGAGATGCTGCTTGAATTGCCGGATCTTTTATCACGATAAGTGTTTCGATGGAGCCTGCTCGGCGTCGGTGTTTACACGCTTTCACCGGGAGTGCGTGGGCGGCGTGGCTGGGTATGAGTATCACGGGCTGGTGCATCGCGCGGGAGCGCTGTTCGACGAACAGGACTTTATCGGCGGCGAGAATGCGATTGTCGACTTCAAGTATTCGGCTTCGCCGAAGGTCACATGGTGGTTCGATCATCATCTGAGCGCGTTTTTGACGCCGGAAGATCAGAAGGACTTTGAACGGGGACAGGCCGATGGATCGCAGCGGATGCGCAAGTTCTATGACCCGAAGTACATCTCGTGCACAAGTCTGATTACGGATATTGCGCGGCTGAACTTCGGGTTCGATGCCGCTCCGCTGGCGGAGTTGATCAAATGGGCGGACATTGTGGATGGCGCGAAGTATGAGAGCGCGCAGGCTGCTGTCGAGATGGCTACTCCGGCAATGAAGCTGACGATGGTGATTGAGAGTTCCACCGACGATAACCTGGTGAAGCGGCTGATTCCGCTGCTGACCGAGATGCCGTTGCAGGCGGTGCTGGATCAGGCGTTTGTGCAGGAGTTGCTGGGGCCGCTGATGGAGCGGCATCGCGCAGCGATTGAACTGATTCGTTTGCGGGCGACCGTGGACAAGGGCGTGATTACGTTCGATATCACGGACCAGCCTACGGAGGGATACAACAAGTTCATCCCCTACTATCTGCATCCCGAGGGAACTTATAACGTGGGGTTGAGCAAGTCGAGTTTCCGGACGAAGGTGGCGGTGGGAACAAATCCGTGGACTCCGCTTCCGGTGGACAAACTGGTGAATCTGGCGGCGATCTGCGAGCGATATGGCGGGGGTGGTCATGCTCGAGTGGGAGCGGTTAGCTTTCCTCCGGACCGGGAGGACGAGGCAAGGAAGGCTGCGGAGGAGATTGTGGCAGAGCTGCGGGCCTCGGCGTAACGACATCGACCGCGGATTGCGCGGATAAGAACGGATTTAAAAACGAAACGACCACGGAATTGTGGGAAGAAAGACGGATAAGAGATTTTTATCCGTCTTTGTCCGCGTGATCCGTGGTCGATGTTTTAAGGTTTGAGCTTGCTGAAGATGGACAGCTTCGTAATGTCATTGAAGATGACGAAGGTGGCGAAGACGAGTAGGCAGACGAAGGCGACCTGATAGACGCGTTCTTTAAATTGCTGGTTGACGTCGCGCCGGATGATGCTCTCGATCAGAAGGAAGAGGATCATGCCGCCGTCCAAAATGGGGATGGGCAGAAGATTAAAGATGCCGAGGTTGAGCGAGATGTAGGCCATCAAGCCGATTACCGGCATCCAGCCGGGCATGGCGACAGCCTCGTGAATCTGCTGGCCGATGCCGATGGGGCCGCTCAGGCTGCGCACCGAGACCTGGCGCGTGAACATGCGCTTGAGGACTTCGACGATCAGCATGGAGCCCTTCTTGTTGAACTCCAGCGAGGCGACCGCGGCTTTGCCCAGCGGGAGACGCTGGACGTTGACGGGAGGCGGAACGGCGCTGAATCCGAGCCGGTAGTCCTTGCTGCCGTCGCCTACATCGGCCAGTTGAGGAGTGATCTCGATGGGAATAGTCTGGCCATCGCGGAGAACGGTGAGCGCGGCAGGTTTGCCTGCCTGATCCTGGAGATAGGCGAGCACCGCGGGGACATAGTGAAGCGAGAGTCCGTCGATGGCGGTGATCTTGTCGCCCGACTTGAGGCCTGCCTTTGCGGCCGGCATGCTGGGTTCGAGGGTCTGGACCTGTACAGGCGTGTCCTGCATCACGGGGATGAATCCGAGCGTGTCGAGCGCGAAGTTCTCAGCGCCGCCCTTGGCTTCGACAAAGAGCTTGGTATCGGTTCGCTGGCCGTCATGGACGTAGGAGAAGGGAACTGTCTGGTTGAGGTTCAGCAGGGAACGGACCGCGACCTGTTCCCATGTAGGATTTTCGATGGTGTCGTAGTGGACGATGGTGTCGCCGCTGTGGATGCCGGTGCGGGCGGCAGGGGTGTTGACCGAGACGTAATCGATGTGGGCAGGCCCGGCGATGTAAGCCTGAACCTCGTTGTGGACCATGTAGACGCCGGTCATCAGCACGATGGCGAGCAGGAAGTTGGCGAAGGGGCCGGCCAGGGCGATGAGGACGCGTTGCCAGCGGGGATGGTTCTCCAACTCGGCGGGATCGTCGCTCTTGGCCTCGCCCGGCATCTCGCCGGACATCTTGACGTAGCCGCCGAGAGGAAGCAGGCTGAGGCGATAGTCGGTGTCGCCGCGTTTGAAGCCGAAGAGTCGTGTGCCGAAACCGATGGAGAAGACTTCGACGCGGACGCCGCAGAGCTTGGCGACGGCGAAGTGACCGAATTCGTGCACTAGAACCATGATGCCAAGGACGATGGCAAGCTGAAGGACTGTCGACATGGGTGAGTGGAAACCTCGTTGCTGATAAGGAAAGTTGTGAGCTACCGATTCTGAAGAACGCCGGGGGCCTGCCGGGCAATCACTTCTCGTGCACACTCTCTCGCGGCAAGATCCGCTTCCAACACTTGCTGGATGGTGGCGGGACGCGGGCCGGAGGTTGCGATCAGCACATCTTCAATTGTACGCGGAATACCCATGAAAGGGATGGATTTTGCGCGGTCGGAATTGAGGAAGGCGGCTACGGCAATCTCGTCGGCTGCGTTGAGAGCGATGGGCGCTTTGCCACCGGCTGCGGCGGCCTCGTAGGCGAGGCGGAGGCAGGGGAAACGGGTGAGGTCGGGCTGGGAGAAGTCGAGTTGGCTGAGGGCCGTCAGGTCGAAGGTGAGGTCCACTTTGCCTTCCACGGCGACGCGTTCGGGATAGCTGAGGGCGTAGAGGATGGGCAGGCGCATGTCGGTGACGGATATCTGGGCAAGGATGCTGCCATCGACGAATTCGACCAGCGAGTGGACGGTGGACTGGGGATGGATGGTGACGCGGACCTGAGCGGGCGGCAGGTTGAAGAGGCGGCAGGCTTCGATGACCTCGAAGCCCTTGTTCATCATGGTGGCCGAGTCGATGGTGATGCGCTGGCCCATGACCCAGGTGGGATGTTTGAGCGCCTGCTGCGGGGTGATGCTGGCGAAGTCGGCGAGCGGAGTGTTGCGGAAGGGGCCGCCGGAGGCGGTGAGCCAGATCTGCTTGACCTCGGCGGGGGTGCCCCCGCGCATGGCTTGATGGACGGCGTTGTGCTCAGAGTCGATGGGGAGCAGGGCTACTTTGTGTTCCTTCGCGGCGGCGATGATCAGCTCTCCGGCGGCGACGAGGCACTCCTTGTTGGCGAGGCCGATGGCCTTGCCCGCGCAGACAGCGGCGTAGGTGGCTTCGAGTCCGGCTACGCCGACGATGGCGGAGACCACGAAATCGACTTCGGGTAATGTCGCGACGCGGATAGTTCCCGCCGTGCCGTAGACGACCTCGACGCCGGTGACGCCTGCGGCTTTGAGGCGGCTCTGGAGTTGAGCCGCAAGCTCTTCGGAGGCGATGGAGATGGCCTTCGGCCGCCAGCGGATGCATTGGTCAAATGCGATCTCTACGTTGCGGCCGGCAGCGAGGGAGACGACCTGGTAGCGGTCGGGGAAGGATTCGCAGATGGAGAGAGTGCTGTGGCCGATGGAGCCGGTGGAGCCGAGGATCGCTAATTTCTTCACGTCTCTATTTTCGCAGATTGAGGAAGCGTCAAGATACGGTTATCTATCCGATGGGCTCATTTGATCGTGTTGAGCAGAGTCTTCGAGAGCGTTAAGACGGTCCTTGATCTGAAGTGCAAATTCGCGCTTGGAGCATAGCTCCTCCATATTTTTGGCTGGTAGCTTATTGCTACGCGCTGATTCGATTACCTCCGCAAGCGATTGAAGATACCTCTCTGTGGGGTCTGACGCTGAGTGACTCATAACGGTCACTAGAACCGACCCATGCCGAAGGTGTCTTTGAGGATGAGGACGAACCAGAGGATCGGGGTGGCGAGAAGCAGAGCGTCGATGCGGTCGAGGATTCCTCCGTGGCCGGGGAGCATGGTGCCTGAGTCTTTGACTCCGGCTCCGCGCTTGATGGCCGACTCCAGCAGGTCACCCAGTTGGGCGGCGATATTGAGGACGGCGGCGAGGATTACGGATTGCCACATGGGCTGCGAGGTGTGGAGAAGCAGGTTGCCGCGCGAGGTGAGCACGTCGCCGATGTAGATGACCAGCGTGGCGGCAAGGACGCTGCCGACGATGCTGGCTGCGGAGCCCTCCCAGGTTTTTCCGGGGCTGAGGCGAGGCGCGAGTTTGTGTCGGCCAAAGCGGCGGCCAATGTAGAGTGCCGCGATGTCTCCCGCCCAGACGCAGACCATCAGGAAGACGACCAGCGCAGTTCCGTCTTCCTTCTTCCAGAGCAGAGGAACAAGCGTGAGGGGATAGGCGATGTAGATGAGGCCGAAGATACCCTGCGCGGTGTCGGGCAGCACCTGGATGAGCGGCGAGCGGAAGCCGTTCCAGGCAAAGAGAGCGAGGGTGAGGGCGCTGAGGACGGGGAGCTGGGCCTCGACGGGGAAGTTGGGCAGAGTGACGACGAAGGCGATCGCGGTGGCGATCGACATCCACCAGAAGGGGATGCGCAGCTTGGCCCCGTGGGTTTCGGCACCGACGGCGGCAAGCTGGAGATACTCGTAGGCGGCGAGTTCGGCGACGATGGCCGCGAAGAGCGTAATCATCCAGAGCTGGCCGAAGAAGATGAGCGCGAAGACGGCGACGATGAGGGCGATGGCGGTGAGAATTCGTTTCATTGGTCTCGAAGAGAATACAGCTTTGCTCCTACATAAACGCAGGAGTTGTAGTAAAGCTCAGCGGCGGGTGAGTTCGCGGGGGGTAAGTACGGTGGCGATTTCGGACTCCAGCTCGGAGACGGGCTGGAGCGTGTCGATCTTTTCGTCGGAGTTGGCGTCGTTGAGGCCGCCGTAACGACGGTCGCGGCGCTGGTAGTTGGCGAGGGCTTCGAGCAGATGGATGCCGCGGAAGTCGGGCCAGAGGCGGTCGGTGACGAAGATTTCGGCGTAGGCGATCTGCCAGAGCAGGAAGTTGGAGATGCGCTGCTCGCCGCTGGTGCGGATGATGAGGTCGGGGTCGGGCATATGTGCGGTATAAAGGGCACGGCTGATGCTGGACTCGTCGAGCGCATCGAGCGCCCCGGCACCGAGCAGGTCTTCGATGGAGCAGCCGCGGGTGTGGGCGTCGGTGGTGAGGTCGGTGAGAATCTTGCGGACGGCGTCGACGATCTCGGAGCGGGCGCCATAGTTGAGCGCCAGGGTGAGCGTGGTGCCGGTGTTTTTGGCGGTGGACTCCATGGCCCACTGCATAGTCTCCTGCACCTCGGCGGGGAGGTCGTGGGTGCGGCCGATGTAGGCCATGCGGACGTTGTTGTCATTCATCCGCTTGACGTTCCCGATCAGATAGCTCTTGAGCAGCTTCATCAGAAAGCTGACCTCGGCCTTGGGACGGCGGAGATTGTTCTCAAGCGAGAAGGCGTAGAGGGTGAGGAAGGGAAGATCGATGCGGGAGGCGGTCTCAACGACGTACTGGACGGACTCGGCTCCCTGCTGGTGGCCGAGAAAACGTTTGAGCGCTCGTTTACCTGCCCAGCGGCCGTTGCCGTCCATGATGATGGCTACATGCTGGGGAATTTTAGCCGGGTCGAGTTGATGGTAGACGCTCTGCTCCTCGGGGGAGAGTTCGTGGAGACGGCTGAGAACTCGATTGGGGGATTGTGACGGCAAAACAACCTCGCAAAGACTGACGCTAGCACACCGGGGTAGCGTGTGCAATGAACGCCGCTCGTGGTAGAGGACTGGAAGGGCAAAGGAGAGGCGCCGCATCGCATCCCGATGAAGGGCTGCGGTGCGGCGCGAGGTCTGCGGAGACTAGGCGGTGCGACGGCGTCCGGCGGCTAACTCGCGGACGTGATTGAGGAAGATGGAGCGCTGCAGAGCGTCGAGTTGCGAGGTGTACTCGGCGATCTCGGCGAGGAAGGGATCGGTCATCAGGACGGCAGTCTCGTCGCGATGGCGATTGGTGGCGTCGCGCAGCAGGGTGGAGATGTCCACCTGGAGGGCGCGGGCGAGGCGGTCGAGCGAGGACAGCGTCGGCATGGCCTTGCCGTTCTCGATCTTGGAGATGTAGGTGCGCGGCACGTTCATGCGCGCGGCCAGTTGGCGCTGCGAGAGATTGCGCACATGGCGCAGGTCGCGAACGGCGGTGGCTACCTGAATGCCGCCTTCCTGCGCAGGTTGTGGAGGGACGAGAGCAAGAGGGGCGACAGCCGGTTCAGGCTCTTCGACCTCGAGGCATTTGTGGCAGCGGCGGCAAAGTGCATTCGACGGGCGAAACTGCACCAGGCTGCAATGATCACAACGCAGCACCTCACGTTGTTCGACAGGCGCCATCATGGTTGCCATAGTTGTATGTAGCGGGCGGATCCAGAGCAGGGACCGCAGCACACGTCCGATAACGGAACGTACGATGTGCCTAGAATGACACCGGGTTACTGAATCGTCAAGAGGAAACCCGTTGATTATTATCTAAATGCCTTAAAAAACCGGAAGGGAATCAAAGTAGTAACTTGTGAAGGCGCAGGATTCAGGCAATAGGGAGCAGGGAATAGGAGGGGTTTGCGATGAAAGAGCGGCTTGATCGGGCTGAAGCGATGGCACAGTTACGGGAGTGGACGGCGAGCGAATCGCTGCGCAAACATGGGCTGGCGGTATCGGCTTGCACTGAGGCGTACGGTGTGAGAGAGGCGCGCCGGCTGGGGCTTGAGGGTGCAGAGGCCGCGGAGTTTGCGGAACTGTATGCGTGTGCCGGTCTGCTGCATGACATGGACTATGAACGGCATCCGACGGTGGAGGAGCACCCGTTTGTCGGTGTGGCTCATCTGCGCGAGCAAGGCTGGCCGGAGGTGGTGCTGCACGCCATTCTGGCCCATGCGGACTACTCGGGCGTAAAGCCCGAGACGCACCTGGATAAGGCTCTGTTTGCCTGCGACGAACTGGCCGGGTTTCTGACCGCTTGCGCACTGGTAAAGCCGTCAAGGTCAATTCTCGAGGTAGAGGTCGCCGGGGTGAAGAAGAAGATGAAGGACAAGGCGTTTGCCCGGGCGGTGAAGCGAGAGGACATTACAGCCGGTGCGGAGTTGCTGGGGATTTCAGTTGATGAGCATGTTGGGAACTGCCTGCGGGCCATGCAGGAACGGGCGGGGGAGCTGGGAATGGCGGGGAGCTAACGCGGTTCCAAAGCGGCTATACCTACAAATAAAGAAAGCGATATCCCCAAGATATTGTCATCCTTCGCCGCACAGGGGTCCCCGGCGAGCATCTTTTTGCTCGCTGGGGTGGGCAGGCGGAGGACCTGCTGTTCTCTTGGGGGGGGACATCCTATGTGGAAGAGCTCTAGTTGCAGCCGCGCAGCATGCCGAGCCAGATGAGCGAGAGGATGACGGAACCGGCGATTCCTATGGCGAAGAGCGGCATTCTTCCGGCCGGGGATGAGGATGATTTTGTGTTTTGCTGCGGGTTCAGGGGATTGTAGCTGAGGATGAAGGTGCGGCCCTGTTCGAGATAGGTGCGCGAGGTGAACTCGTCGGTGAAGGTTTTTCCGTGGGCGTAGTAGGTGAAGGTGATGAGAAAGTGTTTGCTGCGGGGGATGCCGAAGGCGAGGGCTTGCCCCGCTCCAAACTCGTACTTGCAGGCGATGACTTCGGCCGTGGTTTCGAGCCAGGGCGGGGTCGGGTCTGGCTCGCGGCGGTTCATGCGAGGATCTGCCGGGACTGGATGCGCTGGACCCCGGCGGTGGCGAGGGCAGCGTTGGTTTCGGCGACGGAGTTCGGTAGGTTGACGGAGCGGGTGGCGTCTTCGATGACCAGGCACTCGAAGCCGAGCGCGACGCCGTCGACGGCGGAGTAGCGGACACAGAAGTCGTAGGCGAGGCCGCAGAGGAAGAGGCGCTCGAGGCCGCGCTCGCGCAGGTAGCCAGCGAGGCCGGTCGAGGTGAAGTGGTCGTTTTCGAGGAAGGCGGAGTAGGCGTCGATGTGGCGGCGAAAGCCCTTGCGGAGGACGAGTTCGGCATGGGGTATGTCGAGGGCAGGGTGGAAGTCCGCGCCGGGGGTGTTCTGGATGCAGTGTTCAGGCCAGAGAGTTTGCGGGCCGTAGGTGACGCGGATAGTCTCGAAGGTGTTTTTGCCGGGATGAGTACCGGCGAAGGAGATGTGGCCGTGGGGGTGCCAGTCCTGGGTGAGGATAACGTGCTCGAACTTTCGGGCGAGGGCATTGATAAGAGGGACGATCTGGTCGCCTTCGGCGACGGACAGGGCTCCGCTGGGGCAGAAATCGTTCTGTACGTCGATGACGAGCAGAGCGTCGGCGGGCTGGGGTGTGATCGTCATGGCTGATTCCTCTTAATCCTACGGCTTTTCGGGGTCATCCCGCCGAAGTGATACCTTCTCTCTAAAGTTGATTGACTCAATAGTTTAGAGCTAAATTATTATATGGAGGACATTTATTCCAGGCGATTTTGAGGATGAAATACTTTTCTAAAAGAATTAGGCCCAGCGCTGTGGCCGGGCCTTCCTTTTTATTGATCGACTGCTTGTATTCTACCGAATTGAGGGAACCAGCGCCCCGCTTTGCTTACTTCAGGCGGGAGCCGAGTTCAATGTCTTCGCCGAAGGTGGCGAGGACGGGCTTGCCGTCTTCGCCGTGCGAGGCGGCGAGTAGCATGCCGTGGGACTCGAGGCCGCGCATCTTGCGGGGAGCAAGGTTGGCGATGACCACGATCTTGCGGCCGATCAGCTCTTCGGGGGTGTACCACTGGGCGATGCCGGAGAGGATCTGGCGCTTTTCGTAGCCGAGATCGACTTCGAGGCGGAGCAGCTTGTCGGCCTTGGGGATGCGCTCGGCCACGATGATCCTGGCGACACGGAGATCGATCTTAACGAAGTCGTCGATTGCGATCTGCGGGGTGTCGGGGATTACTGACGCGGCGGCGATGGGGTGAATGGATTCGGCGATCGGATTCATGGCCGGGGTGGCGGATTCGGAGGAGATGGGGGACTCGCGGAACTCGGTGTGCGTGTGGGCCGGGTTGTCGACCTCGATATTGACCTGGGGGAGCGCGGAGGGCTCGGCTGGTTTGGGGGCGTTGGCGGTTTCCATGTCGGTCATGATCTGGATGAGTCCTTTGTCTGCTCGGGGGAAGATGGGAGAGAGGGGGCCGAGTTTGGTGCCAGGTTTCATGTGACCCCACGCAAGTTTGTTATACAAATCTCCACTTCTTGCAGCCTCTTCTATGTTGCCTAAGCCTAGTTGCTGCCAGACATTTGCAGTTACGCTCGGCAAAAAGGGGTAAAGAAAAGACGTTATTACGCGAATGGATTCTACAGCAGCATAGAGAACCTCATTCATATTTTGGCGGTCAGTTGGATCTGATGATTTTGCCAGCTTCCATGGAGCGTGTGCTGTTAGGTAAGTATCTACAATGCCGATTGATAATGAAACCCGTGACAGAAATAAATCGAAGCGAAGATTGCTTAGGTAATTTTCTGCATCGAGTCCAAGACCGTGCACAGCACGCACAACGAGAGATGTACTGCGAGGCGTGGCTTCGAGTCTTTGGGCCAATGGTTCCAACAAACTTGGGCTTCGAAAAAGCCACGGAGGTTCAACTTTGATAATCGTGCCGTCTTGATTTTGTTGAATAAGACTCAATGTGCGGCTGACTAGGTTGCCGTAGCCGTTGGCGAGGTCGCTGTTGTAGCGCTGGACGAGGGCGTCGAAGCTGAAGCTGCCGTCCT
>JBEPUJ010000022.1:0-66035 GCA_041691575.1 Terriglobales bacterium
GTTCCTCAACTTCGCCCTCATCGTCGAAGCACTCCGATAGCGTGAACACGCCCTAGATCTAGATTCATCGTTCGGCACAGAAAAACAATGCAAAAGCGTGCTTCCAACCGAGAAAACAGTCACAAGCAAGCGGCCGCATGCATGGCGTAAGGCTGTGATGCGTAGGCCAGCGTCAACACCGGGCAGGGCGCCTCCGTGATGATGCGGTACGCTATATGCGCGGGAACATGGGAAGACGCCATGGAAGCTCTTCGAACACCGAGAACAATCAATTTCGCCTTCTGTTGCCTCGCATAATCGACCACTGTATTGGAGATTTCACTACCGTATGCGACGGCACACACAGGTGGATCAATGACTGTACCGCTCTCGTTGGCGACGTGCCGCAAGGCTTCTGTCATGATCTGAGGAATGATATGGCTCCGTGTTCCGCCCGCGAGCGTCCGCGGAAGCACATGGAGGCAATGAAGGGGCGATCCCATCATTTTGCAGAGCGACGCCGCGTAACGAATTGCATGGGTTGTCGTCAGGTGAAAGTCGGTAGCGAAGACGACGGGTCCCTCAGGCGCGTCGGCCTTCGCAGAGCCTGCTGCCTGGGGGCCCACAGTTAGCACCGGGCAAGACGCCTGACGTAGTACTGCCTCTGCGGTGGAACCGAACACTAGGCGTTCGAAGCCATGAAGAGCATTGGTTCCGAGAACGGCAAGGTCCACCGCCTTTGAAGTGATCATCTTCAGAATCGTAAAGTCTGCCACCCCGCTGACCATCGTGGCTTCGCATATCACACCAGCCCGTCGGGCTATCTGAACCAGGTTATCCAGCGATGCTTGAGCCTCTTCATAGAAACTGTCTAACTCTAGAAGTTGTCCTCCGCTTTCTGGCGTTACGGCGTCAGCATACTCAAACACGTGGAGGATGCGCAGGCTCGCATGAAAAGTTCCGCAAAGGCGGACTGCAGTCTCAAAGGCGCCCTGTGACGCCACGGAGAAGTCCGTGGCAAGCAGAACGCTCTTGAAGGAAGGAACTGATTGAATTGTGGGGTCGTGCATGAGTTCTAACTCCTTTCAGCGCGCCATTATGCGTACTGATTCTTATCAAGGGCTTATGCGACCTCTCGTATATGACAAAGCGATTCATGGCCCCACTTCGCGGAGAGCGTCATCCTTCGGGGACGGCCCGCCTCGACCTGCGGAGTCCTGACCGAACGAGGAGAGACGAGCCTTAGATGGCGTTCAGGGTCCGCTTGCTGCAGAGAGATAAACTCCGCCCTCGACCGCATGCCGACTCGACCCTCAGGCTCAAGACAAACTACGAAATGTGAGGCACAGATGGAGCAAAGCCAAAAGAACTCCGTCTCTGCGGATAGCCGGTCAAGAGCATAAAGCTCCCCAGAAGTGGAGCGCTTGAATTCTTGCTGACAGTCAGGATTAACACATTGCTCGACCATTTCTGACACCTCTGATCCGAATCTATGACGGATGGACAGATGCAGGCTGTGACAGAGATCACATGACTATGTGACTCGCGTCCGGCGCAAAGGGCAAAAGTAAACTTTCTGACGGAACTACTCTGAGAGATGCTCCAGTGTCGCGGGAGAGAGGACTAGAACGTTCGCGCCGCGGATCTGAATCAGCTTCTCTCGCTTGAACCTTCCCAGCGTGCGAGTAACGGTCTCGCGAGAGCTGCCAATCATATTGGCGAGTTCTTCATGAGTGAGTGCCATGGTGAAACGCATCTCGGGTTTTCCGCAGGAAGCTGTCCGTCCCCAATCCAGCAGCACTGCCGCGAGCTTTCCTGCTGCAGAACCTGAGAGTGCCAGCCGACGCGCATCGAAGAACACCGCTTTGTACTCTTCGGAGAGCACTTTGGCAGCGTGAAGACTCGCCTGACCATGCTTCTGGATGAAAGGGAGGAAGTCTTTCCGACGGATGTACTTAATTTCGGTTGGCTCGACCGTCTCTGCCGTAACTTCGAAAGACGATCCCGATATCACGGCTCCGAGCCCCAGTACATCGCCCGCCATCGCGATCTTGAGAATGAGAGTCTTTCCGTCCTTGGAAGTGCAGGAAAGCTTCACCTGACCGGTACAGATGATGAAGACGCCACTGCTGGATTCGCCCTCGTGAAATAGCTTGGCGCCCTTCGCGAGCGTTGATTCAACGCCCATAGATTCGAAATCTGCGAGCGCCTCCGAATCAAAATTACAGAACATCCGCTGCGAGCGAAGTTCGCAGCTGGCGCAATCGCGGACTGATCGAGCTATGGAGGAAGGAGGCATCTCTAAATTCCGTTCCTGCGTGAGCAAGTAGGTGGATGATGCTGCACTGAGTGTATGCCTTGGTTCGACTGAAGCCTAGGCTGCGGCGATCTACCGGAGTTCCGGCTAACATATGGTCATTACCGGACAAGTGGCCTGGGCCAAAAGTTGAGGAGTCAAGCCACGCTCGATATGTGTGAGCAAGAACGACGCCTTTCTCGTACCGAGCACGATGAGGTCAGCCTGCACACGCTCCGCGAGCTTGAGAATTGCCTCTCCGGCGTAACCGTGCTCCACGACACATTCAGGGTCGCACCAATCATAGGCAGATTCAGGGATCATCTCTTTGAGCGCACACTGGAACGCGCCCTCGGATAACTCTTGCCCTGCTGAGGTTGGCTCCTGGGGGCCGATTACGTGGCAGAGAAAGAGGTGCGCACCACTATCTTCAGCGAAAGAAAGCGCGTAAATCGCCGCCTTCTTAGCCGAGGGGGTGAAATCCGTAGCATAAACAATGTTCCGAAAGGTGAGAGGAGTATCTTCGGCAGCCTTTGCGTGAGGTCCTACTGTAAGCACCGTGCATTCGGCGTTTCGAATGATTTGCTCCGCTGTCGAACCGAGGATCAGTCTCTCTATTCCCGACTTTGACTGCGTCCCCGTGACGATCATATCGACATCCTGCTCTTTTGCAATCCTCAGAAGCTCCAGGGCGGGTCGACGCCCCTCGGACGATAACGTCCGAGTTTCGATTCCGGACGAGACGAAATCATCACGCAGCTTCTCAAGGCTCTCATTACTGATTTTCCGCCTTTCGTTGATCGGCAGCCCGATCAATGCCTCTTCATACGCCACAACTAAGGACAGATCGAAGACATGGGCGAGCTCGACGATAGAGGAGAAGCGGCGAGCCAGGGCCTTGGCGTAGGAAGCTGCTTTCTCCGACGCCAAGGAGAAGTCCGTCGCCAGCAGAATCTTTCCAACCGAAACAGAGACACGTTCTCCGATGACTGGCATATGCCCACTTTCCGCGCTCGATATCCGTATGCGATACCTGGCTACCCCTATATTGAACGAGGTGCGGTGCATGCGTCTGTGACGTGCGTCACACCCATCTATGACCCTAGGGTATGACCTGTCGTCCCGTCCTCAAATGGTGACTTCAGGGCAATGCACATTACTCCTAAAATGCGTGTGATTGGCCCTATAAAAAAAGTTGATACTTCGGCGAAGATACGTTGGTGTAGTGATCCCGAATCAACCGGCATTCTGGCTATTTCGTATGTCGTCAAAAGCTCGGCTAAATGCACGGCGTGGTGCCTTCTTATCGCTGTTTGTAATACGTTTTGCTGCATTGTTTAGCTCTTGCAAGGCCTTCGCCACAGCAAGAGCATGTCCGAGGCGCTTGTTCTCTCCGACGACGTCGTGGAGAACACGTTGATCCTCATCAGAGATGTGATCCTGATCAGTTGTAGTTATTTGCGTTGCATTTGGTTTTAGTAGTTCCTCTGCTCCATGCACTCTGCGCGATCTCTTGCGATAACCGATTTTCTCGCTGTTCGTAAGGATCCTTGGCGTTTCTCTGTGCTCTCGCAAGGCTTTGACTACGGCAAGAGCATGTCCAAGCCGCTTATTCTCCACAACGGCGGCAGGGCTCACGCGTTGCTCCTTATCGAAGGCGCGATAGGGAAGTAAATGACCTTGCCATCTCACTTCCAGGGGAGACTCAAAGAAGTCATAAATTTCTACATAGCGCCCAGCCAGGCCCTTTGGAATTTCTGTCTGCTCGAGAATCATCTGCTTTCGGCGGTAATGAAATGTGAGCTGCATTCCTACATATCCCTGTTCGCGGTGGCACAGGATGTCCTTCAAGCGATTTGCCGTGATCTGCAATGGGCGATGAAGATCGTGCGGGTTTGCTGGAAGGATCGCAAATTTTTCGTTGAAACGCTTTATAAACTCAGGAAGAAATGAATTTCCTGTGGCGATATCGCTGATTTCAGCCAGTCTAAGTTCTTTAACCAGGCGATCCTGGAGTGTGCGATTGACTCGCTCGACCCGTCCTTTGGCCTGGCTTGAATTGGCATACAAAATCTCGATATTCAGCTCAGCGAGAGCACGCCCAAACTGAGTCATCCCAGGTCCACCTTTAGCATCCCGATTGATGCGAAATACTGAATGCTTGTCGGAATAGAAAGCTACTGGAGTGCCGTGCGCTATAAGGTAGCCACGTAGCGCGTCAAAGTAGGATTCGGTACTCTCGCTGAGAGCGAACTTCAAATGCATAAGACGGCCTGTAGCGTCGTCGATGAAGACCAGCAGGGTACAGGGATCGCCGCGGTGTTCGAACCAACGATGCTCACTGCCATCGATCTGGATCAGCTCGCCGTATGCCTCGCGCCGCAGCCGTGGCTGATGGAAGCTCCGGCGCTGCTTACGCGAAAGCCAGAGCCCATCCGCAACCATCCACTTGCGGAGCGTCTCGCGTGAGACCTTGAGCGCATCCTTCTCCAGCAGCATCTCGGATGCAAGCGTCGGGCCGAAGTCGGCGTACTTAGACCGGACCAACTCCATCGCATACTCGTGAATGCCAGGGATAAGCCTGTTGTTCGAGGTGCGGCCACGAGACTTGTGAATCAAAGCGCCGCCGCCACCGTCCCGAAAGGCTGTGAGCAGGCGTCTCGTCTGCCGCGTGCTGATCTCCAAAATGGCCGCGGCCGAGACTTCAGTACGTCGCTGAGCCAGAACCTCGGAAAGAACCTCTATGCGTCGCAACTCGCGTTCGCTCATCGTCAATAAGCCCAATCTCTTCCTCCCCAATCACATCTGGGAAGGGTAGTTTGGACATTTCAACTTTGCAGAATGCGGACATTTCTACTTTGCGTCTACATCACAGACTATACATAATATGTGTTATCGGACATTGTGTTCGAAGGCGATGGACGAGTAATCTCCATCAGATATAGGCTGCAAATGGCTTTATTGGTCGATGAATTCTAATGAATGTTTGAATGGGTGGCGTAGATCGGCCCCGAAACGGTCAATCCCCTGTGTGGCATCTCACCAATATCGACGTGAGGTAGTCTCATCTCTAACGCTCTTTGAGATTGAGTTATTGTGCGACCGGACTGGCTCTGCACCCGATTCCGACTTCGATTTCTCCGCCGCGCCTGCTTCTTCTGTGGGCTGGTGGCGGCAGGCGCATACGCAGCCAGTCTGCCGGCCCAGATGCAGAATGGCTCTTCTTCGGAGACGCCGTCAGGTCCGGCCACGATCTCCGGACGGGTGGTGAATGCGATGACCGGCCTGCCGGTTCCGCGAGCGCTGGTGCGCATCAATGGGCGCGCGTTGTTGACCGGGAGCGAGGGGAAATTCGATTTCGACCAGGTGACGGAGCCCCAGGGCAGTCTTCAGGTCACTAAACCAGGCTTCTACCCCAGCATCGATGGCAGCGGATCGGCGGCCATATCGTGGAAGGCAGGCCAGGCAGCTCCCGCGCTTGAGCTGCGCCTGTATCCGGAGGCTATCTTTACCGGAACGATGGTAGCGCCTGATGGCGATCCTCTGCCGCATGTGATGGTCAGTGCGCGGCGAAGCGTCTTCGACGGCTCCAGCCACGGCTGGACTGTCGCCGCACAAACTCAGACGGATAGCCATGGCCGATTTCGGATGGCAGTGCCGCCGGGCGACTACAAGCTGGAGTCGATGTACATGCCACACGCAAGTGGCAGCAACGAAGTTGTTTTACCAGCTATAGTTCCAATACAAAGCTCATCCAATACATCGGATTCTGTCCATATTCGCAGCGGTGAGGAGCAGCGCTTCGACCTGCGTCCGGCAATCAGCCGCTCCTATTCGGTCACGGCTACCTCTAATGCCGGCATGGGGCGCGGCTTTCCGCGAATCACTGCTCGCTCAAGCAATGGGGGCAAACTTACCCTCTCGGTCAGAGCTTCCGGCTCCGAGACGTCCGGAGGAGCAAAGTTCGAGCTCCCCAGCGGAACCTATACGCTGACCGCCAGTGCGATAACGCCCGAAGGACCGGAGCAGGCTGAGACGACGGTCACCGTTGCGGACCACGATGTCACCGGTGTGGTCTTTCACCTTGCACCGGTGCCGTCGTTGCCGGTGGAGATGCTGGTGGATGGAGCCACAACGTCTGATAATCAGCAGCCCAATCTCCAGCAATTTGGCCTGACGCTTGAAAACAACCAATCGGATGCGGAAGTTTTGAACTCCTCGATCAGGATGATCGCGCAAAGGGATCGTACGCTGGCCTTTACGGTGCCTCCCGGGAGTTATCGGCTTCGCGCGCGCGGCAATGGCGCCTGGTATATCAAATCCGCCAGCTATGGAGCATCCGATCTCTTGCGGCAGGACCTTACCATGGGCCCGGGTGTAGGCGGCATGCCAATCCGCATTACGGTGAGCGACCAGACAGCGAGTCTCCAGGGAGTGTGCCGGCTAAGCGGCGCCCCGATAGACTGCTGGGTCTATCTGATTCCCACGACGCCGCGTGCGGAGACGGTTTTTATCCAACACGGCAATAGTGCACGGGGTATCTATAACTATGCCTATGTTCCGCCGGGAACGTATCAGGCCATCGCGTTTGAGCAGCGCTACTCCGCCGACTACCGCGATCCGGCAACGCTGGCTCCGTTTGCGAGCCGCGTCCGCGCAGTTACGCTCAATGTCGGGGAGAAGCCGACGCTCGATCTGGACGTGGTTCCGGCGGCGGAGATGATGCGATGAAGCTGACTTCCCTGCTGCGGATTTTACTCGCGATGCTTCTCCCCGCATGCCTTGCGGCGACTCAGGCCCAGACCAAGGCGGCTCCTGTAACTTCCTTCAGTATTACGGGGACTCTTATCAGCAGCGCCAACGGAGCACCCATTCCGCATGGCCACCTGACTGCGACTCTGGTCTCCCGGGGGAGTGCCGCGAGCCGCCAGTCCCCTGCCCCGGCTGTCCCGTTTGATGCCGATGACAGTGGCCGCTTTTCGATCTCCCTGCCTTCTGCTGGAATGTGGCGTCTGGTGGCGAACGCTCGTGGATACGTTACCCAGGCCTATGACGAGCACGAGACCTTTTCAAGCGGCATTGTGTTGACCGCCGCCTCGCCTTCCGCAGACCTTCGCTTTCAGCTTTCGCCCGAGTCTGTGATCACCGGAACCGTTCTCGATGAGGCAGGTGAGCCGGTTCGTAACGCACGTATCTCTCTGCTGGCAGTTCGGCCTCCGAGACCCGATTCAGTCCAGCCTCCGGCGCGCGCGCGGGCCAGCGCTTCCACCGACGATCGAGGCGCGTACGAATTTGATGATCTGCCACAGGGCGACTATCGCCTGAACGTTCAGGCCCAGGTGTGGTATGCCATGGCCGCACAGCAAAAGAGCTTCAATGCGGCGACGGGCCACGCTCCGCTTGATCCTTCGCTCGATGTAGCCTACCCGCAGACCTGGTATCCCGGCACCGACAATCCTGCTGAAGCCGAGACCTTGAGCTTGCGCGCGGGCGATAGCCGTCAGGCGGATTTTCAGCTTCTTCCGATTCCCTCTGTCCATCTGCGTATTTTGCCGGATACGGGCGGCACGGTGGCGAATGGCCGGCGGATGCAGTCCTATCCGATGATCGAGCGGGTCACTGCCGGGGGCGGAGTCGGCTTCACTCCTTTTTCTGCTCACGTCGATCCACAGGGCGGAATTGACGTGGGCGGTCTCGCGCCGGGACGCTATGAAGTGAGAATGCAGGGGCCGGGACAGGCAATCAAACCCGCATTGATCGAAGTGACGGCGGGCTCCGCACAGACGCTCGATATGGGCACGGCCTCGACCATGGCCAGCGTCTCGATCCACATCGACGGAATCTCTGAATCCGATGCGAATTCTGTTCGTGTCAGCCTGATCGATCCTGAGAGCGGGCGCAATACCACGCGAGATGGAGGGGGAGCTTATTTCCTCTCCGGTGCTCTGCTGCGCCAGCGGAGAGGAACTTCCAGCCATATCATCGAAGTTCCTCCGGGACGCTACGAGGTTGTGCTGAACGGCAAGCCAAACCTGTATCTCACCGGTATTACGGCGCAATCCGCCGAAGCTGTGGGGAGGTTCGTTACCGTGCCGAGTGGTAACTCGACACTGAACCTGCATGTTGCCGATGGCCGTGCGACGGTGACCGGCATCGCCACGATGGACGGCAAGCCCTCGGTCGGCGCAATGGTTCTTCTGGTACCGGCGACCCTTGGCAATCCGGATAGCCTCAACATCATTCGCCGCGACCAGACCAATACCGATGGCAGCTTCGATCTGAACGATGTACTGCCGGGCCAATATATTCTGGTCGCGATCGATCGCGGATGGCAGGTGAACTGGAAGGATCCTTCGACGCTTCGCGGCTATATTATGCGTGGCGTTCCTGTAGAGCTGGCCTCTACAGCAAGTTTGAAGGAGAACATCGAAGCCGTGGCTCCTTGAAGGTCATTGGAAATACCACATTTTTCATCTCATTCTTCTTGCCGAAGGCTTAGGGGCGGCTTGCGTCGGTCAGAAATATGCAAAAGCAAGAACAAAGACGGAAATACAGGGATCTCTCCACTCCGCCGCGCGATGAAACTGCGAGGCTTCGGTCGAGATGACGTGGTTAAAGAGTTTTAAATAGTTTCTTATGACCGGAACTTATATCCCAGCTTTACGAGGTAGTCTTTGCTGAACACAGCAGTCTCGAAAGCGCTCATGGGCGTGTCAGGCGCACGGTCCAGTTCGACCATCACGTCGGGCTTGTGGCCAGTTTCCTCCAGCGTGTTCAGAATCGACTCAAGGTCCACGACTCCCATACCCAACGGACAGTAGCCTGAGAAGTATTTGCCACCACTGTAGTCCTTGAGGTGCATATGTTCCGTGATCTGCGCGAAGTCCTTTACAACTTTCGCGGCGTCTGCTCCTCCCTTCTGGAGCTGGCCTACATCAGGAGCAAATTTCATCACTTTCGTATTCACCGCCTCCATCACCGCATAGACTTCTTCTCGTGTCTCAACGACAGTGCCCGTGTGTTGATGAAGTCCTGAACGCAATCCAATATCTGCCAGCGCCATCCCGTAGTCATTCAGGCCGGAGACAATATTCGCGAAACTCTCCTTAAAATTAAAGCCATTTGGACCTTGTCCCTGCTTTCTGCTGTTGACCTGGATGACGGCAAAGTTCCCTCCATATTTCTGGATGATCTTTCCTACACGCACTAACTTTTCGAGATTCTCTTTCCGCAGCGTTGGATCAGTTACGTTGACTGAGACGTAACCAGCCTTGAAGGGTACATGATTTGCGCTGATCACCCGGGTCAGAACACCGTCCGAATCGTAGGCTTCCAGAATCGGGCTTACCGTCTCAAACCCCCAGAAACCAAGGTTGGAGATGTCCTTGACCGAATTCTCAAAAGTTGTCGGGTCGCGCGGATTAACATTCCAGGCAAGAGTTGAATACCCGATCTTAAGATTTCGCGTCGGGGTGGCGCCGAATGCTGGGAGCGCCAGCGCTCCCAGCGTGAGCGCGATGGACTTGTTGAAGCTTCTACGACTGATTGCCTTTTCCATTGGGGCCCCTCTATTTCTTGGTTGCGGCGAGCTTCGCGCTCGGAGTGGTGTCTTCTTTCAGATCGCCGAGAACAAATTGAGTCCCAGCCAAGAGCATCTGTTCCATGTTGGCCATCTCGTAGAACTCCGGCCTATGTCCGAGAGCGCAGAGAAAGACCCTTCCTTTGCCGTAACTCTTGATCCAGACCATTCCGTAGTCGTTGTCCGGGCGAGTTGTATATCGGTTGGCCGACAGCTCCGTTCTTGCAGGATCGAGACTAAGCAGGATGTGCAATTTCTCTCGCGTGTATGGCCCGGTTGGAAGGAAATGGTAGAACTCGTCGAAGAGGTCGAAATCCTCTGTCCCAAATTGTTTTGTAATGAGGCTGTTCGGATCTTCAACACGCAATGTCCCGGGTTCACCGTTGTATTTGTGAGCCCCTGACTGCGTGCCGATGAGGTCTCCAAATGCAGGTACGTCTGTGCTGGCGAAGGCCGTTGCATGCAGTCCAGCCACACCGCCTCCCTCGCGAACGAACCGAGTCAGGCCGCCGATGACTTCCGGATCGATGAAGAGTTCTCCTTCGACATTATTTAAGAAGACCGCATCATATTGCTTAATCCTGGGGTATTTAAGCTCATTCAGATCGTTGCTGAACGTCGGCACATAGGCACCCGTATATTTGCCTATTAACTCCAACGCGAGGTTCGCATTGGGAATGGTGGCATGGTAATAACCGCCATTTACACATAGATCCATTACAAGAAGCTTCCTTGGCTTCTTAGGCGTTACCAGAGCTTTCCTTGGAATAGCCGCATCGATCTTCTCCCTCACCTCAGTAGATAAAGCGTCGGGCGACGAGATTGTCTGCATGCGGGAGAGTGTGTCAATGCGATAGGCTATCGCCGGCAAGACCGCTTTATCGTATGCGTCGGCGGCGCGCGAAAGGCTGCCGTTCGCTGGATCCAGGGTGAAGAATAGGGGTTTGCCCTCAGATTTCTCGGCGCCACCATCCTTTGCAGGCGGCCAGTTTTTCTGAATGGTGGGCGGCTGCAAACGACTCAGCTCGAGAAGAAACTGCGATGTATTCCCGGCATTGTGCAAGTTCGCATTGAGTACCCGGTTCTTGAGCTGCGCCAACCCCTTGGCGGGCTGAATTCCTGCTTTTTCCCATTTGGCCAGGTCTACGCTTAAGCCGATGTGATCGCTAAGGCCCTCGAATGCGCTCATCATGCCACTCGGATTCTGGTCCACCACAGCAACGTTCATCCCAGTTTTGATTGCAAGCTTGTCAAGGTCCGCGAACGATGCGGGCTCAGCAGGGACGATGATCATGTCGGCCCCCAGCTCTTTGGCAAACTCGAATATCTTTAGCCTTGAACTTTCATCTGCTGGCAAACCGTCGACGAAGTAGGCTGGCATTCGAAGGCGCAATTCATCCAGCCTGTCTTTTACTTTTGCCACTTCGTCAGGTGCCAGGTTGTAATCCAGTTTTTTGGGAATTTCGGAGCTGACCTGCTGCGTATTGATGCCTTCCACAGCGGCCAGGCCGGCAGCATCCGCCTTCGCCAGTGCATCCGAGAATGTGAGAGGACCAAAGGCGTCTGACCCTACACCGAGCCTCCAGCCGAGTATCGTATTCGCACTCGTACGAAGCTGTCCTTTATCAGAGGAGCGAACCGAAATGGAGGGAAGCCGGAAGCCATCCTGCCCATTTTTTTGAGTGGCCTTGGGCGTTTGGATCGGTTTAGGTGATGGCCTGGTCTGCGCGGATATCTTGATGGAGGAAAGGAGAGCGAATGAGAGGACGGCGAAGCCGATCGTCAGGTTTCGGATTCTCCGGAAACTTCGGTTTGCTACAGACATTAAGGACCTTTCATCAACTGCTGGGGTACAGGGAAGTCTTCGTCAAACAGAAGGCATCACCCCGAATAGCAACGTTGTCCTATATAGATGTGCCGCATACGATTGTCAAGAAATAATATCTTACTTTGATTGATCGACAACTATGTGATGAATTTATGGCTGGCTAAGAGGCCCTAGTTCATTCCTTCTGAGTCACAAACACCGCCAAAATCATCTCCGGAGCGCACACATGTCAGAGGACCGCGTGGATGATATCGGGGCAACAATCAGTGTTTTATAAAGTTTTTTTGTGGTTATTGAGGAGAGGATCAGACCTTACCGAAAGGCTTGGGATAGGTTTATGGCGGGAGACAGGGATTCATATCGACTCGCAAGCCACGCATTATCAGAAGATTGAAAATATGACGCGCCAAGATACCCGATAATGTACCCGTGCTGCAAGAACGCTAGGGCTGCTTCTGGGGTTCTCAGAGCCAGTATGATCCATGATCTTCTTTTAGAGTCCTATATAGCTTCAGCTTTGATGTACTATTTGGGAGGAACAAGGTAGTCGCCGCTGGAAGCCAGCATGAGGCGGACCCCTGCAAAGGGTTCAGTTCAGCCAATGCAATCCACGGAGGCACCACAGGTATGTCGGAACAAGTCCGCAGCGCGGTAACCATTCTTCGCAGAAAACAAGTCGAATCTCGTACTGGCCTCTCTCGCAGTTCGATCTACAAGATGATGTCTGAAGACAGGTTTCCGAAACCTGTTTCGTTAGGCGCTCGTGCTGTTGGATGGATCGAGAGCAGCATCGATCAGTGGTTGGAAAACCTTGCCGTGAAGTCGTAACGGATCAGCCGTTGGTCCTCATAGCCCTCGCTCGTTGCCTCGACTAAGCAGCTGCCGGTGCCGTAGTCGGGCCACTGGCAGCATCGATAGGTGAACTCTTCGTGCGGCGGTCATCCGCACCAGCACACCTGCAAAGTCCATCACCGCGGCCGCATCGCCGAGCTTCCAGCAAAGGACCGCGCCCCCTGGACCGCGTACCTCGATCGCTCGCAGAAACAGATGCGCATCGACCGCGCCGTCCTCGCAGCCGAGCGCACACCCGGCTTACCTGAGCCTCCTCAGCCGAAAGAAAGTTTCAGCGCTCGCAGCATACCGCTCCATCGCGAAGCCGCCTGGTACGCAACCCCCGAGGCCCGGCACATCGCCGACGTCATCGTCAGCTTCCAGACACCCGCCGGAGGCTGGAGCAAGAACCTCGACATGGCCGGGTCTCTCCGTCTACGCGGCCAGAGCTACACCGCAGGCGACCTCTCCAAATACTCCGGCGCCGGCGACTTCGACGCCCCCCGCGACCCCAACTGGAACTACGTCGGCACACTGGACAACGACGCCACCAACACTCAACTCCACTTTCTCGCGCTGGTCTCAGCCGCAACCCCCGGCAAAGCAGGCGAGCCCTACCGCGCCAGCTTTCTCAAAGGGATCCGCTATCTTCTCGCCGCCCAGTTTCCCAACGGAGGCTGGCCCCAGATCGGGCCGCTGCAGGCGGTTATCACGACGCCATCATCTACAACGACAACGCCGCCACCGAGTCGGCGGAGACGCTCACCGCCGTCGCTGAAGGCGGCAGCACCTACGCATTTGTGCCCGCAGACCGGCGCAGCCGCTCGCCACGCGCTCGACTGCCTTCTCGCCACCCAGGTCGTGATCGACGGCAAACGCACCCTCTGGGCGCAGCACGACGCGCTCACCCTCGCCCCGGTCGCCGCGCGCAACTACGAGCCCGCCGCGCTCGCGACCGGAGAGAGCGCCGCCCTTCTGCTCTGCCTCATGCAACTGCCCCATCCATCGCCCGCCGTCGTGCCGCCATTCAGTCCGGCGTGGCCTGGTTGAAGTCCGCCGCGATCCACGATCAAGCTTTTGTCGCCGGCCGCGGCGCTCCCAGCGGCCGCCATCTCGAACCGCACCCCGGAGCCGGCCCAGCACGTCTCACCATCCTCAAGCCGGTCAGGTCTCGCTTCCAACCTGCCCAAAGATCATCCTTTCCGTAGCGCACTCACCGTGGCGCTGGTAGGCTGGCGGAATGAAAAAGCTCTTGACTGCTACCCTGCTGATGGCTGTTCCCTGCCTTGCTGCTGAGAAACCAAAGGTGATCGACTGGAACCCCGCTAATCCGAATTGCATGGTGATCTATACCAATGGGCAAGCGAGGGAACGGATCTTCGACAATGGCCGCATGATCGATGTTTATGCGCCAATCCTTCGCGATAAGCACACTTATGAGGTCATGGTGGGCATCATCAACCAGACCAATGCCATCATCGATATGGACCCTGCAAAGGTTGAGGCTTTTTCCGATGACGCCCCGCAACTTGCGCTCCCATCGATTGATGCGGATCCCAAACTTGCGAAAGAGGAAAAGTCCCAGCGTCGGTGGGCAGCCTTCGGAGCGGCGATGTCTGCGGCTTCAGTTGCCAACACACAGGGGACCGTCACAGATTCCAATGGGAACGTCTCGCAAGTGACGATCAGCAATCCAGCCGCTGTACGGCAGGCCCAGGAGAACGGAGCTGCCAATCAAGCCGCAATCGCTGATGCTCATGCTACCGAGTCCGGCCACATATTGCGACACAACACCGTCGCGCTGGGAGCCCATGTGGGAGGCTTCGTTTATCTGGCAAAGCCGAAGGGGATGAGCAAGAAATCCAGGGTTGGAAGTCTCGCCGTGAATCTCGGCGACACGGTTTACATCTTCCACTACAAGAACGGATCTGTACCAACGCCCTGATTATGAATCATCTGTCTAAGCTGCCAGCCTTTCTCCTCGAATTCGAGCTCGACCAGCTCGGCATTACGGACAGCGGGAATTCCATCGGCTCTTCGGAAATGTTCCATCCTCTGGCTGTCGGTGGCGTCGGGATAGAGGACGATCACCCTCACTGCCTGAATGAATTGCCCGTGACTGAAGGCGAGCACATGGCTGTCCTCCTGCCGATTTTCCAAGCGCTTCAGTGCATTTTCAGCGCGTCGAAGGAGCGTGGAGAAGCTCTCCGCTCCCTCTCCGTCGCAGAACTCTGGATCCGCTGTTCGCCAGTACGCCTCGATGTGCGGCTTCCGCTCAGCGCCTAGGGTTCCATTCCAACGGCTCGGCTTGAGATAAGCGAATTCCTGAATCGGCCAGGCCTCGACCAGGACGCTGGGGAATCGCTCAATGGTCGGTTGGGCAGTTTGCTGGGTACGCAGGTACGGAGAAGTCACGATCAGGCTGGGAGAGCCAGCCCATGCATTAGATATTTCCTTTGCCTGCTGCCATCCCTTTTCCGTCAACTCCAGCAGCGAAAGATCGTCGCAGGGGATGTCAACGTTTCCGGTGCTCTGTCCGTGGCGAATGAAGGTGGCTCTCATGCTTCGTTGCTATCAGTCTAAAGCGGTCGGGAGCCGTCTAGTGTTCCGCTTTGGGAACGTGCCGGGACCAGCGCGCCACTTGCCGAAGCAAGCCTCTTCTCCCTGGGGCAGAAGTGGAGATTCCAGCTTATCGAAGAGGGCGTGCGAGCCGGGGTGATGCCTCCGAAACGGCCAGAAGCCTTCACCAGTGCCACCGTGTGCCCTCCCCTACACCTCTTGCCCGGGGGCCACCGTCCCGGATCGCCGCTGAAGGCTCCTAGCCCTCTTAGCCATGCAATTGAGCCTTCCGGCGTTCGCAACAGCGGGCGAGAGATTTTCAGAGAAGCCAAAACACTTATATTCGCTTCCACGCACTGAGAGGCAGTATTATTCGAGATGTAGTCACCGCGAGATACGCGCAATGGTGGAGTGAACCCACAAGCATCAGGGTTCCAATTTCAAGCCAATCTCGAGGCAGACGACCGTGTATACAATCAAGAGCTTCTGCGAGTTCGCGCAGATTAGCACCCGCCATTTTCACACCCTCAGAGCGCAAGGCCTCGGCCCTGACCTCGTCCGCCTTGGTCGCTCTGTTCGGATCACCGAAGAGGCTGCCCAGGCATGGATCGCCAGACACACTGAGCCGGCAGCCTGATGGAGCCCGTCGAGAAGAACGCGCACAAGGCCGGAAGAGAGTTTGCTCGGTCCCTCATAAGGCAGTTGAGGGACCTGAGTGACGAGAGCCTGGGTGAGTTGGCAAACCAGATTGCAGTCAGGCATCCACGGAGCCGACTGCGCAATTTGACCGAGCGCGACGTGGGGGATGCCGACACCAAAGCGATCCTCGACGCGATGGAGGACGAGGCCCAGAAGACAGGCGTGATGATGGCGGAGGCTGGGCGCATGCTGCTGGCCCTGCTCGATGCCTGGGATGAGGTGCCGCGGGAGAAATGGCAGTACGCGGCAGCGATCCCGACGTTTTACAAGCGGGCTGACTATCGCCTTCCACCCAAGGAACTATTGTGGAGCGATCGATGAGGACCAGTGTTCTGGAACTCCCCGGCAATGCACAGAGAAATCGCTTGCACGGCGGCCCGCAGTTACACCCGATAAAGGCGCTTCATCGCCACGATGGATATATCACCTTCATGGTGAAGGACGCTGACGATCCGGACCGGATGGAGCGGCGCTTCGCGATTAGAGCAGATGCGCTAGACGCCTGGTTCCCAGAGTTCACCGCAGCACTGGTGCGCAATTCGTTCTGCGCTATCAATGGGGGCTACACCCTTGCAGATCGTTCTGGCGCCGAATACGGATATCCACTCCACAACACTGATTCTCTACGGTTCCTTTGCGCCTGCTATTGCGATATCGACTACTACTCGCGAAAACTCACCCGCCTGCAGGTTCTGGCAGAGCTAGAGCGGATGTGGGAGAGCGGTGAATTGCCAGAGGCCTCCATGGTGGTTGATAGCGGCCGTGGGATGTGGCTGCTGTGGCTCCTGCACGACCCAGCGGATCCTAAACGTGCTCATCTGGGGGCCTACAAGGGAAACTCAAACGATCACCTCCAGCTCTACACCCGGATCAATAAGGCGATCTATGTTCGGCTGAATCACATTGGCGCTGATGCGATTTCTGATGCGGTGCGGAGTATTCGTGTGCCTGGATCGTTCCGAAATGACACTGAGACCTATGTGAAGTGGCGCATCCATGGCGACTCCGACCGAGCGGTCAGCTACACGCTGTCTGAGTTGGCCGGACAGTTGGGAGTGAAGATCGCCCCGCGGTCGCCGGCAGAACGAGCAGCGCTCGCAGCGATACGCCAGCCTAAAGGAGAGCAGAGTAAAGCTTGGCGAAAGACAAACCAGAACCGGATGGCTGCGTTGGTGACAATCAAAGATCAACGGGGAGGAGGCTTCCAAGACAGATGTAGGCATAGGGGGGCCTTCCTGTACGCGATGGCCCTGAGATGGGCTGGAGACGATCTCGATTGGCGGGAGGCGCGGCGGTCTCTCGTAGCGTTGGGCCAATGCTGCGAACCTCCATTGTCCGTACGAGAGTGCATGGACGCATGGAGGCAGGGCTACAGAACCAAGAGGCCCAAGTTGGCATACCGCACCATAGCGGAATGGTTAGACGTGAGTCCCACCGAGGCTGAAATTGTCTCTCAGGTCCTCTATGGAAATTGCCAGCCTGGAGACAAAAGATTCTTCCCTGCTGCCCAAAGGTACGGCAATGTGGAACCTGTCACCAGCGTTTCTGGAGAAAACACTCGGCGAACGAAGAAACTGATTCGACATGATCAGATTGCCAAGGCCAATGCAAGAGTGGGAGGTGTCCTGAGCGTTCGCGAGATGCAGGCGGTACTGCTGAAAGTCGGTGTGGAAGCGAGCATCGGCAGCCTTCATGCTGACTACAAATCAATGGGTCTCATCAGTTCCTTCTCGCAACGGCAAGCCGAAAAGCGCGAGCAGTGCACCAATGGCCAGAACCGAATTCAGACCCTCTTTTCTGTCTAGATCAAGTGTTCAGTTTCAGATGCATATAGGGAAGTGAACCTCTCCCCCTGCCCTGTGCTTGTACTAGAGAGTAAGAAGAGAAGGAAATAAGTAAGGGCCCTCTCCCCCCAGACAAAGCGCGGAGTCGCCCTTGCTCGAACCACCTCTACTCTCAAAGCGTAAGCTTCTCAGACTCTCGAATAGGGACAGTATTCAGACTCAGCGCAGGCAAGAATATCCGCCATCGCAACGGTCACCGTGACGCCGATGCAACGTTCCATCTTTCTTGAAACAGCGAAACCTATGTCGAGGCGAAGTAAGCTGCTATCCCTGAATGACATAGACCGATAAAAGGCGCGAATTATGGGAAGCGAAAGACTGACATTGACGGGTCAAAATGGCGAATTCCAACCAAACGGGGGCAAACGCGATGCCAAGATCAAACAAACCGCCGAGTCCCGGAGTGCTCGCGCGCAGGAGAGGCAAGGCCTTCGCTCGTGAGTTGAGGCAGGTGCTCCGAGAACTCGAGAAGCCGGGGAGCGTGTACGACCCGATCACTCAGACCGTAAGCGTTCCTTCCCTGTCCGAAATTGAAAACGAGAAGGAGTGACCTCGTGCTGACGCCGAAAGGCCTGTCAAGTAGGACTCCTTCCCTTATCAACTTGGTCCGCGGCAGAGGAAAGAGATCAATCCCCGATTCGGGCGATGAGCAACTTCGGTTGGTTTCGGATGAGTTGATCGCTAGCTGGTGTCATGCTGTCCTCCAAGCTTTGATCGCGGCGTCCACTTCAGAGAGGCGGAAGCGGTAGAAGGTGCGCTTGCCGTTGCGCGCCGGGTATCCAGGGATCTGGCCGGCCTTCATCATGCTAGTTACTTTGCGTGGGCCGAAGCCGATGTGCTGGGCAACAGTGCCAAGGTCCACCCATGGCTCGGGGATGACAGTGGGAACGACAGAGGATGATGCTTCGTGCATGGCGGAATCCTAGCTTTCGAGTTTTTATGAAACTGCGGGTGAGGCCAGCCCCCTAAATGGGACATCTCTTCAGGAGGCCGGCCATGGCGCTACAACGGTGAAAGCATCGTGCTCCTACCTGCCCATCTCTCGTGAGCGATCACTGACGAGGCGTGCGAGTCCTTGAAAGATGGGGGTTTCAGGAGTCCAGTATGGTCGAGCAAAGTTGGAGATGAGCTGCGGTCGCAAGAAGGGCTTCGAACGATCGACCAGGTAGGCCACGTTCTCATCCTTCCAGTTGCGAAGATCGGTCGCCCACTTGTTCTGAATGCGCCGCTTCTTGGACCGAGGCATACGAGCCTGGTGCTGGCGCATCGTGGAGGCGAACTCGGTGAGGGAATAGCCAACGCCCGCAATAGTGCAGGTGGTCTCGATGAAACTGGCAGGTCCCTTGGCGCGACTGTCGACCTCTGGACGGGTTCCCGCCCTGAGCATCTCGGCATAGGCCTCCGGGTGAAGATAGATCGTCTGAAGAGCAGTCTGATGGGCTGAATTGCCGGATATTGATGGGGTGGTTAGAGCGTTAGACTGAACGAGCGGGTTTACAGCAACACTTTCGAGAGTGTGCATGGTGAGTCTCCTATCGACTTGTTATGCGGGCTGTAGCCCGCGTTTCAGTTGCAGCGCCAGTGTGTTTCTCCAGCGCCAGGGAAACTCAAGCCACGTCCGCCCGGAAGGGAATTACCTTTCCACCGCGCTGGGTCTGCTCTAGGAAAGCCCCCCACCGCTGCATCATCTTTGCTCGGGGCTCCAGATAGAGTGCGTGGTTGTATGCGGCACTGACAGCATTGCGCGGGGCATGAGCAAGCTGGATTTCAATGTGCTCATGCGGCCAACCCTGCTCATGCAGGATCGTGCTGGCAAGCCCCCTGAAGCCATGTCCGGTCATCACGCTGCCATAACCCATGCGCTTGAGCGCCAGGAGGATGGTGTTGTTGCTCATCTGCTTTCGGTGGTCAATATCGCCGGGGAAAAGCAGATCGCCACCACCGGTTACGGGACGTAATAGCTCCAGCAGTTCGATTGCCTGGGCGGCTAGGGGGACGATATGAGGCGTCTTCATCTTCATGCGTTCGGCTGGGATATTCCAGCGCTTAGCTTCCAAGTCGAATTCGCCCCAGCGAGCTCCGATCAGTTCCGACGTGCGGACGAAGGTGAGCGCCATAAGCTTCATCGCGAGTCTGGTGACAACCTTCCCTCGGTAGACTTCAATGGCTCTGAGCAACGCCGGCAACTCTACGGCGTCCACACGGGCCATATTTACCTTACGAGTGGGTTTGAGAACGTCCCTAGGTCGAATGTCGGCGGCAGGATTACGCTTGCAATACCCGTGCGCGATGGCATATCGGAAGATCTGTCCGGTCGTCTCCAGCGCCCTTTTTGCGAGATCCCCGACCCCGCGAGCTTCGATAGCCTTGACCATCGCTACCAGTTCAGGTGCTTCTATTTCTGCAATTGGGAGAGTGCCCAGCAGGGGATACACATTCGCCTCCAACCGCCGCCGTGTCGTCTCTGCGTGGCGCTCGGTGATTCCCGATCTCCAGTGTGATAGCCATAGGTGCGCAATGGTTTGGAAGGAGTTGGTGTCAGATGCCATGCTGGCGGCTTTATCGGCCTTCCGCTTCGTCATCGGGTCTACACCATTAGCCAAGAGCTTGCGTGCCTCGGCATGGCGCTCTCTGGCCAGCCCAAGCGATACCTCCGGATATCTTCCAAAGGTCATGAGTTTCTCTTTTCCCTCATACCTGTAAGCCCAGCGCCACAGCTTCCCACCCGAAGGCGTGATCCATAGATAGAGGTTTCCGCCATCGCTCAGCTTGTAGGGCTTCTCCCTCTTCTTTGCCCTTCTGATCTCCGTATCGGTCAGCGCCATTGTGCCCCTCAAATCCATCGCTTTAGCGATGTACCCGCATCCTGCAGATGGGTTACCCGGAAATATACCCGCTCCCAACGCTGGCTTTCACTGTACCTTACTGGAAGCTAAAAGAACAAAACCCCAGCATACGCCGGGGTTTGGAGGGATCGTTTGGATGTCTCTGGAAGTCCTGAAACTAGTTATTGGCGGAGAGACAGGGATTCGAACCCTGGATACCTTGCGGTATACACGCTTTCCAAGCGTGCGCCTTCAGCCACTCGGCCATCTCTCCGCAATCTAGCGGGTCTTTTTGAATCTAACACAGTTACATTGAAGCTTGCCAAGCGAGAGCCTGTGGATGTGTTTTGTCCCAGCAGGTATGGCCCTCTCTTATCGACGACTCTTCACTTTATACTGGGTAAGAAACTAGTCAGGTTCGCATTAGCTTTCGCGCCGATCTGACTTTGAGGAATTCATGGCCGTATTACTTGAAGCGATCAATATCAAGCGCAAGACGTTGTTCGAGCTTGAAAATACTCCCTACGCCTGTCTGGATTCAGACATCACCACTCCCACCGCTCGCGGCGGTCAGACCCTGGTACGGCTGAAGATGCGCAATCTGCTCACCAGCGCGGTCTTTGAGAAAACATTTAAAGCGAATGACAAGTTCAAGGAGCCTGACCTTCAGTTAGTCTCGGCCTCCTACCTGTACAGCGACGGCGATGGTTCTCACTTCCTCGACCAGGAGAGCTACGAGACTCTGACCCTCGACGAGGGAATGATCGGGAATGCGTTGGAGTTCCTGATCGAAGGCGCGTTGATCCAGTTGCACAAGTACAACGGCAATCCCATCGGATTACAACTGCCAATGTTTGTTGAGCTGAATGTTACTTATGCGGAACCGGCGGCGCGAGGCGACTCATCGAGCGGCAGCGGAACCAAGCTGGCCACGCTGGAGACCGGTCTGGAACTTCGCGTTCCTCCCTTCATCAAAGAAGGCGAGAAAGTTAAGGTGTCGACTGAAAACGGAGAGTTTTCGGGACGGGCATAAGGCGTTCCGAAAACTCGACTCGAACAGTGCGGGAGATGTAGAGGATAGCTGCCTATTCGCTGTGCGCCAGACCGTATTTTTCCATGCGATAAATCAGCGTTCGACGGCTGATGTCCAGATATTTGGCTGCGTGGGTCTGGTTGCCTTTGAAACGCTCAAGGGCGCGCAGGATCAACTCGCGTTCTACGCTCTCCAGGCTGATTCCATCGTCTGGAAGGTCGAGCCAGAAAGATGACGCCTCGGGCCGCACGCGGAGAATCTCTTCGGGCAGATCATCTTCTCCGATCGATTTCTGCGAACTGAGAACAAGCAGACGCTCCAGCACATTTTCAAGTTCACGAACGTTGCCTGGCCAGCGGTAGGCAACGAGGTGAGGCATGATCGACGAGGTCAATTGAGCGCCCGGGATCCCGTGCCGCTCCTTCGCCTTTTGAAAGAGATATTCAACCATTTCGGGAATATCTTCCTTACGTTCACGCAGCGGCGGAAGATACAAAGGCACGACGGCGAGTCGGTAGTAGAGATCTTCGCGAAAGGTGTCATCCTCGATCATGGCTGAGAGATTGCGGTGTGTCGCTGCCAGAACGCGCACATTGACCCGGGTCGTTTCAGTGGAGCCGATTTTAGAGATCTCGCCCTGTTGCAATACGCGCAACAGCTTTACCTGGGCTTCCAGCGGCAACTCGCCAATCTCGTCGAGAAAAAGCGTTCCTTCGTCGGCCTGTTCTATCCTGCCGGGGCGGTTGGCGTAGGCACCCGTAAAGGCTCCGCGCACATATCCGAAGAGTTCGGCCTCGACCAGATCCCGAGGAATGGCTCCGCAGTTAATGGTGACGAACGACTTATTTTTGCGACGGCTGTTGTGATGGATGGCGCGGGCAAGCAGCTCCTTGCCGGTGCCGGTTTCGCCATGAATCAGCACAGTCGTATCGTGCTGCGCAACTCGTGCCGCCTGATCCAGAACTCGAAGAAAATTTTTGGCACGGCCGATGATGCCTTCAAATCCATAACGCTGGTCCAGCGCGGAACGCAGGTGCCGCACTTCCTCAAGAAGAGACTGCCGCTCCATGGCGCGGTGGACGACGAGGACAAGCGCCTCGAAGTCGAGCGGCTTGGTGACGTAGTCGTATGCGCCCATCTTCATGGCCTGCACCGCGGTCTCAACCGTGCCAAAGGCGGTGATGATGATAAGCGTGGGAGGGACCTCCTCCGCGGAGACGAGACGCAGCAGCTCAAGGCCGCTGGTAGGCATCTTGAGATCGGTGATGACCAGTTGCGGCCTTATTTCACGCAGCAAATCGTAGGCTTCCGCGCCGTCAGAAGCGAGCGATACCTGATAGCCAGCCTCTTCCAGTTGCATTTTCATGATGCTGCGGAGGCTGCTGTCGTCATCCACCACGAGGATGCGGTTGGAACTCATCGAAGGTCGCTCGTTTCTCCAGGCTTCAAAGGCCGCTCCAATGGAAGATCGATATGGAATGTCATGCCCTTGTCCAGATTATGGACGGCGGTCAGAAAGCCTCCATGTTGTTCTACGATATTCGCGGCGATGGCCAGCCCCAGGCCGGTGCCGCTTTCCTTGGTTGTGAAAAAGGGATCGAATATCTTCTCCTCAAGGTCGGAGGGAATCCCGCAGCCCTGATCGTGGATTTCGATATGCAGACGGCTTCCCATCCGGCGACTGCGTACGAGCACCGTCCCTCGCCCTTCGGTCGCGTGGACTGCATTGATGATGAGGTTGAGCAAAACCTGTTTTAGTTGTTCGGCATCGCATTCAAGTTCATCGAGGCTGGGGGGTGAATCGAGAACAAGCTCGACCTCTTGCAAAACCGCAGCATGGCGCGCAAGGACTGCGACCGATTCGATGAGTGCCATCGGTTGAACGCGCTGATATCGCGGAAGCCGGGGACGGGCAAATTCCAAAAAGTTGGTGAGCAGCTTATTAAGTCGTTGCGATTCCTTATCGAGGATGCCGAGACATTCATCCTTATTCGCGTCGGACGCATGGCCGCGCTTCAGAATCCCGGCTGCCCCCGAGATGCTCGCCAGTGGATTGCGTATCTCGTGCGCCAGACTAGCGGCAAGTTGCCCCGCAGCCGATAGGCGCTCCGCTTTTTTCATCTGGTCGATCTTCTGGCGGAGTTCACTGTAGACCTGCTCAAGCTCAACCTTGGTTGCTTCAACACGCTTCCTCTGCACACGCTCGCGGTCAGAGAGAAATCCGGCGATGATACCGGCAACCCCAAAGATAGCTAACTCGACGATCTGGTCCTGCGCATCCAGAGGCCATCTATCTGAATGACGCACGATGGTTGGCGCCTGCGCGAAGATGGCAAAGAGAAGAGCCCATGTCGCTCCGCGCCAGCCGAAGAGCATCCCTGCCATCATCAAAGGAAGGAAGTTGAGATGATGCAAAATGTTGTGAGCTTCAACCGCTCGCGGAGGCGTAAACCAGGTGACCACTGCCAATATAAGAATCAGCGCCGCTATGAAAGCAGCTTTCCAGTATGCGCTTTGGAGGTTCGCCCAGGGCAATGACATCTTCTTCCTATTTTCCCATGCGAAGCTCGACGCAGCCGTTTCGAGCTTGCCTGAAAGAACCAGGTCACTGGTTGTCGTTGCTGAAAACCAATCATGCATTAGCACAAGAATGTAGCAATTCGATGCCCATATCGAGAGCGGCAAATACACCCCTACGCAGGTAGTCGTTGTCCCATAACGTACACTCACCGCCCTTGCAGGTGTACGGTATGGAACAGCGAGGGCACAGAACACCGCTATATCCGCGGTTTTGCTTTGGCCGCTCGATTGCATATTGAGGAGATGTGCTTCCTCGATTATTTGCATCCCTGATTTTGTTGGTGCTGGGCGGTGGACTTAGTGCTCAGTCCGTAAACCTGCCCATCGCTCCGGGTCCATCATTGCCGTCTGCGCCTGAACCCGAACTGGCGGCGCAGCCCGTCAATGATGGTCTTTCTCAGCCGCTCACGCTTGCCGACGCATTGGCTCTGGCGGAGAAGAATAGCCCGCGTCTTCACGGAGCCGCTGCTCGAGTGGACCGTGCTGCTGCCGCCACCCTAACGGCGAAGTCCTACACCAATCCACAGGTCGAGTTCTTTTCCGGTCATCAGAGCGCACGCAGCGTCCCTTCCCCTGGAACCCCGGGCCTGTTACAGCACTATGCAGTCTCGCAGACTCTTGAGATTCCCTCAGAACGACGTAGCCGGCAGCAGGTTGCGCAGTTGGCGCGCATCAGCAGCGGATTCTCGCAGGACGGGGTGAAGCTCGCTCTCGTGGCGGACGTCAAGCAGGTCTTTTACGATGTGCTTCGCCGTAAAGCGAAGATTGAGTACGCAAAAGAAAATCTCGCTCTGGTCGAAGATCTGCGGAGACGCGTGGAAGTGGAAGTGAGGACCGGCGAGAAGGGTCGCCTGGAACTGACGCGCGCCGAGGCGGAGCTTGCGCGAGCCCGCTTCATGGTAAAAAGCGCACAGATCGAACTGGCTAATTCCACCGCACTGTTGCGCGCGGTTATTGCTGCTCCGGCTGACCGGAACCTCGACCCGCAAGGAACGCTTGAGCCTTCTATTCACCTGCTCCCGTTGCATGAGTTGCGAGACCAGGTCCTGCGAACCTATCCAACGTTGCAGCAGTCGCGCACCGAGGTGCAGCAGTCCGAAGCGATATTGCGGCACCAGCGTACCTTGCGGATGCCCCAGCCTGTATTTTTTGGAGAGTATGAACACCAGCCCGATCTGACCTTCTGGCGCACCGGAGTGACGATTCCTTTGCCGTTGTGGGATCGACGCAAAGGACAGATTGCCGAGTCGCAAGCGGCAATCCACGAGGCAACTGCTGCCCGCGATGAGCGTCAACTGGAGATTATCTCCGCGCTGGAGCGTGCCTATGAGCAGTACCAGCTTGCCGATCAGCAGGTAACTTCTCTCCAGGCGGGGTCGTTGCATGAGGCGGAGAGCGCGGTCGATGCGGCGCAAGCGGCCTATCACTTTGGCGAACGCGGCATCGTTGAGGTGCTCGACGCGCAGCGTGTCCTGCAAAGCGTGCGCGATGACCTGCTGAATGCGCAGTTTGCGCGCCAGTCCGCACTGATTGATCTTGAAACACTTGGCGCGGTGACGCCTGGAGGAAAGCTCTGATGACAAATGGAATTTCACTTTGGAAGACAATGCCAAGCCCTGTCTCTGCAACCTTTCGTTGTGCTGGCCTGATTGCCTGCGCAGCCGTCTTGATGATGACCAGCGGTTGCGAGAAGAAAAAGGCTGTCGCAGAACAAAGCGTATCGGCAGTCAATCCCGCTGAAATTACGGTGGATGCGGCACTAAGTTCGCATCTTAAAATCGGCGAGCCGCAGATTCACGACGTTGCCAACTCGCTACAAGTAGCTGCACGCATTGAAACGGATGCAAGCCGCGTGGCGCGTGTTGGCTCCCCTGTCGCCGGGCGCATCATCAAGCTTCAAACGATGGAAGGCCAGAACGTTCGCAGAGGCGCGGTAATGGCGACGTTGCACAGCACCGACCTGTCTGATACTCAGTTTGTCTTCATCAAAGCGGTCTCTCAGCAGGGTCTCGCCGAGCAGGGGACTCACCGTGCAGAAGAGTTGGTCAAAGCCGATGTAATGGGCGGCGCGGAGTTGGAGAGACGGCGGGCAGAGCTTTTGCAGGCAAGCACAGAGGCATCCGCATTCCGCACACAACTACACGGGTTGGGCATGACCGATGCCGCGATCAATCGATTGGAGACGACCCGTCAGCTAAATGCAGACTATCCGGTTGTGGCTTCGATCTCCGGCACTGTGTTGGAGCGTAAGGTCACCATTGGACAGATCGTGCAGCCGGCCGAGATGGCATTTCTGGTCGCTGACCTCTCGAACGTATGGCTGTTAGCGGATGTTCCTGAAGAGAGCGCGGGCAGACTCCACAGGGGGATGCACGTCATCGTCAACATCCCTTCCCTGCCCAGTGAAAAGGTAGAAGGCAAGCTCTCCTACGTATCAGCCGTCGTCGATCCGACGACGCGTACCGTGCAGGTACGAATGGACCTTCCAAACCCTCGTGGCATCTTCAAGCCCGCCATGCTTGCGAGCATGACATTCGTGGATCACACTGAGCGCCGGCGCACCATCCCATCTACGGCAGTCGTGAGGGAGAACAACAAGGACCACGTCTTCATACAACTGGCACCGGATAAATTTGTGCTGCGCGAAGTTGTACTCGGCGCGGAGTATGGCGAGGAGGACGTGCTCGAAAGCGGCGTTAACCCGGGCGAGAAGATCGTGCTCGACGGCACGTTCCATCTGAATAATCAGCGCAAGCAGAATGCCATCAAGGGGGGCGCGTAGCCAATGCTGGAAAACATTGTCCGTGCAGCATTGAAGCACCGCCTTATCCTTGTCGTGGTTACCGCGGTTCTCTGCGGCTTTGGCATTCATGCATCGCAACGACTGTCGGTCGATGCTTTTCCAGATGTGACTAATATCCAGGTACAGATCGCAACCGAAGCGCCCGGAAAATCTCCGGAAGAGGTGGAACGCTCGATCACTATCCCGGTCGAGATTGCGATGACCGGTCTCCCCGGCATGACGGATATGCGTTCGCTCATCAAGCCGGGCCTCTCGCTCACGACGCTCGTATTTGAGGATGGTCGCGACCTCTTTCAGGAACGGCAGATGGTGTCGGAACGGCTCAATGAGTTGCGCGACAAGATGCCGGCTGGCGTAACGCCTGTGCTTGCTCCTATCGCAAATGCGCTGGGCGAGGTATATCAATACACGCTCGAAGCCCCGGGCGACGACAATCACGCGCTCACAGAGCAGGAGTTGACCGAGCGCCGTACCGTCCAGGACTGGGTAGTGCGACCGCTTCTGCGATCCATTCCCGGAGTCGCGGAGATCAACTCGACCGGGGGTTATGTAAAACAATATGAGTCCCTGGTCGATCCTCAGAAGCTACGTTATTACAACCTGACCATCCATGACGTACGCAACGCGCTTGCCAGCAACAACGCAAACGCTGGCGGCGGCATTCTGCCGCATCATGCCGAGCAGTACCTGATCCGCTCTGTCGGATTGATTCGCAATCTCGACGACATTCGCAATATCGTGCTGAAGGAATCGGGCGGCACCCCCGTATACATCCGCGACGTGGCAGAGGTTCGGCTCGGCACCGAGGTCCGCTACGGCGCCATGGTCAAGAATGGCTATACGGAAGCCGCCGGCGGAGTCGTATTGATGACAGCCGGTGGCAACGCCAAAGAAATTGTTAGTCGCGTGAAGGAGCGCGTCGCGGAGATCAATGACAAGCATATGATTCCCGACAACCTTCGTATCGCTCCCTATTACGACCGCTCGCAACTGGTTGATGCTGCGATTCATACGGTTACGGAGGTGCTGGGTGAAGGCATCGTCTTTGTCATCATCGTGCTCTTCCTGTTCCTTGGCGATGTTCGGTCAAGTCTGATTGTTAGCGCTACTCTGATTCTGACGCCGCTGCTCACCTTTCTGGTAATGAACGAGGTTGGCCTGACGGCGAACCTGATGTCCCTTGGCGGCCTTGCGATTGCCATTGGCCTTATGGTGGATGGGTCGGTGGTGGTCGTCGAAAATGTCTTTTCAAAGTTCAGCCACGCCCGCCACTCCGGTCACAGCGCCATTACGACGTTGGACAGGTTGAAGCTGACTTTCAGCGCGGTAGCAGAAGTGGCAACTCCGGTGGTCTTTGGCGTAGCCATTATTATTCTTGTCTTCCTTCCGTTGATGACGCTCGAGGGCATGGAAGGCAAGATGTTTGCGCCCCTGGCCTACACGATTGCGATTGCGCTGGGCATCTCGCTGGTTCTTTCGCTTACCATCTCTCCAGTCCTTTCTTCGTATTTACTGAAGGGAGGCTCAGAGGACGATACATGGCTCGTGCGCCGACTACGTCAGCCATATGATGCGCTTCTGCAATGGGCCTTATCCCGCCGCAAGACCACTGTTGTTTCCGTCATTGCACTCTTTCTTGTGGCATTGAGCCTCTTCCCATTTTTAGGAACCGCGTTTATTCCTGAGATGCAGGAAGGCACACTCTCTCCTAATGGAGACCGCGTCCCAAACATCTCTTTGGCGGAATCGCTCAAGATGGAAATGGAGATGCAGAACATCATCCTCAAAGTTCCCGGAGTAAAGAGTGTGGTTTCGCGTCTGGGGCGTGGTGAATCACCTGCCGACCCTGCCGGTCCGAACGAAGCCGATGTAATGGCATCGCTCACGCCTTACGACAAAAGACCGAGCGGCATGACCCAGGAAACAATTGCCGAACAGGTACGCAAAGATCTGGCGGTAATACCTGGGATTAATCTTGTCATGTCGCAACCTATCTCCGACCGCGTCGATGAGATGGTCTCCGGTGTGCGCGCCGATGTAGCGGTTATGCTCTATGGCGACGACCTTGACCTTCTGGTCGAGAAGGCCGGTGAGATCGCCAGCGTTGCCAATAGCGTGCGCGGCACCCAGGATACGCGTGTCGATCGCGTAGGCGGCCAGCAGTATCTCAACATCAATATTGCTCGCGGCGCAATTGCGCGTTACGGTCTAAATGCTGCCGACGTGAACGACGTGATCGAGACGGCCATCGCTGGTAGAGCAGCCACGGAAATTTATGAGGGAGAGCGACGCTTCAAGGCGGTCGTGCGCCTTCCGGAAGGGCTCCGAGACAGTATTGCGGATATTCGGGAGCTGCAAATTAGTTCACCCAATGGCCCCAAGATTCCGCTTGAAGATCTGGCCGAGATCAAGGTTGTCGAAGGTCCGGCGCTTATCAATCGCAGCATGGGCAAGCGTCGCATTGTCGTTGGCGTAAACGTGCAGGATCGTGACCTGGGCGGCTTTGTAGCCGAATTGCAGAAAAAAGTTGACCAGCAAGTGCAATTGCCTGCAGGCTACTCTATCGAGTGGGGCGGCCAGTTCCACAATATGCAGCGAGCGCTGCATCACCTCACAATCATCATTCCAATTACGATTGCGGCAATCTTCTTTCTACTCTTTGTCCTCTTTAAGTCGGTGCGCTTTGCCGCGCTGATTATTACGGTGCTTCCGTTAGCATCGATTGGCGGGGTTATCGGACTCTTTCTCACAGGGGAGTACCTCTCAGTGCCCGCTTCCGTCGGCTTCATCGCATTATGGGGAATCGCCGTGCTGAATGGAGTGGTGCTCGTGTCATACATTCGCAAACTCCGCGAGGATGGACTTTCGCAGGAAGCAGCAATCCGCGAAGGGACACGTCTGCGGTTCCGTCCGGTGATGATGACCGCGACAGTAGCCGCACTGGGACTGGTCCCATTTTTGTTCGCAACCGGTCCCGGCTCGGAGATACAACGACCGCTGGCCATTGTGGTTATTGGAGGGCTGTTAAGCTCCACTTTGCTGACGCTCGTCCTCTTACCCGTGGTGTACGGGTTCTTTGAAGGAAAAGCTTTGCCCACTCCCCACGAACATCATGACTTTTAGAGCAGGTTCAGATTTAGCGAACGGGGCCAACACATAAAGCTCATACGGCGGAGTCACTCGAATAGTCAGAGTGACTCCGCCGTATGTTCTTAAAACTTCAAGCAATTCCTTATTTACTTGCTTCCACTCACCTTGGCCCCTGTCGGCGTCGGCGGAGGAAAGTTCTTTACAAGGTAGTCCAGGATTTCAGAAAACTCATCGTCAGTCCCTGTCGCGCCAAATCCCACCATCTTGGTTATCGTATTTTCCCATCCCTGCTGATTCTGGCCATTGGCCGTCACAAGATTCGGGGCGTGACACTTGCTACAGACTCGAACAAACGTGTCTTTCCCTGGGCCAGTAGGGAGATCTGAATGTTGCTGATGTTCCTTTGCCTGTTGTTGAGGCTGAGGCGCCTGCTCTTGGGCGGAGGCGGGAACAGTGGTAACGACGCAAAAGATGAATCCCAAAAACAAAAGATATGAGACGCGAAAATATCTGCCGAAACGAGTTGCCTTTGTATCTTGTTTCACCAACACTCTCCTCTTAGGCACATTGTGGATACCCACGTCTCTATTCTCTCGCGCAATGTATTCTCGTTCAACTTCAAGGGACATACGAACGCAGGATCATGTGTAGTCCTGTGGTCTGGCGGCGTTCCTGCAGCGATGGTATCCGGCGTGCCTATCGCAAATATTTACTTGAGCTTCTTCAGCCAGATATTCCGGACAGAGACTTTGGTGGGAGTTCCCTCAACTTCGAAACCAATCAATCCAGACACGTTATTCGACGAGGCAGGATCGTCGTCAATGTAAACGGCCATCAATTGACCATTGATGATGTGAATAAATGTGCCGCCGCGAGCGATAATCTCGTACTGATTCCAGTCGTTGATCTTGATATATCCGCCCAGGGCCTCGCGGCTGCCAATATTGCCGACCAGGCGTGGTTGCTTGCCCGGCTCCGATTCCGTGACCTGGCCGCGCCAGGCGAGAATGCCCAGACTGGTATTCTCCGAGTAAAACTGGCCGGTATAGTCGAAACTTCTGGGGTTTACGGGAAACCAGAAGTCCGCCTGTGGACCGGTCATCATCCAGGCTAGATTGGGTGGAGGCTGACCCGGACGTGCCCCACGAAGCCAGGGACGCCCCACTGAACTTCGATATTGGATGCCGCTTCCGCCGCCCTTCTCCACTTTAATCTCAAGCTTCAGATCAAAGTCTTTTGCCTCTTCGCCATGGTAGGAGATGTAGCTATTGTTGCGCGGCCTTTCGGCGGTGGACTCTCCTACAATCGCCCCGTTTTCCACGCGCCAGGTCGCAGGATCTCCATCCCAATGATTCAGCGTCGATCCATCAAAGATCTGGACGAAACCGCTGTGGTTGTCGAAAGCAAGTGGATCAGGTTCATGAAAACGGCTCGGCGCCTGATTGGATGCAGTCGTCGGTGTTTTATTTTGCACTGGCTGTTGCCCGATTGCACTTCCCAGGCAAGCCATTGCTACAAACCCGCTGAGAATAACAGTCAGCATCATCGTGCTCACCATACCGGTTAACTTTGCGATTTTCGCTGACATTCTCATCGATACTCCCGGAACATATAGATTGGATTGTGTGGATTAATTGAGAGGCAAAACAATTAGGGCGGCTAAGGGCTCCGATACAAATTTGGCCAAATACACGAAGCAGTAGCGGCAGGCTGAACCGAGATTAGACGCAGGAATAACATGCTCACTTACACAATAATGAGACGTCTCATTTAGGAGAGCATCCTACCCATGTGATTAAACAACTGTCAAGATCATTTTTATGGAAAACACACAACATGCTGCTCAGAACAGGCTCTAGTCGCCTCTATTTCGGGCACGAACCAAGATGAGATGAGCCATAACTTTCGGAGCTGGATAACGAATACACATTCTAATTGCCGAGCAATTTCAGTCCACTACGGATTCTCGTTCATGTAGGATTTGAACTATGCCGCCTACGCAAAAAGAATTGGCCAAATTGGCTGGTGTGTCATCAGGAACGGTGTCCAACGTCATAAGCGGCTCCACCAAAGTCAACGAACAATCCCGACAAAAAGTTCTTGAAGCCATCCGGATTCTCAACTACCAACCCAACCTGATCGCACGCAGCCTTAGAACGAATCGAACTCGTACCCTGGGGATCGTCGTCCCTGATCTAACAATTCCCTTCTTTCCCAAGGTCATTCGTGGCGCTGAATCTGCCGCTCGCGAGCGAGGCTATTTTTTGATTGTGCTCGACTCAGAGGGGAGTGCGCTTCGTGAGGTCGAGATGATTGCGTTGCTCCGGGCACAGCGCGTAGAAGGCATTTTGCTGGTTACGGCCGGTGGCCAGGAACTGTCGTCCGAACGGCTGATTTCGCTCACTTCCAGTTCACCGGTGGTATGTCTCGATCGTCTCCCGGTGGGATTGGATGTGGACTCTGTATGCGTAGATGATTGTGGCGCCGCAGAGATGGCTATCTCACATCTGATGGGAATGGGGCATACGGAAATTGCCGCAATTACAGGTCCTCTTACCTTACTCAATGAGCAGGAGCGGCTTCGGGGGTATCGCCAGGCTCTTCAAAAAGGAGGTATTACGATCCAGCCATCCCTTATATGGAGTGGCAGTTTTGAACAGGAGCAAGTTGCGAGGATGTGTCAAAATGGCCTGTTACGGCCCGCCGGAAAACCAACTGCGCTATTCGCGACAAATGGAGTTACCGGGCTTGCGGCGCTAAGGAGTTTATACGCCGTAGGTCTGAGTACTCCCCGGGATTTCTCGTTTGTTACCTTTGACGAACTTATAGCGGAAGATTTTTTTCGACCTGGTATCACATCTGTAGTTCAACCGACATTTGACATGGGATACCGTGCGATTGAAGTGCTGCTCAAAAGAATTGAAGAGGGAGATACGGAGAGTCAACGCGAGAAGGTTCGACTACCCGCTACGCTCACTGTTCGAGAATCTTCAAATACTCCATGCAGTGTTGAACTAAAGAAAGGCCGCTCTGTTCGTGGAAAGATCTCTGCTACTCGATAATATTATGGCGAATATGAGTTCTTCACAAGTGAGACGTCTCAGCTATCTCATCTTGCTGCATCTGAATAACCTGCTCCAGAGATAACATGTACGACACAAAAGAGTAACTTAACCCAGAATGGGCGGGGTATTCCGTCTTCAGGTTTGGTTCAATCGAGGGGATTGTAGCGCTAATGCAAGTTTCCACCCATCTTCACGAATCGCTACCATCGAGTCCCCTACTCGTTGCGAATTCCATCACCAAGAGTTTCGCTGGCGTGCGAGCGTTAAAGGGGGCTTCCTTGGAACTCCTAAAAGGCGAGGTTCATGCGCTAATCGGCGAGAACGGTGCGGGAAAATCTACTCTCACTAAAATTATTACAGGTGCTATAGCTGTTGACTCTGGAAGACTCGAAGTTTCTAATCAAACTATTTCACACAATAGTCCTAGCATTGCACGCGCTCTGGGAATCGCTGCCATCTATCAGCAACCCTCGTTATTTTCGCACTTAACTGTAGCGGAGAACATAGCATTTGCACTCGAGAACGGCACCTCAGCGTGGAAGATAAATTGGAAATCCAGGTATAGTCGTGCTCAGGAGTTAATCGAATCTCTAGGCTCTTCCATTGACCCGCGACGATTAGCCAGCACGCTAAGTATGGCCGAACAACAAATTGTAGAGATTGCGAAGGCTATTGGAACGGAAGCTAAAATTCTACTGATGGATGAGCCTACAGCTTTGCTTACAGAACGTGAAGTGGGCAACTTGTTTCAACTTATCAATCGATTACGTAATGAAGGTGCGGGAATTATCTACATCTCTCATCGCTTGGAAGAGATCTCTGCAATCGCTGATCGAATTACTGTAATGCGCGATGGTGAGACCATTGCCTGCCGAAATGCCAGTGAAATTAGCCGTTCGGAACTAATTCATTTAATGGTGGGCCGTTCCATCGCCTCGGTCTTTCCGAAAAGAGAAGTCCCAATCGGTGATGTTGCAATCGAAGTACGTAATCTGCAAAATCATTCGGTTGGTCTGCATAACATTTCTCTCTCAGTTAGAAGTGGTGAAATCTTCGGACTCGCTGGTCTGGTTGGATCCGGCCGAACCGAGTTGGCTCGGACATTATTTGGGCTGACCCCCAGTAACTCCACAATCCTGATACAAGGCAAACCAGTCCAAGTTAACTCCCCGGCTGACGCAATCCGTTTGGGAATAGGATATGTTCCAGAAGATCGTCGACAACATGGAGTCATACTTGAGATGGGCGTTGCAACAAACATTAGTCTCGCCAATTTGAAGTCGGTATCACGGTGGGGTCTAATCGATCGGGAGAAGGAAGACAAACTGGCCACACGCTATGTTGACGACCTGCGTATCAAAACCTCATCCATTTTTACGGCGACTGGCATGCTTTCCGGAGGGAACCAGCAAAAAGTAGCATTGGCAAGATGGCTGGCGATCAATCCGCGCATCGTGATTTTGGATGAACCTACTCAAGGAGTTGACGTTGGCTCTAAATCGGAGATTCATGATCTTATCGTCCAGCTAGTAGAGCAAGGAGTAGCCATCCTTCTGATCTCATCGGAACTACCCGAAATTCTGGGGATGAGTGATCGCATCGGTGTAGTTCGCATGGGAAGAATTATGGGGATTCTTTCTCGCGGGGAGGCTACACAGGCAAAAATCATGTCGCTGGCGTTCGGACGTTCTTCTGTTGACGAAATAACACAATGAAGAAAATAATGAAGGCTCATATCAAAGAAATCGCTGTCGCGGTAACAATTCTGGCGTTGATGATCGTACTGGCGTTTGTCGCACCTGGATATTTTACGCGTGAAAATCTCACCGACTTATTCCTGGCGAATGTCCCCGTGATGATTATCGCTCTGGGCATGACACTCATCATTTTGCTTGGGCAAATCGACATCTCTGTCGGATCGGTCTTTGCGATCTGTAGCATAGTTGCGGGCATGTCTGCGCGGTGGGGATTTTCCGGCGCAATGAGTGGACTGATAGCCTGCTTAGCTGGGGCGGCGTGCGGAGCTCTGAATGGGGGCTTGGTCGCGTATTTTCGAGTTCCTTCCATTGTTGTCACGCTAGCTACCATGGTGGCTCTTCGAGATGGCCTGCGCTGGGAGACACAGGGCTCCTGGATTGGAAACTTGCCAAGTCATTTTCAATGGCTGGGGCTGACCCAGTCTAGTTATACCGCGGTCACCTTTGTACTAGTTAGCCTGCTCATCTTGTTATTCGTTTTGGGGCTGCGTTATCTTCGGATTGGCAGAGCCATATTCGCAACCGGCTCCCATGAGACCGCTGCACGCATCGTGGGAATCAACACAGAACGAGTTACTTTCTTTGTATTTGTTTTTGCCGGGTTGCTCACTGGGTTAGCTGCGATGCTCAATTCTGTTCGTTTCAATCAGATACCCAGTAACCTTGGGCTTGGTCTGGAGATGAAAGTTATTGCGGCTGTGGCCGTAGGGGGTACCTCCATTACCGGAGGCTCAGGGACCATTTTGGGAACGGTTCTAGGTGTAATTCTGCTCGGTTCTATCGGTACTGCACTCACCTTTTTAGGGATGAGTGCTTATTGGGAAAAAGCGATTCAGGGAGGAATCATTCTGGCTGCTGTAGCTATGAATGCACTCGGCAGCTATCGTGAGAAAGATAGGACCCATCTTGATGCGCTTCCGAACTAAACGGGCCGGTATCTCATTATTTCCGAATGGAGAGTGGGTGCTTCTTATCGCTCTCCTGATAGAGGCTGCACTTTTTTCCGTGATTGCTCCCGGGTTTTTTAGCTGGGCAAATCTATTTGAAATTTTGCGGTTCAGTGTCGAACTCGGCCTATTGGCTGTTGCGCTAACCCCCATCATTATTACCGGCGGCATCGATCTTTCGGTAGGCTCCATCATTGGTCTCGCCGCGGTTATTTTTGGCGTTGTGTGGCACGATTTTAACCTCCCGATTTCCGCGGCTATATTAATTACCTTACTAGTGGGATGCGCGAGCGGAGCCCTCAACGCACTTATGATCTCGTGGCTTAGGTTGCCCGCGTTGATTGTAACGCTGGGGACATATTCTCTCTATCGAGGAATAGCGGAAGGAATGACACACGGAGCGGTGAGTTATACCGGGTTTCCAAAGTCCTTTCTATCTCTGGGGCAGGGCTATTTTTGGGGCGTCATACCTGCCCAGTTGCCTATCTTTCTATTCGTGATAATTGCTTATGTCCTGTTGCTTCATCGCTCCGTTATAGGGCGAGCCCTTTATGCAATGGGATTTTCTCCAGAGGGAGCCATGTATGCAGGAATCCCTGTACGTAAATATCAAGTTTTGATTTACCTGTTGTCCGGCATCGTTTCAAGCCTGGCAGCCATAATCTATGTCGCCCATCTCGGATTAGCAAAGTCAGATTTAGGGACTGGCTATGAACTGGAAGCTATCGCAGCTGTGGTGCTCGGAGGAGCTTCGGTATTCGGCGGACGTGGCACTCTTTTAGGGACCATGTTGGGTCTCTTCTTTCTCTCTGTACTACAGAATGGAATGCACTTGCTTGCCTTGCCCTCCGAACTTACCGGCGTGCTTATTGGAATGCTCCTGCTGGCGATTGTCAGCTTTGACCGGCTTCATGAAAAGTTTGGCAGCCGCACGAAATCAGCAACGCCAATTGCCAGATGGGTAACTTACGCAAAGCAAAGCAGCGTCGCAATGTGCGGAGTGCTTCTGGTAGCTTCTGCTATCTGGCTTATCCACTCCGATAAAATCGGCGGCGAAGCAAAGACAGGAGGCACGATTGCTAAGGCGCACCGCCCGGTCATTGCCGTAATGCCGAAGGCAAAGGGCGATCCATATTTCATCAGCGCGCGCGCTGGCGCTGAAGAGGCGGCACGTGTCCTTGGCGTCGATCTCATTTGGGATGGGCCAACCAGTCTCGATGCCTCACAACAAAATGAACTCGTTGAAAACTGGATCACCAGGGGTGTTGATGCGATTGTCGTAGCAGTAGAGAACAAGGGCAGCATCTCTACGGTTCTTAGAAAGGCGCGGCGGCACGGTATTGCAGTACTCACCTGGGATGCCGATGCCGAACCCGATGCGCGCGACTTTTTCCTCAACCAGGCGACTCCGGAGGGGATTGCCAATACCCTGACCGATGAAGCGGCTCGGCTACTGCCGAATGGCGGCCAATTTGCGATTATTACCGGCGCATTAAGCGCAGAAAATCAAAATGAGTGGATCGTTTTTATCAAAAGGCGAGTCGCTGCGAGATATCCAAATCTTACCCTGACGACCATTCAACCAAGCGACGACGACCGCGATAAAGCGTTCGCTCAAACCCAGACCATTCTCAAAGTTTTCCCGCAGATCAAATTGATCATGGACATCTCTGCCCCTGCAGTTCCTGGGTCGGCGGAGGCCGTACAGCAGTCGCGGCGAAAGGATGTGGATGTGATAGGGCTTTCGCTTCCATCCATCTGTAAGCCTTATGTTCATAGTGGGGTGGTGCAGACTATTGTTCTCTGGAACACGCGCAACCTTGGATATCTAACCGTTTATGCAGGCTGGCTCGCTTCGCAGAAAAAGATTTCACGGGATGCCACTTCGATCGAGGTTGGCCGGTTAGGCAATCTCACGATGCACAAAGATGAAATCATTCTCGGCACGCCGCTGATTATTAATAAAGAAAACATAGACCATCTGGATTTCTAAAAGGCAGATACAATAAGAAAGGTGCTACTTCGATCCTCTGATTAGAAGCTTTGGACTAAAGCAGCTTGGTAGCGCCAATAGCATCGGCGACCTGCTTGGCACCTTCCAGTACGCCCAGTTCCAACTGGAATTCGCGCCGCTCACCGGGAGACAGCGTTTGCAAAGTTCCTCTTTGACGCTCTGTAGCACGACCTAATACTCTGCAATTCGCAGGCTCAAGGCCTAAGACGAAGTGATTAGATCCAGTCAGCTTCCATTGAACAAATTGAGGGAGCGTTTTGCTGTCGTAACTCAAAGTAATTCCGAACTCCGGGTTATCGCTGTCACTTACCAGGACAACCGTCACTTTGCCATTTGGGTCTGGCTGCATTTGATGGAAGTAGACGCGCTCGTTTATTCCCTTTTGAGGTGCTTCAAAACGATCCCACCGATCCGCACTTTGCGAGGCGAAAGCATCGACTGACTCAACGGCTTGTGACGAACAATAAAGCCGGCTCCGTTCCGTCAATAACGGAAATCCAAAATTGAAATGATACAGAACCATCAAAGGCGAATCCTGAAAACCTTGATTTTCGATCACATCGTGCAGCGAAAAAGAAAGACTCTTGAGCGAAGTAGTTATTGTCCTTTCCAGCAGCAGATTGTGGCCAAGTACCGAGCTCTGCCGTACTTTTCCGGACACAGTCAGCACACAATCATCTCCCTGCCAATCCTCTGACCAGTTCACGTGCTCGGCTGGTGTATTCGAAATCGGGCCATGCAGTCCTAGCCTTTCGCCGTTATCTTCGGAAGGAGAACCGACTGTTGTCAGCCCACAGGTGCAGAGCAATCCTCCTGCAAAAATTTTAAGCCACTCCATATCACGATTGGAGTAATACGAAGGGTGAACTATCCCGTTGGGAGAATGCCAGCTTAAAGATTTTCCTAAAAAGCTAGCCTCGAAAACATCCATCCCCTTGTCAGGAACAACCCAGAATTCAAGGCCGCGAGCGGTGCGAACCCGTAGCGTCGAAACTCCCTTGGCTTTGCCCTCTCCATGGATAAAGTGAGAGATCCCACCGATCTGTGAGAGCCTGCCAGTACGTTCCAGCAGAAACTCACGAGAATCCCGCTTACTTGGCAAAGCCATAGTTTTAAATTCCTTGCTCAAGAGTGATAAGAGTAAGAAGCATCTCTTCGTACTTAACTACGGTAACTTCTTTAGCCAGACATTCCGATGCAAAATCTTCAGATCACCAGGACCTTCAATTTCAAAAGCGATCAAACCTTTTCTCTGGCTGAACTTTGGATCAGTGTCGACCAGCACTGCCATAACGTGTCCATTCAAAATGTGAATGAGTGTGTTGCCGTCTGCAATTATTTCATACTGGTTCCACTCGCCAGGTTTAATGAAAGCCTTAAGTTCGTCGGACGTCCCCAGGACAGAGAGCAGCCGCGGCTTCTTCCCAGCTTCGGTTTCCACGACCTGGCCGCGCCATGCGATGATCCCGCGTGCTGTGCCCTGCTCATAAAGTTGCCCCGTGTACTTGTTGCCAGAATCGATATCAGCCTGGTAGCCCTCCAGATTCCACTTGGCATATTTTTGAGAGAGAAGGTTCATCTGTTGCACTCGCTGCTTCTGCTCCTCCATCATCTTTGCAAGCCTCTCAGGAGGAATCTGCCTCGGCTTGGGAGGAACATTCAGGCTGCGATACTGGATGCCGCCATTTGCCCCTGCCCCTTCAAGTTTCATCTCAACCTTCAGCGCGAAGTTTGCCGGCTCGCCGCCTCTCCAGATGATGTTTGTCGTTCCTGAAGGATGCGCCGTACTGGATACGCCCACGATTGATCCATCCTCGACATGCCATACATCGGGTGTTCCATCCCAGCCCTTCAGTGTCTTGCCATCGAAGATCTGCGTCCAGCCTTCGTGGTTATTGAAGTCGATTGGCTCGGGCTGACTGAAGCCGCCTCCTGCGCTACGAGCAGCCGACTGTTGCGCGGCGACATGAGAGGTATTGAGAATATAGACCAATGCAATGGCAAAGACAGCGCACGCCAACGAGGCGGAGGCGATCATACCGCGGGGACTCACGAATTTAGATGACATGCGTTTCTCCTTAACAATCCGTTAGTGCGAAATGACTAGGCCGTGGGCACATTTTCCCATTGCTTCGTCTTTGCTGAACTCAAGACAGCATCCGTTACATAGTCCACCGCCAGGCCATCCCGAAAGGTCGGCGCTACCTGCCGATTTTCGCCGGTTGCTTGTAGAAAATCGGCTACCTGATGAATGAAAGTGTGTTCATAACCAATCTGCAGGCCAGGCACCCACCAATTCTTCATGTATGGATGATCGCTGTCTGTGACATGAATACTTTTCCATCCGCGCAATCGTCCTTCATCACGATAGTCGAAATATTCCAGACGATGGAGATCGTGTAGATCCCACGCGGCAGAGGCATTTTCGCCATTAATCTCAAGAGTAAACAGTGCCTTGTGACCGCGCGCATAGCGAGTCGCTTCAAATGAAGCTGTTGATCCATTGTTGAAACGGCACAGAAATGAGCTCGCATCATCGATGCCAACCGGTTCGAGATGACCGGTCAGGTTATGCTTGCGCTCTTTGACAAACGTCTCCGTCATTGCCGTCACTTCGGTAATGGGTCCATTCAGCCAGAGAGCCATGTCAATATTGTGCGCGAGCAGATCGCCGGTAACGCCGCTGCCGGCGACCGCCGCATCCAGGCGCCAAAGCCCTTCGCCGCCTTGAGGCAGATCGCTGGAGATCGTCCAGTCCTGCAAAAACTGTGAGCGGTAATGGAAGATGCGGCCAAACCGTCCTTCGTCCAATAATTGCTTAAGCAGCGCAAGGGCTGGGACGCGGCGATAGTTGTACCAAACCATATTGGAAATATTGGCGGACTCAACTGCGTCAACCATCGCCTTGCCTTCAACAGCGGTGCGCCCCAGAGGCTTTTCGCAAAGCACCATCTTGCCTGCTTTCGCGGCGGCAATTGCGATCTCAGCATGGGTATCGTTCGGACTGGCGATATCGATCAGATCAATATCTTTACGCTCAATGAGCGCGCGCCAGTCAGTCTCAATCGATTTGTAGCCCCAGTTCTCGGCAAAGCCCTTCGCGCGATCCGCGTTGCGCGCGCACACTGCCTGGAGCACCGGCTGATAGGGCACATCGAAAAACCGAGGGGCCTGAAGAAACGCATTCGAATGCGTGCGCCCCATGAAACCGTACCCCACCAGGCCTATATTCAGATTCTTTCTCGCCATAATCCTAGATGCTCCTCGCTCAGTCCCAACCGTGAGCGTTGCGTACTGCGATCAATGTGCCAAGAATATCCCGCCACGTCCCCGGGGCCATCATCGTTGCATTGGGAAACATGCAACCATCCCAGCATATGTGCTGATAGGCGCGAGTGGGAGCACCAGCTTTATCGCGCATCCAGAGACCGGCGACTTTGACGATATCCATTCTGCCGTTCGGATCGTTCGCGAGGCAATGACGCCCTGTCTTATCATGCGAGCCCGAGCCAAACACCGTGCCATCGTTCTGTGCCACATGAAAGTCGATCGTCCAAGGCCGCAAGGCATCCGTTAACTTTCGGAGCGCCTCCATCAGCACGTCTTGACTTGACCAATCGAAATTCTCAGGCAGAAGACGATCTTCCGGGGCGTTGTAGCCGAGCGTATAGAGCAGGGAGTGAGCCATATCGGCTTGAAAACCGAATGTCTTTGGCCGGTCCACCATTTCAAGCAGCTCGACCATCCTCTTCCAGCTATGCATTGCACCCCAGCAGATTTCTCCCTCCGCAGCGAGGCGCTCCCCATACTCTTCTGCGACCGTGCAGGCTTCACGAAATGTTTCAGCAATGCGTTTCGTATTTCCCGCTGGATCTTTGGCCCAATCCTCCGGACTCGTTGCGGAATCGATCCGCACAATTCCATACTTGCGAATGCCGATATCGCGCAGCTTTTTCCCGATCGCGCACGCCTTCCGAACCTGAGTCAGGAAGTTCTTCCGATCTTCATCGGAGCCCATCGCGGAGCCGCCTCCTGTTGGACCCCAGACAGGTGCAACCAGAGAACCGACAACGAGATTGCGTTTCGCAATGCTATCCGCGAGACGCGCCAGATCGTCATCGGTCGAGTCGATATCGACATGCGGCGAGGTCAAAAACAAATCGACGCCATCGAACTTGATCCCGTCAACCTCGGTTGCTGCCGTCAGGTCCAGCATCGTCTCCAGGTCGATGGGCGGCTCAGAATCTGCGCCTTTCCCAACCAGTCCCGGCCACATCGCATTATGAAGGGCCGGTTTCTTGTGTTGATCCGCCATACTGATCCCTCGCTTTATTTTTTCTTGAGTGGCTCGGCGTCCGGATTGCCGGGTCCGAAATGCTTGAGGAATACCAGCGGATCGGATGAGCTTAGATTCTCAACAACCACTCCCTCCTGTGCCGCGGCAGCAGTGACGAACACCTCATCCTCCGTCATCTCGCCGAATCGAATCATGGAGGGTGTCCCCACTGTCAGCTTCCCGAGCCTCCCATGACCTTGCGTTAGGATGACGCCATAAGCGGCGCTATCTTTGATGGTCACGCTCTGCCTCGGCAACACTGTCAGTTCTTTGGCGGAGTAGTCTGACGACCCATAAGTAATCCACATCTCACGGTAGCCTTCGGCTTCCATCTCTTCTGTGGCCTTAACCGGGCGCGGGAATCTCTTGTTGCTCTTCGCAAACTCGGGATTCACGTTGGCATCCCAATCCAACATACTGATCAGATAGTCGAGGTCCTTGCTGAACTCGGGCTTGACATCTTTTGTCATCAAGCTCCAGTCGACGATACGGCCATCCACCTCAGACTGGAACATCGCAAAGACGTCGCTATTCACCTGCGGTTCGTAGGTCACCAGCGATCCGGGAGCATGAAGAATTCCTGGATCGATATGCCAGCCGGTTCCCGGCACAAGGCGATACGCACGAGCATAGGCGAGAATTCCGTTATCGCCCTGATTCCATTTTTCGAGGCAACGCCGGATATCGTCTTTCGTCGTTCCGGGCTCAAGTCCCATGTAGGTATGCGGAAAATTATTTTCAATCTGGTTATACTGCGGCGGAAAATAGTAAGACTCGGGCTTTCCCTTCTGCCCTACAAGCTTCGCAAATTCATCGGTCTGGTGCATGTGGTGAGGAATTGGACCAAGGTTGTCAAAGAACTTGCAGAGTAGATTCCATCCTCCCTCGCGCGCCATCACATCTGCGCCAAGCAAGAGGTCGCCAGCAGTTTCGACAGCCTCTTTTAGCAGAAACTTATCGCCGGAGCCGGGCTGGATATAGCTCAATCCTTCATCGGGCAGCGTATCGGGGCCGTTTGAGGCCTTTGTCGTCGAAGAGAACCAGCGTTCATTGATACCGCCGCGATGCCCACCGAACGCGTATAGATCATCTGGGTGAAGTTTCAATCTTCTTCCCGGAATCATGAAAGAGCGTGGCACCCAGCAGGGTCTCAGCCGCAAAATACCTGCACCAGCTTTAATCGCTTCTTCTACTTGTGATCGATTCAGCATTCTTAACCTTCGTCCTTTATCCGCTAATGGCTTTTGAAAACAATGAAGTTTTATGTAAGCAAAGACCAGTTACATTGAGACGCGTCAGTTCCCTGCTCCATGACGCGCCGAAGAAAAAATGGATTAGTGCTCCATCCCAATACCGAAAGAGTAGAGCGTGTTGTCGTGAGTCGTGAAAAATGCATGGCCGTCTCCAACGGAGACCCCGGTCATGTGCGCATACGTAGAGATTGCATCACCGCTTGAATACAGTTCTTTTCCGGTCTCCGCATCGAGAACATAAAGCTGGGCATGAGTCGTGGCATTCCCTTGTGAGAGGGCAATAACCACGCCATTGGCAATCACGGGAGGCGCCGGATTAATCAAGTCACGGGAACTCCAACTCGGAGTCAGCACCGTCTTACCGTCCTTCTCTTCAACCTTGAATGCGACGATGCTGCCATGGGGAGTAGGCCCGTTGCTTGTCTCAAACTTCGCATTCACCGAGGCCGGTACAGATGCCAGTACCCACGATGTGCCGCTCTCATCCTGCCAATTAGCGATGGCGCTCCAGGCATCGTTCTTGGCCTTGGAGATGTTCGCCGTTTGAGCCAGAGGAGTGTGATGGTCGGCTCCACCCAGCGACTTCCTATCTAACAATACAAAGCTGCCATCTTTGCCAGGCGCAGCCAGTAGTTCCTTTTGCTTGTAAGTAAAGGCAACAGGAGTGGCGTTCTGCAGCTTTCCATTGCTGCCCGAGGGGGTATACCAATCCTTCACCTTCAAATCCTTGCCATCCAACGCCACAATGCTGTTTGCATAAATCTCAGCTCCAGGGTTGGATGCGCCACTCCCGGTGACGAGATACGTTACTCCATCTCCGAGCGTCGGCCCCATTGCGACCAGCGGCGCTACATCCTTCATCGGATAGCTGGTAACCGGATAATCCTTGGAAGTAAAGTCGATAGCCCAGGCTGCATTCAGCGTATCTCCGCATCCGCGTTTGGTCGTCGTGTAGAGGTTGCTGCCGCTGATGCTCAGACCATTTGAACTACCGCTCAATCCAGGAAGAAACTTAACAGGAGGTCCAAAGTCCGCCCCGGTCGTCAGCACCTGTTCATGAAGATACCCATCGCCAGTCAGGATGTAGATTCCTTTCAGTCCGAAACCGCCGCCACCGGCAGCACTACCAAGACGACGCTCTGAAACAGGCGTAGGAGACACGGGTGCCGGTCGAGGCGTACCGGGTTTGGGACGAGCGCCAAAGTTGATGACTCGAGGAGCTTCAATGACAATACCCAGATTGCTCACACCGCATGCAGCACTGGAAGACTTAACGTCGAAGTGCTTTTCCCAGACCATCTTTCCAAGCTCGGAGTCGACCGCGTAGAGAGTATCGGTCCCAGCCCAAAGAACCAGATCTTTGAACCCCTGAGCATTGATGAGACGCGAAGCCAGCAGCGGTTCGCTGACGGAGGTTGCGTCCTTGGTCTCCGTGCCCAACTTGATCTTCCAGAGAAACTTGAATTGTCCGGCAATGGTGTCTTTGGACAGCTTCTTTTCGACCTTTTGCCAGCCGCTATGCCCTGCGTCGGCACGAGCCGTGTTCCAGTTCCCAGGCGCCTGAGCGTTGGCCTGAGTCAAACATAGAAGCGCACCAGCGAAAACCATCACCACAGCCCGACCATGCAATTTTCTCATCACTGAACTTCCTCGATTTGATGTACGGCGAACCTGTTTATGAGAGCTAAAGGCTATCGAGCAGATTGCCTTCACTTAGAGTTATTGAATTCAAGACCAAGCCTGCTTTGGACTCAACCGGCTTACTTAAGTCCAAAGCAGTAAATCGTTCCGTCGAAGGTGCCGAAGATAATGCGTCCATCGGCGACAGCAATACCGGACTGATGCAGAAAGGAAGCGATCTGATCTCCGCTTGAATACAGCTCCTTCCCCGTAAGCGCGTCCAGGGCATATAGCTTCGCGGGAATAGAGCGCTTGATCCGGTCCTCCGCGCTGTACAGGCCACCTTCAGCGTCATTCGCCTGACCGGTAAACTCGCCGCCGGCCAGCGCAAATACCACACCGTTGGCAATCACAGGCGGTTCGGCGGTCATCATATCTCGCGACTGCCACGCCATCTTGAGCGTTGGCTTGCCCCCGATATCGTCAAGTTTGAAGGCCAGGATGCCGCCATTCGGTGTAGGACCATAGTTGATCGGAAACTTATCAACCGTTGGTCCGCCATTCGGCGCCAACACCCAGCGGGTATTGTCCTTGCTCGTCCATGAAGCGAAACTGCCCCAGGTGCCTTCGGTCTGAAAGTTCACATTGGCATTCGCGATCAGTTCAGATCTGAACAAAGGCGTCTCGTGGTCGGCACCGCCAATCGACTTACTATCCAGCAGGAAGAAGCGCCCTTCCTTGCCGCTGCCAACCAGAACATCACGCCCCTTATATGGAAATATGACGGGGGTGGTGTTCATATCCAGATCTCTCTGGGTCAACCACTCGTGGTTGGACGGAGTGTAGTAGTCCTTCAGCTTCAAAGTGTCGTTCGAGAACGTGTACGCCTGGAAACTGGTAGATAAGAGTCCAGCCTTCGCGTCATACGGATGATCTGACGATTCAAAGTAGATGGTTCCGTCTGTGCCGATAGCCGGGCCCGCCACCCCCCAAAGTCCACCCTGCGGAGGCGAAGAGGAAGACACCTTTTTGGTGACAGTATTGTACGCATAAAGCTCGTTAGGAACTCCGCCACAGCCTTGTCCCGTGATGGTATAGATGACCTTATCGACGAGGTTCAGGCCATAAGCCTTCCCATAAATACCTGGGAGCATCTGCGCCGGAGGATCTTTCTCGTCGCCATTCTCCAGCCCAAGGGTATGCAGATAGCCATCGTTCGTGATGACATAGAGCGATCGCTCACCTTCTCCCGCGGGCGTAACCACCGGAGTGGCGGTCAACGCATTGGTGCAAATAAATCCGCGGCCTTCTCCTTCCTCCTGCGGCTTATCCGACGACCATTTCAGATGCTTCTGCCAGACCATCTCACCGCTGGTAACGTCCATGACAAAGACGTCATTGGAACTGCCCGCGATAATCGCGAGGGTCTTCACGCCCTTCGTTGTCTTGACCCCGGAGATAATCAAGGGCTCCCGGAAAGACTGCATCCCCATCGTCTTGTTATCGGTCTTCACCTTCCAGAGGATCTGAAGGTTTTTCACATTGGCTGGAGTGAGCTTCGTTTCGTTTCTCTGCCAGGCATCGCGCTGCGGGTTGAAGCTATCCGTTGTCCACTCCGCGGCCCCGGCAGACTGCGCATGCGCGGTATTCAACCACGGAGACATACCCCCAACGCAAACGATCGCGAACAATCCCAATACGCTTCGCGTCACTCTTGATTTCGACAGTCTATTCAGAGCCATAAGCAGGAAAACCTCACTCACCGGAATCATCGATCAACGTACACGCCAACTGAAGGAGAACTTAAGCCGAAAATCGGACTGAATTCGTGGCTCAATTTTCAAATGATGAGACGTCTCATTTCGGATGAATAGTACGCATGCCATGAGATGGCTGTCAAGAATACTTCCGCGCCCGTCGTAATGCGGTTGTGTAACCCACGAATAGACCGCGATAGAAGCATCCAGGCTCAAATCGCTCAATTCCAACCAATCGCCGCCATCAGGAGCTGAGCCAATCCTCTTGGGCAAACGTCATACTATAAATTGGATTTAATCCGTTAGACACGGCTTCCGGCAACGGGATTGCAAATCGCTTATCAAGAAAGGTATGGTCACGTCTCTGAAAACCGGGAAAACAGGCGTCAGGCGATGGAATATCATCGCAAATGCGGCTTTTATCATCGCTCCTCTGCTTCTTTGTAGCGGTTGCCAGACTCCTGGCAGCGATAAGCCGATTGGCGCCGTCGTTGAGATCAAAGCTCCCTTAGGACTGCCTCCAGTTCCCATCCCCGTGGACAATCCCCCCACAGCGGAGACCATCGCACTGGGTCACCGCTTGTTCTATGACACCCAGCTCTCCAAAGACGATTCTTTGTCATGCGCTTCCTGCCACAACCCACAATTCGCATTCACGGATGGCCAGCAGTTTTCGAAAGGCGTCGGCGGAACGAGCGGCGTTCGCAATGCCCCTACCGTGATGAATGCCGCTTACCTTCCCCACCAGTTCTGGGATGGCAGGGCGATCAGCCTCGAAGAGCAGGCAGGCAGTCCCATGTCCAATCCCGTGGAGATGAATCAGACCCACAAAGTCTCCGTCTCGAAACTCGGTGCGGATCCTGCATATAAGCAAATGTTCGTCCAGGCATTTGGCCCCGGAGCTATCACCATTGACCAGGTAGAGAAGGCGCTCGCCAGCTTCGAGCGCACCGTTCTCAGCGGCGACTCTGCCTTCGACCGCTACGAATTCGGTGGAGATAAAAAAGCGCTCACGCCGTCCCAGATTCGAGGACTCGCCATCTTCAAAGATCCGCAACGAGGCAACTGCGCGGTCTGTCACACCATAAACGATAAGTACGCGCTCTTCACCGACGGCAAGTTTCACAATATCGGAGAAGGCGTCGATGGCGATAGCGAGTTCAGCGACATCGGCCGTTATCACGAAACAAAAGTAGCGACCGATAAAGGAGCTTTCAAGACTCCCACCCTTCGCAACGTTGTGCTTACCGCTCCATACATGCACAACGGCAGTGTGAAGACGCTCAAGGATGTCGTCAATTTTTATGCCGGAGGCGGCAACTCAAATCCTTATCTCGATAAAGAGATCAGGGCCATTAAATTATCAGCACAGGATCGCACGGATCTGGTGGAGTTTCTAAAATCGCTCACCGGGGAGATGCCTCCAAACGTAGGACCTCCATCGAAGGAGTAAGCTAATTTCCTGACCATGAAAATCATCCCTTCCATCAGTCTCATCTGCGTCGTCGCACTCATGGCCGGATGCTCGGGCAAGAAAAATGCTGAACCCCCTCCAAGCTCTGCCGCACAACCCGCCGTGTCGTTTTTCAAGGTAGATGCTGAAACCGCCGGGGCAGTCACAGGGACAATCCGCTATACCGGAAAAAAGCCCGCACGCAAGCTGATCGATATGAGTGAAGATCCCGCCTGTGTTGAGGCGCATCACGGAAAAGCCTACGACGAATCGTTGATCGTAAGTTCAAACGGTTCGCTCGCCAATGCTTTCATCTATGTAAAAAAAGGGCTCGAAGGAAAGACATTCGAGGTTCCCACAACTCCTGCCGTCATCGATCAGCGTGGCTGCTGGTTCCGACCGCGAGTGATGGGCATTCAGACCAATCAGGCGCTAGAGGTCATCAACTCCGATCCGGTAACGCATAACATCCACCCGATGGCCGAGATCAACCGCGAGTGGAATCATAGTCAAGGCCCAGGCGACGCTCCTCTCAGCCGAAAGTTCATCAAGTCTGAGGTCATGATTCGCATCAAATGCAACATCCATAGTTGGATGCACGCTTTTATCGGCGTATTGGACCATCCCTATTTCGCCGTTTCCAAAGAAGATGGAACCTTCGCAATCAAAAATCTACCTCCCGGCACATACACCATCGGTATATGGCAGGAGAACCTCGGCACTCAGGAACAGCAAGTAACCGTGGCCCCACACCAGGATGTCGTGACTAATTTCACCTTCAAGGGAAAATGATTCATGTTCAAGCTAAAGTTCGTGTTACTTGCAATGGGCCTCGCAGTACTTTCAACCGGCTGCTCTCCCTCGAAGAAATCGCAACCCGTGGTTCCAGAGGCAGTCTCTGAATCTTCGGCTCCACGCGTCTACGTGACCAACGAAGTCTCCGGAGATTTGACTGTAATCGACTCCGGTACATTGAATGTGATTGCCACCATTCCACTCGGCAAGCGCCCTCGCGGAATTCACGCGAGCCCGGATGGCAAAACGCTCTATGTCGCGCTGAGCGGATCGCCCATCGGCGGCCCAGGTGTTGATGAGAGCACCCTTCCTCCGCCCGACAAGAATGCCGATGGAATCGGTGTCTTCGATGTAAGACAGAACAAACTCCTCCGAATCATTCACGGCGGCTCCGACCCGGAGAACTTCGACATCAGCAAAGATGGCAAGCAGCTCTATATCTCTAACGAAGACGACTCCGCCATCAGCATCGTCGACATCGCCTCCGGCACGGTAACCAAAACCCTCAAGATGGGTGGACAGCCCGAAGGAGTCAAGGCGACTCCGGACGGAAAACAGGTCTGGGTCACCTCAGAGGAGACTGGAACCGTCTCTGTAGTCGATCTGGCCGCGGGCAAGGTCATCAAGACGATCAAGGTCGGGCATCGTCCTCGCTCCATCGCCTTCATGCCCGACGGCTCGCTCGCTTATGTCAATGCTGAAAACGATGGAACTGTTGTGGTGGTCGACGCGAAAAAGGACCGGATGATCAAGGCGATCTCTCTCGGCAAACCGGGCCAGATCAAGCCGATGGCTGTTATCCTCTCGCCCGATGCGACGAAGCTTTACGTCAGCACAGGTCGTGGACGCCAGGTGTTTACCATCGACACTGCGACCAATAAAGTCCTCGGATCAGTCGAAGTTGGGCAACGCCCTTGGGGCATAGCGCTCTCGCCCGATGCCAAAACTCTCTACTCGGCCAACGGACCTTCGGATGACGTCTCCGTCGTCGATCTGGCAACCAATACAGTGACGAAGAAGATCAAGGCCGGCACGTCTCCGTGGGGCGTAATCGCACTGGAAAGATAGGTTCCCAATCTCGTTACTTCAAATAAAAGGTGATCCATCCATCGCACGCGCCTTCTATTTGAAGTAATGGATCCAGTTCTTGACCGCGTCCTGACTCATACCTAAACCCACCGCAGCAGTTTGCAAAGCGTTCTGCAATCCCAATGAAAACGCTGCCAGGGTCTTCGCTTCCCAGAAGTGGTCCTTCGCTGCCTGATCGACGAATTCCTTCACATAATCTTCCATGAGCACTGCCTGGGCCGTGCTCATGTCCTGCACCAAAACAGGATGAGGAAACTGATCAAAGCTTAATGGGGTGAGCACCGAGGTGAGCACTGGTCCCGCTCCGGTCTGCTCCGGAAGGCTTGCCAGCATGGCCGCCCCGCGAGCGTAATCATAGTGAGAAAGTACATAGTCAACCTTCTGATCGGTCGTAAATATGCTCCAAGCCAGAGCAGACGAAGTCAGCGGCAGGTAGGTAATGTTGATTCGTATCTTCGGCAAATAGCCGCCGAGGCCTTTCGCAGTGGGCAACTCAACCAGCGCCTTTAGGAAGGCCCGGTATTTCGGCAACTCACTCTCCAGGGGAGCATGGGTGAGCAAAGCATAGCTGTAGAGTCCAAACCCGGACTCTTCCTTCTCTTTCGGCAACAGGACGGCGGTCCCCGTCACACGAGGCATCGTCACGGATCTCGCAGGCGCCGCAGCAGAAGGAGCGGCAGCAGCGGGTGCGCGATCAGCGGCACTGGGGGCACGTGCAGGAGCACTGGCACTCGGCGGACTGGCAGATGCGCTGGAAAAGACATATCCAGTGCTTCCAGCCCCGTCATCGCACGGCGATCCCACCGGAAGGTCCCCAGAGTTAATGCTTTCACCTGCACGTGGCCCTTGGGTAAGCCTGCAGTGTCTTACTGCAGCTTCAGTTGTCTGGCATAACACCAGGAAGCATGAGACCGACAACAACAGCAGCAAGTGGTCAGTTTTCTTTGGCCGTGCCTTTCGAAATCCCCACTGCAACGTCCATACCAGAACGCTCGCAATCGCTGCGAAAAGCACCATCACGGCAGCCGATGGGGGAGGCGGAGGCAAAAAATAGTACGCGAGTAAATAAAATATTAAAGTGAAAAAAACAGTGGACCCGAGGACGAAGACAGAGTTTTTCATCTCTCACCTCTTGTGGATGCGCACGAATTGGAAGAAGCTTACACCCCCAAACACGCACAAAACTCTATTTTTCAGAATTTTGCGGTTTCACAATCTTTCATCTTTCCATGCAATCATCCGGCTGCTTTCTTCTTTTATTCGCCTCATGCCGGACCTCATGCCGCGCAAAGTTGCAGTACTCTGAAAACTGACCTATGCCTCTGATCGACTCCCACGCCCATCTTGACTTCTACAACGAGACCCCACAGGACCGGGAAGAAGTCCTGCGCCGCGCTTACGCCGCAGGAGTCCATACCATTCTCGCCATCGGCATCGGCGAAGGCCCCGCGACCATGCATCAGGCGCTCGAAATCGCCAATGCCTCCACCGGTCCTGGCCTCCCCGCCCTCTATGCCAGCGCCGGGATCCACCCACAGGAGGCTGCCCACGCCAACGAAGAGGCTCTGGCCAGCCTGACCCGTCTCGTCTCCGATCCCAAATGCATCGCCATCGGCGAGATCGGCCTCGACTACTATCACGTCGACAACCCGGAGCCCGCTATCCAGCAGCAGGCCTTCATCGCCCAGATGCAGATCGCCTCCCACGCCAGCAAACCCATCCTCATCCACTGCCGCACCTCTGAGCTTGCCACTCCTGGCGCAAAAGAGAAATTCGGTACCGCCGACGCCTGGGAAGACCTCCTTACCCTGATCGTGGCCCACTGGACGCCCCATAATCTTGGCGGAATCATGCACTGCTTCTCCGGCACCGTCGATCAGGCTCGCCGCTCGCTCGACTCCGGCTTCTACCTCTCCTTCGCAGGCAATCTCACCTACCCCAAGTCCCAATCCATTCGCGACGCGGCCATCATGGCCCCCGCAAACCGCATCCTCGTCGAGACCGACGCCCCCTTTCTTTCGCCGATTCCCCACCGTGGCCAGCGCAATGAACCCGCCCTCGTCATCCACACCGCTGGAACCCTCGCCGCCCTCCGCGGCATCTCATCAGAAGAACTCGCAACGGTGACCACCGAAAACTTTCACCGCCTTTTCCCCACAACAGCCTGACATAATAAAAAGAAGGCGACCGATAAGAGATTCATCAAGACGCAGAGGAGAAACATGGCATCCGACAACAGCTTCGACGTAGTCAGCAAAGTAGAGCTTCAGGAAGTAAAGAACGCCATCGACCAGGCGAGCAAAGAGGTTCATGCCCGTTTCGACCTCAAGGACTCCAAGTCGAAGATCGAACTCGAAGGCACTGAAGCCATCCAGTTAGCTTCGCAGGACGAGTACAAACTTCAGGCCGTCATCGAAATCCTCTCGCAGAAGCTCGTCAAGCGCGGCGTCTCACTCAAGAATCTCGAATACGAGAAGATCGAGCCCGCTGCCAACTCCAGCGTCCGCCAGAAGATCAAGCTGGTCCAGGGCATTCCTTCGGAAAAGGCGAAGCAGATCGTAGCCCTCATCAAGGAGTCGAAGAAGAAGGCGCAGGCCAGCATTCAAGGCGATACCGTTCGCGTCGTCAGCAAAGATCGCGATGTTTTGCAGGATGTGATGGGGCTCCTTCGCGGCAAAGATCTCGGCGTCGACCTCCAGTTCACCAACTTCCGCTCAAACTAGCCCGTTAGCCTGATACTCTGACATACGAGTGAGCACGCTCTCCATCGCGACCGCAGCCGAGGTCTTTGACCTCCTCCGTGACGACCTCGCCGCCATCGAGCGCGAGTTCGCCAAGCAGTCTGCGTCGAACGTCGAAGTCATCACCGACATCGCACAATACCTCATCGCGGGCGGCGGCAAACGCATCCGTCCCCTGCTGCTGCTGCTCTCCGCCAAGGCCCTTGGCTGCACCAACCACAGCCGCATCCGCCTGGGCGCCGTCGTCGAAATGCTGCACACCGCCACCCTCGTCCATGACGACATCATCGACGAGGCCGACACCCGCCGCGGCCGCCCCTCTTCGAACACGACCTGGGGCAACTCCAAGTGCGTCCTCGCCGGCGACTGGCTCTACATGCAGTCCTTCGCCACCGCCCTCGAAGAGCGCAACTTCCGCGTCCTCGACCTGCTCATCTCGCTCACCCAGCAGATGGTCGAAGGCGAACTCCTCCAGATCGAAAAGCTCGGCCACCTCATCAACGAGGAAGAGTACTTCGACCTCATCTTCCGCAAGACCGCCTGCCTCTTCAAGGTCTCCATGCAGCTTGGTGGAGCCATCACGAACGCCAGCGAAGAGGTTGAGTCTCAGCTAGGCGAATACGGCCGCAACCTTGGCCTCGCCTTCCAGATCGTCGACGATGTGCTCGACCTGACCGCCGCCGAAGAGATCCTCGGCAAGCCGGTAGCCTCAGACCTGCGCGAAGGCAAGGCGACGCTCGCCGTCATCCACGCCCTCGAGCGCGGCACCGGAGCCGACCGCGAAGCCATCCGCACGGTACTGGCCGACCGCAGCTTCGAAAACGTCTCTCACCCGCAGATTCTCGAGATCCTGCATCGCCACGGCTCCATCGACTACGCCATGGACACCGCCTGCGCCTACGCCGAAGCCGCCCGCCTCACCATCGCCGACCTGCCCGACTCCGAAGCCAAACGCGCCCTGCTCTGGGTCCCCGGCTTCGTCACCACCCGCGACCGGTAGAGATGAGCATGCCGTTCAGTCCAATCGGGCTCGAACGCCGGGAATAGATGTAAGTGCATCACAAAACACCCGAACTCTGGCTATTAATTCAGCGTCAGGATCGACGATCGTAAACCATCGCTGGCGCTGGACAACGTAGGGTGAATTCTTCGCACGCGGCACGGAAACGTTCGTTCTAAGCGTAATAACCGCTTTCACGCCTGCTTCCGATGCCAGCTTTTCATGAAGACGTTGCCTAAGAGTGTCATGAGGCATGTTCTTGCCAGGAAACGTAATGAAAGCGATTGCTCGTCCCGGCTTCCGCAGAGCCGCAATTCAGAAAAGGTTGCATGCTTCACTGTTTCATCGCCGAGCCCATTGTTGGGATCGAGAAAAATTAAGTCCGCACCATCGAGCGCCGCACGCTTTTCTTTACTCCACTCGCCTCGTTCAGAACGGGACGGCATAGGCACTCGGTGAAATAAGGTGTCATTCGGTAAAATGCTGACGCCCTCCAATGCTGCTACGCTGCGCTCTGGCAGCTCGGACAACGCAACGTAAAGCTGCGCGTCAAGGGATTGCCATTTCGTCTCGCCTCTCCACTCAATATGCTGACCGTCCGAACGTCCATCATGACCATGAACGTAATACCAGGCGACACCAAGTGTACGGTTAGTTCCGGCTAATGCGCGCAAAAAGGCAAATTTAAGAAAGTCACTGATGTCCCCCGCGTATTGATCGCGCATGTGATCTATCCTCGCAGACTCTCTGCCCAGTCTGGCACCGGCTCATTCCAGTGCATACGCCCGGCATGGCCGAAAGCCACCAGTACATATTCATCGCCAGAGTTATCCAGAACTACCGCAAGATCTGCTTCACGCAACAGCCTCTTCATATTTGCAAGAGTTCGAGGATAGCGTCTTCGCTGATCTTCCTCAGGCACATCATGCCCACCAGCTTCCACCCGTAGCTTTACACGTTCAATGTTGATCTCAATAGAAGACGTGCCTACAAAAACGGCCATGATATTGAATCCGGCCTCTTTTGCTCGCGCAGTCATTCTCAGATAGGTGCTACCTGAGAGCGTCGTCTCTACCGTAAAACTCTGCCTCTCGGCAATATGTTCCTCTGCTTGACGGAGGACTTCCCTGCCGGCCTCAATGTTGGAGTTATCGGAAGCAAGAGTCTCCTGAATCGACTTAGCGATAGCATCCGGATCAAGGACAGGAGCCTGTTGAAATTTATTGCGTGCAGACGATGTAAGCGTACTCTTACCAGATCCATTCGAACCCGCAATAATCGTCAGTACAGGGGGGCTCAAGCAGCGTCTTCCTTAACCTTCCCCTGTTTCGCCTTCTCTTCACGAATCCACTCGAGCTTCTTGCGTTCCCACTTCACGCCTTCGCTTCCGTCCTTAGCCAAGCTCTCCGCGAACTTTTGAATATCGAATTTGTCGGAACCGATGAGAGTGTCCATATTCAGATCCTACTCCTCGTCCTCCCCCGCCTCAACGTCCAAATCCTCAACCTCTAAATCCTTCACCACCATTCGGCTTCCCCGCTCCACCAGCACCTGAATCCGCCCCTCCGCCTCTTCCAATTCCTTCTTGCAAGCATCGGAAAGCGTCACTCCCTCCTCAAACAGACGCACCGACTCATCCAGCGGCAGGTCCCCCCGCTCCAGCTTCTCCACTACCGCCTCCAGCGCCGTCAACTGTTCTTCGAAAGTCGCCATTACGCCACCCCTGCTTCCACCAGCCCAAGCACCTGCGCCGCCACCGCATACTTACCAAACGGCGCGCTCACCTGGACTCCCTGCACCATAGGCATTGCTTCAGACAACATCTCCTGCGCAATCTTTATGCCTTCAGCCCGTGCCGCCTCGGGCGAAGTCACAGCCCCCATCCGCGCCATAATTTCCTCCGGCATACTCACCCGCAGATCGTTCTTCATGAACTCCGCATTCCGCAGGCTCGTCAGCGGCCATATCCCCGCAATCACCGGAATTCTGAACTGCTCGATCCGCTTCAGAAAAACCTCCAGCAGCCGCAGGTCGAAGACCGGCTGAGTAATCGCATACTCCGCGCCCGCTTCCACTTTGTACGCAAAGCGCCGCACCTCTTGATCGATATCCGGAACCCCCGGATTCGCCGCCACGGCCACAGTAAATCCGGTTGACTCGCCAATCGAGTTCTTGCCGATGTCAAGCCCGTGGTTCAGGTTGCGGACGATATTCACCAGCCCAATCGCATCCACGTCGAAGACTGCCGTTGCATCCGGATAGTTCCCCAGCTTCGGCGGATCGCCCGTCAGGCACAAAATATTCTTCAATCCAATCGAAGAAGCGCCTAGTAGATCGCTTTGAATGCTCAGGACGTTCCGGTCGCGGCACGTGTAATGCAGAATTGTCTCAATCCCGACGTTCTGCTGAATCTGCACGCACAGGCTCTGCGCGCTCATCCTCGCGCTCGCCCGCGGAGAGTCCGGCACATTGATCGCGTCCACGCCCAGCTTATGGAGTTCAGCCGCTCCGTTCAGTTCCTTGCTGCAATCGATTCCCCTGGGTGGCACAATCTCCACCAGCGTGACAAAATCGCCCGCGGCAATCATCGCCCCGATCTTCGATCGCTGGGCCAGCACAGGCGGCTCGACTTTATTTTTCACCGTATCTGCCGCGACAGCGCTGCCCTTCTCCATCACCAGAGCGCCCGTCTCCATCGCGTCCAGAGCCCGCAGCGAACTCTTCATCGCCCGGGTATAACTTGGCGTAGTCCCACAGCACCCGCCCACAAAGCTCGCGCCCGCCTTCACCAACTTTCGCGTAAAGCTGGCCATGTACTCCGGCGAAGTCAGGTAGATGGTCCGCCCCTCGACCGCGCGCGGAATCCCTGCATTGGGCATCGCCGCCAGCGGCAGCAAAGTCACCAGCCGCATCCGTTCAATCACGCTCAATACCGTCGCCGGGCCCGCGCTGCAATTACAGCCAACGGCATTGACCCCCCACTCCGTCAGCTTCTTCGCGGCGGTCTCGGCAGACGCTCCATCCAGGCAGTTCCCGTCCTCATCCACTGTCACCATCACGATGACCGGAAGCCCCGGAGCCTCACTCCGCGCCGCCAGAATCGCCTGCTTCGCCTCCACCAGCGAAGTCATCGTCTCCACGATCAGCAGATCGGCTCCCACTCCCGGCCCACCCTCGGCCATCGCCCGAATCTGCTCCGCAAAAGCTGCTCGCGCCTCATCCAGTCCAACCTTGCCCAGCGGCTCCAGCCGAACTCCCAGCGGGCCGATCGAGCCTGCCACAAACGCCGCGCTGGCCTGTTTCTCCCGAATCTGTTCCACGCACTGCCGTGCCAGCTTCACCCCGGCAAGGTTGATCTCCCGCACCTTGTCCTGTAGGCCAAAATGTTCCAGCCGAAACCGGTTCGCCCCAAAGGTATTGGTTTCAATCACCTCGGCCCCGGCCTGTAGATACTCCGCATGGACCTCACGCACCAGGTCCGGCTGCGACAGGTTCAGCTCGTCGTAGCAGCGGTTAATGAACACGCCGCGCCCATACAGCATCGTGCCCATGGCGCCGTCGCACAGCACCGTTCCACCCGCGAACAGCCTGTCGACCGCAGCGGGTTCTGCATCGTAATTTATTCCAATACCGCCAACCCCATCACTCATCATCGTCTCCGCGTATTCCCATCATCCTAAGCCACCACCCATACCCGCTCCAAACTCGTCCGCCTGCACTCCTATTCCCTTCCCGGTCAAAGCATTCCCCGAGCGCCGTTTGTTATACTCAGCGGATAGCCGTGGCCCGCAAAAACATGCCGCAGCGCTCAGGTTGGAGTTGTTCACGTTGAAGAATAGAAGTCTCTTTGCCCAGTCCTTCAGTGCCCAGATCTTGTGCGGCCTTCTGATCGCCATCGCGAGCCTCACCCTTAGCTCCTGCCACAGCGCCGCCTATTATTACTACAAGTTCCCCCAGTACACCTTTGCCAACCGGCCCGTGCCCCCCAGCAAGCTCGCCCAGCGTGTCATGGTCTCCTACACGGCCAACGGAACTCAAGGCGGCCTGCAGATGCTTGACGGCAAACGCGATATCCGCAGCAACATCCAGAACACCATTCCTATCTTCCCCATCTCTGGCTACAACTCCGGCTACCCCAGCACGATCTTCAACTTCCCGGAGCAGGTCCACGGGTACGTCTACTCGGAGACCGATGGCAGTCTACAGGTCATCGATTACAGCAAAGAAACGCAGGCCGCCTCGGCAGGAAAATACCCCGGAGCCCCGTCCATCGCCATCCCCCCCGGCTTCAATCACTACTATGCCGCGGCTGAGACAGCGGGCCAGCTCGTCGTCGTCGACAACACCACCGGGGGCAGCTACGCTCTCAATCTTCCGGACGTCAATAAGGTCGCCGTCAATCAGGGCGACACCGTGGTCCTGGCAATGGTGCGCAACTCCAACACCATCTATCGCCTCGTCAAGCTCAATTCAAATCAGTTCGCCACCGCCGCTCAGGCCATCCAGTCCACCGGCGCCGCCGACTGCCAGCCCGTCAATCTGCCCGTTTACTGCATCGTTCCGGTCAATCCCGGCAGCTCGGCAAACAACTTTGATCGTCCGGTGGGAGCCTATTTCTCCCTCGACGGATCGACCGCCTATATTCTGAACTGCGGTCCCGAGTGCGGCGGCATCACCGCCAGCATCACCCTGCTCAAGCAGGGTCTGCTCAACGTCAACTCCATTCCCACCAGCACCCCGGATAACTCGCCCTTCACCTCGAACGTGCCTGTTCCCGGCGGAGTCACCGTCGCGCTCTCCGATGCCACTACGCTCTACGTTGCCGGTCAACAGCAGATGCCCGACGGTCTCTTCACAGGCTATCTCTCCACCATCAATCTCGCAGCCGCGGCAAACAGCCCCTCGACCGCGATCACTGGCAAATACTCGATCTCCGACGGCAATCACTCCAAGCTCCTCTTTGCCGACGACAACACCCTTTGGATCGGCTCGCAATTCTGCGCTACCGGCGAGCGCCAGAAGCTCGGTCAGAATTACAACTGCCTGACACGTTTTGACCGTGGAGCCAAGACCGCTCAGATCATCCCCAACGTTACTCCCGGCGGCGCCACCACGGTTGCCTATCCCAACACCAATCAGAACCTCTACTACTATGGCAGCCTCACCGGCCTCTGCTGGGTTCAGGACTTCCATAAGATCTACACCGCTTACGGCGGTCAGGTTCACGCCTTCAAGACCGCAGATGGCTCCGAGATCGACAACGAGTTCATCACCGTTCAGGGTACTGCTCTCGACGTTGCCTATATGGACGCCGTCACCAACGCCGACAACTAGGTTGTATCGACATGTAGATGCCTGAGATGTCTTTGGGATTAGTGTGAGGCTTCAGAATGCCTGAAGGTACCTTGCGGCTTTTTTAGCCTACGGAAGATTAATAAACCCCTGCTTTGCTTAAGGGCACGGCTTTAGCCGTGCCACAATACCTCATTTGCAGTGAGGGCTTTAGCCCCTGAGGTACAGTTTTTTTGCGGCATAACGACTTTTCCGCACCTCATTTAATCTCTGAAGATCTCCAGACTTACCGCAACCCTCCCAAGAGCCACCGCCTTAGCTCTTTAGTCCTGATTTTTATTTATCCCCCCTTACATCCACAGCTCCTCTGCGGGCGTACTCCGAATGAAGGCGCAACTCAGACCTGCATTCAGGAGAGAACCATCGTGGAAAAAACTAACGAACTTATCAGGAAAGCAGTCTCCCGCCGAACGTTCATGGCCGGGGCCGGAACCGCAGCCGCGGCAGCGCTCCTTGCCGGATGCAATAACGACACCATGGCCCCACCCAGCGGAGGTGGCGGCACAACCCCTCCCCCCACCGGTGTCACCGATAACGACATCCTCAACTTCGCGCTCAACCTCGAATATCTGGAGGCAGAGTTCTATCTCTACGCAGCGACCGGCAGCGGCCTGTCCTCAGCCGATGCGGGAGCCAACGCAGGTACGACGAAGGCCACCGGTGTCGCCGCGGTTCCCTGGGCCAGCTCCGGCCTCGCGCAATATGCCAACGAGATCGCGCAGGACGAGGTTAACCACGTCCGCTTCTTGCGAAAGGCCATCACCGCCAATAAAGGAACACCCGTCTCGCGGCCGGATATCGATCTCACTTTCTTTGCGCCTCTCGCCGTCGCTGCAAAGATAACGTCCACGCCAACCTTCAATCCCTTCTCTTCGCCACAGGCCTTCCTCATCGGCGCATTCGTCTTCGAAGATGTAGGAGTCACCGCCTACCACGGCGCAGCCCCTCTGCTCACCGATAAGACGATTCTGGGAGCCGCAGCCGGAATTCTCGGTGTCGAGGCCTACCATGCAGCCGCGATTCGCACTCTCCTCGTTGGCATGGCCGCATCGGCCAACGACCAGACCTACGTCGACATCGCCAACAAGGTATCGGCTCTGCGCGGAACACTGGGCGGCGGCAACGAGACCACCCTTACCAGCAAGAGCATCGTCGCAGCCGACACCACCAACGCCATCGCCTTCTCGCGGACGACCGATCAGGTCCTCCACATCGTCTACGGCGCAGCCGGCGGAGCAGGCCTCAGCAAGGGCGGCTTCTTCCCCAACGGACTCAACGGCACCATCAAAGCAACCGCTTCCTAAGGACGGAAAACCATGGCAAATCAAGAGACAAAACAACTCGACGAAATCATCTCCAGCCGCCGCGCCATGATGACCCTGGGCAGTGCCGCACTCGCCGGCATCTTCCTCACCGGCACATCCAGAGCGCAAGCCGCCACCATCACCGACAACGATGTCCTCAACTTCGCCCTCAATCTGGAGTACCTGGAGGCCCAGTTCTACAACCTCGCAGCCTTCGGCGTCACCATTGACAAACTCCCGACTCCCATCCCTGTCGCCGTCAACAGCGGTACCGCAGGCAGCGTTACCCTCAAGCCCAGCTTCGCGAAGGTCTCTTTCACCAACCCTCTGATCGCTGACTATGCCATGGAGACCGCCGTCGAAGAAGGAAAGCACGTCACCTTCCTCCAGGGCGCGCTCGGCGCCAACGCAGTCTCCATGCCGAGTCTCGATCTCTACACCTCATTCAACACGCTCGCCATGGCTGCCGGCATCGGATCAGCCTTCGATCCTTTCGCCAGCGACGCCTTCTTCCTCATCGGCGCTTATATCTTTGAGGATGTCGGTGTCACGGCCTACCACGGTGCGGCAGGAGCGATCACCAGCAAGACCACTCTTAGCGCGGCGGCAGGCATCCTCGCAGTCGAGGCCTACCACGCCGGCCTCATCCGCACCGCCATCAATCAACTCGATGCCGGTTCGGGAGCGCTCGCCGCACTCACTCAGAAGATCTCGGCGACCCGGAGCAAGCTGGCCAACCCATCCGGCACTCCCGTCGACGATATCGGCCTTACCACGGCAAGCGTCACCCTCAACGCCTCCGCATCGCTTCCCGCAACGACCTTCGTCGACGCGGACGCCAACAGCATAGCCTTCGCCCGCACTCCGGCCCAGATCATTCAGATCGTCACCGGAGGCAGCGCCACCAATAAAGGAGTCTTCTTCCCCAACGGCCTCAACGGAACCATCAAATAGCAGCTTTACCCTGATCGACAGCCAATGAGGCCGCCTGCATTCCAACAGGCGGCCTCAACTCTCCAATCCGCTCTTTCCCAATCGTTCAATTGAGTCCGCGGCGCCCGCCGAGTCCATGGAGTTAGCCGTCACCACACGGTTCTTCCCTCCCCTTTTGGCTTCATACAGCGCCCCGTCGCTCTGCTCCATCAGCCTCTGCCAGGACAATCCGCACCCCTCCGACGAGGCGACCCCAAGGCTCGCGAAGACCCGCACCGTCTGCCCCCGATACGGCAACATCAACGTATCCACCTGCAACCGGAGGCGTTCCGCCACCGTCGCCGCCTCCGTCAACCCGGTATCCGGCAGCAGAATGCAGAATTCGTCTCCTCCGATCCGAGCCACGACATCCTGATCCCGAACGGTCTCCCTCAGCACCTCAGCCACAGCCTGCAGCACCGCATCGCCACCCCCATGCCCCAGCGAGTCGTTGATCAGCTTGAGCCCATCGAGGTCCATCATCAGCACCGCAATCACCCCCTTCGTCCTGCCGCATCGCGATATCTCCCGCAGCGCGATCCGTCTGAGCGCCCACCGGTTCAATAGCCCGGTCAACTCGTCGACCTGCGCATGCCAAAGCAGCTCCACCCGCAGCTTCGCCGAAGAAAGAAACATGAACCCGAAGGCAATCGCGCTGTTCGTAATCAGGCATCCGATCAGCCAGAACCGCGTCATGTCCGTCTCTAATACAAGGTAATGCAGCGTGCCGAAGCGCAACGTTACCGCCACCCACATCAACATCAGAATGGCGTACAAGGACAGCGAAATCCCGGTCAACCATGCCGCCGTCCCCATCTCCTCGCCCGAGAAAAGAAATACCACCGACGCGATCACCGCAACCTGCACTCCCTGGATCGCGCACGAGAGAAGCAGTGCCACCGGATAAATGGATGGGACGAACAGCAGATACACCGTTCCTGCCACCATCATCGCTACCAGCGTATATTGCAACGAGCGCAGCAGCGGACCGCGGTCCAGGAGCGCGACAAAGCTCAGGTGGAGCATCATAATGCCGGCCACCGCCAGCAACCCGCTGAGTGCGAATGTGGTCTGTAAGCGCATCGGCAACCATGCGCTCAACCCCAGTAACAGCAAACCCGCTCCACGGCTGAGGTTCGCCTCCGCAAACCACAGCGCACCCTTGGTGATGCCGGTCATGCGGGCATTCAGCATAATCACACACGCGTACAGAACATACAAAAGCACGTTCATCACGATGAGTGTGTGCGTGTCCATTGTCTTCCCTGGGAAACTGCTCAAATGCCGCAATACAACGTTAGTAAGTTGAAGGCCTGATTATTTTTAGTCCTTCGTCAAGGCGCTTTCCTTGACGAATGGCGAATATATATTCAAATCCTTCTCTACGCCAGTTGAATTCTCACCCTGAGACTGTTTCGAGTAACCCCACGCGCACAAAATCCCTGAAAGGTGCTCCCCTGTCCGCCCCACGCCGAGTACCGTTGCCTCAGTCAGAGTAGCAACAGCTCACCCCGCAAAGCGCGACGCTCCACCTTGTCTTTGTCTGCTATCCCACTGGATATCTACATTTACAATGATGCGTCATTCCAGCGGGCCCCCACCTAGGCCCGCCGATTCAGTCTGTCACTAACCGCCGATTGGCGACGGTCCCGGCTCAGTCTGCTTCTTCGAGTAGCGGACTGCTCCGCCCTTCTCGTACGTTTCCATCAGATTTCCCATGTACACCTGGAAGATCTCGTTCTGCTGCTGGCTCAACAACTGGGCACGCATCTTGGCAAAGTTCTGGGTAATCTCTTCCGCGTTCGGCTCCTGCTTATCGAGCACCTTCAGAACCGCACCAACCCGCTCCGCATTGATCGGCGGGGAGATTGCTCCCTTGGCCAGCGTAAAGGCAACCGCCGCCGGGCCGCTCATAGGACCGAGATCCGCAACCTGCCCATCTCGATTGACGAAATCGCTCGTCTTCACCGGGATATTCATCTCCGCGGCAGCCTTCTTCAGATCGTTCAATACCTTGGCCCGATCATTCAGCTTGTTCAGCGCGGCGCTCAACAACTGCGGCACCTGCTGTTCGCGATAGTCGTTGAGGATATGCGCCTTGTACTCGGCAAAGTCCGGCGCATGGGCCGCCTTGACGTCCTCCACCTGGAAGATCGCAAATCCTTCGCCGGTCGAAACCGCCACGGGATCAGCGCCCTTGGTCGTCGCGAATGCCTGCGCCAGCAACGGAGAGCCATCCGCGAGCCCCGCTATAACGCCATCCTTCGCAACGAAGTCCGTCGTGACCACATGCAGACCCTTGGCGGATGCCGCCTTCTCCATGCCATTCTTCTTTGCATCCGCGGCCAACTGCGATGCGAAGTTCTGCTCTGCCGCTCCGGCCTTCTGCTGCTCCAGAACCGGCAAGATTTCCGGCTTTACCTCGGCCAGCGGTCGCTCATGGGCAGTCTTCTTATCTTCAACCTGAAGGATGTGATAGCCGAACTGCGTCTTCACCAAGTCAGAGGTCTGTCCCGGCGCCAGCGAGAAGGCCATCTTGTCGAACTCCGGAACCGTCTTTCCCCGGTCCAGCCAGCCCAACTCGCCGCCCTGCGTCTTGCTCCCCGGATCGTCCGAGTTCTTCTCCGCCAGCGCGGCAAAGTTGCCGCCGGCCTTGAGCTGCTTCAGCACGTCCTCTGCCTTGGCCTTGGCCGCTGCATCCGTCTTGCTGTCGGCTCCCTGCGGAACCGAGATCAGGATGTGCCGAACCTTCACCTGGTCCTGCACCTTATAGGAGTCGAGGTTCTTCTTGTAATACGCCTGCACCTCGGCGTCCGTCACCTGCGGCTTGCCGCCGGGCAGGTTCGACGCGTCGAAGGCGATGTACTGAATCTTGCGAGTCTCCGGAACAGCGGTAGCATAGCGCGCCTGATTGGATTTGAAGAACGATTGCAACTCGACATCGCTCGGATTGACCGTCTTCGCGATATTCTCGGCCGAAATCACGGCATAGTCGAATTTAACCTTGGTTCCCTGCGTCCGGTAAGCCTCACGAACGGCATTGTCGGATACCGTCACGCCGCCCGTAATCAGGGCCTGCAGACGGGTCAGCTCCATGTCGCTCTTCACCTTCGCTTCGAAGTCGCTGCGGCTGGTCTGAAAGTTGCTCTGCACGAAGTTCATGTAGCCGTCGTCGCCGATGTACTGGCCGTTCGGAAACAGATACTGCGCAAAAGGTCCGGTCTCCAGCTCGCGGCGAAGATCCTCGTCGCTCACCTGAAGATTCATCTTGTCGGCTTCGCGCTTCAGGATCGCGCGCTGCACCAGCACCTGCCCCGCCCGCTGCGTCATATAGGGCATCAGGAAGTCGGGCAGACGCTGCTGCTGCAACTGCCGCTGAGCCAACTCCTGAACCTCTGTCTCTTTAACAGGAACGCTGTCGCCTGCGAACCGGCCAAAGAGGCCGGGCCCGCGAACTGTTGCATAGTTGCCGTTCGGTCCGGCGCTGTCTCCGGTGTTGTCAAAGATGCCGGGTACCAGCGTAATCACCATGGTGCCGCAAGCCACTGTGATGATGACGGCGAAGATAATTTTGATGAGGCGGTTGTCCTGCTGCAGAATGCGAATCATGCTAGACGAAAGACCTTCACTTCGCGCGTTCCCGCCTTCCATACCGGAAGACGACCGCGTGCCCGGGGTTTTGCGTGACCTGGGAGCAAGTCTCTCGACGTACACCACGCCATTTGCAGGGCAAGCCACAAGTATAAATCAGCAACCCCCAGAATTCATCTGCGCTCATACAGATAGCATCCCGCCCGCCTTACTCTGCCTCTACCCTCATCCCCAACCAATATGCCACCCGCGAACCAAAGCTCCAACGGCGCATCTCATACCAGCCTGGGCCAACGGCCCAGGTTCAGGTCCCATCCGAATCCAAAGGGCTGAAAGAGGTTGCCGAAAAAGTCCAGTTTTGTTAAGGGCACGGCTTCAGCCGTGCCATAAATACTTTATTGGCAGTGCGGCTTTAGCCGCTGAGGGCTCTTTCCGCAACACAACTGAGTTTTTCAGCAGCCTCTGAAAGCCCACTCCAGAATCGCCGCTACACTTCCCAAACAAGAATCCCCCCTTTGCGCGACCACGAACCGCCGGGTGCCCCACCCATCGCAGTCTCATCGCGATGGATGGGAAAGCAGAATCCAGTCAGCCACGCCCCAAGCTCCCCCAAAAATCTGTCAAGTCCCTCAACCCCTCAAAAAATTAAAAAATCGATAAACAAACAACACAAAATAAACAACTTCCACCCCAAAAATAAATCCGTAAAAGATGGCAATTCAGTTCCACCCAATTCGTTACCGTTAAATCAGCTTCAAAATAAATCAAAGGCCCAGCGGCAAGGCTGGGGCTAACTCTTTTAGAAAGAATACTTTATACGTAAACTATCTGGAATGAAGACTTTGAAAAAGTACTTCTACCTAAAGTATTGATCTAGAATACTTTACGAATTTACCCGGGGGAGGGGGGGGTACCGGAGTAGGAATGTGTGTCACTTCCCCCGCATGTTCACGGGTTTCTCTCCATGTCCAGTTTGGCTAAGCAGTGAGCCTTTAGGGAGCCTCTGATTAAGTCAGGCTCTGTTAAGGGCACGGCTTCAGCCG